>CBDDTI010000001.1:0-7500 GCA_965233585.1 bacterium
TCATCATTTGACACACGCATAGGCCAATGGACTTTCAAGATTTTCCGTAGGCATTTGTGAAGGAAGGTGTCAAGCCTTTTTTCATCTGGAAAACAAATGTTTTCCTATCAAGCAATATAGACCTCTGGCGTGGTATCCCTTATTCTTTGAAAGACCTCAGTACATTTTCCTTTGCCAAAGAAATAAAACATTATTTACTGTCAGAACAGTACTCTAAGAAATTTGAATAGTAGTCTATTATTTATCACAACTTCATTAAGCATTATTTGCTTTCCCTCCTTGTTGCTCCTTTTTTTTTTTTAAATGAATAAAATAACTCTAAACGGTTATAGGGGCTAACTCGAAAACCTTGCGGTTCCTTTAGCCCCAAGGCTCTTTTTTTAATAATAACTTTCCTTCTTATTTTTATTAATTAACTTGCAATGTATTTAAAGTAATATCTTAATGAACCTCATTTGTGGGCCAATAAAGATGATTGATTGATTAAAATCGCTGGAAAGTCAAAAAGCTGGCATTAAAATAAAACTACCATCAAAGTGTATGAAACACGTGAAACCTTAATTTACAATGACAATTATTATTATTGAACAGATATATTTTCAAACTGAAGTGTGGCCTTGACGGAAAAAAAACGATGAATCATACTGTCCCATGGTCAGTAATTGCATTTTCTGGAAAAGAGAAAGTTTACATGAATGACCATCTGGTTATGTAAATGAATGTAGCATGTGCCTTATTCTCACAGGACTTGAAGTATTAGGTATATATATTTGCTCAAACCAGAAAAATACTAATTTAGGCTCAAAGAATATATAGATTCACATACAAAATTTTCAGACCTGGCTAAGCTATATTCAGGGCAGAATCAGACCTGAATTACCTGACTGAGACCTGAACAGAGCCTGGCAAAAGCCTACTACATACATTTTTTCAGGCTAGCTGAACAAACCATATTTATTGCTGGATGCAGTTAAGGTCTGAATTCTGACTGAAGAATTTTAAGACTGCAGACTATGGACTATGGAGTATGGACTACGGACTACGGACTACAGACTACGGACTACGGACTACGGACTATGGACTACGGACTACGGTCTACGGACTATGGACTACTGACTACAGACTACGGACTTAAAGGACTACGAACTATGGACTATGGACTGGACAATGGATAAGTAAAACTCCAACTGCAGACTACACACTTTTTTAAGTTTAAATCATGTTATTTGCATTATCAAGTGCTAACCATAAACAGGGTTATTTAGGCTAATAATTATTGTAGTAAAAGTCTGCACTCCAGTTAGTCTGAGTATCACTCAAGTTAGCCTGAATAACTCTCCAGTTAGCCAGCTTATGGTTACACATGATTCAGTTATAGTTTTATAACAGCTTGTAGCCTGCATTTTATCCTAGCTGGTCTGCAGTCTGCATTTTATTTGTTGTTCAAATTTTATCCCTTTTCTGCAATCTGCTGTCTGCAACTTGCAGTCATTACATTCTGCATTTTACACTGACCACCTGAATTCAGACCTTTAACTTGGTCCTCAATAATGTCAGGCCTGAATAATAGCTTAATAGTAACTTAAACAGAATGAAAGTATCCATAAATGACCTGATCTATATGATCACATCACAGTGTTTTGAAAGGTGGCTAATGTGTTAGATAAAAAGGGGGACAATTATGGAGATGACTGCATGGAAGTCAGTTAGTTACATGCAACTTTAAAACATCTTTTTAGTGATAATATGAAGGCCTGATTTGTTAGTATAACTTTATATTCCTTAATGTCCTGTACAATATTATAACAAATATTGGATTATTGCAATAATTTGCTTTTGTAAGGTGAGTCCTTGCTGAGTTATCTCTTGACCAAGAGAAAGCTAACGCCACAGGAGATAAACTTGAATTCTCTGGACATGCTTCGAGCAGGAATAAATACAGTAAGCAGTGCTCTTATTCTGTTGACTCAATTAATTTAGCTGGAGCTGGGATAAGAGGTTGCGACTTTATTTTTGCCAACTTAGTTTTTTGCCTGCAGACTGACCCAAAAACTGTGTATCATTCATTCCTTCATTCAAACAGAAAATTGCATGGCCAGCTTGATATATGAATTTTTTCTTCAGGTCTTGAAAAATATCACAACACTGGAAGACAAACTTTTTATCCCTGCATGGCCATGTAATATCCTCCTTTCTTAAATTTGGGATAGAATTTAAGCAAGGGTGAGTGTGTGGTCTTGGCTCATACTGGCTACAGTTCAGGAAAGAAGTTCTTTTCAATACAATAACCACATTGATATAAATCCTTTTGAGAACCCCTTTTTACAAAAACACTATTATTGTGATTTAGCAGTGTTAATTCTGTTTTCATTTAAGACGTCCACCATTTCTTTATGGGTACTTTATGATCTGGCATGTCATCCAGAGGTGCAGGAGAAGATGTATGAAGAAGTCAGCAGTCTTGTTGGTTCTCATGGTGATTTTACTCTCAAGACTTTTTCAAAGTTGAAATATGTCAAGGCTTGCATTAAAGAATCTTTGAGGTAAAAGAAGAACTAGTCTGGTTGGGTCTAGAAAGCGGGATAATGTCATGTTATGCTTTTGGCAAAATGTTAATAGGGATGTGCTGGCTGGGGTATGCTTTTTCAGGATTTGACTATAAAGGGTTTCAATTTCCACAGGATCACTCAAAATTAGTGACACATTTCCTATGTTACACTTATACAACTTCATTCTGTCTATTTTAACAACTTCATTCTATCTATGACACCTGTGTGTCTGATTTTTATTTGCTGCAGACTGCATTCTATTTCTGCTGGTTGGTCCCGTGTTGTTAGTCAGGATGTGGTATTATCTGGTTATCAAGTTCCAGCAGGTGTAAGTGTATCATTATGTTACAGTGGCGCTACATGTGCTCAAATACCTTGTAGCAATTAGGTAGATGGGTAATCTGCTCCATGGCATGATATTAAACCAGTTCAATTGGCCACCATTTTAGCCAAACAAATTGGAAAATTAGTGTTTGAAACAGTTTCGATGAAGGAAATGAGTGAAGGCATCTGTTAAACCTTAATATGTCCATATTTACTTGACTTTAAACCTCGGATAATGTATTTCTAACTTTGTGATTTGTTCTTGAATTGTGATTGTCAGTCACCATAATCCATCAAATATTTTTTGCTTGTGCGCGATTGGGCTAGACATGTCACGTGACCAAATTCCCCAGCTAAAACTGGGGAATATCCATGATTGTTATATAGCTGGCAATTTTCCTGCGCCCAATTTTACAGTGCGCCCATTTATTAGGTAGTTCATAGTCACATGACATCTAACAATGAAACTGTTTCCCGGCAAATGCCATGAGCAAGCAACAAGTGAAAACTATGACGTCAAACAGGAAAAAGTTCACTGTTGCCCACGAAATGTTGACCCCCATTGTATGTGATTGGAAGTGGCTGATGTCGCTGGAAACTGTTGCCCGCCAAATGCCATGAGCCGGCAACATTGCAAAAACTATGACGTCAAATGGGAAACAGTTCACTATTACCCACGAAATGTTGACCCCTGTTGCATGTGATTGGAAGTGGCTGATGTTGTTGCTGGAATCTCAGTGCGCTTTTCAAAATTTGCTTTTGTTTTGTCTTGCTATATAACAAATCACTTAATGACTGGTCCCATGGGGAACAGTGAATTTTGTTCCCCTCCAGTCTCAATGTTTCCCTTGACTTCATCTCGGGAAACATTGAAGTACTTGGGAAACAAAATTCACTTTTCCCCTCGGGACCAGTCATTGAGTGTTACATATTCCCCAATTTTCAAAACTGCACTTGCTGCGAAAAATATTTGAAGGATAATAAACACAATGGCCTCCATTTGGCGCGAAAATATAAAAAAATAAAATTATCACTTATAGCGTGCAAATTAACATTTGAATATGATCAAATGCGCATTACATCTAAGATATAAAAACGAAAATACATCATATTTGGCCTTGGACATTATCTGTTCCTACCTACAAGCTCACAGTTTTCCTCAAGCTACACTCTCGGAAAACTGTGAGCTTCTAGGAACAGATAATGTCCAAGGACAAATATCCGTGCATATTTTTGCTCTAAATGGTGGCTATTGTTTATTTCTACCTATAATGTTTGTTTGACCTTACATGGAAAATGAGTGTAGCTCGTGTTGCTAAGCTTTAAACATTTACGAGGTAGGTGAATGTTCTGTATGATAAATGGCTTAAAAAAGTAGACTTGGCAAGCTCTCTGTTGCAGAGATGCAAGAAATTTATGTGCAATGCTATCCCGGAAACTGCAAAAACCAATAGAATGTTACCAATGTCACTTTTAGGTCAAATACGTTGAGTTTCACTAGGAGTTTCACACGGAACATTGAGAAGTTAAATTGAAAATGAAAAAGATTTGGCAAAACAAATAAAAGTGACTGATTATGATGAAGAAAAGCAGTAAAACTGGGGAAGGTCCTTAAATCTCGAGCTCTTAATATAATTGATAATTAGGTATAATTGACGTGATAACTCAGTTTTAATTTTGTTTTTCAGACTGCTGTTAAATATCCAGATTATATGACTGGATACTCAGAAAGCCTGTTCAAAGACCCTGATGACTTTAAACCTGAGCGTTGGCTGAATGAGGACATGGGCAAGATCCAGCCTTTTGCCATTCTCCCATGGGGAGTGGGACCACGGATGTGCATTGGTGAGTGTTTACACAGGCTTCATCTAAACACGAGGGAAGTTGGGAGAATTTGGATACTTACGCAAACCCAAGATACAGTCGAGGGTTTTCACAACTTTGGAGATTTCTCCCAACCCTTGAGTGTTCAGTAGATTGCAAGCAGTCTCTCTTTCCCTCGAAAATCCGTGGGGAAGAACACAAAACAAGTAAGCGTGTGAGCGTGACTGTGAGAATTGCAATCGCTCCAGCATGGCTAAATTGCAGAATACTTTGCCACTTATTAATATTTGCATCTCACTGAATAAGAATAGCATCTATTGTTATATATCTCGTTCTTCAAGGCACACCGACACAAGTATTCTGCAATCGCTCCTTGAAGTGTTTAGGTGAGGCTATGTAAACACGGAAAAAGTCTTCTGTTGCTTTTTTAGAATATTTATTGTCACAGCCGTGTTTACACACTCTTGTTTAATCATGCCTATCGACCAATGAGAGGGCATATACTATCTGTAATATATTATAAAACTGCTTACCTCCAGTAGTCAATTATTGCCTAGTTTCAAACCGTGAAGGACTAGGTACGAGTCTATAAATTATGGGATTAGCAACTATTGATCCACATAGTCAGAAAGAGCACACCGAGATTCACAAGATTCCCAAGTTTGGTGCTAATCAGGCAAGTTTTGACTGAGATACAGCGATTTAAAAAAGTCAAAATTAACAAAGAAATGTATGGCATCCGGACGCTGTGTCGGACAGCGTCCGGATGGCCATACATTTCTTTGTAAATTTTGACATTTTCAAACGGCTGTATCTTGCTTACGTTTGGGTCAATTTACACCAAACTTGGGGATTTTGTAAAGCTTGGTCTGCACTTTATGACTATGTGGATCAATAGTTGCTAATCCCATAATTTACAGACTCGTGCCTAGTCCTTCACGGTTTGAAACTAGGCAATGGGCGTCCAGGTGGCAAGGAACGCCTTCTTTAGGCCGTTCTGAAATTCAGCAGGAAACCGGGGTGAGTTTCAAATTTTAACAAATTGATAAACTGACACCACCACATGAAAGATCATGTTGAGATTGGTCATTTGACCAAGTATGATGCTTTTAGGGTGAAAGAGGCCAAGCTATGAACGTTGAAATATTGTTCAAACTCCATACAAACGTCTCTAATTTTGAGACTGCATCCCCCAAAACCATATAAGCTCTTAAAATTTTTCATCAGTTTTGTGACAACTGTAAAATCCTGTCATGCACCTACTATTTGAAAGAAGCTGAGATGAAAATCATTACGTCTGCCCATTTTAAAGAGTATCACGGAAATCGTACAAATTTTAAGAGTTTATATGGTTTTTGGGGGACGCTGTCTCAAACTTAGAGACGTTTGTATGGATTTTGAAGCATATTTCAAGTTCTATAACTTGGTTTCTGTTCACCCTAAAATCCTAAAGGCATCATACTTGGCTAAATGACCAATCTCAGCATGATCTTTCATGTGGTGGTGTCAGTTTATCGAAACTCGCCCCAGTTCCCTGCTGAATTTCGAAACAGCCTGACATCTTATTGGAGATCTTTAGGCTCGGCTCAGGCCGTTGTTCGGGAAACGAGCCCGCGCTCCTTCCCCGAACTCCTCTTGGGGAGACTCTTGGGGAGGAACAAAGATCGGATCGGACGCGAGAGAGCGGCGGAAATCGAGTCAAGGGGAGCTTGGGCACTACAGAAATATGGCAAGCCAAGCATGACAAAAGTGGGTTGAGTTGAAAATCACCTATCGAGTCTCAGTGATCGATGTGTGAGATTGAGAAATCACTGTGCGAGATTGGAAAATCGCTACATGAGATTTGAAAATCACTGTATGAGAAATAAAAATAGGTAGTCGAGGACTACATGTAGCTACTTCTGTACGAAGGAGATTAAAAAAAAAAGAGAAAGAAAGGAAACTGAAATGGAAAGCAACTTAATTGTTTGGAGAGTCAACTAATGAAAAATAGGCATCTGAGAGGACATGAGGTTACTGGTGGGAAATACAGAAGTGCAAAATGAATGAAAGTATACTAGCAGAGTTCTTATCTTTTTGCGGCTGGTATTTTCGCAGTATTGCATAGCTGTCTTAATTAGGGAACAGATAAGACGGCCATGAAAAGACCAGAAATACAAAGGACAAGATAAGAAACCTCTGCTAGCAGGGTTATGAGAGTAGGAAAAATCAATCGAAATTACTATCAAGTCTGTGGAACTGCGTATATCAATTTCACCTGACTTAAAAGCGTGTAGAAAGATTAACTTCGTGTCGTAATCTTTTTCTTTTTCTATGAATCATAGAACTGATCATGAAGTCACAAGGCAATGTTGTTGTACAAAATGTTTTCACTATATAGCTAGAGAGTAAGTGAGAATGATGTCAATGATCCAACACGACAAGATCACAGGCCAACTATTTTATTTTAAACACAAAGTACAATAGTTCTTGAGTTTGAAAATAACAATTTAAAACTTGGTGTTTTATGAAAACTAACTTAACAAAACTACTTGATCCTCTATGGAAACTAACCTAACATAACAACTTGACCTAACATAACAAATCTTCTATGGAAACTAACTTGTCTGCAATCATTCTTGTTTCCCTGCTTTCAGTAACAACAACTTTAAATATCTATGGCGAAATAAGACAAGTGTTGATAACATAGAATGAGTTTGTAAAACATGCCACAAGTATTTGGTGAAGAATAAGATTCCATCATGTGCTGTTGTTAATGGGATGGTATTTCCCCCAAAACCAGCATTCTTTGATCTTAATGAAT
>CBDDTI010000002.1:0-9198 GCA_965233585.1 bacterium
GCGAGCTGGTTGGTGGCGAAACCCCCTGGTGACGAGATGACCGGTTACCGTGAAAAGGGATCGAGACAATAAAGCACGTACACATACACATACGATTCACATCTACCTCCCCTTTACCAAAAAAACGAAAAGATGAAAATCGAAAGATGTGGAAATTAAAAGATGAGAAAATTGTAGCAGCAGAAATCTCACTTATAAATTTTGTACCGGTACGCATTAAATTCTCTAGAGTGTTGACATTGCCGAAGACGCGTCCATCGGCGGTCGGATGTATGAAATTGCGAAAATGCTAAAACTAAAGTTTAAATTCGTGTTTGGATGAAAAGGAATAGATCATAGCATATATGAAATAAGTGTGTTCTACAGTTTCCGTTTGTTTTATGATTATTTATTTTACAAGTTTTAGTAACGATGATTTCTCTTCATCTGATTTAAGAATTCGACCACGGAGGCGAGACTGCTAAGAAATGACTTACTAAGTTTAAAATGAGATGTCACAACTATTGATCCAGATTTAAAACCTTTCACGTACTGCATGTAAAACAAAAGCAAGAGTTGTGAAAGTCAAATCACAAATTGAATGCAATGCATTCTGGTAAAAGTGATGAATTCTAGAATTCGTAGTCTCTTTTATATATTCTTTTTAACTCCTGATTATGTTGCTGCTCCCTCGCTACGCTCACTCCGCAGCAATTAACTTAACTTATGTAAAATTTGCCTTTCTTTTATTTTAGGGTCAAATTGCTGCTTGCAAAATGTGTATTAAGTTCAAATTCTGGCGAATAAAAGGACACTTGCCCGCAATATCTATTCAATCCCACAAAGCAACCAACCCAATAACAATTTCAATTCATTTCCTATCATAACGATTCAAATATGTCTTGTGCAAATCAATTCTTTACAGTTCAGATTGTAGGGTAACTGTTAGCATACTTCATATTGTTCTCCCCTTCGGCAGCGTTATTACCATTTAAGTATACTAGTTACTTAGATGTAACCGACCGGAAAGTTGCCTTACCACCACCAGCCCAAAAAATTCATGTTTGGCTTGCGCGTGCGGCAGAATGAAGGAAAGAAGGAAGGATTGTGTGAGTCGTTGATTAGGAAAGAAAAGGTCTAGAATGTTTAATATAAACCTGTATAGAACAGTTATTGACATTTTATACTAAAAACGCTTCGTATTTTGTTTGAGGAGATAAGTCAAATGTCAATTATTTTCTTTGCGAACATCGCCTGCGCGATTTTGTCTTTATTGGTCTTTGCGGAGACCGCTGTCCACTAGTTTCTATCATGTTTAAGGTATCAGTAAGGACAAAATTTGCCATTTTGCATAATTTTACTTTTTTTAAGCGATTCGATAAATCTTTAAGTAATCTTTAAGACTGAAAAAAAAAAAAAACAAGAAAAAAAAAAACTCCACAGAAAATATTGTATCTGCCGCTAGTTATTTTGCGAGAAAGGTTTTTTCATATTAAATACTTAATTGAGAGCCGAGAAGTTCTGTCAATAAGTTAAGGGGCGCGTGACATCAAGAACATGCTAAGTTGACACACAATTTGCGCGCCATTATCAGTGCACGGGTGTCTTCAAAGAAGAAAAAGAGATCTTGCCCGTTTTCATCGACTGAAGCAAGGTAAAAGAAGCCAAAAAACACTTTCGACAAAGAGTGGGCCGGAAAATTGGCAGAAAGCGACAAAGGTTTGTACAGTCGAACCTGTATATAACGGCCCTGTATATAACGGTCACCCTGTGTACAACGGTCACTGAACAACATCCCAAAAATCATCCTTTATATTTACTGTTAAGTTGACCCGTATATAGCGGTCACCTGTATATAACGGACGCGGTCACCCTTTAGACTTTCTGAATCCACAGTTTCATTGTCTTTTACCTGTATATAACGGTCACGAAATTGGACTACGATTAACGGATGACGACAAGCTTTATTCTTCAGCTCATTAAATAGCAGCTACGAAGACGTGGGGTCTCACAAAAATACAAATACTATCAGTACTAAACACATTTCATCGCCTACGTCCGCCAAATGCTCGCGGCAGATAATATTAAAGTGCCGTTGCTTTCAAACAATAGTCACTGTAACTTTAACAACACAACTGTACCACACTGTTTTTCACTTTCGTCATAGTTCCCTGATTAAAACACTGCATGTACTGTATGGTACTTATTAAGTTGACAGTCTCTGTTTTACACTGTATTAGGCTGCTGTTTTATTTACAAAGACAGCTCTCGACATCAACTTTCTCTTCTATCCTTCTGATGCAGCTACTCACAGGACAAATCGTCACCCTCAAAAATGTATTCACACGGACACGTCCTGCTCATTTGTCAGCTCAGGCATAAGTTTATAAATTAACCCGGAAATTAAATATCTCCCAGTGTTGGTTCCCAGTCAGCCTGATATTCATAGTATCCCCTGATGAACGAATTTACTTTTACAGTATTCGTCGGCATTTTACCCAGACTAGAAAAAAAGACATGGCTGGCTGGCTCAGAATCAAACCATCGTACTGCGAAGGCCAAAATATTCCCGAGGAATCGATGGACGTGGCCGCTTCAAATCACGATCAGCCGAAGCGTGAATAACTCGCTTCCCAGTACGTCCGTCGCTGGTGTAGAAATCTCATCGCAACGGCCTGAAAATCCCTCGTTTGCCATTTCAAATCTGTCTCTCTCGCAGCTGCATAATGCGTATAGCCAACGGTTGCGATACCAGATTTGGAAAAGGTTACTCGAAACCTGAAAATATACTACATCGTCCTACATCGCTGTGACATAACTTAATTCATGCCTCCTTATTCGACGATTTCCGCTTGCTGACAAGTCTCTCCACTTGATATAATTTTTCCCAAGGTTTCTTTTTTCTTTTGCCCTTACAAACTGGTTATATATCCGCCGAAGAAACATTATTCTGTGCAATATAATTTACACGTTCTTTGCTTGGAACCGATCTAGCCATATTTTGTACGTAATTCAATACCTTTGGGCCTGCTCTGTTGAAATTTTAGTACACCGCAGACAGAAGTATCGCGTGAACGAAATGACTCGGATTTCTGGTAATGACGTCGCTCACTACAACCTTCTTCTTCTTCCGCTACTGACAGGGAAAAATAACCTCACCGCCCGTAACAACCCAAAATCCTGAATATATCCAAACGCAAGGTGTAAAAAAAAAATGCAAGGGAAAAAAAACTATTGGATAACGATTTATTATTTGACAGATTACGTAATAAAAGAATACAGTTTACGTAATATTAAAGTGCTATGAACAAATGCATTTTTTAAAGCTCATGAAAATATCTACACCTTGTAAATTTATTCCTAAATACAATACTTTCCATGACAAACGGGTGCCATGTTAATCGTTTTAGCGGGAGTGGAGCTTGATTTATGGTTTCGTGAAACTTTGGAAACATATTCACATTCTCCAAACACGGTAAATTTGTACCGTTTTAAAGAGAGCGGGTCATAATCTTCAGTTATTAAGCTTCCAATTAATATACGGTTTATGTGGGTTTTGGTTAAAACCACGAGCGCTAGAGCGGACCGCGCGCGGATGGTCAAATGGGTATACCGATACTGATTTCAATGTATACCCTTTATACAATTGCAAACTGCCAAATGCGCGAATAACAGTCATCATCAAACTTAACAAAGGGAAAAAAATGTTTTTTCCACGTTATTTTGGAGATCGCTATTACACGGCCATTTCGCTATAAATTATGATAATTTTGACACTTTCCCCTAGTAAGAAATTTGCATTTTTTTTTTTTTTTCATGGCCCGACCATGGGGACTTTGTATGCTCCAGGCGCTCCACAGTGAGTCATTTGCCACCTTCTAAAAACAAACTTTTGAATTCCCGGTGAGGAGGAGCGGTTTGAGTTTTCTTGGAATGAACAGAGGCAAAAGTGGGTTCTGCGTTATGATTTAAAAAAGTGTCAACAACGTTAGACTTCAAGGCTTATACTACGAGGAGGACGTTTCGAGACACCAGGGCCGGGTTGTTCAAAGCCCGATTAAGCTAACCCAGAGTTAGCGACAATTTTGATTTCAGTTTTGTAACTTTTTGATGAGGTGTTCTGTTTAAATTGTTTACACTTCAGTTTTGAGATGTAATAATCTCAAACTACACCAAATATTAGAGGCGAAAAACATTTTTAAACAAGAAAACATAATGCTTCAGTTAACATTTAACCCTGGGTTAACGTTAACCGGCTTTCGAACAACCCGGCGCAGCATGACAAGAACCATAAAGCAGTATTGCAACACATAACAGCAGTTTCGTCCTTATTAGGACTCGTCAGCACTGTGCATGTAGCGAAAATATGTAAGATAAGATAAAATAAGATCAACTTTATTTAATCACGCCGGCCAATTCAACAATGTAAAAAACAATAGCTGGTTTTCAGCAGGCGCGTGAGCAAAGTATAAAGGTTAAGAATATACTAAAACACTGCGTGAACGGCAAAATATTCTAGAGTATTCCAGGCCCGAATATGTGATTGTGATGCAGTAGGATCCAAGAGTATTCAAGGCGCACACAATACGTGACGTGCACCTGGAATATTGGTATCGAGTATATAACAATTATTCCATGAGCCCGAGTTGGATATGAAGTAATAAAATAACCAACGAGCGCGTAGCGCGAGTTGGTTATAATCACTTCATATCCAACAAGGGCCAATGGAATAATTGTTTTAGTAAATTCTCAAACCGGGTTTTGCCGCCGATTTTTATTTCCACAATTTTAAAAAGCGTCCGGAAAGAGAAAACTTGGCGCACTATTTTCCATATGACGTAAAACTCCGACTATTGGCTCATAGTCGGAGTTTTTTAGCCAATCAAAAAGCTAGAAATGCAATAGTCGGAGCTGAGAATTTACTAAAGTAGAATACGCTCCGTTCAAAATCGTTCGTGGATGTTCGTTAAAGTACACCACACATCTGTCGTACTCCTAGAGTATGATGGCGAACCCTTTGACGGGAAGTAAATTGCTGTAAAGGAACCTGAAAAGTCATGTTATAATTTAACTGCCCTTCGACAACTTGCCTTGCCTCGAGTCGACTTTCATAAAAACAGCCACGAAGTTAACCTAAGTTGTGTTACTGAAACGAGCGCAACGACTCGCGAAGTCGTGAGAAACTCAAGTGACTAATAGGACACTGTGGAAGTGGACATCGAAGAAGTCTGTTTGATAACCTGTAACGCTTTAAACTAATTTTGTTATTTCTCGAGGTTACTTTTGAAACGAAATTGACTTTACACTGACTTCACAGTCAAACCAAGTTCGAAACCAAGTGAATTAGCGTACCCCTGAAGATTGCACTCGCTCGCTCGATCCAAGAATACGGCTAACGGGTTCCGTTTTCGAAAAATCAATTCACTGTTGCGACTGGTAGGTTTCAAACCAACTACTCTTTTCTAGAATGCAATAGTGAATTTATTTTTTGAAAACGGAACCCGTTAGCCGTATTAAGTTCTATACTGGAAATCCATGCTCCTGTCAGGAAAAAAAACTGTTACCCTCCGTCCTGCTGCAGTTTGGTAATCTGAGGAAATATACAGTTTGAAAAAACATCGTAGAAGATTGGAACGGCGATGGCGAAGGACTAAACTTTCAGCTGATCGTCAACTGTTGATTGATCAATGCCGTGCTGTCAATAACTTAAGGCTTTGTTCTTTCAAGAAATCTTATTACACTTCACTAATCAATGTTAGTAAATTCTCACCTCCGACTATTGCATTTCTAGCTTTTTGATTGGCTAAAAATCTCCGACTATGAGCCAATAGTCGGAGTTTTACGTCATATGGAAAATAGTGCGCCAAGTTTTCTCTTTCCGGACGCTTTTTAAAATTGTGGAAATAAAAATCGGCGACAAAACCCGGTTTGAGAATTTACTAAAACAATAATTCCATTGGCCCTTGTTGGATATGAAGTGATTATAACCAACTCGCGCTACGCGCTCGTTGGTTATTTTATTACTTCATATCCAACTCGGGCTCATGGAATAATTGTTATAAAATCAGTCGGACTATAAACTTCTTTTCAGGACTATTGACAATCTGCTACACAGAAATTGTAATACACCTTATCCGCCTTGTAACTCTCCTTCAGAGCTTGCAAATACGTTTGTGGAGTTCTTTTCTGATAACATAACTAAAATACGGGTTAACCTTGATGCTGCAGCTCCTCTCAGCTCAGCTCCAGAAGTCAATCGGGTCTGTCCTTATACGTTTGATGAGTTTAATATGGTAACCGTTGACGACGTCCGTGAATGTGAAATTATCTTCCAAATCATGTGAACTGGATCCACTTCCTGGTTGTGTTACAAGAAACGCTCCGGACACACTACCATTTATCTCCAAGATTATTAACGCGTCGCTACAATATGGCCAAATGCCCTCTCATTTAAAAGTTGCTAAGTCACGCCCTCTCCTTAAGAAGCCTTCTCTGGATCATACACAGTTTTCAAACTATCGCCCCATTTCAAATCTTACTTTCATCAGTAAAGCAATTGAGAAGTCTGTTGCTAACCAACTGATTACCTATATTAACAAAAATAATTTGAACGTGACATTCCAATCGGCGTACAAACAGTATCATAGCGCAGAAACGGCTCTCATCCGCGTGCATAATGACATTCTTACAGCTATTGATAACCGCAGAACAGTAATTCTATTACTTTTGGACCTTTCTGCTGCCTTCGATACGGTTTATTAAAATATTCTCCTTTCTCGTCTATATGAGCGCTTTGGAGTTACTGGCAAGCCATTTTTATGGCTTCAATCTTACCTGTCCGACCGCATGGACCGCATGCAGTATGTGTCTGTTGATGGTGGAACTTCCTCGAAACATGCTCTTCAATGTGGTGTTCCACAAGAATTAGTTTTGGGACCCATTTTGTACCTTCTCTACACTTCACCGCTTTCCGACATTGTTAAGAAATTTAACTTGAGTTATCATTTTTAAT
This sequence comes from bacterium, assembly GCA_965233585.1. GTDB lineage: Bacteria > SAR324 > SAR324 > SAR324 > NAC60-12 > CBDDTI01. Next base: position 6,992 of record CBDDTI010000002.1, read on the forward strand.
CTGATGATTCGCAACTTTATTTGTCCTTTCAGCCAACTATACCCGGTGATAGAGATTTAGCTGTGTCTAACATTGAGCGTTGTGTACTTGAGATTGATCACTGGATGCTGGTCAACCGTCTTAACCTAAACAAGGATAAGACTAAACTACTAGTGATCTCTGCTAAACATCTACCTGTACCAATTGTTCAAGAAATCTCTGTCGACAGTGAGACCATCTGCTCCTCACAGAAAGCTAGAAATATTGGTGTCCCTTTTGAAAATCATTTTCTTTTCAATGATCATATTGCAAGTATTTGCAAATCATCTTTTTATCATCTTCGTAATATCAGCTATATAAGAAAGTACCTGTCATCGACCACCACTGAAATACTTGTTCATGCTTTTGTATCTTCAAAATTAGATTATTGTAATTCATTACTCTACGGACTACCGAACTACCAAGTAAAAAAAAGTTACAACACGTCCAGAACGCCGCTGCTCGTCTTATCTCTCTTTCAAGAAAACATGAACACCTCATTAAATCTTCACTGGCTCTCGATACGTTATCGCATTGTGTTTGAAATTCTACTCATCACGTACAAGGTTCTTAACAATCTAGCTCCATCGTACATTCGCGTTCTACTCACACCTTACATTCCATCTCGTCAACTACGTTCATCATCTAAAAATCTTCTTGTGATTCCTCATTTTAATTTGAAGACATACGTGCAAGATCTTTTTCCGGAGCAGCCCCCACACTCTGGAACACTTTGCCCTCCGACATTATGAACAGCTCTTCAGTGTCCGATTTTAAAAACAAACTTAAAACTTTCCTTTTTAAAAAAGCATGTTTTTTTAATTGACTAATACGTCATTCTTGTTAAGCACTTTTGAACTTAAAGGATACTAGCGCTATATAAATATTTTATAATAATAATAATAATAATAATAATAATAATAATAATAACAATAATAATAATAATAATTATTATTATTATTAATCAGTTGGCTCAGGACACAGATTTGATTTGAACTCTCAAGATCGGTACATGCATGCGTTAGAGGTTTGCGAACGCCGTTTCGTAGCAAGACAGAGCAATCATTAGACTGTAAAATAAATGTAGCTTGTGCGGATATCTGAAATACACGGTCTATATGCTTTTACACTTAGGGCGTTTTATGGACACTGGTTTAGCCGTCATAAGTATAATTCGATTCAACTTTTAAACTTTTACTTGTAAATAAACTTGTAAATGTGCTTTAATATTTTTTTTCCACTTTTAAGGGGGGAGAAACTTAACTACAAGTCTGTTGCTAAGGAAATCTAAAAACCTCCTTTTTTTGGCTCCTGAAGTCCAGTGGGCACTGAAAGTTTACCGTGTTTGTTCGATTCACATTTTCTTTAAATGTTTCGAACCATGCCCATATTTGGCATGTCACGTGACCACAATAGAAAACGTCTAAAAACTCGGACTGAGTGGATCGTTTTCGAAATATAACAATACATTTTGACAAAAGACGGCATTATCTACAACTTGTAGTATCCGTTTGAGGAAATGTACAATATTTCGAAAATTATAGATGTTTAAGATGCTATAAAAGCACTTAAACATCTATAATTTTCGAAATATTGTACATTTCCTCAAACGGATACTACAAGTTGTAGATAATGCCGTCTTTTGTCAAAATGTATTGTTATATTTCGAAAACGATCCACTCAGTCCGAGTTTTTAGACGTTTTCTATTGTGGTCACGTGACATGCCAAATATGGGCATGGCTCGAAACATTTAAAGAAAACATGAATCGAACAAACACGGTAAACTTTCCGTGCCCACTGGACTTCAGGAGCCAAAAAAAGGAGGTTTTCAGATTTCCTTAGCAACAGAATTGTACAGCTGTTGTAGTTAAGTTTCTCCCCCCTTAACTTGTAAATAGCAATTTGTTTTGGAATATGTCAATAAAAGGTTATTATTATTATTATTATTATGATTATGATTATTATTATTATTATTGGATCAAACGACAGTGGAACGAGCGAGTTCAATATTCGAATAGATCGTTTTCATGTGACGTATCCTTATCAGGCATAAGAGGCGGCATATTTACATCTGCTTACAATTTTACAGTTCAATAGCTAGGCTCCTCCGCTCTCTCGTGTCTGGTCTACCCTCCCCGAGAAGAAGTTCGGGGGAGGAGCGCGGGCTCCTTCCCAGAACAGCGGCTGG
>CBDDTI010000003.1:0-10516 GCA_965233585.1 bacterium
TGGATGTGCTTTTCCACAGGTTTACTTTTGTTACTTTGATGATTTCGTTGTTGATGTTATCCAAAATGCGTTTGCTGATTATGCCGATTTCTGATTTGGAGGGGTTAATGAGTCTGCAGGATGGGTTGCTTGTGAAATCAGGTTTATGGTCTTTCAATGTTATGAATGCGTCTCTGCTTGCTGAGATTTCAATTCGGTCGTCAAGGGCTAGGCTTTGTGCGATTTTTTGGTCAGCAAGGGTGATTGTGTTAGGGATGCTTTGGTTCGTCTTTTTGTAGGCTTTTGTCACGTTTTTCTGTACAAGGTTCAAGTAGTCATTCGGTTCAGTCTTGTAGTGGTTTGTTGTTTTATCGGCTTTGACGAATATGTGCTTGTCTTGTCGGATTTCTTGCATGTCTTTGTTTAGTTGCTCTTGAAATTTGTTCCGCGTATGATTAGTGCTAAATTCAATACGTTGAATCATTTCTAACATGCAGTCTTCAAACTGACTGAGTTCACTTACGTGTGGTGGTGGGCGTTTTGATTTGAATCCATATGTCTCTTTATTGGTGTCATCATGATCGCTGTTCTGGTTTCTTAAAAAGAAGAAGGCCTTCCAACGCATTCGGTGTATGAGTGATTCCGTTTTTCCTATCAGGTTTTGTAGAAAAGAGCTTTTACTTGCCAGTGGGATGTTCTTGGTCGAATACCCGAAGTCTTTCACTGGGAAATTCACTCTTGACAGCGCTCGACTTTGTTGAAGGAGCGTTACAAATTCTTGAACTTGATTGAAGCTAATAAGAAAACCATCAATTTTTTAGATGTAACCTTCGACCTCACAAATGAATCTTACAGCCCCTTCATGAAACCAAACAACAAACTTCTCTACGTCCACCGTCAAAGCAATCACCCGCCTGCACTACTAAAGAACATCCCGGAAAACATAAACAAGCGATTAACCAGCATCTCATCCAGCAAAAAAGTTTTTGATGACGCCAGCCCTCCTTACCAAAAAGCCCTTGATGAAAGTGGCTACAACTACAAGCTCACCTATAATCTACAGCCAGCCCAAAAGCGCAACAGAAATCGCCAAAGAAAAGTCATATGGTATAATCCACCATGGAACTCCAACGTGAAGACTAACTTGGGAAGAAAGTTCTTAAGTATCGTCGACAGATGCTTCCCGAAAAACCATCCATTACACAAGATCTTCAATCGCCACACACTAAAGCTAAGTTACTCTTGCATGCCTAACATCAAAACCATCATCTCGTCACACAACAAGAAACTGCTATCAGATTACAACCAGTCGCAAAATTTAACACAAACACTCGACAAAGAATGTAACTGCCGAAAAAAAGACCAATGCCCACTCGAGGGAAAATGCCTAACACCAAACGTAGTCTACCAAGCAACAGTCAAAACTGAAACGTCAACAGATTCATACGTAGGACTCGCGACAAACTTTAAAGAACGCTACAGAAACCACACAGCTTCTTTCCGACACCGAAACAAGAGACACGAAACTGAATTGTCAAAGCACATATGGACACTCAAGGACAACAACAAACCTTTCAACCTAACGTGGAAAATCATCAAACAATGCAAACCGTACAGCAACATTACTAAGAAGTGTAATTTATGTCTTTTTGAAAAATTCGTGATCATCTGTGAAAAGGAACTCTGCAGTCTAAACATGCGAAATGAGTTGGCAAGTTCATGCCCCCATCGAAACAGATACCTCCTTAAGAACTTCATAAAAAGGTAACACGATCCCCCAAATTGTACATAGCAACCACATGATTTATATGAGAAAACAACGTTGTTTTTATATATCATAGCAACTATATTCCCGCTTTTATAGCCAGTTATTGTAACTCAACGGTCAATCGTTCATATTACCTGATGAGTGTGGTCATATTTTTGACCATACGAAACAGAGCTGTAGTAATAAAACGATGAACTACCTCTGAAGTCTTGAACCAGTTTGTTTTAATTGTCAAAGCTCCTCTAAGAGTTTTATTGCTACAACGCTGTTTCGTATGGTCAAAGAATGACCACACTCATCAGGCAATATCAACGAATGACCGTTAAATTACAAGTACTGGCAATTTTTTCTTTGTGATAAAGTAACGCAATCTTTTGTAACACGCGCTTTGTATGATAAGTTTTTAAATTTCACATAGCATCTGTTTTTACATCTCATAGCAACTGTTTTAGAGTTTTCATATCTCATAGCAACCTTAAGTTCGCCTTTAATTGCCAGTACTTGTAATTTAACGGTCATTCGTTGATATTGCCTGATGAGTGTGGTCATTCTTTGACAAGTATCCAGAATTTTTATATATATATATATATTTCTTGAACTTGAATAGAATAAATTTAGAGAGCGCTCAACTCAAAGAGGAGCAATGACTATAATGAGCAATGGTAGCAAAATTTCAGTTCATCGTTTTATTGCTACAACGCTGTTTCGTATGGTCAAAGAATGACCACACTCATCAGGCAATATCAACGAATGACCGTTAAATTACAAGTACTGGCAATTAAAAGCGAACTTAAGGTTGCTATGAGATATGAAAACTCTAAAATAGTTGCTATGAGATGTAAAAACAGATCCTATGTGAAATTTAAAACTTATCATACAAAGCGCGTGTTACAAAAGATTGCGTTACTTTATCACAAAGTTTTTGAGTAGGTATCTGTTTCTGTGGGGGCACGAGCTTGCTAGTTCGTTTCGTTTGTTTAGACTGCACAAATTCTTCTTACAGATGATCACGAATTTCTCAAAAATACATAAATTACATTTGTTGCTAACGTTGCTATATGGTCTGCACTGCTTAATGATTCTCCACTTGATGGTAAAAGGTTTGTTGTTGTCTTTGAGTGTCCAAATGTGTTTTGACAGTTCAGTTTCGTTTCTCTTGTTTTGATGTCGAAAGGATGCAGTGTGGTTTCTGTAACGCTCTTTAAAATTGGTAGCGAGGCCGACGTACGACTCTGATGAAGTTTGCGTTGAGACTGTTGCTTGGTAAACTACATTTTGTGTGAGGCATTTTCCGTCTAGTGGGCATTGATCTTTTTTTCTGCTTTGTTGTGTAACGCACTACTGAAAAACATCCCAGAAAACATCAACAAACGACTAACCAGCATTTCACCTAGCCAGAAAGTTTTCGACGAAGCCATTCCGCCGTACCAGAAAGCGCTTGACGAGAGCGGCTACAAACACAAGCTGACATACAACCCACAGCCAAAACGCAAAAGAAATCGCCAAAGAAAAATTATATGGTACAACCCCCCATGGGATGCTAACGTCAAAACTAACCTGGGAAGAAAGTTCCTAAACATTATTGACAGATGCTTCCCAAACGGACACCCCCTACACAAGATCTTTAACAAACACACACTGAAGCTCAGCTACTCCTGCATGCCAAACATGAAAAGTATCATCTCGTCACACAACAAAGCACTATTATCAGATTACCAGCGGTCGCAAACACAAACAAGCGACAAAGAATGCAATTGCAGAAAAAAAGATCAATGCCTAGAAGGTAGTCCCGTTTTCCGAGTTGGAACGTTCCGACTGGTTTCTCGAGTTTCAATTGCATCTCCCCGGTAATCTTTACCAGTTCCAGGCCCACGGTAATCGAATTTTCTAAACAGGCTACTTAATCACATCAAATCTGTCCGAGACGGATCTCATGACTTCAGAATTGGACATAAACCAAACAAATGCCAACACTTGGCACTGGCAGGTATAGGTGGTCTTCCAAAGCGGTTTCCCTGTGGAATTATTCCTCTTGCTACCACTTCTCTGCACAAAATATCTAATGTACCTCTTGTCGTTCGGAAGTGAGACTTAAACTCGTCTATGGAATGTGTCGGTACTATAACATCGCAAAACCTGTAATTTCTGTTTAAATCTCGCCTCGTAAAGATGGAAGTCCCTGCTATAACGCAAATTTCTTCTTCAATCATCAGAATCAATCAACAGTTCCTTTCATCAGCCGCCAAGGACTCATCTAACGTTAATATCAATTCTGCCGCCATTTTGGTGTCCCTTTAGGCAACACACACCTCAACACAGGCGAAATTTGCAGCAAAGTGGAAGAACTTTTTCCCGTAGAGAAATTCCCGGAAATTCACACCGAAATTTCCGGATTTTTTTTCTAAATGGAAAGCGTCCCAGAGTTGTTTACATTTGGTTGTCCTCCAGTTCGAAAAGTCAGGTGATATGACGTCAAGCTTGTAATGGTTCTATAAGCTAAACAACATTTCACACATGACAATCTGCTGAAGTATATTGCCACTGAATTCTCTGTTTGTTAGATGGCAGTCAAAATTTTCTTGTTAATGGTTTTTGTGGTTTTTTAGGTAAAAGTAGTCATTTCGGTGTTTGTCAGTATTGTTGGATGTTCCATTGGGCAGTGTATTCAGGTCATAAGACATCCTTGGAATCCCTATTTTTTTTACAAAACGCCAGGGGTATCTTCTTAAGTATTGTATTTAATAGCATCTTCTAATTTATTCATCTCCTTTTTCACAGCGAGTGATTATTTTATCTCTCACTCGACATACTAGAATTACCGCTATTTGAATAAGGAAAAGCTCATTTATATTATATCCGCCTCAGTAGAGACCTGAAGTCTAAAAAAAACTGACAGCTTAAAATAAGTTATCACAAAAAAGCCGTAAAACGCATTCAGTAAGCAGTACAGAAATTAGAGGAAATAAAAAACTGACTTACTAAAAAATAATTGACTTAACAGTTATAAAAAACTGACTTAATATTTCGCGAATAAACCCTTTCTTGTTTTTGGCAAGTATTTTGTCTGCAGTTTCCAGCAAAAATTACGCCAAAACTTCAGCCTGGTTTCCAGTTGATACTGATACCAAAACAACTCAAACTGGTACAATTTTATCTCTTGTACATATCTTCTTTCTACAATTTGTAGAAACATGTGCTAAACATTAAAATTTACTTCAATATTGCCGCTTCCACCTGACCAGGGGTATCTTAATTGAAATAAAGCCAAGAATATCGAAAAGCACCGAGGGGGGCTAAAGGAGAATTTTAATTACCAGTTTTATTTAGCTTTTTATGCATATCTTTTGTATATAATTCCAAATTTGCATAACACTAGTGAAAACAGAGAAGCACGGAGTGCGCTGCAGAAAATCTTTGACTTTTACAAAACAACATATGTCCATTTCCTTTATCCTAATACCAAAAAATACATGTAGCCCTGTAAACCACAAAATAAAACAAAAGAACATAAATTTTGCCTGACTCAGTTGCAACTTAATTGTATAAGTTTGCACTTATTTAGAAGCAGAAAATAGACCTCAAATCATCTTAGCTTTATTGTTATGCAAAGAGGACACGTTATCAGTAAACAACTGTACACGTATATAATTGGTTCATGTATGATATTAGGATTAATATCTTATTTTACATATCTTTCTCATAGAGTGGTACAAATATTGCCAGTTTCCGGTTATATTTTTCTCATCAACTTCAAGTAAACATTTCCTTCATCATTCTTTTATGGACATCTTTCCACAGACATCGTTGTTCTTTTGTGTCTTCAGAATGATATCAGTATACATGTAAGATAATTTATTTTATTCAATAGTAGTATAAGAATTCTATATTTAATTAAGAACGATACAGTAGAATATTTCTTGCTGATACATAACAAGAATACATTGCTTACATGCCTTACAGATTTCGAGTACAGTCTTCCTTCTGGCGACCGGCGATCCAAAATATGTTCAAAAATCATCCTTTTTTAGGACGAAAACAGTAATTTAAAGCGATGGGAGCTTTCTTCAATTCGCATTTGAAGACTGATTGCTAAGCTTGCTGGAGGTTGAAGAGTATTTTAGCCCAACTTCTTTCTTAAAAAGATCAAATCATACAACCATCATCTTATTCAGTAGCTTTTTAACCAAGCCTGCTGGAGGCTAGAGAGCTTTTCAGTCGCACTAATACAAAACTTTCCGTTGATTCTGGCGCCTTCTTCCTGACGAGAGGAAACGCTTTTAAAATGGTTAGCAAACCTTGGCGGTACTTTTCATTGAATTTAAAATAAATACATGGGTTAATCGACGCGTTGGAATACAAAATAAAAAACGCAGAAAACGCAAAGTTATCCATGCGGCAAGGAATTTTCCAACCCCAAACGAAATAAAACAGAATGCCGTAAACGTTCATGGGCATTACACAGACGATGAAAGCCACGAGTATTGCAAGGATCATTCTTACTACTTTCTTGTCTTCCCTTAATCTCTCTGAGGTCATGTACCGTGAACGGCCCTGGCCTCGCGTATGTCTACTTCTCTTCAAATTCAGAAGTACGGCCGAATATAGAATTATAAGTACGCATGCTGGAATAGCGATCAAACAGATGAATGTTATAATAAAATGCGCTTCTTGGGATTTCTTCTGATCAAATTTGGGAGACCAGTTTATTGCACAGTACGGTTTGTTATCGTCCGTCACTATCCTAAAAATGTAGAAGTAAATTGCTTGTAGACCCATTGATATCAGCCATATTGCCGGTATGATGATTTTACAGAGTTTAGCCGGCTTCCTAAACTGTTTACGCAGCGGGAACACGATCCCTCGATACCTGTCAATAGCTATAGCTGAAAGACTCAGAATTGAGACGCCAATTGTGATGTCTTGAAAAAAGTAAACACTTTTACAGAGAACTGAACCCAACAGTCCGTCAATCAACCATCTGCGAGGTCCAAGTAATATTTCTGTTATCTTCCTCGGCACGGCTAACACTGTTATCAGAATGTCTGAAACTGCCATATTGGCGATGAGATAATTTGTAACGGTTTTCATTCGCTTGCTTCTCTTAATGATAGCAATGAGTAAAGAGTTTCCAAGGACTGAAAACAGCAGCAGGACACAGTAAAATAATATTTTAACTCCTTTGCTTACACTGGTGTCGCTTTGGAACGGTTTGCAGTTGTATTCGTCAAGAATTTTCGTCCTGTTCAAACTCGAAAACGAGCCACTCGTTGTTGGCGACTGGATGTTCCGCTGTGTCGTGGTATCCATGACTCGTTGAATTAAATCCGAACAGTATTTTGAAACTGTGAATACAGGTGGTAAGTAAAGCGGCACAATTCAGTGAGATCCAACACAGTTAGCTCTTTGCTGAAAACGGAAATATTATCTCACCAATGTTCAGAGATTTGGTAGGAACCCAAATATTTGACAAAGTGGTGAATGAAAATTGTGTCCTTCAAGCTCGGAAATATATATGACATCTAACCCTGACTCCTCTTTCCTCTTCTAATTATGGCTAGCGTCACAACAGACGTATCTTTGTTCTTTTCTTGCTTCTTGTTTGTTTGCTTGTCTGGGTTTTTTGTAATTTACGTTTGCTCAGTTGTCTCAATCATCGGAGCCAAGAAACACAACACAGGCAAAATAACTGACAGATTCTAGAACCTAGAGATAAATATTACTTGGAGATAGGCCGAGAATTTCAAATTTCAAATTTGTTGATGACTGGATGTTCCGCTTTGTTGTGGTATCCATGAGTCGTTGAATTAAATCCGAACAGTATTTTGAAACTGTGAATACAGGTGGTAAGTAAAGCGGCACAATGCAGTGAGATGCAATACAGTTAGCTCTTTGCTGAAAACGGAAATATTATCTCACCAATGTTCAGAGATTTGGTAGGAACCCAAATATTTGACAAAGTGGTAAATGAAACTTGTGTCCTTCAAGTTTGGAAATATATATGACATCTAACCCTGACTCCTCTTTCCTCTTCTAATTATGGCTAGCGTCACAACAGACGTATCTTTGTTCTTTTCTTGCTGCTTGTTTATTTGTTTGGGTTTTTTGTAATTTAAGTTTGCTCAGTTGTCTCAATCATCGGAGCCAAGAAACACAACACAGACAAAATAACTGACAGATTCTGGAACCTAGAGGTAAATATTACTTGGAGATTGGCCGAGAATTTTGAATTTTAAATTTGTTGACGACTGGATGTTCCGCTTTGTCGTGGTATCCATGACTCGTTGAATTAAATCCGAACAGTATTTTGAAACTGTGAATACAGGTGGTAAGTAAAGCGGCACAATTCAGTGAGATCCAATACAGTTAACTCTTTGCTGAAAACGGAAATATTATCTCACCAATGTTCAGAGATTTGGTAGGAACCCAAATATTTGACAAAGTGGTGAATGAAACTTGTGTCCTTCAAGCTCGTAAATATATATGACATCTAACCCTGACTCCTCTTTCCTCTTCTAATTATGGCTAGCGTCACAACATACGTATCTTTGTTCTTTTCTTGCTGCTTGTTTGTTTGTTTGGGTTTTTTGTAATTTAAGTTTGCTCAGTTGTCTCAATCATCGGAGCCAAGAAACACAACACAGACAAAATAACTGACAGATTCTAGAACCTAGAGGTAAATATTACTTGGAGATTGGCCGAGAATTTTGAATTTTAAATTTGTTGACGACTGGATGTTCCGCTTTGTCGTGGTATCCATGACTCGTTGAATTAAATCCGAACAGTATTTTGAAACTGTGAATACAGGTGGTAAGTAAAGCGGCACAATTCAGTGAGATCCAATACAGTTAACTCTTTGCTGAAAACGGAAATATTATCTCACCAATGTTCAGAGATTTGGTAGGAACCCAAATATTTGACAAAGTGGTGAATGAAACTTGTGTCCTTCAAGCTCGGAAATATATATGACATCTAACCCTGACTCCTCTTTCCTCTTCTAATTATGGCTAGCGTCACAACATACGTATCTTTGTTCTTTTCTTGCTTCTTGTTTGTTTGCTTGTCTGGGTTTTTTGTAATTTAAGTTTGCTCAGTTGTCTCAATCATCGGAGCCAAGAAACACAACACAGACAAAATAACTGACAGATTCTGGAACCTAGAGATAAATATTACTTGGAGATTGGCCGAGAATTTTGAATTTTTATTTTAAAACTTTAATTCAGAATTTTTAAATTTAATTTATATTTAAAAGTCTGTTCAGAAAAAAAAACTTATCAGGAAAATTATAATGGGAAATCGTAGTTTTGCATTAATAAGCAATATTGATGACGGAAAGACAATTTGAAATTGTGAGCGGTAGGTTTAGAACAACGTTTTTCTTTTCAATTAAAGAACGCGTTGATTATATTCTATTTCTGATATTTAATTCAATATTGACTTAATATTTTAATGACAAAAGAAAGACCGCTAGGATCTCATGAATTGCAACGCACGTCCAACTGACCCCTGGCCTCGGTTGTTCGAAAGCCGATTAAAATAACCCGAAGTTAGCGCTTATTCCGCGATTAAATTTCTTATTCCTGGGATAACTAATCGGGGGATAAAATGGTGTTCCTGAAAACAGATTTAATCTTCCATTAACTATCCTTCGATTAAGCTTAGATTAAGCCGGTAAAAGCGGTCTGTGGTGGGAGAAAAAGGTGTAGCACTAAGAGAGGGAAAGGATAATTGACGGCTTCTACAAAATGATATGGATACGAACTTGTTGTTGAATGAAAAGAAAAAGAAAGCCCAATTTTTATAACTCAACTCTATTTGAATGCTTTAAGAACCAATAGAAATGCTTAAATGAAATTTAGAGTTGTGATAAAAAAAATTGTGCAAGATAAATGCTGGGAGAAGTTTACTGAATCATGCATCAGTCGGAAAATCAGTGAGCTCTTGAAAACGCTTACCGGTCTAATTTTCAGTCTTACTTCGTTGTAAATTAGAAATCTGTAATGATTGCCTCTATTCGGATGGGCTAATCAAGTAAGTTTGGCTAGGGGAAAATACTAGAAAAGAGGAAAGCCATGAGCTAAGCAAAGAACTGAAAGCGGGGATTTGTTACCTTAATCCGCCGAATGAGATAAACAACTTTTTCAAGAACAAGCTTGGGCGGTAAACGAAACTTTTAACTTTAACAATAGTTTGTCGATAAAATACTCACCTTTGAAGCCAAAAATCCTTTAATTCCACCAATGATCTTTCATTTTACATTACAGCGGATAGTAAGCGACGATTTCTACCTCTGAGAGCGGAAATGCTGAAATTTCTTCCTTTTCCCTCTTCGTGTAAAACATTTCAAGTACGGATCGCCGAACAGCGGTCTACCCGCGATGTGAAAACTCGAAAAAGCGCGGGAAAACCGAGCGCGGAATGGCTCGTCCGTGAGAGAATCGGTAAAATCAAAGTGGGAAAAATTATCAGGTAGCTTGAATTGCGTTTCTTTCCTCACCGGGCTCGGGATTAAAGCAAAATCAACAAGGAGTAAGTCCGCCATTTTGATTTGTTTGACTGCTTTTTCATCCGATTAGCGAGTTAATCCACCTCGCTAGGTGTGTTAAATTTAACCCTTAGTTTAATCCTTGGATAGTGCTAATCGAGCTTCGAGGAACAGAATTTAATCGAAGGACAAATTTATTCCATGGATTAGGACGATTTAATCGTAGGTTAGCGCTAATCGGCTTCGAACAACCGGGGCCTGCTGTTTATAGCAATATCGACATCAAC
>CBDDTI010000004.1:0-13015 GCA_965233585.1 bacterium
AGTAACTCTTGAATTTAAAAAACATCTTCCTATATACGCTTGCAAAAGTCTTTATTTGCCAGAGGAGTAAAGGTTTAGAGTCAGAAAATTACAATTGCATGGTCAGAACTTTTTTATTTCGTGAATGCTTATTTTGATTCTTGTATTTGCCACCATCTCAAACATATGGTGCCCGGCTAGCTCAGTCGGTGGAGCATGAGACTCTTAATCTCAATGCAACTTTTTTCAAAAACACTGTCTGTGTTCCTAGCTTTGCCTTGCATTGAGCATCTTTTTTCAAGCCACTTTGGTGTAAAGATTTTCTTGTCAAAGTATCTTTGGCACAGAAATCAAAACTAATATCAGTGACTATATAAGAGGAAAACAATTTGCACCAAAAATAACTTGGGAAAAGCTATTTGGGCTCAACAGTTTAATAGCTGGTGTCTAACCCAAGACCGCTGGCGTACTCAGGAGTGGAAAGTATTTTTTGTTTTGTACGCTGTAAAACTATTAGGCTTGACTTTTGTTTCATTGTTATAGCACATGAGTTAATGAGCAAAAATGGTCTAATCAAAAGATAAAATAAGGCTCCCAACGTGGGGCTCGAACCCACGACCCTGAGATTAAGAGTCTCATGCTCTACCGACTGAGTTAGCCGGGCATGTTGAATTTAGTATCTAGGTGTTTGTAAGATTATTACTGCTCTACCATCTACTTCTGATCGCTGAGACGCCCGAGAGGAGTGAGTTGATAATTTCGATCAAACAAGAACTCACTTGTTATTTAGAGTAGCGCCGAGCCCCGCTGCGATCGACGCGCTTTCGTGTTCATTTTCTCCATCATATAAACGTACACGACAAGTTATCCAGTAACCTCTCTTGAATGAAAAAAATCCTTTCCACGCATGTAAAATGGTTTATTGGCTAGAGGAGTAAAGATTTAGAGTAAGAAAATTACAATCGCATGGTCAGTATTTTTTTGTTACGTGAATACTTATTTTGATTCTTGTATTTGCTATGCACATCTCAAGCATATGGAGCCCGGCTAGCTCAGTCGGTAGAGCATGAGACTCTTAATCTCAGGGTCGTGGGTTCGAGCCCCACGTTGGGCGCTGATTTCTTTTGCTGGAATTGTTTTTGAAGCTGGTTGTCTGACAGCAAATTACATTAACAACAGGAGAGAAAGGATAAATCTCTCGAATGATATACAGTAAAGCTCAGTGAGATTCTTTGTAAAATAATAAAAAGAACATCTTATTTATACGCATGTAAAATTTTTCATCGGTCAGAAAATTTTCATTGAGCAGTATGTCTTTATGACAGGAATGCATCTTTTGATTCTTGTACTTGCTACCAAGTTTAAGTTTAAATTATCAGTATTTAAGCATTAAAGCACTTTTTCCGTGTTTAAATAGCCACATGTAAACACGAGAAGGGTTGGGAGAATTCGAGACAGTTACCCAAACAGTCGACTTCGTCTCCGGTTTGCATAACTTTCGAGAAATCTCCCAACCATCCGAGTGTTTAGATGAGGCTATGTAGACACAGAAAAAGTACTCTATTGCTTTTATAAAATAATTCTCAAAAAGTATGCGCGAATCTAAAACGTCACAACCATGAATGAATGAATGTATTTATATACCGCACATATCACATATTGTCTCAAGGCGGTTTACAATTCTAATTGAGTGAGATCGAACGTCAGCTTGTAAAGGCGCCTCTGGCTGCCGCTATCAGTTCCTATTTGATCTCACTCACCCACCCAACCCATACATGAAATTTACTATGAAACTACAGATAGACCACCACACCGGGAACTACGTCTCCTACTCTTTTCGACAAGTGTGTGGGTTCTTTAACGTCCCCTGCTGACCATGTAACACTGAGGATGCAGGAGACGGGGCCTACGGTTTACAGTCCTTATCCGAGAAGACTTGAATGTCTAACCATTTGTTGATATAATTGCAAAGGCAGCACATTCTCCTCAGTTATTTTAAGACCTTGAGTGTCGGTCCGGTCTGGGGCTCCAACCCTCGACCTCCCGCACAGCAGACTGGCGCTCTACCAACTGAGCTAACCAACCGTGTTTACATACTCTCATCTGAACACACCTATCAACTACTGAGAGCGCGCCTAGTAGCTCAGTTATTTCATAAAAGCGTATGGTGCCCGGCTAGCTCAGTCGGTAGAGCATGAGACTCTTAATCTCAGGGTCGTGGGTTCGAGCCCCACGTTGGGCTCTTCATGCACTTTTTTGTCACATGTTTCAAAACACTATCTGTTTATACAGCCTTGCATTGAATCTCTTTTTGAAAATCCAATTTGGTGTGAAGGTTTTCTTCAGAACGTTTCTTTGGCACAGAAGTCAAAACTGATATAAGTAAGTGTATCAGGGAAACGTTCTGCACCAAAAATAACTTGGGAAAAGCTATGTGGGCTGAAAGGTTTCATAGCTGGTGTCAAACCCAGACCGTTGGGGTACTCAGTAGTTGCAGAAGTATTTTTTGTTTTGTATACTCTAAAACTATTGGGCTTGATCTCTGTTTCATTGTTATAGCACATGAGTTAATGGGCAAAAATGGTCTAATCAAAAGAGAAAATAATGCTGCCCAACGTCGTACTCGAACCCACGGTCCTGAAATTGCCGAAGAAATTAAGAGTCTCATGCTCTACTACTGACTGAGCTGGCCGGGCATGTTGAGTTTGGTGTTTTGGTGTTTGTAAGGTTATTATTGCTCTACCATCTTGCTCTACCATCCTCTTCTGATCACGAGGAAATAGCTCACTTGTTATTTAGAGACGCGCTGTTTCAGCCTCGCTGCGATTGACGCGCTCTCGTGTTCATTTTTTGTGATCTTTTTGCAGACGACAAGTTATGTAGTAACATCTCTTGAATTTAAAAAGATATCTTCCCAGCTTTATACACTTGCAAAAATTTTTACTTACCAGAGGAGTAAATATTTAGAGTCAGCAAATTACAATTGCATGGTCAGAACTTTTTTTATTACATGAATACTTATTTCGATTCTTGTATTTGCTATGCACATCCCAAGCATATGGTGCCCGGCTAGCTCAGTCGGTAGAGCATGAGACTCTTAATCTTAGGGTCGTGGGTTCGAGCCCCACGTTGGGCGCTTGCGGCTTTTTTCGCAACTTGTTTCAAAAGCACTGTCTGTGTCTAGCTTTGCCTTGCATTGAGCATCTTTTTTTAAGTCCAATTTGGTGTGAGGGTTTTCTTGTGAAAGTGTCCTTGGCACAGAAGTCAAAACTAATGTCAGTGACTATCAGTAAGAGGAAAACAAGTTGCACCAAAAAATAACTTGGGAAAGGGGTACTCAGTAGTGCAAAAGTATTTCTTTGTTTTGTATACTCTAAAATTATCAGGTTTGACCTCTGTTTCATTGTTATAGCACATGACCAGGAGCCTGTTACCCGGAGCTTTCATATGTGCTGTATCCTTGAGTACACCCTTTCCAGTAAAGAATTATTTTTAGAACAGGCTTTCCCACGAAAATACATTGTTTCATGACTCCGAAATATTTCCCCGCACGCTTTCTGTCATTGTTGTCAACGGTTCTTCAGAACACAAAAAAGTATACGTAAATGAGCATGACTGAGCTACGCTCTGATTGGTTGATTGGTTATTGCGCATTAGGGCGTGACAAATTTTCCGCGAAAACTACTTCTATAAATAACTTTTCGTCAGAAAGGGTTGACTCTGAGGGCTTGTATGGGAGATGACAGCTTCGGGTGATTGGCTCCCAAAATGACATAATGGGCAAAAATGGTCTAATCAAGAGATAAAAAAGTGGTGCCCAACGTGGGACTCGATCCCACGACCCTGAGATAAAGAAATTAAGAGTCTCATGCTCTACTGACTGAAGTAGCCGGGCACGTTGAATTTGGTGACAGTTTTGGTGTTTGTAAGATTATTATTGCTTTACCATCTACTTCTGATCGCTGGGACGCCCGAGAGGAGTGAGCTGATAATTTCGCTTAAACAAGTGCTCACTTGTTATTTAGAGACGCGCCGCGCCCGCTGCGATCGATGCGCTCTCGTGTTCATTTTTCGCGATCATAACGTACTCGACAAGTTATACAGTAACATTTCGTGAATAAAAAATCTTCCTTTATACGCCTGTAAAAAGGTTTATTGGCCAGAGAAGTAAAGAAAAAAGTAAGAAAATTACACTCGCATGGTCAGTATTTTTGTTCCGTGAAGACTTACTTTAATTCTTGCATTTGGCAACACCATATGGTGCCCGGCTAGCTCAGTCGGTAGAGCACGAGACTCTTAATCTCAGGGTCGTGGGTTCGAACCCCACGTTGGACGTTGATTTCTTTTGCTGGAATTATTTTGAAGCTGGTTGTCCGACAGCAAATCATTTCTCACATCAACAACAGTGAGATTGAATAAATCTCTCGAATGATATATACAGTAAACCTCTGAGTAAGAGTTTTTTGAAAATAATAAAACGAACATCTTATTTGTACGCAAGTAAAATCTTCCATCGATCGGTCAGAAAATTTGAATTGGTCAGTATGTCTTTATGACAAGAATCTTGTATTTGCTACCAATTTAAAATTTAAATTATATATTATTTCGCATACCGTGCCCGGCTAGCTCAGTCGGTAGAGCATGAGACTCTTAATCTCAGGGTCGTGGGTTCGAGCCCCACGTTGGGCGCTTCACATTTTTATGACTTGTTTCAAAACACCCTCTGTTTATACAGCCTTGCATTGAATCTCTTTTTGAAAATCCAATTTGGTGTGAAGGTTTTCTTCAGAACGTTTCCTTGGCGCAGAATTCAAAACTGATATCAGTAAGTCAGGGAAATGTCTTGCACCAAAAATAACTTGGGAAAAGCTATGTGGGCTGAACAGTTTAATAGCTGGTGTCTAACCCAAGCCTTTGGGTGCTCTGTATTTGCAGAAGTATCTTTTGTTTTGGGCTAAATTTTTCAAACGCAGATTCTTTAAAACTGAACCAGAGGCCAAAGCATCCTCGATACATCCCATCTATCTGGCTTCGCTTTGATGAACTCTCGAGGTCATCAGTATTCTCCGCTACAGCGGACCAATTTGCTACTCTTCAAATGTACAGAATTTCGCTAACCTGGTTGATTTTGTCAGTTACTGCGTCTTTCAATAACATGCGGACTCTAAAATTCAAAGCTCAACCGACAAATGAGTTTTTCGCTACCGTCAATCAAATGTTCGCCGGCTCCTCCCAGCTTTCGACTGCTGCCGAGCGCGCGGTAATCAAATCGTTGTGCACAGTTTAGACAACGAACAGAGTTCGGCAGTAGTCGTAAGCTGGGAGGACCTGCCAAACACTTGATTGACGGCAGCGAAAAACGCATTTGTCGGTTGAGCGTTTAATTTTAGAGTCCGCGTGTTAGTGAAAAGCGCTGTAAAATTGAGAGAATATATATAATTCGCAGAAGAACTTGGTATAACGTACCTAATTCGCTGAACGATGAGGCTTACGGCCGGCCCTGAAACACACAAATCTAAAAAAATTACTACAAGCACAAGATAAGCGATTGCTGTCTCGATATTTTGAAAATGAATTCAAGCCGAAGAATATCCGTGTCACTGAGGTTTTGTAAATTACGTTATACCTAACAACAACACTTTTACTCCGACCACTTTCTCTCCCCTCCCTTCCTACTCTTCCCCTGCTCCAACCAACTTTTGTAGTTCAATCATGGGCTTCCGGTTAAATTCCACGAAACCTCGCTCTTCTTAGAAATTCTTTCCGAGAAAAAAAACTGGCTCGTACATGCACTGGGAAATGGAAATCAAGAGGTCACCATTATGTAACAAATTTTCAGAAACGAAACGCGGTTTTTGCCTTTTCAAACCTAAAATAAGCAAACAAAACTTGAATACGGTTTCCTGATCTTTCCTTGTCAGTGATTGTCTCTTTTATTTACTAAATTTTCTTTTTTTGGTCATCTTTTTCTTCCTTAAAGAGTTTCCAACTCACCCTCTGCTTGTCGTCAAAACTGAGATCACTGACCTTTTCGCATTTCTCAGAAACAGATTTCTCTTTCTAGTTAAGGAGCGCAGACAAATTTGAACTTGATATTCCAATAAGGATAATGTCTGCAATTAAAAGACTCACTCATAGTTTGAATTTTTCATTTGGACGGTAACAATATCTTTTTTCGTCGCTTTGCCGTAAACAAGCTCAGAATTTAGAAGCAAGATCACACTCGGTTGAAGTTTAAATCAAAGTTTCTTCTTGCTCTTCTTCCCTCCATAACACCAGTGAAAAAAAAACTAAAAAAATTGTTTTCAGTAGGTTTGGAATGGTAAATCTTCCAGTTCTGTGATTTTCAATTACGAAGATAATTTTACCTTTTCAGAAAAATTGGCGTATTCTTAGTTGCCTTTGAAAGAACCGGAAAAATAATAGAACGCTCAGTTGAATCTTATTAATCGGTGAAGCGTTTTTATATTCTTGAGCTATTTTATAACTAAAGATTTAACATAGTTCAGTAGCTATTTACATATCTCAATCTACGACTATCCTCTTTTTCCGTTTAGCGTCGTCCAACCGATATGTCGCGTAGGAATTTCGGTGGTTAATCCTTTTTCCCACGTTGTCTTAGATTTTCAACTTGGGGGGAGTGGGTATTCCATTATATGGGCTAGATAGGTATGTGCGGCACCAAAGGGTGTGGTTTTTCAGCCGTTTTGGTCATAAATAGGCTACGGTTTTGTACTCTAGCCTTGATATGGGTATTTTTTACAAAGAAGCGATTTTTGCAGCATAATAGAAAAGAAAATCACCAAAAGGTTCCTTTTGTACTTTTGAAAATGGCGGTAGAGCAAGAGGGAGTACATGAGAAGGCAAAGTTTTGATGCAAGTTAAAAGGTCTAGCAAAGTGACGTTGTTGATCTTTCTTCCGACATATTCCCCTCCTATCTTAATTATAATTATTGGGTACACTGTAATTAAAGGACCAATTGTACAAACAGCACCGAAAGGAGACGGATCTTGGTTTAGATTAGGATCAGCAGTGAAAAATAAACTATAAAACCAATTGAAAGGTTAACCGGACGGCTAAAAAGGATAAATTTAATGCTCAATATTTCTATTAGATAGGACTAACCTTCTTCAGGAGTAGCCTGCGTAGCTGGCGGTATTGTAAGCACACGCGAAATAAAGTTCTGGCGGTGGAGCCGACAAGCGAGCGCCGCTCGCTTCAGTGGCGTGCCCCTACCATACCACCACGCCGCCAAACCTTTATTTCGCGCGCGCCATACCGCCAGCTACCTACCTCAGGGGCTACACTGAAGCTAAGTAGGTATGGATAAAATGGTTACAAATATTTTAAATAATACTAAAGGAAATATGTGTCATGAGTAGTAGACAAAAATAGAGGGAAATGAAACGTGTTCTAAGGCCGGGTCGCACTAGAGCCAATTTTATTTGTTTAAAATATTTCAAATTTTTTGCGAGGAAATCAATTGGCAAAAATTTCGCAAGTTTTAAATTTTTGTCGTTACTTATTACTTTATAGCCTTGTCACTCAGTCTCTTGTTATTATTTATCTTTTCACTTGTTATATTTTATTTCTCATATTTTAAATTTGTAACGTTTAAAACTAGAGTTATTCTCTATAACACCCTGAAGAAGGAAGGCCGTGCCTATTGGAAAATATAGTCCTATACTGTATAATCAGCCTTGCAAATTGTCGTCTGTTATTCAGCTTATAGCTGATTAGATCTTCTATAGCGAGAGGATCCGGTACTTCTATTTTGACACGGTCGTCCTTCGAAAAATTAACTTCTTTAAAGATTGGCGCGGAAATTTTGTCAATCCCCAAAAATTGGCGTGTTTTTAAAACTGGGGGTCGCACTTATTTTATTTCAGCCTCAGGTTTATTCCTAAAATATTCTTAAAATTTTGCAAAGTTCGGCTTCGATATTCTTATATTCGTATATTCTTTTTCTTTAAAAGGATACTTTTTTAAAAACAAAAGAAAAATATTCAGTTGCGCCCAACGTGGGGCTCGAACCCTTCACCCTGAAATTAAGAGCCTCATGCTCTACTGACTGAACTAGCCGGGTATGTTTAATTTGGTGTTTTGTTGTTTGTTAGATTATTATTGCCCTTCTATCAACGTCTGATCGTTGCTGGACGCCTGGAAGGAGTGAGTTGATAATTTCGATCAAACAAGAGCTCACTTGTTATTTAGAGACGCGCCGTGTTCATTTTTCGTGGTGTTCATTTTTCGCAATCACAACGTACATGACAAGTTATACAGTAACATCTCTTGAATTAAAACAGATCTTCTTTTATACGCATGTAAAATAGTTTATTGGGCAGAGGAGTAAAGATTAAGAGTAAGAAAATTACATTCCCGAGGTCAGAACTTTTTTAACACGTGAATACTTATTTTGATTCTTGTATTAGCCAGCACCATATGGTGCCCGCTAGCTCTGTCGGTAGAGCAAAAGACTCTTAATCTCAGGGTCGTGGGTTCGAGCCACACGTTGGGCGCTGATTATTTCTGCTGGAATTGTTTTTGAAGCTTGGTGTCCGACAGCAAATCATGTTTTTACATCAACAACAGGAGAGATTGGATAAATCTCTCGAATGATTTACAGTAAAGCTCAGTAAGATCTCTTTGATGATGATGATGATGATGATGATGATGATGATGATGATGATGATGATGATGATGATGTAAAGAACATCTTATTTATACGCATGTAAAATTTTCTATTGGTCAGGAAATTTTAATAGGTCAATATGTCTTTATGATATGAATGTTATTTTGATTCTTGTATTTGCTACCAACTCTAAATTTAAATTATATTTAGGTGAGTGTATCGCGCCCGGCTAGCTCAGTCGGTAGAGCATGAGACTCTTAATCTCAGGGTCGTGGGTTCGAGCCCCACGTTGGGCGCTGATTTCTTTTGCTGGAATTGTTTTTCAAGCTGGTTATCTGACAGCAAATTACATCAACAACAGGAGAGATTAGATAAATCTCTCGATTGATATACAGCTAGTAAAGCTCAGTAAGATCCCTTTTGAAAATGATATATAGAGAACACCTTATTTATACGCATGTAAAATTTTCTATTGGTCAGAACATTTTATTTGGTCAGTATGTCTTTATGACATGAATCCTTATTTTGATTCTTGTATTTGCCACCAACTTTAGATTTAAATTATTAAGGTGAGTGTATCGATATCGCGCCCGGCTAGCTCAGTCGGTATTGGTCAGTATGTCTTTATTACATGAATGCTTATTTTGATTCTTGTATTTGCTATCAAGTTTAAGTTTAACTTATTAGTATTTAAGCATTACAGCACTTTTTCCGTGTTTAAATAGCCTCATCTTAACACGAGGACGGTTAAGAGAATTCGAGACAGTTACCCAAACAGTCGACTGCGTCTCGGGTTTGCATAACTTCGAGAAATCTCCCAACCCTCCGAATGCTTATTTAAACACAGAAAAAGTACTCTATTGCTTTTATAAAATAATTCTCAATACGCGCGAATCTAAAACGTCACAACCGTGTTTACATACTTTCACCCATACAAACGTATCGACCAATAAGAGCGCGGATAGTAGCCCAGTTACTTTCTAACAGCATATGGTGCCCAGCTAGCTCAGTCGGTAGAGCATGAGACTCTTAATCTCAGGGTCGTGGGTTCGAGCCCCACGTTGGGCGCTTGCGGTATTTTTTGCAACTTGTTTCAAAAGCACTGTCTGTTCCTAGTAGCTTTGCCTTACATTGAGCATCTTTTTTAAAGTCCAATTTAATGTGAAGATTTTCTTGGGAAAGTACTTTTGGCACAGAAGTCAAGACTAATATCAGTGACCATATAAGAGGAAAACAATTTGCACCAAAAATAACTTGGAAAAAGCCATGTGGGCTGGACAGTTTAATAGCTAGTTTCTAACCCAAGACCGTTGAGGTACTCAGTAGTGCGAACTTATATTTTGTTTTGTATACTCTAAAACTATTAGGCTTGACTGTTGTTTCATTGTTATAGCACATGAGTTAATGGGCAAAAATGGCCTAATCAAAAGAGAGAATAGCGGTGCCTAACGTGGGGCTCGAACCCACGACCCTGAGATTAAGAGTCTCATGTTGAATTTGGTGTTTTGGTGTTTGAAAGATTATTATTGCTCTACTATCTTCTTCTGATTGCTGGGACGCCTGAGAGGAGTGAGTTGATAATTTCGATCAAAGAAGAGCTCACTTGTTATTTAGAGACGCGCCGTGCCCGCTGCGATCGACGCGCTCTCGTATCCATTTTTCGCGATCATAACGTACACGACAAGTTATACAGTAACATTTCTTGAATAAAAAAATCTTCCTTTATAATTATACGCACGTAAAGTGGTGTATTGGCCAGAGGAGTAAAGATTAAGAGTAAGAAAATTACCATCTCATGGTCAGTATCTTTTTGTCACGAAATACTTATTTTAATTAGTGTTGTACGTATTTGCCACCAGTGTATGGAGCCCGGCTAGTTCAGTCGGTAGAGCATGAGACTCTTAATCTCAGGGTCGTGAGTTCGAGCCCCATATTGGGCGTTGATTTCTTTTGCTGGAATTGTTTTAGAAGCTGGTTGTCCGACAGCAAATCATTTTTTACATCAACAACAGGAGCGATTGAATAATCTCTCGAATGATATACAGTTAAGCTCAGTAAGATCTCTTTTGGAAATAATGTAAGGAACATCTTATTTATACGCAAGTAAAATTTTCCATCCGTCAGAAAATTTTAATTGGTCGGTATGTCTTTATGACATGAATGATTCTTTTGATTCTTGGATTTTCTTCTAAACTAAAATTGAAATTATTAAAACAAGCATAAGGTGCCCGGCTAGCTCAGTCGGTAGAGCATGAGACTCTTAATCTCAGGGTCGTGGGTTCGAGCCCCACATTGGGCGATTGTACTTTTTGTTACTTATTTCAAAAGTAGTCTGTTTCTAGCATTGCTTTGCATTGAGCATCAGTTTAAAGTCCAATTTGGTGTGAAGGTTTTCTTGAGAAACTGTCTCTGAGTTTGGCACAGAAGTCAAATTTAATATCAGTAATTATATAAGAGGAAAACAATTTTCACCAAAAGTAACTTCGCAAACAAAAGCTATGTGGGCTCAACATTTTAATAGCTGGTGTCTAACCCAGACCGTTGGGGTACTCAGTAGTGCGAAAGTCTTTTTTGTTTTGTATACTCTAAAAACTATTAGGCTTGACTTCTGTTCATTGTTTTTGCAGTCGGTAGAGCAAAAATAGTCTAATCAAAAGAGAAAATAATGGTACCCAACGTGGGGCTCGAACCCACGACCCTGAGATTAAGAGTCTCATGCTCTACCGACGGAACTAGCCGGGCATGTTGAGTTTGATGTTTTGGTGTTTGTAAGCTAGCTTATTATTGCTCTACCATCTACTTCTGATCACTGGGACGCTTGAGAGGAGTGAGTTGATAATTCTGATGAAACAAGAGCTCACTCGTCATTAAGAGAAGCGTTGTTTAAGCCCCGCTGCGATGGACGCGCTCACGTGTTCATTTTTCACGATCATTTTGCAGACAATAAGTTATGCAGTAGTAACTCTTGAATTTAAAAAACATCTTCCTATATACGCTTGCAAAAGTCTTTATTTGCCAGAGGAGTAAAGGTTTAGAGTCAGAAAATTACAATTGCATGGTCAGAACTTTTTTGTTACGTGAATACTTATTTTGATTCTTGTATTTGCCACCATCTCAAACATATGGTGCCCGGCTAGCTCAGTCGGTAGAGCATGAGACTCTTAATCTCAGGGTCGTGGGTGCGAGCCCCACGTTGGGCGCTTGCGGCATTTTTTGCAATTTTTTGTTCCAAGCTTTGCTTTGCATTGAGCATCTTTTTTCAAGTCCACTTTGGTGTGAAGATTTTCTTGTCAAAGTATCTTTCGCACAGAATATATAAAAACAATTTGCACCAAAAATAACTTGGGAAAAGCTATGTGGGCTGAACAGTTTAATATAGCTGGTGTCTAACCCAAGACCGCTGGGGTACTCACTAGTGGAAAGTATTTTTTGTTTTGTATACTCTAAAACTATTAGGCTTGACTTTTGTTTCATTGTTATAGCACATGAGTTAATGAGCAAAAATGGTTTAGTCAAAAGATAAAATAAGGCGCCCAACGTGGGGCTCGAACCCACGACCCTGAGATTAAGGGCCAGATTATAATTAGTTGAGCCGGGCTGCTTCGGGGTGCCGAGATGACTTTCTGTCCGGTATTACATGAAGCGAGCCAGCTCGGCTGATGGCTGACGCAATGAACCACTTGAGACCGGAAGGAGCTTGATTTTGGTTTGACGAAGGGCTAATGAGCCGGACTGGCCCAGCAAACGCGATTACATGGAAAAATCTAAGCTCGGTTAGCCGGGATCCCGGTACCGCGATACCGGGATCTCGGCTAACCGGGCTGGCCCGGTTGTCATCTAATCACGAAGTTGATTTTTATGACGTTTAACAAACGAGCCGAGATCCCGGCAAACTGACACCAGCCCGGTTCTGTATGCTCTACCGACTGAGCTAATTGGGCATGTTGAATTTAGTGTTTTGGCGGTTGTAAGATTATTACTGCTCTGCCATCTACTTCTGATCGCTGGGACGCCTGAGAGGAGTGAGTTGGTAATTTCGATCAAACAAGATCGAACTCACTTGTTATTTAGAGTAGCGCCTCGCCCCGCTGCGATCGACGCGCTTTCGTGTTCCTTTTTCTCCATCATATAAACGTACACGACAAGTTATCCAGTAACCTCTCTTGAATTAAAAAAATTCTTTACACGCATGTAAAATGGTTTGTTGGCTAGAGGAGTGAAGATTAACAGTAAGAAAATCACAATTGCATGGTCAGTATTTTTTGTTACGTGAATTCTTATTTTGATCCTTGTATTTGCTATGTACATCTCAAGCACATGGCGCCCGGCTAGCTCAGTCGGTAGAGCATGAGACTCTTAATCTCAGGGTCGTGGGTTCGAGCCCCACGTTGGGCGTTGATTTC
>CBDDTI010000005.1:2500-15118 GCA_965233585.1 bacterium
TTAGCTAGATTTCCAATTTCCTTCTTTTCAAGACAATCGCGTCACGTTGCTTTCTATTAGTAACCTTTGCAGACCCTTCGCCCTGCTCTCTACAGTGTTTTTTAGTGAAGTCCCAGACCGAAGCCACTGTAAACTAAAACCTAACTTGAAATTGTTGTATCCGCCTTGCATCTAAAATTGTTTGCCTGTTCCCATCTCAAATTTAATTATACTTGGATGTTCTTTTCAGTAAGATTAGCATACATTACAGTTCGCCCAATGGTTGCAATAATTTAGGCTTTCAATATAGTTGAATTTCATGAGGGATAGTTTTGCAGTAACGATAAACCATGGTGTTACTATTAGTATGTTCATTTTCTTTTGTTCTCACAATGACTATCTCAGCAGTAAAAAGCGCAGTACGTAAAACAAGTTAAAGAGGCTCCGTCACGGTATTTTGAATTATTTTGACCATCGACAAAATTACCTTAAAATTGAAGGAAACCTGAAAATAATGCTTTACAAAGATAGAAAAACACCAAAGAAATAATAATAAAGCATAAAGGAACAAGGATGGTTAAGGATGGAGAAGATTGACACGGATCACAAACAACGAAATTGAAAAATTTAGGCTAAACTTTTCAAACTCTTTAACCGTGACGTAGCTTCTTTAAATCCTATTTAATACTTTAAGACTGACAACTTTTTATCACAATTACTACTAATCTCGTAATTCGATTGTCTGAATTGTCGGTGTCGATAAGAGTACAGACAAGTTCAACGCTAAACTACATTCGCTTTTTAAATTCGTCTTATCGTAAAAGTGCTTATAATATATCCAGTTTCAACAATTCGTATATTTTTTCGGTAGCATTTCAGGTAACTTAGCTCAGGGTGTCGGTTGCTAACTGAAGAACAAACTCGGAATAAATATATAAAATATATTTGTACACGTTAACGTGTAATTTAACACTTTTAGGTGACCATAGCTTATTTTATGATTGTGATTTCTTTTCAGCCATTCTATATAAGTATTTGTAAAAATCCAAGATGGCGGATCCGACATAGAGCCTGCTGGGATATAATGATCTCAACTCAGACAGCCTGGTCTTAGAACTCAAGCAACCTAACAGTAAGTCGCTTAACAACAATTACAAATCTTACAAAATTTTCTCATTATCATCAAAAACTCTTTTCTAAATCTACTGTTGAATGACAAGTAAATATAAGGATTGATTGCACTGAAGGCGTTTGCCAGCCAAAGGAGAAATTTCACTGCAGCATAAGGCAAAACGATCTTATGTAAACTATCTAAACCAATAAATATATAAAAAGGAAACCAACATAAGGTAAACAAAACAACAACAATAATCATCATCCGGGTAACTTTCTTGGCTGTCTGCATGGCTTCTTCGTGCCTATGATCCTGATTGGCTCCTTCACCAGGCACTTCACGTGACAGTAAATGCCGACATACGATTGAATATAACACAGCCATGGCAACAACAGACACAGCAAAATTGAACAGCAATTCAATTATAAGGCTTGTTGCGTTAATCGTGGTTAGCTCCACGTGGGAAAAATCGATAACACAATAGTATCGACTACCGTTGACGAGCCATAGTTTTGCCATGGCGACCATCCCAGCAGCTGAAACCAGTGACCATAACCAAATCCCAGAAATGGTCAATTTTATATGATTTGATATCGGGGACAGTTGCAGGGGACGGGCTACTACAAAATAGCGATCGACTGCTATGGCAGTGAGGCTCCAAATAGAGCAAAATGGTGCTGAAAACTTCGCCCACACTAATAACTTGCATGTTATATGACCCCAGTCTCCGCCAAACCATTTGGTGTAAAACAATTCGTCACTGAGCATGGTTCGCATAACAGTAAATGTTATGATCAAATCCGCGCATGCCTGGTTGAGGATAAGATAGTTCGTTGAGTTTTTCAGGAAGTGCCTCGTGCGGATAATATGGATCACGACCGAGTTGCCAAATATGGAAGCAAAGATGATGACGAAATAAACTATCGCCAGACTTATGTACAGTGCCGACTCTGTGGTGGAAAGTGCAGTCGGAGATATTGTATTCCCTAATAACAGAAGAAAAGGAAAATATCTCAGTTATTTTATATCGTTTGAAATCGCGGACTAAGTAGTGACGTCATGTTACTCGATAGCACTATCATTCACGAGCCAATCAAGAGGAGAGTTTTTGAAAAACTTTTAAGACAATTTTAAGTCCGTCAGAGCTAGTTGATTATTTCAAGAACTTGGAAAACGATCGCATCAGACACCAGATGATTGAACGTTTTTTTTTTTTTTGCATGTTCCCCACTGATGTTATTAGCCAAAAAGCTTTGCAGCTGTCTATCTGGTGTTTTCAGTTAAAACTCTTATTATCTTATAAT
The DNA here is from genome assembly GCA_965233585.1 of bacterium. Classification (GTDB taxonomy): domain Bacteria; phylum SAR324; class SAR324; order SAR324; family NAC60-12; genus CBDDTI01. The sequence continues at coordinate 4,898 of CBDDTI010000005.1, forward strand.
TAGTTATCAGGATTTCCGTTTTCAATTCGTACCTTCTTTCTCTGAGACGTTTGTTGGTGTTGCCATGCTCTGAGCTTCCTCCTGTCCGAATATTTCCCAAACACCAACATTATTGTTTTGTTACATTGTACAAAAACAAAGCAATTTTATTTATTGATGAAAGGGACATGTATTCAGCATTATACTACAATAAGGTAATACCAAATACTGGTTATCCTAAAATTATAGTTAATATATTAAAAGTACGGTAGACTGCTGTAATAGAAAAAGTGCTTATTTGAATGTTCGCTTGTCTGATCATTTCAGATAATCAGTGGCCTAGAGAGCCATATTAAGTTCCACATGTTTACACTTTTTTCCGGCCGCCATGTCGGTGTCCCTCGGAGGAACATCAACATGTCGGTTCCATACTGGGCTTTGTCAGGAGCCCATTACCCGGAGCTTCCATCTTCCATGCTGACCCTCTGAGTCAACCCTGTCCCGTATCTTTTTATTTTTAGAATCACCTCCCACGGGGACTTTCGCGCGTTAAGCTACCGAACAGAGAAGGGCAAATGTACAAATGTCGTTTACGGCTTGTCAACCCCATTTTACAGCAAATTGGGCATTGCAATCTCCAGTCCGGCAACATTAACACGGACGGCAAAGCAAACAGAATGGGAAAGTCCTGTTCGGTGATCGTAGTTTTGTTTATCCGAAAGTTACAAGACCAGCACACGATCAGGAAACTTTTTAGCTGGCTCCAAGTCTTCAACGGTGGACAAGGCTGTGGAGACAAGTTCGTGAAATGTCGACACTAAAACTTGCAGCTGAAAGTTCCTTGTGCCAAATTTCGAGTTGATCCAAGTCTTCAGGTTATTTGGCTTTATTCTGCTGCTTCTCCTGGAGTTTTCTTCGCTGTATATCATTCACGTTTGACGTTTTGTGATAGTTCTTTTTCATCGTCAAGATCGCTCGCACTATCGCCAGGCATCGCCCAGATTTCGCTACCAAAGTCCATAAGTTTCCTTGCTTTTGTCAGTCCTTGGCCTCCAGCAGATCCGAATCATACCGAACACTTCATTTTACAAGGAATTATACAGCAACAAGAACGAAAACCAAAGCACAAAATTCACAACATAAACAGACCAGACAAAAAAATATACAAGGCGGTTCGCACTGCAGGCGGTTCAACATGCAGGAATACCATCTTCAAGTTGCCTATTACTTTATTAACTTCCAAATAGCCGATACCCAGTTTCCTTCGGTCGTATGATTAGAAAAGCAATCAAAATAGAAAGGAAAATGGGCGAGATCGGCCTTCCCCTTTGGCCGCCATTTTTCTTTTGGGCTGTTATGCAGACCTCGGCGAAAACAAGATCATTTTCACGGGAAATCAAAGAGCTTCCGCAGATATCACAGTTCTAAAAATAAAAAGATACGGAACAGGGTTGACTCAAGGGTACAATTGGTATGGAGGCTCCAGGTAATGGGCTCCTGGCTTTGTAAGTCTGTGCAAAATATGTAGACAAATATTTGAAGTTTGGAAAAACGTACAGACCTAAAAATTGCAGAAGTGTCTTATTTATTTATCTCCTATAACATAATAAGTTCTTGACTTTGTGTACTGAATGGTTTTCGAATTATTCTTAATTGCGTGACAGTGCAACCCTAGAATAGAGGTGTTACTAAGATATCGACAAGCGGGTTTTTCAGAAGAAAAGCAAAAAAACATTTTATCTGACCTGCTATTTTTCTAAAAAATTACCAAAGATAACTTGAGAGGGAAAATTTCAGTGACACAAAAGCAATTCATTTTCGGCGCCAAAAACAATTTGATAACACTTTTTGTGGCTTTGATAACACCACGAGCTACTATTAAAACATTTCGCGTTGTCTGTGTAATTTTGTTTAGAGAATACAAGTGGGAGAATTTTTTCAATTTTTTTGTCACTAAAATGAAATAACCGTCTATTATGTTTTTAATGCGTTACAGTGGAACCCAAGAATTATTTGATTTTTTTGTCTCTCAATTCCAAAAGAGACTTTGATATAAAGAAAACATAGCCAAATATAGACATCTCTCCTGAAAGCCTCCGTACCATGTTAGAATATTGATATATCGAACGTGGCCTTATAATAAGTTTGAAATCCTTTCGCCTTGACGCCTTCGCCTATTTCCCTTTCGAAAACAGATTCCATTTTTAACGGTCGATGCCATAATTGGTACCCAAGCCTTTCAGAATGGACGATGCCATATCTTCTTCAGTTCAGGCCTGGACAAGGTAGAAACTGGTTATAATTTGTTGATGGAGTAAAACGCACTCACCAAATGCTTAATTGTTCATGTTCGCACTGGTGTGCTTGCGGTTAGCTTTATTTGTAGGTTCGGGCAGCTCTATCATTAATATTTTACGAAAGTCACATTTTATAATTAAATTTTGTGAAAATTTGGCCGATGAACCTGGTAGTGTAGTGGTATAAGAGGGATGTTGGGCAACAGAGTTTCCAGTTTCGATGCTGGGAGGTTACTTACACGTTTTTCTTTTTCATTAATTTAGTAGAGAAAAATTTGTTGAGAGAAAATGGCATCGCTTGTTTGGGAAAGAGAAAATTGCGACGCCGTCCTGTCTTTTACCAAAGGGTAGTTACCTTCTCAATTAATATACGATATATTGTTGGGCAGCTCTTGGTGATTTGTTTTCGTAGTCTTATATATATATATATATATATATATTTTTTTTTTTTTTTTTTTTTTTTTTTCAATTTCCAGAAAAAGGTACATGGTATAATGGTATCATGCTTTATGGCTAAAGGCACTGCTTGAGACTCAAAGGCAGAAATGGGTCGACATGCTTGCCAACCAGGAATGTTTGAGATTGATATCCGGATTATAATACTGAAGAGAACTTAGCTTGAGTGTTTCGTTTTTTTACGTATTATGCCCTTCTTTACAAAATCGAACACGTTCTCGCATGCATTTTTTTTTTCAGAAAAAAATTAAAATTTCTAAAAACGGAAAATAGACGAACTAGATGTTCTGGAAAAAAATGTCTCTATATTCATTCATTGTGCCTCGAATGAAACTCTGTAAATATAATTCAACTCCACTACGCGACAATATTAATCAAAAATAAGTGGGCATTATGCGTTTGTTGATAAGTTTCACTTTCGAAAATGGAAACCTTAAAGCCACAAAACTAATTTGACCACGAAAGAAAGCAAGACAGTATGGAAATATCGTGCCAGCTTGATTATGCCCAAAATAATCTTCGATTTTATCCGGAAAGGAAAATATAAAGTCAAACGTTCTTCTCTTATCAGCGACATCGAAGATGGGGGACTTGAAGCTCCACATAAAGATTCTATAATAGAAACTCAGAGATTTCTTTGTTGGAAGAAATTGGCAAGCGATCAACCGAGCAACTGAAAAAAAAAATTATTTTGCATTATCTTGAACCTGTTACGTAGGGGGTAAATTTATCTTTTGTTGCGATTTCGATTTGAAGAAATTGCCTATGAAGCTTCCACCATTTTACGAAGAATGCTTAAAAAGCTTTGCAAAATGCTCAGCAGCAAATTGTATCAGTTTACGAGATCAGAATAGTATGGAAAAATAAAGACATTTGTATCGAAGGCAAATCTGTGTATTTTAGATCGCAGAAAAAACAATTCTTAGAACGGGGGATCTAATATCTGATAACTATGAGTTTATTGTCAAATGCAATTATAGGTTGAGAGAATTAAACATCTCGTTGTTAGATATCTTTAGACGTTATTTCTGTAGTCGATCCCATACGTGTTGAATGGCGTGAATCGTTAACCACGTCGGCTCCCACAGTCAGTAACGAACCTTTCAATTTGCACAATGAAATTAAGTTAAGTTTTAATGGGAAAAATGTTGTAATAGAAACAGTGGTTTAAAGACTGTTTATATGGAACTTCGAAATAGAATCATCACGTCAGTAACGGCCGAACTGAATTTTAATATATAAATATATTTTTTTTATCAATGATGATCTAGAATGGAAAGAGATTTACAGCCTGTCATTTCGCACCTCCTTGGACACAAAATCGCGAGAATTTCAGTACAAATTACTTAAGAGGTGTCTAGTTACAAATTCATTTTTGTGCAAAATGGTTATTATACGTACTATCTCCGGTGGGTTCCTTTTGTGGTGAAACAGCGAATCCTTGGAGAATTTTTTTTTATTATTTCTTGTCAGTATTCTAGGAATTTCTGTTCTGAGGTTATAAAATGGCTTGACAATCAAGGAGTTAAGATACACCTTTCTGAGAAAGATATACTGTTTGGAATCCTGAGGTGCAAGGACGAGTTAATTGTTCATCATACTTTCAATTGATAATTGCTAAGCAGTATATATGTATATTCTTGTAGACGGAGCAAATCTCTCCCTTCAATTTAAGTATTTAATTCCAAAATTGAAATGATACACCAGCTTGAGATAATGATCGCAATATCAAATGATAAATTAAAAGCTCACAATATGAAATGGGGCAAGTACAAAAGCAATTAGACTAACTATGGACTGATATAGAATCTCGCGTTGTTGCTGCACTGTGCTAGTATCCCGTATCTAAAAGTAGAACAGAGTTAAGCGGAACTAAGGCATGTGTGTATGTGAATGTATGATGTAGAAAAAATAAGCAGCTTTAAATTCATAAAAATTCATAAAAGACAACAAAAAAAAAAGAAACCAAAGCAATATGGAAATTCAAAATAATTGGTGGATTAAAAACCGCTGCACTTCGGTTCAATGCTGTCAAAGATATAGATTGTGGAAGCCGCTAATTCGTTTACTTACCACCGATCCTCACTATCAAGGGCTGAAATGTCCGTATGTTTGCAAAACGATCGAGCGATAGAGCGAACGAGTGCGACCTGTACCAGACTTACGGGTATTCACGAGTTAAAAATGTATAAACGCCCCAACTAAATTTTTTCGATTAGCCAACGCTTCGTGTTGTTATTCATGAATAAGGCAATGAACGAGATATAGGGAAAATGCGTGAAATTTGGCTCCTTGAATATAGTATAAAGTGGCCAGTGTTTGCTTAGATCAAAAACTTAATTTCAAAGGTTAATAACAGAGACAACTAGTTATATTCCAAGTTTTCAATGTTAGCACTCGTATTATCAAACAACTGATCAGTCATAGGAAAGGACAACAAGATGGCGGATCTGGGTGATGCGAATGCTAATGATATGATTTTGTACAATTGCGAGTTTTATGTTACCGATTTCTATTGCTGTTCTCATAATGCTCTAATAAGATTTAACATCTTAAAGCCTTATTTTTAAAGCTCACAAGGCTTCTAGAGCAGTTTCCTTGATCTAGGATAAAACAAATTTCTCGTCGACGTCAGTAGAATTTTTCTGATTACAGCAATGAGAAATTAATAAATTCTAATAAGTAGATGTCGATAACTTGTCCTTACCTTTTCCGAAGGTGTCTGGTCAATTTTAATGGCTAGAAAAGCGGGACATTGACAGCAGAAAATGAAGCAGATGACTCGATCACTCTTCCTTCACACCCAAGTTCATCTATTGCATTCAAGATAATTTATGCCCCGACTCAACTATCACGAACCCTTTACGTGCTCCACAATTTCATTGGCATTTAGGTGGCCAGTAGAACTGTTATGGCTGGAGATAAATTAAGCCATTTGCAAAGTACTTAGGCAACAAGACATCCTCCAATAGAATGCTTTCAGTAGCAAATGGGTTTGAAAAATGTAAATTGAACTTTTATTTGATGCTCTTCACCGACGGTTAATATGACAGTACAATATTAACACCGGCTGTAACACTAAAAGGCCTATCGACCTTGTCATTTTTGCAAATGCTTTCTTGTTTTACTAGCTTTAATAATTTACTGTAATGTTAATGAGCTTTTAAGAATTTTATATTGATGTATATTACCTCTGAAAAACCCGGCCCAATTTTGAGAAATAAATAAATAGTATTGTAAGGTACTGTCAAGCAGGTTGCATTTTATGAGAGTGTGTAAGAGTAGAAAGGTCGTGTACGTTTTCCTATCATTCTGAAAGGTTGTTTGAATGTCCATGTACAGTTGCATGGCTGTAATTATTTAAGACATTTTCAATCCCCGGGCTACGTGAGTCACACGCAAGTACTAAGTTTTATCTGGTGAGACTGGCGCCCTTTTTATCATAATTAGTGCATAACATTTGTTGCTCCTTTTTTATGTGACTGGTGTTTTCTTGTGCATATTGTGCTTAGTTAAAGTCATTCGATATGTTAGGTAATTACACGCTGTGTTCGATGCATGCATTGTATTGATGGAAATTTCTTCATATTGGGTGCTTTCTTCATGATATTTGGTTGTGTGTGGTGCTTCTGTCTGGTCATACGATGTCACAGTCAGTATTTTGGTCATCCGACATTCCAAATGGAACATGCTCCCATCGAACCCGTTCAACCTCTTTCGTATGCGAAACGGTGGTGTGTAGCCTATCACTGCAGTTTCGCTTTCCTCAATGTAAATGTAAATGTTGCTGTTGTTGTTGTTGTTGTCTTTTACATTAAAAGATGGAGCCATTTTAAATACGATGAATCCAAGAACGCTCTGATGAAACGCTAAAAGTTCCCTATCATAACGTCTGATTGCAATTTGGCAGCACTCAGCGAAATCGTTGATAAAGAACAAAAAGTAGGGAATGCTAATAATGTTAGATATTGAGAAAGTATAAAAAAGAACTTATATTATTTTAAGATGAATTTAAGCCTCTGCGGAATTCATTTTATCTTTACTATAACGCAGGCATCTTCAAATTACGGAGAATGGCGTTCGATTATAGATTGTTAGCCACAATTTGTTTCAGTGTTAAGTTAATCATGATTTATTTAAAAAATCGCCTCAGGCGGACTAATCTGAAGAAAATATTTATTGGGACTAAGACGAGGTACATATGCCGTAGAATCGCATAACTGAATAAAATCTTGCATTCTGATTGGTTTACGAAGCGAGGTATTTAGCCTGGAATTGCTAGTTGAAAACGAGGCTTAGTGATATTGTTTCGCATCTACGTAACGACTGTCGTCAAATTTTAACACAACTGCAAAAAAGTTTTTCTACAATGCCAACGGCTTGTAAATTCAGTGAAATGCCACTATTTATTTATTTATCCTTAACGTTACTGCGAAGCTTGTTTAAAAAGTTTGAAAACAAATGTAAAAGCAAGCACGAGGTACACGTGTACGACCGACCTTGACCTTGCTTATTTGCTAACGCAATCACAGTTTTGACAGTTGACTTTCAAATGGCTTTCTGGAGCGCGCGCTCAGGATAAAACCAAACAATATTATCGCTGTTTTCTTTTTTTCTTATTTTATTCAGTTATGCGATTCAAGGAAAATTCATTACCCGACTCGAGAATTCCATGTTAAATTGCACTTGAAAACCGATATCGCACTCATCGCTTCGCGATTCGTGCGATATCGGTTTTCGCGTGCAATTTAACGCGGAATTCCCTCGTCAGGTAATGAATTTTCCTATAATATTTACTGAGTCTGAGGCCTGACTACATTCACAGTTTCACTCAACACTTAAAAATGAGTAACTCCAGTATGAAGAAAAATTAATTCCGATTACTCGATCTGTCGGCACAGATTGTCTTGACTGGCGGTCTCCCAAAACCACTGCTGTTACCATTTTTAATGTCTTATCTGTAAATACTAATTGTCTTTGGTCCAGTGGTACTGGTAGTGTTTTTAAGATCCTCCATACTTTTAAAATCCCGAAATTGGAGTAATGCTTTTCGAAAAAACGAATATCGTTTAGCAACATACTTGCTGGTCCCCAGGCTCTTCTCAGCCTCGACGATTTTCAAGAACGCGGCAAGCCGGAAGAAAACTCAATCGGTTCCCGCCCACCATTTAAAAAGGAATAACAAAGAACACCTTGGGGACGAGGTTGAAGTGGTGTAGCCTAGTAATCAACCTTGGAAGAGGAATATCCACAACCCGGCGCGGAGAACATAGTATTCCGGTCAGCAAGAATGCCAAATTCCTTAATTTCACCTCTGAAAGTTTTAAACAATTATTGGGTGAGGTTTTTGTGATATCCAGAATCATCAAGGTCGAGGAAAGGGCTATATATCATCCGAAGCCGAAGGCTGAGGCTGATAACCCTTACCGAGACCTTGATTATTCTGGATATCACAAAAACCTCATCCAATAATTGCTTTATTATACATCGGACGAAAAAAATGAGAGTCATGTTTTTACTTCTTCACTGACGGAAGCAACACAAAGCGCGCGAACTTGACATGATTACCTGTGACCTTGAGTGTCCTTGACATGTTTATTGTATATTATTTTTGTCCAAGAGGGCACGGTAACGAATCCTGCAATCTGATTGGTTCTTAAAGCGGTCCGGATTTTCCTATCTCTGACCACGGTCACGGTGACGGCGGGAAACAGCGCGATCGAAATTGTCATGTTCAGCTAGTTTTCGTGAATGAACTAGCGGGTGACCGTCGATCTTTTCAATTTTTACACTTCCATGGACGATTAATCAACGCAACTTTACCTCTGTTCACTTTTAAATAGCAAGGAAGGTCACTGTAAGTAGATTCAATTGAGTATTTTGTGGCTCTGAGAGTTTGTGTGATTGTTTGTAGCTCGGCGTTGTAATGGCGCGTAATTCTGTGTTGTTCATCGCACAATTTTAAGCAAAAAGAAGTTAAATGCAGTCGCGTTTAGCCTCTCTGATCGTTGCTATATTCAAGAGAATTTCTTTAGAATACACTTAACCAATTTCCTGGCTTTCTGCTACTCAATTTACGGTAAAAAGGTCCTCTGATTTGGAGTGATTCGCAACGACTGATAGAAATTGTGTTTGTAGTGCAACTTCAGTCAAACTTTGTGCGAAATTTCACTATCGGAAAAACTCTTTTGGAGAACTCAACTGGTGAATTAGATGCAACTAACATAAAGCAATTGGAAATAAACCTGTTCTTTAATACATCTTCCTTTGTGTAGTGTCTGAGTTTACTTACTCGTTCGTTCGTTAGAGTTTTTACGATGGTTTGTAAACGGCACGCAAACCAATAAGAAAGTTGTGTAAACCCAATTTAAGCCAATTTATCGCCAATTTATCTGAAGTTATGACGTCACGGCTGCTGATTTCGAAAATTCACTGAAAGCTTTCGGCCAATCAGAAAAGAGTGAGAGAGTTCAATGTGTAATAACGCCAATTACTTTTTTTTCCAAGCGGTCACAGTAACGAATTCTGCAATCTGATTGGTTCTTAGCGCGGTCCGGATTTTCCTATCTCTGACCACGGTCACAGTAACGCTTGCGTGAGTTCTTCCCGTGAGTTTACAAAAGTTGAAACAATTCTCCGTACTCAAATTTAAGCTTTTAAAGTCCGAAACTCGCTTCTTTAAGGAGTCAAACAGCCCTGAATGTCATAGTGAGAGTGAATTTTATTATCCTGATGAAATAGACGAGAACGTAAACACTGGAAACACTGACAAACAAGAACAAGTCAAAGAAAAGACCGACAAACAGCAACAATTCTTGGCTCAAGTGCATGATTTTATCGAAGAGGAATTAAGGCCTGAAAACACCAAGAAAAAAATACTCTGTATGACATAAATGCATCATTATGTATGGAAACGATATCTTCCTCCACTGGCGAAGACTGAGAAATATTGAAGACATACCTGCAAAAGACCTCAACCTTCATATATGTGTCGTTTCTTCATGGAGATAAAGAAAAAGGATGGCGAGCAGTACGAGAACACAACATTGACTTCATTTCATCGAAGTCTACAACAGTATCAAAATGCCCCTCCGCACTGGCGAAGGAGCTGGTAGGTCATTCTGTCCCATAGCACAAGCCAGCAACAACGCACGCTGTCCTGTTTTCTTTTACAAAGCATTCAGAAGTCATCGTCCGACAGAGACGAATAACCAAGAATCACCATATTCTACCTGGCAATAAACCACAAACGAAAACCAAGTGATACAGTGTGGTATATGAATGCTCCACTTGGAAAGAATTCTATCGGAAAGTTCTTGAAGATGGGGGCGAAAAGAACAGGATTGCAAGGGAATGTCACAAACCATGCAGTCAGAAAGACCTCCATTGGCCGTCTTTTAGATGCCGATGTTCCTGCTAATTATGTGTCTCAGCTCAGCGGCCATAAGAATCTCAAGAGTCTGGATTCGTGCAAATCTGCATCCTTGCT
>CBDDTI010000006.1:0-5000 GCA_965233585.1 bacterium
AATAGATAAGACAGGTTTTGGAATTCCACAAAATAAATTTTAAGTTTACTTAAGGTAATCATATGGTTTCAAGTTCAATTTTGAATTAATTTGAAAAACTCACAAGTGCAATTTAACTCCAAATTGAATGAGGAAAACCATATGATTACTTTTCAAGGAGGTCGTATGGGGGGGTCTCTGGCATGATTTATGAATGGCAAAAATAGAGAATCACGGCAGGAGCCCGTCACTGACTGATTACAGATATCAACATTTCATTTCCTAAATCACAAAAATATACAAGTAAGATTGTTACAGTTGTCTAGAAACGGTGTTTGAAGAAAGCAAAATCACGAATGGTTAAGTGAAGGGTCCATATTTCCAATTGCATACCTAAGTTACTCTCGATAGACGGCTCTAACCATTTGGAAGGCTTTTCTCAAAATCATGTAGAATAGCTTTAGAGGGGTAAAATCATAATAATTATTGGTTAAAATTTCAGGTTTTTCATGCGTCGCGAGTCGCAGAGAAACATTTCCTGAGTTCATGTTTCACAGAAAAACAGCTAATCACCGATCACAAGAATACCCCTGTACAACCCTCTTTAATATAAACAAGGAAAAACTTGTGTCGAGGAAGTGCCAGAAGATCTTTCTCAACAATTTTTTTGCATTTGGAAAAACTTTCTACACAAAATTTTCATCAATTTTGTACATGATATCGTTGGCTTAGTAAATTTCCTATTGCCTTTCAGCCAATCATAATCTAGAATTACGATGTGTAATTTGCACTGGTGTCACACTTGAACTGCACTGCACTCAGCCAATCAGAATTGAGTAATTTTATATATATTATTAGTATAGGTAATCATACAGGTTCGAGTTCAATTTGGAATTAATTTGCACGAGTGAGTTTTTCAAAAAGCTGAAATTGCATGAGCTACTTTGGTGAGTGCAATTTCAGCTTTTTGAAAAACTCACAAGTTCAAATTAATTTTAAATTGAATGAGAAAAACCCTATGATTACTTATCAATAGTACAAACATGAAAAAATTCATGCGGAAAAAGTGCCAGAATATGTTTCTTAAAGCCAGTTTTTTGCATTTGAAAAACGTTTTTCAGAGTTTCCATACAAAATATGTCATTGACCTTCAAAATTTCTCCTTGTGTGTCTCCAAGTCATAATCCAAAATTATGTGTAATTTGCACTGGTGTTACACCTATACTGCACTGCTCTCAGCCAATCAGAATCGGGTAATATTTTCATGTGTATTTTTAGCTTGTAAATATGGACCAATGTAGTGTTACCACTACCTGCAAATGAGAACTAATGATTCTCAGCCTAATTGGTATACTAACCAGGCTAATGGAAGTGTTACCTTGTACAAGGGTAAATCAGGCCATACTAGCTACAAATAGTCACAAAACTGACAATCACAAAGTCTCCCGGGTAAGTTTATTGGTACATATCACGTGTAAGTACTGCTTAAATTTACCTAAATTTATGACTAGATGTGCAGCCGAGAATTTACCATTGTAATACGTCAAGTGCAATATGCTCAAACAGGAATGGATTTCATCCCGTTATGGTTTACAGCGTACTATTTACAGACCATTAGTTGATACATGTAGATTGATTTTTTATCAATCCGTTTATTTTTTATTTTCCATCAAGACATTTGTACAATTTCTGCTTGTTTCATTTTGCAGGTGAACAGATTTACCTTTGCTTTCTCAAAAAAGCTTAAAGTGTCAGGAAATTTTTATTTACCCGTTGTTCTTTTATTTATTGTAGTTTAACACTCGCTGAGTGGCCTTGAACTGGTTTTATCTGATGTTGCAGGTTTCTTGACCATGTTCAGTCAGGTCTAGCTATTTACTCTCTCCAGGATAATTTACATGTATGTCAAGTTGCATTGGAAGAATACAATGCACCTATCAATGTCAAGCCAGCTGGGGAGAGGCGGGGCATAGGGCAGGATTTTGACATTTTCCCAAAAATTGCCGTCAAATTCCCTACCCCAGGCAAAAATGTGAGGTCAAATATAACTGAAATTTCCCACCACAGGAAATGATTTGTGGTCACAGGCACGAACAAAATTTAAATATCCCTACTCCCGGGACAGCAAGATAATTCAAATACCCTACCACCAGGCCAAAGTGATCAATCAAATCCCCACCCTATGCCCCGCCTCCTCCCCCCCCCCCCCCCCCCCGCCGACTTAAAATCGATAGGTGCATAAACTACAGTAATACACAATTTTCAGTGAATGCTAAGCAATTCTTATTTTATAATTTTATGTATATTTACATCGAAGACAGTTCAGGGTTTATACATATACCATGTCATCAATAGCGATGTATATTGATAAAATAATCAATTTTCACCTTTCGATTTATCTCCAAGGTGGTTTATTAGCTGATTTTGGTAAATGTTCGAGCTCGATACTTTGAGCTCTTGAAGTCGCTCGTGAGGAAGAACGAGAACTAGTACTTCGAGGAGTCCTTGATCGTGAAGACATGGGGCGTCTACTCGCGTCGAATTCACACGAGTTATCAAACGAGAGCCTTGCATTACAATCGAACAATATCGGCCTCTCTCGTTTTTCCTCGCTTTCCTTAACCCATGGAGGGTTAAATTCACTTGGTGGTGGTGAATTTGAGCGTTTTGTCCTTCTCTTTCCAAACAACGACTCGTCAACATATGCTGGTGAAAATTGCACAGGTTTGTAAGCTCGCACAGGACTGCTTCGTTGTGAATGTGAAGAAGCTGGAGATGAACCCGGGCAGTAAAACAACAGAGGTTTAGACGGTGTTTTGGTTTTAGCCTTTCCACCTTCAACCCATGGCGGTTCAAATGCAGGAACACGAACAGGTTCTCTCGTTTTTGTAAGCTCTCCAAAGAGCGTTTCGTCGGCAGTTGACTGGACAAATTTTATCCTCCCTACATTCGTTGATCGCATGCTTGGGAACAACTTACATCAAGCAGAAATCCAGAGACATATGTATCAAGATGCTATTGGCACTTGGAAAATTTGTTAGATCATACACGTTGCAGTTCTTGCGTGATTGTTTCCCTTTCCGATCGAGTCTTCTGTTTGTTTGTTTGTTTGTCTTGGTAACGAGTCACGCGCGCAGGCCGCCTGCGTGCGCTGCTCTCGCCGGCATGTACTAAAGCCGAGAACGCCCGAACACCGGAACACCGGAACACCGGAACACCGGAACACCGGAACGCCCCTGAACACCGGAACATCCCGGAACACGGGAACAGCCGAAAACCCCCGGAAAACCAAATTTGACGGTGTTGTTTTGTTTTCCCATTACAGACCATGTAAAAAATAAATTGTCAATGTATTTGTTTACCATGAACGAGCTCTAAGCTCTTTCGTTATACATGGGTAAAAAAAATTACATTGACATTTTGTTTTTTACAGGGTCTGTAATGGGACAACAAAAACAACGCCGTCGAAATCGGTGTTCCGGGTTTTTTCGACTGTTCCGGTGTTCCGGGGTGTTCCGGAGTGTTCCGGTGTTCCGAGGTGTTCCAGTATTCTGGTGTTCCAGATTTTAGTACATGCGGCCCTCGCCACGGTTCGACTACTGTACCCAGGGTCCCCGCCCTGGGGCTGGTGAAAAATAAGAGAAAAAGTGGATCTGGAGAATTTTCACTATTAAATTCCTCACAAAAAAATTCCGGATAGGTCTCTAACTGAAAAGCATATTTGTCTCAGTCTTAACTTCAGAAAAAAAGAGATTTTTCGCATTTTTCTTAAAAATTCATCTACCGTGATACCTTCAGTAATAGCCTAATTTATCATTCTTTGTTTGTTCAATTGCTATTTATTTTAAGACACATGAATCAGGTACAGAACGGCCCTTGCTATACTCCTGCTATGGTTCAGATGTTTAAAATATATACCTTTTCACTTAATTAGCTATTTGCTATTTCTATCTTAATGCTCCACTCACGGGAGCGAAGAGGCTGACTGAGTGAGCTACTCAGGTGACAAGAGGCGGCACGAATCCGTCAGTTCCAACCTGTACACAAGCCGTTCAAGGTTCCTCAGTTTTTGTTGATTCGTTGATTCCCATTTCGTCTAGCCAAGGCACAGACCTCAAAAGGCTTGCACTCAAGCACAATTCCATAATCACTGTCATCCTCGTCAGGCAGTGTGGCACCAGGTGGACTCTCAAATTGAAATCTGTACAGCAGCCGCGCAGCGTACAAGAAAACTGCTTTCCTGGCGAAAGACTCTCCCGGACACGAGCGCTTTCCTGAAGAGTAAGGCATGATACCCTCCAAACGCAATCGACCTTCTTCGTCCAAGAACCGCTCTGGCCGAAAGCAAAATGGATCTTCCCAACGATCAGAATCGTGATGAATGGCCCAGAGATTAATAAAGACGGTCGTGTCCCGCGGGATCAAGAAACCAGCAAGGGTCGTGTCCCGCGTGGTTGAGTGAGGAGCCGCCAATGGGGTTTCACTGACAATACGCATTACTTCACCAATGAATGCATCCAAATATGGTAAGTTGGGTTTGTCAGATAACTGTGGCAGTCGGTTTGTGTTGTTGCCGATGACTTCATCTAGGTGACTGTGGAGCCTGGCCTGTACATCCGGGTATTTGGTGGCGTAAAATATCAACCAGATGATCACAGCGGACGGAGTTTCGGTGCCCGGAAAGAAAACGTCAGAGGCGCTGCAATTGGAAAGAAACAACAGTTATTGTCAGAAAGGTTATCAAAAGAAAATCAGATCTTATAGTTTCATGTCTTCAGTTTCTACTTAAGGTGGCTCAAAACAGTTTCCAGCACTTATATTTGGATGGGTCGTTATAACCACTCCTTAGCACTTGATGCTACAATCATGGTATCAAAAAACTGCCCAATCATTGGTGAACACGTTGCAATCACTTTTTTGACACAATAAGTTACCATAGCAACAGTATGACCTCTTAAAAACACCCTTAATTACGGCTTTAGGGGCTTATAATTCAAAAACGGCACGGTGAAATTTTTTTA
>CBDDTI010000007.1:0-17333 GCA_965233585.1 bacterium
ATAAATGTTATTGAGCGTTTGTCATATATGAACGATATGGTCTGGTATTGAATTGAACAACGCAGTGTTTAGTAACATATGTCAAACACTTCACTCAATATAACATGTCGGATTAGCATATTTTACGTAAATCATTGTTATTTCTTGATATTTCAAATAATGTGTACGACTTATTTCAGAATAAATATTCAATGTTATAACAAAATCGTTGTACGTCAGATGTGACCCGGTATTCATTTTCAAACGTATTTTAATTCACTTTTTAGGATTGAAGAACACAGAAATATGCTTAAAGGGGAAATATAGTATTTCTGCTAATAGTAGCACGCAAAAGATCTCAAGAAATATCTACAATAATAGTATTTTATTACGAAAACGGCACTTGATGTACCTCGTTTTCCCTCAAATATCATAGTTTTATTGATATAAAATCAGTTCTATGTAAGTAATTGACGATTATTTTCATATAATATTGTAGCAGATGTTTTCTTCTATCATTGTATAACTATTGTGTTCAGTAAATAATGTGAAATAAGAAGAAAACGAGGTTTGAACATGCCTATCTTAAAACAACGACCAACATCATGTACTCGACAAATAACTGGTGCTTACAACGACGTCCGCGACTGTACAAACAAAAACACCGCTTTGCCCCCAGTCGCTTTATTCTCTTATAGCAGTTTAAGCTGAGAAGACGTTCATCTCTACATCTGAAAATGGCATCAACGGCAACCGCCACACCCAAGAAGGTCACCAAGGCAAAGAAGCCCAAGGTTCCTGCAGCCCACCCGCAGTACAAGGACATGATTTCTGCAGCCATAACAGCGCTGAAAGAAAGGGGAGGTTCATCCAGGCAAGCCATATTGAAATACATCATGGCAAACTACAAAGTCGGTGACAACGGCACAGCAGTCAACGCTCGCGTCAAGACAGCTCTGAAAGCTGGCGTGAAGAATGGCACTCTCAAGCAGGCTAAAGGCACCGGTGCATCTGGCTCCTTCAAAGTTGGCGAAAAGAAGAAAGAGGTTAAGAAACCCAAGAAGGCAACCAAGCCCAAAGCTGCCAAGCCAAAGAAAGTAGCAAAGCCAAAGAAAGCACCAGCCAAGAAAGAGGGCGGAGAAACCAAGAAAGCTGCCAAGCCCAAGAAAGCCAAGACGCCCAAGAAGAAGCCAGCTGCCAAGAAGTCGCCCAAGAAGGCTGCAAAACCCAAAACAGCTAAACCCAAAGCTGCACCAAAGGCTAAGAAGGCAAAGACCCCAAAGAAGAAGGCCGCTGCCAAGAAGGCATAAATTGCACTTTTGCTGAGCAAAAGCAAACACAAAAGCCCTTTTCAGGGCTACCCACATTTTTAGAAAAGAAGCAATAAGTTGACAAAACACAATTCAAACATAGCTCCCACACAACTACCTGTTTAGTAAAACATACATACATTTTTATAATTTATACTTTTTTCGTAAAAAGTAATAATACGCTGTTTTTATTTTGTTTTATCTATTTATTTCTTTTTCACAGTTAATATCAGAAAAATAATTATATATTCTCACTCCAATATGAAATTTATCAGGTGTGTTTTCCTTAAACCCCGTATTAATCGAACTTGATATTTCTTCATAAATTTTCAACTTTCAAATTTTCAACTTGTTCATAAATAAGTCGGTTCGTCCGTCACTTTGTCAGTCAGTCTGTATTTATCTATTTCAATATCTGCTTTATTTTGCACCATATGTCATCTCTCAATGCATAATAAGGAATTATTTTTTATTAATTTTATGAAATAATTCTTTTAAGCTATGAGGAAACTTGTTTTGTAAGTTTTATTTTATGTTCAACTGTATGCCGATGTACAATTTATCCTTTTTATCAAATAAAACCCGATGAAAATGCGACTTTCCAATATAGCAAAATTTTGTGCAAATTTGCACTTCCAAAAGCATTGAAACGATGTTTTACTTCAGCCAATCATTGTACAGAGATTTGACCAATCATATGCGTTGATACAAAGCCGGTGGCCAATTATCGCCGTCGATACAGTAACGGCGGTGTTTACAAACAAAGGCAATAAATAGAACGCTATGTGACCTTACACTTCATTCATTCGACTCTAAAACGTTGAAGAAGAAAGATGGCTCGTACCAAGCAGACAGCACGTAAATCTACTGGAGGCAAGGCCCCAAGGAAGCAGCTGGCCACAAAGGCCGCTCGTAAGAGCGCACCAGCCACCGGTGGTGTCAAGAAGCCACACAGATACAGGCCAGGAACCGTCGCTCTCCGTGAAATCAGGAGATACCAGAAGAGCACTGAGCTCCTCATCAGGAAACTCCCCTTCCAGCGTCTGGTTCGTGAAATCGCACAGGACTTCAAGACCGACCTGCGATTCCAGAGCTCAGCCGTCATGGCCCTCCAAGAGGCATCCGAGGCTTACTTAGTCGGACTCTTCGAAGACACCAACTTGTGCGCCATCCACGCCAAGCGTGTCACCATCATGCCAAAGGACATCCAGCTGGCAAGACGTATCCGTGGAGAACGCGCTTAAGCTGTTTCACACCACATACAAAAACAAACGGCCTTTTTCAAGGCCACCTCATATTTTTCGAAAAGAAGCTATATTGTTGAAAACTACCAATACGAAACATAGGTCCAACACACCATCAAAACTCAAATATAGGTCCAATCAAACACAACACAAGAAAAATAAACCCCTATCTACATACTGTGTAACAATGTCTATGTTAGCTATATATTTCATATATTAATTACGCATGTATATAAATGCGCATATACGAGAAATATTGTGACAATTGTCTTTTTTACTGACAAAATACACCCTACATATATTTGAAATTATAAATATCGCGATTTTTCTCCCACAACAGTTCAATCTTGTATATATGTCCAGAAAGTAGACCCTTTTAACGCAGTTCATACACAAATTTCATCCTGTAATAATATAATTTCATTTGGACAAATTGCAATCAAAATGAAAATTTAATATATTTCTCTTTTGCACATTTATTACATCAAATTACACATTTTTTAAAAACAAATACTGACTAAATTCCTTGTATAATTCTTTTATTCAGATTATACAAAAATAAGGAGATCACTTTTCGCTGCTATAACTTTCTGCAAAATATTTTAAAATCACATAAAATTGACAGTCATGAAATATAATGTCATTTATTCATCAATTAATTTATTCATCACTCGTGAACAATGTTAATTGCTGTTAATTGCTTTTAATTACTCCAAGAGGATGTTTGTCCATGTTCAAATACCCCAGCCAATCACAAACGATCTTACATTTATCACACCTATATGTCGAGCCGAACGATTCAAAATACTGTGTTTACTAGCGCGTCGTCAATTATCCCTATAAAAGGACCCACGTCAGTCCCGAAGTTGTCATTCTCGCTGTTTACTCAGAAGAAGAAACAACAATGTCTGGACGTGGTAAAGGAGGAAAAGGTCTGGGAAAAGGAGGCGCCAAGCGTCACAGGAAGGTGTTGAGGGATAACATCCAGGGTATTACCAAGCCTGCTATCCGTCGTCTGGCTCGCCGAGGTGGTGTCAAACGTATCTCCGGACTGATCTACGAGGAGACCCGAGGTGTACTCAAAGTCTTCCTGGAAAACGTCATCCGTGATGCTGTCACCTACACCGAACATGCCAAGAGGAAGACCGTCACAGCCATGGACGTTGTCTACGCTCTGAAGAGACAGGGACGTACCCTCTACGGATTCGGCGGTTAAACAACATCTGACCATTGACCAAGTCAAACAAACAACGGCCCTTTTCAGGGCCACACATATTTTTCGAAAAGAAGCGTTAAAGCTGTTTACAAATCAATAAAACACAAGATCACATTCCCCTGCCCATGTAAAGATATATATTTCCTTTTTATTTGTAACAGTATCACTATAAGGTATAATATATAAATCATAAAATTGAAATACAACATAGGTGTACAGTTTAACAAGGACATACAATTTAACAATGAAATACATTTTAAATAATATTTAATATCACATTTTAAATAATACTTCATATCTCTGTATATTTTATAAAACAATAACATTACATCTCATTTGAATATATCCATTATAAAGATATGTTATACAATATACAACAAAATAATTTTTCAAATCTTGCTACATTTGTTCTGTAACGTTTCCAATATATTCTAATGTAAAATACAAAAGAACTGATGACCTATTCACTCATCTTACATATAATCAGAATATGTGTATATGTATATATGTGACATATATGTACTTTCGTTAATTCTATGTCAGGAAGACAATAAAAGTGTAAATGTAATATATACATGTAAGTTACGTGTAAATAATATATACATGTGCAGGTATAGTAACAATACATTATAAGTTTGGACATTCATACATGTACATTATTCATGTGGTGTGGGACCTTTGTTTGTATTTTGATTTAGTTCAGCTTAATCACTTCTTTTCGAAAAGTTTGGATGGCCCTGAAAAGGGCCGTTTGTTTGTTAGCAGAGTAAACAAGTTTACTTGCTGCTGGTGTACTTGGTCACAGCCTTGGTTCCCTCAGAGACGGCGTGCTTGGCCAACTCTCCTGGAAGGAGAAGTCGGACAGCGGTCTGGATCTCTCTGGAGGTGATGGTGGACCTCTTGTTGTAGTGAGCCAGTCTGGAAGCCTCTGCAGCGATTCTCTCAAAGATATCGTTGACAAAGCTGTTCATGATGCTCATGGCCTTGCTGGAGACACCAGTGTCAGGGTGCACCTGTTTCAAGACTTTGTAGATGTAGATAGCGTAGGATTCCCTCCTCCTCCTCTTTCTCTTCTTGTCCCCAGTACGCTGGGCCTTTGCCTTGGAGGCGGCCTTCTTGGATCCTTTGCTGCTTACTTTGGGTGGCATGTTGATACTTTGCGTGCTAAACGAAAAGTGATATCGTCGCAGTAAATTTTTCGCTTTTATACCATCGATCTGAGCGTGGCATTGAAACGATGTTTTAGTAATCAAGCGCGGACGTTTAAGTGAGCATACATCGAGCGGCGTTGTTACAAACTTAACCCGAGGGTGTTTATAAGAGCCGTGCGTTGATTGGTTGTTGTGTTTGTCTGGACTGGGTTTGTGTCGTGTGAATGCCAGCGGTGGGTATATAAAGGTTGACGGTGTGATTTTTGGTTTCATTCTGATTTGATATCGCATCAAGAGAATAAGCAACATGTCAGGCCGAGGAAAAGGAGGAAAGACAAAGGGAAAGGCAAAGAGCCGATCATCCCGTGCCGGGCTACAGTTCCCCGTCGGACGTATCCACCGTCTGTTGAGAAAGGGCAACTATGCTGAGCGAGTAGGAGCTGGTGCACCAGTGTACTTGGCTGCTGTTCTCGAATACTTAGCCGCTGAGGTTCTGGAATTGGCAGGCAACGCAGCCAGAGACAACAAGAAGGGCAGAATCATCCCAAGACACTTGCAGTTGGCCATCAGGAACGACGAGGAATTGAACAAACTCCTCTCCGGTGTGACCATCGCCCAGGGTGGTGTCCTCCCCAACATCCAGGCTGTTCTTCTGCCAAAGAAATCCGCCAAGGCCTCCAAGTAAACTGTATTCCTCAATACAGTACAACAAAACGGCCGTTTTAACGGCCACCAAAATTTTTCGAAAAGAAGCATTTGAGTTGAAAACACTGATATCAAACCCAAATATAGATCCCACACATCCCCTGATCACGCAAACAATACTTCAATAAATGTAAATACATAGGAAATTAGTGCACTTTGAAATACAATATTACAAATAATAATGAATAGAACAATTTATTGTAGAACACAGATAGATTTATTGTACATTGCACATAGATCCCACATTATCATTGAATCTTACATATTTGTACCCCATGAAATGTACAGTGTAAAGGTAATGAAAGAAATCGTTTTATGGCAACGCATATTTATGTTTAATTTCACCGTATAACTAAGAATATACATAGACCATGTAAAGTATAAGTGTAATTATAACGCATGAGTATAAAATTATATATTTGCAGGATATCTGTAATCTCCTAAATAAACCTTCAGAAAATAGTGTTACTGAAATCCGCATTAGTCACAGTGAAAACATGGCGTCAAAACGACGTTACGATAACGTCATTGTCATGACGTCATAAAGAACGCTACCAAGACAAAACCATGCAACTCCTTACAAGACTTGGTGCTACGTGAAAGACTTCTGCATGGTAGGTGTGAATTTTCTGTTTAACATGAAAAATATTTCAAATTGAATTGAATGTCCACTATTTCTTATAAATGAAACAGCCACTGTGATTCATCGATACACGAAAAAGACAGATATTCTGTAAATTAAGTGTAATTAGAAGTCTTATGGCGTGTTTGATGAGTGTCAAAAAATGAATAAAATTATATGCATAAGTTCAATGGTAAGCTGACAGATTTTCCGTGTTGAGTAGTAACGAAAAAAAAAAAAGTCAAAATTGTATGTATAATGTCTTAGTTTTCATATTTATTTGTTATAACTTTTTGTCTATGAACATGAATATCAACGACATATTTATAACCTTCTGTGAGAAATTAACTGAATTTTCCATAAATGTTATTGAGCGTTTGTCATATATGAACGATATGGTCTGGTATTGAATTGAACAACGCAGTGTTTAGTAACATATGTCAAACACTTCACTCAATATAACATGTCGGATTAGCATATTTTACGTAAATCATTGTTATTTCTTGATATTTCAAATAATGTGTACGACTTATTTCAGAATAAATATTCAATGTTATAACAAAATCGTGTACGTCAGATGTGACCCGGTATTCATTTTCAAACGTATTTTAATTCACTTTTTAGGATTGAAGAACACAGAAATATGCTTAAAGGGGAAATATAGTATTTCTGCTAATAGTAGCACGCAAAAGATCTCAAGAAATATCTACAATAATAGTATTTTATTACGAAAACGGCACTTGATGTACCTCGTTTTCCCTCAAATATCATAGTTTTATTGATATAAAATCAGTTCTATGTAAGTAATTGACGATTATTTTCATATAATATTGTAGCAGATGTTTTCTTCTATCATTGTATAACTATTGTGTTCAGTAAATAATGTGAAATAAGAAGAAAACGAGGTTTGAACATGCCTATCTTAAAACAACGACCAACATCATGTACTCGACAAATAACTGGTGCTTACAACGACGTCCGCGACTGTACAAACAAAAACACCGCTTTGCCCCCAGTCGCTTTATTCTCTTATAGCAGTTTAAGCTGAGAAGACGTTCATCTCTACATCTGAAAATGGCATCAACGGCAACCGCCACACCCAAGAAGGTCACCAAGGCAAAGAAGCCCAAGGTTCCTGCAGCCCACCCGCAGTACAAGGACATGATTTCTGCAGCCATAACAGCGCTGAAAGAAAGGGGAGGTTCATCCAGGCAAGCCATATTGAAATACATCATGGCAAACTACAAAGTCGGTGACAACGGCACAGCAGTCAACGCTCGCGTCAAGACAGCTCTGAAAGCTGGCGTGAAGAATGGCACTCTCAAGCAGGCTAAAGGCACCGGTGCATCTGGCTCCTTCAAAGTTGGCGAAAAGAAGAAAGAGGTTAAGAAACCCAAGAAGGCAACCAAGCCCAAAGCTGCCAAGCCAAAGAAAGTAGCAAAGCCAAAGAAAGCACCAGCCAAGAAAGAGGGCGGAGAAACCAAGAAAGCTGCCAAGCCCAAGAAAGCCAAGACGCCCAAGAAGAAGCCAGCTGCCAAGAAGTCGCCCAAGAAGGCTGCAAAACCCAAAACAGCTAAACCCAAAGCTGCACCAAAGGCTAAGAAGGCAAAGACCCCAAAGAAGAAGGCCGCTGCCAAGAAGGCATAAATTGCACTTTTGCTGAGCAAAAGCAAACACAAAAGCCCTTTTCAGGGCTACCCACATTTTTAGAAAAGAAGCAATAAGTTGACAAAACACAATTCAAACATAGCTCCCACACAACTACCTGTTTAGTAAAACATACATACATTTTTATAATTTATACTTTTTTCGTAAAAAGTAATAATACGCTGTTTTTATTTTGTTTTATCTATTTATTTCTTTTTCACAGTTAATATCAGAAAAATAATTATATATTCTCACTCCAATATGAAATTTATCAGGTGTGTTTTCCTTAAACCCCGTATTAATCGAACTTGATATTTCTTCATAAATTTTCAACTTTCAAATTTTCAACTTGTTCATAAATAAGTCGGTTCGTCCGTCACTTTGTCAGTCAGTCTGTATTTATCTATTTCAATATCTGCTTTATTTTGCACCATATGTCATCTCTCAATGCATAATAAGGAATTATTTTTTATTAATTTTATGAAATAATTCTTTTAAGCTATGAGGAAACTTGTTTTGTAAGTTTTATTTTATGTTCAACTGTATGCCGATGTACAATTTATCCTTTTTATCAAATAAAACCCGATGAAAATGCGACTTTCCAATATAGCAAAATTTTGTGCAAATTTGCACTTCCAAAAGCATTGAAACGATGTTTTACTTCAGCCAATCATTGTACAGAGATTTGACCAATCATATGCGTTGATACAAAGCCGGTGGCCAATTATCGCCGTCGATACAGTAACGGCGGTGTTTACAAACAAAGGCAATAAATAGAACGCTATGTGACCTTACACTTCATTCATTCGACTCTAAAACGTTGAAGAAGAAAGATGGCTCGTACCAAGCAGACAGCACGTAAATCTACTGGAGGCAAGGCCCCAAGGAAGCAGCTGGCCACAAAGGCCGCTCGTAAGAGCGCACCAGCCACCGGTGGTGTCAAGAAGCCACACAGATACAGGCCAGGAACCGTCGCTCTCCGTGAAATCAGGAGATACCAGAAGAGCACTGAGCTCCTCATCAGGAAACTCCCCTTCCAGCGTCTGGTTCGTGAAATCGCACAGGACTTCAAGACCGACCTGCGATTCCAGAGCTCAGCCGTCATGGCCCTCCAAGAGGCATCCGAGGCTTACTTAGTCGGACTCTTCGAAGACACCAACTTGTGCGCCATCCACGCCAAGCGTGTCACCATCATGCCAAAGGACATCCAGCTGGCAAGACGTATCCGTGGAGAACGCGCTTAAGCTGTTTCACACCACATACAAAAACAAACGGCCTTTTTCAAGGCCACCTCATATTTTTCGAAAAGAAGCTATATTGTTGAAAACTACCAATACGAAACATAGGTCCAACACACCATCAAAACTCAAATATAGGTCCAATCAAACACAACACAAGAAAAATAAACCCCTATCTACATACTGTGTAACAATGTCTATGTTAGCTATATATTTCATATATTAATTACGCATGTATATAAATGCGCATATACGAGAAATATTGTGACAATTGTCTTTTTTACTGACAAAATACACCCTACATATATTTGAAATTATAAATATCGCGATTTTTCTCCCACAACAGTTCAATCTTGTATATATGTCCAGAAAGTAGACCCTTTTAACGCAGTTCATACACAAATTTCATCCTGTAATAATATAATTTCATTTGGACAAATTGCAATCAAAATGAAAATTTAATATATTTCTCTTTTGCACATTTATTACATCAAATTACACATTTTTTAAAAACAAATACTGACTAAATTCCTTGTATAATTCTTTTATTCAGATTATACAAAAATAAGGAGATCACTTTTCGCTGCTATAACTTTCTGCAAAATATTTTAAAATCACATAAAATTGACAGTCATGAAATATAATGTCATTTATTCATCAATTAATTTATTCATCACTCGTGAACAATGTTAATTGCTGTTAATTGCTTTTAATTACTCCAAGAGGATGTTTGTCCATGTTCAAATACCCCAGCCAATCACAAACGATCTTACATTTATCACACCTATATGTCGAGCCGAACGATTCAAAATACTGTGTTTACTAGCGCGTCGTCAATTATCCCTATAAAAGGACCCACGTCAGTCCCGAAGTTGTCATTCTCGCTGTTTACTCAGAAGAAGAAACAACAATGTCTGGACGTGGTAAAGGAGGAAAAGGTCTGGGAAAAGGAGGCGCCAAGCGTCACAGGAAGGTGTTGAGGGATAACATCCAGGGTATTACCAAGCCTGCTATCCGTCGTCTGGCTCGCCGAGGTGGTGTCAAACGTATCTCCGGACTGATCTACGAGGAGACCCGAGGTGTACTCAAAGTCTTCCTGGAAAACGTCATCCGTGATGCTGTCACCTACACCGAACATGCCAAGAGGAAGACCGTCACAGCCATGGACGTTGTCTACGCTCTGAAGAGACAGGGACGTACCCTCTACGGATTCGGCGGTTAAACAACATCTGACCATTGACCAAGTCAAACAAACAACGGCCCTTTTCAGGGCCACACATATTTTTCGAAAAGAAGCGTTAAAGCTGTTTACAAATCAATAAAACACAAGATCACATTCCCCTGCCCATGTAAAGATATATATTTCCTTTTTATTTGTAACAGTATCACTATAAGGTATAATATATAAATCATAAAATTGAAATACAACATAGGTGTACAGTTTAACAAGGACATACAATTTAACAATGAAATACATTTTAAATAATATTTAATATCACATTTTAAATAATACTTCATATCTCTGTATATTTTATAAAACAATAACATTACATCTCATTTGAATATATCCATTATAAAGATATGTTATACAATATACAACAAAATAATTTTTCAAATCTTGCTACATTTGTTCTGTAACGTTTCCAATATATTCTAATGTAAAATACAAAAGAACTGATGACCTATTCACTCATCTTACATATAATCAGAATATGTGTATATGTATATATGTGACATATATGTACTTTCGTTAATTCTATGTCAGGAAGACAATAAAAGTGTAAATGTAATATATACATGTAAGTTACGTGTAAATAATATATACATGTGCAGGTATAGTAACAATACATTATAAGTTTGGACATTCATACATGTACATTATTCATGTGGTGTGGGACCTTTGTTTGTATTTTGATTTAGTTCAGCTTAATCACTTCTTTTCGAAAAGTTTGGATGGCCCTGAAAAGGGCCGTTTGTTTGTTAGCAGAGTAAACAAGTTTACTTGCTGCTGGTGTACTTGGTCACAGCCTTGGTTCCCTCAGAGACGGCGTGCTTGGCCAACTCTCCTGGAAGGAGAAGTCGGACAGCGGTCTGGATCTCTCTGGAGGTGATGGTGGACCTCTTGTTGTAGTGAGCCAGTCTGGAAGCCTCTGCAGCGATTCTCTCAAAGATATCGTTGACAAAGCTGTTCATGATGCTCATGGCCTTGCTGGAGACACCAGTGTCAGGGTGCACCTGTTTCAAGACTTTGTAGATGTAGATAGCGTAGGATTCCCTCCTCCTCCTCTTTCTCTTCTTGTCCCCAGTACGCTGGGCCTTTGCCTTGGAGGCGGCCTTCTTGGATCCTTTGCTGCTTACTTTGGGTGGCATGTTGATACTTTGCGTGCTAAACGAAAAGTGATATCGTCGCAGTAAATTTTTCGCTTTTATACCATCGATCTGAGCGTGGCATTGAAACGATGTTTTAGTAATCAAGCGCGGACGTTTAAGTGAGCATACATCGAGCGGCGTTGTTACAAACTTAACCCGAGGGTGTTTATAAGAGCCGTGCGTTGATTGGTTGTTGTGTTTGTCTGGACTGGGTTTGTGTCGTGTGAATGCCAGCGGTGGGTATATAAAGGTTGACGGTGTGATTTTTGGTTTCATTCTGATTTGATATCGCATCAAGAGAATAAGCAACATGTCAGGCCGAGGAAAAGGAGGAAAGACAAAGGGAAAGGCAAAGAGCCGATCATCCCGTGCCGGGCTACAGTTCCCCGTCGGACGTATCCACCGTCTGTTGAGAAAGGGCAACTATGCTGAGCGAGTAGGAGCTGGTGCACCAGTGTACTTGGCTGCTGTTCTCGAATACTTAGCCGCTGAGGTTCTGGAATTGGCAGGCAACGCAGCCAGAGACAACAAGAAGGGCAGAATCATCCCAAGACACTTGCAGTTGGCCATCAGGAACGACGAGGAATTGAACAAACTCCTCTCCGGTGTGACCATCGCCCAGGGTGGTGTCCTCCCCAACATCCAGGCTGTTCTTCTGCCAAAGAAATCCGCCAAGGCCTCCAAGTAAACTGTATTCCTCAATACAGTACAACAAAACGGCCGTTTTAACGGCCACCAAAATTTTTCGAAAAGAAGCATTTGAGTTGAAAACACTGATATCAAACCCAAATATAGATCCCACACATCCCCTGATCACGCAAACAATACTTCAATAAATGTAAATACATAGGAAATTAGTGCACTTTGAAATACAATATTACAAATAATAATGAATAGAACAATTTATTGTAGAACACAGATAGATTTATTGTACATTGCACATAGATCCCACATTATCATTGAATCTTACATATTTGTACCCCATGAAATGTACAGTGTAAAGGTAATGAAAGAAATCGTTTTATGGCAACGCATATTTATGTTTAATTTCACCGTATAACTAAGAATATACATAGACCATGTAAAGTATAAGTGTAATTATAACGCATGAGTATAAAATTATATATTTGCAGGATATCTGTAATCTCCTAAATAAACCTTCAGAAAATAGTGTTACTGAAATCCGCATTAGTCACAGTGAAAACATGGCGTCAAAACGACGTTACGATAACGTCATTGTCATGACGTCATAAAGAACGCTACCAAGACAAAACCATGCAACTCCTTACAAGACTTGGTGCTACGTGAAAGACTTCTGCATGGTAGGTGTGAATTTTCTGTTTAACATGAAAAATATTTCAAATTGAATTGAATGTCCACTATTTCTTATAAATGAAACAGCCACTGTGATTCATCGATACACGAAAAAGACAGATATTCTGTAAATTAAGTGTAATTAGAAGTCTTATGGCGTGTTTGATGAGTGTCAAAAAATGAATAAAATTATATGCATAAGTTCAATGGTAAGCTGACAGATTTTCCGTGTTGAGTAGTAACGAAAAAAAAAAAAGTCAAAATTGTATGTATAATGTCTTAGTTTTCATATTTATTTGTTATAACTTTTTGTCTATGAACATGAATATCAACGACATATTTATAACCTTCTGTGAGAAATTAACTGAATTTTCCATAAATGTTATTGAGCGTTTGTCATATATGAACGATATGGTCTGGTATTGAATTGAACAACGCAGTGTTTAGTAACATATGTCAAACACTTCACTCAATATAACATGTCGGATTAGCATATTTTACGTAAATCATTGTTATTTCTTGATATTTCAAATAATGTGTACGACTTATTTCAGAATAAATATTCAATGTTATAACAAAATCGTGTACGTCAGATGTGACCCGGTATTCATTTTCAAACGTATTTTAATTCACTTTTTAGGATTGAAGAACACAGAAATATGCTTAAAGGGGAAATATAGTATTTCTGCTAATAGTAGCACGCAAAAGATCTCAAGAAATATCTACAATAATAGTATTTTATTACGAAAACGGCACTTGATGTACCTCGTTTTCCCTCAAATATCATAGTTTTATTGATATAAAATCAGTTCTATGTAAGTAATTGACGATTATTTTCATATAATATTGTAGCAGATGTTTTCTTCTATCATTGTATAACTATTGTGTTCAGTAAATAATGTGAAATAAGAAGAAAACGAGGTTTGAACATGCCTATCTTAAAACAACGACCAACATCATGTACTCGACAAATAACTGGTGCTTACAACGACGTCCGCGACTGTACAAACAAAAACACCGCTTTGCCCCCAGTCGCTTTATTCTCTTATAGCAGTTTAAGCTGAGAAGACGTTCATCTCTACATCTGAAAATGGCATCAACGGCAACCGCCACACCCAAGAAGGTCACCAAGGCAAAGAAGCCCAAGGTTCCTGCAGCCCACCCGCAGTACAAGGACATGATTTCTGCAGCCATAACAGCGCTGAAAGAAAGGGGAGGTTCATCCAGGCAAGCCATATTGAAATACATCATGGCAAACTACAAAGTCGGTGACAACGGCACAGCAGTCAACGCTCGCGTCAAGACAGCTCTGAAAGCTGGCGTGAAGAATGGCACTCTCAAGCAGGCTAAAGGCACCGGTGCATCTGGCTCCTTCAAAGTTGGCGAAAAGAAGAAAGAGGTTAAGAAACCCAAGAAGGCAACCAAGCCCAAAGCTGCCAAGCCAAAGAAAGTAGCAAAGCCAAAGAAAGCACCAGCCAAGAAAGAGGGCGGAGAAACCAAGAAAGCTGCCAAGCCCAAGAAAGCCAAGACGCCCAAGAAGAAGCCAGCTGCCAAGAAGTCGCCCAAGAAGGCTGCAAAACCCAAAACAGCTAAACCCAAAGCTGCACCAAAGGCTAAGAAGGCAAAGACCCCAAAGAAGAAGGCCGCTGCCAAGAAGGCATAAATTGCACTTTTGCTGAGCAAAAGCAAACACAAAAGCCCTTTTCAGGGCTACCCACATTTTTAGAAAAGAAGCAATAAGTTGACAAAACACAATTCAAACATAGCTCCCACACAACTACCTGTTTAGTAAAACATACATACATTTTTATAATTTATACTTTTTTTTCGTAAAAGGTAATAATACGCTGTTTTTATTTTGTTTTATCTATTTATTTCTTTTTCACAGTTAATATCAGAAAAATAATTATATATATTCTCACTCCAATATGAAATGTATCAGGTGTGTTTTCCTTAAACCCCGTATTAATCGAACTTGATATTTCTTCATAAATTTTCAACTTTCAAATTTTCAACTTGTTCATAAATAAGTCGGTTCGTCCGTCACTTTGTCAGTCAGTCTGTATTTATTTATTTCAATATCTGCTTTATTTTGCACCATATGTCATCTTTCAATGCATAATAAGGAATTATTTTTTATTAATTTTATGAAATAATTCTTTTAAGCTATGAGGAAACTTGTTTTGTAAGTTTTATTTTATGTTCAACTGTATGCCGATGTACAATTTATCCTTTTTATCAAATAAAACCCGATGAAAATGCGACTTTCCAATATAGCAAAATTTTGTGCAAATTTGCACTTCCAAAAGCATTGAAACGATGTTTTACTTCAGCCAATCATTGTACAGAGATTTGACCAATCATATGCGTTGATACAAAGCCGGTGGCCAATTATCGCCGTCGATACAGTAACGGCGGTGTTTACAAACAAAGGCAATAAATAGAACGCTATGTGACCTTACACTTCATTCATTCGACTCTAAAACGTTGAAGAAGAAAGATGGCTCGTACCAAGCAGACAGCACGTAAATCTACTGGAGGCAAGGCCCCAAGGAAGCAGCTGGCCACAAAGGCCGCTCGTAAGAGCGCACCAGCCACCGGTGGTGTCAAGAAGCCACACAGATACAGGCCAGGAACCGTCGCTCTCCGTGAAATCAGGAGATACCAGAAGAGCACTGAGCTCCTCATCAGGAAACTCCCCTTCCAGCGTCTGGTTCGTGAAATCGCACAGGACTTCAAGACCGACCTGCGATTCCAGAGCTCAGCCGTCATGGCCCTCCAAGAGGCATCCGAGGCTTACTTAGTCGGACTCTTCGAAGACACCAACTTGTGCGCCATCCACGCCAAGCGTGTCACCATCATGCCAAAGGACATCCAGCTGGCAAGACGTATCCGTGGAGAACGCGCTTAAGCTGTTTCACACCACATACAAAAACAAACGGCCTTTTTCAAGGCCACCTCATATTTTTCGAAAAGAAGCTATATTGTTGAAAACTACCAATACGAAACATAGGTCCAACACACCATCAAAACTCAAATATAGGTCCAATCAAACACAACACAAGAAAAATAAACCCCTATCTACATACTGTGTAACAATGTCTATGTTAGCTATATATTTCATATATTAATTACGCATGTATATAAATGCGCATATACGAGAAATATTGTGACAATTGTCTTTTTTACTGACAAAATACACCCTACATATATTTGAAATTATAAATATCGCGATTTTTCTCCCACAACAGTTCAATCTTGTATATATGTCCAGAAAGTAGACCCTTTTAACGCAGTTCATACACAAATTTCATCCTGTAATAATATAATTTCATTTGGACAAATTGCAATCAAAATGAAAATTTAATATATTTCTCTTTTGCACATTTATTACATCAAATTACACATTTTTTAAAAACAAATACTGACTAAATTCCTTGTATAATTCTTTTATTCAGATTATACAAAAATAAGGAGATCACTTTTCGCTGCTATAACTTTCTGCAAAATATTTTAAAATCACATAAAATTGACAGTCATGAAATATAATGTCATTTATTCATCAATTAATTTATTCATCACTCGTGAACAATGTTAATTGCTGCTAATTGCTTTTAATTACTCCAAGAGGATGTTTGTCCATGTTCAAATACCCCAGCCAATCACAAACGATCTTACATTTATCACACCTATATGTCGAGCCGAACGATTCAAAATACTGTGTTTACTAGCGCGTCGTCAATTATCCCTATAAAAGGACCCACGTCAGTCCCGAAGTTGTCATTCTCGCTGTTTACTCAGAAGAAGAAACAACAATGTCTGGACGTGGT
Organism: bacterium; assembly: GCA_965233585.1. Taxonomy (GTDB): domain Bacteria; phylum SAR324; class SAR324; order SAR324; family NAC60-12; genus CBDDTI01. The sequence goes on from CBDDTI010000007.1 coordinate 16,627, forward strand.
AAAGGAGGAAAAGGTCTGGGAAAAGGAGGCGCCAAGCGTCACAGGAAGGTGTTGAGGGATAACATCCAGGGTATTACCAAGCCTGCTATCCGTCGTCTGGCTCGCCGAGGTGGTGTCAAACGTATCTCCGGACTGATCTACGAGGAGACCCGAGGTGTACTCAAAGTCTTCCTGGAAAACGTCATCCGTGATGCTGTCACCTACACCGAACATGCCAAGAGGAAGACCGTCACAGCCATGGACGTTGTCTACGCTCTGAAGAGACAGGGACGTACCCTCTACGGATTCGGCGGTTAAACAACATCTGACCATTGACCAAGTCAAACAAACAACGGCCCTTTTCAGGGCCACACATATTTTTCGAAAAGAAGCGTTAAAGCTGTTTACAAATCAATAAAACACAAGATCACATTCCCCTGCCCATGTAAAGATATATATTTCCTTTTTATTTGTAACAGTATCACTATAAGGTATAATATATAAATCATAAAATTGAAATACAACATAGGTGTACAGTTTAACAAGGACATACAATTTAACAATGAAATACATTTTAAATAATATTTAATATCACATTTTAAATAATACTTCATATCTCTGTATATTTTATAAAACAATAACATTACATCTCATTTGAATATATCCATTATAAAGATATGTTATACAATATACAACAAAATAATTTTTCAAATCTTGCTACATTTGTT
>CBDDTI010000009.1:0-5639 GCA_965233585.1 bacterium
TAGAAACCAGAAACTGGACTCCTCCATGTTTTCAGTAAAAAAAAAGCGTTCACAGAAAGTTTTAGTGTCATTGGATTAAATCCTGCCATAATCGGTGGCGGAATTTTTTAATCAAGAGCGATTTTCAGCTTATCCCATCACAGTAGTTAAGACGGAAAAATATCTTTCACCGTTCACACCTTGCCAGAAAGTAGTACAGCTGGTTGAATTTTATCCTTGAGACTCTTCACGTGAAATTTTACTTTATCGAATCAGCGACATGGGAAATTGACAGTTGAAATAACTAGCAACACGTTATGTTGTCTTATGACCTGTCACATGGTGCTACTCAGTATACCTATTACACAACATCTCGCCGTTTAGGGCACACAGAAATCAAGGTATCGAACCTGACTCATCCAACCTCCGACAGATACATCCTCTGAAAAATCCAATTTATCTGGGAAGTATTTGGTTCATGTCGTGGATATCTCTTATATTTGAGGCGATCAGTCAGTTTATGATCGGTTGTTGGTAGCTGAATAAGAGGCACAGCACGAAAATCCGTATTTATCGTATTCCAGACCCGATTATGCATCACTTTGTTGTTCATAACAACGACGTTTGAATGGACTGAGAATGGAGGACGATTTTGACGAAATGATCGCGCTGCCTTGAAAAGTGTGGTGACATATCTGCGAAGTTTCTGTGACAGATAAATATGGCACAAAGGCAAGATACGGGTTCAAGAGTAGGCCAAGTGGTAGCCAGGTTGAAAGCGACATTTTCGTGCGCATCTGGTAGAACAGATCCACATAGCCGGCAGCCGCCATCAAGGTATGTTTTGTTCCTTCAATTTGTTATTCTTCTTTATAAACTCATGATCGCACTTACGCCGGAGCGAGGTAAACAGCGAAGAAGAGATCAGTGTTATTGTTTGTTCTGGGGGGATCGTTCAAAACTTCGGATGATAAAATGGCCAAGGCAGGCTATTTTAAAATTTGTTCAATTATCGCGTGATTGTGTGGCAATGCTTTTCTCAGCTGAGCTTATTTACCTTGACCTTGATCACGGGAAAAATCCTAAATTTTGCAGTGCTATTTTTATTGTTATGAAGTGCCCGCGGATTTTTTTGCCTTCGAGCACACTGATTTTAAGTAGTCAAAACTCTTGCTTGGAATACGTAAGATATTTATTGTCGAGAATTAGCTGCGACTTTGAAAGAGGCCAAAAATGCTGGATTCTGATTGGTTGATCCGGTGGTACGCGTGCAGAGTGACAGTTGCGGTTCTTCTCGAGGCTTGCTAAATTAAGAATTTGCTGAGGCGGAGACCCAGCATTTTCTACCTTTCTCCTCAGCCAAATAGGAAGTGGCACAAAGAGTTTAAAAACTTTTCCGCTGAAATTGAAAAAGTAAAACTTATTTCGCTTCCTTGGTTTGTCAATGTATTCAGTATCTTTCAACTTTTATTACCTAACCTGCGATCAGGCATTCTCTTGTTAGGCGAACCTAAAGATAAGCATAGGCGTACGGGCACCTTTAGACTTGGGGGGGGGGGGGGGGGGGGGGGCGGAGACCTTATTGCCCGAAAAAAATTACACAATGCCCGAGAGAATGTGTTGTGCAAACGCACTCAAATCGCAGTAAAACAAAAACGCTCCCAATTCTTACGTCTAATGAACGTATTATCATTCCAAAATCCGAATTTTTCGAACCTCAGAGGGAAACGAAAACTGGTTCGAAAAATCAGATATTTCGAGAAATCAGGGGTAACTAAAATTACAGTGTCCGACGAAGGAGAGGGAAACGACTTCTGTTTCGAGTTATCAGGAGGTTCGAAAAAATGAGGGTTCAACTGCAGTTATTTCAGTTGAAACCTCGCATACTATCTGACCTCGATCGATTGCCCAGTAAAATCAAAAACTTGTTAAAGATACAGTAAATTCTTCATTGTAGGTAAAGTTAAAGAAAATTTTGAAACTGTACAAAAAAAGTCTACAACCCCGGACAAAAGTGTTAAGGCATTTCGCCTCCCTCTCCACCCCTGGTGCAATGTTGTTTTGGCTTAATTATAACAGCTCAAGTGTGCACCGTAAACAACATTGCAATAGGGGAGGGGAGAAACGGTCTTGTAATTTGAGACTGAAAGCATTTTTGTCACGGTAAGTGCAAAAATAGGTATTTTTGCAATTTGTCTCAACAGGTTTTGTCCGAGGTTGAGAGTTGTAGGTCTTCGTTTGCTTGGATTCTGTCCTTGTTTAATTTTGATGGAAGTAATATTCATCTCGTGGATTTCTACGATACACATATAAACGATATACGGCTTTTCCAAAACAAATGCCTGGATCCTTAGATCATTTGACTTTAACTCCGTCTTGACAAGGCACACGTCAGAGAAAGTAGCCTTCAAGTCTGGCTTTGACAGCCTTTTAGAGTATGTTCTTCCGAGTACTTTTGCCCGAATCATAAGCATTTTGCCCGAAAAATTTCAAAAATTTCTGTAACTGGGGGGGCTGCAGCCCCCCTCGCCCTCCCGGCTCGTACGCCTATGAAGATAAGACAAGTCAAGACTAGAACTTTATTAATATGTCGAAGCCGCTAGCATACAACGTACACTAATTGGGGGCACCTAGCTACAGTTACTCATGTAATAATTGATAAAAATGAAATATATTTACATTTGTAAGTGTTGAAAAAATATATAAAACAGACAGCGAGTCACGCGATAAGTCAATTGTTAGTTGTTACGTAAAAAAGTCTTTACAAGTACATGTACTGTCCAACAGGCTTGTGCGATTAACCAATTTGATGCGCTTTAAAAAATGTCCAATGATTCAGACAATCGAATAGATCTGTCAAGTTTGGACCAAATGACAGGGCCTAAATAAGTCATAAAGGGGGTAAGTTTCTAAAGAAACTGTGGTGCTGCGTTGGTGGGAGTATTACAAGATAATTTGGTTTTATCAACTGAGTTGAATATGTAAATTGGCCACCGTAGAGAGATTCGAAAGCTGACGTTTCGAGCGTTAGCCCTTCGTCCATTCGCTAAGACGAAGGGCTAACGCTCGAAACGTCAGCTTTCGAATCTCTTTACGGTGGCCAATTTACATTGTCAACTCAGTTGATAAAACCAGATTACCTAGCTAAATAAGTCAGGCTACCCAGGTAACAGTTCCAAATTTAACTACGGTGAAATCAGAATTTCTAAGGTGATACTGAGAACTAGTAACAACAAAAAAGTCCAAAATGTAAGGAGGCGCCAGACCATTTTTGACTTTTTACATTATGATTGCGATGGCTGGCAGTCGTCGCGTAACCTTCCCCTGTTTGCCAAATAGCGCCCGATTGCAGTTTATTTTGTACATGGCACCTCAGTCGTCCAGATATGCAGAGGCGTTTTCCAAGGAATAAGACGTATTCTTTTTGCTGAACTGGCAAATTTGCCATCAACAGACATGCAACTCGGCACTCCCAACTTGGAATTACTTCGTGAGACACATTCCTTTCTCTTTCTGCTCGATGAGAGACTAAATGGAAACTCAGAGCCTCCATCTCTCGGCTTTAGTCACGTGGTCGGCGACTGCTCTTGCCGGCGACGAGAATTAGGGAATAATCTGCATCTTTTCGCGCATGCACAATAGAAAAACGACTTCAGTACGAAGTTGTTCTCACGTTTTCGTCCCCAGAGCCTTCGCCTCGCTCGCGTGGTCTGCAGTGACTACCAAAAGATTTCAGTAGGACATTGGCGTCAATCAATTTGCGATGAATGCTAGCTAACCAGCTAGATTAGTTCCAAAGAATTTTCTGCAGCCTGGCTGTACCTATTCAGTCGGAAAAGGACAGTCGTCAGGTAGTTGTCAATCTGCTCTAAGCTAAGTCACTTGGATGTTTGGCATTTAAAGAATTTCTGACCATTGCAGTGTCAACTTCTAGCTATGTTTTCTAAGATAATAGGGAATCGTCTTCACCAATGAAAGCGCGCTTAGCTTCTTAACCAAGACTATGCTCATAATTTACACATTCTATTTTTAAAAACTCCGCGATAGTTAGTCGTCTTCTCCCAAGTCTTCTAGATTTCTTCAGGCTCGTAAAGAACATAAGAATTGGACCTTTTTCCCCGACGTGTCCGGCAATCAATTATGTCGCACTTCAACGAGAAAATCAAACCTTTTCTGTTCAACATAAAAAGAACCTTATAAATGAACTTTGGAGGCTCTAACATTATCAACTGAACACCCTCCTCGGTCTCGTTTCTCTCTCATGAAGTCCCCCTCAAAGATCAATGCAAATATCCGTCTGTCAGAACCAGACAAGCTAAAAATAGTTTTCACCCGAACGGAAAGGCTCAATGCAGAAAAATAAACAAAATAGGATGAGAACACTGCTTAAGCTAAGCTAAACGGTCCCAGCGATATAGAGGGTAGATTTAATACCGACTTTTGTAATCATTTCCATTTTCGAGGGCAGCTAATTAATTAAATCAAATGTACCATAAACTGGTTACTTTCAAGAGCGTTTTTAGGAGATGCTGACCTGTTGATGGCAGATGACAAAGTTGATCCTCCAATCACTATTTTCAGTTTTGTTTCCTTTGAAAATAGAAATTATACCCTGAGCTTCAAAAATAATTTCAAAAAATGTTTGGATTTTCTCATTTCTCTGTGTTAAAGAAGAAGAAATGACAAAACATTAAATCCTCAATTCTCTTAATGTGCTAAGTCCGCGGAAAAATTCGAACAATCTGTTTGCGGTTTGTGTTACCCGCCAGTTTCAAGAATGTAAATAAACGAATTTTCTTTCTAATTCTTTGGTCCTCGTCTTTAAGCTTGTTTATTTTTCATACACTGTGGGGAGAATATTTGATTTGCTGCAATTTCAATGATAAAGGAATCTTATCTGAAGGAACCACCTGATTCCATTTTTAAAAAGACCAAAGACAACATATTGAAATGAAAGGAAATATCTTGGCTTCCTGTGCGCAAGCATGGCACTTGAGACATTATCGTGTAGGGTAGGGTGAGAAGATCATTCGCTATTGTATCACCCTTTGTAATAAAACAATAATAACGAGACTTTCTTTTCGCATAAACTCCAAGATAAACCAAAGGCTTCTCAGAGGTGCTACATTAATGCCGTTCAAGAATTTCTTATCTTAAAAGAATGATTTTCCTCGCAGACAACGGAAATACACCTGGCCATTGCCTGTGTCCACCCCGGAAAGCAGAGAAACCTGAACCTGTCGCAAGCTTGGTAACCAATCAGTTTCTGATATCCCACTATTCAGAACATTATTTTATACCAGCAGAAATTTGTTTGATAAGTCTCACTCTTAAAGCCCGTGTTTCTGTATGATTAGTTTTGTTTGAAGTGGCAAAATTTTCTCCCGAGTTTGCAAGAGATTTAAAGAAGAGTTTAAGAGAGACAAACCGGAAAAGTCGCCTTCGTAGCATGAGCGACAATGAAAATGGTCTGTCGATATCGTCAGCCAGTTCTAGACGCGCGTCAAGTGAAAGTTTGGAGGACAGTATTCGTAAAATTCTGAATACAAGTGATGATCGGGTCACCGGCTTCCTTGAGAGGTATGCCGTTATGTCTAGAGGATTTAAAGTCTTCAGATTCTTATAGAATTGTAGGTTAATCACGCATCTAACCCGTGTTT
>CBDDTI010000010.1:0-18377 GCA_965233585.1 bacterium
CAAGTTTGGTCTCCTTGGCCCTTGTGGTTTGTGTGAAGTGTATTCAAAATGTATTTGATAGCAAATGAAGGTCAGAAATCTGTTATCACCTGCAAAAGGTCCAAAAAGGCAAGAAAAATATTGCTTTAGTAAACATCGAGGTAAGTTGTGCTGTGCTTTTAATTAATGGGCAAATTAGCCTAGGTGAACTGCAAACAGCGAAATATATCTTATATTGTGGCAAAATCGTGCTTGAACGCGTATGCTTGTGGTTTATCCCGCATTTCTTTTCCCATATTGGCTTACTTCTCAGAAAACCCTGGATAGTTGATCTTTGATCTGGAAATATCTAATTTTTGTCGAATAATGCTGGAAAATATAGTTCGTTTTGCAAGCGAGTATGGAGCGTGCCTTGTTCAGTTGGGGAGAGCCCCGTAAAATTTATTACGAAGAGAGTGCTCCTGTTTCAAATCTACATTTATACATCAATCCGATTAATTTGCAAAGTGATTAGGATTCGTTACTTGTTGTTGAAGCTGGAGCAGGTAGTAATTTTCGTTTAATTAAACAACGAAATTTGCAGATTAGTGTCCGGCCATTCTCCCATTGTTGTCTTTGTTATCTCTTGTTGTTCTCTACTAGGGAATATTTAGCGACCTTGTAGCATGTTGAGTGTCATGTTGCTGATAAACTTGTGTTGGGGAAGAAAATTTGTCGTCTTACTTTAGTGAGGGTAGTTAATGTAAAGGGCCAAAAGTTGTGATTGTTAAACACCTTCACAATTATATCATTATATCTTGTGCAAATGCCCGTTTGTCATGCTCTAGTTATGCTCGCATTCGTCATTCAAAGACATAAGCTTAACTTAATTAAATTTTTAGTAAGTCCCCTCATGAATTCCAGCAATGTTTTTTTTTCAGCAAAGCCCAATAACCTGTTCTTGAAAAAAACACATGAAAATGTAAATTTGAATGTTATGACTTGCTCAAAAACACACTCACAATGTTTAATAATTAATGCAGCGACATATACTGAAAAACAGAATTAAACTACATTAGATCCACATTAGGATAAGATAAGACTTTGTTTTCCTTGGTAACAGATTTAGATTTTTGCAATTATGCTAATACCCATGCACTTGAGCTGCAAACTAAATTACAGGGGTCTTTTCAATTGAGTGTTATAAAACTAAAACGGAACCAGTTAATTACCAATTAGACTACTCAGCCAATCTCAAACCATAGCAAAACCAAAACCAAACCAAAGAAACTCCACGATTACTTTTGACACTCAATTGAAAACGGCTATATTGACTATAGACTAAACATTGATACTGACAACACTGTTTAATGTTATGATAACATTTTTTCTCACACTATTGGTGTCTATTAATGCCATGTTGTGATGATAATGATGTTGGTAACATTTCAGATCAACAAGCTCCTTAATTGAGTGCACAGCAACAATTATCTACGAGAAAAGAAATTTTTGAAAAAGAATCACTGACTATAATTGATTTTGTTTTTAAAGATATTCTTTCAAAATTTTGTTTTGCAAAGCTATACAGTCTTGCCATTGAGACTGTTGTGGCGGTCAGCTGTTAATTTTAATTTTTCTAACATTCTGATAAGATCTTAGATAGCACAGAATTGCAAGCAATGATAGACTGGCAGTGATGGATTATAACAGTTTATATTGTTTACATTCAATACCTAAATAGAATTCATAACATAGGTAGGTGTATTTTTCAAAGTGACCATTACGCATGAAATTAGTGCCCGTGAGCAATGCATGCTCACAGCTAAACAATGATTCTTAAACAAAGGAATACAATGGCCTCCTTGTTCAGACCTGCCGCATGCCAGGATGTTTAGCTTCTGAATATCCTAGTCTTTAATTTGAAAACCCTAAATAATTATACAGTTGATAATTGGGAGATATTTCGTTATTATGGCTGTACAGTTTATCTGTTAAGATTTCAGAGAGAAGTTCTAAATTTGAAATTACCTCTTTGTAAAAAGGTATTGTTTAATCAGATGAGTTTTGTGTTTGAGATTTTTAAGTACTATATTTAAGAGGAATCATTTTAATTTGACTGTGATAATTGTTAGATAGTAAGTAAACGTTTTTATTTTCCACGTTAACAGGTTAATCATGTCAGTCCCTTCTCGTCCTGACCCTCCAGTCGTGGGCAAGGTAACACACAACAGTATAGAGCTGTACTGGAAGGCACCTGAAGCTGTCGAACAAGGCCAGGGTGACAGCAGAGCACGTTATTGTATCCAGGAAGAAGAGCTGGGTCCAAAATCTAAAGGATTTGGGAATGTCTATTCAGGCTATAGCACATCGTAAGCTCTGATCTGCTTCCTAATTCTGTTTCTTTTAATTGTACTTAAAACAGTGAAACCTTGAAGGGCAAACTAAACTCTTTTTAACGGCAAGTTCCACTTGTGAACAGTCCCATTTGAACTCTTTTAGTTTTAAAGCCAACATAGTATTTTAAACCCAGGACTAGTAAAATAGCCAAAACCAGCAATGACTGAGCATGGTTTTTGTAGCACTGGCATATGCATATAGGTACTTTTGATTCTTGCCTGAAAAATTTACGCACTACGTGAATGTGTGATTGTTGAAATCGGGATACAGATGCTCTCAAATTGCAGATGTTCACAATTTCCGCATCTAGTGAAACTGCGATAATTCCAAAAATAGTTCTAGTATTCAAATCTTGCATACTCGATCAAAAATACTCTGTCAAGAGTCTCATTCCAATCAGTACATGTAAAATCTAAAACGTATTAAAAGAAAATGTTTTAAAAAAAATAAGTAAACTAGAAACTTTATTTATGAGTTTTGAAAACCACACCTCAAGCATTTATTTTGCAATGTTTCTCACAAGTGCCATTGCCCGAATTATAAGCATTTTGCCCGAAAGATTTCTATTGCTTGGGGTATGCAGCCCCCCTTGTCCCCCTGCCTTGTGTGCCTATGTTGTCTCAAATTTTGAAGAGAAACTTGACTCTTCTTTATGACACTTTTATTTTCATTGCAAACGTTTCCACCAGAAATGCTAATTAAAATTATTGTGGTCAGGAATATTTGTGAAAAGCTTGATAAGATAACAATTTTCCAAAGTTTAAAAGTGGTACTATGATCAAATTTTTACCCCTTGACTTTTTGAGCGTATCACGTAGAGTTCCATGAAAAAATGAAAACGCTGTTTACTGTTTGCAAATATCTGCATTAGTTCTAGAGATATTTAATAATATAAGTTTGAAAAATGGGTGAAATATGCAAATGAGATGACTGATGACGTCATACAATCAACCCAATATTATTTCAAGCATATAAATGGGGCTATCTTGGCCAATTTGCAGTGCAGAACATTGAAACTTGGTAGGCTGATAGTTCTACAGGAAACAGACCTATGGCTAAAAATTCAGTTCCCATGGCAACTCACTCTTTTCCAGTCCCCATCCACTTGATTGCAATTTCACCTTGAAAAATGTTAAACAAGGCCACAAACTCAAGCTAACATATCTAATATGCTTGCTGAATCATGCATATGAAGTGCTGTTAACAAATATCAATTGAAAATGGAACGGCAAAGGTGGCCAAAAAAGCCTTTAATATGGGGAGGTTTGTAACCCATTATGTTGCCATGGTAACAGAACTGTTAAGGTCGTATTGAAGAGCGCATTTAGCAGAATCTTACTGCAAAGTACCAAACATTTGTGATACAAATTGGCTGAGATATCTCTTTTCATCATATTTGAGCAAAACCTGGTTAAGTGTATGATGTCATCACTTTGCCAATTTGCATATTTTAAAAACTTGAATATCTCTAAAATGAAAAGGGATATTTGAAAACAGTAAACATAATTTTTCTGCTCATGAAGTCTGCTTGCTTATGTTTCAAAATGGCTGAGATAGGAAAGATGCAATTTTCGTCATAGTGCCACTTGAAGAAGTTTCAGTGGAGAGCATTATATTCAGAGCTACCCTATATTTTGAAAAATTTAACATGACTCAGAACACCCTCCACCTAATATTTTTAAACTTTGCAAAGAGTTTGAATTTAACATGCTTATGACAATTTAAAACTATAAAAGTTAGAGATAACAAGTTAAACCGACGTTTCGGAGTAGACATCACTCCATTATCAAGGTAAAAATGTTCTATGATGCTAAAATTACAGTATTAAAAACGATTGACGCTAAGAATTAACATAGTAAGCACGTGCGAAATTGGCTATACAAATACTTTAGCACGAATGGAATCCGATTGCACATTGAGGCTAGGCTTAAGTGTTCTTATAAATAACATTTCAAACACTAAGCAGTCAAATTTGTTTTTACATTTTTTGAGCACCTCAAAGCGTTTAAGCAGGTCCCGAGGGATCGTCCAGCAAAGCCGGCAAAGCCGCCGATCATAAATCAGCAGTGTGTTGTATATAAATTTCAATGTGACCTTTGCGATGAAGGTTATGTAGGCTACACACGCGGACATTTACACAATCGTGTAAAGGGACACAAACAACAGTCCTCGGCCATTGCCAGACACTATAAGAACGCACACGGGACGATCCCTCGGGACCTGCTTAAACGCTTTGAGGTGCTCAAAAAATGTAAAAACAAATTTGACTGCTTAGTGTTTGAAATGTTATTTATAAGAACACTTAAGCCTAGCCTCAATGTGCAATCGGATTCCATTCGTGCTAAAGTATTTGTATAGCCAATTTCGCACGTGCTTACTATGTTAATTCTTAGCGTCAATCGTTTTTAATACTGTAATTTTAGCATCATAGAACATTTTTACCTTGATAATGGAGTGATGTCTACTCTGAAACGTCGGTTTAACTTGTTATCTCTAACTTTTATAGTTTTATGTTTTAAGAAATCTCTTTTAATACGAATTATGACAATTTGATGATATAAATGGGGGTTACTGATCTTGTTTTTCATTTAACAGTAAGCTAAATAAAATTTATGGTGTCTTTAACAATTTGTATTGTTGGTATGGTATACTATAATTATAAAATGACCACAACTTGTTCAGCAATGATAAGGCATTTGTGAAAATTATGCCAATATAATTGTAACATAACTCAGTAAAACTGAGAGTGGTCATATTGGTCCATCAAAGCATGACATCTGGAAACTGTTGAAAGTTACCTTAAAAATAATTCCGGGGCATAGCTAGGGGGTCCTGGAGTGCCCCTGACCCTGCCCCTCCCCGCTTGGTATGCCTTTTGTAAACAAAAAATCTACAACAGGTGGCAAAAATGATATGACAGTCTGGTGACTACCCTCACTTTGACGCAGTGTGACACCCCCCCCCCCCCCCTTTGAAAAATCCTGTCTATCTCCCTTAAATAATGTATGAATTGACCAGGTCAAACTAATTATAGAGAAGATTAAATACAGCTGTAGTGTATCAACTGAGAAACTACAAGATTTTGTGTTTGACTTGTCTTGTTTACCAGGAATGTTTTTGAGGGTCTGGAGTCTCGCACACAGTACCGTTACAGACTGAAGTGCATGAATGATTTTGGCTCAAGTGCATGGAGTGCTGTGGTGGCTGTATCAACTACAAAGAAGCCGCAAACAAGTGAAGACCTTCAAAGAGCTGTAACTAAGGGAGATGTGGAAACTGTCAAGAATATCTTACCTGGTGAGCTTCATAATTGGTTATTGCAGAATCAAGCCAAACAGCTCTCTTATTGTCTGTGGTTTGTGTGAGTTTTTGCTTTTTGTGAAGGTAATTAAAAGACCAAAATGAGTATAGTACATTTTCCTTAACTGACCCATGCCTCCAAACAATCCAGAGGTTAATTGCTGAATTGAAGAATCAGTAAAAATCTGCGTGTAAGAACCAACCTTTTTTCAAGTTTTCTAAAAAGATTCTCAAATGTTTGGTGTCTGCTGATCATTTAGTATGCTATTAGGTTCTTAGACAGTGTCTTGGTTCCTCAAAAGGAAAGATTTCTTGTTGCAAAACATTATAATTTACTGGTACATGCAATCACTGTCAGTAAGTGAAGATTGCTTGTACTGCAGGATTGAGCTGGCAAGCTGTTGATTCACCAGACAAGTTTGGTTTGTCTCCTCTTATGATAGCAGGTTTGTACTCAATTTTACTTCTTTTTTTATAACTGAAGTTACTGTCAGAAGCATTCTCCTGAAAAAAAAAAAAAAGAGAACAGTTATTATATTTGGCAATGTTCAAGAACCCTAGTCAGCCACACTTTCAGTTTTTGTTTACATGTAAGAGTTTGGCTATATAACAATTATTCCAAGAGCCCGAATTGGATATGAAGTGATAAAATCACCAACGAGCGCGTAGCGCGAGTTGGTGATAATCACTTCATATTCAACAAGGGCGAATGGAATAATTGTTTTAGTAAATTCTCAAGCCGGGTTTTGCTGCCGATTTTATTTCCACAATTTTAAAAAGCGTCCGGAAAGAGAACTTGGAGCACTATTTTCCATATGACGTAAAACTCCGACTATTGGCTCATAGTCAGAGTTTTTTAGCCAATCAAAAAGCCAGAAATGCAATAGTCGGAGCTGAGAATTTACTAATATAGTTTATTCAGAGCATGTCAAAACAATTGATGGAAATCATGATTGAACTAAAAAACATAACATGTTGATATAGTAAATGGTTTGAACCCAGGATTATCAGTAGTTCATATAGTTTGATCGTCCGGGTGAGGGTAGTCCTGAAAAGAACTGTAGTTGGTGACCAACAACCTGAGCGGAAGTCATCTTCAGAGTCAAGTGAATAGTATTTGTCAGTCAACGATGTTATAAAGTTGGTCTGTTGAACGTGATTGGTCAGTTTAGCCATGATGGTATTGGCTGAAAGACTCGTGCCAAGTTTGTCATCAGTCGTTGGTGGATTTTGATCTTGTTTGGCTTTTTGCCAAAAAATCCCACATTTTTTGGACAGTTTGGAGATTTTTAGCCTGGATATGGCCAAATTAGCTCCATTGTACTAAAAATGGCATTTGCAACATGACAGCTGCCTCTCTTAGCGTCATATTTTACAACAATTTACTTGGTCATGCGCAAAAATCAAAATTTTGAGATACCACTGTAGTTTTTTGGACAAGAAAGTGGCCTATGTTTTAAGTCTTTTTGGTTTTCCTCTTTCCTTTTTCTCCTTCCAGTGCAAAGATTTCTTTAGAAAGCATCATCAAGACAGGCACTTTTTGCCATGAAGTAGCTCAATGTAGTCGCAGGAAATGTTGTTGTCAGTTACTCTCTCAAATTTCTGTGTATTTTCATGCATATTTCAGACTCCACTCAGCCAATCGCTCTGATCTGAGTATCATTAGAAAGATCTTTCCCTTCTGCAGAACTTGAGTATTCATGATGACAATTTTGGTCAAAGGTGATGACCATGTCTTACAAGCAGCATGGGAGCCAATGAGTTATACTTTTAGGAACAACTTGCTGTAAAGCAATATTAAGATTGCGCTTCACTGTGCAATATGAAAATTTTTTATACCATTGAAAATGGCATAGGCTGACAAGGGTCCTTTAATAGTATGTTTTGACAAAGATGAGAACTGTTTTGATTTTTTTGCATTTCTCAGCTGACTGATGACATACTGTATAGTGCTTGTGGGCTGTTTGTCAGTCTGCAGTTAGCTGACAGTTAAAAACTGTTTTGGTGTGTGGGAGGGGCACTGTTCTTTGAATGATGTTTGTTAAAGCAAATAAAGAGGTTCCAGAAAAGAATGGAAGGACAAGAAAATAGGAGGAGAAAAATTTTGTTTTATGAAAACATACTGGGCAGTGGTTCGTTCAACTGATTGAAGCGGTGGAGGGGAGGGGGTGTTATACTTAGTAGGTTCAACCTTGCCAGATTGATGAAGGGTGAGATGTCTGACAAAGGACTGCCCTTTGTTCTCCATGGCTGGGGGTTAAGCAAGGGGTAAACTACCCCACCCCATGAAAAACCCATTAAATTATCTCAGAACGCCCGAGGAACCAATGTGCCCCATGGAACAGAGAGGTCTGCCTCTACATGCACATAATTTATTTAAGTGATGTGAAGCCTATTTTACTTGATGTGAAAAGTTAGTTATCTCCTGTGGGTAGTGCTGATAGTTTTTTGTTACATTTCTAGCCCAGCGAGGGTATGTGGAAGTTGCAAGAGTCTTACTGGATAATGGTGCAGATGTGAACTTTCAAAGCAGCAGTGGAAAGACAGCATTGATGATGGCTTCCTTCTCAGGTTAATTGGTGGTTGTTTTTCCTCATGGTTGTGGCATTGTAAATGGGTAACCTGTGATTGATCAGAACCCCATCCAACTGGAGTAACACTGCTTTTCACTTATTCGTCAAGATCCTATGGTTCTACCTAATACAGTAGTTCTCACTATGAAAATGGTCTAAATTGACTGGTGTTTTAACAGATATTACAATCGTACATAAAAGAACCGTTCTTTTATAAGCTCCCAGAATGCAGGTATAATTTTAAACTTGTATCAGGTTGTAAGACATTAACAATGTAAAGATAAACATAGCTGATTTGAGTGGTCGTATAAACAGGATTAAACTTATAAAAGATTATACAGGTTGGAATTTGAAGATGTGGTCGTTGGCAGTGTTAATGGGGTGGTCACATTAATAGGGTTTTCTCGTAAGAAAATGTATAATTTTAAGTTAAAGTAAATGGTATAAGAGGGTGACTGTTTTAACGAGGTGACTTTAACGCTGGGTTCCACTGCAATAATTTGAAAGTAATTAAGGTCCCTGGATACAGTGTTATTGTTCCTTATCTACCAAACAAATCAGTCTGAAATTTGGGAAACATTGCCATTAATGTTATTTTTCTTCCTTATTTTCTTCAAACCCGGCAGGTAACGTTGATGTTGCGCAGTTGTTAAGACAACGTGGTGCCGACTGGGATTTGCTTGACAAGACAGGTTCAACAGCGCTTCACTGGGCAGTAGATGGAGCTAATCTGGACATGATCCGCTGGATGCTACAAGATGGCTGCAGGGTGAACATTAAAGACGAAACCTCAGGTCCGAGAATGGTGTGCATGCAAGGACAATGTTCACCAGTGTCCGCCATATTCACTGTATCATTCTAACATTACTGGAGGCTTTCAGGACAAAATTGCAAATTTGTTGAAGTTTCTTTTGCCCCTCAAGGTGGATTTCCACTGTCGCGTAATTTTTACGTGCGTACGGACGTAAACTTTAACTGGCTTTACGTGCGTAAATAAATTAGAGACGGTGTATGGAAGGTCGGACGTAAACGTTAAAGTTGAGCGAGGTTCAACTTTTACGTTTACGCGCCGCTTTTCATAAATCGTCTCTATTTTATTTACGCACGTAAAGCCAGTTAAAGTTTACGTCCGTACGCACGTAAACATTACGCGACAGTGGAAATCCACCTCCAGTTCCCAGGAGGACACAAAGGAAACACCACTAAATGGAGGAGTTTGTCATGAAAGCCTGAGAGCTTCGACGAAGGGCCAACGCTTGAAATGTCAGCTTTCATTCAAATCTCTTTACAGTGGCCAATTCACATTATAAACCCAGTTGATTAAACCAAGTTATCTTGCAATACTCCCCACCGAGGCAGCAACACAGTTTCTATTGAAACTTACCCCCTTTATCGACCTATTTGCCCAGTGTAATAAACCCGGCAATCTCTAATAGGACTGGAAGTAACACTAACTTATACAACGAGACGCGGCGCAATTCTTGATGGAATTGGCTTTGCAGCTTTCTGGTAAAGGACAGGAAAAGCGGTTCGAAACATTGAATCGTGTGACTAAAGCATTATCAAGCCAACCAAGCCATATTTGTTTCACAACAAATTTGTTTGATCAGCCAGTGTGCAGACCATTTCGTTTTTTATGCGATGTTAAATATTCGTTTTCAAAGGCAATGTGCATGGAGCATTCATTTAGTATCCTAGTTAGATCCTAGACATTCAATATAACTGCAAAAGACTGCTGCTTCTGACACATTAAGGCGGAGGACACATTACCCAAATCAATTGCCGAAACAGCACCCTCCTTATGAGGGTGCTGTTTCGGCAATTGATTTGGGTAATGTGTCCTCCGCCTTATTCTCCCGAGAAGACCTCCTGACGTAGTTACTACTGCTATGGGAGTAATTCAGAAAGCATTAAAGCACTAAGAGGTGTCATTCTTTAAACCCTTGGAGAAAGCTCTAGCAATCGGGAGTATTGTCTTTTCCGTGTAAAAACACGGTGGGCGACTTTTCACCATTTTAATGTGGTTTTATTTTTCGTAGGCTGGACGCCTCTCATGAGAGTGGCTGCTGTTAGTGGTAACGTGAATGTTGCTAAGGTACTGATCCATCATGGAGCGAACGTGCATACCATGGACAAGGAAGGCAAAAGCACGCTCATGAACGCCGCGCTCAATGGGTTCGAGGCGCTCGTCAAGCTGCTTGTCAAGAAGGGTGT
Organism: bacterium; assembly: GCA_965233585.1. Taxonomy (GTDB): domain Bacteria; phylum SAR324; class SAR324; order SAR324; family NAC60-12; genus CBDDTI01. The sequence continues at coordinate 10,443 of CBDDTI010000010.1, forward strand.
CCCTGTCAAGATGAAATCAGAACACGGCAAAACGGCGCTGGATTTTGCGAAATCTTTTGAGCGCGAGCGCGTGATTCAGTTCCTCCAAGAGCAAGTGGAAGCTTTGAGGAAGGCGGACAATGAGCGCAAGCTGGCTGAAGCGAAAGAACGCAGGCAAAGCCGAGAACAGGTGGACGCTCAAGAGCTTAAGTCGGTCGCAAACGAGGCGCAAAGCGTCCCACCGGGAGAAGAAAGCGGTGCAATTATGTAGTAATGAACGTCTTTGAATGATATTTTGATAGAATTGGTTGAGATCCAAACATCTTTTTTTCCATTTAAAAACATACCCAGATTACTGGACTTTTCAGTGGTTGTGTAAATTACTACAAAATGGGTTTTCGGTACCTTGGGAGAATTGTTAAATTACCGTTACGCAACTAATAACCTTATATTGTTGTTTGCGGTGCTAAAATTTATCCTGTCGGTTTTTAACGTTTCAAAATAGAATTATTTTAAATACTCATTAATATATTGTGTAAATATTTATTAAGTTACCTTTTAAAGCGAAGTTTATAAAAGCTTAATCATGAAATGCGTATATGCATTTCTTCTTGATATGAATAAGAATAAATTGAATGTTACCTTCCCGTGTGGTCCTCGCTGCCTGGTAAAACGGAGAAGGTGTGGCTGGAAGGAGATGAGGTTGGTCGGTAGAGAAAACGGACATGAAGCGCTGATGCCCACCGATTGAATATATTTTATTTAGCAGTTAACAACTCCATTGCATTGCCTATACCTGATTATTTTTCACCCAAACAGCGTTTTACTAGATCATTTTCTAATGATTCATTTATTCAAGCCAATTGCAATCATGATTATTATTTTTATAGTTTTTATCCAAGGACAATAAGAGACTGGAACTCTCTACCAAGCGGCATTCGTACCGAGTGTAAATGTTTCATCATTTAAAGATCACTGTTTCTCAGTTATTAGAAATAATTGACCGCTGTAATTTATTTCATTTTATTATTATCATTATTATTATTATTATTTTGTATTTTTCCTATTTGTCAAGAAATAATTTTATCATTTGAAATTCTAATATATTACTGTACATAATTTTGCAAGTTTTTATTATTATTATTATTATTATTATTATTATTATTATTTTTATTTATATTGACTTGATGCGAAAGCGTTGTCAATTAATAAATGTAGATGTAGATGCACAGAGATATTACCCTGCGAGCAGGCTTTTCGCTCTTCCTTTCCTACAGTCTTTCCCCGCGAAGAGCCTGCTCGCAGCCTACCGAAATATTTAAGAGGGGGTAAGTTTCTAAAGAAACTGTGGTGCTGCGTTGGTGGGAGTATTACAAGATAATTTGGTTTTAACAACTGGGTTGATAATGTGAACTGCCCACCGTAGAGATTCGGAAGCTGACATCTCAATCGTTAGCCCTTCGTCGGAGCGAATCGGTTCACTCCGACGAAGGCCTAACGCTGGAAATGTCAGCTTTCGAATCTCTTTACGGTGGCCAATTCACATTATCAACCCAGTTGATAAAACCAAATTATACCGAAGAGATGGTTTCACTGTTCGGCCCATGTGCAAGATCAGTGACGTGAGCCTAATCGCAGTGGTGTTGCCTTGACTACGAGTAGTGCGGATTAAAGAACGAAAGAGAATTCGTGTGATTCGTTATGCCCACAATGTTGCCTTTTCTTCTCGGTCAGAGCTTTTGCTGGCGAACTGGCTAACGGACGAAACGACAATAGCAGGTTATAAAACAAGCAGATTGATTGATGTCCACATTTGCCGTAAGGGTTTCACACAGAAAATGTTGAATTTATTATTCTTATTATTGAACGTTAACTTTTTTCAGGCTGAAGGACCGCTCTGTACTTAGATTAAGACTCGCGATGACATTCAATAAATATACCCCCCTACCCCTCCAATTATTGATGAGTCGACTGTATACAAACCCAGCCGGAGGGGACTCCCGCATGCAACAAGGAAGCAGATTCTGAAATGAAAGGAGATTTTGAAATGAAACTCAAAGAGTTGCCAAGAACCTATTTTGAAGATGTGGCTTGAAATGTTTTCAACTCTAGGAGGTACTAATTCTAAAGCAACACATGACTAACAGTTAAGTAATTTTGTTCTTAATAGACGAATGCTTCGTTGGAATACCTTCTACTCCTAAAGTTGATGGCCAAATATCTCCCGTCATATTTGTTTCCGCTCCATACCCTGTAAGCTCTTGTAAGTGCCATGAAAGCTCTCGCTGAGAACCTTTCGAGGCTGCACACTCTAAGAGGTATCAAAAATGCTCTTTTAACCCCTAAACTGAGATACGACAAGCACCCCGTCGTTTTATTTGGGACTCGCCTGGGGATACAAGTATACGTGTAACTTTCCTTTGTTTGATATCTGTTATTAGTATATACCACAAAAGTAAATAGTACTTTTCGCGCACGCTGATTGGCTATTCACCTTCGAGCAGCCGAAGAAAAACAAAATGGCTTTTCTCAGTATATTGTCACAAATATGTCCCCATGTTGTTCAGCTTTGTGGTATATACTAAAACAATTATTCACCTCAGTGTCGGTGAAAGTGGAGGATATTTACCTCCACCTCGGTTAATAATTGTTAACTAAACGGTCTTGTTAGCAGCAGGCAACTAATAAGTTTTAATCGTATCTATAACAAAATTCTCGATCATGATTGGTTCTCCGCGCGCCTATTTGTTACGTAATCGGCGCGCGATTACGTGGGTATCCGATTACATGTGTCCGATTTGAACTTTTTCAAATCGGACACCTGTAATTGGATACCCACGTGATTTTCACGTCAATTACGCGCGCTTTAATGGCTTCCTTAGCAATGTTTTCTACAGTTTTCAAAACTTAGGAAAAGCGCTACGGGCGTTTTCGCTCAAAAGAAGTTCTTAGAAGACATTTTTAATTCCAAAATTTGTTATAGATACGATTAATTAGTAATTAGACATCGTGTCGTACAATTCAAGCAGTAATCGTGCTCGTAATTTCAAATCGGACTCGCGCTTCGCGTTCGTCCGATTATGAAATTACTCGCGCGATTAGTAATAGTAATTGGACCGAGTGGAGTACAATTCAAGGAGTAATCGCGCGAGTAATTTTAAAATCGGACGAGCGCGAAGCGCGTGGCCGATTTAAAATTACGAGCACGATTACTCCCTGAATTGTACAACACGAGGTCCAATTAATCGTATCTATAACAAATTTCGGAATTAAAAATGTCTTCTAAGAACTTCTTTTGCTCGAAAACGTCTGTTCCGCTTTTCCTAAGTTTTGAAAACTGTAGAAATCATTGCTAAGCTAGGAAGCCAGTAAAGCGCGCGTGATTGACGTGAAAATCACGTGAGTAGCCAATTACAGGTGTCCGATTTCGGACGCCTGTAATTGAACACCCACGTGATCGCGCGCCGATTACGTGACAAATAGGCGCGCGGAGAACCAATCATGATCGAGAATTTTGTTATTTATTTATTTATTTATTTATTTATCCAGGGGCATCCTATAGAGACGATTACAGACTGAATTGGACGACACGAAGTCCTGTTACCAATTAATCATAAAAGTTACAGTTTCCGAGAAAACGAAAAATAATCAAGTTACGAAAAAGGGGAAAATTTGCATTAAAATACTGACAAAGGAGGCGTAAACATTCTAAAATGTTACTGGCAAAAACACAAAAGCAAGCGCGCGCGCACGCACACGTAATTACAACTTTAAATGTGATTGGTTGATTTAAACTACACCTTTGAATGTGATTGGCTTATTTAACTGTCCGATAAAAAACTGTCTAATAACAACTTGGCAAGCGAATTAGTGGAAAATAGGACATTTTTAAACCAATCGCAAGCGAGGAAATTGTAATTTTTATGATTAATTATTATTATTATTATTATTATTATTATTATTATTATTATTATTATTATTATAGTATAAAGACAAAAAAACCGTTTCATTGACCTAATTTAGAATGTTAAGGTACAGCTACTGTTAACTGTTTATGTATTTTCCAACACGAAACGACCCGGCAACTAAACTATTTATTTTTTTCTCTACGGTATTGCTTTGAAAGCGATATTTTTTTAGCTGAAATCTGGCGTACGTGTAAGTTAAGCATATCGGGTACAAAAAGTGATAAAAAAGCTTGAAAAGTCGTCAGTGTTGAATGCTTACATTTCACGTTGTTTTACGGAAAAAGCTTGAAAAGTTGCCAAAGTTGAAAATTTCGGAGCCGTCCTTAGTCATACCGCTGGAATGGGCGCGATTAGCCAATCAGATTCAAGGATGTATGATTCCGGACCGTTGAGAAACTAGGGTGCTTTCACTATGCCAAAAGATTCCAGAAATTTCGGTCGGAATTTAAATGGCAATGTTCGTTTCGGTTTCTTCTGACCGGAATATTCGGGATCACCTCTGGAGGTGGTCCACATATTTCGGTCGGAATATTCCGACCGAAATTCGCCGTTCCATCTTTGACAAACCGGTTCTTTGCCCTAATTAGGAAATTCGGTAAAATAATTTAAAACGACAACAGCCATTTCTACTGGTTGGCCCGATTTAATAGGGAAATGTCGTTCCATTTTCCTCAGGTATTCCCGCTGATCTCTGACCGGTCAGTTTGGCATAATGGATAGCACCCCTAACGTTATGTAATTTTGACGTTCGGTTTCTGACCGATATTTCGACTCCCTAGAAAAGTGAGAATTTCCTCTCCGATAATTACCTTCCCTTAATAGTACTTTCAAGACGACGTGCATCGAAATCTCCATATAAGACTTTTGGTGACTTCGACTGGTTTTGAAAAAGTAATAGAAACGGCTGAATGGGAAGTGAATGTGAAACATAAACACAGTTCGCGCCATTGCGTTAGACATCGCGGAGGGCCTGGGGTTAATTGTTGAAATTCAAAATGGCGGAAGAAGACGAGGTAGAAATCCGAGGAATAAAGAGACCCCTTGTCGAAAATTACAGCGACGATGAGGAAGAAGAAGAGGCTAGAAGAAAAGAAGGTAACAATGGAAGTAACAGACAGTTAGTCTTAGTAACAAAATCAACTCAATTATACCTCTACTAGAATAACACCCATTGCCCCAAGGAACTTTCAATGGTTCTCCTCGATCGTAAAGCTCGATCGACGGTGTTACAAGCTTATTATAAGTTTTATTTCGCCTGTAATAGTCATTCTAAATTAAATTATGCTGTAGCTGTAAAATGAAAGGCATAAGCATGGCTTGTACAATATTCTGTTTAGCTCAACAACGGTAAAATAATTAGCAATTAAAAAGGCTTGTTCTGCTGTGAAGCACGCAAGAAAGAGATGATCGATGTAGAGGAAAACACGTGCCGTGGCGTTTCTCCCACTTCTTCATATTTCCTTTCACTTCCTTGAGTGCGTTATGACAGAACAAAGTATGGTCAAGCCTTCTTTATTTTTAACAAAAACTTTTGAGCGTGTGATCAGTGGCTTAGATTTTGTTATAAGCTTATATATAGTGTGTATGTATAACAAAAACTTTTTAGCGTGTGATCAGTGACTTAGATTTTGTTATATAAAGTAGTATTTCCATAATACATAAAACAAGAAAATTGCTTAAAATATTTCGTTCTATATAAACTCTAAATTTCATAATTTGCTTATATACATATTCCCTACCAAAAGCCATAAGATGTGTCCCAGACAGACATACAGGTTTTTGTGCAATATTCAAACGACCCATACAAACTTTTTTACTACACTTGGGTTTCCTGTGGTAAAACTTGCTTGAGGGTTGTACAGGGGGGGTGGGGGGGAGGTCAGGGGGGCCTCTAGTAGGGTTCACGAACAGAAAAAATAGAGGATCATGAATCACAGACAAATCAATTTTGTTTTCCTGATTCACGAAAATAAGCAAGTAAAATAGTCTTTTTAATGACCTGTTCTTACAATTAAAACAGTGTTTGAAGAAAGCAAAATCACGAATGGTTAAGTCAAGGCTCCATATTGCAAATCACATACCAGTCACTCTCGATAGACATCTGTAATCATTTGGAGGACTTGCGGCTCAAAATAACGTAGCATAGAGTGGTAAAATCACGAATATTGGTAAAACTTGCATTCTTCACAGGACTCACGCAAAACCTTCTGATCACGAGTCATGAAGAATAATTTTCTAAATTCACGTTTCACGGAAAATAAAATCAGCTAATCACACATCACGAGAATACCCCAGTATGCTTTTGATGCAGTGCACATTCTGTAAGTAGTGAGTAAGTAAAAGGTTTATTTCACAAAACTTCCACATGGTGGCTCTTTGTTTGTGAAAAAACTAATTATTTAAATAAAAAAATTATAATCTACAAAATATTATCCTAAGACTACAAAACTAAAAGTAATAATTGAAATTAACATTTAACGACTTGTGTTTTGAGTTTCTGGAACAAATACTTCTTGGTGGCCTTTTCTCCTCATGCTCTTCCAATATTCACTTTGCGTGTCCATCTCATGTTAGAGCAGTTTTCAACTGATCATGAGTATCAGGAAACAAAAACTAAAGTAGACTTTGAGTTGTCCCTCTTTCGCGTAGTCTGTTGTGCATGAAACAAAAGAAAACGGCAAGAAAAACTGGCTGTGCGAGCTCCTGAGGGTGAAAAGCATGTGAAAGTAGTGCTGCAACAATACACAGATGCACTGTTGAATCACGACACTTTTGTCACAATACGAATATTGATATTACGACAAGATATCGTGGATATGGTCAGGTCAAATGCAGGGTTGGGAATCTTACAGATTTTGGTCATAAATAGTATAGTAAGGGTTTTAGGAAGCTGGCAGAACAACCCCCGCCCAATTTTTCTGGGAGTGCCTCCCTGGGGCCAGGGAGTTAGACCATTCATGGCAGAGTGAGTTTTGGTGTAAATTTGTAATCTCATTACTTGTATCCAATTAAATTCCTTTTCTTGATGCCCTCTCATTATCACCTGTTGTCAACAACCCCAGGAGATGTCTTGAATAAAATTCCTTTTCTCTTTAAAGTGGTACTATGACGAAAATCGCATCTTTCCTATCTAAGCCATTTTGATACATAAAGAAGTAGACTTCATTAGCAGAAAAATGCTGTTTACTGTTTTGAAATATCTCTTTTCATTCCAGAGATATTCAAGTTTTTAAAATATGCAAATTAGCCAATTGATGACGTCATATCCTCAACCAGATTTTGATCAAATATGAAGAAAAGAGATATCTCAGCCAATTTGCATCAGAGATGTTTGATACTTTGCAGTGAGATTCTACTAAATGTGCGCTTCAATATGAACTTAACAGTTTTGTTACCATGGCAACATACTGGGTTCCAGACCTCCCCATATTTAAAACCTTGGCCACCTTAGCCGTTCCATTTTGATATTTGTTAACAGCACTTCGTATGCATGATCAAGCAAGCATATAGATATGTTAGCTCGAGTTTGTGGCCTTGTTTAACATTTTTCAAGCTGAAAATCACTAACATATTGAAATCAAGTGGGTGGGGACTGGAAAAGAGTGAGTTGCCATGGGAACGTAATTTTTTATAGCCATACGTGTGTTTCCTTTAGAACTATCAGCCTGCCAAGTTTCAATGTTTTGCACTGCAAATTGGCCAAGAAAGCACCATTTATATGCTTGATATAATATTGTGTTGAGTGTATGACGTCATCAGTCATCTCATTTGCATATTTTACCCATTTTTCAAACTTAAATATCTCCGGAACTAATGCAGATATTTACAAACGGTAAATGGCGTTTTCATTCTTTCATGGAACTCTACGTGATACGTGCAAAAAATCGAGGGGTAAAAATTTGATCATAGTACCACTTTAAGTAGCAAGGCAATTTAAAACCATGCCGTACATAAGAAGTATGTCTTTGTCGTTATGTTCATCAAGTGA
>CBDDTI010000011.1:0-17296 GCA_965233585.1 bacterium
CCTCAGGATTTTGAAGAATATGTTGTAACTGCTCCATGATGAAAGATTTTATGGGCTGAGCACGGAATTCTTCTTCTTTTTTTCTCTCTCAGCAGATACTGGCAGCTCATCTTGGAGCAGTTACAACATATTCTTCGAAAATCTGAGGTATACTTCTTTTGAAAACACTGCAGTACTGGCGATTCATCTTGGAGAAGTTACAACCATAGATATATTATGCTCATAGATGAACGAGAAAAAAGCTTCTCTGGGGTATTTTAGAAATGACCGAGAGATGAATATTACAAATTCTCGGATCTTTCTTGCATTAAGCATATCAAACGTATTCAGCTGATATAGATCCAACACAGCAAGATAAAAGAAGAATAGATATTACTTTATACAAGGCTAACAAATGTCTCTGTTGGTTACCCCACCATGCACAAGGCTCTAGTGTTCCTCTATGTATATAACAGTACTCTGTGGTTACAACATATTCTTAAAAATTCTGAGTTATACTAATTCTGATAGCACTGTAGCACTGATTATCTCAAAATGTTTTTTACCTTTCTTCTAGGAAGAAGACACTAGAACAATATCTGAAAATGAGGAAACTTTACGATGACGGAGAGGACGTAACAAGCAATTCTTTGTGCATTAGTCTTTTTAAAAGGCGGATATGGGGCGTGGCCCAAAATATTTCAGCCTTTAAGCAATAGATTGCATCACTGGTGAGAGCATGCTCTGGCGAGGGGGAAAATTCGAACCCAGGCCCGTAGCCAGGATTTTTTACGGGGGGGGGGCGATCATTTTTTACGGGGGGGGTGCGGGAAATTTTTAACTGTTTATTTTTTTAACAAAAAAGTGGACCTCAGCTGTCTGTGGGGGGGTGCGATCGCACCACTCCCACCCCCCCTGGCTACGGGCCTGGAACCCATCTTTCTTACAAAAAGAAGACACTTCTTCCTTCTCTTCTCTCTTAAAAAGCCTTCTAATTAAAAAAAAAAAAAATTATTAACACTTGTTTAACAATGAGAAAAAAATTTTCATTTCTAGCAAAGATAGGCAATACTATGGAGAAGACATGTTGAAGTTTTCAGTGCTAACTTTTCACTGACAGAGAAACAGTGGCAGTAACATCAAAATTTATTGAAGTGACAAAAATATTTTTGTCCGAGTTGATGTGAGCGACATCTACCAAGCTAAAATCTTTTGGCAAAATCCAGATCATCTTACTAATTTAGTTGTTGATTTGTTATAATAACTTACATATGGGAAGAGTTCTGCAGCCTGATGCAGATCATTTTATTATGACTTATAGACTCATTTTTCAGAACTTTGCCTCCGTTTTGTGACTTTACTTTTGTTCTATGTCATAGCTTCTGTTTTGTGTCACCGCTTCTGTTTTGGAAACTCCAGAATTTTTTAAAACAATGACATAAGCACACTGCTGTGAAACTCTTCAAAGGTCCCCACATGTAAGTTATTACTGCACATTAACTGCCAAAGTAGTAAGATGATTTAGGTTTTTCCATAAGATGCCACTCATAATGTTTTAAAATTATCGCTTGTCACACAAAACTGGTACGTCGGTCAATGGTTATTTAATTAAGAAAAACAGACCATTCATGTTACGTGGTCCGAGCGGTAGGATTGGATGGGTGGCAATGACCATTTTTAGTGATTTTTATATAGTAAGCAAAAAAGACAAAAAACGATCGTTAACAATAGTTAAGTTAAAAATCAACGGCCCAAACTTTAACGATAAATAAAAAACATTCCCTATTTAAAATGGTGACAGATATTCTCAATATACCTCTAACGATTGAAGAGAAAACACGATGTTTGCAAAGATTTTCAAAGAAAACGTGGAAAGGCTATTGGCATGGTCAAAGTACATGCATTTCTAATCTGTAATGTATTTTTCTGTGACATGAACATTGGGAAGGTGTCCTTAAAGTAATGAATTTTGAGCAAATACCTACATGACAAAAATGTTAAAGAAATTTCCTCCATATATTGAGAAAAATTTTGGTGAAAGTATAAAAATTGATAAACCATATGAAAAGGATCTAATCATCACACTCTTCAAACTATTAACAGATATTTTTACCTAAAATTCAATGACCAAAAGTCATTCATCAACAGGCCCTTCATCAATATACATGCTGCCAACACAAAAACATTACAAGTTTATAAAAAACTAGCTGTAGATGGCAGTACCTAATAATAGGAGGGGGGTCGACCATGCCCATAGGAATGTCTTCTCGGAATATATGGGTAAACTTCAGCCCTTTAGGGTTATTTTTCAAGTTTCACATTTTTTAGATAATTTCCCCATTTTTTGTTCTTATTTTGCAATCTTTTTCTCTAATTTATGTCTCTATGACTCATGAGTCATGACCAAATTAAATAAAAAGGAGAAAATGGGATAATTTGTTCTGCTTGTCAGAAAATAATTTCAACAATTCATAGGCACACTCATGGTTTGCTTGTTCGGCTGAAAAAAGTAAGTTTAATGTTTTGCATGGGATTTTTAAAGGTTCGTCTACAGAGTAACGACCTATTTTTCCCAACTACATATTTCTGATTTACTGTCAAAAAAGGCAATACATTTTCACACTCCTCCATTAGAAAGTCAAAGTTTATTTTAAAGCAAGGAAAGCAAGGTGCTAAAATTTTAATCTTACGGTAATTTCAGAGCAATTAATTCCTTCATAAAGCAGACGGTGATGTAACGGTTAAGTTGAGCTTTATATGGCGTTCGACCATGAACTTGAAAGCTACAGGATTGTGAAGGTAGTAACTTACTTAGCTATCAAAATTTACTCAATACTACTTCATTTGAGTTTGACTGATTTAAAAAAAAAACCATTTTGTCTGATGTTTTTTAGGCTTTATCAACAGAGATCAGGGATTTGTGCAATCAAAGAGTCAGTATTCAGCAATCATACTTTCGAAATTTTTATGAAGTTTGCGTGTGAAAAATGCCGGAAATGGCTTTACAGTGTTAAGTTGCCTCAAAATTGTAGCAGAAAGTCTTGAATTGGGGTGATTTGAACTTTTTTCGCTTACGTAAGGATATTTCTAGGAATATCTGTGGAAAAAGAGAAGAAAAACGGCGCTAGCTGGGTTGAGAGAGGCAGTGGATATCCTCTTTGGCAAGCTAGCACCGTTTTGCTACCTTTTTTCCACGAATATTCCTAAGATTATCCTTACGTTAGCGAGCAGGACGATCCAACTTGGGGGGGCGGCGCCCTGTTTGCCCGAAAAAATTACGCGGTGCCCGAAACGCAGAGAACAGCAGCAGAGCATCAAATGTTTCAAGATCCACAGCAAAGGCTTACTCCAAAACAACAACTTTCATATCACAAGTAGTATTTTTTTACGTTCAAGTGTTTCAATTCCATCGCTTATCGTTTCTTTATTGCCCGAATTTTTGGGCGTTTTGCCCGAATTTTTTTAAACTGGGGGGGCTGCCGCCCCCCAGCCCCCTTGGCAAATATGCCTATGGCGAGCACGAACGGGCGGAAAGTCCGGGACTCTGTTTTGTAAACGATATTTACTTTTAGAGTTTTAAAGTGTTACTCAAACACTCAAAGAGGAGGCTAGAGGACTGAAGTCCCTGAGCTTCTAAGTAACACTGAATTTATATTTCTAACCTCGCTTCTGAGGTTAATTTTACTATATACATAATATATACAAAATAGGAACAGAAATAGAAAGAGGTAAAAAATACCCGTGGATCATGGGGATGTAATCCGGGTCATTGACATGCTTCTTATGCATAGGTGACCGCAAGGGACGATGAGCCATTATCACTGGCTCTATTGTCTAGCCATGGGACACGGTAAATGCATTAGGAGAAAAATGGGCTGGCTTTTCTAGCCTCTATTTTTCTTTTGAAGGAGTCAAGGTGACGATTTTAAGCGACGTTTTACGATGGGCAAAGTACAATCTTTATGGAGACAAAATACTCTATGTTTTTCTCACTCATTGTTTTTGCACTTCATTCTCGCCTTCTAATCTTCACACTAAAAATATTCATGAAATATTGCTGGTCCCTTCATATGCCCCCAAGGAGAATTGGAAAGCTTGCTTTCTAACTTCTTCTTCTTAGGAGAACTAACTAAACATGTCGAGACTTCCACGATGATAGTGATGTCCAGGTACGCATGAGTCCTGGGTAGCGCGTGCGTTCTTCGGAGGTCTTGTTTTCGACATCACTGATCGACATCCGATCGATTCGGATTCTTTCTGTTCCATTGGATTTCCACTGATTTGGATTCTTAATAATTCTGGTATTCTGGTATTTTGATAATCGGAATCATCAATTAGTTGTGGTCGCAATTGGGGTAATTGCGCAGTAGCGGTTTGATAATTGCGGCAGATGAGAACTGTGTGCATGGTTGCTAATGATTTGGTGTTTTCGGGACGACAAGATGTTTGAAGACACAATCTGGACGCTGGATCAGAACAGGGCTTGATTGATTATGGATGCTGATTATCAATGTGCTTCGTTGAGAAACGAAGGGTCTGCCGGGTGATCAATTCGGGCTTCGCCTGTGTTGGTCTCAGGTTGATTCAGAGCGGATCTGCTTGTCATCTTACGGTTAAGAGTGTTGGAAATTTATTTGTGGTGTTTGATGACTTGTTATTGCATCTAACCGACAATTAAGCGGTTATGATCTTACTGACCATTTCACTGGTCACGTATTAAGCATAGATTACTCTTACGGCGGGCCGTCGAGAGTATATCCTGGTTGTGGAACGGGAGACTCGGCTAGAGGTGCCTGAGGATAAACCGTTCTTCCACTTGTCCGGACAGCAGAGTCGGACACATAACTACTTCCTTCGAATTCAGGCTTCCGAATTGGTAAAAGTCTAGGCATGCTCGGAGGCATTTCAGATTGAGCTATACTTGAGGAAGGAGGAGTTACATATGGAGGAGGAGATTTGTCCAACCTCTTAAAAGCTGTGACATCTCGATTAAGAGCCTCTATATTTGACTGCACTCTACGAGTAGATGCTAGTCGCTCTTCCTGCTTAGCTAACCTTTCTTCCTGCCTTCGCACATGGCGGTTCAGCATCTCCGACATTTCCTGTCGTGAGGCTTGTCCTTCCGGCGAGTTTGGATCGTCGGAATCAGAAGTTTTGAGGTCGTCAATACAACCACAACTAAGGACACGTCTGATGTTCTCACCCATAGTCCTTCTTTTCTTAGTTGGACTTTCTGTAGGATCAGTATCAGCTCTTCCAGACGCGGCTTTGCGTCGTCGTTGAACTTTCTGATAGTGATGCGTGAACAACACTTCTGTACAGAATGACCACGCCAATTGTGGCGAACAGCCATGGGCTCTATGTATATACCCACAATTCATGAGTACCTTAAACAAATACCAGACTATACGGCCTACTATAAAAAGACCAAAGATGGTGGAGAAAATCTCGCCTAGTCCGCGAATAGCTCCCCAAATTTTACCAAGGATAAAAGAGTGCCATGACCCACCCGGTAATGTGTAAGATGGAAACATCAGCTTAGGGGTGATGTACTGCCCCGGGTTAAGGTTTCCAACCTGGTCGGCCAATTGGTGTACTACCACTTCTTGGCGACGGTTGCCTTCTAACCACGTTATAAGGTCATCTACCGCATCAGGGTCATATACTCCTCCCTTGCTAAGGTCTATGTCGTTAGCTGGATCAAATAAAACCTTCCTTTTTAAGGATTCCAGATCAAGGGTACCAGGAGGTTCCGTGATCGAAAGCTGAGGCGTTACGGCAAACCATTGACCAAATATATCCTTATACCTAGCAAAAAACTGTGATAGGCAAGGGACCTTTTTGGCAACCGAGGTAATTCGGTGCGTCAGAGGTTCAATGTAAAACCTAGGAGCTACTACTTCTTCTCCATCCTCCTGGGTAAAGGATGTAAGAGTATAGTTATTTTGTGCTACTTCAACCGGGAGGGCGTCGTAGCATGTTTGGGCTTGGATAGCCGCTACAAGTCGAGGTCGACATTTGTAAAAATAAGCCACTTCTCCAGCTGCGGTTAGGTAGTTAGAACCACCTAATCGGTATGTGTGGAAATTAGGCATTTCGCGGTCCAAGAAGTGTTCAGTCTTGGTCTTGCGAAGATTCTCTTTGCACTCGTCATGCAAAATTGAGGCAAATTCGCGACGAAGATTACGGGTTATTTCGTGATATACGAAATCATCCCGATTTGTAATAAAATTAGATAGTTTAAGTTCGTCTTTAGGCAATTCCCTATCGACAAGGTCGCGATCTGGGATTCCGTCAATCATCGTATCCCTGATTAAGAGATCTGGATAATTTGTCACCAAAAATTTCTGGTCGCATTCGACTTTGGATCCTTTGATGACAAAACGAACGTGAGAACTATCAGTTGACATAGCCACCTTATGTGACTTAATTGTCAAACCTGCTGAGTCGTATTTAACTATCTGTCCCTTAAATCTACGGACATGATATAAAGGGCAATGAGACTTAATGGGGACTCGCCAAACATATGTTACATCTCCACCGACACAATGTTCATCCTCAATGGGGCAAGTCAACCGGACGTTATTGAAATGTGCAATAACTCCGTCATCGTCTTCCCTAAGGATAAATTTTTCGTCTCGAAAGAGGATTTCTTCCGTAACATACATGACCATATTGTCAACTAGCACACCGTCAACAAGGAGCCTTCCGCCGCTGCAGGTAACTTGATTGCCATCCCAGCCATCATAGGCGTTGGCAGTACCGAGAGCGAAATAGCTGATTTCCCTTCTGGTGTTTTTGGCGATACTGTAAGTTTTGCCATCTTTGGCACGATACTGCCCCATTTGTAGTCCTCGGCACTCATTATTGGCCAAGACCTTGGGTCGCCTGAAAAAGGTTTCTTGTGGTAAGGGACTCGCGTGATCTGCGTTTCCGCAGTAGTAGGTGAATTGAGAAATGTATCTCTCACACCTAGATCCTGAGAATTCCCTTCTAGTCTCATATTGGACTATTTGAAATTGGGTTTCAGACTCTATCTCATATGTGTCCTCATCGCTAGACTCATTGGGTATACAAGGATCGTGTATGAAAGAACTTATAGGCTTAACTTCCATAGGTTTGGAACAGTCATATCCTACAAGAAATCGTCTATTGACCCGAGCCTTAAGATCACGGAACTGTTCTTTGCTTAGTCCGAGTTCGGTGAGGGCGTCAGGGGCAACTTGGCGCCGTTCGCGCGACGCTCGTTTCTCGGCAAATTTACAAGCCGAATCGCGGGCTAAGTCAGTAGTATTGACTTCGGCCAGTTCATGACAACCTGCATCCTGGAATGGATGATAGGGTTCCGGCTTCCGGTGAGGAATGATCGGAGTAGCATATTTTTTACTCGCCTTAATGCGAGGATCACGGGCCGTAGAAGCCTGTTGGCGCCTAGGGTCAGCAACTTCCGCAGCTGCAGTGCGAATAGGTTGCTTTTTAGGCTGTTTAGCACGAGTAGCCTGTTTTCGAGGCTTCTTCGTCCGGACAGGTTGTTTTACCAATGTTCGAGGTTTTTTGGTATACAACTCGCCTCTTGCCTGGTTGTGAGGCTGCCAAGAATACATTTTCGGAAAGTATGTTCCAACTTTCCACCATTCGGTACCCGAAGCATTACGGGAATTCGTCATCCAGTTAAGGGCTTCGTATTGGACAAAATGACGTTTGCCCTTGGGGTTGTCTATTTTGCCTTGAATTAGGCAAGATAAGTAGATAACTAAAAGAGAGCAGCGCTGGTAGCTTTTCATTGTGAAAACCAAAGTTAGATTGGCAGAAAATCTAATTGGCAACCCTCTTTTGTACTCGCGAATCAATCGCGTCGCGATCTTTAGCGATGTGCTGCGCATGGGCGAGTACGGGTACATTTAGCACAACGGTCTTGTACAGTGTGCTGATTGCATGCTAGCCCGCCTTTGCAATTTTCGCAATGGGCTACGCACGTAAAGGAGTCAGTACAGCGCGGACAAACTCGAGGTTTGTTTTTGCGACCGGGAGGTCGCCCTCTCTTTTTGGGAGCAGGCTGTTCTGGTATAGCTTCCGTATCAAGTGCTGCATCTTCAGGAATGGTAGGCAACCTGGCAGGAGGTTGTGATACTCGCGGCAACTTGGCAGGAGGTTGAAGCATACTTGGTTCAACCACTGGAGCTTCGAGAGCCCGCTGGGGTTCTGGAGGTGCAGGAGCGGATTTCGAAGGTTCCGTAGGAACTGGCTCGGGACTACTTTCAGGTATTTTGTCCCTGGGCAAATCGCTCGCTGGTAAATCCTCTTCAGGCTGACCAGTGGGTATTGCATGTGGCAAGTTTTGATCGGTATCAAAAATATGCGGAGCAAAATCAGAAGCGGGAATTCGTCCCATTACTTCTTGATGCTCGAAGTAGGGTCGAACGTCGGCAGCCGTTAATTCGACGGGGACGCCTAAGTTCGTATCAGGATCATTGACAAAACACTTTTTCAATCGATCGACTGCAGCCGTAGTAACTATCTTCTCTTTAGTCCATCGGCCGTAAGACTCGATTTCAAAGAGTGTGTTAGCTAAATTGCGAGTTACACGGTAAGGTCCAGACCAAAACGATTGGAATTTCCGATTTAAGTTTGGATTTGGCCTGTCGGTGTATAGCCAGACAAGGTCATCGATGTTGATCTTGTGATGTCGTTCTCTATACAGCTCCTTCTGACGGATCACGTAAGAGTTCTGCCGTTCGGCGACGACAGCAAAAGCTTTAGCGAATTGATGCTTAAGCCGTTCAGTATATCGGTCTAAAGTTGTGGACTGGTCGGGAGGAGGCCCAGCGACCATGTCGACAGGAAGTCGGGCTTCACGACCGTGTTCTAAAAAGAACGGTGTGAACCCTGTGGTCCGATTAACAGAAGTTCTCATGGCCAGCAAAGTAGCCGGAAGAGCTTCGTCCCATTCGTCATCGAATTCGTGAATTAATGACGTTAGTCTACGCTTCATGGTCCGGTGAAACCGTTCGACCGTGTTGCTTTTAGGGTTGTACACGGGAGTGGTCGTGGTCCGAACATCAAAGGCCGCCATTGCGACTTTAAAGACATGAGCAATGTACGCAGGTCCATTATCAGAATGAACGACGGAAGGTACACCCCTGTCCGGAAAATAATCACGGACTAAGTGTTTGATAACCGTTTCAGCCTTTTGGTTTTTTACCGGCCAAGCAGTAAACCATCGGGTATAGACATCAACGATAGTTAGAAGAGAAGTGTGTCCCTTTTTTGTAGGTTTTAATGGTCCTACAAAATCGAGGCATACTTTTTCTCCTGGGCTCCCGACAAGGTCGTACCCATAAGTATGGCGTTGCGCAGTCTTTCTAGCAAGACGTTGGCAACGGGGGCACTTAAATACAAATTCCCTGCAAACTGAGATTAGCCTTGGGAAGATGTACTTAAGCTGGACGGAATCTGCCAGGGAATTTCCCCCAGAATGGTTTTTGCCGTGCAGGGATGCGAGCACAGTCATTTGCAGATTTTCCGGTAGAACGATCCTGCTGTCTTTCTCGTTGGTATACGGAATAGGCAGTCGGACGAGGAGACCGTCTGGTTTTAATTGAAGGTATTCTAAGCAATCAACATAAAACTTTTCGTCGGAAGTAAGAAGCTTATATTCCTGAGCGGTTGGTTTATGTTGCATTTTAACCCATTGTCTGACTTTGGACAAAACGGGGTCAGATTTTTGTTTCTCAATTAAAGTCTCTTGACGAATTTCCTTAGGAGAGGGGTATTCATCGCTATAGGGAATTCGAGGGTCGATTTCAGTATCGGAATCGCTAAGAGAATCAAAATTCTCTTCAGGTTCCTGACCGTCGTCCTCTCTGGCCTCGCCGAGGAGTAATATCTGGTCGTCGGCTAGTACTTCTTCAGCTTCCCGTGAGGACAAAAAGGGAGCATGAGAAGCGCGAGAGAGAGAGTCTGCGTTACCGTGCTTAGTCCCAGCTCGATGCTGTATGTCGAACTCATAGGTACTAAGGATTCTCAGCCATCTCATTAGTATCCCTTTAGGATCTTTCTGAGTTTTTAGCCAAGAAAGGGCGGAGTTATCTGTTCGTACAAGGAATTTTCTACCTGTGAGAAAAAACTTGTACGTATCGATAGCAAAGATAAGTGCCAATAATTCACCTTTGTGTGAAGCATATTGAGACTCACTTGGCTTCAGTCGCCTAGCATTAAAAGCGATGGGCCTCTCTACACCATTCTGGATTTGAGATAAGACAGTGCCGATCCCGTCATGCGAGTAATCGGTGTCGACTATGAAAGGTTCAGAGCTGTCAAAATCCGGGTAGGCCAGTAGCTGGGGAGAAGTCAAAAGTTCCTTTAAAGCCTTGAACGAGGCTACTGCTTTTGGGTCTTCGGACAAGTTAAGCTTGCGTGAGCTTTCGCTTGCGCCCTTAAGGTGCGACATCAACGGGGCAGCAACAATGGCAAAATTTTGAAAATGACTGCGGTAATAATTACATTTTCCAAGGAAGGATCGCAAATCTTTCAAGGTGGTCGGTAACGGCCAATCTTTAATGATTTGGGAGAATTCGGGAGGTACGGCTACTCCCTTATCAGAAATGAGATGTCCCAGGAATTTAACCTGAGTTTTTACCCAGTCCGTTTTTTCCATGTTGAGCCGCAAACCAGCTTTTCTTAGGAGCGTGAATACCTCCTTAATGGTGTCTATGTGGATTTTAAGATCTGGTGAGTGGATCAATAAATCATCAAAAAAGACAATCAGCTTGGTTTTTGGGATGTCTTGTAATACCTTGGTAACCAACCTGGCCCAAGTGTTTGGGGCGCTGGTCAGGCCAAATGGCATTCGACAAAATTGGTAGAATTTGTCAAGTGCGCAGAAAGAGAGTTTTTCCCTGTCGACTTCTCGCACGGGAATAGAGTGGAACGCTTGAGCTAAATCGAGAGAGGTGAAATATTTACTATTTCTAAGATAGCTTAAAAGTTCGACTATATTTGGAATGGGAAAGGAATCTTTACGAGTTACCGAATTTAGCATTCTAAAATCTACAACCCATCTCCATTTGCCATTCTTTTTTCGAACTGGGAGGAGTGGAAAATTCCAAGGAGAGATACCGCCAGAGCGGATTACTCCATCCTTGAGCCATGTAGCGATTTGTTCTTTTAGGGAGTCAATCAAGCCAGGGTTTATGGGCCTATTTTTCAACCTGATAGGAGGGTGACCTTTAGGAGTATAAACCGGGTGTTCGATTACGTCCGTTCCTCCACAATTACCTTCTCGATAAAAGACATTCCAAAAAATCATGATAAGATCTGCTAACTGTGCAGCAATATTAGGATTAGCCTGCAAGCCTGGACTGTTAGGGGCGTCTAGGATTTTGACTATATATTCTTTACGCCGAATAAAATCGTGAGGTTTTAACTTGGCGGAGGGAATATTGTTCATCCAAGAAGCGTCAGGTGCTGGATCAGATCCTATGGTCATGACATTATTCATGTCAACTGTTTTAGCGCTAGGTGCAGGAATCGCGATCGAGCCGATTATGCAATTGGTGCTAATGGTTATCGGGATTTCCGACTCATTAAAGAAATACACATTTAATTCATTAGATTTAGAGACCGCGGTGGCTTGATCTAAAGAATTAATGCCAAAATATGTTTCATCCTGAGAAGGATGCTCTTTATTTAAACTTAGCGCGTGTACTTTATTGAGAAAAGAATTTTTATAGGAGAAAACAGTGTCAGTCTGGCTGTTGACAATTGCCTTTCCCGGAATAATAGCATTAATTAATTTTCCCGTGTGAGGAGGAATAGTTTGACGAATTCTGTTGCTCACTTCGGCAGTTGAACTCGTGATGTTAATGGCGCCGACTCTTGGTAACTTCGACGCAAGTTGGCGGGCATGACTCATGTTCCTGTAGAGAGGAAACTGAAGTTGCTTTGAAGACCATACCAGCGTCCCTCGGGAGTGTAGCTGGTCCAAACCATTCTCGACCAGGAAGGGAAGAGAGATGTTAAGTCCGCATGACAGATGGCGAACAATAACCAACCTTGCGTTGATTACGTGACGTTGTCCGGATTCGTCGGTGAGTCCAAAACCAATCTTATTGATAATGCCGACAATATCCAAAGTAGATCCGACAAGGGCAGTTCCTACTGGAGGCCCCTGATACTTATCGTAGTGAGTAAGGCCAATCTTGGTGGCGACAGAAAGAGAGATTGCGTTATAGAAGCTATTGCCGCTATCGACTAAGCCTAATACCATTGATCCACAAAGCTTGACAGGTAGAAGTTTGTTCAATGCTGTGGATTTTGATTGGAAGGAATTAATTAACTCCTTCATTTCTCGGACTGATTTAGTCATAGAGAAGCATTAGGGTAGGATTACTTCCTTTGCCGTCCAAACCTGGCGATTAGGTTTTCGTGGCGTTCCCGAAAGCGATGGAGTAGCGCTTGGGCGATGGGTAAGAGGTTCTGTCGCCGGAGTTGGCGAATTTGCTGGAGCGCTGCGTGGTTGAGACTGGACAATACTAGCGGTGGTGTGTCCTTCTGGTTGTCCCAACGTCGAGACATGCGGATTGGAGTGTTAATCCTGACAAAAGCCGTCAATTCTTTATTGAAAGCGGCACGCTCGCTGTCACGAAGAGCCCAGATGATTTTGACATCTTCTTCTGAAAAACCAAGGCGGAAGATATCTGGCAAAGCGAAATCGTCTTCAATCGCGGTTTTCTCTAGCAGAACTGTAGCTTGATGCTCTTCAGCCTGACGATAGGCTTCAGGAGAGATTTGTGCGATGATTGGCAGGACGGTATTGAATCTGCTTCTCCGCCATGCGGCGTCAAGTGTTCTTCCTTTGTAGCACGTTCTACAACGGGAGCTAACGAAGAAATTGGTCATATATGCGATGGCAGGGTTGACGAGCTCATCTCGCAAATGGGTAATAGTCTCGGGATGCTCGAAAATAAAGGCTTGTTCAAAAGCTTCAAACATAGCATGTAACGCATTCCTAAAAACCTTTTCGAGTTTTTCTCTGTTTACCGTGCTGCTGTTTGCATCGTGGGACTGCGTCTTGTCTCGCCTGGTGACCTTGACGTTAAATGATTGGATCCTGGAATTTCCTTTCTGGCGCAGGTCCATAAGATGTTGGTAATCCTGGAAGTAGGATTCGTAGAATAGATCAGGGCGAAGCCAGACAGCATCTTCGTTCCAGATATGGCTTTCCCTCTGCAGCATGATCATTGCGAAGGTCTTACAGTCTTCCATCGAAGCATTAGGTTTGTAGACCAGTTCTTGGCTCTCGTTGGTCGGCAATGTGGGAATACTGATTTCTCCCGTTGCCACGTCGACGTCGGAATCTTCTTGAGCCTGAATGGGAGACTCGGGTCTTACCGCGGTGTCCTTGGAGGGTCTTGAGGTAATTGTTAACGGAATTGAGGCTTCCGTTGAAAGTTTGGAAAGGTGCTGCACTGTTGTTTCCACCTTACGCTCGTAAGTGTCTGTGGAAAATGTAATCCTTAAGCCTTCCTTAGGCTTAGATTTATTCATCAGATGGGAGTGCGAGGCTGGCACTTGAATAGGAGTGTTAGGCATCTTTTTTCCACGCCCACGACTGATGCGAACTCTAGGGGGCTGATTTGCAGCCTGACCATTGAGGGAACTTCCCTCAGCTTTAGACCTTGTCCTGGAGGAGGACCTAGATCTGGAGCGTGAGCGTCTGCTAGTCCTTTTAACAGGAGGTTGCTCCGGCATGGCGAATTCAAGCCCGACTTTGGGCTTATCAACAAGATGGTCAGAAGAAGCCACGGCTACCAAGTTTGGATCAGATACCGAGGAAGTAGCGACCACTGTGTTGTGTGGCGCAGGTATCGGTTGGTAATAGATCCCGTTGATCTTTACGGGGCCGTTGGGTAAAGGCACAGTCGTCTGAGGAACGGCTGGATTGCTGACGGCAGGCAACGGCGGAAACGCTTCATCGGCTACTTCAGTTAAATCCATTTTGGTAATGTCTGGTGAAAATGGATTTATTTCAACCTTGGGTATCTGGATAGAAGAATCAGAGGGTTGAATGTCAGGACCGTCAAGTAACGCAATATCAGAAGGACTGAGAGCTGCGTAGTCCGATGAGAGACCTGGGGATCCTAAGGAGGATTCAAGTGTTTCGCGCAAACCATCGTTGGTGCATACACTGGTCTGCGAGGTCGTAGAGCCGGCATTACTGTGCTCATTCTTAGAATCTGATGTGCATTTTTCTGCAGGCGCACAGGGTGTTTCGACGTCTGTCATTATTACGTCTTCCTCTTCAAGCATGTTGCCTGGTGTTAAGACAAGTATGTGTGAATCAGAATGATGCTCATCTTCATCTGATTCTTCGGAAGAGGATTCTGCATAAAGCTGCATTAAGCTTTGTTCCACAACATTACTGTCGTCATCGTCGGAACTTTTGTCTAAGGACACCCCTTCCATTTCTTCAATGGATCTTAGGAATTTCTTTTTGTCGCTTGTAGATTTGAAGCGTATCCTACGGGGTTGGTTCTTCTTCGCACCTGTCGGCCGTTTTTTAGCGGCGTTTGTTGGTGCGGGCTCCTGCTGCGCGCGGCAGTTGGAGTCGGAGTGCTTGTCAGTCTTATGCAAAGCACACCATTGACGTATGGCTTGAATTTTAACGTCTTCTACAGACGAATCGATCACCTGAATAGATGAGCCTTTGTGAGATGGTCGGGATAATGGGTGGCCGTTAGAGGCTGCCATCTTCCAAGCCAACGATCTTTGCCGTAGGGTTTGGTGTTCTGGGAAAATAGCGGCTGAAAACGCCATAGCCCCGTTAACTGCTTCCCTGAAGTTCCTCGGCAAAGGAGGGGTCCTAAGCTTTTCCTTTATTTGAGGAGATACTAGGCCAGTGATAAATTTATCCATTAAAAATATGGATTGGTTTGGTTCTGTTCCCGGATAGGCACGATAGAACAGATTTTCGATGTCAATGGAATAGTCCTGTACAGGGACATCTTCTCTTTGACAGAAGCTGTTAAAAAGATTAACAGCTACCATACGGTTGCCTGAGGTATTGAATATACGATCTAGATGTTCTAGAAGTTCGGCTAAATCACGCATGGTGCAATCCTGTGAGATGTTTTTTGCCATTTCAGCGGCTTTATCTCTTAACAGGTGAATTGCAACTCGGCAAGCCTGGGGTTCTGAAGGCTGATAGAGATTGACACCGGAAAGGAATTGAGCAACCCATTGCGGGAATCGGCTCATGTCTTGTCCGTTGAAAGTGTCCATTCTGGCCGAGGAGCCAAAGAGCTTGGCTTTTTTAGACGCAATTTCGTCGTTACTTGAGAAAGTAACCCAGACGTTATTGCCGGCGATACCCATTCTGCGGGTAAAGGTGCCGTCATCGCTAGGAATAGCGGGATTGGGCCTAGGCCTATTTGGAGCCGGAGGGGCGGCTATATAGGAAGGCATAGTAGCATCTGGAGCCGGAGGAGTGGCGCCGTAAGGAGTACTAGTGGCACTGGGCACTCGTGGAGCTACAGGAGGCGCTCTTGGGGTTGCTTGCGGTCCGACGAATTCGGTGGCGCTAAGCACATTAGTAACATCTTCTTTCAATGCATTAAGTTCGGCTCTGATTTTTAGAACTTCTTCTTTAAGCACTGAGTACCTAGCTCGATTGTATTCTACATACTTAGTGAGATAGGTAAAAAAGACTACTATACCAGGGGCTTGGTTGTCTAACGAACGTATAAACGTATTAAGACGGGAAGAGGACCAAGCTGACAAAGTAACGTCATTGATAGCGTCTAATAATGTAACATTGCTAGCGGCGCCGGGTGGCTCGGTACTAGGTGCTCTAGATTCGTCGCTAGGCATGTTTAGTTAGGTCTATAGTCTGTGAAGACTTAACCCCCGAACAAAAAAGGGCTCGGCTGCCACCACGTGAACGGGCGGAAAGTCCGGGACTCTGTTTTGTAAACGATATTTACTTTTAGAGTTTTAAAGTGTTACTCAAACACTCAAAGAGGAGGCTGGAGGACTGAAGTCCCTGAGCTTCTAAGTAACACTGAATTTATATTTCTAACCTCGCTTATGAGGTTAATTTTACTATATACATAATATATACAAAATAGGAACAGAAATAGAAAGAGGTAAAAAATACCCGTGGATCATGGGGATGTAATCCGGGTCATTGACATGCTTCTTATGCATAGGTGACCGCAAGGGACGATGAGCCATTATCACTGGCTCTATTGTCTAGCCATGGGACACGGTAAATGCATTAGGAGAAAAATGGGCTGGCTTTTCTAGCCTCTATTTTTCTTTTGAAGGAGTCAAGGTGACGATTTTAAGCGACGTTTTACGATGGGCAAAGTACAATCTTTATGGAGACAAAATACTCTATGTTTTTCTCACTCATTGTTTTTGCACTTCATTCTCGCCTTCTAATCTTCACACTAAAAATATTCATGAAATATTGCTGGTCCCAAATACATACAGGGGTTCGTCAAAAAATTTTTTTCGCCTCATACTCACTGTACTCTCCTAAAGTGATGAGAAAACCCATAAACAAAATAATAGATTAGACGGATATTGACGGCCCATTTGCCGTCAATGATGTGAGTGGCTAGAATCCAAAATTCTTACTAAAAATATATTGGACCTGAACATCTGTAGCCCAGATTTTCTCATCAGGTACAGAAAATCTCGTCAGGTACAGAAAATCTCATCAGGTACAGAAAATCTTGTCGGGTACAGAAATTATCACCAAGCTCAGAAAATTGATGGTGAAAAGTTTCGTGATTCTGCAATCAAAATTGAGCCGCATAGACATAATAAATGAAAAATGAGTCCGACAAAAACAAAAAATGAAGATTTCCGCCACAAAACTGGAAGGTCCCTACGGTTCACTGTAGTACCGTTTTTATAACAAAAAATGTCAACGTAGTATATACTACTCTTTATGGTTGATTATCCCTTAATACCTACAATACAAGTGGCATAAATAATATATAGGTTCCCGCATCCTCCAAAATAATCTACCGTCGTACATTCGAAATTCGGACTGAAATGTGGCTTCTATCAACGGGTAAACGACCATGCAAATAAACAGGTCGGGGACCCCTTCAGAGCACTTTGGTAATTTACCCATTTTTTAAAGCAAAAAAGAACGACGACAGCTTCAAATTTTTTCAGGTTGATCTTCCATAAAAATCTCTGGCCGTAAATTCGAAATTCAAACAGAAACGTGGGCTAATATCAACGGTGTTGATAGTAATAAAGGCTAATTGATTGATTGATTTAATCTTCAAAAGAACCGCCC
>CBDDTI010000012.1:0-20435 GCA_965233585.1 bacterium
CAAACAATTTTGATTCTATTCAGGTTGGCAGTAGACTGAACATAAGATGTCCGCTGCCCTGACCTTTGCCCGCTAAAGTTGTGGAAGGGCTGTGTATTTTCATATTGTCTCCATTGTCTCCATTCAATATATTTTTCAGAGGGGTTGGTGGAATTGATCCCAAGAATGAAGACAAGTTGAAACTAATATCCGCTTCAAAATATATTGTAGCGACGGGTGATCCCTGAAGAGTTTTGTGGTGGGCGAATGTCGTTGGAGATCTCAAGAGATGCAATTTGAAACAAAAAAAATCCAACGGACACCATTTGAACCCAACGGAAGTTTGAATTTCGCATGCGCTGCTGGGACATGGCAAAGCAGAAAAGTGTCGAACTTAGAAGGCTGCCACAGTGTGACAGTGTGACCCACTTTGCATTCGAATTACCATGAACGACGTTTGTTGAAAGATGCTGCATAGTACACAGGTGATGCAATTCAATCCGCAGAACTTCAGCATGTCCCACATTTCGCAGCTGGAGAAGAGCAAGTACATGGTACGGCGGTACGGGGCCAAGAATTGACATAGTTATCATAGTTGCCTTTGCAAAAATCCACTGTGTGATCTGTGTGGCCAATGTTTGGGAATCACCATGTAGAGTATGGACGCAGTCTTAATGCAGAAGAGATTCAGTGTGGATCCATCCAACTCATTCCCTCTGAGATCCATCTGAGATTTCTATAGATTTCTCAGTTTCTTTCCACGCTTTGGACAAGTTGACAACAGATATTTGATCAACGGACCAGACCACATCCATTTGCAGTGAAGACTTGCACTTGGTGTTTTTCGATTAAAGTTCTTGCCCTGCAGATTTCTGGCCAAAACAACACGGTTTCACCCTGTGAAAAAGATGCGGAGGAAACCCTCGTTTTCGAAGATCGTCCCAGCACCTGAAGGCCATGAGCCGCCGCTGGGCGAAGATCCAGCGGCGAAGTTTGAACGGATCCAACTTCTTTTGCAGTCGCTGCAGGAGGATGTAAAGTTTGAGCATGGTGATCGGATCAACTCAGTGGCTTGGAGCCCAGATGGGAAAAAGGTGGCCACGGCCTCTGAGGACAAAACCTGTCGCATCTTTGATGTGGAGGCCCAGATAGAGGATGCAAAGTTTGAGCATGGCGGTCTGGTCAACTCAGTGGCTTGGAGCCCAGATGGGAAAAAGGTGGCCACGGCCTCCAAGGACAAAACCTGTCGCATCTTTGATGTGGAGTCCCAGATAGAGGATGCAAAGTTTGAGCATGGCGATTGGGTCTACTCAGTGGCTTGGAGCCCAGATGGGAAAAAGGTGGCCACGGCCTCTCACGACAAAACCTGTCGCATCTTTGATGTGGAGTCTGAGAGAGAGGATGCAAAGTTTGAGCATGGCGATGAAGTCAACTCAGTGGCTTGGAGCCCAGATGGGAAAAAGGTGGCCACGGCCTCTGACGACAAAACCTGCCGCGTCTTTGATGTGGAGTCTGAGAGAGAGGATGCAAAGTTTGAGCATGGCGATTGGGTCTACTCAGTGGCTTGGAGCCCAGATGGGAAAAAGGTGGCCACGGCCTCTGACGACAAAACCTGCCGCATCTTTGATGTGGAGTCTGAGAGAGAGGATGCAAAGTTTGAGCATGGCGATGAAGTCAACTCGGTGGCTTGGAGCCCAGATGGGAAAAAGGTGGCCACGGCCTCTGACGACAAAACCTGCCGCATCTTTGATGTGGAGTCCCAGATAGAGGATGCAAAGTTTGAGCATGGCGATTGGGTCTACTCAGTGGCTTGGAGCCCAGATGGGAAAAAGGTGGCCACGGCCTCAAAGGATAAAACCTGTCGCATCTTTGATGTGGAGTCCCAGAGAGAGGATGCAAAGTTTGAGCATGGCGATAGGGTCAACTCAGTGGCTTGGAGCCCAGATGGGAAAAAGGTGGCCACGGCCTCTGAGGACAAAACCTGTCGCATCTTTGACGTGGAGTCCCAGAGAGAGGATGCAAAGTTTGAGCATGGCAGAGGGGTCAACTCAGTGGCTTGGAGCCCAGATGGGAAGAAGGTGGCCACGGCCTCTGAGGACAACACCTGTCGCATCTTTGACGTGGAGTCCCAGAGAGAGGATGCAAAGTTTGAGCATGGCAGAGGGGTCAACTCAGTGGCTTGGAGCCCAGATGGGACAAAGGTGGCCACAGCCTCTGAGGACAAAACCTGCCGCATCTTTGATGTGGAGTCCCAGATAGAGGATGCAAAGTTTGAGCATGGCGATTGGGTCTACTCAGTGGCTTGGAGCCCAGATGGGAAAAAGGTGGCCACGGCCTCAAAGGATAAAACCTGTCGCATCTTTGATGTGGAGTCCCAGAGAGAGGATGCAAAGTTTGAGCATGGCGATTCGGTCATCTCAGTGGCTTGGAGCCCAGATGGGAAAAAGGTGGCCACGGCCTCTCACGGCAAAACCTGCCGCGTCTTTGATGTGGAGTCTGAGAGAGAGGATGCAAAGTTTGAGCATGGCGATTGGGTCTACTCAGTGGCTTGGAGCCCAGATGGGAAAAAGGTGGCCACGGCCTCTGACGACAAAACCTGCCGCATCTTTGATGTGGAGTCTGAGAGAGAGGATGCAAAGTTTGAGCATGGCAGAGGGGTCAACTCAGTGGCTTGGAGCCCAGATGGGAAAAAGGTGGCCACGGCCTCTGACGACAAAACCTGTCGCATCTTTGATGTGGAGTCCCAGAGAGAGGATGCAAAGTTTGAGCATGGCAGAGGGGTCAACTCAGTGGCTTGGAGCCCAGATGGGAAAAAGGTGGCCACGGCCTCTGACGACAAAACCTGTCGCATCTTTGATGTGGAGTCCCAGAGAGAGGATGCAAAGTTTGAGCATGGCGATAGGGTCAACTCAGTGGCTTGGAGCCCAGATGGGAAAGAGGTGGCCACGGCCTCTTACGACAAAACCTGTCGC
The DNA here is from genome assembly GCA_965233585.1 of bacterium. GTDB lineage: Bacteria > SAR324 > SAR324 > SAR324 > NAC60-12 > CBDDTI01. The sequence goes on from CBDDTI010000012.1 coordinate 2,952, forward strand.
ATCTTTGATGTGGAGTCCCAGATAGAGGATGCAAAGTTTGAGCATGGCGATAGGGTATTCTCAGTGGCTTGGAGCCCAGATGGGAAAAAGGTGGCCACGGCCTCTTACGACAAAACCTCTCGCATCTTTGATGTGGAGTCCCAGAGAGAGGATGCAAAGTTTGCGCATGGCGATTGGGTCATCTCAGTGGCTTGGAGCCCAGATGGGAAAAAGGTGGCCACGGCCTCAAAGGACAAAACCTGTCGCATCTGGTCCTACTGGCAACAGCCGCTGTCTTATACATCTATCTTTTGGAGGTCTTTTGATTAGCAGTCCATTGGTGTTCGCGATGAAATCCTCGATAGAATCTTGTTTAAAGGCAGGCTGAATGTGACTCTGTTCGGAGTCCTTTGCTATTGTCGGTGCTTCTACCTCAAAGGCTGGAACGTCCCAATGCCCCCACTCAAGGAGAAGGAGTTGCAGGAACTTGTGGAAGGGAAACGGCAGAAACCTGGGGACCTTTGGGAGCTTGTGTGCAGTGTAGATGCTGAAGGCATCAGTCCCATGAGCCTGGCAATTGAAAGTGGGAATGCGCAGTGGATGGCTGCATACATCAACAAAGACGCTTTGAGTTACTTGAGTTCTTGCCACGCAGGTGAGCAGAACTGGCTGAGCTACCAGACAAGGTGTAAGTACTTGATCAGTGCCAGCAGTGCCATTGCCAAATTGCTGTCAATCCAGGAGCTTGGCAGGTTGAGCGATCCACTGAGCGATCTGCTGAAGCTTTTCGTTTTGCCAGTGGAAAAAAATCCTTACAAATCCAATGGGCAGCCTGTGCTAAACCGGGGCAATGCAGCCATCCAGTTGCACCCGCTCGTCTCTGAAACCATTTGGTGGCCACAAGGCTTTGAGGAATCCCAATTGCCCACGGATGCTGGATACAAGATCGAACTGGCAGCAGATATTTTTGTCCTGCCGCAAATTCTTTCGAGCGACTTTCTGGCACAGCTGTGCGAGCAGGATATCCCCGAGGATCCCGTGGCCGTATTCTCGTGCACTCCAATCATGGCCGCAACACAATTCAAGTGGCAAACATGGAAATGGTATTACTACGGTGAATGCATTGTGTACTCTCTTTTCCAATTTCTGTACATGTGGGTCACAGTGCAGGGCATTGATGCTTTGAGCACTTGCATCGATGCGGATGATGGAAATGAAACTGATGTGAGCGGTGAAGATGCAGCAGATGAAGCAGATTCCTCTTGCTTTCCAGCCCAAGTGCAGAAAGCGAAACTGGCAGTCACAAGTTTGGCGCTTTTGATTGTCCTCCGTGAGTGCAGAGAGCTGTATGCAGTGGCGCGTGAGCTGTATCTACTGTATGCAGTGGCCGATGATCTCCCCGAGGCCAAAACAGTTCAAGGATCTAACCACTTGGCAAAACTTCACAAGTTGCACAACATAGCAGTTATAGCATTCAACAAGGCAATGAAGTTGTTTCTTTCTTGGTCCTTTACACAGATGACCATGCCAATCCTTGTCATTGTGAACGTTTGGTTCCAAGAGTTGCTGCCGTTGCAGCCCATTGTCGCATGCTGGTCCTGGCTCTATGTTCTGTACTTTCTTGGTGGGCTGGACACAACCGGGGCCTATGTTGGCATGCTGTGGGAAGTCATCAAAGATATGCGAAGTTTCTCTGTAGTCCTTGTAGTTGTGATTCTTGGACTTGGCCACGCATTCTCTTTGGCAGCCCACAACAGAGACACTTGGAATCAGCTCCAGCGGGTATACCGCATGGGCATCATGGGTGACTTTGAAGTCGACGATTATAATGTGGATGGCTCAGACCTGGAACAGCATCATATGCTTTACCTTTTCTTCATTTTGATCACAGTGTCCATCACCGTCTCCATGCTGAACTTACTCATTGCTGTAATCTCTGACACTTACGATCGAGTTAATGAAAACATGATATCACGGCTGAATTGGGCAAAGGCATCCCGGATTGCCGAATTGGAACGAACCTACGGAAAACGCCGCATGTGTGGCTTCTTGATGATCCTTCAACCAGCTCATGGCTCGGACACAGCAGGTTGGCAAGGAACAGTTGCAACAATTCCAAAGAGAACTCATCAAATCCTACAAGGAGAGCTGAAGGACGTCAAAGATGCGATTCCAAAGACCCATGAAATCCTGCACAGAGAGCTGGAAGACGTCAAAGGAGAGCTGAAAGCAGAGCTGAAAGATGTGAAAGATGCGCAAGGAGAGCTGAAAGGAGAACTCAAAGAAGTTCACAAATTCCTGGAAGACCTTTCAGACAAATTCAACGCCAACGCTGGGTCATCTGGATTCAGAAGGAATGAAGCTCCTGCCGCAGAGGACATGTTCGACGACGTAATTTTGGAGTAAAATGGCCGCACGATGCGCCAGCATACGCATGTTTGCAGCAACCTGTTTGCATCTTGTGTTCATACAAATCAAGCAAAACCCTCTTGCTCTCACCGAAACTCCGAACTCTCATTGTTTCGTGCTGGTGAGGTAGGTATCTGCAGCAGAGTGATTGGGAGCGTTTTGATGTTGACCATGGACCTTAAGAAGTTCGCGGCACGGATGCTCTTTATGTGTTGGGTTTCCCAGGTTGTGTGTGTTGGGTATGTGGGCAACTGCAAAAGCTGTGAGCCATCGTTAGTTCCAGTTTCCTCATATCCTCATTGACTTCGCACCGCTGCAGGAGGGTTGAGCATGGAGTAGTCACCTCCGATTCCTTCATTTTTCGACCTTGCATTGAATGTGACATCACCCAAACAAGGCACTACTTAGCACTACATACTTAGCAGACTTAGCACTTCTTGTTTGGGCCCTAGATGCATTGGCATCAAACTCAGCAATGCTTAGCAATGTTCAGCACATGAAAATCAAGTGCTTCAAAGTTGCATCATTGAGTTGGAGATACTTGGAAGATGCAGGGAATGCCTGAAAAACTCAATCTGGTCACCTGCAGATGGTGATGTTTCGGTTGGGGCAGCCTGGGGTGGGATGTTGAGGTGATGACGAGAAGTGCCAGCTACAGAGTCGAAAGACCTACTTCCGTGTTTGCTTCTGGAGCTCTCTCAAGCGCCCGGACAAGGTGGGAGCTTAAGGAACAGCCTGGCGCTCCGTTCGCGAATAGTTGATGTTAAGAAATAGTTCTACGGAAAGTAGTCAGCAATTATCAAATTTATCAACAAATAATATGTTTGACAACGCTACGTATAATAAACACTACATAAGTTTAGATAACACTGTGTGTAATTATATATTTTTATATATAACACTACATTACACTAATGATGATTATAGAAATATACCAGAAATAAACTATATATATATACGTGATAATGATGATTATACAGCTAAAATAGATGATAATATCATCAGCCATGGCTTTCCTTTTCACCTTTTCGTCCTGAGCCGAGACTCAGGACGTTGTGATGAAAGTCGCTGGACAGTCCCTTGATCTGTTGAAGCGTCCGCCTGGCGAAGTCTTTGTCAAAAACCTTGAAAATCATCATGAATCCAATATGATCTAATTGTATCTAATAATGATCCAATAATCCATTGCTCATCCATAATCATTAAAAGATAGTCATAAAATAATGATCCAATATTCATCCAAGAATAATTCAATAATAATCCATTGTTCATTGTAGCAATGGTCATGCCATCAGCGAGTTTCCACGCATCGCTATCTTTGACCTGCAGCGGCACCCAGGGAGGCGGAAGCATCTCAGCAACTTGCCGAAGGCTGTGCATCTCAAGGACGCGAGAAACGCGGTTGGGTTGGGGCAAAAACCTGTTTTGATGCTGATGAAAGATGATGAAAGATGGGTGGATGATGAAAGATGATGAAAGTATGTTGTAAAAAAATGCATGTCAAGCTATACTTCCGAACTCTTCTGTACGGATTGGTGGATTGGCAGGACTGTCGCTTTTTGGGCTAAATGTTTTCCAGCCACTTGGAACTGCAGAACAGGTTGCGATTCAGCAGTGATAAATCCAGAGAGAACGCCTGTGGAACATGTGGAAACCATGGAAACCAAGGTGCTGCGTGAACTGGGAATCTGCACCAGCTAGCTGTGTCTTGTAGCCCACTGAGTTGTGCCGTTCAAGAAATCAATGGCCATTCCAGGATCCTAAATTGGAGGTACCTACCATATATAAGGCCTATGTAAGGCCTATGTAAGGGAATATCCCCACAAAATATGGCCTTATACGGTACAGTACCTCCAATTTAGAATCCTGGAATTCCTATTGAAGAAAAGCTTCTGGGAGAGAACCGCATTGTGACATGGAACGATCATGGAACAGATGATGTTGATGACACTGATGACATTCATGACATGATGATGTAGCTGCACATGATTTTGTGAAACGTGTGGCTTCCAAAGCTGAAAAGGTGTTGTTTGGTCAGAGACTCTCCATGGCGATTCTTCACACATAAATCATACGGCATCACCAAACCCAGCGCGACGCGACGCGCCGACACGGTCTGCCCGTTCTAGGCATCTCCACTGAGCCGAGACATCGAAGACATCACGGTTGAGGAGATGCTGACCGATGGGCTGTGGGGCAGAGATAAGAAATATGTGTCACAGTAAAATGATGCGGAATGTATATAGGACATTATAGGACTGTGTTAACCTATATCAATTCTGGGATCATCAGATGTTCGTTTTTAGCAAGTAGTGTATCTATTTATCTTGTTGATCCTCAATCGTCAAGTAACCAGGAGACCGACTCCATTCGTGAGGTCAAGCAGGACATTAAGGCAAGAGTTGCCGAGGTGCCCCTGATGATGCGCGTTTCCGTTGGAATAAAAGGGGATGCCGAAAGATCATAATATGACTTTTATGTCCATCCCATAATTCATAAAATCTATATAGCAAAAGAATCTATGTAGATATCTATAGAGATATCTTTGGAGATATCTAAATCTTACCCAATATACCCTTGAATGTCAATGAAACATTCTTGCTATGAAACATGAAGTGAAACAGTTAGCCAGGTTCCATCCCCAGCAGGGAATCTGACAGGCTGACGAGCCCCTCTTTTACAACGGTGTAGAGCTGGCAGACGAAGATGCCACCCTGCTGGAGTACAACATCGCCGGCTCCCGAGTTTCCAACGGCAAATGATGCTTGCCATGGGTTCTTGAAATATGGGAACATCGGGAACCCCAAATCCTAACATTTAGTGATTTTAGTGGCGATTTCATGGGCTTCCCCAATGGTTTTTTGGTAGTTGTGGTAAAACCATAGAAAACCCGGAAGTTTGAGAAACACAGATTGGTGGCAGATTGCTGATGTTCACCTGAGGTCCCCGACGACTGTCCTGGTGGTCCAGTGATCCATTTGGGCGGAGCGCCCTGGAGATCTTTTGATCTGGAGCCAGTGCCCCAGTGCCAGGGATATTTGATTCATGAGTCAATGATACAGAGATGATTAGATGTATGAAATGTATGAATAAATCAAAGGCGCAGGATTTTATATTCGATTCATCGATGATTCATTGATGGATATTCCATGTCAATCATGTTGTAAGCCATTGAAAATCCATGTTGGATCCAGGTGCCGGCTTCCAAGTGGAGGCCACATCAAGGCCAGAGCACAGCCGCACCGCATCGCATCGCACGGCGCCATCCCAACTTGGCTCTGTCGAATGCCTGTCGCGTCGAATGCCTTGTGGGCAGGAGCACGTCACAGCTGAAACCACTGTGGCCCAGTTGAAAGGACGAATCACCTCTGAGGTTCCTTGTGATCAGCTTGTGATCAGATTGTGTCCAGAATTTGTTGAACTTCTTGAAATAGACTGTGATTATACAATTATTATATGTGGACTATAGGATTTGGATGGATTTGGATTATGATAAGCGGACACAACTATGATTGAATTATACTTGAAGTGATGGGACTATGATCGGACTATGATTGGACTACTGGATTACTCTTCTGAAGTTTTCAGTCTTGATCACCAGTGTAAGCTCTGGATAAACAGGCTTGCAATGGACTTCACAATTGATTAGGCATATGGCGACATCATCCTATGCCGTGCCCCATCCTGGAGACAGAGCCCCAAAGGATCCCAGAAGAACTTTCCGATTCCATCCGATTTTTCCATCCAAGATTTACCATATTTCATCATTCATCTCCCTTCATCTCCCATGTGTGTTTAGACATGTGTTTTTCTTTCCAGATCCACAATTCGAAACGTTCTTTCCAGAACTTGTGTAATCTCCATTTTTCCAATCATCATCGAATATCCAAACATGTCCCATAAAAATCCAATCATTTTTCCAATCATCTAAAAGAATCTCCCAAAAATTTCATGTTGAGGTTATATATATATATATATCCACTACTTCTTGGGATATTTAGGACATTTCCCATGGTTTTTCCCACCATTTTTCCCATCCATTTGTTCCAGGTGGGCATCCCTTACCTCTGCATGAAGCTCTTCGCGGGCTCCGTGGAACTCCGCGATCCGCTGCCGCTGCAGCGCTACGGCCTGGCGGGGGACTCGGCAGTGCAGGTGATGACCACCAGGCCTGGGGGGAAAGGTTGGGAAAACCATGGGAAAATGTGGGGAAAAGCCCAAAACTCATGGGAAAATGTGGGGAAAAACCATGAAACAACCAATCTTGCTGATCATTTTTGTGTAATGAACTCTGTTGGAGTTTTGTCGTATCCTTCTTTATTCCACAAACAGATGGAAAATGAGGGTCGTTCATGGTTGTTCTCTATAGATGGTCAATTAAATGGCCAAATATCGAGTGGCAACTAGGAGAGGGTTGGGCTTGAGTGTGTGTCGTTTTGTTTTCGAATGAAGATGTTCAATCACCGATGGAAATTCAGCTTGTGATCGCCAGGTCTCTATACACGGGGCCTGCCGCGTGAGCTGATGATGCAAATCTTCCCCTGACAAAAAAGCAGAAGCTGTGGAGATTTGCAGAGCTGTTTTGATTGTTTCGTGAGTCACTTTGACCTTGAGACTGGACAGATACTATCACGGTGGCAGAAACTCATGTGATTTGCAAACTTCCAATCTTTTGCACCTGACCGACTGGTCCCTAGTTTGCGAGTTTGCAGTTGTACTCATACAGACGTTGCAAGGTGAAAGAGAATCATGGCAACCCATGGAACTTCTTAGCACAAACAGTTTTGATTCTGTTCAGGTTGGCAGTAGACTGAACATAAGATGTCCGCTGCCCTGACCTTTGCCCGCTAAAGTTGTGGAAGGGCTGTGTATTTTCATATTACGTATGTATTAATGTGCATCTCCATTCAATATATTTTTCAGAGGGGTTGGCGGATTTGATCCCTCATGAAGATAGTGGGCGAACGTCCGGGTTGGAGACAAGATGTCTTAAGACTCAGATGCGGTTGATCACCTGACTTGAGTTGTCAAGAGATGCAACTTGAAACAAATTTCCAACGGACACCATTTGAACCCAACGGAAGTTTGAACTTCTCATGGGCGAGCGGACATGGCAAAGCAGCAACTTCGAAGGCTGCCACAGTGTGACACGCTTGGCATTCGAATTACCATGAACGACGTATGTTGAAAGATGCTGCATAGTACACAGGTGATGCAATTCAATCCGCAGAACTTCAGCATGTCCCACATTTCGCAGCTGGAGAAGAGCAAGTGCATGGTACGGCGGTACGGGGCCAAGGATTGACATAGTTATCATAGTTGCCTTTGCAAAAATCCACTGTGTGATCTGTGTGGCCAATGTTTGGGAATCACCATGTAGAGTGTGGATGACTGACCCTCCGAGATTCATCTGAGATTTCTCATTTTCTTTCCATGGATATATTGCGATTCAGAAACTTTCCCCGATTCAGAAACTCCAAGGATTCAAGAAACTCCTGGTTGTCCCGATTCAGAAACTCCAGTGTGTCCCGATTCAGAAACTCCGGGGTTTCCCCGATTCAGAAACTCCAGGTTGCCCCGATTCAGAAACCCCTACATGCAATATCAGTCCTCAATGCAAATCCTTCCCTTTCAAAGAGTTCTTGTCACGATTGCAAGTCATTTCTTAAACTTAATCATCATTTTCAAAAATTTCCCCCCCAAAGCCCTACATGCAATGGTATTCCTCAATGCACATCCCTCCCTTTGATAGAGTTCTTGTCATGATGGCAAGTCATTTTCTAAACTTCCCTCCCCAAAGCCCTACATGCAATGGTATTCCTCAATGCAAATCCCTCCCTTTGATAGAGTCCTTGTCACGATTGCAAGTTATTTTCTAAACTTCCCCCCCAAAACCCTACAAGCAATAGTAGTCCTCAATGCAAATCCTTCCCTTTCAAAGAGTTCTTGTCACGATTGCAAGTCATTTTCTAAACTTCCCCCCTCAAAGCCTACATGCAATGGTATTCCTTAATGCGCATCCTTCCCTTTCATAGAGTTCTTGTCACGATGGCAAGTCATTTTCAAAACTTCCCCCCCCAAAACCCTACATGCAATAGTAGCCCGCAATGCAAATCCTTGCCTTTCAAAGAGTTCTTGTCACGATTGCAAGTCATTTTCTAAACTTATCCCCCCCAAAGCCCTACATGCAATGGTATTCCTGAATGCACACCCTTCCCTTTCATACAGTTCTTGTCACGACTGCAAGTCATTTTCTAAACTTCCCTCCCCAAAGCCCTACATGCAATGGTATTCCTCAATGCAAATCCCTCCCTTTGATAGAGTCCTTGTCACGATTGCAAGTTATTTTCTAAACTTCCTCCCCCCAAAACCCTACATGCAATAGTAGTCCTCAATGCAAATCCTTCCCTTTCAAAGAGTTCTTGTCACGATTGCAAGTCATTTTCTAAACTCCCCCCCCCAAAGCCCTCCATGCAATCGTAATCCTCAATGCAAATCCCTCCCTTTCATACAGTTCTTGTCACGATTGCATGTCATTTTCTAAACTTCCCCCCCCCCAAAACCCTACATGCAATAGTAGCCCGCAATGCAAATTCTTCCCTTTCAAAGAGTTCTTGTCACGATTGCAAGTCATTTTCTAAACTTATCCCCCCCCAAAGCCCTACATGCAATGGTATTCCTGAATGCACACCCTTCCCTTTCATACAGTTCTTGTCACGACTGCAAGTCATTTTCTAAACTTCCCTCCCCAAAGCCCTACATGCAATGGTATTCCTCAATGCAAATCCCTCCCTTTGATAGAGTCCTTGTCACGATTGCAAGTTATTTTCTAAACTTCCTCCCCCCAAAACCCTACATGCAATAGTAGTCCTCAATGCACATCCCTCCCTTTGATAGAGTTCTTGTCACGATGGCAAGTCATTTTCTAAACTTCCCCCCCAAAACCCTACACATGCAATAGTAGCCCTCAATGCAAATCCTTCCCTTTCATAGAATTCTTGTCACGATTGCAAGTCATTTTCAAAAATTTCCCCCCCCAAAGCCCTACATGCAATGGTATTCCTCAATGCCAATCCCTCCCTTTCATACAGTTCTTGTCACGATGGCTGGTCATTTTCTAAACTTCCCCCCCAAAGCCCTACATGCAATGTTATTCCTCAATGCACATCCTTCCCTTTCATACAGTTCTTGTCACGATTGCATGTCATTTTCTAAACTTCCCCCCCCCAAAAACCCTACATGCAATAGTAGCCCGCAACGCAAATTCTTCCCTTTCAAAGAGTTCTTGTCACGATTGCAAGTCATTTTCTAAACTTCCCCCCAAAGCCCTACATGCAATGGTATTCCTCAATGCACATCCTTCCCTTTCAAAGAGTTCTTGTCACGATTGCAAGTTATTTTCTAAACTTCCCCCCCTTGCATGAGAGTTTCCGCATCAGTATGTCAGTACAGTTTCCAAAACCGGGCAGCTAAGACGAAGTTTCCGAATCCGACGTTGGCCTTCTTTCCATCCTTTTGACAAGTTGACAACAGAAATTCGACCAACGGACCAAGCAAACCTACGAAGAAAGAAGACATCAAGACCACATTCATTTGCAGTAAAGCCATACACTTCATGTTCTTCGATTAAAATTCTCGCCTTGCCCTGCAGATGCCCTGCAGATTTCTGGCCAAAACAACACGGTTTCACCCTGTGAAAAAGATGCGGAGCAAACCCTCGTTCTCCAAGATCGTCCCAGCACCTGAAGGCCATGAGCCGCCGGGCAAAGATCCACCGCCGCCGCTGGGCGAAGATCCAGCGGCGAAGTTTGAACGGATCCAACTTCTTTTGCAGTCGCTGCAGGAGGATGTAAAGTTTGAGCATGGTGATCGGATCAACTCAGTGGCTTGGAGCCCAGATGGGAAAAAGGTGGCCACGGCCTCTGAGGACAAAACCTGTCGCATCTTTGATGTGGAGGCCCAGATAGAGGATGCAAAGTTTGAGCATGGCGGTCTGGTCAACTCAGTGGCTTGGAGCCCAGATGGGAAAAAGGTGGCCACGGCCTCCAAGGACAAAACCTGTCGCATCTTTGATGTGGAGTCCCAGAGAGAGGATGCAAAGTTTGAGCATGGCGGTCTTGTCAACTCAGTGGCTTGGAGCCCAGATGGGAAAAAGGTGGCCACGGCCTCCAAGGACAAAACCTGTTGCATCTTTGATGTGGAGTCTGAGAGAGAGGATGCAAAGTTTGAGCATGGCGGTCTGGTCAACTCAGTGGCTTGGAGCCCAGATGGGAAAAAGGTGGCCACGGCCTCCAGGGACAAAACCTGTCGCATCTTTGATGTGGAGTCCCAGAGAGAGGATGCAAAGTTTGAGCATAGTGATGAGGTATATGAGGTCAGGTCAGTGGCTTGGAGCCCAGATGGGAAGAAGGTGGCCACGGCCTCTACTAACGACAGAACCTGTTGCATCTTTGATGTGGAGTCCCAGAGAGAGGATGCAAAGTTTGAGCATGGCCATGCGGTCATCGGAGTGGCTTGGAGCCCAGATGGGAAAAAGGTGGCCACGGCCTCCAAGGACAAAACCTGTCGCATCTTTGATGTGGAGTCCCAGATAGAGGATGCAAAGTTTGAGCATGGGGATACGGTCTGGTCCAGGAAGCGTTCGAGGGAATTGGTTCCTGGATTTGGCAGACTATTATTACTTTTTTTTTCCTGGGGGGGGTGGCAGACTATTATTACTTTTTTTTTTCTCTGGGGTGGGGGGGGCCTTATGATTATTATTTTTTTAATTCCTTTCTTGTCCTTTCCGGGATCGCCACTAATTTAGTCTACGGAAGCTTTTTCGTGCATTGAAATTAGTCTTGTGAGGCTTTCCTGTCCTTTCCCCTAGACTAACTATATATGCAAAAAAAAAGTCCCCTAGACTAAATATATCTTCAAAAAACAATTCGTAGACTAAATATATATACCAAAAAAAATCCGTAGATTAAATATATACTAAAAACAAATCCCCTAGACTAAATATATTTTCAAAAAAAAAACCGTATACTAAATATATCTTCAAAAAAAATCCGTAGACTAAATATATATTTAAAAAAAAACCGTAGACTAAATCTATCTTCAAAAAAAAATCCCTAGACTAAATATATCTGCAAAAAAAATTCCCCTAGACTACATATGTCTTCAAACAAAAATTCTCCAGACTAAATATATCTTCAAAAAAAATCCGTAGACTAAATATATATACAAAAAAAAATCCGTAGATTAAATATATACTAAAAAAAAACATAGACTAAATATATTTTCCAAAAAAAGCCCGTAGACTAAATATATATTCAAAACAAAATCTGTAGACTAAATATATCTTCAAAAAAAAATCCGTAGACTAAATATATATTCAAAAGAAATCCGTAGACTAAATATATATTAAACAAAAAACCGTAGACTAAATCTATCTTCAAAAAAAAATCCCTAGACTAAATATATCTGTTAAAAAAAATTCTTAGACTAAATATATCTTTACAAAAAATCCCCTAGACTAAATATATCTTCAAAAAAAATCCGTAGACTAAATATATATTTTAAAAAAAACCGTAGACTAAATCTATCTTCAAAAAAAATCCCTAGACTAAATATATCTGCAAAAAAAATTCCCCTAGACTACATATGTCTTCAAACAAAAATTCTCCAGACTAAATATATCTTCAAAAAAAAATCCGTAGACTAAATATATATACAAAAAAAATCCGTAGATTAAATATATACTAAAAAAAACATAGACTAAATATATTTTCCAAAAAAAGCCCGTAGACTAAATATATATTCAAAACAAAATCTGTAGACTAAATATATCTTCAAAAAAAAATCCGTAGACTAAATATATATTCAAAAAAAATCCGTAGACTAAATATATATTAAACAAAAAACCGTAGACTAAATCTATCTTCAAAAAAAAATCCCTAGACTAAATATATCTGTTAAAAAATTTTCTTAGACTAAATATATCTTCACAAAAAATCCCCTAGACTAAATATATCTTCAAAAAAAATCCCCTAGACTAAGTATATCTTCCCAAAAAAAATCCGAGACTAAATCTATATTCCAAAAAAAAACCTAGTAAAAAATTCAAGGACCTTCAAACATCGATTTTTTCCTTTTGAAAAGTGCTTCTTTTACAGGGTTTGGTGCCAAATCTGGACCCCTGGGCCTTTTGAAGCTCCAAAACCAATCTATATTCAAAAAAAAATCCACTAGACTAAATATATCTTCAAAAAAGTTCCCCTAGACTAAATATATCTGCAAAAAAAAATCTCCTAGACTACATATATCTTCAAAAAAAATTCTCCAGACTAAATATATCTTCAAAAAAAAAATCAGTAGACTAAATATATATACAAAAAAAAATCCGTAGATTAAATATATACAAAAAAAAACCTAGACTAAATATATTTTCCAAAAAAAGCCCGTAGACTAAATATATATTCAAAACAAAATCTGTAGACTAAATATATCTTCAAAAAAAATCCGTAGACTAAATATATATTCAAAAAAAATCCGTAGACTAAATATATATAAAAAAACCGTAGACTAAATATATATTCGAAAAAAAATCCGTAGACTAAAAAAAGTAATAATAATTGGCCGCCCCCCCCTCCGGTCTACGGGACGGGGGGGGTTCCACCAATTATTATTATTTCAAGTAATCGTAGTTGCTTCTCTCCCCATTATTATTACTTCAAGTAATAATAATTGCTCAAATCCCGGTTTCCCCCGATTATTATTACTTGAAGTAATAATAATTGGTTGCCCCTCCCCCTCCCCCCCGAGAAAAAAAAAGTAATAATAATTGGCCGCCACCCCCCCCTCCGAAGAAAAAAAGTAATAATAATTCAACACCCCCCGGCCCCCCTCACCGGTTTCTGCCTCTCACCCTAGACTAGATATATCTTCAAAAAAATTCCCCTAGACGAAATATATCTTCAAAAAAAATTCCCTAGACTAAATATATCTTCAAAAAAAATCCCCTAGACTAAATATATATTCAAAAAAAATCCCCTAGACTAAATATATCTTCAAGAAAATTTCCCTAGACTAAATATATCTTCAAAAAATTCCCTAGACTAAATATATCTTCAAAAAAAGTCCCCTAGACTAAATATAGCTCCAAAAAAAATTCCCTAGGCTAAATATATCTTCAAAAAAATTGTCCTAGACTAAGTATATCTTGAAAAAAATCCCTAGACTAAATATATCTTTTAAAAAAATTCCCTAGACTAAATATATCTTCAAAAAAAATCCCTGGACTAAATATATCTTCAAAAAAAAATCCCTAGACTAAATATATCTTCAAAAAAAATCCCTAGACTAAATATATCTTCAAAAAAATTCCCTAGACTAATTATATCTTCAAAAAAAACTTGCATACAAAAAATCAAACTTTCGAGGGCCTTCAAAAATCGATTTTTTCCTTTTAAAAAATGCTTGTTTTACAGGGTTTGGTGCCAAATCTGGACCCCTGGGCCTTTTGAAGCTCCAAAATCAAAATATATCCAAAAAAAAATCACCTAGACTAAATATATCTTCAAGAAAAGTTCCCCTAAACTAAATATATCTTCAAAAAAAATATCCCTAGACTAAATATATATACAAAAAAAATCCCCTAGACTAAATATATCTTCAAAAAAATTCCCTAGACTAAATATATCTTCAAAAAAAAATCCCTAGACTAAATATAGATTCAAAACAAAATCCGTAGACTAAATATATATTCAAAACAAAATCCTTAGACTAAATATATCTTCAAAAAAAATCCGCTAGACTAAATATATATTCAAAAAAAATCCGCTAGACTAAATATATCTTCACAAAAAAATCCGTAGACTAAAAAAAGTAATACTAATTGGCCGCCCCCCCCCCTCCGAAGAAAAAAAGTAATAATAATTCAACACCCCCCGGCCCCCATCACCCGTTCCGGGAGCTATTTCTGCCTTTCAATTCGTCTCCGGGAGCTTGTTCTGCCACTAATTTAGCTTACGGCAGCTTTTTCGTGCATTGAAATTCGTTTTCTGAGGCTTTCCTGTTCTTTCTGGGAATTATTTTTGCTCTGAATTTAGTCTCTGGGAGCTGTTTCTGCCATTAAATTAGTTGCGGGAGCCTTTTCTGCCACTAAATTCAAATTTCCGGGCGCTTTTTGTTGCCATCCAGGGCCTTTTCTGCCTTTAAAGTAGTCTCCGGGAGCTTTTTCTGCCACTAAAGTCCGCTTCCGAACGCATGTTGGTGATTCCGTGGGGGGAGGGGGTTTGTTCAATTATTATTATTTGAAATCATAATCGTTGCCCGCCCCCCCCCCGCGAAAAAAAAAGTAGTAATAATTGGCCGCTTCCCCCCTCCCCTTCGAAGAAAAAAAACAATTCAACACCCCCCGGCCCCCCTCACCGGTTCCGGGAGCTATTTTTGCCTCTCAAGTCGTTTCCGGGAGCTTGTTCTGTCACTGATTTCGTCTACGGCAGTTTTTTTGTGTATTGAAATTCGTTGTCCGGGATCGCCACTAATTTAGTCTACGGAAGCTTTTTCGTGCATTGAAATTAGTCTTGTGAGGCTTTCCTGTCCTTTCCGTTTTTTTTCCCCTAGACTAACTATATATGCAAAAAAAAAGTCCCCTAGACTAAATATATCTTCAAAAAACAATTCGTAGACTAAATATATATACCAAAAAAAATCCGTAGATTAAATATATACTAAAAAAAAACATAGACTAAATATATTTTCCAAAAAAAGCCCGTAGACTAAATATATATTCAAAACAAAATCTGTAGACTAAATATATCTTCAAAAAAAAATCCGTAGACTAAATATATATTCAAAAAAATCCGTAGACTAAATATATATTAAACAAAAAACCGTAGACTAAATCTATCTTCAAAAAAAAATCCCTAGACTAAATATATCTGTTAAAAAATTTTCTTAGACTAAATATATCTTCACAAAAAATCCCCTAGACTAAATATATCTTCAAAAAAAATCCCCTAGACTAAGTATATCTTCCCAAAAAAAATCCGAGACTAAATCTATATTCCAAAAAAAAACCTAGTAAAAAATTCAAGGACCTTCAAACATCGATTTTTTCCTTTTGAAAAGTGCTTCTTTTACAGGGTTTGGTGCCAAATCTGGACCCCTGGGCCTTTTGAAGCTCCAAAACCAATCTATATTCAAAAAAAAATCCACTAGACTAAATATATCTTCAAAAAAGTTCCCCTAGACTAAATATATCTGCAAAAAAAAATCTCCTAGACTACATATATCTTCAAAAAAAATTCTCCAGACTAAATATATCTTCAAAAAAAAAATCAGTAGACTAAATATATATACAAAAAAAAATCCGTAGATTAAATATATACAAAAAAAAACCTAGACTAAATATATTTTCCAAAAAAAGCCCGTAGACTAAATATATATTCAAAACAAAATCTGTAGACTAAATATATCTTCAAAAAAAAATCCGTAGACTAAATATATATTCAAAAAAAATCCGTAGACTAAATATATATAAAAAAAACCGTAGACTAAATATATATTCGAAAAAAAATCCGTAGACTAAAAAAAGTAATAATAATTGGCCGCCCCCCCCTCCGGTCTACGGGACGGGGGGGGTTCCACCAATTATTATTATTTCAAGTAATCGTAGTTGCTTCTCTCCCCATTATTATTACTTCAAGTAATAATAATTGCTCAAATCCCGGTTTCCCCCGATTATTATTACTTGAAGTAATAATAATTGGTTGCCCCTCCCCCTCCCCCCCGAGAAAAAAAAAGTAATAATAATTGGCCGCCACCCCCCCCTCCGAAGAAAAAAAGTAATAATAATTCAACACCCCCCGGCCCCCCTCACCGGTTTCTGCCTCTCACCCTAGACTAGATATATCTTCAAAAAAATTCCCCTAGACGAAATATATCTTCAAAAAAAATTCCCTAGACTAAATATATCTTCAAAAAAAATCCCCTAGACTAAATATATATTCAAAAAAAATCCCCTAGACTAAATATATCTTCAAGAAAATTTCCCTAGACTAAATATATCTTCAAAAAATTCCCTAGACTAAATATATCTTCAAAAAAAGTCCCCTAGACTAAATATAGCTCCAAAAAAAATTCCCTAGGCTAAATATATCTTCAAAAAAATTGTCCTAGACTAAGTATATCTTGAAAAAAATCCCTAGACTAAATATATCTTTTAAAAAAATTCCCTAGACTAAATATATCTTCAAAAAAAATCCCTGGACTAAATATATCTTCAAAAAAAAATCCCTAGACTAAATATATCTTTAAAAAAAATCCCTAGACTAAATATATCTTCAAAAAAATTCCCTAGACTAATTATATCTTCAAAAAAAACTTGCATACAAAAAATCAAACTTTCGAGGGCCTTCAAAAATCGATTTTTTCCTTTTAAAAAATGCTTGTTTTACAGGGTTTGGTGCCAAATCTGGACCCCTGGGCCTTTTGAAGCTCCAAAATCAAAATATATCCAAAAAAAATCACCTAGACTAAATATATCTTCAAAAAAAGTTCCCCTAAACTAAATATATCTTCAAAAAAAATATCCCTAGACTAAATATATATACAAAAAAAATCCCCTAGACTAAATATATCTTCAAAAAAATTCCCTAGACTAAATATATCTTCAAAAAAAAATCCCTAGACTAAATATAGATTCAAAACAAAATCCGTAGACTAAATATATATTCAAAACAAAATCCTTAGACTAAATATATCTTCAAAAAAAATCCGCTAGACTAAATATATATTCAAAAAAAATCCGCTAGACTAAATATATCTTCACCAAAAAATCCGTAGACTAAAAAAAGTAATACTAATTGGCCGCCCCCCCCCCTCCGAAGAAAAAAAGTAATAATAATTCAACACCCCCCGGCCCCCGTCACCCGTTCCGGGAGCTATTTCTGCCTTTCAATTCGTCTCCGGGAGCTTGTTCTGCCACTAATTTAGCTTACGGCAGCTTTTTCGTGCATTGAAATTCGTTTTCTGAGGCTTTCCTGTTCTTTCTGGGAATTATTTTTGCTCTGAATTTAGTCTCTGGGAGCTGTTTCTGCCATTAAATTA
>CBDDTI010000013.1:0-53299 GCA_965233585.1 bacterium
AGCATGACCAGAGCCCAGAAATTCCTCGATGCAGTCGAGCACTTGATCAAGGGCGTGATGCCAGACATTGCGGCCGAGGAGAATGTGACCATCCATTTCTGGATATCATTTGCATTCCTCATCACGGACACTCACCCATACCATGTTTGGGTCGAAAGGGACTCTGCAGAGAGGCTCGCTGAGGCGATCCGAAGTGTCGACAAGTTGGCGACAAGACCAATCTTTGTGTCGCTCTGCAAGGATCCAAGGTTTCATGGCATCCGATCGGGCATTCAGGACGTCGCCATAGACTCAGCCGACATCCTGAGGAGCTTCGGAATCATGGTCACAACTGATGACGGGATGTGGCGATTGATGTATGGTCATGCCGGCAATCATTATATGAACAATCAAAATAGGCCGGAACGGTTGGGAGTCTTCGCCACCATGGAGAAGTTCTTGTTTCGACAGAGGGTATTGTTGATGTGTTCCCTCAACGTTGAAGCTGCAAAAGGATTGAACGATATGGTGAGGGAATCTTCCATGAAGGTCGGCATCAACCTGGAGCTGATGGAGGATGTGCTCAAGGAACCTCTTTCAATCCGAATTGGAACAGGAGGCGGAGTACCTGACACCGCGAGCACGGAATCAACACGCCCGGGTACCGTTGGAGGTGGAAGAAGATCAAGTGTTGAGTATGAGAAGGCACCATGGATCGAGGCCACGGTCAGATCGGTTCTTCCTGAGCCATCGGCAAACATGTACGACATGTGGTTCTACGTCAACCATGGGCGAGATGAGATGATTCTATGTCAAGGGCATTACAATGGGGATGATGATGAAGTTATGCCAACCGACCAAATGAGGCAAGACTTCAACTGCGGAAAAGAATGCATCGCTTGCCGAGCGAGCGAGACGATGAGGGACTATCAACTTTGGCCGCCAGAATACCAGAGAAAGACGATCGTGAAGACGGCGGCACGGTCCCGTGCATTCTTCAACATCATGTTGGAATCAGGCAATCCAGTGACAGACCCTCAGAAGGACTTCGTACAGTTCCTCAAGGACATCACCAAATCGATGGTGGGCAACAAAGGTTGCGAGCACGGTGAGATCCTCATGAAGGCGCTGTCGCACTTTGGAATGGTCAGAGAGTTCCCAGAGATCGAGTCAAACAGATCTTCGTTGGGAAACGTGGAAGACAATACGGTGTCATCCGAGAAGAGTTCACTCTGGGTGATGGCAACGATGCCCATGATCGATTTGCATATCGCGTCACCAAGGACTATGGGAATGTCTTCTACAAGGACTACCTCAAGATGGTGCTCGGAGATGACTTCACGGAGGTCATGGGATATGCTGATGCAACGGCCGAGAAATGTGGAGACGTGGTCGAAATGTGGCTTGGAATGTTGGATTTGGCCAACATGACGAAGTCCCAAATCACATTCATGGAGACAAAGGCCGATCCAGGTGAGCTTCTTGCAGGCCTGGAAGCATCCATCAACATCTTCCATGGGACGACAAGATCTACCACGACTCCAAACACGAAGAGAGGTGGATCGAGAATCACCGAACCTACCAACTATGAGGAGGCGTTGGTGAACCAAATCCTACGTGACATCCCAATGTACCATGGATTGCAGTATGCATGCCTGATCGAGGACAAGGAGATCAGCGTCATCAACGAAAACTACAAAAGGTCCAAGACCGATGACACCAATGATGACAACATGGAGTCCGAAGGTCCAAGGACCGGGGAAGGTACGTCGACCACCCCAGGACCGACGACCGGAGGAGTTGGAGCTAGTGCTGAAGGGGCAGGTTCGTCGACCACCCCGGACATGCACGAAGCGCCTAAATCTCCATCGAACCCTGAAGAGGAGTTCCAGATCTCTCAGGACAAAGGTGCCATCGTCGAGGCCATCAACGCGCTCTTTGCCCTGGCGGACGACAACAACGTCTGCCTAAAATGTGGTGAAAGTGGCCATCCCAACTATGAATGTCCCAAACAAGGTAACGATCCAGTGAAGTCAGCATTGATCAACTTGAGGAAGAAACTTCAGGGCGACGATGTGGAGAAAGATGATGCCCCTAAAAGAGATGATGAGGAGGAGCAACGATTCCGCCAGGAGAACTACAAAGCAACCAGGGCTGGAGAGTACATGTACCTTCAAGCAATCCCACTTTCAGTCATTGGAGATCGTGCCCATGGAGAAAAGAGCATCAATGGAGTCAGAGCCGAAGAGAAGGGCCCTAAATCAAAGGATGAGCTGAACGACATTGTCGACACAGCGAGTCAAAGGGGCATCACTGTGACTTGCAAGGAGATGAAATCGGCTGTTCCATACTCCGACCACAGGATGTACAAGAAGCTCAACATCGGCACGGACATTGGGAAGCTCAAGATTCTTCCGGTCAATGGTGGCAAGTTCTACTCCGAACGCTTTGTCGGACCTGGAGTGGAGTATCCACTACCGACCGAGTCCAGGGCCAACCGTGTCTTCATGGAAGAGTGGGAGAAGACGTACAGCTACTACTTCAACAAAGCCCTGAGGCACCACATCGGACGAAAGGAGGTGTGGGAGAAGGCTTCTGGCAGAAGGAGAACGACATTTTCCGGGCTCAGATGTGATGAAGCCGGATGGGTGGACATCATGGAATTTCTGCATCACCCTTGGATCTTCGATCACGAGCAAGTCAAGACGGAGGATGACGGACTTGTTGATGTTGACTACCGAGCGGAGCGCATCAAGACCATGATCAAGACTGTTTGGTCAGAGTTCCAAGAGAAGAACAAAATCCGCATCCAATTCCTATGCATCGTTCTCGATTCTACATTCGTCAAACCCGATGATTACCTCAAGAATGTCATGGGAGTCGGTGATGACGTCCATGACCTCATTGCGCAACGTGGTGAAGTCTTCCTAGCACCCATTGCTGTGCGCTCACCTGGAGGATTTTCAGCCCGTGGATCAGATTTTCGCCTTGACTATTGCAAGATTTGTCACCCGATCACGACGAGGATCGCAGACGATATTTGGTTCTGCTATCATGTTACTGAGTTCAAGAATGTGATCGGCATCATCAAAGAAGGTCTACGACCTGGAGGACACCGAGGAGGACGAACACAAGTTTTCCTCAACCCCTTTGTGCCATGGGACAAGCGATACAGGGAGATCCTAGGAGGACAATTGACACACCTAGGGCAACCACGCATGGTCCTTGCATTCAGCGTTCATCGACTCATGAGTCTTGGAGTCATGATCAATGCATCTGGCCAAATGGTGGTGAACGGAAACATTCCCTTCTCCGAGGTGACCGCAGCGTGGTATCAGAACAACAACTATGATTGGGAACGACTAGTGGTTGACTCTGGAAAGTTCCAGTTGGTGAGATCATGTCAAGAACCAAAGGAGATTGCAACGGCAAACACGGTGCTTCGTGTCTCCAAAGCCTTGCTGGATGACGTTGACAGCGAGGACAACATCCCGTTCTACGACAAGTTCGTCGAGGATGTTGCAAAGCTTGAATCACTCAATGGAGCCCTCAGCCCTAACAGTGAGCTGAGGAACGACATCGTGACGTTCATTTCCGAGAACTACACTCCGGGAGAAGCTGGACACTTGATATGCCCAGCATGCCTTACTGAGACTCCAAACATTCTATCAATCTGCATCAGATGCCATGGAACGCTTGTCAGCTGGGGGGAGAAAGAAGCAGAGAAAGATGAAAGCACAGCCCCTGGAATGCCTGAAAGAGAAAGGCATGAAAGCGGAGATGGTCAAGATGCCAATGACGATGACGTCGAGATGGAGAATGAGGACCAGGAGGAGATTGACAGACTGGTCAGGGAGTCAAAGAAGAATACCGAGGAGGCTCCGGACGATGACATTGACATGACCGACGCCAGATCAAGCCACGAGAACGTCAGACCTGAAGAAGAACGTCGACGCAATGTACCTGATCAGAAAGTTGTATTCGGTGACAACACCAAAGAGCAACAAGAAGAAGAAGATGAGAAGGTTGCCAAAGAACAAGACCAAGATGAAGAACGCCGGGAAGCGAGGATGCGGTTGCCTATGTGGACAACAAGGATCATCCAGGCTTCACTTATTCAATGTATCGACATTGCCCAGAATGAGGACGCCATCGACAGCACAGCTCGCGCGATGGACTGCATGATTCTGAGCTACCTCAAAGATCGATATCGGCTATTTCATCTATGGACTTCAGTGGCACCAGCACAGCAGTATTATGACCACGTGATGAGACTCAAGCTTATTCCTGAATTTGACGGATACATTCCATACGTGGGCGAAACTGCAGATGGTGAATTGAAGGAACCAACAGAAGCACAGCTGATCGCCTCATTCCATGCGAATGCCAAGAATGGAAAGATCGGCGGACGTGATTTGGAAACCTATTTGAAGGGTGTGAATGGTATTCGAGTACTTTGCAAAATTATGAGGTACTTGGTCCAGATCGGCATCACCCCTCAGCTCATCTTCTCCAAGGTTGCCGACAACACGGACGAGGACGACGAACGGCAATCGGAAGCACGACGGGAATCATCTGACTTTGTCAGGAAGATTATCTCCGGTGCCTTTGCCGTACGTTCCTACGACTATTTTCGAGTCACACCACCTCGACGGGACGATCATGTTCATATTGATCCTGTAGAACTGGCATGTGCAGTGACGGAAAGATGCAGAACATTTACCATCCTTGTGACGCTCAACAAGATCGGCCTGGAGCTACCTCAGCAACTACGCAAAGTTTGGCAAGGAAAGCTCAAAGCTGTACAACAGAGCGCTGCACAGATGGCTACATGTCTCAGATCTCTTGATCCTGCAGAACGTGAAATTGCCAGGCAATATGTTCGAGCACTTGGTGATGAACAACCCGCAGAAGAACAGGCTTCGGCGAGCACCAAGGAGACCGACAATATCAAGAAACGGCGCAAGAGATGAGCTTCTCTGGATCTATGTCAATGAAGAGATCTTATGAGGGGATTCTGAGTGCCGGGCTAATTCGTATGAGTCTCATGCATTCAGGACGCGAAGATTTCCTGGTGCAAGAGAACACATTTCAAAGGCTTGTGAACCTAGGATCTAATTCGGTAGGTGCGTGGAAACCGGTACGGGCGTCGCCGTCCGGGAGTACACAATCCTCGAATACAGTAGATCAGCGGCTTACAAAATTTTGGCTACGTACAAAGGGAGAGTAGTTAGGGCACAGTTAGGACATCTTTGCCTGTGTTTCAACTGTTTAAACTCCTGTGTCCAATGCCTCGACCAACGTTCGTCGACGTGGTCTGAGAGCGTTGGACATGGGGGGTGTGAAAGCACAGTAAGCGGTAATTCAATGTCAGCTGTGAGCCATGCAGTCCATCAACCTCTGCATCGGCTCAAGACGCCCAACGCTCTCGCTCAGTGGAAAAGGAATGTCGTGCCGCTGACTGCTGTGGTTCGGGAACTTTAACATCCAGTCGACCATACCCAAGAGGGACTACATCTAATCAAAGAGGGCACAACCCATTCACATAATATAATACAATATAATAATATATGATATAATATAATATAATATAGTATAATATAATATAATATGATATAATATAATACAATATGATTATATATGATATAAATATGATATATATATGATATAATATGATATAATATAATAT
The DNA here is from genome assembly GCA_965233585.1 of bacterium. Lineage (GTDB taxonomy): Bacteria > SAR324 > SAR324 > SAR324 > NAC60-12 > CBDDTI01. Next base: position 5,669 of record CBDDTI010000013.1, read on the forward strand.
AGTATAATACAATATAATATTTAATATAATACAATATAATTATATATGATATAATATGATATAATATAATATAGTATAATACAATATAATATTTAATATAATATAATATATATTCAATATAATAATATAATATATATAATATAATATCAGATAATATCATATCATATAATACAATATAATTTAATGTAATGTAATGTAATATAATATATATATACCTGGATCTTCAAACACCTAACATATTTTGACCCTTTTGGTTGTCTACAAATTATAGCCGAAGGCGCCTAGTTTTTTTTGGGATCGTTATCAAAAACCGAAACGCCCAAAAACCATCAAAAACCATGGAAATTGGATAGTTTTGAATGTTTCATCATATTTTCCTCCCGTCTCCCGCGCATGTAAGTAGCAATTTTTGAGGCTGCCAGACTAGTGCATTGGAGTTGGGTATGCAGGCCTGGCTCGTCAACCCCGCCTACTTTTTCTGTTCAAAGCACTTTTGCACAGAATCTGCAAAAAACAAAAAAACGCGACCAAAACGCCCCGCAAACATCCCGCAAAAATCCGCAAAAACCCGCATTCGCCCGCAAATCCAGAAAACATGGTTTTTGGCATGTGTTTACACATAGTAGCTAGTTCCGTAGTAGTTTTTGCAAGGCATCGAAATAAAAAGTAGTCAGTATAGGAGTCAGAAATCGCACCCGCATAAACAAGCAGGAGTGCCTGGATTTAAAGTAGAACCAATGGAGGGCCAGACGCATCGCCTATTTTCTTCGCATATCGCCTAGTTTTCATCAAGTTCGTATGTGTTTTTTGTGAAACGCATGGTTTTCGAAGAACCGACCAAACAAAATAGTACCGACACAAACAACCAAAATACTGTATTTTGGTAGTATGAATTTCAAGGCGTGATATTTCCAATGACATGTAGCGAAGGCTTTAGATCTTCAATGTGAATTAATTCAATGCATTCTTGAAAAATCATGAAGTTCACAGGCACTGAGAAACATAGCGGTTGGGCTTTTCGAGGCCCTGGCAGCTGCAACAAGCCTTGACCATTTGGAGGTGAGCTCTGTGACAGTCACATGTTTGATTTCGTCCGCAACGACCATATCAAAAAATGATGAGATGACTAGATGCTGCATTGTATATAGGTGTATGGGACGGATATGCCATTTTTGCAGGTCAGCAAAATTGTCAGAGAAAAACGGTGTCCGACTTACCTCTCGTATGATAGTTTTGCAATGTTGAGGAGATAGCAAGATGCTCATAGCCAGCTTTGCATTGCAAGAGTTGCTGGACAGAAGCGGCTTGCTGAGGCTGTACCGTGAATGGGACGATGAACTGGATACTGGGTGGGAGATGGCGGGAGACCAAAGTTTGATCGGAGAGGAGTCAAAGTTACGAGGCAGTGGAGGATGGAGGTGATGCCACCATTGGATGCCCATGTCCAGAAGGAAAAGATGGAAAAGTAATGTCCCGTGGGAGCTGCAGGGTGTTTCAACATGTTGTATTTGAGCTGGAAGGACTGCAGCATCTTCGATGAGGAGATGGTCACGAGCTGAGTTCCAAAATGTAAGAGAACACACCAGACAAGAATAATAAAGAAGAAACAATCCAGAAAGTACATATTAGCAAAATGAAAATAGCAAAGATAAATAGAGCCGCCGCAAGAATTCATACTTACACCAGAAATCGAAGCTGTGTGCATTGCGCCAAAGTTGAGATGCATATTGGACTTCCAGCACAACTAGCAGAAACAGAATTCTGGACGGCTTGTTTTTACTGGAAATTGCGTTTGGTGAGTCTTTTCAGATTCACGTGAATTGGCTCACGCTTGGTCAAGGTTCAGGATGCCCTTGAACCATTGCTGGACAGCGCTCTTTTTGCCCAAAAAGCTTTTTGTCCGGATGTTTTAGTTTCAAAACGTTTGAAAACATCATCCGAAGCCAGTTGCAAGTTAATGTCTTGTTGCCTTGCTTTCGGACTGCAGTAGCATGCAGTAGCACGCAGCTCGGATGGCTTCAGGAGCCTGGAGGTTGTGTGGTTGACTTCCATTCTTCGAGCTTTCTGGACGAATTCTCCTCAGTTTACGCTCCTGTAAGCCCTTGGCTTGCCAAAGCTCACAAGGGATCTCAAAACTGCGCGCTCGACATCTTTTGATTTCATGTACAAATTGGCTTACTCCGACTTTCCTTACAGCTTTGCTGCCGCTTTGTATAGCTTCAGGAAAGTCTGTTGGACTTGGTGGTAGTTCTTCGAGTCGACACAAGCGTTCGAGGCCTTAGTTTTTTCGCAGACGCACATCAATAACTTCAAATTGCCGCGAAACGGCCATGTTTTACTGACAGGTTAGCCAATGTGCTGTTCTCCTGGTTTGATTCGCTTTCATGAATCCGCCTACTGCTTCTACTCTATAGGCTGATGGATAATGCAACAGAATGAATCACAGTGGTATGGTCATGATATGGCCTTTTTCCATTTTTTTCCGACCTGTCGCTCGGGCTTTCGGATGGGCAGATAATGTCCTTGCTGAGACCTTGTATGATCGCCTGGAGAAAAGACATTATCCTGAGAGCAAGGTCAAACAGAACGTCGAGGCGGGACCCAAAGATGTCCTATGGGGTTCGGCGCAAGCAGGTGCAGGAGAGCACAGGGCGAGCTGGCATTGCAATGGCGGATGCGCGTTTTGTATCTTGTCTCAGGCAGAAATTTTCCAGAGCTGTCTCGACGAAGTCAGGGAGGCATGTTGCTCCAGGATCTCAACGTAGCTCCCAACAGAATCTGTGAGCAGAATGTTATTCAATGTGTTTATTCACACAAATGAGGCTTAAATCAGCTGCCCCTGTTTTCTTTCTCGATAAGCGTGGATTTTTTGAATGACTTCTGTGCTGCGACTCCGTGGATTTGCCCATGCTTCCACGCGAGGTGTTCGAAGAAACTGACATCCAGATATGGGAAATGCCCCATGACACCGAGGCTGGACAGACATTGAACCATGCTCAACCAATATTCCAAGTACTCCTATCACAAGTGGCATGGTCTGTATCATCTTCGTATATATTATTATATATTATACTACTATAATATATATATATAATTTTATATATGTGTATATATCCTTATCATCTTCGTATACTCCGGGCGGTGTATACATATATATACTGTGTATATATATATACACACATATGTTATCTTTACTAGTAGTAGATGTGTATATATATATATAAACGAAAATCAAAACACACGAGAAACCCGGCACTTGTTCCATATCCATTGCAGCGTTTGTGCGCATATTTGTGGTTACACTAGCTCCTGATGCTGGCGATGTTTTACCCATCTCAATTGAGCAAAGAATGGATCACAAACAGCATTTTCTCATGCCACATGGTTTCGATTTTTTGCCGCGCATTTGCATCTGAGACAATAAGAGGGAGACAAGGTAGGAGACAAGTGGGAGACAAGTGGTTTTAAACGCATGAAAACCATGGTGAAACGTGGTTTTAACTTGAAACAACAAGAAAACACAAAGGGATTTAAAGAACAGAGACAAACACAAAACACGAATGAAATCATGATGAAACTCGAACAGGACACCGCCACTGAGGCAGGCATATCAATGATTGGAGACAAATGGCGTCGGAGACAGATCAAGTAGGAGACAAATGGTGAGAGACAAATGATGGAAGACACACAAAGGCGAACAGGCGAAAGAGCCGGACACCACCACAAGGGCAGACCGAAAATTGGATACAAATTTGTTGCGAGAAATAAACTGGGAGACAAATTGCGAGAGACAAATGATGAGAAACAAATGAAACAAAGAAAATCTGGAGAGCCGGACGCCACTAGACAAAGTGGAAGAAAATTGGAGGGAGACAAGTGAAGAGACACATCGACGGACGCCACCAAAGAGGGAGCCAAATGACGCGAGAGAAGTAAAGAAAAACATCCGGAGAGCTGGGAAGCGCTAGGTGCACTGGGAGACAAACGAAGGGAGACAACAAAAGAGAGACATCCGAGAGCCGAACATGAATACAAGCACACTTGGAAACAAATGAAGGGAGACAAGTAAAGAGAGACATCCCGAGTACTGGGAGACAAATAAAGGAGACAAGTGAAGAGAGACATCCGAAGAGCCAGACACTAGTACAGTATAGGCATTAGGAGGCACATGAAGGGAGACAAGTAAACAAAGACATCCGGAGAGCCGGACACCACTAGGCACACAAGTTAGGAGAGGCACTACTACGCACACTGGGAGACAAGACAAGAGAGACATCCAGAGCGCACACTGGAAGACCAGCAAAAGGGAGACAAGTAAAGAGAGACATCCGGAGAGCCGGACAGCAGCAGGCACACTGGGAGACACATGAAGGGAGACAAGTAGTAAAGAGGGACATCCTGGGAAACAAATGGCGAGAGGCGTCTGGAGAGCCGGGCGCCACCAGCCAGACTGAGAGACAAATGAAGGGAAACAAGTAAAGAGAGACATCCGGGGCCTCCTGCTGTTCTTTCAAACCCCCGATCGAAGTTTTACATCTTTTCACATGGCACACGCGCGCACCCACACCCACACACATGCACACAAACGCACATCCGCGCACTCATACACACATGATAGGTTCATATATTTTTGTTTAATAGACAAACACACACACTCACTAGAAAAGAACTGGATCATTGTAGTGATCCATTGGGAACTGAATCCCATCACGTGCAATTAGATTCAACATGATTCAACCAAGGACCTAAAGTAGATCTCCTCGAAGCGGTATACGAGTAATATGAAGGAATTCCGATAAAGTCAATCACGATCAGAAACAGGTTCAAGTAGACCCCAAGATAGAATATCATAGACAAAGTCCCCAAGTAAATAAATAAATTGTCGCGGTAGGGTTTTCGGCTTAGCCCTTCGCCATGTCCGAAGAATACCAAGGAAACCAAGTTTGAAATGACGTCGAAAATAGACTCAAATTGCGGCAACCGTGGAAAAACGAAATTGCTGTTGGGGTTCTTGGCTTAGCCCCTTGCCATTGCAGTAAATCTCAAGAAGCAGGTACGTCGATGAGCGTCCCCATCGATATCACAGGCGACTGATGAGTGTCTTTGTTAGTGCCGGTCTCATCAGTGCCTCCGGCACCCCCTGCTGTTCGAATAAATCCTAGAAAGAATAAGAACAAGAACAGAATCCAAATGCACCACAAAGATGAGTCTTGAAGTTTTACGTCTGCACAGACGGTACACACACACAGACACACACACATACACACACACTTGCAAAGAGCTGTCATTGCGAATTTTGTTGTGGAATGCATCGGACGTGCAAAAACACACCAAAAAATTGACACGAAGAATGAATACAATTATTTAAGGGCTGCCGCCCCTGCCGCCAACCCAAACCTGAAAGAATTCCTAAAGCAAACCCTGCATGAAATTCGACAGAAACCTTAAAGAAACCCGAAAGAAAACTTCTAAGAGATGTAAATCGTTAAGAAACGCGAAACCTGAGCGAAACCCAGAGAATCTCTACATGAAATTCTAATTCTTTTGTTTTATTCTCTTCTGTTTGGATCCTAAATGAAATGAACGCTAAAGAAACCAGAAATTGACCGAAAGAAACCATTTGAATGAAACTTTAAATGGCATCCTAAAGAGACCCTAGACGACACTCTAAGAAGCTTTGAAGGAAATCCTAAATGGAACCCAAATATGACGCTTGGGTCCTGCCGGACGGGGCAACACCATGGCCCTGAAGGACGAACTAGTCCGAGAATCGTACCAAAAAAATCTCTGACGTTGCTTCTGAAACCCCAAAAACAGAAAATATATCTGTACAAAAAATTGCTCCACCCCTCAAAAAAGCAGCTCCCGGCAGGGAAACACCATGCTACTGAAACTGCTATTGCTGCTGCTGCTGCTGCCACTGCTGCTGCTGCACAAAGACACGGCCACACGACGCTACCGGACGGGGAAACAGCATGGCCCTGAAGGATGAACTAGTCAGAAAAGCACACCAAAAAAGTCCCGAACGTTGCTTCTGGAACAAAAATGGCTGCTGCTGCTGTGCTCACAAAGACACGGCCACACGGCCCTGCCGGACGGGGAAACACCGTGGCCCCAAAGCATCCAAAAAGTCTCTAACGTTGCCCCTGAAACCCTAGAAACAGAAAAAACAGAAAATATGTACAAAAAATTGGCACCAATGATGCTGCTGCTGCTGCTGCTCCACCAAAAAAGTCTCTAACGTTGCTTCTGAAACCCTAGAATCCCTAGAAACAGAAAAAACATAAAATCTGTACAAAAAATTGGCTGCTGCTGCTGCTGCAAGCTGCTCCTGCTTGGTGCTACTGCTGCTGCTGCTACCAATGTTGCTGCTGGTGCTGCTGCTGCAAGCTCCAGCTGCTGCTGCTGCTACTACTGCTGCTGCTTGAACGTGCTGATGTTGCATGGTGGACTGGTGCTCGCTGCTGCCGCTGCTACTGCCACTGCCGCAGCTCGGCTGCTGCTACTTGGAAAAAGAAGGCACCAAATCGCACCAAAAAACTGCCTAAAAAGTCCATAGCTAATGCACCAAAAAAGTCTCTAACGTTGCTTCTGAAACCCTAGAAACAGAAGAGAAAATCGGCGCTGCCGGACGGGGAAACCAAAAAAGTCTTTAACGTTGCTTCTGAAACCCTAGAAACAGAACAGAAAATCGGCGCTGCCGGACGGGGAAACACCATGGCCCTGAAGGACGAACTAGTCCTGAAATCCTATAGAAACAGAACAGAAAATCGGCGCTGCCGGACGGGGAAACACCATGGCCCTGAAGGAAGAACTAGTCCGAGAATCCCACCAAAAAAGTCTCTAACGTTGCTTCTGAAGGACGAACTAATCCGAGAATCCCACCAAAAAAGTCTTTAACGTTGCTTCTGAAACTTTAGAAACAGAACAGAAAATCGACGCTGCCGGACGGGGAAACACCATGGCCCTGAAGGACGAACTAGTCCGAGAATCCCACCAAAAAAGTCTCTAACGTTGCTTCTGAAACCCTAGAAACAGAACAGAAAATCGGCGCTGCCGGACGGGGAAACACCATGGCCCTGAAGGACGAACTAGTCCGAGAATCCCACCAAAAAATTCTTTAACGTTGCTTCTGAAACCCTAGAAACAGAACAGAAAATCGACGCTGCCGGACGGGGAAACACCATGGCCCTGAAGGACGAACTATAGTCCGAGAATCCCACCAAAAAAGTCTCTAACGTTGCTTCTGACACCCTAGAAACAGAACAGAAAATCGGCACTGCCGGACGGGGAAACACCATGGCCCTGAAGGACGAACTCTAGTCCGAGAATCCCACCAAAAAAGTCTCTAACGTTGCTTCTGAAACTTTAGAAACAGAACAGAAAATCGGCGCTGCCGGACAGGGAAACACCATGGCCCTGAAGGACGAACTAGTCCGAGAATGCCACCAAAAAAGTCTCTAACGTAGCTTCTGAAACCCTAGAAATAGAAAATCGGCGCTGCCGCACGGGGAAACCACCATGGCCCTGAAGGACGAACTATAGGCCGAGAATCCCACCAAAAAAGTCTCTAACGTTGCTTCTGACACCCTAGAAACAGAATTGAAAATCGGCGCTGCCGGACGGGGAAACACCATGGCCCTGAAGGACGAACTATAATCCGAGAATTCCACCAAAAAAGTCTCTAACGTTGCTTCTGACACCCTAGAAACAGAACAGAAAATCGGCACTGCCGGACGGGGAAACACCATGGCCCTGAAGGACGAACTCTAGTCCGAGAATTCCACCAAAAAAGTCTCTAACGTTGCTTCTGAAACCCTAGAAACAGAAGAGAAAATCGGCGCTGCCGGACGGGGAAACACCATGGCCCTGAAGGACGAACTAGTCCGAGAATCCCACCAAAAAAGTCTCTAACGTTGCTTCTGAAACCCTAGAAACAGAACAGAAAATCGGCGCTGCCGGACGGGGATACTGGCTGCCTGTTGCCTACTTCTTGATTGCTGGCTGCCTAACATATCGTCTCAAATTGCTTTAAACAAGGCCCTGAAGAACAAAGTAGTCCGAAAATCCCACCAAAAAAGTCTCTAACGTTGCTTCTGAAACCCTAGAAACAGAACAGAAAATCGGCGCTGCCGGACGGGGATACTGGCTCTCTGTTGCCTACTTCTTGACTGCTGGCTCCCTAACATATCGTCTGAAATTGCTCTAAACAAGGCTAGCCCCCGGATGCTGAGTCCTGGCTGCTGACTATTGGCTGCCTGCTACCTGCTTCTTGACTGCTGCCTACTGGCTGTACCTGCTTCTTGACTGCTGCCTACTGGCTGCTGCTGGCTGCTGGCTGCTCCTGCCGCTGGCTGCGTGTCGTCTTAAACTGCTCTAAACAAAGCTCGCCCCTGGATGCTAAGTCCTGGCTGCTGACTACTGGCTGCCTGTTACCTGGTCTAAACAAGGCTAGCCTCCGGATGCTGAAACGTAGGTCCCGGACGGGAAAGCACCATGGCACTGAAGGACGGATGGGCTAAGAAAAAGTGACCAAAAAGTGCCTAACGTGTCGTCTGACACTGCTCTAAAGAAACTGCTCTAAACAAGGCTGCTGAGGCCTAGCTGCTGACTACTAGCTGCCTGCTACCTGCTTCTTGACTGCTGCCTACTGGCTGCTGCTAGCTGCTGCTGGCTGCTGGCTGCTCCTGCCACTGGCTGCTGCAAAAACGTAGGTCCCGGACGGAAAAACACCATGGCACTGAAGGACAGATGGGCCAAGAAAAAGTGACAAAAAACTGCCTAACGTGTCGTCTGAAACTGCTCTGAACAAGGCTAGCTCCCGGATGCTGAGGCCTGGCTGCTGACTACTGGCTGCCTGCTACCTGCTTCTTCACTATTTTTTTCAACTAATTCAAGCTACTTTTTCCGCCTGCTGCTGCAAAGGCTCCTGCTGCTTCTGCTGCTTCTGCTGCTGGCTGCTGGTGGCTGCTGCTGCTGACGCTGCTGATGCTGAGGGCCTGCCGCTCGGTGCTGCCTGTTCGCTCCCCCTTGCGTTTGCCGGGCTCCCGGATGCTGAGGCCTAACTGCTGGCTACTGGCTGTCTGCTACCTGCTTCTTCACTAATTTTTTCAGCTAATTCAAGCTACTTTTTCCGCCTGCTGCTGCAGAGGCTCCTGCTGCTTCTGCTGCTTCTGCGGCTGGCTGCTGGTGGCTGCTGCTGCTGCTGCTGATACTGCTGATGCTGCTGATGCTGAGGGCCTGCCGCTCGGTGCTGCCTGTTCGCTCCCCCTTGCGTTTGCCGGAGTCGGCGGAAAATGTCTTATTCCCTTGCGCGCTCCCCCTTGCGTCTGCCGGGGTCGGCGGATAATCAATTATATATATATATATATATAGACGTATAATCACAGTAGACAATGACCGTATAAAACAACAGCAAAAATATAAATATGTCCCCCCAGCTGCGACTTATATGCGCCCAGGGGCGGGACTATATATACCAGTAGTACACAGGTTCATGCGTCCATGAACCCATCCACCACATCTTCCGTAGCTTCGTTGTGCAACATAGGAAGATGGGCTGTTGCCCCCCTGCATTAGTATGAAGTTTTACATCTATACAGATGGTACACACACACACACACACGCCCCGCAGCAGCGGGGCAGATGAAATGACAATGAAAGTGAGATGAAAGTGAAAGTGAAATGACAATTTACTTAACCAGGACGCGAAGAGGAGAACGCAAGAGAAGAGGGAAAGAGCAAACACCAACACGACACACCTAGCCCAGAGCGGGCAAAACCCCGAAAAGACAAGGGAAAAGAAAAGCGGATGCCGACGGACACGGAACCAGACCAGCGGAGGAGGGGGAGGACGGAAGCGCCTGAACCAACCTAACACGGCGAAACCTAAGCCTACCTCAGCACGCGCAGGACCCAACCTACCTGGAGAGGGAAAGAACACATGAAAAGGGACCCATGGGGAACTAGTTAGTGAAATGATGCAACCACATGTCATGCAAAAGTCGTGATAAGGCTCAAAGGCCCTCCGTTTTCAAGTCAAAACCCTGTGGACAGCTGACGTATTCAACCCTCGAATTGGTGCACAACTGTACTGTACCAGATCAACCAAAAGAAAGTGACCACACCTGGAAAGCATGTCCTGAAGCCTGTATCCTGCAATGTTGCATTTACCAATAAAAGCTGAGCAGTCTCTTGAGCATCACTGAAAAAGGAGGTTGTCGCAGCTTCCAACTATGCATATCACTGCCAGTCACAAAACGGTGATTCCCCAGCACAATGGGCAATTGTTCAACACATCGACCTCGACAGGGTAAAAAGCTGAAAAGTGAACGATTGTTTCACTTTACTTAAACGAATTACTAATTCAAAAGTGTGAATTCGGAGGTCGAGTCGTAGGATCAAACGTTCGGCTAGCGAGCCGTTCCCCGAAGGGCTCATACCATCATGACGAAGTCAGTATGAGTAACACACTTGCAAAGAACTGTCATTGCGAATTTTGTTGTGGAATGCATCGGACGTGCAAAAACACACCAAAAAATTGACACGAAGAATGAATACAATTATATATATGTATATATATATATAGATGTATAATCACAGTAGTCAATGACCGTATAAAACAACAGCAAAAATATAAATATGTCCCCCCCAGCTGCGACCTATATGCGCCCAGGTGCGGGACTATATATAATATATAATGCAGGTACAGGTGCATGCGTCCATGAACCCATCCACCACATCTTCCGTAGCTTCATTGGGCAACATAGGAAGATGGGCTGTTGCCCCCCTGCATTAGTATGAAGTTTTACATCTATACAGATGGTACACACACACACACTTACTTGCTCAGAATTGTCACTACGGATTTTGCTGTGGAATGCATCTTACGTGCCAAAACACTCCGATTACACCTGACAGGAATGGGTCGGTGAAGAGACCCGACAAGGTTTCAAAACGCTATCATCGTCATAGCCAGTGCTGAAAACGATTGAATTGGAAGCTGACCCTTCCCCTTTGCAGTTTAGAGTAAAATTGAAATTGAAAACGACGTGCCGGTTCTTAGCCGGTCGCCATACACGACAAGCATAGATCTGTAAGAAATTGAAATGGAAAAAGCAGGTACGTGACTCCAGCGTCCAAGAGTCATATCAGTCATGAATGCAGCCCTCTTCGTTGGGCAATGAGCTGCAAACATGAGATTGCTCCCCTGCAAATCTGAAATGAATACAAAACCTAAAACAGAATACCGGAAGTCCAACAGGTTAGAAGTTTTACATCTCTGCAGGTGGTTCACACACACTAGACAAGAAAGGATCTTTATATAGATCCGATGGGAACTGAATCCCCCATACATGCAAATTAGATTGGAAACAATGACCTAAGGAAGACCTCCTCGATGAACATCGCGAATAAATAAGAAGTATCCCGAAATGTAATCCAGATTCGAAAATAAGCCAAAAGACCATCGAAGTGGTGGACATGTTTATGAAAATCGGCGAGGTGGTTCTTGGGTTAGCCACGTCCCATTGCAGAAAGTTGACATGAACAATGAAATTTGAAGCAGGTACGTCAAAGGGACGTCTCCCTTTGATATCACTGCGACTTCTGGCTGTCTTCGTTGGCACAGGAACCAGAGTCACACCTGTGCCCCCTGCATGAGATAGAAGTTTTACATCTGTTCAGATCTTACACACACACGCACACGCTTGCTCAGAATTGTCTTATCGGATTGTGAAGCGGAGTGCATCAGACGTGTGTCCAAAACCCCAACAAAGCAAATTGGCACAATGAAAATGAATATAGATATATATATATATATATACATGAATGATTGATATAGGAGACGTTGACAATATAAAACAACAGGGATATACTGCTATATGTCCCCAGCTGCGACTTACATGCGCACAGGGGTGGAACTATATCAAATTTGCGGGCACAGGAGTGTGCATCCACACACCCTTCCGGCTGAATCCCAGAGCTTCATTGGCATGGCTAGGGAAACAGCTGCCATACCCCCTGCATAAATAAAACCTTCGACATCTACTCGGATGGTCCACACACACACACATATATATATCTCTCTATATCTATCTATATATATATGTGCGTTTTTTAAAAGATATACACACGCAAACTGTACACTAATTCATGCATCGGTTTCCTGTAGCAGGGGTCAGGGGAAGACCGCTCTTTGAAAAACTCATGCGAAACATTGCGTGGCTCAGTTACAGAATGGCTTGAAGAGGTAGTTTGTTCCTCGATACCAAGATCTCCCGCGAATCAAGAGCAAATAGAAAGGAACAAATGGAGGCTGCGCTGGAACGGGTCCAGTCCGGCTCCCAGACTTGTAGACGAATGGAGGCGGTTCTCTGCTTTGAAACAGATCAAAAGAATATTTTTGGTGTTTGCTCGCAGCTTGCGACGTTGCTGATTGAAAAAGAGCGCTATTCTTGACTTCTTGTGTTGTTGTGATTTTGGATCCATCTATGATGACTGAAGCCAACACTTTTGCCAAGGGAATTCACAAGGACCTTCGCTTGACTGACGTTCACCAATCTGGTGGACCGGTAGCAGCAGCTCGGGTTTCACCATCGGAGCATTGAAGACAGTGGCAGAAACGCAGCTAGTTTTTAAGTCAAGTAAGCAAATGAGCGCAGATGAGCGCAAACAATTTCCCACCGGTATCATAAGCCTTCTGAAAACGTGATACATGTTCATGCATCTGTGCGTCAGCAGGTAGGAGGGCACGTTGACGTTTCAATCCTTCTGTATGCTATAAAGGATTAAATTGTAAACCCATCCCTGTGCAAATTTCCACTATGAAATGGCTGGACCCATGTTCCATTTCGGGGGCATTTTTCTAACAAGCGGAGGCATTTTGTAAGGAAATTTTCCTGATCAACCATGCCATTTTGTAAAAGGCGTGTTTTTTGTTGGGCGAATCATTTTGTAAGAGCCAACATTCTTTACAAAATGACGTCGGGGCCAATCATTTCATAACGCTATTTTGAGTTCATTTCAGAAAGTGCAAAGGAGGGTATTGAAATCTTGACCATGCCCAGGAACCAGGTTTTCTTCTCCAAAACTTTTTGGGTTCCCTCATTGATGTGTGAAGATTGGGTGCTGCCGAAGCTTCGGGGACTGGGAAAAATGGTTGCGGTCTTTCCCGGGGAAAGTGGGGTATGTACAAGTTAGACATATTTCCAAACCAACCAATCTATAAGACACAAGCTTATAAGATGATTGGGATGGGGCCTGGAAATAAACTTGGGGCATGCATTTTGTAAGGCGCCAATTTTTGGTTTGTTTTTTTGGTTCACCGGTGTTTCCTGGGGAATCACACCAAGCCTCGAACACCACCCATCTTGTAAACTCCAAACCATGAGACTTTGTAAGCTCAACACCTGGTGCCCCTACAAAATGGTTGCCCTGACGTCACCTGGTAAATGCGCAGGGGGATGTAAAACCTATGTTCAGAGTTTTTCTCAACGAAATTGAAAGCGCCAGCTCCAGCGTATCCAGCCTAGCGAACAGCTGCAATCCGAAGCAAACTTTGCTGCTGTCGCACTTGCATAGCTCCAACTGAATGTTTCGTCTGCCTGCGCAAGCCTAGCCTGTGCCTCGACGTTTTCTGCGCAAGTACATCAAGCAGATTCCGCATTTCTATTTGCCGAAGAGCTCCCGCGACTCTGCACGGCATTCGCGGCAATGCCTTGGAGGATAATACTAGGCTTGGCTCTTTTAAAAAGCGTCTGTGTGAAGGCTTCTCTGTGTGAAGGCTTCTCTGTATAAGAGCGTTTGTGTGCGTGTAAAAGTTTTTCCGCATCAAAGCTTGTCTGTGTAACAAATTCTGTGTAAAGGCGTCGGCGTGTAAAAACTTCTGTACCCTGGGCGTCAATGTTGAAGTTTACCCCCTACGCGGACAATGTTGATGTTTGCGTTGGTTAAACATCGACGTTCTCAATGTTGATGTTTAACCCCTGTGAAGAAATAAATAGACCTTGGAAGTGCAAAACCATCATTCATATATTCAGCATTCCAATTTTCCAACGTGTTGAAGCCTTGGAACTGAATTTGAAACCTACAAGATCCTACAAGTATAGATAGAATATCCGGACGGAAAACACATCAAGGAACCATATTTGCAAGTATTTGCATTTTTACTGTCAGGGTTTACGGACAAAATATGGGACCTAAAATGGTTTTGGAAATGTGCCACTCCAACAAGCTCATGTTACAGATTGATATTTTCATTGATGCCCCAAGAAATCGGGAAATCAGTGTGGCCACTGGAGGACCAGACAAACCCCTTTGTTAAAGCACCTCTCCCATGGTGTCTTTTGTTTCCAAGATTGAGTTTCGGGGGATCTAGGGCAAACCACCCGCTCTCATGCAAACATATGTACTGTTGAGTGAAGACAAACCAAAATCCTTTGGGAAAATCTGTGCCACATATGATTCAAAGTGATATCGCATGAGTTTGACTAATAAAGCATGTTCAAGATCCGGCAGCAGTACAAAAGTTCGAGAAATTTGCCGCACCACATGTCTCAAGGGTAAACATCGACATTGATGAGTAAACAACGACATTACACAAATGCGTAGGTAAACTTCGACAGTAATGAAATGCGTAGGTAAACATCAACATTGGACTTCCAGGGTGTATATAATTAAAGGCATTGTTCTGTGAAAGCTTCTTTGTCTAAAGGCTTCTCTGTATGTGAAAGCTTCTGTGTGTGTTCAAAGACGTCTGTGTGTAAAATCCTCTGTGCATAAAAGGTTCTGTGCAGAAAAGATTTTCTGTGCGAAAGCCTCTGTGTGTATAAATCGTATAAGTTTCTCTGCGTATAGGCGTCTATGTGTAAAACTTGCCCCGCGCCTGTGTGTGAAGGTGCCTGTGTGTAAAAACTTCTGTGTAACAGCTGCTTCGTGTAAAGGCATTTCTGTGTAAAATCTGTTCAGTGTAATGGCTTTTCTGTGTAGAAGCTCGTGTGTGTAAAGGCTTCTGTGTGTAAAAGCTTCTGTGTGCAAAAGCTGCTCCGTGTAAAAGTTGGTCTGTGTAGGAGACATTTGTGTGTAAAAACTTCTGTGTGGAGCAATTTTTCTCTGTAAACCCTAGATTTCCAAAGCCTGTTTTTAAAATGTTTTTTCTGGGAAAGAGCATTTCGCGGTTTTTGGAAACGGTCTTTCGCAATTACGGTATGGTTTAGTTCAAGCTTGTAGATTATCATTCGTTAACAAATTTTAGACGATGCTGCATCTCACTGCATGTAGAGACAGGCTCATCCATGATCTGAGCCACGTTTCATGTGGGGCCCCGGCTTATACACAGACAACTTAATACGGCGATATGGGGGGGTGCAAATTTACACACAATATGTAGCTGACATAAAATTATGCAGTTCAAAACCCCAAAAGGGCAAACTGTTCCAAACGAGTATTTATTGATTTTAGAGTAGCATGAATACAGAAATAGATGATAAACGTTTCCGGTCAAGGCAAATCAGAAGAAGCCTGGCAGCAAACATCTGCTTTCATATAGATACTGAGAAGTTTGCTGCTTTCACCTGGGGCAACTCAAACTGGGGGATCGATGGTTCCTTTTGTCGTACTGAGTCTTTTGTTTGCTAGCTGACAATCGGGCCAGCAGGCCCTGTCGATGGGCAACGCCCCCGGCCCGTTAGGGCCGTACCGTTAGGTATTTAAGCGCTTACGCGCGACAGCCGGCCAGGGGCCCAACTATGTTGGCCCATCTTGTGGCTATATGTTGGCCTTTGTTGGCCTCATGTTGACCCATGTGGAGCCAAAAGATCTGAAAAATGGGAACAGCAAAAAAGCGCTGTAAAACGCTGGATATTTTGATGGTCGGCGGCCTATCTTGGGGCTATGTTGGCCCATCTTGGAGCTATGTTGGCCTATCTTGAGGGCAATGTGGGCCCATCTTGGGGCTATGTTGGCCCATCTTGGGGCTATGTTGGCCCATCTTGGGGCTATGTTGGCCCATCTTGGGGGCTATGTTGGCCCATGTTGGGGCTATGTTGGCCCATCTTGAGGCCTATGTTGGCCCATGTTGACCCATCTTGAGCCACAAAGGCCGAAAAATTGGAAAATAAGCGAAGAGCACAAAACACCGTAAAACGCGGGGTTTTTGGCGACACGCGGTCTACGGCGGCTGGGGCGGCGGCCCCTCTCTCCTACGGAGAGGAGAGAAACGCCTACGGCTATGCCACGGCCAGGGGGGCCCTGGCCGGACTAGGAGGACCGCCCCCTGCCGCCGACCCACTAACGCCACGTAATTTACGGTGTTTCGTGCTCTTCGACAGAAACCAACTTGACAATTTCCAAGGGGCACCCCTAGCCTCAACATAGCCCAAGATGGCCCAAGAAAGGCCCAACATGGCCCCAAGATGGCCCAAGATGGCGCAACATGGGCCCTAGATGGCTCCAAGAGGGCCCAACATAGGCCCAAGATGGCCTAACGTAGGACCAAGATGGCCTAACGTAGGACCAAGCTGGCACAACATAGGCCCAACATAGGCTCAAGATAGCCCAACGTAGGACCAAGATGGCACAACATAGGCCCAACATGGCCTCAAGATCGGGCAACCTGACCCGAAGATGGCTGAACAGTACAACTACAACTACAACAACAACAAGAACAACAACAACAACAACAGCAACAACAACAACCACAACAACCACAACAACAACAAACACAACAGCAACAGCAACAACAACAGCAACAACAACAGCAACAACGACAACAAGAACAACAACAAGAACAACAGGAACAACAACAACAACAAGCACGATCAACAACAACAACACCACCACCAACAACAACAACAACACCAACACCAGCACCAACACCAACACCAACAACACCAACACAACAACATCATCATCACCAACAACAACAACGAGCATGACCAAAAACACCACCACCACCAACAACAACAACAAGCACAAAATCAACAACAACAAGAAGGACAACCATCACGACAACAACAATAGCAACAACAACAATAGCAACAATAACAACAACAACAAGAACAACAACAAGAAAGACAACCATCATGACAACAACAATAGCAACAACAACAACAAGAACAAGAACAACAGTAACAACAACAACAACGACGACAACGACAACAACAACAACAACAACAACCACAACAACCACAACAACCACAACAACCACAACAACAACAAACACAACAAACACAACAGCAACAACAACGACGACAACAACAACAAGAAGAACAAGAACAACAGCAGCAACAACAACAACAGCAATCCTGCACCTTTCGGGCCTGCTGGCCCGCTGTTGGGCGTCAGCCCCTAAAATTTGTCTTGGTCCTATTGATGCTGGTGAATTTGCGCTTAAGACCTTTCCACTCAATGTGAGAAGTGAATAAGACAAACAAGCAATCTGGAAAGAGAACAACAATGCAAAGTGCAGTGGGAACAATTATGTAATCATGACCATTGTCAGAAGCTAAAAAGAATTAAAGACATGTTCCACAAAACTAATGAACTCATAGGTCAAGAGGGGGGAGCTAGCCGAAAAGGAAAGTGACCACAATGCCTGGCACAAGTGAGCGCTCCTCCCAGTCCCCCGTCCAAATTCCCCCCTCCCAACCCAAGCTTGCACAGGTGTAAATATATTACGCAATATTATTTTAGAGCTGACGCTCATCGTCGGCTCCGCCTGATTACTTGACCCTCGGTTTCATCGCAGGGTGGGCTTGAAAGCTATTGAATGAGGACCTGCTTCAGAAATATAACGAAATATATTCCTTATGCTTTTTTGAACATATTCATGGAATCATGGAACTGCATTTTTTTCTTGGAGCAAGTGGGGAAGGCTTGTTCCCGAAAGCTCCTACTGGAACTACCTCCACCGAAGTCAGGGTACTTCACTAAAACCAAACATTCTACGGTCAATCAGAGCAAATCTGGGGAATACTTGGCCGGATCAAGTAGCTTAACTTTGACTCAACCACATTGACTACAGTACGTGTTGCACCTGCTTTCTGACTCAGCATTGACTTTAATTACATTTTTCCAAGGTGCACGTTGAATGAAGGAACAGGAATTAAACAAATGCCACAAACTTTTCTGCAATAAAACGTTGCTGTAACATGCTGGAACCAGCCGGGAACATCCGCAACAAACACGCGCAAAATGAGCCAGGTCACGGGCGCACAAGATGCACAAGTCACCTGTGTTTTCCTAGACCATGCATCACAAGGTAGTCTCAGCCCTGCGCTCATCTTGGCAGTTGCTTTTGCTTTGTTTGCGGACGCCCTTTGGCTTTTCTGGTTTTTCCTTTTCTATTTTTTGTTCCCTATGTAAAAGCTTCTGTCTGTAAAAGCTTCTGCCTGTGAAAGCTTCTCTGTGTAAAGATTTCTCTGTGTAAAAACTTCTGTGTGTAAATGCGCCTGTGTGTAAAAGCTTCTCTGTGTAAAGACTACTCTGTGGAAAAACTTATGTGTGTGAAAGCTTCCGTGTGTAATAGCTCTCTGTGTAACGGCTCCTCTGTGGAAAAGTTTCTGTGTGTAAACGCGCCTGTGTGTTAAAGTTCTCTGTGTAAAGACTTCTTCGTGTAACAGCGTTTGTGTGTAACAGCTTCTGTGTGTAAACGCCCTTGTCTGTAAAAGCTCCTCTGTGTAAAGGCTTCTCTGTGTAAAAACTTCTGTGTGAAAAAGCTTCTGCGTGTACCCGGCCAGGATTTGGCCCAAAAGGGCCGTTTCCCAATGGTCCCAGAAGGGGATTTTAATTGCCGGCCCAAAAGCCCTCAAAAGGGAGAATTTTGCCTTCAAAAGGCTCCCGGCCAGGATTTGGCCCAAAAGGGCCGTTTCCCAATGGTCCCACAAGGGGATTTTAAGTGCCGATCCAAAGGCCCTCAAATGGCCGAAATTTGCTTCCAAAAGGCTCCCGGCCAGGATTTGGCCCAAAAGGGCCGTTTCCCAATGGTCCCAGAAGGAACATTCAATTGCCGGCCCAAAGGCCTCCAAATGGCAGAAATTTGCTTCCAAAGGGCTCCTAGGATTTGGCCCAAAACGGCAAATTTCCCAATGCTCCCAGAAGGGATTTTTATTGCCGGCACAAGGGCCCTCAAATTGCCGAAATTTGCTTCCAAAAGACTCCCGGCCTTCCTTCATTTCTTCATTCCTCCTTCCTCTTCTTTTCATTTCTTTGATTCATTGATTAACTTTGATCACCCCAAACCACCATGGATACTGTGCGTCAGCATCCGTTGCCACGAGCTCCACCAGGCTGCAGCAGAGCTTGCGCGTGGCAGGCGAAATGATCCAATGACACGCATGGTGCAGGTTGAATTTGTCGAACTCCAATGGCAGACCAAAGCTGGGGCTCTGTGGAAACCTGGAACGAACGGAACGTTGGCGGCTTTGGCGTCTCGTTGGATCTCAAACTTTGATGCCTAAAGAAATGCGCTCGAAAACAAAATGTAACATGCTAAAATCGTCCAACTTTATGACCAGATATGGTACATAAATGCAAACGACATGTATTTTCCAGATTTTGCATAGCCAAGCTGCCAGAAGAGACGTATCAGAGCAATGCTCGGCATCTTTGCCCAACTCCTGCAGTACTACCTGCATCCCACAAATTGGTTCATGCCAGGGCCGCACAAGCTCCATAAAACCAAAGTTAGCAAAGTCCGCATCCTAATATGCCGCTTTGACTAAGAATGTGAGTGACAGTGGCATGTGCCAATTGTTATGAAGCAGCATTTTGTGTTTTGATATCTGCATGGATCATTCAATACTTGCATACTCATGTACCACCTTATAGAAGTATGGCAAATTGCCCCGCGAATCTAAGACCCATACCTAGCTTCTAACCATGGAACAATTGAAGAAAACTATGGAAAATTGATGAAAGCCATGGAAAATTGAAGAAAACCATGCAAATCATGGACAAACCAATGACCCGATAGAAACCATTGAAAAAAAAACATGAAACCAATCGAAAAATTGATGAACAGTGCGAATGAGAGATTTTAGCTACAAAATGCAGCAGATGAGTATTTTTTGGTTGCGAAAACCAAGGAAGGGAGCCTGGACGACCCAAAAAAAAATAACCAAAAAAAAAACGAAAAAAATGCGCACTCAATTTGATGTGTTCCGTGCGTTTTGCCGTGTGAATGCAGAGGGCGCAGCAGCTAGCCGCCCAGGGCAGGACAGGCGTCCTGAAGCCTGCCGCCCAGGGCAAGACGCGCAGTTTGCCTCCTCCCTTTCTCCGCCCTGGAACAAAGGGGGGGCGCAGTGCCTCGTGCCCAGCCAAGTTCAAGTGCCTGGCGAAGCTCCCAAAGAAGCTGCGAGGCGGAGAGGGCGCAGCAGCTAGCCGCCCAGGGCAAGACAGGCGTCGTGAAGCCTGCCGCCCAGGGCAAGACGCGCAGTTTGCCTCCTCCCTTTCTCCGCCCTGGAACAAAGGGGGGACGCAGTGCCTCGTGCCCAGCCAAGTTCAAGTGCCTGGCGAAGCTCCCAAAGCAGAAGAAGATGAAGAAAAAGAAGGACCGTGAATTCGTGAATGCTCAGGGTTGCATTCGATTACCGCTACTTTTTTTCAGCTCCCCAACCATGGTTGCGTTATGCTGCGTGTTGTAAATTCCTTGAGAACCACCTGTACTATATGGATATTGTACCTACCATCAACTAAGGTGTCCATTACCAATCCATCCACAAACGGCAACCCAATATTGCCGGAGGAAGTTTAGATCATCAGAAATATTGATCAAACAGATGTGTGAGGGATTGGATCGGCAACCTGTTGAGAAATGTTTAAACCTCATTGCGTTAGAAATTCTGCTTTTATTTTTCCCGAATGCGTAGCAAGGGTTCCCGTTTCACTCTGGGGGTCTGGGGGTTGAGTGAGCTTGGGTGGTTTGGGGTGGGACGCCCGCTTCGACACCTCTTGGCGGGCGCTGCCGTGGCACTGCAAACATCATAAACCCTAAACCAGTTGGGTTTAGGGTTTAGGGTTTAGGGTTCAACGCTCTGTTAGACAGAGATATTATACCATGTGGTGTTGTGCTTTGTTTGCTTCAACCCACCCGCCCTTTGGTCCCATGTCATTTGTGATGTTCTCCCTTCCTCTTGTTTCCCTCTTTTCTGGATCTCTGCTTCACCTGTTCGCAGCTTTTTCCTCAATGTTTTTGTTCCCCTCGGTGCTGTATGTTTTTGTGGGTGTATGCAGGAAAATGTTTTTTTTTATATTTAGTTGCTGGTTAGTTTGTTGGTTGCTTTTTGTTTGTTCTTGTTGTTGTTGTTGTGATTGTTGTTGCTGTTTTCTTGTTGTTTTTGTTCTCTTTTTCCAGAAAGTGTGACATGCAGAAATGGTAGTATAATATCCAAGTCGATAGAATGCATTGCCAAAAATGCTTTTGCATTAATCAGACCGCAACATTTAGGGTTTAGCATTATAGTGTCAACATCAGGGGAAGGGCAACCCAAGGAGCCCCACGTACCTCGAGGAGACTCCGGGAAGGACCCCCCACCGGTGAAACAAAAACCCCGGAGTCGATGAATCGAGGTACGTGACCGGTGGGAGGGGGACCCAGAAAGGTCCCCCGGCAAGGGGTCACTGCTTGTTGTTGTTATTGTTGTGGTTGTGGTTGTTGTTGTTGTGGTTGTTGGTGTTGTTGTTGTTGCTGTTGTTGTTGTTATTGTTGTGGTTGTGGCTGTTGCTGTTGTTGTGGTTGTTGGTGTTGTTGTTGTTGCTGTTGTTGTTGTTATTGTTTTGGTTGTGGCTGTTGTTGTTGTTGTTGATGTTGTTGTTGTTGCACGTGTCTTTTCGTGTCAATCGCCAGGCTGCGAAGCGATGGCTCTGACCCCCCAGGGGGGCTGCAAAGTGGCGCAGAGGCGCGGCGGGAAACAGAAGGAGTAAGGCAGAGGGAGAGAACAAAGAAGAGAGAGAGAGAAAGAGAGAGAGAGACAGAGAGAGACCTAGATACAAAAAAACAGACCGACAGACAGACAGAGAAAAGAGAGAAAGATGAAAGAGAGAGGGACAGAGAGAGAGAGGGGGAGAGCGAGCATAAGGGGCAGAAAGGCACAGAAGTTTGCAGCGCCTCTCACGTGTTGGCTCAAAAGTAACTAGCGCAAACAAAGCCTCCTGCAGCTTGAAACCATGTTGCCAGAGGTCCTCGCCAAGGTGATGGCTTTCCATTCCGCAAGCCTTGCGGTCTGGAGCAGCTGCCGCGTTCTGCGGCAGCTCGCCGCCCAGTTCGTTCTGCGGCGCGCAGTGGAGCGCATCCTGAGCCTGGCAGGCGCGTGGCGTCTCCAGGACGGAGAAATCCTGGTCCGGGTGCGCGACTCCGCAACAACAAGTCCCTGTGCTGCGAGGCCGGGAGGTCGAGTTGGTCGACGCCCTGGACGAGTTTGGGGATTGGCTTTCAGCAGATGCCATGCGAGTCCTTCGGTGGACCCGCGCCCAGGCCCGTTGCTGGGCAGACAGGTACGTGTACCAGATTGGGGCCTGCCCTTTGAAGAAGCCGAAGAAGGCGCAGAACCAACGGCTGCCCAGCGACAGGACTGGGCTGGCTTGTTTGACTAGCACACCGAGGCACTGGTTTGACAAGTGCAGCGCGGCATACCGCACAGTGCCGCCCACATTGCGCAGAAAATAAGCGTGTGACAGAGGCTAACATCAAACCTGACATGCCGTTGCCCCCCGAGCCAAACCTGCTCTCAGAACACAAGCCTGCCAGGTACTTTTGCTGACCTTTGACGGGGATTTCTGAAGAGCCAGGAGTTGTGACGGGCTCAGGAAAGGAACGGAAGGCAAAGGAAAGGAAAGGAAAAGGAAAGGAAAGGAAAGCAAAGGAAAGGAAAAGGAAAGGAAAGGAAAGGAAAAGAAAGGAAAGGAAAAGGAAAGGAGAGGAAAAGAAAGGAAAGGAAAGGAAAGGAAAAAGTAAAGGAAAAAGGAAAGGAAAAGAAAAGGAAAGGAAAAAGGAAAGGAAAGGAAAGAAAGAAGAAGCAAAGAAAAACCAAAAGTTGGAGAGGATTTTTTTTTTGAGATCCTTATTCGAGATATAAGGGTTCAGGCCTTTTTTTGCCAGATGCTGGACCCGGGGATTTCTGAAGAACCAGGGGTTTAGACAAGCTCAGGGGAGATGAACAGGGGTATTAGACCCTAAATATACATATGAAATATATGTACAGTAGGGTTGTAGGCTTTAGAGCCGCGTTGTGTATATGGTACATGTTTACACCCCACCCGCCCAAGGTACCCTATCCATTGTGTGATATACACACTCTTCTTTTAACCCTTTGTGTTGTAGCTTTCTCCTCTTTGAGCGCGCTGTCCGCCAAGGTGCTACAAAATAACAAACATGGTTTCCGAGCTGCGCTGTTTCCATACCTATACTCAGCTGCTTCACCCCTCACGCCGTTTGCCTTGCGAAATAACAGACCCCAAAAAGGCCCAGGGGCAGGATTTGTCACTTGCCCCTTTAAAACGAGCATTTTTGAGTATTGAAAGCAGCTCCGCTTTGGTGCCTTCAAATTTTGGACTTTTATATTTCCTAGAAAGCTTCCAAAGCTCCCAGAAGCTACTGGGAAACTTCAGGGCAACCCCAAAAAAGACCCAAGATCAGGATTTGGCGCTTGCCCTTTTAAAACCAGCATTTTTTAGTACCGAAAGCAGCTCCGTTTTGGTGCCCTGAAATTTATGCTTTCCCTTTCCCATGTCTGGAGTTGGCAACTGATACCAGAGGTTTTGACGCCAAACCCTTCCAACATGATGGATCTAGCTGCGAAAACCAAGGGATTTAACCAGGTTTTGGACCCTAAACCCTTCCACCAGGATGGATTGAGCAGCTAAAACCAAGGGTTTTGACCCTAAACCCTTGAAAAATGTAGGTTTTGGACCCTAAACCCTTCCAGCATGATTGATTTAGCAACAAAAACCAAGGGTTTTGACCCTAAACCCTTGAAAAATGCAGGTTTTGGACCCCAGGCGGCCCATTTGGAAGCTACGACCCCATTAAGGTTTAAATATACATATGATATATAGATACAGTAGGGTTATAGGCTTTAGAGCCGCGTTGTGTATATGGTACATGTCCCATGGTTTTCTTCATTTTTTCCATAGTTTTCTTCAATTTGCCATAGTTTTTCGTCAATTTTTCCATAGTTTTCTTCAATTGTTCTATGGTTTCCGTCGATTGTTCCATGGGTTTGTTCAATTCTTCTATGGTTTTGTTCGATTGTTCCAATGGAGTCATATCATCAAATATCGCATACGGAATCGAATATATGCAATATTTACCTATACGTTGGATGCTTAGGGGTCCGATGGCCAACCGATTCCGGAAAACATCCGAAAACCATGCTTTCGTTGGAAAGGCAATGAGGTATCTCGGTGGTGGAGTTCCAGACCCTGGACACCATGATGAAATATACCCTTACAGATGTTCTCCACAGTTCTCAATGATGTTTTGGAATCTGGGGAACTGGTGCAGAAAGTCATTTGACAAATGCCCTTTGCCAGAAAGACTCTAACGAATTTTTACCACACATTGACTACACTCTTGACATAGAGCATGTGGCGATTGGAGATGGCAAGCCCCAGTTCAACAACTACTTCATCAACGTCGTCAAGAACCTTGGAGGACACTTGTTCATGAATTACGAGGCCGGCAGCCTGTATCCTCACAGAGCATTGCTTGAAGAGGCGCAGTTCACTGTTTGCTTCAATGATTATCAAGACTTGATGATTGCTGCTCATATCGGGAAAGACGGCTATGTTCGGCAAATTACTGGTTACAATACTGGTGAGAGTAACGCACGAGCCAGATATGTATCTTGGGCCATTTTTGAGATTGTCTGGGACACAACTGTACATCGAGAAACAGGACAAGAAGAACCCCTTGCAAGAGCGCGAATGAAAATGTCCAGAGTGTGTGTGTGTGTCTATCACGCCGGACAGAAGCAAATCTCAGACTCTCCAGGTGTGACAGGTGAATATATAGCTTGCATGGCCTTTGAGTGCATCCGTTTTCAAGTTGATGTGATCGCAGGTAACGGGAACAAAGCAAAGCTGGAGGAGTCCCCACATACGAAAACAGCCTGTTACAACACTGGATCAACAAGATGGTTAACGTGGCAACAAAATCAAGACGCAAAAATTATGGGAGATCAGTACCAGTTTGTGTCAAGCATTTTATTTCCTGTAGTTACAGAGATCTTGATTTTCTTACAACTCACCTTGATGGAATTACAAGTGAAAAATACACAGAAGAACTTGCAAAGAAGACAGAAAACAAAGGTGATTGCTGTATCTTATCCATTGTTGAGTGGGGACATGCCCGTCTAGAGATTGAGGAGCACCCTGATAAGTTTGATGATGAAGAGCATATGGATTTTGTTAGTGAGTTTACATTTTGTGTCAGTAAAGTTTGCTTATCCAGTAACCACAACATTTTCATGGTTGCACCTTCAGACAGAGACGCTCACAACCCAATTCTTATTCACTTGAAACCTTCTAACATGTCGTGGCATGAGAAACATCAATACAAACCTTATGAGATGAAAGCACGACGAAAGGAAACCAGGAAGGAGAAACAAAAGAGAGAAAGGGTTTTGGCGATGGTCCGTTATTGGACAACTCTTGGGACAACTCTTGGGACAACGGATGGCACTGGAAGATGGGTTTATTATGATGATCATCAACAACAAGGATATGGTGCATCCTCGGCTTCTTCATCGTGGACATGGAGACCAAAGAACAGATGAGTGTAGACTTCCATAGTTGAAGATAACACAGAATGAGTTAGCTTTGTACAGTTTTTACTGTCAGCCGATTTATTTCAAAAGGTATAGACTCTCCGAGTAAGAGATAATACCAAATCAGCATTCTCATTTTTCACAAGATGGCATAGACTCTTTGCAGCAGGAGATAATGCCTCTACTGTGTCTGAATTTCAATTCAATGTAAATATATACTCCTGTAGATATAGATAATATCACATTTTGTTTCCGCAACTTTTCCGTGAGCAGAAACGTTCCGAATGGAACGAATCAACATTTACCAACTCCGATTTCTGTCCATTGTCCGCTTGAATGAGCGACTTTGGAAATCCGCTGTATCCAATTATTTCGTGATTCGGTCAGCTGTTTTCCATCTGACCTCATTTTCTGAATCTTGCTATTCGCATTTTGCGAATCGAACTTTTCACACCGGTAGAGCTTTGTTTCAACGAACGACGGTGCTTCTCACTATGCGCTACACCCTCCGACGCTTGGCCAACAACATCCAAGAGCCATTCCGCACCCTCTCACTTCAAACGATCGACGATACCATCAGATGGTGGCAAGGAAAATCTGCTCCTAAGGCCTCTGCCTTACGGGCACCTTGGTCCCTCAGTCCAAATCTCCATACCACCCTTACCAAATTCCTCCACCACTGGCCTCATAAAATGATGGCCTATCAAGTTCCTTGCCACAAGCCCTCATTCAAAATGGTCTTCACCAAACATGCCTTGGTGCTTGACCAGCTTTGCAATGGCCATTGTGGACTGGTCTCAAGATCCCATGGCCACATGTTGTTGCCAACACTGGTCCAAATACAAGAATGCTTCGCTCAGTCCTTCAGACTCACACTGGGTACTGTCAGGCTCATTGCTTACCCAACACCTCCCTGAGGACATGGCAGTTATTGCTAAAAGCTCGTTGCTGAACAAAGAAAGACTACATCTCCAGTCTGCGGTTTGGTCTCCGTCAATGGACCAAACGAAATGGACTTCCATCCATGCCGTCGAGCCTCATCACCGAACTGGCCAACTCTTTGTGGCAACAACGCAAAACCGAAGTCTCCTGCCACATCACAAAGTCATCCATTACATCCTTCCAAACCCTGTTCCAAGGGGCAATCTTCCACTGCGAAGACAAACACGCTTCGTCCTTGCGAATCTTCTGCCCATGCCTCTACTTTCAGGCAGTGGAAAACACCTTCATGGATGCGTCGATTTTCCAAACCCTTGACGACTCACCAGATCAAATCGTACAATCCCTGGTGTTCGACTGAAGTCTTTACCACTTTGTTTCTCGCGCCATACTTTACATTGATTTACTATAACGCTACGTGCGCTTCGACCGTGAGATTGACCATCAAAATTCACATGATTTACTACCATAAATCATACAACTTACCATCAATAAAATCACAAGTCGTATGACTTATCGATACTTATCGTATTTTGCGTGAATTTACTACGACATCTGCAACATTACCTGCCGTCACACAATCTTAAAGTATCCTTATGTCATCCATGAAACAGGTCGTCATTTTGAGCATTTAAGGAGATCGCCAGGAAAACTGAGGACGAACAAACACATCAGCTCAATTCCTGAATTTGTCCCGGGATTCGAACTACTTTCGGGCAAAAATGAGACATTCAGAACATATTGTGTCCTAAACCCACAAAAATTCTCGGAACAAAATTCTAGATTCCTAAATTGGGAGATTCCGCGAGTCAAATAATTTGAAGGTCTCCCATCAAGGCCTCAGCAGCGTTTTATGCTGGGTCCACAGGAGGTGGCCAGGGCCCCGTCTGCCTTGGCGACACTTGGGAATCTTGAGCTCAAGTTACGAACGTAACACACCACTTAAGCTACTTACAATCAAACATCAGAACATTCATCTACAAATGGTCATTGAGTTGTTTGTTTTCTTCAACTAAGAAAAACTCTCTGGTCACTGGTCCCATCTTGCTGGTTAGGATGGCACTCTCGTTGTCCTAATCAATGGAGCAATCAAACAGCACCAGTGGAGTTGTTCCCTGTTTGTCAGGTGAGGGTTGCTTTATTTTAGGTATGACTTCTCCATCGCTCTTTCGCTACAATGCGGTGCGTCTTCAGAAGTGCTCACGAAATTGAAGAAAATTGTTGTCTCGCTACAACGGGGTGCATTTTCTGTCAAAATTTTGGCAGGAAAGTCTTCACGCGCTCCCGTTTGCCAGAAGTACCTGCGAAGCATCAAACTAAACCCTGGAAAACACAGCACCACGCACGCGCATCTCTTCAGTTTCTGACTTTAAAGCTCTTGTGGCGCGGACACTTGCCCTCAACTTTGGATATTTCGGAAGTTTGATTTCGAAACCTCCGTCGATTCCGTCGATGACATTTCTACCATTCCTTGAAAAATGATTCTTTTTGCATTGTTTTCCTTCTTGTGATTTTGAAACAAGATGCAGCCCACGAACCCGAATGCTCACACGTATGTTAATGGTACAGATGTCGAAACACACGGATATGCAGTCACACAGAACACTTTTCTGCAATAGTTTATTTGAACAGTCTTGCACATATTTCCCCTGTTACCAGTCTGCAGGGTGGAGTGGAAAGTGTAGAGTGTGGAGTGTGGAGTGGAAAGTGTAGAGTGTGGAGTGTAAAGTAAGGAGTGTGGAGTGTAAAGCGGGGAGTGTAGAGTGTGTAAAGTGTAGAGTGTGGAGTGTAAAGTTTAAAGTGTGGAGTGTAGAGTGTAAAGTGTAGAGTGTGGAGTGTGGAGTGTGAAGTGTGGAGTGTGAAGTGTGGAGTGAGGAGTGTAAAGTGCAAAGTGTAAAGTGTGGAGTGTAAAGTGTAGAGTGTGGAGTGAGGAGTCTAAAGTGCAAAGTGTAAAGTGTAAAGTGTAGAGTGTGGAGTGTGGAGTGTAAAGTGTAGAGTGTGGAGTGTGGAGTGGAAAGTGTGGAGTGTGGAGTGTAAAGTGAGGAGTGTAAAGTGTAGAGTGTGGAGTGAGGAGTGTGGAGTGTGTAAAGTGTAGAGTGCGGAGTGTGGAGTGTAGAGTGTAAAGTGTAGAGTGTAAAGTGTAGAGTGTGGAGTGTGGAGTGTGGAGTGCAGAGTGAGGAGTGTAAAGTGTAAAGTGTGGAGCGTAAAATGTAAAGTGTGGAGTGTAAAGTTTACAGTGTAAAGTGTATATAGAGTTTGGAGTGTGGAGTGCAAAGTGTGGAGTGTAAAGTGTAGAGTGAGGAGTGTAAAGTGCAAAGTGTAAAGTGTGGAGCGTGGAGTGTAAAGTGTAGAGTGTGGAGTGTAGTGTGTGGAGTCGAAAGTGTAGAGTGTAAAGTGTGGAGTGCATCGTTGAGCCAGCCACATAAAAGAAGTTTCGACACGGTATAAACCATGTCACAAAGTGCCACGCTTGCCACGAAAAACGACATGATAACCTGCTTGGCAACCTTCGAAACAAAGACATTTTGCCGCTACCCCCATAGACACGGCGACGCCATAGGAAAACCAAAGACTCGACACGAGACACGTGGGAGCAGCAAAACCAGCATTTCGTGCGAGACTTCCCCCAATTTTGATACTTTCGACACGTTAACAAACAAGTTGTAATGTCACACAGTGCCACACCTGCTACGCAAAACGACATGACAACCTACTTGGACACCTTCGAAAAGGAGAGGTTTTGCAGCTTCCCCCCTAAACACAGCGAGGTCACAGCGGAAAACCAGAGACTCGAGACGAGACACGTGGGAGCACCACAACGACCGTTTCGTGCGAGACGTCCTCTAATTTTCACGCTTTGAAACATGCCGAAGAGACATGTTTTGCAGCTTTTCCCATAGATACGGCGAAAGGTGGAAGCACCAAAACGAGCATTTCGTGCGAGACTTCCTCCAATTTTCACACTTTGTAGCTTCAAAATCGACGTTTGCCTACGAGTTTTCCTTAGAACATGAAAATTTGCAACCTGAAAAATCGATGTTTCGTGCGAAGCTTCCGTCAATTTTCAGCACATCGCACAAAATGCAACGACTGCCACGGAATTTGCACCTTGTCGCCACTTGACGCAGCCCTGCCCAATGCGATTTACAAAAAACACGTAACACGACACGTCTAAAGTGCTGCGCCTGCCATGAAATCTGCCACGCATGTTCGCAAAACGTCGCAAAAGTATTGCGCCTGCCACACAAAACGACTTTCGACGCGTTACAGAACGTTGCTGAATGTCACGAAGTGCCACGCCTGCCACGCGAAACGAAGCAACCAGACGTCTGCAGAACTTCCCATAGGCACGGCCATACGGTCCTCTCACGAACGGTTGCGAACGGTTGCGGACGCGAACGCAACGTCGAGCGAACACACCCACCTTTTCAAGGGTTTAGGGCTTTCACCCCCCAAAACCCCCTATCTAGGGCGGCTTTCTTTTTCGACGCCGTCCTCCAGATTATTACATGACGACCCCAGGACACCAAAACATTGCCAAAACGCCCTCGAGCCCAAATCTTGGGGTTTGGCATGGGCTACCCCTGTCCCTGGGCGCAGATAGCTTGGCACAGTGCCCTTCTGGGACGAATGGGCCCAAACTGGTCGTTTCCCAATGGTGCGAGAAGGGAATTTTAATTGCCAGGGCAAGGGCCCTGAAATGGCAGAAATTTGCTGCCAAAAAGCTCCCAGCCAGGTAAGCGGTGTTGGCACCGGCACACATCATGTTACATCATGTTACATCACATGAGACAGACATCAGATATACATACACTAGACAAGAATGGATCATTATATGATCCGGCAGGAACTGAATCCTGAAATATGCAGATTAGACAGGACCCGAATTAATATACGATATATATACACAGTGGACAATGACAGTATAAAACAACAGCGAAAAATATATTATGTCCCCCCAGCTGCATCTTAAATGCGCCCAGGGCGGGACAGGCAGGTACGTTTACCTGATCTCCAGTGTGGAGCTTCGTTGGCAGAGGCCACAACTGGAGATCCCTCTGCCCCCTGCTATATGTAATATAATATAAGGACGAAGTTTTACGTCTATTCAGACGATACACACACACACCCTGCCTCCCGTGAGGATGAACGGGGGATGAAAATGAGAGGAGAGTGACAATGAGATGAACGTTACTTAACCAGGACGCGAAGAGGGGAACGCAAAAGAAGAGGGAAGGAGCAAACACACACCAACACACCTAGCCCGGAGCGGGCGAACCCTGAAAAGGCAAGGGAAAAGAAAAAAAGCGGAGGGTCGACGGACACGGACCAAGACCAGCGGAGGGGGGGGAAGACGGAAGCGCCTGAACCAACCTGCCAAAGCACCTCAGCACGCGACGGAACCAACCTACCTGGGGAGGGAGGAGAGCATGAGATAGGGAACCAATGGGGAACTAGTTAGTGAAAAACAAAAACAAAAACAGGATTCAGTCCCTAATTTCCTAAATGTCGTGCGATTATTCCCTGCACCGGGACCGTGGTCAAGTCTTGCCCCAATTGGCATATAACAGCTTTCAAAGTCCAGCGAATTAGGTGCACAACATGTTTCACCTCACCAGACAACCATCAAAAGGAAAAAGACCAAACCTGAAAGACATGAGCCTGCCTGATCCAGTTTCATGTAGTGTTGCCAAATGTCGCTGTGAAATTGCTGCAAAATAAGAGGTTTCTGAATGTTCAGCACGGCTTCTCAGTCACAGAGTTGTATTCCACGAGGTTTCACAAGGGACCGCAGGATCAGCGGGACACTCAAAAAACGGTGTAAAACGGAAAGGCCAGTTGTTACACTTTACTTAGATAAATTACTGGATTAAAATGTGTAAATTCGGAAGTCAAATCAGTTAACATTGACCCCAACTGGGGTTGCCTCAAATGGCCCTATGGTACCATGTCGGAGTCACCATAGGAATCACACTAAACAAGAATGGATTATTATATGATCCGGCAGGAACTGAATCCTGAAACATGCAGATTAGACAGGAGCCGCATTAATATACGATATATATATATATATATAGATCACAGTGGACAATGACAGTATAAAACAACAGCGAAAAATATATTATGTCCCCCCAGTTGCGTCTTAAATGTGCCTAGGGCGGGACAGGCAGGTACGTTTACCTGATCTCCAGTGTAGAGCTTCGTTGGCAGAGGCCACAACTGGAGATCCCTCTGCCCCCTGCCATATGTAATATAATATAAGGACGAAATTTAACGTCTATTCAGACGATACACACTCACACATCTCTCAGCCAGACGCCTTATCTCACTCACTCAACTCAACTCAACTTAACCCAACTCAAAACTCAACTCATCTCAACCCAACTTAAAACTCACAACCTCTTTGACACACACCATCTTTCACATACCGTCACAGACCATCTTTTAGACACTATCTTTCACATGCCACTTTGTCATACACTTTTCTATTACGCACTATCTTTCACGTACAGCTTTATCACACACCATCTTTCACCACACCATTTTTATCACACACCATTTTTTACCACACTACCTTTCACACACACAATTTTGTTACGCACCATCTTTCCTCATTTCCTCCTTTGTCTTTCCTTCCTTCCCCGTCCCCACTACAACATTTCTTGCTAATTATTGGAAGAAATTGACTTGTGGGGTTATCCGGCCCTTTTCTTTTAATTAAAATAAAATTTATAATAATTATTGTTTATTAATTTAGATATTAAAAATATAAATATTTATATTTATTTTAATTTGTTATATGGAAAAAACAAAAATTTGGAATTGGAAATATATGTTTAATGAAGAAAAAAATTAGTTTTTTTGAGATATTAAAATATATTTATATATATATATTTAATATAATTTTATGTTTGGATAATTTTTGAATAATATATTTATATTTTTTTGGAATATAATCCGAATAATAAAAATAATTAATTTTGGATATAAAATATATTTTAATTGAAAAAAAAAATATTATATGAAATTTTAATTGTACTTAATTTTTGGAAAAAAATATAAATTTAAATAATATTTATTGAATTTAATAATAATTATTTGTAGAATGACATATATATATTTTTTTCTATTTAATAATATATTGATTTATTTTATCTTTAAAAAATAAAAATAGATAGGAATTATTTGATTATTTTTTTTTAAATATATTTTTGAAATTATATATATATATTTGTAAAATGTAATTATATTTGTTTAAATAATTAATTATAAACTTATAGAATATTTTAGAAAATATATATTTATTATTGCTTAAAATATATTTGAAATGGGTTTTTATTATTTATTGTTTGAATATAATATATTGTTTATAAATATTAAAAATTTTGAGGCATTGAATATATATAATTTGAAATTGGCCGATTTATTTAAAAAAAAAATAATACTAAAATAATTTAATTTTGAATAATTTGGAGATATTGTTCTTTTATAAAATTTCTATACATTGGAATCTTCTTTCTGGATATCTGGACTATTGAGGGTAATTGATCCGCATAATATTATTTTAATTTTTGAAATAAATTCTACAAATTAAAAATATATAGAAATGCTTAGAAATAACAATGACTTATTGATCCGGATCCGAATTTCCAAGGGACCTAGGATTTGGACAGAAAACATTTTATTTCTGTACATATATTTATAATTTATATATAATTATATAATAATGTTTTCTAAACCCAGGATTGCAATAATTAGATTTGAAAATTTGTTAATTACAATGGCTATTTTTCATTAGGCTTTAAGATTGGGATTGGAAGGTAAATCGCTCGGGATAAGTTTGTTGGATGGAGGGCCCGGGAGTAAGGGTATGTTGGATATGAATATGCGGAGATTTCCAAATATGGGAGGTTTTGATTATAGCAAGGGTTTCGCAAATTTCAATAAAAAATTGAAAATAATAAAATATATGAAAAGAAAATAATGTAAAATTTTATCAAATAAAAAAATAGAATAATTAAATAAATAATAAGAAGCTTGAATATTGGCTTAAAATATCATTCAGATTTTTAAAAGTGAGTTATAAATATATAAAAATAGCAATGATATATTTCCTAAAAAACATTGGAAAATAAAGAAAATATAATATTTAACGGGTCTAGGACACCCACGACGACACCTATTATATAGCAGGGAATACCAAGGGGGACCCCATAATGGGGCAGTTTTGCATTGCCAGGGTTGTCATTTACAGAAAGTATTGCATTTTCTTAATGCTTTGATGAAACACATACGAAAGGAATGGTGATATGGAAATTCCTGGGGTCTCTGAAAACCAGGAATCGTCAAAAAATAAGGCAACAGGAATTTCTGCTTATTACAGGTTATTCTGAGGATACCCCAGAAAACTCTATGAATCGAAACGACCTTTTTGACCCCCAAAACTACTTTTTCAGGGGCGCAGTAAGCAGAACAATCCCTGCCTACCACCCGTCCCTGACGATATATAAATTTTGAGGCTTTAACTTAAGATTACCCAGGACCCTACCTTAAGCACAACCCGGCCCAACCAAATTTAAGTTTCAAGGCTTTAACTTAAGATCATCCAGGGCCCTGACTTGAGCACAGCCGTGACAAACTTAATTTCAGTCAGTCCCCAATTTAAGTTCCCAGCCCCTAGGCCCCAACTTAAGTTCACAGGCCCCAGGCCCCAACTTAAGTTCATAGGCCCCGGGCCCCAACGTGACTTCACAGGCCCCAGGCCCCAACTGAAGTTTACAGGCCCCAACTTAAGGATTAACAGGCCCAACTGAGTTTAGCCCCGGGCACCCAACTAGTTTAGCGTTACAGGAGCTCAGGGTTAAAGGTGCTTTGGGTTAAAAGCTTTTAGGGCTGGATGTTGTCTAAGATTAAAAGGGGTTTAGGGTTGAAGGTTTGAGGGGCAAAGGATTTGAGGGTTAAAAGGATTTAGGGTGGGAAGATTTTAGGGTGGACAGATTTTAGGGTTAAAGGACGTAAGGGTTAAAGTAGTTAGGGTTGAAGGTTGTAGGGTTAAAGGGATAGAGGCTTAAAGAATTTTAGGCTTGAAAAGTTGGGGCCAAAAGGGCCGATGGCAATAGCACAATTGAAATTGCAAGAAAAGCAATCTTATTGTTGCTAGCAACAGCGAAAACAACAACAACAACCGCAACAACAACAACAACATCGACATCAACATCGACCTCAACATCGATATCAATACCGGCATCGACCTTAACATCGACAATATATTAGTGAGAAAGGGATGCAGCCACTTCGCGTCGCCGAAGTGCCGCAAAGCTCCTAAAATTTAAGGTTTAAGGCTTAAGGTTTATAGAATTGGTTGTTCAATAAAACCCTGGGTTATAGTATTTTTAGTGGTATTTTTTTTTATTGTTTGAATTTAAATTATTTTTTCGATTTGGTACAATATTTGTTTAGCATTTATTCGCCAAAAAAATGATAAATATTATATGATATTGGATTTTTTGAATCGAAATAATTAGTATAATCTCAAAAAATCAAAATATTTCTCAATTTGTATTTTCATAAACATCATTTGATTGTTTGGTTTGAAATTTCGAATACGAAAATAATATTGAAAAAAATGATTTTTAAAAAATATCTGAAAATAAATATTTTAAAGCAATTTTAATAAATTAAATAAAATTTGTTGAAAGTGCATGTTTAAAATGCATTAAGTTGATATTTATATGTTTCAAATTCGAAAAGAATTAATCCGAATTCGATTTTATACATAGCCGGATATTTCTTTTTCAAAATATTGAATATAAATATGTTTTTGATATAATGTTGTGAAAAAATGAAAAATGAAGAAATGTAATTGAAATAAAAGATGTTGCATATTATTAATGTTTATTGATTTAGGGTTCAAAAATTAAATAGATATATATATATATATACGAATTTCAATATTCAAAATGGAAAATAAAATATCTGGAAGTAGAAATCAATATGAAATAAAGGAAAGGTTCAATTATTTCTTTTTGAAATATTGAAAAATGCATTCCATTCAATTATATGTTTCGAAAATATATGTTCAATTTTTTTTCAGGAACTTATTCTGAATAAAAAATGATTAATTTGAATATTGATTTTTTTTAGAATTTTTGAGAGAAAGTCGATGTTTTTGTTGGGTTTTTCTTCAAGATTTTGATAATATTATGAATATTTTTTTCGAATGAAATATATATATATACCTATCGATCGATCTATCTATCTATTTGTTTGTTTTTTGATTCTATCAATTTTTGCCGGCGGAAAATAATGATTCTTTTTAATTAGAAAGAATGTCGGGAATAATGGGTATTTTTGGATAGAGGAAAAACGAACAATATATATCATTATATATATAATTAATGAATTTAAAAAAAAATATATATGTATATGAAAAAATATGTCAATCAAGAAAATTAAAATTAATAATTTATAATATGTTTTTCAATATTTTTAATATATTTATCTCTAATAATCAAAAAATAAAAAATAAATCTTGGATATGTTAAAATTTTCAAATTTATATAGAAGGAACAAAAAAATATTAATAAGGAAAAAATATTGATAATAAAAATCGAAAAAAATGATGAATTTGTGAGATGTTTTTCAACAATAAATCGATTTTTTTAAAATAATAAATTATAAATATATATATATATGTATATATTTATTATTTTCGAAAAAAAATATCTATATATATATATATTTCTGGTTTATTGAAAAAATATAATGAAATTAAATCTAAATGATATTTTTTTATCTATGGCATATAAAGATAGATTTTTTATTCACGAATATATTACTTCCAATGTATAATTTTAAAATTGAAAATTTCAAACACTAAAAAATGGAATTCGATATTTTCCAGGAAAAGAAATATAAAAATCTGAAATTTCAAACCTATATATATATATGAATTAGGTTTTTCAAAATTCTTTCAGGAATAGAAATTTATCAAAAAAGAAATGAATAATAGGAGATATCAAATTAGTAATATTTGCAGGTAAAATCTTGAAATATTCAAAATTTATATTCGTAGAAATAATAGAATAGGTTCGATAATGAGAAGGAAATATCTAAATTATACATGTTCTCCAAATTAGACAGATTTGGGTGTTTTATTTAAAAATATTTTTTATCAGGAATCTAATGGAGAAATTTAAATATATTGAAATTCTGAGAAATACCATATATTTTTCGGGTGCTCTTTGAGATTTGAAAAAGATTTCATTTTTTTGCTGATTGGTTGTTTTAATTACTATTTTGTAGTTGGATTTTCTTTTCCCGGCTTATTTTTTTTGATTGGATTCTTTTCAATAAATTTGAAAATCACTGTTTTTTTTTGCGGGGGATGAAGCTGGGAATTCAAGTATTGTATTTAATTAGGGTACGGCTTTTTGTTCACGAAAAAGGTAAGGTTACAATTTTCTGTCCCCCCTGGTCTAAGCTCACAAATTCCCCTATATGGATTTCCAAAGGGTTTCCGTAGCGATGCTACGGAGTTGCAATGTAGTGCTCTTGTATAAAATTCTTGTGGAGGTCGACGTCCCGGTGGATTTCCCATGGGCTCGGGCGAGGTTGCCGCGATATCCCCGTAGATTTCGTGTTAAATTTCTGTTGAGCTTCTCGTAGGGTCCCGGAGAATGTAAACATTTTCGTGGAGTTGTTATCGGAGGGAAATATGTAAAAAAAAGAATCGTCGTAAAATTTTTAACGGGCGGTACATAAAATTTCGAGATAGAAAACCCGTAAAGGATCCTTCGAATTTACATGGAATTGATCGGCGGGTTTTCATTGAATTCCCTAAAAAGATTTCGTGACGGATATTCCCCCCATTTTTTAATGAAGATAAATTCATATATCTCTTTTTTACAAAAATATAAGAAATAAAATGAATTATTGTTGGGAAAAAGGTTTTTATTAAATTATTGTATTGAAAATATACATATTAAAAATTATATATATATATATTTAAAATGTTTATTAATTCAAAAGAATTTCAATTTTATTTGAAAATATTTATATGACAAGATTTATTTAAATTAAAATTAAAATGTGACGATTATATTTTTTGAAAAATTAATATGTATCTATATATATATAATGATATTTTTAAGAAAAAATATTTTTAATATTAATATTTAATGACCATGATTTTGAAAAATATTCAATATTCAAAAAATATATGTTTTTTTAAAATATGTATTTCAAAAAATATATTTAGACTAATTCTTTGTTAATTCAAATTTTATTGCATGTATTTTGAATTTAATTTGAAAAAAAAATATATATATATAATTTTTTTAAAATGGATATGAGGTCGTGGAATCTCAGCATTGATAATTTTTCTTCATATTTCTATATTATTTGTATTGTTTTGTATTTTCTTTTCATTTTTAAGCATATAAATTTAGTATTTTATTTCCCCCAATAATAAAATACACCACTAAAGATATATTTATGAGAAATTTATATGTATAACTAAATAAATAATACCCTAAATCCTAACATATCCAATTCCTAAGCCCTATGATATGCAATCCCTCAATCCTAATATTCCTAAATCCTAAACCCTAATATGCCCAACCCCGAAACCCTATTATACCCAAGCCTAATATCCCCAACCTCTAGGTCTTAACATGCCCAAACCCTGGACCCTATTCTGCCCAAGCCCCTAAACCCTAATATTCCCAACCCCTAAACCCTATCATACCCAACCCCTAAACCCTAATATGCCCAACCCCTAAAACCTAACATATCTAACCCCCCAAGCCTTATTATATATGCCCATGATCAGAATAATATCATTTTTTTCATAAAATGAATCGTATATGGATTTTTAAAAATCATATATATATATTTTAATATAATAATTCATGTAAAAACCATTATATTTTTTATTTATTCCTCAAATTTAAATTTAATATGTGAAAGAATAATATTATTTTATATTTTTCTTAAAATCTGAAAAATAAAATAATCGAAAATAATTTAATCCTAGCAAAGAATATTTATAATGAATAATTAGAAATAATTTATTATTTGAAATTTTAATTTTAAAAAAAATCAATACTAGATAAACAATTATAAATTGAATTATTCTGAAAATTATAATTTATTTGATATTTAAAATATATTTCCAATATTTCGTCAAATGATTTTGAATTTGAAAAAAATTCAAATAATAAATTTTATAAATTATTTATATTTCCAATTATATATATATATATATATAAAATTGATATTAAATAAATATATTTTAAAAAAATAAATCAAAAAATAAATCAAAAAATCTATCAAATGGATTTTTCCTTTTTATTTTTGAAACCTTTACCAGGAATAAACGCATTAACATTAAAAAATCTTTTGTCAAAAATAATGTAATATATGTATATAATTTGGAAATTCTTAAATTAAAATTAGATTTTTTGTATTGGAATAATTCAAAAAAAATAGAATTATCTCGACATATTTACACAAATATATAAAACCCCGACGAAACTATCTAAAATTTCCGGACCCCAGATTTATTCATATATTTTTTATTCATAAAGAAATGGAACAATTTGGAACAATTTTTCCGAGAAATTCAGTTTTAATTTCGCGCCCAATAAATATATATATATATTCATTCGGGTCACACCGGAAGATACCTCTATCCTTTTCCAGAAAAGATGAAAAATTTCCCAAAAAATATTCTAGCAAAAAAATACGAAAAGATATTTTTATTTTCAATTTTAATCGGGCTCCTTCATAGATAAAAAAATTTACGATTTTATACATAATAAGAAAATTGAACGGTTAAATATATATATAGCTTAAATTTGAAAAAAACGAAATATCAAAAATATATATTTAAAAAATATTAATTATGAAATATTCTTGCAAATATTTATATATACCTAAAAATCCAATATATAGATATTTTTTTAATATCAATAAATTTCGTGGATTTGCTTAAAAGTGAAATATATGATAGTATGATAATTATATATTAATATATTTACATTTCCAATAAAAATAAATATTTATTTTCGAATTTCAAAATAAAATCGATATATAAATATAGTTTTTCATTCAAAATATTATTATATTGTTGATTAAATATAGTAATAGCGCCAAAAAGAATCAATCTATATATATTATGTAATTGTTAAGCGTAACCCAAATTATTTTTTATTCTCAAAAAATCAAAATTAAATATTAAAAATTAATTTTAAGAGATTAATTTGTAATTCCAAATCAAAATAAGGTTATGAAGATTGATTTTTTTTAATTTTTGTTATAAATAAAAGATATTCCGAATTAAATTCTAAAATAAAGGACGGAAATATATATCAAATAATAATATTTAAATTTCAAATTATTGAAATATAAAAATCTATGTGTGGAATCAATTGCAGAGAATTTAGTAATTATATAGAAAGCTAAATTTAAAAAATGAAAAATATAAATTTATATATGCAAAATTCAAATCCTCATGCTAACTGCATCACATTTCTTACCTTATTTCCACATTTATATTATAAGATATCTTTTTTGTCATACTTTACAAAACAAATGCAACAATAAAGATAACAACATCATCAATAGCAATACAACCAATCACAACAACCGCAACAAACCCTCCCACCCCAACAATCCTAACAGCCACAACCGCCGCAACCGCCACAATAATTACAGCAACCGTAACAGCCATGACAACCACAAAAACGCCCACCGCAACAACCACCACCGCAAACAACACCACCGCAAAAAACAGCGCCGCACAAAACACCAAAGCAAAAATCGCCGACAATAAGAGACACCACTACAAAAACAACCACGGCAAAAACCACCACCACAAAAACCACAACCCAAAAAACACCGCCGCAAAAACCACCACCGCAAAAAACGCAAAAGCCACCATTGCAAAAACCGCCGCCGCAAAAGCCATCACCGCAAAAACCAGCCCAAAAACACCGCCATAAAACCACCAACGCAAAAACAACCACCAAAACAGAAACCGCCGCCGCAAAAAAACAACACCGCACAAACCGCCGCGGCAAAAACCACCATCGCAAATCCACCACTACAAAAATGCACATCGCAAAAACCACCACCGCAGAAGCCAGCAAAAACCAGCGCCCTCGCAAAAACCACCGCCGCAGCCACATCAACAACAACACGGAAAAATAACAACAGATATGAGATCAGGTATCCAGAGAAAGGCCGATTCCAAAGAATGGAAAAATAACATCATATCAGCAAAAAGATAAACAAAGAAACAACAACAATCAAGAAAGGCATGCCCAAAAAAACAACAAATCAAAGAAAAGGTATATTTGCCTGCAAATTCAGATTTTGAAGCTTAAATGTAGGCAATCTGCTGGTCATTGGAAATTTAGATTGAATTTTAT
Source organism: bacterium (assembly GCA_965233585.1). GTDB lineage: Bacteria > SAR324 > SAR324 > SAR324 > NAC60-12 > CBDDTI01. Next base: position 46,806 of record CBDDTI010000013.1, read on the forward strand.
ACTTGAATTCGGGGCCGAATCTTCTCTTGAATATTTGATTCCGCGTATGTTTTTCATGTGTGTGTTTAGTGATTGTTTTTGTGTTTTTTGTTGAATACCCATTTGTTTTTTCTATCTTGGTTTTTAGTCTTTTAGTTTATTACCCCTTGATTTCGGATATCTGAAAGCTTCATTTTTTCAAAATTTACTTGGGAAATTAAAAACGATTTTTTTTGCCCAGGGTGTTTATTATTATTGGCAAATAATATCAAGAAAGACCGTCAAAAATCATACCGAACAAGCGAATTCATTTAGTGATTTTAAAAAAAATGCATATTATCATGAAATTAAAGCCCGCGAAAAAAATAGCACAATTATACATCTATGTTTTTTGATAATATTGATTTTTCCAAAAAAAAAGGATTGATATCTGGTATTTTGTTGCGAAAGTAAAGGAAAAATAAGATCGAAAAGAATATTTTTTTTGAAAATTGATATAATCTATTTTTTCGATATATGTATTTTTCGATTGTAAATTAAAAAATATGTACATGTATTTTTTCAGGCATAATCAGAAATAATCTTGATTAATTATCAAGATGATGCAAGGAAATCTTGAAAAATGAAAACATAATATTTAATAAGAAGGACATGGGGATACCTAATTAAATAAATATAAATCATCATATGCAATATATTATGTTATATTTTTCGCGCAATATGAAGGAAATATTGAACGGGAAGAAAATATTGGAATGAAAAAGATTCTTAATATTTTGCAAGAAAAATCAAAATAGATATTTTTTTGAAAATGATACCTTTGATATTGAAGACAGCAATGTATTTCATTTTCCATTTTTAGCGATTTGGATTCATTAAGTTTTTGAGGGGTCAAGTTCATTTAGTTGTGTAGTTAGTTTGTGAAAAATATTGTTTATTTGTTTTGATTTGGACGTTTAGGTTCTGAATATTGAAATATAATTCAAATTTTCATATGATTCTTTTTATTAAAAAATGAAGAAATGAATTCAAACATTAAATTTAGTTTGGTCGCAATCGTCTTGTCCCTTGTCTTCTTGCTGCTTCTGCTTGCGAATGCACGGATGAGAATATGCCAAAGGTTGCAAGTGGGCGGCTGGCTATCTTGCATTTACTTTTGGTCCTGCTAGAGTCCCAGCAACAAAGGCATTGGAAGCCCTGTGAGCCTCGCGCGCACTGGGACTCAGGCGGGACCAATCGAGATGGAACTCGCAGTTGGTCGCTGGGTAAGAAGCCGTATGATCCCTGGAGACTTGTACAGACCTCTTCCCCACAGCGCCTTCGTAGAAGTTACTCTCACGCCTTTGCGCCTTTGGGAGGGTAACTTCGCGGCCTGGGGTCGAGAGCGCCCTTCGTGGCCGTCTGTGCTCGTTGAAGGGGGGAAGGTGCATAAGTCCCAGGTCGAGTGGGCTTGTTCCGTCTTTGCAGATAGTCCGCCACCACTCTCTGCAACCTGGCTTCTATATTCTCATCCCTGCTTGTTGTTTGTTCGTTTCTTGCCTGCTTGTTGTTTGTTTGTCTGTTTGTCTGTCTTTCTGTATGTTGTTGATTGTTCTTTTTCTTGCGTTGCTGTTGTTGTTGTTGTCGTTGTTGTTGTTGTCGTTGTAGTTGTTGTCGTTGTTTGGTTGGTTGGCTGGCTGGGTGGTTGGTTGGCTGGCTAGGTGGTTGGTTGGTTGGCTGGTTAGTTGGTTGGTTGTCGTCGTCATTGTTGGTTGGTGGGTGTTGGTGTTGTTGTTGTTCTTGTTCTTGTTCTTGTTCTTGTTGTTGTTGTTGGTGGTGGGGGTTGGTGTTGTGGTTGTGGTTGTGGTTGGGGTTGGGGTTGTGGTTGTGGTCGGGGTTGTGGTTGTGGTTGTTGTTGTTGTTATGATTGTGGTTGTGCTTGCTGTCGTCGTGTTGTTGTTGTTGTTGTTGATCTTGCTTGATCTTCTTCTTGTTCTTGTTGTTGTTGTTATTGTGATTATTGTTGATTTTGATCTTGTTTTTGTTCTTGTTCTTGTTGTTCGTGTTGTTGTTATATTGTTATTATTGTTGTTGTTCTTGTGGTTGTTGTTTTTGTTATTTGTTTGTTGTTTGTTTTCGTCGATTATTTGTATTTTTGTGTTGGTGGTTGTTGTTGGTTATTTTATTTTTTCGTTTGTTGTTTTGTTGATATTATTTGTAGTTTTTGTGGTTGTGATTGAGCATTGAATATTATTGATTGATTGCGGGTATTGGTAATGGGGTGGCTTATGGCGATAATATTAATGATATATTTTTGATACAATATTACATATTTTTTTAATTGTAAAATGCAATAATATTCATTTTTAATTCATTAATGGCGGCAAGATATTGCTATTCAAATTATTTCGCTATATTTTAATTTTTTCGGTATCGAAATTCGAATTTTTCGATTTATATTCTTAATATAATCTGTGGTTAAATATTTACACGCATTATGAATGCCAGAATTGCTTTAAGTTTAGGGTTTAGGGTTCGACAACAGTTGGCGCCCAGGTCAAACCGCGAGCTTCAAGTTCCACAGAAAACTAATCACAACGCATCACAATCTTTTATAGTCTCTTAGGGGGTGCGCGCCCTACGCTCCAAAACCACCAGGGGCCCTTTTTGACCAGGGGCCTCTTGGAGGACCCGGCGCCCTACGCTCCAAAACCACCAGGGGCCCTTTTTGACCAGGGGCCTCTTGGAGGACCCCGCACCCTACGCTCCAAAACCACCAGGGGCCTTTTTTGACCAGGGGCCTCTTGGAGGACCCCGCGCCCTACGCTCCAAAACCACCAGGGGCCCTTTTTGACCAGGGGCCTCTTGGAGGACCCCGCACCCTACGCTCCAAAACCACCAGGGGCCCTTTTTGACCAGGGGCCTCTTGGAGGACCCCGCGCCCTACGCTCCAAAACCATCAGGGGCCCTTTTTGACCAGGGGCCTCTTGGAGGACCCCGCACCCTACGCTCCAAAACCACCAGGGGCCCTTTTTGACCAGGGGCCCTTTTTGACCAGGGGCCTCTTGGAGGACCCCGCCCCAAACTCCAAAACCACCAGGGGCCCTTTTTGACCAGGGGCCTCTTGGAGGACCCCGCCCCAAACCCCAAAACCACCAGGTGCCCTTTTTGACCAGAGGCTCCCCGCCCCAAACCCCAAAGCCACCAGGGGCCCTTTTTGATCTTAGGGGGAACGCGCCCTAGTCCCCACTCTTTTGGGGGGAACGCGCCCTAGTCCCCAATCTTTTGGGGGAAACGCGCCCTAGTCCCCAAAACCACCAGGGGCCCTTTTTGACCAGGGGCTCCTTGGAGGACACCGCCCCAAACCCCAAAACCACCAGGGGCCCTTTTTGACCAGGGACCTCTTGGAGGACCCCGCCCCAAACCCCAAAACCACCAGGGGCCCTTTTTGACCAGGGGCCTCTTGGGAACCCCGCCCCAAACCCCAAAACCACCAGGGGCCCTTTTTGACCAGGCGGCGCGCCCTAGCCTCCAAAACCATCAGGGGCCCTTTTGACCAGGGGCCTCTTGGAGGGCCCCGCCCCAAATTTGACCAGGGGCCTCTTGCCGCCCCAAACCCCAAAACCACCAGGTGCCCTTTTTGACCAGGGGCGCGCCCCGGCTTCCAAAACCATCAGGGGCCCTTTTGACCAGGGGCCTCTTGGAGGACCGCCCCCTTTTTGACCAGGGGCCCCCCCAAACCCCAAAACCACCACAGGCCATTTTTGACCAGGGGGCGCGCCCTAGCCTCCAAAACCATCAGGGGCCCTTTTGACCAGGGGCTTTTTGGAGGACCCCGCCAAATTTGACCAAGGGCCTCTTGGAGGACCCCGCCCCGAACCCCAAAACCACCAGGGGCCCTTTTTGACCAGGGGGCGCGCCCTGGCCTCCAAAGCCACCAGGGGCCCTTTTTGACCAGGGGCCTCTTGTAGGACCGCCCCCCAAACCCCAAAACCACCAGGGGCCCTTTTTGACCAGGGGCCTCCCCAAACCCCAAAGCCACCAGGTGCCTTTTTTGACTAGGCTTCTTCTACCATGCAGCACAAACCTTTCAAACTTGAGTTCGCCCAGAGCACCATCGTAAGCAAAAACCTGCCAAACTTAAGTTAGGGCCAGGCACAAACTTAAGCACAAACCGCCCAAACTTAAATTCGCCCAGGGCACCAGCTTAAGCACCGCCAGGCCCCAACTTAAGTTAGGGCCAGGCCCAAACTTAAGCACAAACCGCCCAAACTTAAGTTCGCCCAGAGCACCAACTTAAGCACCGCCAGGCCCCAACTTAAGTTACGGCCAGGCACAAACTTAAGCACAAACCGCCCAAACTTAAATTCGCCCAGGGCACCAGCTTAAGCACCGCCATAACCTACAGGGTTTGGGGTTTCCAGTTGGGGCACCAAACCCCTCCTTTTTGAAAAAGAAGTTGCATCTTCAGCGCTGGATGGTATCACTAGAAGATTGGGGGGTCGAGGGCTTAAAACTGAGGGTTGTTTTCGGATATTATTTTGTTGCTCATATAACTTTCAGGGTTTGGGGTTTCCAGTTGGGGCGCCAAACCCGTCTTTTTTGAAAATGAAGTTGTATCTTCAGCGATGGATGGTATCACTGGGTGGTTAGGGGTCGGAGGGCTTGGTTTTGGATGCTGCTTTGTTGTTCATAAAATTTAGAGGGTTTGAGGTTTCCAGTTGGGGTACCAAACCCTTCTCTATTGAAAATGAAGTTGGGGCACCAAACCTTTCTTCAGGGCTAAACTTCAAAGGGCTTAGGGCGAAGCTTCAGCCATTGCCAGGACCAGTTGAGGGTTATAGAGTTAAACTCCAGCCATTGCCAGGGCCAATTTACGGTTAAACTTCACAGGGTGTCCCGTTTACCAGGGGGGCTTTAGGGTTGAAGTTTGAGGCTGCTGGGTAGGGTTTGGAAAGTTAGGATCAAAGGCTTCCACCATTGTCAGGTGTTGTTTCAGGGTTAAGGGGCTTTAGGGTTGAAGGACTTTAGGGTTGATGATTTCAGGGTTTGAAGGTTTTAGGGTTAAATGATTTTTTTTTACGGTTAAAGGATTTTGGGATTAAAGGGTTTTAGGGTTAATGGGTTTAAGGGTTAATTTAAAGGACTTTATGGTTGAAGGAAGTTAGGGTTAAAGGGTCTTAGGGTTAAAGGATTTTAGGGTTAAAGGATTTTAGGGTTGAAGAATTTTAGGGTTAACGGATTTTAGGGTTAAAGGACTGTAGGGCTAATGCTTTCAGGGTTTGAAGATTTTAGGGCGAAAGGATTTTACGATTAAAGATTTTAGGATTAAAGGGTTTTAAGGTTAAAGGATTTTAGGGCTAAAGGACTTTAGGGTTATGGGGCTTTAGGGTTAAAGAATTCAGGGTTGAACGATTTTAGAGTTACAGCATTTTAGGGTTAAGGGGTCTTAGGTTTAAAGGACGTTAGTATTCAACCACCCTGTGTTGGCGCCCAAGTGCCGCAAGGCTCCTAAAATTTAGGGTTTAGGGTTCGACAACACAGGGTGTTGGCGCCCAGGTCAAACCGCGAGCTTCAAGTTCCACAGAAAAACTAATCACAACGCATCACAATCTTTTATAGTCTCTTAGGGGGTGCGCGCCCTACGCTCCAAAACCACCAGGGGCCCTTTTTGACCAGGGGCCCTTTTTGACCAGGGGCCTCTTGGAGGACCCCGCGCCCTACGCTCCAAAACCACCAGGGGCCCTTTTTGACCAGGGGCCTCTTGGAGGACCCCGCACCCTACGCTCCAAAACCACCAGGGGCCTTTTTTGACCAGGGGCCTCTTGGAGGACTCCGCGCCCTACGCTCCAAAACCACCAGGGGCCCTTTTTGACCAGGGGCCTCTTGGAGGACCCCGCACCCTACGCTCCAAAACCACCAGGGGCCCTTTTTGACCAGGGGTCTCTTGGAGGACCCCGCGCCCTACGCTCCAAAACCATTTAGGGTTTTAGGGTTTAGGGTTTTTAGGGTTTAGGGTTTAGGGTTTAGGGTTTAGGGTTTAGGGTTTAGGGTTTAGGGTTTAGGGTTTAGGGTTTAGGGTTTTAGGGTTTAGGGTTTAGGGTTTAGGGTTTAGGGTTTAGGGTTTAGGGTTTAGGGTTTAGGTTAGGGTTTAGGGTTTAGGGTTTAGGGTTTAGGGTTTAGGGTTTAGGGTTTAGGGTTTAGGGTTTAGGGTTTAGGGTTTAGGGTTTAGGGTTTAGGGTTTAGGGTTTTAGGGTTTTAGGGTTTTAGGGTTTAGGGTTTAGGGTTTAGGGTTTAGGGTTTAGGGTTTAGGGTTTAGGGTTTAGGGTTTAGGGTTTAGGGTTTAGGGTTTAGGGTTTAGGGTTTAGGGTTTAGGGTTTAGGGTTTAGGGTTTAGGGTTTAGGGTTTAGGGTTTAGGGTTTAGGGTTTAGGGTTTAGGGTTTAGGGTTATGGGGTTTAGGGTTATAGGGTTTAGGGTTTAGGGTTTAGGGTTTAGGGTTTAGGGTTTAGGGTTTAGGGTTTACGGTTTAGGGTTT
>CBDDTI010000014.1:0-7017 GCA_965233585.1 bacterium
CCTACCTTGAGGAATTATATATAGAGAGGAATACAGCGAAGCTAAATCTCGCTAGAATCGCTCTAAAAACGCCTCCAAACGCCATGGAAACAGAAGTTATACACTCAACAAGAAAAGGTAAGTCGATTTTATTATATTTTCCCCTTATTCTGAACTATTCCGTAGGATCGATGTATTTCCCATACAAACTCTTATAAAAACGCCATTACGCAATGTCATGTTGACGGTAACCAGAGAGCTTGGGCTACCTGTGAGATAACCGGCCACAAAAACCTCCAGTCGATAAACAATTACAGCGGCCTACGAGAGCGACAAATGGAAAGCATTTCAAACTGAACATCCTTTCAAGCACGGCATCAACGAGTCGTGAAGTTTCAGATGTTTCGCAAAGACAACAAGGAGCGTTTCACTCTTCGGTCGGCGCACCACCTTTACGCCACTATCAACTTTCAACAAACTCATCGACCTCGTCAGTACATGAAAACCAGCTGCAAACGATGTTTTATGGCAATACAATTAGTGGAGGGGTTTTCAACATCACTATGGCCTCATCACAAAGTGCAGTGGGCAGCCCCGAATCTGAACCTCCAAAGAAAAAGTTTCGCCGTGTGTTGTGCATTGAGTCAGACAGTGGGAGCAGTCAGGAAAATTGAACCATGAACATGTGAACAGTGAGTTGAACGGTAAATCAGTTACAAAATGAATTTGAGAAACCTTTACGCTTTCTTTTGTTTCTAATATTTGTAATTACATCTTATAAAGTACTTTGTTTTTGCTCTTTTGGCTTTGAACGATTTTCTCGCGCTTTGTCTTTATTGCATTAGACGAGAGTAACTGTTAGTTTTTGACGTCTAGAAGTGGTCAAAAATATTGTTGTTTACAACTGGCTTTCCTCGGAATCTAGAATTCTAGGGGCCATCATTTTAGACTTTATTAAATGAATTTGGTTTTCGTCCATGTACTTCTTCCATGTTTAGTAACGACACGTTCTACTTTAAGACCATTGAAAATATTAAAGTAAAATGGTTTGGTATTTCACTGGTGTTTATATAATAAACAGAATATTACATGCCCGCTTATGGATATGAATTTTATCTTCTCGTGGTCAACTCGATATCTCACTCGTTCGCTGCGCTCACTCGTGAGATATCGAGTTGACCACTCGAAGATAAAATTCATATCCACGCGCGGGCATGTAATATCCTCTATGTACGTGACGGGCCTACAAGACTAGCTCTCCAACGGTTCATGACAACTGTCTGCAACTGTGCATTTGCCGTTCTATTTTAATTTTCGGTCCGTCAACCTTTCCTTGCTTCACGCGTGTTTCTGAGGGGGTACATATATCATGTTATTATGAAAAATGGAAATTATAAGTAGAGTGAATACTATTCGAACTTTCAGTCCGAAGGCTTTCGTTTAACATCGTGGGTAACGGCGGTCGCAGCGCGACAAAGCTAAACATGACAAATTGCCTGATTGCAGAGGACCCCTCCCTGATGTTCTCAATTGTCGAAGTTGCACGTGACCAGACCAAACCAGGGTCTCTCCTCGCTCGCCCCAGGGGGACGGTAAGATGAGAGACCCTGGGAACGAGGTTGACTGAATTGCGACTAGCAATTTGACACATAATTATTGTAAGTCGTAACAGACGAAGAAAGGGATTTGAGGAAGGCAGATTCTTTTCCGACACATTTTTCATGTTCTTAATCTTTCTACAAGAGACCATAATCTGGTTCTTGTTAATATGCGACCAAAAGTTGTGAATTCATGTGAAGTTTTCCCTGGAAGCAATTTGCAATGATATCTTATGTCAGGAAATGGCATATTAGCAAAGCGACGTGTCTTTTTTGTAATATATATTTTTAAATATGTTTTTGTAATATGTCTTTTTTGTAATATGTTCTTACAAGAGACCATAATCTGGTTCTTATTTGGTTCTTATTGAAATGCGACCTAAAGCAGTGAATTCATGTGAAGTTTTCCTGGAAGCAATTTGCAATGACATGTTATGGCATTAAATGGCATAGCAAAGCGACGTGTCTTTTTCTAATTCATGGAAAAAAAGCACAAGGAGAAATCCAATTGGAAGATGAAATAAGATAACTTTCTCTTCACAGGGTAAGTAATTTCTTCGTCCGCACAATGTTAAATCAAACACTAACTAACTAACTAGCTTACTGACTACCTGACTGACTGTCTGAGTGTCTGTCTGTCTGTCTATCTGACTGAGTGACTGACTGACTAACTAACAACTACAATTGCAAAGTTGTCATCATCAGTTTGTATTTTACATAGTGTATGTCTGCTGAAACGCGTTTCGGTTAAATTTAGAATATCGCGTTTTTCTGCGAGTTTATTTTACCATTGTTATCTGGACCAATTACAAAAGAATGAAATGAAAATAACATTAACCCGCTTTTCCAGAAAGCTGCGTAGATTCAATCAAAATTTGTGGTGATATGGTTTACTTTTTAAATACCTCAACAACAACAACAACCACAACCATTTTATTCATATACACAAAAATCTAAACTTAACAATAGAAATGATTACAAATAGTAAACTGAGAGAAGAGTTACGCAAACTGCAGTTAGCACTAGCTTGTCGAGACGTGAGGTAAAGAACGTTGGTAGTTACAAATACGATAGTATAGTGCGATTGTAAGCTACAACTCGACTCCGCTGGAAAAAAGGAAGAAAGAAAAACCTTTCTTTTGTAATCAGATCGCGGGTTTATGGAAGTGCTAGATTGTTTTAACTATTCCTAAGTCTAATAGATCTCACTTCGCTAAACACTTAGCTAGACCTGCGATGTTTCGGAGTCATCCCGTTTAAAGTCTTGAGTGTTGCTTTCTTTTCCACTCTTAATGACTGATCTTTCTCCACCCTAATGCCCGCAGAACAAATCCTCTAGCTACATTACCGATGTTATGTGCAGGGTAAACGATGGTTGTCAGTTTGTAGGGTAAACGACAAAACCTGAGTTTATGTTAATTACATCAAGGCAGATGTTATTAAGGGTTTGGAATGGTCGTTCTTCTTTAAAATAATTAACAAAGCCAAAACGCTGCTCTGCTCTGCAGCAAGAGCAGGAAAGAGGTGAAGGGGGAACACGAACAGAATGACGAGTACTTCTCAGCAGTATCCATCTCTTAGTGTTTTTTTTTAGATCGTTTGAAGACGCAGACCATTTGAACCGGTTCTTGCTAATTTTTCGTTAGAACTGTACTCTTTTAATCGAGAAATTTCTCCTCTGTTATTTTCTTATTTAATATATATTTACTCTTCTTTGAGCTTCATAGTATAGATTCCTTGCTTAGGTTAAGTAGCCGTGTTTTTCCGATCGATGAATTGTGAGTTCTTACGGGATTCCAAAGCGAATAAATAAATGAAGAGCTGTTATTAGGGAATTTTTTTTTTCTGTAGTCCCACGCACGGCCGTCCGATGTTACGCAGTCGCGTCCTGTTTAGATTCAAACAAAATTTTCAAAATTTTAAACACTAAGTGGTCATATGATAAAATGCTTATTTACTGACGGAGATCAGGCCACACGGGAAATATCTTGCTCTCGGTCAGGGTATACGGTTTCCCATTTCACCCTCCCATGCACTCAATAAGTAGATTTCAAAAAACTAACTGAATTCAAACATTACTTCACCAGTGCCCCCCCAAATTCCAGATACTACAGTGAAAGCAGAGCCACGTAGTCATGTGCCACGTTCAGCCACCAGAACCCCTACGACATCCACAACACTGATACGAAACTTTACAGTGCTGATGAGCACAACAAACACTCCAAGCAGTAAATTATACTCGGAAGGTAAGTACACCTGTGTGGCCACCAGCAAGTATGGAACTGATGTAAAGCACTTTGTAATAAAAGGAGGTGAGAAGATGAGATATTTTGAGACTAACACTATGCATACTGAATTGCAACCTCGTTCCCAGGGTCTCTCATCTTACCGCCCCCTGGGGCGAGCGAGGAGAGACCCTGGTTTGCTCTGGTCACGTGTGTCCCAGAATCTGGGACATTACAATTAAATTGTTGAAGGGAGGGGCGCCCTAGTAGGAATTTTGTCTATACTTAGCGTACGGGAGTGCGGAATATGTTGTCACCAAAATAAACCAGGAAAGGACGTGAAATTTTGCCAACGCGGAGGAAAACGTATCCATCATCTGATAGTGGAAATCCCAGTTGCTGTAGGTTGTGTGATCTGGTTCAGTTAGGAACGTTACATATTGTGAAAATCTGCTCATGAAGGCAAAAGAATAATGGCACGCCGCACGCAAGGCAGCCGAGGCTGTGTGTATGGAAGATCTTTGAGTCATCTTTACCGCGGAAATGAATCAAAACCACGTCTCTTTTGGAGGTCTTGAGAGCGGTGATTGAATAATTTTAGAATATTCAGGGCCTTGATCACTGGAAGCCGAAGTCGCTTCGAAAGGAGCGAGACGGTGAAAAGATTTACTGAAGTGTCACCAAACCAATTTTCACACTTACAATACTTACGCTACTATGACACTAACATTTACGCTAACAAAATACTTGCTAATTATATTACTTCAAACTTACACCACTTATACATGCACTTCTTAACAATACGATACCAATGGCTTACACTTACTTACAATACTTATGACACTACCAGGTCTCACAAACAAAAGCGATATACTGAACAATACACAATACAACTGTAATAAGCTTGCTGTACAAAATTAACAACAATTACCATGTTTTAAATTACTAAATTATACTAAGCTAAAAAAGCGGTCGGATAAAAAAAAAGGAATAATAATAATAACGTGCCAGAAACCATTAACTTTCCAACAAGGGTAAGAGAGTTGTCCATCTTTTTTGGAATTTTTGTAAAGTCTTGTTTGCTACGGCAGCCGCTTTGTATACGAGTGGTTTTTCTTTCAATAATGCCATAAAGGCTGGAAAAGTAGGGGATTTGGAATCTATCTTGTACCTGAAGATGTGAAATTTTGCAATTAAAATGTAATAGTTTAATAGAAGACACCTTGGGTCTCCAGAATTGTAACCATATAAAATCTTGAGTTCGTCGAATAAGATGTTACGAGTGGAGCTGGTATTCCACCAAGTTAAAACATCAGACCAGAAGGTCCTGAGCAATGGGCAACTCACTAACAGATGTTGTAGGGTTTCTTGGCTACCGCAATATAAACACAGATCAGAATCGGTGATTTTCATTTTGTACAGTAACACTCTGTGTGGGAGAATATTATGTATGATCTTAACCCCACAAAAAAATGCTCTCGCCTAAGATGAAGCAAAGTACAAAAGTGCAAATAGTTTATGTTCTTACTACACCTGTGTGGCCACCAGCAAGTATGGAACTGATGTAAAGTACTTCGTTATAAAAGGAGATGAGAAGATAAGATATTTTGAAACTAACACTATGCATACTAAATTGCGACTAGCAATTTGACACAATTATTGTAACTCGTAACACACGAAGGGAGGGATTCGAGAAGGGCAGAGTCTGCTCCGACACATTTTTCATGTTCTTAATCTTTCTAACATGTTCTTACCGTAATCTGGTTCGTATTAAAATGCGACCTAAAGTTAAGAATTCATGTTTTTTCCTGGAAGCAATTTCCATTGACATGTTATGGCATGAAATAGCGTAGCAAAGCGACGTGTCTTTTTCTAAGTCATGGAAAAAAAAGAACAACGAGAAATTCTAATGGAAGATGAAATAAGATAACTTTATCTTCACAAGGTAAGTAATTTCTTCGTCCGCACAATGTTAAATCAAGCGCTAACTAACTAACTAGCTTACTGACTACTAGACTGACTACCCGATTGTCTGTCTGTCTGTCTGTCTGTCTGTCTGTCTGTATGTCTGACTGAGTGACTGACTGACTTAACTAACAACTACAATTGCAAAGTTGTCATTCAGTTTAAATTTTACATCGCGTATGTCTGCTGAAACGTCTTTCGGGTTAAATTTAGAATGCCGAGTTTTCCTTTGAGTTTATTTTACCATGGCTATCCGAACCAATTACAAAAGAATGAAATGAAAATAACCATAACCTGCTTTTCAAGAAAGCTGCGTAGATTCAATCAAAATTTGTGGTGATATGGTTTACTTTTTAAATACCTCAACAACAACAACAACCACAACGATTTTATTCATATACACAAAAATCTAAACTTAACAATGTAAATAAACAAAAGGCATCTTCAATATATAAACACTACCACGAACAGCACAGCGAAGTCCCGAAAGACCTCCTGAGGCGTTTTAGCGTTCTGAAAAAGTGTAAAAAAAAGCGTAGAAATAAGTTCGATTGTTTGGTGAATGAAATGCTTTTCATCAGAGATCTAAAACCCACTCTGAACGTGCAAAGCGATTCAATTCGCGCAAAAGTATTTACATAACTTAGCTTCAAACACTATATGCTAATTTATTGTTACACCTTACCGCAAACTCTGTAATCTTACTTCTCCTTGACAATGGCGTCATGAAGACACCGAAACGTCGGTTTTTATCGTTAATTTTTGCTTGTCTTTGCATTTCCAAAGCTTTATTGATAAGAATCTTAAAACGCGATAATCAGCTACATTTGTTCAGGAGACTTGAACAATGTAGCAAGAAACAGATTAACTGCGATGGCTCAATCGAATTCCTCAGACTCTGTCAGAACTTCGACCTAACTCCAACTTTCGCTAAGGTCGACAAAGCGAGGCGTTCTAAATGGAAGCACTCTTCCGAAACCTTTACAAGGAATGTCATCTCTGAGGAACTAAATGGAAAGATCAAACAGAGTGCATATCTAAAACGCGAGATCAATTCCATCTACGATGATATTCGCCGGAGCTGTAGCTTGCTTCGCTACATCTGTGTTCTACGCACAATGGTTAGCCTTAGAAAGAAATATCATCAGGAGGTCATGAACACTCACACAAAGAAGATCTCACGGTTGCTCAACATTGAAATGGACGTTGATGAACATATCTTGAACCTGTCATCCTACAACAAATCCTTT
>CBDDTI010000015.1:0-7984 GCA_965233585.1 bacterium
AGCAAAGTCACCTCTAACTCGACAGTAGAAGGGATGGGTGGGTCATTTTAGTGCGCCTTAAAAACATCACGTTATTACAAGATCGCTTGGTCATCGGTTCGGTATGATATCATGTAATCCATTAAATCCGCCATTTAGGAAACCAATTTTTCTTGAAATTCGTCAGTAATACTTCGTTATGCGTCATATTTTTAACTCTCTTGTCCTCCTCTTGTCATCAAAGTAATAGAGAGATTAAACCATGGCAACAACGACCCGGAGGACAACGCCTAGACAAAAAAAATGAATTATCTAGGCCCGTTACTTTTACCTATTGGTCTCAAAACTTGAACAAAACAAATATTCAACCCCAGCGTTCTACAAAATATGCAAAACGTATAGTCATTTCACGTTGTCTTGTGCAGAGAAGGGCAAAGAAATGTACAAAGATGTAAAACGCACAGTCATTGTTCTACTTCTTAATCCTTTTTGTTTAATGGCGTTGTCGTTGCCGTCGTGATGTGTTTGAGCTCTCTACGTATGTCCAATATACAAGAACCGGTACTGGCGACGTACGATTCCATAGAGAAACAAAACATATTCGATTCTAAGCTGCAGTAATGGCGTGAATTTGACGAATCGTCCACGGATCATCGACTACAGATGTACAGTCAACATTCGAACCAATGACTTCAATTTGAGGGATAGCAGATCGTCGACTGCATCTGACCATTCGTAGGCATGATACGCATGCTCGTATCGGTACTGAAGTCTGGTCCTTACTTGCAAGAGCAAGCATAAGCATATAGCGGTTTCAAGAAAGGTTGTCCTGCAAAAGTTTTTAAAAAGCGTACGCGACAATGTCGAAAGATGTTATGGGTAATGCTGACCAACGGTTTCTTGATTGAAGTTACAGGTATTTCATCATGACAAAACGAAACAACACAAACACGTGTTTTTATGCTTTTCCTTCCTAAACACTGTTAACCTCAATCAAGGCACACCAAAATATTACTACCCATAATACTAGTCGGCATTGTCACGTGTGCTTTTACGCTTGTGCGAGAGAACCTTTGCCCAAATAGCTGTAAGGGATTTATGTACCAGTGAGGACGGCTGCGACATAAGCATTAGCATAAGCCTTTTTATGGCTTATGCTTATGTTTATGTCAGTGTCGTGTCCATTGAGGACATTGTTGACACAAACATAACGATCGCTGATTGGCTGAAAGTCTTTCGCTCATGATTATGCTTATGCCAACCATGTCCTCACTAGACAAAGCAGGGACACATGCGTAGCCATTAAGCATTCGAACGCAAGGTCTTCACGTTCTTATTCTTCTTACGCCTGTGATATTTGTATGCCTAGCGCCATCCCAGCTAAAGCATAACTTTCAAATTCTTATGATTATGCTTATGCTTGCATCTCAAGTCAGGACAAGGCTTAAGAGGAATCGTACCCGTTGGAGTGTATTGGACAGCCCTCTCTTTTACTCGTTGTTTGGAAATATTGTAAGATATTGTCTCTCATGTTTGTCATATTACTTGACACGTGGAATCTTGTGAAATTTTAGCAGCTCAACCGGTCGATTTTCCACCGGCACCAGATCATGGTACCGTCGACTGCTTCACGTGGGATTACCAAGTATGTGTGATAGCCTGCGATCAAGGATATTTACCCGAAAGACCGCATGCTCAATCCTACCTGTACAATCACACCGCTAACCAGTGGATTTCCTACCCTCCAGGATACGAATATCCCTGGGCTGACTGTGTTAAGATCTGTAAAGACTAAGCAGGTTAGTAGACAGCAGTTTTTCATGGGCGTAGCCAGGATTTTTCAAAGGAGGGGGGGGGGGGGGGTCACACTGAGTCATACAGAGGGTACTCACCAGATTGTCACCTGAATATTGTAGGTTACAAAAAGGCTTACAAAGAGGGGAGGTCACATGTGCCCCAGGACCCCCTCTAGGTACACCCTTGTTAAAATTCCAGCTCAGATAGGAAGAAATAGCATTGCTGTTTTGTTGTTAGCTTCGGTAGCTGCATTGATATGTCATCTCCCCACTGCTCTCCACGATCGGCGGAGTTTTACCTGTTTAGGTTTTTCAGCCTAACAATTTAACCGCGCACAAATAAAGCTCTGACTTCGTTACGACATAAGCACAAGCATAACAGTAGTGAGGGCGCCCACAACACAAGCATCAGAACAAGCACGGGCACAAGCACGAGCACAAGTAGATAACAAAGTTTTGTTCTTCTTTTGCTTGTGCTTAGGGTTATGTCCAGTGACAGTGCACTGCTTTAAAAGCTTGTAAACATAAATATCATCTTGGAGGCATGGAACCGAATTTAAAGTAAGGCAATTATCGATTCTGCGCGTGCGTAGGTGTTAATCCCTGTAATGGTCCTCGCTACCATTATGCTTATTCTTGCGCTTATGTTGTAGTAAAAACCTGGCGTAAGAATGCTCACAGCATACTCACTGAGGATTGTCGATTGGCCAAGACGCTTCATCGCTGTCTCCTTTAGAAAGCGCGTTTCGAGGTACATCCGGACAGGCTTTCATTGCTACTAAATCAGCGGCTACAAACTTAAGCTTGAAACTTGGATTACTTAGAATTCGGGAACGCTCCGACCGTTCCCTGTTTGTATACCATTTTTGACAGAAAAGTTACCTCTTTCATAAACATTTTATTGAAAAAAGGTATCCCCTTCACATAGCTATTTAAGAGCACTGAATGCAGTCTTTTCGAAACCCTTGAAATCAAGTCTATGAAAAATATTACGGGAGAACATCAAGAGCTACAGTGTTATTTGTTCAGTTCACGTTCCGACGAGCGTCAAGATATTCCGGTTTTCCTACACCCTTCCGTTTACCTCAATTTGTGAAATCCCTAACCTTTCACATGTATGACACCTGAAGAAACCCCTTTTTGCGGAGTCTCTCCAAATATACCATCATAGTGTGTACCTCCCCCATAGGGGTCGTTTGTTTATTCACAGGGCAATAGTTTATACCCTGAAGTTTTTGCCGACTAGCCGTTCCCAACGTTGCATGCACTCTAACAAACTGAACACCTCGCATAGGGTAGCAGTGACATGAGTCATAATAGTTTTTCTGCGTATTTGATCCACTCCACAGGTCCCAAGTAAGACTCAAGCAATGATATGAAGACGGAGAAAGATGCCAGGACACATATAAAACTATAAAAGTGGGATTACAAAATTGAGCACATGATACATTCCGTAAATGGTGGATAATAAAGAAAAACTGTAATGAACTATTTTGTGTATAGGTTGTTGTTGCTGATCGTAGCAAGGAGAGTAAATTCAAAATTTCGCAGCGTACACTAAGTTCTTGAGTTCTTCGACTCTTCCGCTGAAACTCTACGAATGGTTCTCTCACTCGTCACAACGTTAGAGGGAGGGTGGAAAGAGTGGAGAAAGGACTTTTGTCTGAGATTAAAATTTTTCTAACAAGTTTCCCCGCCCCTTCAGTATAACCTGGGAGTTTTCTTGGGCCACAACACTGACTGATTGTAACAAGTAAACTGATTGCCCGATCTGGGAGCGAAAAATAGAGCCTCTATTTATAAAGGAAAGGAAACGAGATCAGCTCAATTTATTTAATTGTCAGCTTTGTTCTGTCGAAGAGTTCGACTGTTGTGTGAGAGAAGTTTTCAAGGAATTTTGGAATTTAAGGCCAGGTAAGAACTAGTACTGCCGGACGCAAAGTGTTATTCTGAGAAGAGAAGAGATCGTTAAAATTAATTGCACCATTTAAAGATGAAAAAACACATCTTTTTTATGCTCAACAACGAAGAAAGCGGTGATGATTGTTCTTGTTCATCTTAATATTTTACGAGCTTATCTTACGTTGGTTCAACGCTGATGAAGAAAATAATAATTTTTAGCCATTTAGCTGATATTTATCCTCAGAAAGACGGCCAAAGTAACTTCAGCCACCATGTGCTGTTTCCAAGTTCTACTAATCTAAGGTTGTGGTAAAATGAAAGATTTCAATAGCACGTTTTCTAATTTTCAGCTGTTTTTCCCCATGATATCATTTTTCTTGCCTTGTCTAGTGTTATTACGAGCTACTGACTTCTTTAAATATTAAACATTTTTTCTCTTCTCTTACTGTTAAGTGTTTTCAGCGATCCCTCGTTATTCCTTCCCGCCGGGTTTCTTTTAACAATGGGTGCCACATGTCTGAGCATTATTAGAGAAGTTGTTTGCTTAGAATGTCACTTGAAATTTTCACTGACTGGTTCCTTCATTACTTAGACGGATAACGACCTCAACCATTTAAAAACCGTATTGTGGTCTCTTTTTCTAAAAATGAAAACTTGTTTTTGATCTTATAAATTCTCTGGCTAGCCTTCGTGGGCTGAAACATGTAACCTGATTAAGAATTCGCCATTTTTGGCTTCACTCATTCTTTAAGGGATCTACCCTAGTCAAATGCACGAGAGATGTACTAGCACCAGGAAGCCTGGGCATTTGTAAAAGCTATCTATTTCACATTTTATATGGTTACATAACTAATTGAGGCATTTAAAAGTTTAAAATGCACAGGTTAGTTGTTCGAAAGTTGAATAACGCTATCCACTGGATAAGTTAGTCGCTGGATTGGTCGCTATCCAGCCGATAGCGTATTTGTTTAGTTAACACTATCTAAGCTTAGTGCTTGTATAGCTAAGTGCATGACCACTATAAATACGATTTGCGCTTTTTTATCCGCTGGATAGCGTTATCCAGCCTTCGAACAACTGGGCCAAATCTTTAAAAATGTTTAAGTAAGTTATGGTCGTAATGGGAAACTCAGGGTTATTAACGTAAATTCGCCAGTACTGTAAGTCGTATATATGAATTTGTTTAGCATCTAGAGGACGAAAGAGAAATGCACATACAAAGATTTCGACCTAACTCACTTGTATAAAGACCTGGGTTTTTTTTAAAACCCTTTCTTTGTTGGCTTTCTCATTGCTGTATCCGTCGTGTCTTGCTTATCAAGTCCCCGATTCTTTATTAAAATAAAGAATACGTGTGCTGTGTTTCATGCATATGCCTGAGTGGATGTGTACCTTAGAAGCCATATACCTTCTACTACTTGTATACCTACGAGCCCTGCCCTACAGGAAGCTCGAGCCGATCCACGTTTCAGGGTGGGGCAACATTCAGGGCCAAGTCTTAATTTTAAAGGGGCTCAGTCACGGTTGAACGGTTTGAAAAGTTTAGCTAAACTTTTCAAATTTCGTTGTTTGCAATCCGTGTCAATCTTCTCCATCCTTAACCATCTTTGTTCCTTTATGGTTTATTATCATCTCTTTGATGTTTTTCTATCTTTGTAAAGTGTTATTTTCAGATTTCCTTCAGTTTAACGGTAATTTTGTCGATGCTCAAAATAACTCAGAATACCGTGACTGATAATTTGGTTTTATCAACTGAGTTGACAATGTAAGTTAGCCACCGTTAAGAGATTCGAAAGCTGACGTTTCGAGCGTTAGCCCTTCGTCGGAGCAAATCGAGGAATTGTGGGTTGTGTGTGGTTTATATACAGAGGGAGGAGCTACGCTATTGGCTGGTGCCTGGTAACGTGAAAAACAACAGAATAAATTAGTTGAAGGAAAAGCGTTCATTAATACCGTGAGGATTAAGAGTGCCGATTTGAAAAATAAATTTTTGTTCTTGAGTTTTACGGCTTTCAGTGCTTCCTTGATGTAGGGAGAGGCCGCAGACTACCATATGTTGCTTAGAATGATTGGGCAGATTAAAGTGTCTGGCCACCGGTTTAGACGCGTTTTTGTCGTCTTTCTCTACGTCGCGAAGGTGTTCTCGGAATCTGTCGCCTAGTCGTCTCCCTGTTTCGCCGATGTATAACTTTTTGCAAAGAGTGCAAGTTATACAGTAGATGACATTGGTTGAAGTACAAGTAAAATGATCAGTGATCTTAATGGATCGCTTTGGTCCCGACAATTTCTCAACGTTGCAAATAAAAGGACATGTTTTGCATCGTGCGCGTGCGCATTTAAAAGTTCCGGCCTGATTACTCGTTTGGAATGCACTTCTGACTAAAAAGTTACCTATGTTTTTGTCGCGTTTGAATGAAATTAGTGGAGGTTACGAAAAGATTACACCAGTAGCGGGATCATTTTGAAGTAATTTAAAGTTTTTTAGAATGATGGATTTAACTGCGTGGTTGTGAGGGTGAAATGTGAGGGTGAATGGAATTCGATTATTATTCTCCTTCTGAGACATTTGTAGCGCTGACTGCCGATCAATTTGTTGGGCGCGATGATGGCCTGCTTGAACAACAGAAGCAGGATAGCCACGTTTGTCGAAGAAATGGCACATTTCCTCTGATTTTAAGGAAAAATCGAATTCCATTCACCCTCACATTTCACCCTCACAACCATGCAATTAAATCCATCATTCTAAAGAACTTTAAATTACTTCAAAATGATCCCGATACTGGTGTAATCTTTTCGCAACCTCCACTAATTTCATTCAAACGCGACAAAAACATAGGTAACTTTTTAGTCAGAAGTGCATTCCAAACGAGTAATCAGGCCGGAACTTTTAAATGCGCATGCGCACGATGCAAAACATGTCCTTTTATTTGCAACGTTGAGATATTGTCGGGACCAAAGCGATCCATTAAGATCACTGATCATTTTACTTGTACCTCAACCAATGTCGTCTACTGTATAACTTGCACTCTTTGCAAAAAGTTATACATCGGCGAAACAGGGAGACGACTAGGCGACAGATTCCGAGAACACCTTTGCGACGTAGAGAAAGACAACAAAAACGCATCTAAACCGGTCGCAAGACACTGTAATCTGCCCAATCATTCTAAGCAACATATGGTAGTCTGCGGCCTCTCCCTACATCAAGGAAGCACTGAAAGCCGTAAAACTCTAGAACAAAAATTTATTTTTCAAATCGGCACTCTTAATCCTCACGGTATCAATGAACACTTTTCATTCAACTAATTTAATCTGTTGTTTTTCACGTTACCAGGCACCAGCCAATAGCGTAGCTCCTTCCTCTGTATATAAACCACACACAACCCACAATTCCTCGATTTGCTCCGACGAAGGGCTAACGCTCGAAACGTCAGCTTTCGAATCTCTTAACGGTGGCTAACTTACATTGTCAACTCAGTTGATAAAACCAAATTATCAGTCACGGTATTCTGAGTTATTTTGAGCATCGACAAAATTACCGTTAAACTGAAGGAAATCTGAAAATAACACTTTACAAAGATAGAAAAACATCAAAGAGATGATAATAAACCATAAAGGAACAAAGATGGTTAAGGATGGAGAAGATTGACACGGATTGCAAACAACGAAATTTGAAAAGTTTAGCTAAACTTTTCAAACCGTTCAACCGTGACTGAGCCCCTTTAAAATTAAGACTTGGCCCTGAATGTTGCCCCACCCTGAAACGTGGATCGGCTCGAGCTTCCTGTAGGGCAGGGCTCGTAGGTATACAAGTAGTAGAAGGTATATGGCTTCTAAGGTACACATCCACTCAGGCATATGCATGAAACACAGCACACGTATTCTTTATTTTAATAAAGAATCGGGGACTTGATAAGCAAGACACGACGGATACAGCAATGAGAAAGCCAACAAAGAAAGGGTTTTAAAAAAAACCCAGGTCTTTATACAAGTGAGTTAGGTCGAAATCTTTGTATGTGCATTTCTCTTTCGTCCTCTAGATGCTAAACAAATTCATATATACGACTTACAGTACTGGCGAATTTACGTTAATAACCCTGAGTTTCCCATTACGACCATAACTTACTTAAACATTTTTAAAGATTTGGCCCAGTTGTTCGAAGGCTGGATAACGCTATCCAGCCTTCGAACAACTGGGCCAAATCTTTAAAAATGTTTAAGTAAGTTATGGTCGTAATGGGAAACTCAGGGTTATTAACGTAAATTCGCCAGTACTGTAAGTCGTATATATGAATTTGTTTAGCATCTAG
>CBDDTI010000016.1:0-9822 GCA_965233585.1 bacterium
AGTTGTAACATTGCCATTATCTCTGCAAAGTGTCTAATCTGATTTTGGATTTGTCATAGAGAGAACATCTTGACTCAGTTTTTAAAATAATTATTGACTGCTTATTATGCTGATAGCCAATAAGTTAATCCCCTGTCACCTTTTCATACCGCATCAAGACAACATACATGTACCTCCAGGTGCTGACTTTTGGCAATTTCTTATTGTCATCTCCTTGACAATAGTAAATTCATGCTTTGAAATTTTTATTAAATATTTTGAGAGCACCTACTGTCAGCAGATAACTCCTAGAATGCACTTTCGATTGTTGACATGTATAAGCAGAGCTGAGAAAGTCGCAATAGCCTGCGAAAACAGCCATCTTTCTTTGCTTATGGCCCGAGTGGTGTTTCGCAAGGACGTTAACGCCACTCGAAGAACAGTTGTTTTCGCAGGCTAACGTTGCAGAGGTGTCAACTATGAAAATTAAGTGAATAAAAAAATTTGGAAGTGAAAATTTCAGACGTTTAATTTTTGTTTAAGACTGAAACAACATCAAAAGATGTTAGTTTTACTGAACCCTCAAGATTTTAAGAACTTTGGAGCCACAATGGGCGACAGGTGTTGAGACACACAAATTCGATTTAATTTCTACGTCTTGGAAACATTCTGCCCTCCTTTCGCCCTAAACAATGTTGATTGTTCTATTTCTTAGACAGCACAGACCACAGTACTTACACAACATTGAACTGGGGGGAACAGGGGTATCAGAGAATTAATGCTAGATGCAAATAAAATAAAACAAATACTTAGTATCAAAAAGCGTCATTCCCTTAAAGTGTGTCCACTATTGTCACTGATTGTAGTTCAAACTTTTAGAAATATTGTATGGTAAATATTTCAGGAGGTTAAAAATTTCAGACAGTTTTATTTTTGGACACATTTTTTGTCCAAAGTTTTTTGCAAGTAATGTAAGGAGAAAAAAGACAACCCCATGTCAACTTTTTTCTCACAGGAAGAAAAAGAGCATGAGAAGAGAATGGAACAGTTGGCCAGCATTCGAAATCTCCAGTCACAGAGGATCTCAAGCAGAGCATCATCTAGGCCTTAACAAATTTCAAACTGAAGAAATGATTTTTTCATTTCTGCCACACCATTAAAGATAAGGGGCTCAAAAGGCTGAAATGGCACCATAAAACTTAGATGGGGAATTGTGTTGAGATGGAGTGGCATGTGTGGTGTTTGATCGAAGAAGTGTTCAAAGTCTCAAATTTTGAAGTCTTTAACTTCAAATGAGAGTTGTATAAAGAATGGTGGTGTTTATGATCTACAATGAGTGTTAAAAGTTGTTGAAAAGACTGATGCCCACATTTACCCTGGCAAGTCTTTTGGCATGTATGTCGAATAGTTTTAGCAAAAATGCAAGGGTCTTGATTCATGGTTTTTCTCCACTGATGAGTTTCCCTGTGAAAGGCCCATTTGTATTTTAGTTTTCTTGCCATGGTAATGGCAGACAGTCAAACTATCTAAAAACCAAAGTCTGTTTTCTTGTGTGTTGCCATTAGGAATAATGGTGAATTAACACGCTGAGCATGTGTGCCCTCGAAAATGCAAGGTGCAAATAACTTCCAGAGTTTTTATTCAATTATTCTTAAACTAAGCACCAAAAAAATAACTAAAAATAAACAAAGACTCATCATTCTCTAAAATCCTATGTTTTTTGTTTTTGATATTTTGGCATTTTTGGCAGGAAAATGACATCACGAATTTGGCACCAAAGTTTAGCTTTGCTAACATGGGATATCCAATGTTACTATTTGAAAGATGTTTTCACAAGGATCTCAAAACTGTAAAAAGTTTTGAAATATGTCTATCCAGTCAAAAGATATAACGTTTTAAAATTTTAGTTTTTGCTATTTTTAGTAACAAATTGGTAGGAAATTGAAATTTTTCAAATGTTAAATCTTTTGATTGAATAGACATATCTTAAACTTTTTTTTGGTTTTGAGATCGTTGTGAAAAGATCTTTCAAATAGTAACATTAGATATCCCATATTAGCAAAGCTAAAATTTGGCGCCAAATTCATGACGTCATTTTCCTGCCAAAAATGCCAAAATCTCAAAAACAAAAAACACAATTTTAAAGAATGACGAGTTCTTTTTTGGTGCCTAGTTTCAGAATAATTGAATAAAAATTCAGGAAGTTATTTGAACCCAGCATTTTCGAGGGCACACATGCCCTGTGTGGAAAACTGTTTGGCCATCTTCATGAGTTTGAGAAGGAACTTCCACATCAAATTTTTATTTTATTTACAAAGAAGGGATACTGAGTAAAGAAAAAATACTCCATTGTATATAGTGCTGTCAATACCATTTTTAAGGATAAATTACACAGAAATATAATGCCTACTCCAAAGAGATAATAATATTAAAATTTATTTGTGTTGTGGTTTTTTCTTTCTCCAAGACAGTGTCTTTTATTTCTAAAATGATAATTAAACAATCAATAATAATGACAACAAAAAATGTCATTAACTACTGCAAAAAAATGCAGTTTCTTCTTATTTATTTTTAGTTATTGAAATAATCGACACTATTGCTTCAACCACAAATATGGCACAAGTTTCAAACTGCGATACACTTTCCTTGTTTCTAACACTTTTAACAAGGAAATCTAACAGGTAAAAAGGTACTACACCCTCTTCATATACAGCAAAGAAAAAAAATACAAAACACTAATTTCATTTTCACAGGTGATTGGTCTATAGGTGTGTATTCCATACTGTACTGATAACAGATTGTCAATTACTGTCGAAATATGTCAATTCGAACCTCTCCAACCTCGCCAAACCACAAGGTTTAAGAAGTGACGACTATGAAAGTCTTCAGCTTTAAGACCACCAAATACTGTCCACAAATCTGGATCAATATTGTTAATAATTCTTATCATAAAAAAATTGGTCCTCCTAGAATTTCTATGAAACTTTGACATACGCCTCATCCTTATCTCCTTGGAGGAGGTGGGGGTGGAGGCGGAGCCCCTCTTGATGGAGGAGGAGGAGGAGGGGTAGCCCTCACCCCACTTGGAGGGTTTCCAGAAGATTTTGCACCACCTGAAAGCAAAGATGGCATATCAACCACACTTAAAATCACACTTATTTTTTTTCTGGACACACTGTAACTCAAATCTTGATTGCATGAATAACTTTTCATGACATGTAGAATTTAATAAGGGTCAAGGCAATCAAAAAGTTATTTGCATCACTTTGATTGTCTCAATTGTCAGAAAATCTCACTCCAAAACATTTTTGTTCAGTATACTATTAATAATGGTAATAGGACTGAGTGGAGTCCAATTCAGTCTGTAATCATACATTCAAGTAAATAACAAAATCAGACAACTGCGAAGAGGGAGTCTGATTTGTTAATCACGAGTATGACTACAGACTGAATTGGACGACACATTCCTGTTACCAGTTAATCATTGTAACAATTACAATTTCCCACAAAAGTAAAAGTTTCATTGAAGAAGAGCTTTTACATGAAGTTCTTTTAATATAAGTGTAATTAAAAATTCAAAACAGTCACTGGAGACTAAACCTCCACAATTTTACAAAGTCAGTCTCTTGAATTGGTTACTATACAGGGCTCGACGTTGCGACCTGTGGGGTCGCCAATGCGACTGGATTTGGTCCGCTGGCGACTAACTTTTCTCGTGTGGTCGCCAGTCTGGCCACCACGATTTCAAGTTATTTTATTTTTATTTATTTTTTCATTTCCCAGGGTCCATGACAAAATGAATGAATGTTAATTGTACACCTAGCCTGCTACACCTCGAAGAATGCACAGACAATGTGTTGAATTTCTGATCAGTTTCATGTACAAAGCCGTTTAAACCGCCTTTACAATAATTACTATTATGAAATCAGTTATATTATATACATATTTGGCTGAAGGTATTCCGGAAGTAAAATGAGATTTTTGCAAAAAGAAACTGAATTCTTTTACCATTTATTTAAGAGATAACATTCGTTTTACCTTTACAATTTTAACAGCAGTATGTTGTAGGAAAAGAATAGGGAGTTAATTTAATTTACGAAAGCTCACATTATTATCGAATGAAATGGAATGCATTTAGTGACTGTATATTTGTCGCAGCTTTCTTATGAATAAAATTATAGTTTTCTTTTTCATTGGCAAAATTTTGTAGTTCCTACAGAGCATGCGAAAGAAATAAGATACATTGATGGTACATTGCAAACGGACGAAACGCAAACCTCAGACACAGGCATTAGCATTTCATTTGGTTTTTGTAGATATCAGATTTCTCCTTGTCTCGTTGAAACACGAAAAATTTCACATTCCAGTTAAACTATATTTTAAGGTTTTCCAAAAACGGTAAGTATTTTGATCATTTCATGTAAATTTAACTTTTCGTCCAGTCATGCAATATATAAAATAGCCCGCTTTTGACTTTCAACATTTGTATTTTATTCCCCACTTCGATTGAATTCAATTACTGTATTTAGTATGTCGGCATGCTTTGGAATTTTCTACCTGGCTCGACTCGTCAGGATGTGTTGAATTGCTTCAAAGATTTCAACTTGAAATAAACAGTTTAAACGGCAAAAAAAGAAAGATGATCAAACCAATTTGGATAAGGAAGGCGCATTTCAGCATTGAAATGTTTTTTGTTTGCTACGACTTACATTCAAATGCAACGGTGTTTTTTGGTTTGGTTTGTACAGAAAATACAAGTAAGAGCCTGAAGGTTTCCAAAGAGCTTGCATGTCGTTTTGAACTCTTCCAATTCCCACCAGTTGTAAATTGAAATTTTAGTTTCACACACACGCAAATGGAATTGCAGCATGCAGTCACCACACATCAATGAACACGGAAACCTGTGTATTAAAACTATAACATTTCTTTCTTACAATTAATATTTTTTTTTTTAATAACTGGTCATTGAAAACTAATGAAACTAAAGCAATGCAACATAAAGGGTTTTTTTCACGTATGGTTTTTCATCTTTACTTTTCCTTCGCGCTGAAGAGAAGGCGGTGTGGACAGTTTGTACTGCGGAAATTTCAAGTGAAAGTACACACACAGACTTTGTCTGCTTAAACATTTTGCTTTGGTTCTTGCTTTGATTTACAAGTGAACACTGAAAGACTGTGCTTAATAGTTATTTCTGGTGAACCATAACCATTTCTTCCCAAGGATTACTAGAACTGGATAATGCTATCCACCTGAAAAATTGCTGTCCAGTAGATAAGTGTTAACAAAACAAACCACACTGTGATCTATCCACTGGATAGTGATTTATCCAGTGGATAGCATTGTCCACCTTTCGATCAATGCCAGCCTGATCTTTTAGCAGCAACTTTAATTTATAAAACTTACCACCCTTCTTTGGATTTTTACTTGGATACGATTTTGCTGTTTCTACATAGGGCTCTGGTGGAGGTAGATCTGAACTAAATGTAAATCTTGATTCAAAGTCCTCTGTAACAGAAAAGGAAATAATCAAAAAATGAAAGTCAAATAGCTAGCAGAAGAGCTTCTTGGGCTTGAACCATTTTTTTTCTAGGCAAGTAGCCCCCCACAGCAACCCCCTTCACTATCTCATTTCTTGCATGTTATGTAGTTCATATAAATATCATCTTATCAATCAAGTGCCAGAGCCATCATCTGGAATCCTGAGGTCTCGACAGTGAGGACCCAATGCAGTGAGGACTGCACAATAGAGACCAACATTCTCCCAGGATGATGCCTTTTTCCCTATAACTGAAAGCGAAGCATCGTTAATTACATTACCTTCAACTGAGCCTGTCATTGCCTCTGGGGGAGGAGGTGGAAGAGAATTTCTAGTTGGCCCGTTCATCATGTTATTTGATCTTCCAGATGACACAGGTGGTGGTGGAGGTGGAAACCCTGATCTCTTGTTCTCTGTTGTACTTCTAGATGGAGGTGGAGGAGGTGGTCCTAGCGCTCCTGGAGGAGGAGGTAAAGGACCTGATCCTCGACTTGGTTGTGGTCCAGAACTTGTCTTCTGAGGAATTTTACTGGGAGGTGGTGGTGGAGGCGCTTGTGATGGTGGCCTTGATGATGGTGGCGGAGGCGCTCTACTTGGAGGCGGAGGTGGTGGGCCACCCCTTGAAGGAGGAGGTGGCGGTGGACCTCCTCTTGGGGTAGGAGGTTGTGAAGTAGCTACATTTGGGTTACTTCTCAAAGGCGGTGGAGGTGGTGGCGCAGACGATTTTGGATTTGACAAAGATGGTGGAGGTGGCGGAGGTGCCCCTCCTCGTCCAGGGGGCGGAGGTGGAGGACCTTGCTTCATTGGAGCTGGTGGTCTATGCCCACCCCCTGGTGGTGGAGCTGCTGGTCTTTGTCCACCCCCTGGTGGTGGAGCTGCTGGTCTTTGTCCACCCCCTGGTGGTGGAGCTGGCAATGGTCTTGATCCACTTCCTGATGGAGGTCGTGGAAGAGGCCTAGAGCTATCAGATGATGATGGCCTGTTAGATGAGGGTGGTGGTGGAGGAGGAGCAAAGCCTGGAGCTTTACCTGGTGGAGGAGGTAGTGGTCTTGAATTACCACTCGAAGAAGAAGACAGTGATAAACTGGAATTGTTTGGTGAAGGTGGTTTGAAGCCCGGTGGTTTCATAGCTGGTCCTTTAGCTCCTAAATACAATGAAATACAGGAATCAGCAAACTTGTAATTACAATTAAATTTCAAACATAGGGATGTTTATTGTCAAGTTAGTGATCTGGTATGAGGTGTAAAGAGAAGGAGTGCAATGTGAAAAACAAGTCAGCAAACAGCCAAAAAAGTGTGAATATTTAAAGTTTTACAGTTGAAAATGTGTGGCTAACAGAACCACAAAATACAATGTTCAAGCTCCTGTGTTATGAGACCCCCCAGATATAAGATCTGCTATAGATCACACGGCGGCCAGTTTGAGACCCAGGAGAACAAAAAGCTTTGTTTTTGCCCACCCAGCCTCACACTGGATGAGAGGCTAGACAGGCAAAATCTTTTGTTTCAGCATTGCATGATAAAGACCTATTTGCTAACAAAGATCATTTCAGATAATGAAGCCCCCCCCCAGATCTATATAAGCCCATCATATGTATAAGTGAATTCCTTTTGTGTTTCTTTACAAACATCAAGATTTTTAATAAAAAGTTATAGGTTAAGCCTAATAGCTCTAAATGTAATGGTATGTTACTTAGTTTTAATTCTTTTCTCAGATACTTTTATCTCATTCTTTCAAAACATTTTTTATTCTACTTATATCCCCCCAGACATAGTCCCCCCCCCCACCCCCCACTTTTAAGCCCACCCACAAACCCCTTATGGAGTTATATAAGCCCAGGGCTTTAAATTAATGTGTGATTTTATGGTATTCGATTTTTGTCATACCTCCTGTTCCAGGTTTTCCTCTTTCACCAGCTGCTTTTAATTTTGGCATTCCTCCTGCAAAAAGTCCTCCAAGCCCTCCCATGCCACCCCCGCCACCGCCACCAGCTCCTCCAAAACTTCCACTGCTACTACTCGGGCTTGGTTTTTCTTGAATAAAAATTTTACCAGATATAATATTGTTAGCAGATTTTGTCTACTGAAACAGTTTACGTTCTTCCATAAAAGGCCATGTAGTTCTTCATGTTTGTAAACTTTCAAAGACATATACATTACTGTGGAAGCCTGCCTTACAGTCACCTCATTAACCCATTGACTCCCATGCTGCCTGTAACCACCATCTGTCTATTGATAATTCAATATTTGTTATATATTATTTTGACTAAACAGACTGACATTAGATAATTGAAGCTACAGTTCAACCCTGTGTCAAGCTTCCCTTTGATATGGGCACTTCATTAAGGTTACTGTATACCTTCAGATCAGCAATTTTCTTCAAATTTCGATTTTTCCGTTAAAGTAATGATCCAAATGAAATCTCTAAATGCAAAAGAGAAGTCACTGAAAAAGATTAAATATTGGCAGAGAAATGGAGGTTTTAAGTTTTGTCTGGAAGTAAAAATTACCCATCTGATTGACATTATGATATTATTTTAGCGCTGTTTTCTCGAATCAATTTCTTCACTTGAAGCGGACACTGTAGATAGCTAAAACTCATAAGGAATTTGTCCGATTGCCCCAAATTTTGACCGTGGGTAGATAAACACATAAACAACAAAAACATGTCTACAAATTTTTTCTTTCAAATATTTTTTTCATGAGAGGAATTTTTGCACAAACACTTGACATTTTTCTAATACTTTTTGAAAACGTTCCATAACTTTTCACTGTAACTGAGTATGACAAAATGCAGACACATTTTTTAGTGCTCTGGCTCCGGAAACTGAGAAACAAATTAAATTAGCAAAAGACAAATTTCGCTTTGACTTGTAGCTTTGAAAAGGTGATTTGGACGCTCACATTTAGAATTCGTGAAAAATTTGACAATTCACTTCATTTCAAAATTATTGGTATAGTTGGATAGCCAGCTCTGTAAGCTTTAATTTGATCTACAGTTTAAACTGGACTTGCTGTATTGCTGGGACGTGAGACACCCCTGCAGGTAAACAGTAACCTTAAATCACGGACACGAGGGTGTCCATCCACTTTAATTATAAAACGGAACAGTATGCCTGGTACACCTAACAGTTTTTTCACTCATGCCAACAATTTGTGCCTCACATTTAACTCAAACATTGCAACCTGGATCATACACAAACATGTCACAAGGATTTGACGAGAGTTCATACAATGTACTTCTGCTTTCATATGACACTACTGCCACTTGATAAAGTTTTTGACACTTTTTTAAATGACTTTTCTGAAACTTTCACATGACTTCTGTTTTGATTTGATTTAAAGTGCACAAAGTCTGAGACAAACAGTTGATAATAGAGAAGTCTCCAAGCAAAAGAGGACTTCTCTGTCAACTTTGATTGTCTAATTCACATAAACGTTGTCAAATTTTTTTTGGCTCACTGCCTACACATGACCCAGGCGATAAAGTCCTAACACAAGAATTCTTCGGCGACATTGATTTCTTCCTCTGATCATGGCCGCTGTTAAAAC
The DNA here is from genome assembly GCA_965233585.1 of bacterium. Taxonomy (GTDB): domain Bacteria; phylum SAR324; class SAR324; order SAR324; family NAC60-12; genus CBDDTI01. The sequence goes on from CBDDTI010000016.1 coordinate 9,068, forward strand.
CGTCAAAAATTTGCCTGCCCATCGTTCGTTCAACAAGGAAAGACAACGAACTGCTGTAGGTTAAGCTGAACTAACAGAAGAAGAATCACTGTAACTATGAGCATTCCTTCAACAGGACGCATACCTGTTTTGGTTTAGATCGTGATCAATATGTCTTTCAAAAACACATGGGTAAACAACGCGGTATCTAAAATCTGGTTACTGACAATTTTCTCCCACTACTGCGACCCTCTGTTTTTGTCTGAAAGTTTTTCTTTCCGGTTGCGGTTTCAAATTTTTGCCGTTTTTTGGCCAGCAAAGATGAAAATTTTTCCCAAGTGCAACCCATACCTTAGATACCAAAGAGTTGGAAAAAATTCAAAAACTTTTAATTAGTGTCAAGTGACAACAGCAAGGCTCTCGGGAACAAATTGACACTTGCCCAATCTCAAACAGTTTGATCCTGATCTAACTGTTGTAAGTAAGAAGTTGATCAAATTTTTCTCTTGTTTGAGAGGCATGACACAAAACCTCTTGCATACTCTTAAAGTGGTACTATGATCAAAAAATAATTTCCTTTTTTCCTTCAGATTTTGAAAGCGTGTTTGCTTTACACTAACTGGAAAAGTTTTGACCTTTGAGTTTTATCCAAAGGCTGTTTATTTTGGGTGTAAGTTTTGGATTTCATGGTCCACCATTACTCATGTTCAAAACTAACCAATTAGACCTCAGAGGGTTGGATCTAGAGAAAATGACATCATTTACTCACTAGCTTA
>CBDDTI010000017.1:0-2500 GCA_965233585.1 bacterium
AAAGAAATTATTGGAAAAAAATGCGTGTAAAACAACTGATGGCTTGCCCTTTAATTCCGAAGCCTACGAACGTGCTAAGAACATTTTGAAATCTACCCTATGTGAATACGAGACAGATCGTGGGAGCTTGCAGTGATAACATCAATGCGTTGCCTGTGATATATGAGAGCTAGGCAATGAAATCCACAAGTTTTGGCAAACTTTAAACTGTAATGTTCAATCTCTAGAGACTTTAGGTAAACTTTCGGGTCGCTTATGTATGTTGCGTGGGGTTCTAGACAAGTTGAATTGGAAACCAGGATGACAAGTAAAGGAATCCGTTCACATGATCTCTCCACACTACGGTGACCTCCCCTCTTCAGCCTCCACTAACGTTGCGTTCTCTTTGCATTCTTCGCGAAAGCAGTTTCTGTGCGCAAGATCGGAGACCAGTCTCACGACACGCCTTTGTTTACTGCGATCGCGTGACTAACAGATCTTAAGAATGTGACAGCCTGAAATCTCCAACAGAGCGCAGAAGAATTCTACGAAGGAAATGCTAATGTTTTAGCGCGTGACATTTAGTGTTTAGTCATCCAGACCTTTGGGCTCTCAGTTATGGCTAATCATCCCCTCCCCTCCAACTTCTGTCATCCTAAAAATGAAATGATTCCATCCTTAAATCATCCTCATCGCCCCCTTAGGCGGTAAGTAATGACCGGTCCCTTTGTTAACGTGCCTAGGAAGTGAAAAAAAAGAAAAGATATCTCTGCTTATTTGAAACGCTCTGTTAGTAGAAAAGAATGGCGTTTTCCATTTTAAAATATCTTTTTTATAGATATATTTACGTTTTGCTATCACGCAAATAAACAAAGTAAGACACGGAATCGAGAACATCTCCAGAATATTGCAGCAGTGATTTGTAACTTAGCACCAGAAATGTAGATCACAAGAGAAACAGATTGACAGCTTCTGTGTTGTTGCCATGGCTATAGTCTTGGCTCTAGTGCCTTGCTGTGAAAAAACAAATATGCCAGTTTGCAACCCTGGGCAGGGGGTCTTAATTGCTCAGAACACAAATGGTTCCCATATTGGCTGAACTCTCTTGATTAGACTGTAAAATAATAATAATAATAATAATAATAATAATAATAATAATAATAATAATAATAAGTACATATACAAAAGTTTAAAAGTACATATCTCTTGTTACATTATACACTCAATAAAACTGAGTACCCTAAAAAAAATTACACTAGTTAAACTACAAATGTATGATGAAACTACGTAGAAACTACATCATTTTGTGTTTGGGAGTCAATGACCCTTGTTTAAGACAACATATGAGAATATAATGTGAAGTTTATATGAAATAATTCATATTTGTACTGCGGTTATAGATGAAAGTGAAGAGTGACCATCGCAGTAAATTTTCCAATTTAAGCAATTGGAAAGAAGAAGCCTGAAAAAATTAGGGCCTCAACGGGAAAATTGAAGCCCTAATTTTTTCAGGCTTCTTCTTTCCAATTGCTTAAATTGGAAAATTTACTGCGATGGTCACTCTTCACTTTCATATGAGAATATAAATCGAGAAACACAGCCGATTTAGCGGCATTGTTGTCACGGCGACGGCACGATGGGTGTCAGGCAGGAGTAAAACCCAATCACAAAATGCTCAATTTCGTATATTGGCGGGCAGCAAGAACTCATTGGGAAAGAGAGCAGCAGCGCATACACTCCTTGCTTTAGCAAGCAGCAGTGACTAGCTTCCCTAGCAAGAAGCATTGCCCCCTTGGGCTATACAGCAGAAATGGCTTTCTGGGCTAGCAAGCAGCATTAATTTCCTTGATTAGCGAGTTCCAATGTCTCCCTGGACAAACGGGAAGCAGTGATTACCTGTGCCAGCGGGCAGCAATATGTCTCCTCGGGTTAGCGAGCTGGAATGACACCCGACTAGCGGGGAGAGGTAACTACCTGGGCTAGCGAACAATAGGGACTCCCTGCGCTAAAGAGAAGAAATAACTCATTGGACTAGCGAACAGCAATGACTTTATGGGCTAGCGAGCACGAATTGCTTTCTGGGAAAGCGAGCAACAATGACTCCCTGGACTATCGAGTAGCATTAAGTTAGTAAGGTAGCGAGCATACGTAACTCCCAGAACTAGCAAGCAGCAGTGACTTTTCGTGCTAGCGAGCACCAAGGAATCCCTGTTTTACTGAGTAGCAATGATTTTCCATGCTAGTTGGAACCTTAAGAAGAAATAATTATGAGTTACTTCGTTTTCGTTTACTGAAAGAGAGTGCGAGTTGAAAGAGTGACTGTAAATTTTATGTTATATAGTGCATGTGGAGAACAGTGGCTACTAAAAAGTAGCGAGGATTCTTCTTAAGGGCCCAAAGACAAGATTGCTGACAAATGATTTTCAGTTAAAGCCTTTTCTAACACAACTGTAATTGTTGAACAAAATTAAAGAATGGCCGATACACAAACCACTCTATCTAAAACCCGTCATCCAAAGCG
>CBDDTI010000018.1:0-6425 GCA_965233585.1 bacterium
TGTCATTATTACTCTTTTCTTTATGCGAGCAAATCGATGGGGTTATTTTATGCGATTTTATCATATGGAAGAGAGTGTTTTAATACAAACTAAACCACTCGTAGATTCCATACGCCACTTCATCCGGGATTCGAGTGGCGTATTTTCCGTATGCCACCTTTGTGAGTGTCGTATCGTTCAATGACATCACGATTCCCGCCTTTTGCTTTTGTTGAATTGGTTCTCCGTATAATAACACGTTGGCTCGAAGATATGAATTTTCTCGTGGGAAGAACAATACCTCACTCATTCGCTTCCCTCACTCGTGGGATATTGTTCTTGCCACTCGAACATGAAATTCATATCTTCTCGCCACAGTGTAATATCCTCTATATATGTGTGATTTGGCCCAAGATATGCAACGATAAGGGCTGATTTCATTAACTGAAGATTCATCCGATTTAAGTATTCCATTTAACACTGGTCTTCTGAACGTGGGAGTCTAATCTAATCATACCATCTGGAAATAACCACTGAATAATTATGATCACATGACAGGCGGGGTTGTCTTTGGCTGTCATGTCACGTCCTTGAACGAAGCATCGTTGCGGCTACTCGAGAGAATGGAGGAGTCATAGACAGATATTTCATGCGAAAAGGCAGAGTGTAGAAAAAGCTGAGGTGATAAGGTTTGTCTAAATATCGTGATCGAAACAAGTCTAAATTATCAAATAATTTGCTACGCTGCATTTCCACTACTTTTAAAAGAAGTTATGTAAAGCCATCATTCTCACCTGGATTTTTGTATTTTTTTTCGGCTCAAAATACAATGTGAAGTCGGCAAAGAGTATCTGTCAGCAAACAGTTTGAAGAATATTTGGTTGTTGCAGCTGCAATTGCTGACATGAGGTCCTCTACTGATGCAGTACGCTACGAGTGTTTCTCTCAACTTCCGATCGTGCACTCAACTTTACAGTATTTAAAAAACAGTATTTAAGAATCGTCGTTCATAACAACCTACAGTCGGTGTTACGCTGAGGACGTCGCACAAAACAAGAGTTTGTTCTCAATAACAATCCATTCCTCTGGAAGTGGTTAATGCACTTTAAACGAGTGACAGTAAAAAAACATGAATGGACTTGAACAAACGATCAATCTGACTGGCTGTCGCATTAAAAGATCGCTGTTATCTCGCGTACTAATCACCTTGACACTGGATAGCTATGTTATGGATCACTAAATCGACAATCAAATGAAGTAAAGGTTGTAGATGATTCAGAGATTGAGCCTAAAGTCAAAAGATTATTGACTTTAGGTAATTGCTGGTTTTAACTGTTATGCCATCGAAAAAATATGATAAATACAGTAATCTAATATATAATACATGGTTGATATGTAAACACCTCGGAAAGACTTACTGTCCGGATTTCGCCCAAATTAATAGAGCTTTGAACAGAGACGCCATTTTGGTGTTTCCAATATGGCGGCCGTATCGTAACATAAACATCTGTCATTGAGTTTTGGGATTAAAATACAAATTGAGCACTCTAAGCTCCGACACATCGAAATACTAAATAATAATACTGCAAGGGGCGCCCTCAGGAAGAAAACCTAGTGATAACATACCTTTCAGTTTTGAGCTAAGCGACATCTTTCAGGGCCTGCAATCTTATGTCACGTAACACAAAAATATCAAAGATGTCCTATTACAAAACGAAGAATCCTAACGAGCTGCAACTTTTCAAAACGGCAAGTTCCTAGAGAGTCATACATCTGATAACACTAAAGCCTCAAAATTGAAGGTAATGTTTAAGTTTTGCATATGACAAAATGACAGAGTGAGATCCCTGCAGCACCCATGTACAGATTGCTTATGGCTCTTTACAAAATATTTATTGACTCTTGACTGCGTGGGAGTGCAGCAATAAAACAAATCGTTTATTTTAGTATCTGCCTCGCATATGCTTTTAAGTTCTGCTTCGCATATGTTTTTAACTTCTTGAAGGTCAAACGTTTTGTTACGGTATAGCCACTGATTAATTAGAAGTGCATGCTGCGAGGTTAACTTCGAAAGCACGTCTCTTCTTACAGAAGAAATGCTGTTTGAATGAATATTAAAGAAGCATAAATCTTACTAAAATCCTTGTCGAGAAGTTTAGTAATTGTCTTTTAATGAATGTCGACAAAACTATCAGTCAAGTGATCTCTGTTTTTCTCTTTTATGGCACGAGTACCACGGTAGCATCGTATTGAAAGTTTGCCTTTATATATCTTCTTACAGAAATAAAATAAAAGAAGAGGTTCAAACCTAAAAGTATAGAAAGGTTACAATTATTTTCAAAATAAATGCATCAAGTTATCAGGAGGTCAGTCCAATTATAGTCACTAAAAATAGTAAATATTTCTTTTAATACGCTTGAATATGCATGGTTGTGAGTAGGAAATTTCGTAGACGGATCGACAGCAGTATCTTTGGACTCAAAGGGTTATATTCATTTTTTATTACTTTTCTTGTTGATATCGTGTTTGTTATTTTTAGTTTTTATGCATGTCCAGTGAACAAGAAAAGGTTAAAACAGCTTTTGTTGATCCCCTGATTGATCCCCCGCGTTTTGTTTAATGCTACAAACCGCTTCCTCTCAAAGTTGGCTTATTTATAGCGAAAAAAAAAGCAAGATGTACACAATTTTCCAACCCGCAAGGGCGAGATGTTTCGGGAATTTCGTAGACCTTATACAGGTGTCAAGATAAATATATAAATAGAAACATTACATATCCCTCTCACGATATTTAACGACGAGCTAAACCTGTAAACATGCTACACAATGCACTCTCTCTTGAAAAAAAAAAAAACTCATCAAAAAACTGGAATTCAAAATGCCAAATTCAAGATGTCATGCATTTCGTGCGATCACGAAATACAAAGAACAGCTTGTATCATGGAGATGCGGAAGATAAGGAAAACCAACCACAGACTCGGTCGAAGAATTATTTGATCAATGTCTGCATAACAAAACCGCCGAAAATAAAATGAAGATCTTTTAAACGAAGGAACGAAGTCCCCGTGCATCTTTCGGTTTTATATTAACATGGAGATATAAATATATTAATTCAATTAGTCTTATATAATGTAATTGTATTATGATTATCTCTTCCTTTGGTAAATGTTATTAACAGACTGTGTGGTAATTGCTTTTTTCGTCTCACTGACCAAAAGAGCTCTAAGATTAAATGAAAATATATAGGTACGGACAAGAAAACTGAAATCTACAGTTTTTTTGTGTTTGGTTAGAATTTGATAAAAGCAAAACGTATAAATTTAAATAACAAAGAAAATTTGGAAATTTGGAAATTTTGAAGCTCTGGCGGACCAGACACAATACAATACAATACAATACAAAATTTTATTAATTCTCCCCAAGGGGTTTTTCAGACACTGTTCAAGGAAGGACTTTATTTAAAAGGCTGTTGCTTTAGGAGAGAATTTATGCAACGTTAAGTCGAATCACAGTGGAGGTTTGCTTCGGTGCAAAAATAAATTGATTTTTTGACAATTAGTTTTGAAACGGCTCTGCTTAGCCCCCAGACACAATGAATTAATAGTACTTACGACCCCGGCAGCAAGACAATTTTCTTGGAACACTGCAAAGAGACGTCACTTGTCCAGTTTTCAGTTATTTCTAGCCTGTTTGTGATAACCTGGTTCAAAACAGCCATGTAATTGTTTGTTTGTTTGTTTGTTGTTTTTAAATTTCTTTGCGCCGATTTTGTGATAACGTATTAAAAATTAATAAATGTCAAACTGATTTCGTGATAAGACAAATAACATCCGTGTCGACAAGCTTTATGTGATTTGCTTCAAATGTATAGTCACTACATAGTTAATAGCGAGGAATGGTTATGAAGCCCGGCAAACATCAAAGGAGTAAACAAAGATGCCAAGATTTAGGTTGGAAGGTCCACGACGGTGCGCAATCTTTTGTTTTGTCCTCATACATAAAGCATGAATTACGGAACCAACACGTTTCTATTGGTTAGTTCCTCGGTACAGAGTAAACAACTATTGTGTTTTGTGCACTGTCAAGGCCCAAAAAGGGAACAAAAACCTACAACAAAGAACCTTTGTCGGGTTTCATAACCACTCCCCTCTATTAACTATGGTCACTACTAACAGCCATTTATTTTAATCAATGAAGAAAACATTAAGTAATTAGTAAAAAAAAGTAATTGTATATCTTATTTGACTATTGTCAAAGGGCAGAAGGACCGATGCAATGCAAAATAGACATGTCAAAATGGAATGCAAGGAAAAAAGCTTATTGCAAAGAATTAAAACCAAAGAAACAAATAACGTAATTTTAAACTATAACAAGCAAAAATTAAATTAATGTTCTAAAAAGAACTCCAAAGGCAAAATTTGGCTTGAACTACACATCAAACCGCAGTTGCTAAGCCAATAACCTCCAAGAAGAATGCCGTCGCTGTCTGTTAAAAAATGATTTTTGTATCCCCACCGGACCCAAAATATTTCCCGAGCTAAAGGGACCAGGCATTGAGTGCTTAGTTTTTCCCTTCCGATTCAACTAGCAAAAACTGCAAAAATATGATGTGCTTGACGCCCTTGCATATGGTGGCTGCGCCCGCCATACGAGCGGCAGTCAAAAACCGGGCTGTCCTACCGAAGCGACTCGAGTTGCTTTATCTTCTTCTTACGGTCAACTCGTGAATTCTGGATTTGATTTGACGAGGAACTGCATGTTGTAAATATCGCAACTATTTTTTTTTTTTTTTCTGGCGACTGCGATCCGGCGAACAGCAAGTTGACGAACTCAGGCGACCCCCTTTTCGCCAACTTAAACGCTCAGTGGAGACACAAAATGTTCCAATTTTCCCGTTTGTTAATATGATGTGGTTTTGCACTTATATTTCGCCCCATTTTCTTTCCCTGAATGATGAATGCCTTTTTTAGTGAGAAACGTTTCCCTAATTTAGTGGCTTTCCTGTCAACAAGCATGACAATTTCCACGGCTTCAAGGTGCAAGACCTGGTCACGTGCAAGTCAAAGGTTCAAGTTGTTGTTTTGCTAGAGAGTTTGCCCTTAGGGAGTTGGTGAGTTTTGACCCATTACACGTGACACGTTCTTCTCCAATCGGAAAACGTATTTTAGTTGGGATGTGTAACACGTTAAATGACGTTCATAGACAGTAGGTAGGTAAAGTCTGCATACGGCCGAGTGGCCCACCTGGTCGGAGCTTATCTCGGTTTCTGTAGCATGAAGAGACAATAGGAGTATTTGTAATCTCCCCGCTCCCCTTTCTCCTGGATGGGACGCCAGTCCATGGCACCCATGTATAGAGGCCGGCACTTTGAGAGTAAAGTGTCTTGCTCAAGAACACAACGCAATGTCTCCGACCAGGGGCCCGTTTCTCGAAAGACCCGGTAACTACCGGGCCCGTTAACTTACCGGGACGGTTAACGGGAAACTTTACCGAGCCCGGAATAGCGTTTCTCGAAGCACCCGTAAACTTTCCCGATACTTACCGGGCCCGATAAAATAGCGGATTGTTATCAATCTCAGATGCGCGCTTCGCGCACGTTTGCGAGAGAAGGAGAAAGACTTGGGACTACACATATTCGACACATTCGACTTTGCTGAATAAGCAGGGTTGTCGTTGAGACTGTGATGCTTTCTGAAGAACACTGCCCAGTTTAACTTCGTGATTATCGTTTTGTCAAAGGAGAGCAACTAAAAGAGATCGGCGTTGTGCTTGGTCTTATTATTTGCAAGTAATGATCAATTGCCTTTGTGGAGCGATTCGAACAATAATCGAAGAGTCTAGTAATTTTCCGTGCTTCCGTAGAACGCGTCAGTGTAAAAGGTAGGTATATGGGATGTCTGATAAGTTCTGTGTAATGCATTTAAAATATTTCAATTGCGTTCCTTTACATATTTTGGAGAGTTCGTTCGTCATAGAGTCACCGGTATTTAACCATGAATAAATTGCTCTTCAAGGATGATAAAAATGCAGCCAAACTCTCTAAGCCCTGCACAGAGGACCTCACTCTTTCCGAGAAGGATATTGCAAGAATTTTAGGGCCACAAACTTTCACTGTGATTTCCTGGTGGACTCAATTCCATGAAAATAATTGGTGAGAATTATTTTTGTTTTAATCTTCTCCAACAAAGTTAGCCTGTTTGAAATTATATCAATTATTATTCACCGTTTCTGATCGGTTAAAACCACACGCATAATTCACCATAACCAGCTGCTGCCGACCAAATTTGGAAAAAAAATCTTTTTCAGATTGAACCAATGACGTCAAAAGTGCAGCCCGCAGCAAATTATTGAACCGATGACGTCAAACGTGCAGCCCGCTACAGATTATTGAACCGATGACGTCAAAAGTGCAGCCCGCAGCAGATTATTGAACCGATGACCTCAAAA
>CBDDTI010000019.1:0-11496 GCA_965233585.1 bacterium
AACGTACAGTGTTTACAGTGGTCAAAATTATAGATTAAAAAAAGTAACGATGTACAGTCCTCACCAATTAGTTGTGACTGTATACTATTTTGAGGATTTCTTTGACAACACTAAAAGGGAAAGAAAACCATAATTATAACAAAATAATAAAAAAACATACGTTGCATACATCCAACTTAATTGACAGTTGAACCAAACTACAGGGCTCAACTTCATTCTGACTTGTAATTTGATTTTGATACAGAGAAACAAGTTCTTTGATAAGTCTTCAAATCTCAGGATTAGCATCACATGCTAATCCTGTTACTCTAAAGGCCGGTTTTCACTAACGACGGAGTCAGAGTCGGAGTCGGAGTCGGAGTCATAAGAGAGCTTATGACCAAGTGAAAATCGAAAATCGGAGTCATAAGCGGAATCGGAGTTGGAAGAATCAGAATGTTTCCATTTTCATTTCTTCCGATTCCATTTACGACTCCGTCGCTTATGATCCAGTGAAAACTAGGTTGTCGGAGTCAGAAGCAGAAGTGGAAGAAGCAACCAATCGCAAAGTCCGGAATCGAACATTGTCCTTGGTTTATTCTTCCGCTTCTGCTTGCAACTCCGACAATGCAGTTTTCACTTGATTGTTAGCGAGGGAGTCATAAGCAGAATCAGTGTTCTGCTTCCGACTCTGTCAGTTTGATTTTCACTAGATCGTATCGCTCTACCATTCTGATTACGACTCTGACTACGACTCCGTCGCAAGTGAAAACCAGCCTTAAAGAAGTATTCTTTGCTTTAGTAGACTGAAACAAGATGTACAGTAACATAATTGTACTCACATGCCAAAATCTTATGAGTTCCTGACTTGGCATATGGCTACCGATAAGGAACAAAAATAGAGTACTGATCAGCCTTGGTGTAGCACTGATAATTAAATGCCACTTCTACATTCGTATTCAGTGAAGGAAAGTTATTGGGGAATAAGGCTTAGGCCCAGGGCAAACGTCAAATCTTAATCTAATTTAATTCGTTGAACCTATTTATTTTGAAATGGGCGCATGAATGGTGCGACTTTTGCTGCAGTGAAATTCGACTCAAATTAATTGGGTCGACTCTAGCATGGGTTCGACTTGCCAAGTCAGATAATGCGACATTGGCTCGGCGTTTCAGCAAACGCTGCTCTAAACTTGCGCTGAATTCAATTCATAAATCATGCAAATTGCAAAATAATTTATTCAAATGTGATGGACTGGGCAAATGCCACAAAAATACATACTCCCCCCATCTGTCAAACACCATTCCCCCCCTGACGAGCATGCGCTGTACAAAGGAAATTTCGCGACCGGGAATGGCGAACTATAGAAAGTCATTGCTGACATGAAGACCGCTGCTCAAGAGCGCAAATCTCATTTTTTTTTCTTTCAAGAGCGCAAATCTGTCTAAAAGCCTGCTCAAACTAACTATGTAATGCCAGCAATCATTTCCCTAAGGAAATTCAAAATATTTGCCATTGAGGCCTAGGTTCTCCAAAATACGTAAAACTTGGTCATTTCACGTTGTTGTTTGGTAGAGAACGGCAATGGAATGTACAAAGACTTACAACGCATGTGCACAGCTATTGTTTTGCTCATTAAACCTTTTATTTGGCGACGTTTCCATTGCCGTTTTTTAAGCTCCCTAATGTCAAAGTAGGGAGCACTGTATTTTGGTGTTTTGCTAGTAAGTCCTCGCAGTAACTAGCAGCACATCGGGTGAATAGCACGGGGGTACATGCTTATTCCCGTGTTTTAATGAAGTACAACTGGTGAAATAGGATCGACACAGGTTCAACATTCGCTACCATGCTGGAATGAAGTCGACTCTTTGTTGCATCTGTTTTAAATGTAATCGACGCGACTTAGATTTGACGTTTGCCCTAGGCCTTAGATTGACTACAAGCATAAATGCCATAACACTCCAACACATTAAGACATAACTCAGGAAGAGCACCTGGGGTGGGATACCACACTCTTGCATGACTGAAACCTCTCAGTGTTTGGGATGGGTTGCCCAGCAATTTCCCAGTTTATATTTGTACTAGATTACACCATGCACTTTCGTTTAGGTTTGTTATGAAAATTTGCTACAACAATTGACACCATAAGTTCATTTAGTTAGTTCACTGTACCTGGCCTCCTCCAGTGTAGCTCTTAAATCAGTGAGACACGATGGACCTGACAGACAAGACCCTCTATAATGGAAACAAACACTCATTAAAAGTATTCAGTAATGGCATTATCCAAGCACAATACAGGGCCAGCAATTTGTGAACAGATTAAGGACCAAGTTGAGATATACTGTACTCTGAGCTGTAAAAGACATGCTACATGTACAAGCAAACTTCATAGGTGGTTGAGACCCTATGCCCCCTGAGGGAAAAGAGGAGTCAAGAGAGTCACACCAGCATAAAACTGCTGACTTCAAAATAGTGTGTCAACCCTGGCTAAGTTGTCTTCTAGCACACATTACCTGGCTTCTGGACTTGCTGTTGTGACAGTTGTTGTAGCTGTAGTTATATACTGGGGTTCATTATGCATGGATGAATCATCTGCACCTCCATTAAAGGTTCCAACACTGTCTGTTTCATCAAATGGAATCCACAGGTAGCCATCTTTGCCAAAGAAGTCTCTCTCATCCACATCTCTAGACTTGTCATAAATATCCTCATACATGGAATTTAAGTCATTCACCTACACATAATTTAAATACAGATCACGTCAGATCAGTCAACGATTGGTTCAAATATACTCGGTAGCACCTATCATTCTCTCATAATCTCATAGTATTTTATGTTTGACTTTGGCATGACTGTGAACTAAGACATTAAAATTTTTGGATCAATGCTGCGCCAGAAATGCATAATGTAACATGACAAAGATCAGCTCATAAGGACACTGATTCTACAATCCTGTTAATAGAGGCTCCTACAGTGGGGGTCCCTGACACAGCTCACAAAGGGAAAAAAATAGCAAATCACAGATCATGGGTATCAAAATTTCATATTCCTGAATCACAGAAATAAACAAGTAACTAAGGTACTCTTTTCAATAACCTGCTCTTACAAAAAAAAGTGTTTGAAGAAAGCAAAATTGTGAAAGGCTAAGTTTAGTAAAGCTCCATGTTGCAAATTGCATACCTCAATTACTTTTGAGTCTTCTCAATAGACGACTCTAAACATTCGGAGGAGTCAAGTCTCAAAATCGCAAAAAAGAGAGTGGTGAAATCATGAATATCGGTTTGTAATGCAAGTTTTTCATGGATCATGCAAAACTTTCTGGTCAAAGATCATGAAGAATAATTTCTTAATTCACATTTCATGGAAACTAAAATCAGCTATCACGCTTCTCTAGAATACCCCTGTATGACCCTCTTAATATTCGGGATGTAGAGAAAGACGACAAAAATGCATCTAAACCGGTCGCCAGACACTTAATCTTCCCAATCATTCTAAACAACATATGGTAGTCTGCGGCCTCTCCCTACATCAAGGAAGCACTGAAAGCCGTAAAACTCTAGAACAAAAAATTATTTTTCAAATCGGCACTCTTAATCCTCACGGTATCAGTGAACGCTTTTCATTCAACTAATTTATTCTGTTGTTTTTCACGTTACCAGGCACCAGCCAATAGCGTAGCTCCTCCTTCTGTATATAAACCACACACAACCCACAATTCCTTGATTTGCTCCGACGAAGGGCTAACGCTCGAAACGTCAGCTTTCGAATCTCTTTACGGTGGCTAATTTACATTGTCAACTCACTTGATAAAACCAAATTATCTTGTAATACTCCCACCGACGCAGCACCACAGTTTCTTTAGAAACTTACTCCCTTTATTAATATTAATACAATTGAGTGCGACACTGTAATAGCACATGTCTGAACCATCCTTTAAAGCCTGACAAAAAGCTGTGTACAGAGTATATTGTACATGATCTCAAGTACTTTGTGTGTTTTAAAGTACTTACTTACATTGAGTAAGTCCTTTATGTTACTCTAAAAGATGAAAAGAAAGAAGAAGATTAGACTTAAAAGGTATTGTCAATGGTATAAGAACTACCACAAACACCGGCATATAAGCCACACTCGCAGATAAGCTGCACCGTCCCCAAGTTTGGCAGTTTAAATTTTGGGAAATAACAATCGGAAAAAATTAAGATAAATCAAAAGTGGAGTTCTGTCCTTTTAGAATTTATATAAAGTAACATAAATGCTTCATTTCGTTTGTTTCTTCGTAGCTTAGTAACCAGGCATTTGATCAAGAGATGAACTATCGGAAAAGAGTAGATTTTGAAGCCTTGCTTGTGGGTGATGTTTGTGGTGGATTGATTTCTATCAAAGTGAGTGAGTGTCATCACTGTAGGGACACAGGTCTATACTGAAAAGTGTTTAACTTAATTAATGCAAATCTTCAGCATGGTGTTCAGATGTTCATGCAGATAAGCCACATCTCCGATTTGATACAAAAATTTTTGAGCAAAAAGGTGCTGCATATACGCTGGTATTTAGGGGATACATTAATTGTTGATCAAAAGTTAAAAATCACATGACTTGAATATAAGGCAAATAATTATGCAAAAGTAAATAGAGGATATTACATGGTGGTGAGAAGATATGAATTTTGTATTTGAGTGGCAAGAACATAAAATTCATATCTTTGAGCTAACAAGTAATGTTCTTTTTCTTATAGACGTGCTGATGACAGCATTTTGGATGATTTTCCAAAGATTTCCAACCACTTTCTGAAGATTTTTGAAGATTTTCCAAAATATTATTCTGTAGGCCAGACCAACATTCTGGAATATTTTCCGAAGTTTTCCAAAGATTGCCAAAGACTTTCAAGGAAGGCCCAAAGATGTAGACTTTCAAAAGACCCAAAGATGTTTTGATCATACACCAAAAAATTTAAGTACACTTTATGAGACAAACTTGATATCAGTGAAATCATTGATATCTTCACAAGTGCGCTGGGATATGGAAGGAAATACGCCACTCGAGTCCCGGATGTAGTTTTATATGAATTTTATGAGTGGCGTATTTTCCAAGAAAACCCTCGTGTCTAATAATAATGATAGCTTTTATTAGTCATTTGAAGTTTGCTGCTTAATCCGCATGTACACTGCAGCCCTAAGACTGTATGCTGGAGGACACTGTCAAGTACATGTAACTTTAGGTTTGTGTACTGTTGTGTTCAGTTGATAACTCAACACACTCACTGTTATTAACTTTGTCAAGATTCAGCCATTCATGCCACACTACCCTTCTCACAAGGGGGTATGTGAAGTACATGTACACTTTAGTTATAAAGTCAGGAGACTTGTTCCAGCACTTACTGTAGATATCATTTTGATGACATCTAAAAGCAGACAGGACTCTCAAGCTACATGTACAGCTGGAATCTGGTATACCCAGTCCGTAGTCCACAGTCCACAGCCCCCTGGCCAATGCATGTTTGACGCTGACCATGTAAATCAACATCAATCATGACTGTTCCATAGGTATGCAAGACGACATGCAAGGATTTAAATGCCATTAACATGGACTTCTAACTTAAAAGTAACCCACTTCAGGATCTGCTACAGTCTACAATAGGTTGCCTTGACACTGAAAAGACTGCAACATTACGTAACACTCAAAAGAAGGCACAGGGATGAACATGGAGATGACATCATCTGCCCCTGAAGAATTTTCGAGGACCAAATTGGTGTCCCCAGATATAGAGATACATTATGCACATAGATCTACATGATTAGAACTATTAACTGTTAGATGCAATAAATTGTACACAATAATCATTAACTAACTTTGGCTTGACAGTGGATGCTTTACCTCAGAACAGTTCTCAAGAAATGGTTGAAAGTACTCTGTGTATACTGTATTCACCTAAATAAATAGAAAATAAACATTGTTTTTAACACCTGTTCGTGTTGTTGACTTTTGTGCAAAGAAGGCTAGTATGGGATCATGTGTACTATAGGCATTGGTGGTTGACTGACAATCAATACCCTATATTGACATCTAGATTGACACTTGACCAACATCTTGTTTGACAGTCAGTCAAGGGTCTACTATATGAGTTGGCCAACACTCATCCGACTATTGGGTGACTGTCAATTGAGTGTTGATCAGTGTCTATTGACATCTTAATCCAGTGTTTGAAGTCCATCAAGTGTCGATTGAGATGTGGATCAAGCATTGATTGATGGTATCAATCAACACTTGACCACCACGCGTTTAGTGCACATTTTCTACTAAATGTACTATAGGTGGAAAACACTTTGGAGTAATGATAACAACTGGGTTAACATGGTGACAACCTCTGCAAAAATGTAAAGTTATCTTGCAATAAAAACATGGTTAACGGTCATTCCTGACCTCGTGCATGTGACCTGTGGGAGAGTGGTGATGTGCAGAGATGGAAACTACATGAACAGGTTGCTCTTACCCATTTACCCAAATAGAGCATATGCACACACATGTCCAGCATCCACGCAAATTTATTGAAATAAAAGAAAAGAGTTGAACTCACACAGGATTGGTTTGGTACAACAACATGGCTGCCATTTCATTGTTTTGGAACACCAAAATAGCTGCCATGATGTCATGTGCATAATGCTCCATAAGTCTCAATCACTTTGAGTGAGAATTCATATGTTGTTAGCTTTTGGTGTATTTCTCAAATCACTCTCATCCAGATGCCAATTTTCAAGCCATCAAAACCAGGGATGTAATTAATAAAAAGCTACAGCCTATAACTTGATCATGACACTTCGTTGACGGCAGTTGGATGGAATGTACTTATTGCATGTATACCTTGGAGTTAGGAACATTTGCCTCTTGGCAAAGATCTGGAAGAATCCCATATTCCTAGAAACAGAATTAAAACATGCAACATACATACATACTCTGAGTGAAATGAACAATAATTGCATTATGAAAACATATTGTATTGATGCAGAATCAAAGGAAGAATCATTGATCACAAGTTTGAGAAAGAAAAGATTGACTCTAACCAGATGTCCATTTGTCTCCAAGGGACCTGCATTTGAATAAATGAAAAAAAGATTGATCATCACTAATAATAACAATGACAATAACAATAATAATAATAACAGAACATCATCAGAACTGAGGAGGAGAAGGTGGAAAAGTACCAGGATCTAGCATTTGAAATCAGAAGGATTCATGGGGCCTCAAAAGTCACAGTAATACCTATCGTGATTGGTGCTCTTGGAAGTATATCGAAAAGAGCTAAGACCTGGTATGACAAGCTAGGTGTACCTGAATTTATTGGAAGTGTACAGTTATCAGCCATCCTGGGAACAGCCCATCTCCTACGTAAGGTGTTGTGTCTCTGAACCGCGGGGAGTGGTTGAGACATAATTAATTGGACCCAGTAGAAAACTGGAGCGATTAATTCAATTCAATAATAATAATAATAATAATAATAATAATAATAATAATAATAATAATAATAATAATAATAATAATAATAATAATAACAACAATAATGGTAACAATAATAATAATAATAATAATAACAATAATAATAACTACAATTATTATAGCTATAAAACTAAAATAGAGTGCTATAGTACAGAATTTTTAGAAATTGTGTTTCTTGCACATAAAAATTTCGATCCTCTAGGATCAACAGTGATATAGCACAAATACGAGTGTGAAGATATTAAGTTCAAATATGGAAATCTACCAAGAAAAATAATAAAAAGTAAGAAATAACATATCGTTCTCAATGTTTTTAATGAATATTCACATGTCCTTCTTGATGTCAAAGTCAATGTCCAGCAACGTCCAATAATAACTATAACAATAATGATAATGATAATTTACTAATTTAAATATGTGTCTAATACATTATATTCATATTCTTGGAGTTGGACTGGAACTAGCTTTATATGTGGGGGAAGGGGTGTGGTTTTAACCCAGCATTTTTACAGTGTGGGTCTGAAATATTTTGCCTAACAACAGTATGACAAGGACCCTGACAAGCAGGAAAGAACTTTAAACAGCTTACTGACAGTTTCAACCAGTACATGCCTTAGATTCTAAGACCTGAAGCAACTAAACATACATATCATAATAATGTTAACCTGTGGGTTGCTGTTTGAAGAACTGTCTGTGTACATAGTCCACACAGCACAGTAAGAGGTTATATGCTGTCACCAGGTCTGTCACTCGCTGCAAATGCCAGCCTGAGGCACATTAAAAGTAAAAAAGATTCAATAACACAAACACATTCTAGGCTAAGTTAAATCATTTATTTGAATTCTGGTAGTGTGTCCTTGGCTTTCACATCTTAGTTTCAATTGAGAAAATGAATGAGGAGAGCTGATATCTGAGAGTGTGAAGTAAAACTAAAACTAAAAGGCACAATAATTATTTTGGAATGAGCTTATCAGAAAAAGAGTAAAGGGTATTTCAAATTAGCAAAGCATACATTTGCTTTCATAATTTCTCATAACTTGCAGTAATTTATTCTTTCGATGAAAACTTCATCTTACAAAACTTGCCAAATAAGTTGAAATTTCACAATGCTCTGGAAATTAGAATGTGACAGGAACGGGGGGGGGGGGGGGGGGAAATTTAGGGAGCTGGGTGGAAAGGCTGCTTATAGCCTAAACAAAATATCTTTGCAAGAGGACCAGCACTGCTTACCCTTGCAAACAATAAATAAGAGCCAGCACGTTTTGCAGAAGATTTCTTTTCTTTCTTCACTGTCAAAATAAATCACAGAGTTGACAGTTGAACAAATAATATCTTGGTCATTTTCTATATAATTTGTATACTAGCCAGGATTAACCTCAGAGGCCTAATAATAATTTATTGATAAACCCAAGTTGATTTCACATTACTTATAATCTATTAGTATTACTGGACAAAAAATAATAATTTTATGGATAATCAAGTTGGAGTTTCGAAAATTTTTTTATACCTTTCACCCAAAGCTTGATGACCTTTGAATACTACTTGTGTGATTCTGTGAAGAATGCAGTGTATGGCAGAAAGTAAACATCACCTGTGAGTATTAATTTTAAACTGTTTACCAGAGTCTACAGAGGCATTCTTCAAATGTCATATATTCTTACTACACTAAATGGTCAAATTACACCAGCAGTTCTTTCTTTACTTTAATTAAAACGTAATTTAATATATGTTTGTCCGAGAGCTCAAAGAGCTAATATCTAGGAGGCTTTCAACCAGGGCGATCAATAAGCGCTGAACAAATAACAGTTGTTACGGCTGACTATGTTTCAGCAATCAGGGACTCTCGATGTATAGTTGATACAATTCTCTCAAAAGTAACAAGTTTGCTACGGTGTGAAGATTGAGGCTACAGGTGACTTAAAAGTTAATAGAGACCTTTAGTAACGCACTTTTTGGGCAATGCCACGAACCACGAACCTTGAGAAAGCATGTGATCTTGTCCTTGCCGTCACATTTGCACTCTGAAGTTCGAGTTTCAACTTCAAGACACCGTTCTTCCAGTTAGTGATTTACAGCAGCGTTTTACAGCCAGAGATCAATCAGACCTCCCATTTGACCATATTAGTCATGTTGTTACATCTTTTTTTTTGGAACAATTTTGAAGATCAAATAAAAGTTTTGGGAGAATTTGAGCTGTTTGATTTGAGAGCAGTTGTAGCAATGAAAATTCCAAGATGGCAGCACCAATGTGCTGGTTGTCAAATCCAACAACAGTAAAGTTTTATGCTAATAATAAATTTCCTTTGAAGATCATGGCCCCTTTCTGATGACTTTTGCAGGAGAATTTTGATCGAGTTACCCATAATCCATTGTTCTACTGATCATAACAGGAACAGCTTGCTAAAGTTCAAAATCAAGCTGACTTCTAATGGCAAACAACTAACCACAAACTGGTTTGCAGTCTACAATGTATCCTGAAAACTAAAGGTCTTTAATGACAGCTCTGACAATTACTGTACAGTCGAACCTTCAGTGAGCGAGTCACCAACCAAAATGTCAAGCATAGGTGGTTGCTCACCAGTGGTGGTTGCTTCCAACCATATTCCGACCAAAATTGTCCCTTATTAGCATATTGTAAATGTTTTATTCATGTCAAGAGTTAATTTTGAGAAAAGTCAGGTCCTTGCCATTGAGGAATCTCTGTCTCTTCACTCAGTACTACAAAGGAAATTATGCCATGTAACAACACCATATTATCCAATTTTTGCTCTATTGTCTATCAAGTGGTCATTTATAGGAGGTTGAAAACAAAAGAAAATTTCAAACTTGGCTCTAAAAGTGGTTGCAGCAGCTTTTGAGAGGTGGTTGCTTAAACAAGAGGTTCCAAATAATTTATAGTGATTTGACTTGGAAACGTTTCATATTTTTAGTAGATCATATTGATACTAGTGGAAGACAAAACTAAAGTTCACGATCTGCTGTCACCCATGACTCGCCATTCTGAAAATTTCACTCATTAAGTAACTGCTGACCACGAGTAATGCAACCTACAAATCTGTCAGGCATTCCATTTGGAAACTAGAGACTGATGTGAGTTTTTAGCATGCAATAAGATCATTGATGGACAATTTTAGATAGGAAAGAAACACAGACTCGTTTTATATTTTACTAACTATTGACTAATTCATCAACTTTAAGGTCTCTTTGATGTGGGGCTCACTGCTTAACCCTACCTGCACACTAACAACTACTTGATCAATCTGTATCCTGCTTCTGCGGTCAGTTCGTGATTGATTTTCAAACTGGAAAAGTTATCAGATCACTGAATTCAAGGGAAGCTGTCACTGTCTTCTTCCTCTGGAAATTCAAAGCTGAACCCCCCCCCCCCCCCTCCCCAATGCATTTGGAATTCCAAACTCTATGCCTTCAGAATTTCAGTCCAAGAAACCCCCCTCTCCAGCAGGGTATGGTATGGTATTTTCTGGAATCACCCAATTCAGGTTAAGTAACATTGCTGTTTAAAGGAATCACTGTATTCTATTTACCTCTTGAACTTGTAAAACAGTGCAGCAGATATACAGAATGTCCTCTTCAGTTCTGTTAGGTTTTCTGTCACAGGATTTTCAGTTTCACAAATTGTAAGAAAAACTTTCATCTTTTGAAAAAACTCTACTATTCTGGTGAAAAAAAATAAACAATAATATTAGAAAGTTCCCTTTAGAGCAGCTGTCCAGTAATTAATATTAATAAATTTATTTTGGGTTTAAAATTTTCCAATCTGCTTGGCATTGTCTTCTATCCAATATCACAATCCAGTAAGAGATAAAAATCATACTGATGTGGAAAAAAAAATTTAACCAAAAGAAAATTTAAACCAGAAAAAAAATTGAACCACAACATATATGTGTCAACATTAAAAAAAAATAAAACAATACATTATTATTGAAATTACTGTGTTCAAGAACCTGGTAATAATAATTTTTCTGCATTTCTAAATAGTGGCAAGGCTTGAGGGAATAAAACATCAGTTA
>CBDDTI010000020.1:0-10528 GCA_965233585.1 bacterium
TTTGGCCCATTTTTCAGCGTCCGAAGCCAGTTTTGAGGACCATTTTAACGGAGGTGCACCGTGCTGGGCCCGGTACTTATTGTGGGCGTTTAAGCAGTCGTTTTGAAACTGATCGGGCATGGCTGTAAAGATTAAACAGAACAAGATTAGTTCAGTTGTCACAGAATTGTTTCAGATTATATAACACGTGTGATGGTCTAATGCGAAGACAATGAGAAGAAGAATCATAAAGTCATAAATGTCAACAGAGTTGAAAACACCTTCCATAGAATGATTGTCTCCTGTTACAAACGAGTGTAACCGTACTTTTCGAGTGGCACTGACAAACAATACAAAAACAGCGTTAATTGTAACAAAAGCGCGCAATCGAATTGTTGATCGCACTTAATTTTGCATTTCGATCATATGTTCCAATAGACCACACTCGTATTCTCGGTGTTGGACTGGAACTGGCATGCAATGGAGGCTCATATAATTTCATTTACTTTTGAAAGACTCCCCGCATCAGCCTCAATTCCAAGCTAGTCCCAGTCCAATACCGGGAATACAAGTATGACCTGTTTACTAGAAAAGATCTTGCGAGATCACGAACCAGGGTTATCATTTATCGACGCTCTTTCAAAATATGCGAAAAACGTTACCCAGTCTACTGGATAATTGCTAACAAAACTATTGGTTCAAAAGCACTCATCGATGCTTCTGTTTCCGGCCGCGCTCGTTTGTTTCTCTTGTAAATGGCGCAGTATTGCAGCTCTGTTTCCACATGATCCACGAAGCCGTAACACTTCATTGACACTTTGAAACATTGAGTGATAACACGATCAGCGTGCACCTTATCAAGAAACTCGCTTCATTTGCGGAGTATTTCCAAATCATATTCAAATTCAAGATTCAAAGAGCGCGTGTGCATTCACCACCATCCCCCCCCCCCCCCCTTCACGCCCCTCTCCCATCACCACCCTGGAGGTAAGCAGCCCTCCGACATAAGGGCTTCTTAGCTTATAGCAATAAACGAAAAGTATTTTCTCACAATAAGCCTCCTATTATCACCGCCAGACCTTATCTTCATATGATATCCTTGCAGCATGTTCAGGGATTTCCGTTGTTGTTCGACGAATGTTGAGTTTAGTCTAGCCGGAGTAGTATGACAGCAGCTGTTTGTTTTGTTTCATTAATTTATCTACTTATTTATTTATCTTTTTTTTTTCTTAGAGCTAAAATCTTAAATCTATATATGCTCAATTTTGAAACACTGACCGCATTAGGCCATCAGAAAAATGAGCCCGTCTTGAATTACGGCCCAACGGAAATGCATTGGAACTATCTTTCAAAAATTACTACTGTTCAAATCCGTGTTTCGCGATACTCAGTCACTGCATTGAACTTCAGACCTTAAAAAGAATCTCACAAAAAACATCTTTGCCGTAAATAAATCGTTCTGTCTGGAAAACAATCAATATACTCAATAGTTCTAACCCAAGCTTCCATAAGTGTACAGAAACCGTATCGAACAATTGGACATGATCATAAGAACGCACGGAAATGGTAAACTACTTCTCTTACGACCCCAGATTAGTAGTTACGGAAGTGGGGACCATCTCATGAGCCTCACGTGGCAGGTTTGTCTCGTAAACAGGGCAAATTAGTGGTGCAACATATATTCTTTCCAAATAAGCCATTGATCATCTTGGCCATTTACAGCGGCTGGCCTTACTATTCTATTCACAAACATCACTTCAATTTTTGTTCCAAGATTGTTGTCTAATTGGTGGTTTATTTATCTATATTCAAAGCAAATAAATAGACTGAGAAACTAAGCAATGAGCCAAGAATCGGTCGATTATTGTACTTTCCAGAAATAAGAAATACCAAATAACAGCCAATTTGGATGAGACTTCTGAGATCTTATAACTATGGCTGTGAGGTTATGAACCTCCGCCGAGATCTGGCGATATTCCAGGATTGAAAATCTTCGTGGAAAATTGATCAAAAGTGATACGGATTGTTCGACTTCTTCTTGGGGAAATCGCTCTGCGATTTGACGCGCAAACCGCTCAGGACATTTTACGGCGGTAAGTTGTTCGTGTTTCGCTTTGGAATTCCTTTGGTTATGCGTGTCGGAGCGGAAGGCAAGATAAAGTACAATACCGCTGGATAATCCTTGATCATAATGGAATCTTGTCTAAGAAAATTGAGTACTACATCACGACTACATGTACTTTCATTTCTTACCTTGTTTGAATTTGGAGTTAGATGTGTTTCCCTGCTCTGGTTGACTTTTCTGATGCTGTGTTCAAGCCGTTTTGGAACGATACCCAATCTATTTGTCTATTTCAGGGCGTCTCGCCTCCTAATAAATAATACTCAAACAGTTTTAGCCTGTTAAAGGCAAAACCGGAAAGGGAACTTTTGAGCTCAACAGGTCACGCCGTCACGTTTGTCACGCGATTGTCAATCCAGAGGCCAGATGATTGTCGATTCTTCGCCTCTTCAATCAAACATTAGACAAGTAGACGACATAGTGAACAGCTCATAGTGGTTTTTTAATTTGTAAACATAAAAAAAATGCCAGCATTCGCCGAAGAAAGAACTACCCCGGAAGTGCGCAAAAAGCGAAAAATATACGTCACGAGTGACACATTTTCAGTTTCTTATTTCTGCGCGTGACAGACCAGAGAGTGAGATTATTGACATTGTTATATGTCGCAAAAAGAATATTTTCATTGGACATTATTAAACTAAAGAAGTAAAACCGTAAGCTAATTTTAGAAATTTCGACATCCAAATCAACTCTGCAGGATCCCGTGACATTCGTGTCATGGGAGCACTTGATCTGCCATTCGTTTTCGTTTGTGTATTTAGATATTATTAGACAGTACATATAAATAAAACACCTCAAAATGGAATAATGGTTTTAGGTTTCAGTGGAGCAACCTTCATAATGACATCTTTCCTTAGGTTATTTGTCACATCTAGTTTTCAAAGCGAGTTAAAAAAAAGTAGTGTGTACTTCATGGCGCTCTCGAAGGAGAGTTTTGACTGATTTATCTTATGTGTGATTCTATTAAAAACTAGCGACTTTAAAATATAGTTTTCGAAAGGGACAAAAATTGCATTAAGACAAAGTACATAAAAACTTAAGAAACGGCAAATGGGCGCATTCTTGAACCTCGATGAACGCGAGTGGGCATCATCTTACATGGGATGAAAAATCGTTGTGGTGACTTGTTTTTGCTCCACCGAACAAACAATCTCCGCGTCAATTTGACGGCACAGGGTCAAAGTTTTTGACCTTTAGATCGATGCTGTTCGAACATTTAATTCATTCATTCTTCAAACTTCATTCTAATAAAGTTCCTTTATTGTCAAGTTTAAGGCACTTCTAACAGATGATTAAATTTCTTTTGTGCGAAGATTATTCTTAATATTAACCTCCCATTCCACGCCCCAGTGAGCTGCTCATTGAGAAGATAGAGACTGATATATCCGGTAAATTCGATAATTCTACATATTTTTACATTATTCGGCATTTGGTATTTTGTGACAAAACGCGCTATGAAATTCTTGTCCTAAACTGATATAGTGCTGCTATACTGTTTATGATATACATGTATGTAACATTCTCATTATCCGTCGTCGGTCTACTGCAATAATGAAATTTTGCCATTTTGTCATGGTAATTCTTATATGCGACCTAGCCGTATCGCTTACCTATTTTCAGGACATTGAGTTCTAAGAATATTACATGATTGGAAAGCAGTAATATTTCATAACAAGCAGTGCACAATTGCGCTTTTATCGTTAAACAAATTAAAGAATTGCGAAACGTTTCATAAAATAAATTGTTTGTAACAGACCGTGACCAAGTTATTTCGTGTAAGAGCGCTGATTAGAATGTACATTTACTGCGATTAATAAATAAATGAAGCAGTTTATAATAGTAAATATCTTTTCAATCTCAGAGGTCCCGAAATTTCCTGCCGAGAGCTGAAGATTCCGTGAAATTAACAAAATACAACGTGCTAAAATAATGTAAACAACTCACCTCAAAACGGAAAGTTCCAACCGTTACGAGACTTCGTCTTTTTAGCACAGAAACCGTTCCTGCCTCGCAGACTGGATTTAAATTTTGCTCCAATGCACTGAGGTCTTATTTTTAGTGAATCTGCTAACAAACCGAGTCACGAGGGTTTTCAGTGGGCTCACAAAAGGATTAAGACTTGGCAGCTAATAATGAATTATAGTTGACGCAGAGTACACACAGAAAATAAAGGATCGCAAGTTGATTGGTGGATACAATACAAACTTGTCAAAATCAATTGAAATTTATTCACACGAAAGAACAATATGCCATGACGAAAGAAAAACAAACTCGGGTGATTTGGTATTTCCAGTTGATACAGATGTTTTCAGCTATTATTCTATGCCTTTGACATTTACACGAAAAAACGCTACGTTTGTTTTCGTATAAATTACATTGGAATTACTCTATCTCAACTTATCGATAAAAGAATAAATCTGGACTGGATCCTGGACCACTGGATAGTCAGACTAGTATCATATTGAATTCGAAGTACATGTACCCGCGAGACTCAATCTATTGAATCATTTTCCAGGTCGGAAGCATTCGAGTTGTAAATTGAATAAACATAAAACTAACGACATTTCTACTCTACCAGTCTTCTTTTTTTCGCCATGCAATAACATCTGATGATTTTGGTAGACAAACTGAGGGATTTTGCCCTTTTTATAATACTTTTCTCAGATGTGTTCAGCATAATTAGCCTATTCATTGACTCAATAAAAAAAGAATAATTGAGGCCTGCAGACAATAATTTCGATTTCTGTCTAAAATTATGCGACGAACAGATGATTTAATTTTCCATTCATTTTATGTCGTCTGATTACGGTTCAATGGCCCTCTAAAATAACAGCACAAGCCTGCATTATGGGCTTCTGATCAAACGTCCTTGAACCACTATAAATTTTGAAGATTTTTTTTAGTATAAAGGAGACTTTGACTGAAACAAATCGAAGGTGAAATTAAGTTTTCAGTCCACGCTTTTGAGGTCCATTATATTCCTCAGTATTCCAAGATTTATAATAATTCGCGGTCGACTTATTGTTGACACCAGGTTGTTTGTGCAAAGAAAACGTAAGCAAAATTCCACTTTCAGGTTTAGAGGATGTCCACGTACAGCGCTGTTCAACTCAGCTGGTGAATTGAAGCATACAGCTGTTTCGACAAAGGTTGTCCCACAAAAGCATTAAAGCGTACGCGACAATGCCGATTGGTATTATGGGTAGAAAGATTTTGGCGTTGATTGATTGAGGTTCACGGTGTTTACCAACAAGAAAAGAGAAGGCATAAATAGATTTGTTTGTGATGTTTCCCTTTATGTCACTAAAACACCAAAAGCCTCAATCAAATAACGTAAATCCCCATTATCCATAATACCTTTCGGCATTGTCGCGTACGGTTTTGTTGGACAACCTTTCTCGAAACAGCTGTATATAGGTACAGTGAAACCCCCCTCCAACAACGTGAAGATTTAACTGAGACGAAATCCGATAGAAGATGGAGCAATTTCAGGTTTTAGTGGACAAAAATCTGTACCAGAGTAGTTTTAAATATTTTGCAGTCATTTTTACATTTTGTTAAAGCTAAATACATAAATAATTGCCTGAAATAACACCGAAAAATAATTTCCCACGGGAACGAGAGAAAACAAATTTCAAAGTTCAGTGATTTTGTGGAAATACAGGCAAAACTTCATCATCAGTTTCATTTCACCAAAACTTTTAAGTGTTTCATACGAAGTTCAACATTCGTTTTCGACGTTTGGTGTTGCTAGAAATGAATTGTTTTGAGAAGATAATTGAAAGAGCCCTACAGAAGTTTGCAATACAATGTAAATAATCTTCGTACTAGATTTTTGTCCCATTGTTGCTCCAACGTCTGGCGGATTCCGTCTTAAGTCTTGTGTTTATGAAATACTTGAAAATAATTCATAAGCCTACGGCTGGGTGGCAAGCAGGTACCTGCTGAGCTTTAGGTTTCGTAACAAATGGCTGAATGTTTATGTGCTGGTGGTTGTGGGGGTTGGGTTTACGAGGGAAAAATAGAATTCAGCGAGAGCTATATTTCAAAAGAATGAACCGGTATCTAAAAAATGTTTCGGAGGTATGCTTTTAGTCGTTTTGGATTTTACCAACTCCGATAACACTGAGTAAACAGGCAAGTTTTGAATTCTTGTAAATTGCACACTGTAGAATCGAGACAAACATTTTGGGCTGTTCTTGTTGTCAATGGTTTTTTGCCTTATGGAAATCTTCCCACAATTCATACGTGCTTTGAAAGCGTTAATGACATCAAAACGGCCGGGGTAGATTTGAGTGGCCAGTCCCTTTAATGCATGTCACTGAGTCTGTTAAAACATTTTTTTAAAAATTTCATTGTAAGCATGACAAAATCATGTCCAGGATCAATGGTGTTAATTGTCGAATGATTATCGCGAACTGAAAAGTCGTTTAGTTCACGACTTTTCCATATATGAGAATGTCCTTTTTACTTTTAAACAAATGTATAAAATAGTTTATTCATACGTTTCGGCCTCCTGCAAACGCCTAATTAATAACTTGAGTAAAAGAATTGAAACCTGCTATGAATGTTTTCAATAAAACTTAGCTACCTTTTTTTATAGAACGAATTGAAAGTGAGACTTTTGAAAACTTCAATTTGTTCTCAATTTGCGTGCCTGGATGAAAGCGTGAACACTGGATAGCATATGCTGTAAATTTTACAATTACTGAATTACTGGCAACCTCCAGTTGTAAAAGGTGGAGTTATACTATAGCCGCTCACAGCGTTTTAAAATCTGTTACAGAGCGTTCAAGGACTATCATTCACAAAAGGAAAAGAAGAGTTGTGACTGAAAATTTAATTTTAAAACAAGCCTTTCTCATGATCAGGGTACGGACGCTCTAAAATTATTCTAAATTATTCTAAATTATTCTAAAAAAAACATCAAAACCCGTTCCAAACTTGAACTTGAACTTGAACTTTTTTTTAATTTAAACACGGTAAATCTATCAGATAAAATAATAATAAAAATAATCCACAGTTTAGCAAGACGAATTCCTACAAAGTATTTAATAACTGAGATGCAGAACTTCGGAATTCAACCTAAAAAACATTTACGAACTGTGACCCAAGAAGAGCGGGAACACACCATGCACTCAGCCGCGTGCTTCGTAATCACCTTGCAGCCTAGGAATAAACAGACTTTGCAAAAGTGCATTTAATGCTTACATCAAACTTTCTTTACACTTGCTAAACTGTGAATTAGGGTTTTGATGGTTTTTGTACACAACTTACGGCAGGAAAATCGAATTCACTTCATGTAGATTCACACTTAGAAAAACTCATAAACTGTATTCCTTCGTTAAGGTGCTGTAATATTGAAAACTATCATTTTTTTCGAGTTTCGTTGATCAATTAAAAAAAAGTGTAGAAAAAGAGATGTTTCGGCGTTTCGTTTCGCTGTTTCGTGATTTAGTAATGTCTGCATTTCGTTAGGCTTCATTTATACACCTGGGTGGAGAGAGGCACCGTGAGAGTAAAATGTCTTGTTCAAGAACACAGCACAATGTCCCCGGTCAGGGCTCGAACATCCGGAGTCGAGCACGCTAATCATGAGGCCACCGCGCCTCCCACCAACGAAGGGCCAAGGGACTAGTAAAATATGTTTGCTGTAACGAGGTTTCGTATTATCGGTTTTGTTTTTCCCAACATATTTTATTAGATTATCATTATAACTAGAGCGATGAATGCTTTTGTTATACTGTGGAATAAGTTATAAACGGGCTTTGCTAATTCGAGGCTTCATTTTGTTTTTCATCAGTGATTTTACACTTTTCTATTTATGTTAAAATACCACTCGATACAAACACTCAGTCATCCTCAAAGAACAAATGATTCTAAACCAATATCCTGAATATTAACCTCATTAAGTTTGACTTTGTACAATTCAGTTACTTCGTTCAAGATCCATCTTAATCCATCTTAGATAGCGGTCTCTATTTAAGACTAGGATGACACAAGGAATCAATCAGAACGCTCCTTTCCATAGTCGTTCAGTTCCTTGTACACTCTGTGTTTTTATAAGGATTTTTTTATAAGAACGTTGAGGTTGAGATTAACCAAAATTTTAAGGTGGCTCAAAATAGTTTCCAGGACTTTCCAAGACGTAGATTTTGATATATCAGAATTAACACTCTTTATCAATTGATGCTACAACCATGGTATAAAAAAAAAATGCCCAATCACTGGTGAACAAGGTTGGTATTATTTTCAGGACACAATAGGTTAGTATAGCAACACTATGACCTGCTAAAAGCAAACTTACTTTGAGCTTTAAGCACTTATATTTTATAAACGGCACGGTGAAATTTTTTTCTTATTCTAGAATTTTGACAAGCAGGATAAGATGCAACTTTTGGCAAAGTTTAAAAAAATTTTGCACATGCAGTTCAGAGCCACCTTAAATTTTCGAAGGTGCTTAAGGCTAAAATTAAGGGTGTTTTCAGCAGGTCATAGTGTTGCTATGGTAACCTTTTTTGTGACGGAAATCATACCAACGAGTTCACCAGTGATTGAGCAGTTTTTTAATACCATGATTGTAGCATCAACTGATAAAGAGTGGTTATAATGACACATCAAAATCTAAGTCTTGGAATGTGCTGGAAACTGTTTTGAGCCACCATAAGAATTCTTTAATAACATTCCTCAGGCTGAGAGTCGATTAAGAACGTTTTTATATACCTATCAATGGCACGCATAAAATAAAGGTAACAAAAATGTAAATTAACCCAAATACTTAAGGGCATGTTTTGTTTAACATTAACAATGCATTTCTTATTGCATGACACTCATCCAGGAGCTCCTGAAACATCTAGGTTTGAAATAATCAGAAGTTCTTGTTTATATCTGTTTCAAAATAACTTCCACATCATCAAAGTTATCAGGTAATATGAAGTACACCACTATGAATTATTGTTATTATTATTATTATTATTATTATTACTAATATTAAAAACATCTTAAGAACGTTTTCAGCCTTAGATCGCAAAAAATGTAAGAATATTCAGCGTCAGCTCCAAAATTAGACGTTTTCATAACAAAAATGGGGCTTTTTTAATAAAGAAAAAAAGGTCGAAATAAAGAGTAAAAAAGGTGTGATGCGATTTATTAGAAAATGAAAAATAAGGTGATCTTGCAGATCTCGAGTCAAAAACAACCTAGTATAGTGAAATCTCGATTTCTTTGAGTTGCAGTTAGGATTGCCAAATTGTTCAACCCGTGCAAATGCGGGCCAAAAGTTTTCTCTTGTTGGAAAATTTGTTACTCAGCAGTTTGCTTCTCTGGAATAGCCAAATATAATGATGTTGACTTGTGGAGCATTATACACCGCCCACATAATAAGTTGCATGATTACAAAACACCTGTTTCAGTTACGGAATTAATGTTTGGTGTTTTATTATGGCTACCCGTTCAACAAAAATTCAAATATTTCACATCTTCTACCCACGCAGCGGAACCTGGAGGAGGCTTATATATACAACAAATACATGAGAACATTTTCATTTAAATCTCTTTTGAAACAACCACAAGAGGTAGAAAGTGTACCAACTTCGTTTAAATTTTTCGTGAGCTTCGCGTCGGTCCATCGCTTTGGCATCTTTTAAGAGGTAAGGTTCTTTACTGTAACAAGTTTGATTGGAGCAGTTTAAGCTTATCTTTTTTTCAAGATGTACCACTAACCCATCTGCTTGATGTGGCTGAGCCAATATTATATTGGCGTTTAAATTTACCACTTAAAAATACATGCCAGGGTCCATATTGATATGGTCTATTCCAATTTATGAAAGATTAGTTTTTCGCTTATCATGAGAGCGGGTTCGAGTCCTATAGAGGTTTCAAATGATAAGTCTTTATAACTGTGCCCCATTCGACTTACATAAGTATAACAGGCTTTGAACAAATTATAACATAAACCTTAACAATTATACTGCCGAAAAAAAGCTGCACTGGACAACATGTTATTCATAGGGAAAAGCTAGAAATTCTGCAACGTGCTACTGAACAGCTCGAGAAAACTGAAGCACCTTTCAGTCTGATAAGCCACTCGCTTCGATCGTAAAGCCACGTTTTGCGAGTAGGATGCAAAGCGGGATTCAAAAATATATTTAAAAGATCCTTGGGAAACATTCTGTCGTTTATTACGCGTCAAGATCAACCCCACTCGGGCGAGCTCCCACCGTCACCAAGAGCTGCCAACAACGGATCAGACGTTTCTGTCTCCCTATAGTCTTTAATTTTATTAGTATAATCATGCTTAAAGTAATCAGATATATATCAAATATATCGTCTTTTATGACAAGGGCTCATTCTTGATCCGCCAGTTTCATTGAATTTACGTGAAGACTTTTAATTTGTTCCACTTGTATCTTGCACGTTATTTACGAT
>CBDDTI010000021.1:0-3394 GCA_965233585.1 bacterium
TGGAGTTTGTGACAAGAATAAAATGCTAAACGGAGAGCGCGCTTTTATTTTAAACACATAACAGATTTCTCATGAGCCAATCAGGGTTAAGTATTAACGGGCAAGTTTAGGCAAGTTTATTGTTTCCATTGTACTAGCGCGACGCTGATTAGTAAACCTAGACACTTCATTAGTATGGAGGAACCCATTTTTACCTAGACAGTTTGAATAGTAATGATTGACCTAGGCACTTCATTAGTATGGAGGAAGTCAAAAATTAGTATGCAGGAACGCATTTTACCTAGACAGTTTGAATAGTAATGATTTACCTATTCCACCTAATCCACCTAATCCGCAATCCGGCTAATTCCCAACATAGTAGACTACTAATGCTGCTACAAGTACAGATAAGCGAGTCTTTCACAATAAACCATCTGCTCGGCTAATTAAGTTGTTAACTGTTCATGGATGACATGTTGGACAAATAAATGAAAAAGCATGAATTTAGATCAAAGCACTCCAGCTAGCGGTTAAACTCACGCCAACAAAAATAGTCAGTATTGCTGCAGAGTAATGGCTACCACAAACGTTTCTGACGAAAAGCAGAACTATTTTGAAAAGATTCAAGAGCCCTACTGCTCACTAGACATAGCTGCTGCAATACATGGCCAGTTAACATTTATCGCAGTTTTAAACGCTTCTCTGTCCATTACGGCATTTCTTGGAAATGTTTTGGCCCTAGTCGCTCTACGCAAAGACTCTTCACTGCATCCTCCGTCCAAACTCTTGCTTTGCAACCTTGCAGTAACTGATCTCTGTGCTGGCCTGTTTTCAGAGCCTCTGGATGTTACTTTGTTGCTGACTGAAGTGAATGAATTTTGGAGTATTTGTCGCTACGTAGCAGTCATAGTTTCTGTAATAGGCAGAATTTTTTTTTATGCGTCTTTGTTGACTCTGACTGCAATAAGCGTGGAGAGGCTTCTTGCCCTGTTATTGGGGTTGAGATACAGACAGGTTGTTACTTTGAAGCGAACCCGTTTTATCATCATCGCCTTTTGGGTGCTTTCTGCTGGCTTTACAACAATGAGGCTCTTTTGCAACTGCCATATAACCTCAAGCCACGGAGCTATAATTATATCACTGTGTCTAGTAACCTCGACCTTCTCTCATACAAAGATTTTCCTTACCCTCCGTCGTCATCAAAGTCAAGTACAAGACCATGTTCAACAACCCAACCAAACAAATCAACTGAACATGGCGCGATTCAGAAAGGCAGTATCAACTGCACTGTGGTTGCAGTTTACGTTAATCGTTTGTTATCTACCACGAGTAGTATCAGTATATTTGTTCATAAAGACTGAGCCATCTTCGCAATACATATTCGCTGATAGTTATACGATCACTTTAGTTCTCTTAAATTCGTCGTTAAATCCAATTCTTTACTGCTGGAAGGTAGACGAGGTGAGACTGGCAATGAAGGAAACGATTAGGCAAATACTTTGTTGCTAAGCCGTCATGGAACTATCCAATCTCTTAACTGGCCAAAGAAGAGGAAAATGGCTAAAAAAGTACGAAAAGGAGGAGGAGAAGGAGGAGGGGACGAAGAAGGAGGAGGCGGAGGAGAAAAAGGAGAAGGAGAAGGGAAAGAAGAAGAAGAAGGAGGAGGAGAAAAAAAGGAGAAGGAGAAAGAGAAGGAGAAGGAGAAGAAGGAATTAGCTGTTTTAAATTAGTAAAAAAACTGCCCAGTTTGGTTTAGTTTGATATTGACGGCATTGTATGGGTGTGTAGCAAAATAAGCAGTAGCAATATCTTTGTTGTAAATTAAGGAGTTTTAACGGACGACTCTTTTATTACTGGGAATAAAGAAATGGCCAAAATAGACCACCTTGGAATTCTTCTCCGGGTCAACTGTGTTATTCAAACCCGAAAGTGTTACGATAAGCTTGTTCAAAGCACAAGTGGAAAGCTGATTTGTGGTTTTCGGGTGGAGATCAATCTATTATTCCAGTCTGCACGAAACTAAAGAGGTACCCAGGCCTTTGATATTTAAAGGCTTGAGAAATTGGAGAAAAACTTTTTTAGTCGGATTAAGTATGACACAGAGAAATTGTGAATTGATGAGTACAATACACCTTAGTTTGGGGGTACCCCTGGAATTTGTCTCGAATTTAAAGCCCCGACCACACGTTTTTTTGAAGAAAACAAATCAAAATAATTTCGCCACGAAACTAGCATTTTCCAACATTTCCCCTGCCCAAACTAATGCGCTTTCATTGCATAGCGCATCGCATTACTTTTTTCGCTTTCACCTATTGTCCACACTATAACGCCCGAAGACGCTGATGGAATCGACAGCACACGTATAAGACGCTTTTTTGACGCTTTTTTTCAAACGCCTCTGATAGAAAAAATGGTATGAGGAGAATATTGGCTGACTGACACTGAGGAAGCAGTCTCAATAAGGAATTTTAACGTTTCATTGACGAAGATGCTCGCCACCGTGCCTCAAACGTCACCATTCTTTGAACATAATACCGTGAATAATTGACAGCTTGTAAGGTGATGGGTAAATTTAAAGAAAATTCTTTGCACGCGACTACTCGCCTCCGTTGACAAGGAAAGGGATAATTTTCATTTTACTGGCTTTAGTTGAAACAAGGGTAAAGGCGACGTAAAATTTAGCTTATTTCATATGATCTTCAAAAAGAGTGTGTATATTTCTCAACAGAAAGAGGATGCATATTTCTACAGCTGCCGCACTGCAATGCTGTTGTTCAATAAACGGTCCTTATTGACAGACAGAGTTTTTAAGGTGGCATGGGGATTTAATTTCGAATACAGCCTTTTTCGTTTATTCGGGTTCTCTTTTAATGCAAAATAGAATCAGGAAAAACCTTGAGGCTTCGCTACTGATTTCACAGAGCAGCTAACACTTGTACGCTTCTAGGTGAGCGAATTTGGGGTAACCGTCGCATGCGTAACTGCTGAACTTCTAAGACCGAACTATCAATTTCATAAATATCTGATGTAACCGTCTTAATTTTCAAGAAAGCTCATTGATTTTTAATCTGAAATATTTTAAAACAGCAGTGTCTTTATTTCCTCGGGAAAGGCAATTAATAGTTTTTTTTTTGGAAAGACCAAAACTGAGGATAACTGTATTTCAAAGAAAGAGTTGGAAAACGGGAAATATTATGCTTGACTGACAAGGAGGAATAGATAAACTTATGACGCTAGAGAATGGCGAGAATTTTTAATTTTAAAATTAAAAAGGTCATTAAATACTTTTGTCCGAAAATACAGCAAACAACCCAGGATTGGAGGGTCCTGAGGGAATAGGCATTCAGAGGTACAAAACGGTTGTAACACCAGCGAAGTAATAATTCAGTGACGCATTTTCTAAGGAAATGAAAAA
>CBDDTI010000023.1:0-26304 GCA_965233585.1 bacterium
AACATGTTTCTTAACGTGTCGAAAGCCGTTTTCTGTGGCAGAACGTCAAGTGGTGTCAACGCGCAAATTCCGTGGCAGCCGTATGATGAAAATTGACGGAAGCCTCGAACGAAACATCGATTTTGAGGTAGCAAATTTTGATGTTCATGAGAAAACTCGTTGGAAAACATCGATTCTGTAGCTACAAAGTGGAAAAATTTGAGGATGTCTCGCACGAAATGCTCGTTTCGAGGCTCCAACATGTCTCGTCTCGTGGCATCGCCGTGTCTGTGGGGGAAGCTGCAAAACCTTTGCTTTTCGAAGGGTTTCCAAACAGATTCCATCGCTTTGCGTGGCAGGCGTGGCTTTTCGTGACATTTTCACGTGTCTGCAAATGGTGTCGAAAGTCGTTTTGTGCGCCTGTCACTTTTGCAAGGTTTTCAGAGGATGACTTTCATTTTTCGTGGCATGTGCAACACTTTGGACGTGTCCATGTTCATTTTGCATGGCAGGCGCAGCACTTTAGACGTGTCGTGTTGTGTGTTTTCGCGAATTGCATTGTCAGGGCTGCATCAAGCGGCGACAACGTGCAAATCGCACGGCAGGCATAGGACATCGTGAGCCTGTCATTTTACATGGCAGGGGCAACATTTCCGACACTCTACACTTGACACACCACACTCTACACATTACACTAGACACTCCACACTTTACACTTCACACTCCACACTCTACACTTTACACTCCACACTTTACACTTTAGACTTCAGACTCTACACTTTACACTCCACACTCTACACTCTGCACTCCACACTCTACACTCTACACTTTACACTCCAGACTTCACACTTTACTCTTTACACTCCAGACTCTCCACTTTACACTTTACACTCCACACTTTACATTTTACACTCCACACTTTACACTTTACACTCTACACTTTACACTTTAAACTCCATACTTTACATTCCCCACTCTACACTTCACACTCTACACTTCACACTTTCCACCCCACACTTTACACTCCACACTCCACAATCCCCACTCCACACACACTCCACACTGTGCACTCCACCCCCTTCCACATTCCACAGTGTCTACAGCGCACTGGTACGGTAACAGGGAAAAATTTACAAGACTGTTCAAATAATTTGTTTCACAAGAGTGTTTTACGTGATTGCATTCGGGTTCGTGGGCTGCATTTTGTTTTCCATAAGGATGGTGAAGGAACACGAAGGGACCACTAGCAACCTTGTGGAGGTGTTGATTTTATTTTTTGACAATCCTTGATGTTATTTTGGGAATTTGTTGATGTTTAGGTTCCTTGATTTCATATCCGAAATTTGACTGAATTTGTGGTTCCCCCAGGTTGGGGTCCTTAATCTAATTTTATTTTTCAAGGGTCCAACCATCCAACCCCACTCCTTGGCACCACAAGGGGCTCATGTAAGAATCAAGCCCTTATCTCATTCCTACGGACTTTGTCGCCCGAAATGATGTTCGAGCAAGTCTTGGACAGTGGGCAAACAGCCTCGCAGTTTAGGCAGCACAAAGCCCACTCGTTGAGACACTCCTCGTGGTCATCATCATTCGGAGCAAAATAAGAAATATGAACGGACAATACGGAAACGACGTGGTCCACTTGGACAACTTTGCAGGCTCTGCCACAAGAAATGATTATGAAACTTGGGATAGTGCTTTGACTTTTGCTTACTACTTCTTTGGTTGTTTAGCACTCTTCGATCGATGTATTTTTGATGGTACCAAGGTCAATTAGTGAACAAAGTTGCGGCCATCCCAACAAAGGATCCGTTGAGCCTTGCTTGCTTTCTAGTGGAGTTGCAAAACCAGAAATTGGATGAAATAAAAACCTTGCAGTTACACCAGCATAGAACCCAGATAGCAATGACATTTCTTGTGCCAGCCTTCAAGTTCGCATTTCAAGGAAGCAAGACTTGAAAACAAGGCAGCAGCAGCAGCAGAAGCAGCAGCGAAGGCAGAAAATAGGAAACCTGTAGGAAGGGTTGCTTGTTGTGACTCACGGACGGCAGAGCGAATCCACTGATGGACCGACAGGTGGTTGGAGTTGTATTTTCTGGAGTGATTGCAATGGTTGCAGTTGTCACGTCACCACAACTGCTGGATGTAGTGTGGTGTAGTTGTAGGTGTAGTTGTGGCTGTAGTGGCGTTGTAGTTGTAAGTTGTAAGTTGTAGTTGTGATGTAGTAAATTAGTGTAGTTGCAGTTGTAGTTGTGGTGTGGTGTAATTAGTTTGTAGTGTATTGTAGTTACAGTGCAGTATCGTACAGTGCTGCAATGTAGTGGTAGTTGCAGTTGTAGTGTAATGTAATATAATGTAATTAGTGTATTTGGTAGTTGTAGCTATTTGTTTGTTTGTTCGCTTAGCTGCAAGCATAAAAACAAAACTATTTTGCGAAATTTAATTTACTGATATTAAAAATTTAATAATTTTATAAAATATTTTTTATTTTTAATTTAATTATATGTTTTAAAATTTTTTTTTAATTTTTGAATTAATAAAAACAAAAAGGATGTAATTTTACATTTTTTTTAGGAAATAAATAATTAAATAAAAAATTAATGGTTATATTTTAATATATTTTGAAATATATTTATTTATCTAAAATATTATATTTATTATAAAAAAATAATACAAAATTATACAATAATTATATTAATTAGATAATAACTAATTTGAGAATATATAGGAATCTATTTTTTTTGTTATTAATATGAAAATTATATATTATAAATATATTATAAATAAACGATAAAAATAATAATATTAATATATAATATTATATATTTTTATATATTTAAATATTATAGTTTAAAATTTTATTGAAAATAATATAAATAATTATTTAAAAAAATAAAAATATTATGTTAAATTTTAAATAAAAATAATAATAAATAAATATAATATTTAAGAAATTTACCAAAAAAAAAATATATATATATATAAATATATAAATAAAAATATTATATATAAATAAATAAAATATAAAAAGGAAAACATATATACACATATATATATATACAAAAAGGAAGGCATTTACACGCTTATATATACACAAACATAGACATAACGTAGTTATAATTGAAATAGGAATTGAATCTTGAGTATTATATATTTTCGTTATTCTGATTGTTTTATATATATAAATATATATATATGTTTTATATGTAGATATTTTTATATATAGATCCTTTTATATATAGATATTTGATATAAATATTCGTTTATATATAAAAATGTATATAATAATATATAATAAAAAGTTATATTCGTTTAATTTAGATTAATAATAAAAATCGAATTATATACATATACTAAATAGGTAATTTAGGAATATATTTTTTATTAAATAAAAACCCCCATATAGGCAAACCTGTCATAACAAAAAAACGATATAAAAATATATAAAATTATTAAAATTTTATTATTTTGACCATAATTAATTTTATAAATGTAGATGTAACCCTAGACCGTTCCTAGAATTTCCCCCTATTGAAAAATATATAATATTATTGACATATGCGATTATTTCTTGATTATATTTTTTGGTGGAATATATAATGCATTTTTATTTATTTTTATAAAAAAATCAGGAATTTTATTTAATATAGGTCAGGATAATAAACCTGTTTTTTTTCCTTTTTTCTTAAAATAATTATATATATGTTATCGCGATCGTGACCCATACTTCGAAACCGAAGCTACGCTGACAGAAACCAAAATAAAATAATATATATACGTCGGGGAACCCAGATACCAAGCACAAAACCTCAGAGGAATTCTTTTATCCGGCCACCTATACTCACACACTGGCAAAGAAATTTTGTCTTTGAATATCCATATCTGACCAGAACAAAGACATACTGCTGACTTAAATGAGAATCCCCAAAAATTACCCTGGTATGTTGGGATGTCAGGATCAACCAATGTGTAATTTAATTTCTTCAGCAAAATGAAATAAAAAATATTACATATTGTTTGCTATATAATATCCAAAAAAAATATATGACATGATGCGAATTCCAATCTTAACTGAAATTTGCCTGCAGGGAGACAAAAAGCTTGTGCAAAAATTATGGTCGACTTGGCCGTCTGAATATAATGAGCTTTGGGGGTCTTGGAACCACGTTATTGAAGTGTGTGAACAACGCATTGCGCTTGAAAACAGGACATCCAAGAACCAAAGGCTGACCGAGTGGCGTACCAGAATGCGCCAGTGCGCAATTTTTTTGGCAATCTGCATCAAAATTACAATAAGGTAACGAGAAAACAAATATTCTTGCAGAATCATGGTACCGCATCTTTTTGATTTAATAGCGTTTCTTTATTATCCTGCCTTGTGTCCCCTCCTCTTTCTCTCATTTTGTTTTTTGAATATTTTTGTTTGTTTGATTGGAATTTTTTTCAATGTCGACCACTTGGCACCCTTGTATCTTGTTTCATTTTAAAATTTTTTTAATTTGTGTTTTTTTGTGGCTGAAAACACCTACCTACGTTTTACATAAAAAACCATTCAAGTGGGACAAACGGTTGGGTAAAATTTTTTCTAGATGTTCATTAGTCTAATTAATTTTTTTATTGCTTTGTCTTTCCTTTTCTTTCTTTTGGCACTCTTTCAAAGTGTGCGTTGTTTCTGTCTTCTTTTTTCTTGAAGTTTTCCCAACTCTTGTTTCCGCAGGAGTTATTATGGAATGAACGACTGGATGCCTCAAATACCCGAAGGTATCGGACACGGCAGCCAACGGGACATGATCAATTCATGTTTTTACGTACAGTGGCCCTGACCCGGGCCATGTGGTGAAGAACCGCTCTATTATAGGCATCACACCGACGTGTGGGCCAAGCAAGACGATTTTGCAATTCATTTTCAGGGACCTCAGGGCGGTCGGAAGACAACTGTTCGGCGGAGCAATGCCAGGAGAGATGCCCCCAGATACGTGGGATTTGCTCATCGCAAAAGAAACATTGTTCCCTTACTTCGTGTCCACGCATCTTATTATAGCATTCCGTGGATGCGCAGAACCAAGCATTACGGCCATTTGATGTCTATCACACGTGAAAGAGAACAACTTGCGGCATCGGAAACACGACTTTCCTCATACGGCACATCAAGCAAAGAAGGCCTATCATGGCCGCTCTGCTTTTTCGAAAGGGCAAATTGCACTCGCCGCCAACTTTCTTTCACCTTGTGCTCGGTGAATTTCACGACCCAAATCCACATGTGCAAACATCCATGGACCGCAAAATTTCCAGTTCAGCTCTCGCATGCGTGCGCAAATGAAACAGTGCCAACCTCCAGGTCGTGGCATCCTTCGCCAAGGGGCACGAACTTGGCGCATGGTCCGAATGGAAGACATGGTGGCCCAAAACTCAGCATGATACATATGACTCACGAGCATGCCATGCCTGTCGAAACGAAGCATCTGTAACTGCGGCAATCGTTCAAACCAATCGCCCCATGTGGTGAGTGAAATGATTCTGGACCTGTACAACGATATCCTGATATCGCGGGCAACCGGCAATTTCTGCAAACGGTGAGCGGCAAACACTGCTTCTTGCAAACGGTTCTCATCTCAAGTAAAGGGGAACAATAAAGACGATCATTTTCCGTAAAGTTAATACCTAAGACCCGAGTGGCCGGTCGGAGACACTCACAGAACTCTGCGTCATTGATCTCTTGCTTTGGTAGCGCAGTGCCGGCAATAAAACGCATTTTTGAACATTTCACGGAGACCCAAAGTGGCACTCCAGCTGCGCCATCTATGGATGCGAACATTGCGCACGCTCAAAGCGCGATCATAAACATATGCACCCTGACACAAGTCTGGAATGGAAGACACATCAGGAAGAGGCCCAATGAGCAACCTGACAAGAGGCGGGGGTGCAATGGCATCAACTTGCGGCATGGAGGTCTGGACATGCTCCGGCGTTGGGTGCACAGCTTTCCCCAAGCAAAGCCATCGCACAGGATGACCCATATGAACATCAAAATGTTAGCCCACTCATCTGGCAACCCTTGCAGTTGCATGTTTTCAATGGGCAAACCTGGGTGGACAAAATCAAAACATTTGGAGAAATCTAAAGAAGCAAGAACTTTTTGGTTTTCAAACGCTTTATTGAGGCCGAAACCCCTGGATTTCAGGCTCTATGGCACTGCTCGGAGACCCGAGACGCAATCCATTCCTGAACCCTGTGGGGTCCAAGATGAGGAAACTAACCGTAGAAAAATGCTTGCAACTGCAATAGGCCGCAAAGACCCTACAGTCCCACCGCCTTCCTTTCTTAAATGAACCTGACAAACCTGCAGCCATGCCTGTGGGACTGTTATAACTGAAACCAATGCAAACCAAATCATGGTAGTTGTCCCAAGCAACACGCGGGAGATGGCAAACTTCGCTACCGGACCAACCGTCAAACCGGGCCAGAGCGGCCTGATGGATAAGGGCAATCAGTTTGGGGTCCATCAAGCCAAGGCTTCCATTGTTCTAAATTCTGGGGTAAGTGTGGAACGAGAACATCACGTTTCCAAAGACGCTGCCAAAAGAACAAATAACAATCAAGGGTTTGCGTGATCGTGAGCAAGAATCTTCGAATCAGAGCGTACTGTTGGAGGTTTGCGAGGCTTCACCCACCGGTCACCTCTGAGCCCCCCGATCATGTCGTGGATGTGACGAAAAGAAATGTTTTCACAGAGAGTAATACTTGCGCACAGAAACGCTGTTACACACAAACACTTTATTCAAGTTTACCCACAGAAAATTCACAAATACAAATGAAATTTCGAGGTGAAGTTAATCCAGAGAACTTGTAGCATTCAACTGTCAAGCAAGCAAAAACGCACTGGGCGTCACGCACGCAGCGATTCGGATCGTTCTGCAGAAAATGTATCTCCTGTCCGCTGTTTTTGTTCAAAAACCACCTTTTCAAGCAAACAGGATGGAAACAGAGACGCTTATTCCCGCAAACATATAGAAGCTAAAGAAAAGAGAAAAGCTTTTGAACACAGAAACTCAGAGCTACAAATTTTTTCAAACTAACACTTT
Source organism: bacterium (assembly GCA_965233585.1). Lineage (GTDB taxonomy): Bacteria > SAR324 > SAR324 > SAR324 > NAC60-12 > CBDDTI01. The sequence goes on from CBDDTI010000023.1 coordinate 7,062, forward strand.
GAATGAGACAGAGGAAAATAAGAAAAACGTGTATTTTTTCGGAAAAAGCGGACGAAAATATTTTGTTTCTTGTGGCGACATGAATATTGCGGCGATTTAGAAACATCTGCCATCCGCAACAAGAACAATTTTTTTCCTTCGAGTGGAATGAAAACAGGGTCTAACGTTGTGTCCAAGAAAATTTGGTCTATCACACGTGAGAGAGAAGAACTTGCGCCATCGGAAACACGACTTTCCTCATACGGCACATCAAGCAAAAAAGGCCTATCATGGCCGCTCTGCTTTTTCGAAAGGGCAAATTGTACTCGCCGCCAACTTTCTTTCACCTTGTGCTCGGTGAATTTCACGACCCAAATCCACATGTGCAAACACCCATGGATCGCAAAATTCCCAGTTCAGCTCTCGCATGCGTGCGCAAATGAAACACTAGGGAGGCCCTTTTGAGCGAAGCTGGTTTTGAGAAGGTTTTCCAGACCCAGAATTGGGTCCGTCGGAGCAAGCAGTTTTGTAGATGATTTTTTAGCTTTTTTTAAAACCTCGTAAACAATGCTTTTAAAGCTCCAAGAGACGCGGTGAACGTAGGAGGTACGAGTGGCTAACGGACGTGGTGACGAACGTAAGGCGAACGAGTGAACGGACGAGTGCACGTGTGAGCGAACGAGTGAACGGACGTGTGCGTACAAGTGGACGGACGTGTGCGCGTACGTGCGTGCGTTTGCACGTTCACTGGCCGCGCGCGCGCGCACGTACGAAAATAAGGTCGACTGGAGTCGACCTTATTTCTGTACGTGCAAAGCGCTACAATACTAAATCAATACTAAAGAGGCAGGGTCGTGCAAAAATAAGGTCGACTTGAGTCGACCTTATTTTTGCGTACGTGCGCGCGCGCGTGGCGAGTGACCGTGCAAACGCACGGACGTACGCTCACATTTTCGCTCGCACGTACGCTCACTCGTACATACATACGGTCGCACGTACGTTCACTCGCACGCATGTCGTTCACACACACGTTCATACCCCCGTTCATGTCACTCGTCACTACACGTACGCTAGATAAAAATATTTTTACGAGACTTTAAAAAAAACTAAATGATTTTGTTTCTTGTTGTGGCAAGCGGGGTGCATATCGGTTGCTGCTTGAACCCACTTGAAGTTAGCTTCTTATTATTTCGTTGCGTCTGGTGGCTTGATTGTTTGCTGCTAAAAGAAGGCGCATCAGCCTTTTGCAGCCTTAGGTGATTGCTTGAAGTGTTTCTTGCCGTTGAGGAGTTTGTGGGTTTTCGCGCAGGTGGTCGGCTTCCATTTGATTGATTGTATTGAATACTTTACTGCCCCTTGTCGGCCCCCCTTGCCCCTGTAGACTCCTACCGAAGTTTTTAGCCCAGAAAGAACATGAATCATGATCTTTTCAGTCAATCCCGTTATTAATTAATAGTATTAATTTAAAACGGGATGGAGTAGGAATCTGCTTAGGAAAATATGTGGCAAGGTGACGTATTGAAGGCTTTCTTACTCCGCCATCGTTTCGATATCGTATCAATTACATTGGGTAATTGAATTAAAACATAGCACGGAGTAGTGGAGTAGCGCGGAGTAGCGAAGGATTGGTGAATGTTGCCTGGGTGGTGCTGCATCGCAAATCGCCACATCTGATACCACATGTGCGCTTTCAGGTTCCATTTCTGGGGCCGGAAAGTCAAAAGAAATCAGGCTTCGCATGTGCGGGCCTCCTCTGTTCCAACTCTATATGCTGGTTGCTTAAATAAACGCAGTTGTAATTTTTTGTTTGTTGCAGGGGTCGGCCTTTGGTGTGGATTTTGCGATTTTGCGGTGTCATTTTTGGTACCGCCAGACGGTCCCAAAAATGGGACCGTGAAAGTGCTTTTCTTTTGTTCTTTTACTAAGCTGCGCATGTGGTCCCAAAAATGGGACCGCCAGGCGGTCCCATTTTTGGGACCGTGTTTAGGTTCATGTTTTTCAAGTTTTTTGTATCAGGGTTGCAGAAGTGCAATGTTTTGGTTTCCTTGTAACTTTGTGGCTTATGGCGACCGGACGGGCAACTAGGGAGGCCCTTTTGAGCGAAGCTGGTTTTGAGAAGGTTTTCCAGACCCAGAATTGGGTCCGTCGGAGCAAGCAGTTTTGTAGATGATTTTTTAGCTTTTTTTAAAGCCTCGTAAACAATGCTTTTAAAGCTCCGAAAGACGCGGTGAACGTAGGGGGTACGAGTGGCTAACGGACGTGGTGACGAACGTAAGGCGAACGAGTGAACGGACGAGTGCACGTGTGAGCGAACGAGTGAACGGACGTGTGCGTACAAGTGGACGGACGTGTGCGCGTACGTGCGTGCGTTTGTACGTTCACTGGCCGCGCGCGCGCGCACGTACGAAAATCTGTACGTGCAAAGCGCTACAATACTAAATCAATACTAAAGAGGCAGGGTCGTGCAAAAATAAGGTCGACTCAAGTCGACCTTATTTTCGTACGTGCGCGCGCGCGTGGCGAGTGACCGTGCAAACGCACGGACGTACGCTCACATTTTCGCTCGCACGTACGCTCACTCGTACATACAGTCGCACGTACGTTCACTCGCACGCATGTCGTTCGCACACACGTTCATACCCCCGTTCATGTCACTCGTCACTACACGTACGCTAGATAACAAAAATATTTTTACGAGACTTTAAAAAAAGCTAAATGATTTTGTTTCTTGTTGTGGCAAGCGGAGTGCATATCGGTTGCTGCTTGAACCCACTTGAAGTTAGCTTCTTATTATTTCGTTGCGTCTGGTGGCTTGATTGTTTGCTGCTAAAATAAGGCGCATCAGCCTTTTGCAGCCTTAGGTGATTGCTTGAAGTGTTTCTTGCCGTTGAGGAGTTTGTGGGTTTTCGCGCAGGTGGCCGGCTTCCATTTGATTGATTGTATTGAATACTTTACTGCCCCTTGTCGGCCCCCCTTGCCCCTCTAGACTCCTACCGAAGTTTTCAGCCCAGAAAGAACATGAATCATGATCTTTTCAGTCAATCCCGTTATTAATTAATAGTATTAATTTAAAACGGGATGGAGTAGGAATCTGCTTAGGAAAATATGTGGCAAGGTGACGTATTGAAGGCTTTCTTACTCCGCCATCGTTTCGATATCGTGTCAATTACATTGGGTAATTGAATTAAAACATAGCACGGAGTAGCGGAGTAGCGCGGAGTAGCGAAGGATTGGTGAATGTTGCCTGGGTGGTGCTGCATCGCAAATCGCCACATCTGATACCACATGTGCGCTTTCAGGTTCCATTTCTGGGGCCGGAAAGTCAAGTGAAATCAGGCTTCGCATGTGCGGGCCTCCTCTGCAGTGCCAGCCTCCAGGTCGTGGCATTCTTCGCCAAGGGGCACGAACTTGGCGCATGGTCCGAATGGAAGACATGGTGGCCCAACCTCAGCATGATACATATGACTCACGAGCATGCCATGCCTGTCGACACGAAGCATCTGTAACTGCGGCAATCGTTCACACCAAGCGCCCCATGTGGCGAGTTAAATGATTCTGGGCCTGTACAACGACATCCTGATATCGCGGGCAACCGGCAATTTCTGCAAACGGTGAGCGGCAAACACTGCTTCTTGCAAACGGTTCTCATCTCAAGTAAAGGGGAATAATAAAGACATTTTCCTCAAAGTCAATACCTAAGACCCGAGTGGCCGGTCGGAGACACTCACAGAACTCTGCGTCATTGATTTCCTGCTTTCGTAGCGCAGTGCCGGCAATAAAACGCATTTTTGAACATTTCACAGAGACCCAAAGTGGCACGCCAGCTGCGCCATCTATGGATGCGAACATTGCGCACGCTCAAAGCGCGATCATAATCGTATGCACCCTGATGCAAGTCTGGAATGGAAGACACATCATGAAGAGGCCCAATGAGCAACCTGACAAGAGCCGGGGTGCAATGGCATCAACTTGCGGCATGTAGGTCTGGACATGCTCCGGCGTTGGGTGCACAGCTTTCCCCAAGCACAGCCATCGCACATGATGACCCCATACGAACATCAAAATGTTAGCCCACTCATCTGGCAACCCTTGCAGTTGCATGTTTTCAATGGGCAAACTGGGTGGACAAAATGAAAACATTTGGAGAAATCTAAAGAAGCAAGAACTTTTTGGTTTTCAAACGCTTTATTGAGTTGCCTCCATGCCGAAACCCCGGATTTCAGGCCTCTATGGCACTGCTCGGAGACCCGAGATGCATTCCATTCCTGAACCCTGTGGGGTCCAAGATGAGGAAACTAACCGTAGAAAAATGCTTGCAACTGCAATAGGCCGCAAAGACCCTAAAGTCCCACCTTGTTTCTTTCTTAAATGAACCTGACGTGCCTGCAGCCATGCCTGTTGGATTGTTATAACTGAGACCAATGCAAAACCAAATCACGGTAGTCATCCCAAGCAACAAGCGGGAGATGGCAAACTTCGCTACCGGACCAACTGTCACATCCGGCCAGAGCGGCCTGATGGATGAAGGCAATCAGTTTGGGGTCCATCCAGCCAAGGCTTCCATTGTTTTAAATTCTGGGGTAAGTGTGGAACGAGAACATCACGTTTCCAAAGACGCTGCCAAAAGAACAAATAACAATCAAGGGTGTGCGTGATCGTGGAGCAAGAATCTTCGAATCAGAGCGTGCTGTTGGAGGTTTGTGAGGCTTCACCTACCGGTCAACTCTGTGCCCCCCGATCATGTCATGGATGTGACGAAAAGAAACGTTATTCACAGAGAGTAATACTTGTGCACAGAAACGCTGTTACACACAAACACTTTATTCAAGTTTACCCACAGAAAATTCACACATAAAAATGAAATTTCCGGGTGAAGTTAATCCAGAGAACTTGTAGCATTCAACTGTCAAGCAAGCAAAAATGCACTGGGCGTCACGAACGCAGCGATTCGGATCATTCTGCAGAAAATGTATCTCCTGTCTGCTGTTTTTGTTTCAAAAACCACCTTTTCAAGCAAACAGGATGGAAACAGAGACGCTTATTCCCGCAAACATAGAAGCTAAAGAAAAGAGAAAAGCTTTTGAACACAGAAACTCAGAGCTACAAAGTTTTTCAAACTAACACTTTGAATGAGACAGAGGAAAATAAGAAAAACGTGTATTTTTTTGGCAAAAGCGGACGAAAATATTTTGTTTCTTGTGGTAACATGAATATTGCGGCGATTTAGAAACATCTGCCATCGGCAACAAGAACAATTTTTTTCCTTCGAGTGGAATGAAAACAGGGTCTAACATTGTGTCCAAGAAAATTTGGTCTATCACACGTGAGAGAGAAGAACTTGCGCCATCGGAAACACGACTTTCCTCATACGGCACATCAAGCAAAAAAGGCCTATCATGGCCGCTCTGCTTTTTCGAAAGGGCAAATTGCACTCGCCGCCAACTTTCTTTCACCTTGTGCTCGGTGAATTTCATGACCCAAATCCACATCTGCAAACACCCATGGATCGCAAAATTCCCAGTTCAGCTCTCGCATGCGTGCGCAAATGAAACAGTGCCAGCCTCCAGGTCGTGGCATTCTTCGCCAAGGGGCACGAACTTGGCGCATGGTCCGAATGGAAGACATGGTGGCCCAAACTCAGCATGATACATATGACTCACGAGCATGCCATGCCTTTCGACACGAAGCATCTGTAACTGCGGCAATCGTTCACACCAAGCGCCCCATGTGGCGTGTGAAATGATTCTGGGCCTGTACAACGACATCCTGATATCGCGGGCAACCGGCAATTTCTGCAAACGGTGAGCGGCAAACACTTCTTCTTGCAAACGGTTCTCATCTCAAGTAAAGGGGAATAATAAAGACATTTTCCTCAAAGTCAATACCTAAGACCCGAGTGGCCGGTCGGAGACACTCACATAACTCTGCGTCATTGATTTCCTGCTTTCGTAGCGCAGTGCCGGCAATAAAACGCATTTTTGAACATTTCACAGAGACCCAAAGTGGCACGCCAGCTGCGCCATCTATGGATGCGAACATTGCGCACGCTCAAAGCGCGATCATAATCGTATGCACCCTGACGCAAGTCTGGAATGGAAGACACATCATGAAGAGGCCCAATGAGCAACCTGACAAGAGCCGGGGTGCAATGGCATCAACTTGCGGCATGTAGGTCTGGACATGCTCCGGCGTTGGGTGCACAGCTTTCCCCAAGCACAGCCATCGCACATGATGACCCCATACGAACATCAAAATGTTAGCCCACTGATCTGGCAACCCTTGCAGTTTTATGTTTTCAATAGGCAAACTGGGTGGACAAAATGAAAACATTTGGAGAAATCTAAAGAAGCAAGAACTTTTTGGTTTTCAAACGCTTTATTGAGTTGCCTCCATGCCGAAACCCCGGATTTCAGGCCTCTATGGCACTGCTCGGAGACCCGAGATGCATTCCATTCCTGAACCCTGTGGGGTCCAAGATGAGGAAACTAACCGTAGAAAAATGCTTGCAACTGCAATAAATAGGCCGCAAAGACCCTACAGTCCCACCGTGTTTCTTTCTTAAATGAACCTGACGTGCCTGCAGCCATGCCTGTGGGATTGTTATAACTGAGACCAATGCAAAACCAAATCACGGTAGTCATCCCAAGCAACAAGCGGGAGATGGCAAACTTCGCTACCGGACCAACTGTCACATCCGGCCAGAGCGGCCTGATGGATGAAGGCAATCAGTTTGGGGTCCATCCAGCCAAGGCTTCCATTGTTTTAAATTCTGGGGTAAGTGTGGAACGAGAACATCACGTTTCCAAAGACGCTGCCAAAAGAACAAATAACAATCAAGGGTGTGCGTGATCGTGGAGCAAGAATCTTCGAATCAGAGCGTGCTGTTGGAGGTTTGTGAGGCTTCACCTACCGGTCACCTCTGTGCCCCCCGATCATGTCATGGATGTGACGAAAAGAAACGTTATTCACAGAGAGTAATACTTGTGCAGAATGCACATACAAATGAAATTTCCGGGTGAAGTTAATCCAGAGAACTTGTAGCATTCAACTGTCAAGCAAGCAAAAATGCACTGGGCGTCACGAACGCAGCGATTCGGATCATTCTGCAGAAAATGTATCTCCTGTCTGCTGTTTTTGTTTCAAAAACCACCTTTTCAAGCAAACAGGATGGAAACAGAGACGCTTATTCCCGCAAACATAGAAGCTAAAGAAAAGAGAAAAGCTTTTGAACACAGAAACTCAGAGCTACAAATTTTTTCAAACTAACACTTTGAATGAGACAGAGGAAAATAAGAAAAACGTGTATTTTTTTGGCAAAAGGGGACGAAAATATTTTGTTTCTTGTGGTAACATGAATATTGCGGCGATTTAGAAACATCTGCCATCGTCAACAAGAACAATTTTTTTCCTTCGAGTGGAATGAAAACAGGGTCTAACATTGTGTCCAAGAAAATTTGGTCTATCACACGTGAGAGAGAAGAACTTGCGCCATCGGAAACACGACTTTCCTCATACGGCACATCAAGCAAAAAAGGCCTATCATGGCCGCTCTGCTTTTTCGAAAGGGCAAATTGCACTCGCCGCCAACTTTCTTTCACCTTGTGCTCGGTGCATTTCATGACCCAAATCCACATCTGCAAACACCCATGGATCGCAAAATTCCCAGTTCAGCTCTCGCATGCCTGCGCAAATGAAACAGTGCCAGCCTCCAGGTCGTGGCATTCTTCGCCAAGGGGCACGAACTTGGCGCATGGTCCGAATGGAAGACATGGTGGCCCAAACTCAGCATGATACATATGACTCACGAGCATGCCATGCCTTTCGACACGAAGCATCTGTAACTGCGGCAATCGTTCACACCAAGCGCCCCATGTGGCGAGTGAAATGATTCTGGGCCTGTACAACGACATCCTGATATCGCGGGCAACCGGCAATTTCTGCAAACGGTGAGCGGCAAACACTGCTTCTTGCAAACGGTTCTCATCTCAAGTAAAGGGGAATAATAAAGACATTTTCCTCAAAGTCAATACCTAAGACCCGAGTGGCCGGTCGGAGACACTCACAGAACTCTGCGTCATTGATTTCCTGCTTTCGTAGCGCAGTGCCGGCAATAAAACACATTTTTGAACATTTCACAGAGACCCAAAGTGGCACGCCAGCTGCGCCATCTATGGATGCGAACATTGCGCACGCTCAAAGCGCGATCATAATCGTATGCACCCTGACGCAAGTCTGGAATGGAAGACACATCATGAAGAGGCCCAATGAGCAACCTGACAAGAGCCGGGGTGCAATGGCATCAACTTGCGGCATGTAGGTCTGGACATGCTCCGGCGTTGGGTGCACAGCTTTCCCCAAGCACAGCCATCGCACATGATGACCCCATACGAACATCAAAATGTTAGCCCACTGATCTGGCAACCCTTGCAGTTGCATGTTTTCAATAGGCAAACTGGGTGGACAAAATGAAAACATTTGGAGAAATCTAAAGAAGCAAGAACTTTTTGGTTTTCAAACGCTTTATTGAGTTGCCTCCATGCCGAAACCCCGGATTTCAGGCCTCTATGGCACTGCTCGGAGACCCGAGATGCATTCCATTCCTGAACCCTGTGGGGTCCAAGATGAGGAAACTAACCGTAGAAAAATGCTTGCAACTGCAATAGGCCGCAAAGACCCTACAGTCCCACCTTGTTTCTTTCTTAAATGAACCTGACGTGCCTGCAGCCATGCCTGTGGGATTGTTATAACTGAGACCAATGCAAAACCAAATCACGGTAGTCACCCCAAGCAACAAGCGGGAGATGGCAAACTTCGCTACCGGACCAACTGTCACATCCGGCCAGAGCGGCCTGATGGATGAAGGCAATCAGTTTGGGGTCCATCCAGCCAAGGCTTCCATTGTTTTAAATTCTGGGGTAAGTGTGGAACGAGAACATCACGTTTCCAAAGACGCTGCCAAAAGAACAAATAACAATCAAGGGTGTGCGTGATCGTGGAGCAAGAATCTTCGAATCAGAGCGTGCTGTTGGAGGTTTGTGAGGCTTCACCTACCGGTCACCTCTGTGCCCCCCGATCATGTCGTGGATGTGACGAAAAGAAACGTTATTCACAGAGAGTAATACTTGTGCACAGAAACGCTGTTACACACAAACACTTTATTCAAGTTTACCCACAGAAAATTCACACATACAAATGAAATTTCCGGGTGAAGTTAATCCAGAGAACTTGTAGCATTCAACTGTCAAGCAAGCAAAAATGCACTGGGCGTCACGAACGCAGCAATTCGGATCATTCTGCAGAAAATGTATCTCCTGTCCGCTGTTTTTGTTTCAAAAACCACCTTTTCAAGCAAACAGGATGGAAACAGAGACGCTTATTCCCGCAAACATAGAAGCTAAAGAAAAGAGAAAAGCTTTTGAACACAGAACTCAGAGCTACAAATTTTTTCAAACTAACACTTTGAATAAGACAGAGGAAAATAAGAAAAACGTGTATTTTTTCGGCAAAAGCGGACGAAAATATTTTGTTTCTTGTGGTAACATGAATATTGCGGCGATTTAGAAACATCTGCCATCGGCAACAAGAACAATTTTTTTCCTTCGAGTGGAATGAAAACAGGGTCTAACGTTGTGTCCAAGAAAATTTGGTCTATCACACGTGAGAGAGAAGAACTTGCGCCATCGGAAACACGACTTTCCTCATACGGCACATCAAGCAAAAAAGGCCTATCATGGCCGCTCTGCTTTTTCGAAAGGGCAAATTGCACTCGCCGCCAACTTTCTTTCACCTTGTGCTCGGTGAATTTCATGACCCAAATCCACATCTGCAAACACCCATGGATCGCAAAATTCCCAGTTCAGCTCTCGCATGCGTGCGCAAATGAAACAGTGCCAGCCTCCAGGTCGTGGCATTCTTCGCCAAGGGGCACGAACTTGTCGCATGGTCCGAATGAAAGACATGGTGGCCAAAACTTAGCATGATACATATGACTTACGAGCATGCCATGCCTGTCGACACGAAGCATCTGTAACTGCGGCAATCGTTTACACCAAGCGCCTTATGTGGCGAGTGAAATAATTCCGGGCCTGTACAACGACATCCTGATATCGCGGGCAACCGGCAATTTCTGCAAACGGTAAGCGGCAAACACTGCTTCTTGCAAACGGTTCTCATCTCAAGTAAAGGGGAACAATAAAGACATTTTCCTCAAAGTCAATACCTAAGACCCGAGTGGCCGGTCGGAGACACTCACAGAACTCTGCGTCATTGATTTCCTGCTTTCGTAGCGCAGTGCCGGCAATAAAACGCATTTTTGAACATTTCACAGAGACCCAAAGTGGCACGCCAGCTGCGCCATCTATGGATGCAAACATTGCGCACGCTCAAAGCGCGATCATAATCGTATGCACCCTGACGCAAGTCTGGAATGGAAGACACATCATGAAGAGGCCCAATGAGCAACCTGACAAGAGCCGGGGTGCAATGGCATCAACTTGCGGCATGGAGGTCTGGACATGCTCCGGCGTTGGGTGCACAGCTTTCCCCAAGCACAGCCATCGCACATGATGACCCCATACGAACATCAAAATGTTAGCCCACTCATCTGGCAACCCTTGCAGTTGCATGTTTTCAATAGGCAAACTGGGTGGACAAAATAAAAACATTTGGAGAAATCTAAAGAAGCAAGAACTTTTTGGTTTTCAAACGCTTTATTGAGTTGCCTCCATGCCGAAACCCCGGATTTCAGGCCTCTATGGCGCTGCTCGGAGACCCGAGATGCATTCCATTCCTGAACCCTGTGGGGTCCAAGATGAGGAAACTAAAGTAGAAAAATGCTTGCAACTGCAATAGGCCGCAAAGACCCTACAGTCCCACCTTGTTTCTTTCTTAAATGAACCTGACGTGCCTGCAGCCATGCCTGTGGGATTGTTATAACTGAGACCAATGCAAAACCAAATCACGGTAGTCACCCCAAGCAACAAGCGGGAGATGGCAAACTTCGCTACCGGACCAACTGTCACATCCGGCCAGAGCGGCCTGATGGATGAAGGCAATCAGTTTGGGGTCCATCCAGCCAAGGCTTCCATTGTTTTAAATTCTGGGGTAAGTGTGGAACGAGGTCATCACGTTTCCAAAGACGCTGCCAAAAGAACAAATAACAGTCAAGGGTGTGCGTGATCGTGGAGCAAGAATCTTCGAATCAGAGCGTGCTGTTGGAGGTTTGTGAGGCTTCACCTACCGGTCACCTCTGTGCCCCCCGATCATGTCGTGGATGTGACGAAAAGAAACGTTATTCACAGAGAGTAATGCTTGTGCACAGAAACGCTGTTACACACAAACACTTTATTCAAGTTTACCCACAGAAAATTCACACATACAAATGAAATTTCTGGGTGAAGTTAACCCAGAGAACTTGTAGCATTCAACTGTCAAGCAAGCAAAAACGCACTGGGCGTCACGAACGCAGCGATTCGGATCATTCTGCAGAAAATGTATCTCCTGTCCGCTGTTTTTGTTTCAAAAACCACCTTTTAAAGCAAACAGGATGGAAACAGAGACGCTTATTCCCGCAAACATAGAAGCTAAAGAAAAGAGAAAAGCTTTTGAACACAGAAACTCAGAGCTACAAATTTTTTCAAACTAACACTTTGAATGAGACAGAGGAAAATAAGAAAAACGTGTATTTTTTCGGCAAAAGCGGACGAAAATATTTTGTTTCTTGTGGCAACATGAATATTGCGGCGATTTAGAAACATCTGCCATCCGCAACAAAAACAATTTTTTTCCTTCGAATGGAATGAAAACAGGGTCTAACATTGTGTCCAAGAAAATTTGATCTATCACACGTGAGAGAGAAGAACTTGCGCCATCGGAAACACGACTTTCCTCATACGGCACATCAAGCAAAAAAGGCCTATCATGGCCGCTCTGCTTTTTCGAAAGGGCAAATTGCACTCGCCGCCAACTTTCTTTCACCTTGTGCTCGGTAAATTTCACGACCCAAATCCACATGTGCAAACACCCATGGATCGCAAAATTCCCAGTTCAGCTCTCGCATGCGTGCGCAAATGAAACAGTGCCAACCTCCAGGTCGTGGCATTCTTCGCCAAGGGGCACGAACTTGTCGCATGGTCCGAATGGAAGACATGGTGGCCAAAACTTAGCATGATACATATGACTCACGAGCATGCCATGCCTGTCGACACGAAGCATCTGTAACTGCGGCAATCGTTTACACCAAGCGCCTTATGTGGCGAGTGAAATAATTCCGGGCCTGTACAACGACATCCTGATATCGCGGGCAACCGGCAATTTCTGCAAACGGTAAGCGGCAAACACTGCTTCTTGCAAACGGTTCTCATCTCAAGTAAAGGGGAACAATAAAGACATTTTCCTCAAAGTCAATACCTAAGACCCGAGTGGCCGGTCGGAGACTCTCACAGAACTCTGCGTCATTGATTTCCTGCTTTCGTAGCGCAGTGCCGGCAATAAAACGCATTTTTGAACATTTCACAGAGACCCAAAGTGGCACGCCAGCTGCGCCATCTATGGATGCGAACATTGCGCACGCTCAAAGCGCGATCATAATCGTATGCACCCTGACGCAAGTCTGGAACGGAAGACACATCATGAAGAGGCCCAATGAGCAACCTAACAAGAGCCGGGGTGCAATGGCATCAACTTGCGGCATGTAGGTCTGGACATGCTCCGGCGTTGGGTGCACAGCTTTCCCCAAGCATAGCCATCGCACATGATGACCCCATACGAACATCAAATGTTAGCCCACTCATCTGGCAACCCTTGCAGTTGCATGTTTTCAATGGGCAAACTGGGTGGACAAAATGAAAACATTTGGAGAAATCTAAAGAAGCAAGAACTTTTTGGTTTTCAAACGCTTTATTGAGTTGCCTCCATGCCGAAACCCCGGATTTCAGGCCTCTATGGCACTGCTTGGAGACCCGAGATCCATTCCATTCCTGAACCCTGTGGGGTCCAAGATGAGGAAACTAACCGTAGAAAAATGCTTGCAACTGCAATTGGCCGCAAAGACCCTACAGTCCCACCGTGTTTCTTTCTTAAATGAACCTGACGTGCCTGCAGCCATGCCTGTGGGATTGTTATAACTGAGACCAATGCAAAACCAAATCACGGTAGTCATCCCAAGCAACAAGCGGGAGATGGCAAACTTCGCTACCGGACCAACTGTCACATCCGGCCAGAGCGGCCTGATGGATGAAGGCAATCAGTTTGGGGTCCATCCAGCCAAGGCTTCCATTGTTTTAAATTCTGGGGTAAGTGTGAAACGAGGTCATCACGTTTCCAAAGACGCTGCCAAAAGAACAAATAACAATCAAGGGTGTGCGTGATCGTGGAGCAAGAATCTTCGAATCAGAGCGTGCTGTTGGAGGTTTGTGAGGCTTCACCTACCGGTCACCTCTGTGCCCCCCGATCATGTCGTGGATGTGACGAAAAGAAACGTTATTCACAGAGAGTAATGCTTGTGCACAGAAACGCTGTTATACACAAACACTTTATTCAAGTTTACCCACAGAAAATTCACACATACAAATGAAATTTCCGGGTGAAGTTAATCCAGAGAACTTGTAGCATTCAACTGTCAAGCAAGCAAAAACGCACTGGGCGTCACGAACGCAGCGATTCGGATCGTTCTGCAGAAAATATATCTCCTGTCCGCTGTTTTTGTTTCAAAAACCACCTTTTCAAGCAAACAGGATGGAAACAGAGACGCTTATTCCCGCAAACATAGAAGCTAAAGAAAAGAGAAAAGCTTTTAGACACAGAAACATAGAGCTACAATTTTTTCAAACTAACACTTTGAATGAGACAGAGAAAAATAAAAAAAGTGTATTTTTCGGCAAAAGCGGACGAAAATATTTTGTTTCTTGTAGCGACATGAATATTACGGCGATTTAGAAACATCTGCCATTGGCAACAAGAACAATTTTTTTCCTTCGAGTGGAATGAAAACAGGGTCTAACATTGTATCCAAGAAAATTTGGTCGTGACATTAAAGAATCTTCCCATCCGTTCCACATCTTTTCCAAATGATGCCAAAAAAGAAAAATTACTCAAGCATATTTTCCTATAGCAAGCTGAATTAATTCTGGCTAAAAAGCACAGAGGTTTTTTCTCCTGAAGAAAATACTAGAAATTTTTGTCGTTTTTTGGGACGCTTCCCATCCTTTCCATCTTTCCAAATGATGCAAAAATACAAAAATCTCACATTATTTAACCCTTTATGGCTGACATGTACAGACAGGTGTCATCTAATCTCTTTCCAAAGTATCCCAAAGAGCACAGAAAAGTCACAAACAATTGACCGAGTGTTATTTTTCTTCAGAGTCCCTTCTGTAAAATTCATCTTTTTCAGTCTGGGATCAAACGTCGTCTTTTTTTTTTAAATCCCAAACCTTAAGTGGAGCAGATAAACACCGCATATCCACTTCTTGCAAGAAGCAGCAAAAGAAAACAAAGACGGCAAAGGGAAAGCGGGAAATAGGGAAGAAATTATCCAAATACGCTGGTTGGAAGCAGGGGAAGAATTTGCATCCAAATCCGCGGTCAGCCAAACAAAGAGCAACAAATAAATACAGTCAATAAAACCATGTCCCCTTAGACAGCACCAGCTCTTTTCAGGGGCATGATAGGCGAAGATTTATTGTTGCAAGTCCCATACTTGCCACACCAAAGGTGTGGCATTCCAACGCCACACCTGAAACCAAGCGCTTCCATCAGAGGCAGCGAGTGGCATAAGTACCACAGATGCAATACAGGACACCTGCCATAAAAAAGAAAGATGGATGTCTGCAAGTGCCACGTCTGCCACCCTGAAAGCCCATGCGTTCGGCGCCAGACCAAGGCTGGCCAGTGGTTGGCAAGTTCTGTGTAAGTTGGTAGTGTGACGACAAGCTGTGTTTAAGCAAGTTGTAAAATGGAATTTACGTGTGAGGATGTCGAATGACGACATATTATATGGGAACGCCACGTGAAAATGCCAGTCAATATTATCAAGTGCCACCCCTTTGGCCGAACCTCGCCATCAGAGCCAGCCCAGTACCACACATAGCGCCTGCCGCGCAAAAATGGAAATGGATGTCATTACGCGTCACCCCGGCCACGTGAAACCAAAATAGATATTTCCAACTGTCGAGGCAGGCAGGGAGGTTTGGAGGCGTGCTTTGAGCAGGTGGCCCAAGGATTATGCCTCATAAAAAGTGTTCATCGACATAACAAAACCATATCGTTCCCAGGGACGCTTGACATCTCGACTTTGAGATTGATAGCTTGACGCACTGACCAACTGAGGTTTGGAAGCCTCTGCCGCAGGCCAAAACTTGTGCCTACGTTAAAAAGGTGCCTGCAAAAACTAACGCAAAAATTATACCCATGGCAGGCCACCATACCTGCCATTACCAACAACCGCGGCCTGAAACCAAGCGCGCCACGAAAAATAGTCCAATACCACAGGTACCACACCGAACACGCCAGAGTTGAAGTCGATGTCACCAGGTACCATCCTGTGATGTAGAATGAAAATCGATGTTTCCATATGCCAGGCCTGCCATCCGAAGAGCCGCGGGGTCCCGGCACCACACCTATAACAAGCACGCCACCAGAGCCAGCCCAGTGCCGTAAGTACGACGCCAGAATAAGCTATGTATCGCCAAGTTGTGTGTAGGCAAGTGGTCTAAGCAAAAAAGGCTGGACGCAATAAACGGAACCGAACGGGGCCGGATAGTATAAAACCAAAAACCTCACACAAAAATATAGGGAATTATAATAATTTCATCCAAAATATATTACCAAAATTATTTTAATAAAAATATTGTTTAAAAAAATTATAAAAATAATATAAAAAATTCACCAAAAAAATTTATATAAAAACCTCGTACAAAAAAATTATATATCAATTTATTATAATAATTTTATTTAAAAAAACTTATATAAATTTATCCAAAAAAAAAATTAAAAATATCAGGTTTAAAAAAAAAAAAAACAAATTACAAAAATAAAGATTTTATAAGGAAATTTTTAAAAACATTTTATATAAACAAATTATAAAAAAAATAATAATCTTATTCGGAACTTGTTTATTAATAAATTAATTAAAAAAATTATTTTAAAATCCTTTTCAAATTTTTTATGGAGATTTCCTATAAAAAATTTATAAAAATAGTTTTTCGAAAAGATTTTGGACGTTCAATATCCAAGCTGACGAGAGTTGTCAGAGGCAATTATCTCCACGGTTAATGAGTTAACATTAATGTACAAATAGATAACGGGGTTTGTAAACAACCGCAACGAATTGCCTGAATAGGAGGCCCATTCGCGTCCTACCGTGCGCGCAATTAACGGTAATGACGAGGGAAATCGCGACAATTCTTTTACTCAAATCCGTTCCCTTAATAACAAATTCTATAACGCGAAATATCGCCTATATACGGTTCGCGAAGCGCTTACTTACGCCAACGAAAATAAATTGCCCAAGTAAATCGTTCCACGCCATCACGATACTTGAGGGGGGGAACACGAAAGGTAGGTAAGCAAGAAAGGAACCGAAGAAAAATGAAGGGGAAAGGACAGGGAAAAAAACATAAAGCGGATTCTGGTAAAAGCGACGCGGCCATTTTCTTTCCAAAAATATGAAGGGGAGTCTGGTAAAAGCCACTGAAAGGCTTCGGCGATGTGGTTAGGGTTGGTGGTGGTTGTGGTGTTGGTGTTGGTGGTAGTGTTTCTGGTGTTGTTGGTGTGGTTGGGTTTGTTGGTGGTGTTGGTGTTGTTGGTCGTGTTGTTGGTGTTGGTATTGTTTGTGTTCCTGTTGTTGTCGTTGTTGTTGTTGCTGTTGTTGCTGCTGCTGATGGTGTTGTTGTTGTTGTTGCTGTTGCTGCTGATGGTGTTGTTGTTGTTGTGTGTTGTTGTGTTGTTGTGTGTTGTTGTGTGTTGTTGTGTGTTGTTGTGTGTTGTTGTGTGTTCTTGTGTGTGTTGTGGTGTGTTGTGGTGTGTTGTGGTGTGTTGTTGTGTGTTGTTTGTGTTGTTGTGTGTGTTGTTGTGTGTTGTTGTGTGTTGTTGTGTGTTGTTGTGTTGTTGTGTTGTTGTGTGTTGCGTGTGTTGTTGTGTCTTGTTGTGTGTTGTGGTGTGTTGTTGTGTGTTGTGTGTGTTGTGTGTGTTGTGTGTGTTGTGTGTGTTGTGTGTGCGTGTGTGTTGCGTGTGTTGTGTGTGTTGTGAGTGTTGCGTGTGTTGTGTGTGTTGTGTGTGTGTGTTGTGTGTGTTGTTGTGTGTTGTTGTGTGTTGTTGTTGTTATTGTTGTCATTGTCGTTGTAGTTGTTGTGGTTGTTGTGGTTGTTGTGGTTGTTGTGTGTTGTTGTGTGTTGTGGTGTGTTGTTGTGCGTTGTGGTGTGTTGTTGTGTGTTGTGTGTGTTGTGTGTGTGTGTTGTGTGTGTTGTGTGTGCGTGTGTGTTGTGTGTGTGTGTGTTGTGTGTGTTGCGTGTGTTGCGTGTGTTGTGTGTGTTGTGTGTGTTGTATGTGTGTTGTGTGTGTGCTGTGTGTGTTGTGTGTTGTGTGTGTTGTGTGTTTTGTGTGTTTTGTGTGTTTTGTGTGTTGTGTGTTGTGCGTTGTGCGTTGTGCGTTGTGTGTTGGTGTTGTTGTTGTTGGTGTTGTTGTTGTCGTCGTTGTTGTTGTTGTTGCTGTTGGTGTTGTTGTTGTTGGTGTTGGTGTTATCCCTGCAGCGTTTTTGCTCGGTTCCGTAGTGGCCGAAAATCGTCAAATCGGTGGTGTTTTCCCGTGTTTTTGCAACTCTCGGAGCAAAAAACACCGTAAATACCAATGTTTTTGGCGGGTCGGAAGCCCAACCAAAACCACGGTATTTACGATGTTTTTTGCCTCTGGTAGTAAAAAGCACGGTATTTACAGTGTTTTTTGGCCAGCACCTGGCAAAAACACTGGTATTTACGGAGGTTTCACCATGTAGCAAAATGTAGTTTCTTGATCCGAAAAGAACAAAAATACTGTAAATTACAATGTTTTGAGTCTCCTCTTAGGGTGCGTGGGAGGTGTGGAGGGGGGGGGAGTGGGGGGGGTACTAAAATGACTAGCAATCTCCTGAAGAATCAGGTAACGGGGCTGGCCGCCCTCCCCTTTACTTCGTAAAGTAAAACTCAAGGTAGCTTTCGTGATTTATATTCGGAAATTAGAACAAAATAATGTGAATTCCCGTGACGGCGCCCCTACAATCCACCCTCCGATCATTGCGTCTATAAGCGTCAGCGGATGCTTCGATGGCGTCATTGAGTATATTGGCTGGGTTGGCGACTGATTTGTTTTTTCGTACCCTTGTGCGCAAGTCTATGGTCGAAAGCAAGCAACCTGCAATACACGTCGCAGATATCTTGCCCGCTCTCAAACCTTCCAAACCCTTCCGCAGGCCTTTCGACGGAAACTCTCACCGCAGTCATCTATTGGTTTGTCCGCCCCTCAAACCCTCCAAACCCTCCCGTAGGCCTTTCCCAGCAACTCCCGCCACACGCCGCAGCCATCTGTTTTTTAGGACGTTCAAGCCTGCCGTTCATGGGCTTTCTGTTCTGACACGTGTTATTTCGTTTTCTTGCATGGTTTCCCAGCGACCCTCCCCGAACGAACGGGATGACCCCACAACAATTTGATATACCGGGCACGAGTGGGCATGGCGCCGCCCCATTTTGGTGGTACTTAAACTCTCCCCGTTGTAAAATAGGCACATGTAAACCCTTGAAGCTTAAATGCCAAATTTAATTAATTAAGCCCTTGGAATCCAAATGTATACGGTCTATGCGCATTCCTTCCTCCCCCTTCAAAAGGGGTCGGCGGCACCAGGGCGTTAGCCCATTCCGGCGATGCCGTCGGTGGTGGCAACTAAACATAGCTTTAGCTACCCGGGGGCGCGCAGTGCCGCCGACCTTTTTGGTGCTGGGGTTTTCACATTTTTCGGGTCTAGGGTGGACAAAAAGAGGGTGAAATTTGAAGATGCGTTTTGGAAGTCCTAAAATCGGAAAAAAATGCCGTTTTGACACATTTTTCGGACGATGTTGTTTCGCTTTTCGGAAGTCACAAAATGTTGTAAATTACAACATTTTTGCGTTTTAACGTCGTAGCCACTTTCGGGGACTAAAACTGTGGTATTTACACGGGTTCTTGCCATCTCACAGCGCAAAATGCTGTAAATTACAACACTTTGTGCGCATAGGCATAGGCCAACATAGCCCCAAGC
>CBDDTI010000024.1:0-12415 GCA_965233585.1 bacterium
GACTTTCCGGCCCCAAAAATGGAACCTGAAAGCGCACATGTGGTATCAGCTGTCTCCGTTCACTGGCTCCAATGTGGCGATTGCGATGCAGCACGACCCAGGCAACATACAACACCAGGACAAAAGTTTTTCCTCTTGACTAGCCGCAGCAACCCTCTCCCCTTAGACTCCTGACAGGTCTCATATATGAATCACATGGCGGATCGCGGATCAGCTGGTTTGCTTTAAAAGAATATTTTACTTTATTCCGACTTGAAATACGATCCGCCACGCAGGCCACGCGAAATGAGGATAATTAATCCGCGGCTGAGGATCATGATGCTTATAAGACGCTAAACGGGAAAAAACTTTCCTCCTCCTGATGTATACACCAATCCTTCGCTACTCCGCGCTACTCCGCTACTCCGTCCTATGTTGCAATTCAATTACCCAATGTAATTGACACGATATCGAAACGATGACGGAGTAAGAAAGCCTTCAATACTTCACCTTCCCACATCTTTCCCTAAGCAGATTCTTACTCCATCCCGTTTTAAATTTATACTATTAATTAATAACGGGATTGACTGAAAGATCATGATTCATCTTCTGTCTTGGCTGAAAACTTCGGTAGGAGTCTAGAGGGGGCAAGGGGGGCCAACAAGGGGCAGTAAAGTATTCAACGCAAGCATCCAAATGGAAGCCGGCCACCTGCGCGAAAACCCGCAAACTCCGCAACAACAAGTAACACCTCAAGCAATCACCTAACGCTGCAAAAGGCTGATGGGCCTTCTTTTAGCAGCAAACAATCAAGCCACCAGACGAAACCAAATAATAAGAAGCTAACTTCCACCGGGTTCAAGCAGCAACGGATATGCACCCCGCTTGCCCCAACAAGGAACAAAATCATCTACAAAACAGCTTGCTCCGACGGACCCAATTCTGGGTCCGGAAAACCTTCTCAAAACCGGCTTCGCTCAAAAGGGCCTCCCTAGTTGCCTTTCCGGTCGCCATAAGCCACAAAGTTTCTGTTGACACCAAAACATTGCGCTTCTTGAACCCTGATGCAAAAATCTTTACAAAAATCAACCTAAACAGGGTCCCAAAAATGGGACCGCCTGGCGGTCCCATTTTTGGGACCGCATGCACAGCTTAGTAAAAGAACAAAAGAAAAGCATTTTCACGGTCCCATTTTTGGGACCGTCTGGCGGTACCAAAAATGAGACCGCAAAATCGCAAAATCAACAGCAAAGGCCGACCCGTCCGAACAAAAATACAACTGCGTTTATTTAAGCAAAAAGCATATAGATTTGGAACAGTTGCCTTTCCGGTCGCCATAAGCCACAAAGTTTCTGTTGACACCACAACATTGCGCTTCTTGAACCCTGATGCAAAAATCTTTACAAAAATCAACCTAAACAGGGTCCCAAAAATGGGACCGCCTGGCGGTCCCATTTTTGGGACCGCATGCACAGCTTAGTAAAAGAACAAAAGAAAAGCATTTTCACGGTCCCATTTTTGGGACCGTCTGGCGGTACCAAAAATGAGACCGCAAAATCGCAAAATCAACAGCAAAGGCCGACCCGTCCGAACAAAAATACAACTGCGTTTATTTAAGCAAAAAGCATATAGATTTGGAACAGAGGAGGCCCGCACATGCGAAGCCTGATTTCAATTGACTTTCCGGCCCCAAAAATGGAACCTGAAAGCGCACATGTGGTATCAGCTGTCTCCGTTCACTGGCTCCAATGTGGCGATTGCGATGCAGCACGACCCAGGCAACATACAACACCAGGACAAAAGTTTTTCCTCTTGACTAGCCGCAGCAACCCTCTCCCCTTAGACTCCTGACAGGTCTCATATATGAATCACATGGCGGATCGCGGATCAGCTGGTTTGCTTTAAAAGAATATTTTACTTTATTCCGACTTGAAATACGATCCGCCACGCAGGCCACGCGAAATGAGGATAATTAATCCGCGGCTGAGGATCATGATGCTTATAAGACGCTAAACGGGAAAAAACTTTCCTCCTCCTGATGTATACACCAATCCTTCGCTACTCCGCGCTACTCCGCTACTCCGTCCTATGTTGCAATTCAATTACCCAATGTAATTGACACGATATCGAAACGATGACGGAGTAAGAAAGCCTTCAATACTTCACCTTCCCACATCTTTCCCTAAGCAGATTCTTACTCCATCCCGTTTTAAATTTATACTATTAATTAATAACGGGATTGACTGAAAGATCATGATTCATCCTCTGTCTTGGCTGAAAACTTCGGTAGGAGTCTAGAGGGGGCAAGGGGGGCCAACAAGGGGCAGTAAAGTATTCAACGCAAGCATCCAAATGGAAGCCGGCCACCTGCGCGAAAACCCGCAAACTCCGCAACAACAAGTAACACCTCAAGCAATCACCTAACGCTGCAAAAGGCTGATGGGCCTTCTTTTAGCAGCAAACAATCAACCCACCAGACGAAACCAAATAATAAGAAGCTAACTTCCACCGGGTTCAAGCAGCAACGGATATGCACCCCGCTTGCCCCAACAAGGAACAAAATCATCTACAAAACAGCTTGCTCCGACGGACCCAATTCTGGGTCCGGAAAACCTTCTCAAAACCGGCTTCGCTCAAAAGGGCCTCCCTAGTTGCCTTTCCGGTCGCCATAAGCCACAAAGTTTCTGTTGACACCAAAACATTGCGCTTCTTGAACCCTGATGCAAAAATCTTTACAAAAATCAACCTAAACAGGGTCCCAAAAATGGGACCGCCTGGCGGTCCCATTTTTGGGACCGCATGCACAGCTTAGTAAAAGAACAAAAGAAAAGCATTTTCACGGTCCCATTTTTGGGACCGTCTGGCGGTACCAAAAATGAGACCGCAAAATCGCAAAATCAACAGCAAAGGCCGACCCGTCCGAACAAAAATACAACTGCGTTTATTTAAGCAAAAAGCATATAGATTTGGAACAGTTGCCTTTCCGGTCGCCATAAGCCACAAAGTTTCTGTTGACACCACAACATTGCGCTTCTTGAACCCTGATGCAAAAATCTTTACAAAAATCAACCTAAACAGGGTCCCAAAAATGGGACCACCAGGACAAAAGTTTTTCCTCTTGACTAGCCGCAGCAAGCTCTCCCCTTAGACTCCTGACAGGTCTCATATATGAATCACATGGCGGATCGCGGATCAGCTGGTTTGCTTTAAAAGAATATTTTACTTTATTCCGACTTGAAATACGATCCGCCACGCAGGCCACGCGAAATGAGGATAATTAATCCGCGGCTGAGGATCATGATGCTTATAAGACGCTAAACGGGAAAAAACTTTCCTCCTCCTGATGTATACACCAATCCTTCGCTACTCCGCGCTACTCCGCTACTCCGTCCTATGTTGCAATTCAATTACCCAATGTAATTGACACGATATCGAAACGATGACGGAGTAAGAAAGCCTTCAATACTTCACCTTCCCACATCTTTCCCTAAGCAGATTCTTACTCCATCCCGTTTTAAATTTATACTATTAGTTAATAACGGGATTGACTGAAAGATCATGATTCATCTTCTGTCCGGGCTGAAAACTTCGGTAGGAGTCTAGAGGGGGCAAGGGGGGCCAACAAGGGGCAGTAAAGTATTCAATGCAAGCATCCAAATGGAAGCCGGCCACCTGCGCGAAAACCCGCAAACTCCGCAACAACAAGTAACACCTCAAGCAATCACCTAACGCTGCAAAAGGCTGATGGGCCTTCTTTTAGCAGCAAACAATCAAGCCACCAGACGAAACCAAATAATAAGAAGCTAACTTCCACCGGGTTCAAGCAGCAACGGATATGCACCCCGCTTGCCCCAACAAGGAACAAAATCATCTACAAAACAGCTTGCTCCGACGGACCCAATTCTGGGTCCGGAAAACCTTCTCAAAACCGGCTTCGCTCAAAAGGGCCTCCCTAGTTGCCTTTCCGGTCGCCATAAGCCACAAAGTTTCTGTTGACACCAAAACATTGCGCTTCTTGAACCCTGATGCAAAAATCTTTACAAAAATCAACCTAAACAAAAATGGGACCGCCTGGCGGTCCCATTTTTGGGACCGCATGCACAGCTTAGTAAAAGAACAAAAGAAAAGCATTTTCACGGTCCCATTTTTGGGACCGTCTGGCGGTACCAAAAATGAGACCGCAAAATCGCAAAATCAACAGCAAAGGCCGACCCGTCCGAACAAAAATACAACTGCGTTTATTTAAGCAAAAAGCATATAGATTTGGAACAGTTGCCTTTCCGGTCGCCATAAGCCACAAAGTTTCTGTTGACACCAAAACATTGCGCTTCTTGAACCCTGATGCAAAAATCTTTACAAAAATCAACCTAAACAGGGTCCCAAAAATGGGACCGCCTGGCGGTCCCATTTTTGGGACCGCATGCACAGCTTAGTAAAAGAACAAAAGAAAAGCATTTTCACGGTCCCATTTTTGGGACCGTCTGGCGGTACCAAAAATGAGACCGCAAAATCGCAAAATCAACAGCAAAGGCCGACCCGTCCGAACAAAAATACAACTGCGTTTATTTAAGCAAAAAGCATATAGATTTGGAACAGTTGCCTTTCCGGTCGCCATAAGCCACAAAGTTTCTGTTGACACCACAACATTGCGCTTCTTGAACCCTGATGCAAAAATCTTTACAAAAATCAACCTAAACAGGGTCCCAAAAATGGGACCGCCTGGCGGTCCCATTTTTGGGACCGCATGCACAGCTTAGTAAAAGAACAAAAGAAAAGCATTTTCACGGTCCCATTTTTGGGACCGTCTGGCGGTACCAAAAATGAGACCGCAAAATCGCAAAATCAACAGCAAAGGCCGACCCGTCCGAACAAAAATACAACTGCGTTTATTTAAGCAAAAAGCATATAGATTTGGAACAGAGGAGGCCCGCACATGCGAAGCCTGATTTCAATTGACTTTCCGGCCCCAAAAATGGAACCTGAAAGCGCACATGTGGTATCAGCTGTCTCCGTTCACTGGCTCCAATGTGGCGATTGCGATGCAGCACGACCCAGGCAACATACAACACCAGGACAAAAGTTTTTCCTCTTGACTAGCCGCAGCAACCCTCTCCCCTTAGACTCCTGACAGGTCTCATATATGAATCACATGGCGGATCGCGGATCAGCTGGTTTGCTTTAAAAGAATATTTTACTTTATTCCGACTTGAAATACGATCCGCCACGCAGGCCACGCGAAATGAGGATAATTAATCCGCGGCTGAGGATCATGATGCTTATAAGACGCTAAACGGGAAAAAACTTTCCTCCTCCTGATGTATACACCAATCCTTCGCTACTCCGCGCTACTCCGCTACTCCGTCCTATGTTGCAATTCAATTACCCAATGTAATTGACACGATATCGAAACGATGACGGAGTAAGAAAGCCTTCAATACTTCACCTTCCCACATCTTTCCCTAAGCAGATTCTTACTCCATCCCGTTTTAAATTTATACTATTAATTAATAACGGGATTGACTGAAAGATCATGATTCATCCTCTGTCTTGGCTGAAAACTTCGGTAGGAGTCTAGAGGGGGCAAGGGGGGCCAACAAGGGGCAGTAAAGTATTCAACGCAAGCATCCAAATGGAAGCCGGCCACCTGCGCGAAAACCCGCAAACTCCGCAACAACAAGTAACACCTCAAGCAATCACCTAACGCTGCAAAAGGCTGATGGGCCTTCTTTTAGCAGCAAACAATCAACCCACCAGACGAAACCAAATAATAAGAAGCTAACTTCCACCGGGTTCAAGCAGCAACGGATATGCACCCCGCTTGCCCCAACAAGGAACAAAATCATCTACAAAACAGCTTGCTCCGACGGACCCAATTCTGGGTCCGGAAAACCTTCTCAAAACCGGCTTCGCTCAAAAGGGCCTCCCTAGTTGCCTTTCCGGTCGCCATAAGCCACAAAGTTTCTGTTGACACCAAAACATTGCGCTTCTTGAACCCTGATGCAAAAATCTTTACAAAAATCAACCTAAACAGGGTCCCAAAAATGGGACCGCCTGGCGGTCCCATTTTTGGGACCGCATGCACAGCTTAGTAAAAGAACAAAAGAAAAGCATTTTCACGGTCCCATTTTTGGGACCGTCTGGCGGTACCAAAAATGAGACCGCAAAATCGCAAAATCAACAGCAAAGGCCGACCCGTCCGAACAAAAATACAACTGCGTTTATTTAAGCAAAAAGCATATAGATTTGGAACAGTTGCCTTTCCGGTCGCCATAAGCCACAAAGTTTCTGTTGACACCACAACATTGCGCTTCTTGAACCCTGATGCAAAAATCTTTACAAAAATCAACCTAAACAGGGTCCCAAAAATGGGACCGCCTGGCGGTCCCATTTTTGGGACCGCATGCACAGCTTAGTAAAAGAACAAAAGAAAAGCATTTTCACGGTCCCATTTTTGGGACCGTCTGGCGGTACCAAAAATGAGACCGCAAAATCGCAAAATCAACAGCAAAGGCCGACCCGTCCGAACAAAAATACAACTGCGTTTATTTAAGCAAAAAGCATATAGATTTGGAACAGAGGAGGCCCGCACATGCGAAGCCTGATTTCAATTGACTTTCCGGCCCCAAAAATGGAACCTGAAAGCGCACATGTGGTATCAGCTGTCTCCGTTCACTGGCTCCAATGTGGCGATTGCGATGCAGCACGACCCAGGCAACATACAACACCAGGACAAAAGTTTTTCCTCTTGACTAGCCGCAGCAACCCTCTCCCCTTAGACTCCTGACAGGTCTCATATATGAATCACATGGCGGATCGCGGATCAGCTGGTTTGCTTTAAAAGAATATTTTACTTTATTCCGACTTGAAATACGATCCGCCACGCAGGCCACGCGAAATGAGGATAATTAATCCGCGGCTGAGGATCATGATGCTTATAAGACGCTAAACGGGAAAAAACTTTCCTCCTCCTGATGTATACACCAATCCTTCGCTACTCCGCGCTACTCCGCTACTCCGTCCTATGTTGCAATTCAATTACCCAATGTAATTGACACGATATCGAAACGATGACGGAGTAAGAAAGCCTTCAATACTTCACCTTCCCACATCTTTCCCTAAGCAGATTCTTACTCCATCCCGTTTTAAATTTATACTATTAATTAATAACGGGATTGACTGAAAGATCATGATTCATCCTCTGTCTTGGCTGAAAACTTCGGTAGGAGTCTAGAGGGGGCAAGGGGGGCCAACAAGGGGCAGTAAAGTATTCAACGCAAGCATCCAAATGGAAGCCGGCCACCTGCGCGAAAACCCGCAAACTCCGCAACAACAAGTAACACCTCAAGCAATCACCTAACGCTGCAAAAGGCTGATGGGCCTTCTTTTAGCAGCAAACAATCAAGCCACCAGACGAAACCAAATAATAAGAAGCTAACTTCCACCGGGTTCAAGCAGCAACGGATATGCACCCCGCTTGCCCCAACAAGGAACAAAATCATCTACAAAACAGCTTGCTCCGACGGACCCAATTCTGGGTCCGGAAAACCTTCTCAAAACCGGCTTCGCTCAAAAGGGCCTCCCTAGTTGCCTTTCCGGTCGCCATAAGCCACAAAGTTTCTGTTGACACCAAAACATTGCGCTTCTTGAACCCTGATGCAAAAATCTTTACAAAAATCAACCTAAACAGGGTCCCAAAAATGGGACCGCCTGGCGGTCCCATTTTTGGGACCGCATGCACAGCTTAGTAAAAGAACAAAAGAAAAGCATTTTCACGGTCCCATTTTTGGGACCGTCTGGCGGTACCAAAAATGAGACCGCAAAATCGCAAAATCAACAGCAAAGGCCGACCCGTCCGAACAAAAATACAACTGCGTTTATTTAAGCAAAAAGCATATAGATTTGGAACAGTTGCCTTTCCGGTCGCCATAAGCCACAAAGTTTCTGTTGACACCACAACATTGCGCTTCTTGAACCCTGATGCAAAAATCTTTACAAAAATCAACCTAAACAGGGTCCCAAAAATGGGACCGCCTGGCGGTCCCATTTTTGGGACCGCATGCACAGCTTAGTAAAAGAACAAAAGAAAAGCATTTTCACGGTCCCATTTTTGGGACCGTCTGGCGGTACCAAAAATGAGACCGCAAAATCGCAAAATCAACAGCAAAGGCCGACCCGTCCGAACAAAAATACAACTGCGTTTATTTAAGCAAAAAGCATATAGATTTGGAACAGAGGAGGCCCGCACATGCGAAGCCTGATTTCAATTGACTTTCCGGCCCCAAAAATGGAACCTGAAAGCGCACATGTGGTATCAGCTGTCTCCGTTCACTGGCTCCAATGTGGCGATTGCGATGCAGCACGACCCAGGCAACATACAACACCAGGACAAAAGTTTTTCCTCTTGACTAGCCGCAGCAACCCTCTCCCCTTAGACTCCTGACAGGTCTCATATATGAATCACATGGCGGATCGCGGATCAGCTGGTTTGCTTTAAAAGAATATTTTACTTTATTCCGACTTGAAATACGATCCGCCACGCAGGCCACGCGAAATGAGGATAATTAATCCGCGGCTGAGGATCATGATGCTTATAAGACGCTAAACGGGAAAAAACTTTCCTCCTCCTGATGTATACACCAATCCTTCGCTACTCCGCGCTACTCCGCTACTCCGTCCTATGTTGCAATTCAATTACCCAATGTAATTGACACGATATCGAAACGATGACGGAGTAAGAAAGCCTTCAATACTTCACCTTCCCACATCTTTCCCTAAGCAGATTCTTACTCCATCCCGTTTTAAATTTATACTATTAATTAATAACGGGATTGACTGAAAGATCATGATTCATCCTCTGTCTTGGCTGAAAACTTCGGTAGGAGTCTAGAGGGGGCAAGGGGGGCCAACAAGGGGCAGTAAAGTATTCAACGCAAGCATCCAAATGGAAGCCGGCCACCTGCGCGAAAACCCGCAAACTCCGCAACAACAAGTAACACCTCAAGCAATCACCTAACGCTGCAAAAGGCTGATGGGCCTTCTTTTAGCAGCAAACAATCAACCCACCAGACGAAACCAAATAATAAGAAGCTAACTTCCACCGGGTTCAAGCAGCAACGGATATGCACCCCGCTTGCCCCAACAAGGAACAAAATCATCTACAAAACAGCTTGCTCCGACGGACCCAATTCTGGGTCCGGAAAACCTTCTCAAAACCGGCTTCGCTCAAAAGGGCCTCCCTAGTTGCCTTTCCGGTCGCCATAAGCCACAAAGTTTCTGTTGACACCAAAACATTGCGCTTCTTGAACCCTGATGCAAAAATCTTTACAAAAATCAACCTAAACAGGGTCCCAAAAATGGGACCGCCTGGCGGTCCCATTTTTGGGACCGCATGCACAGCTTAGTAAAAGAACAAAAGAAAAGCATTTTCACGGTCCCATTTTTGGGACCGTCTGGCGGTACCAAAAATGAGACCGCAAAATCGCAAAATCAACAGCAAAGGCCGACCCGTCCGAACAAAAATACAACTGCGTTTATTTAAGCAAAAAGCATATAGATTTGGAACAGTTGCCTTTCCGGTCGCCATAAGCCACAAAGTTTCTGTTGACACCACAACATTGCGCTTCTTGAACCCTGATGCAAAAATCTTTACAAAAATCAACCTAAACAGGGTCCCAAAAATGGGACCGCCTGGCGGTCCCATTTTTGGGACCGCATGCACAGCTTAGTAAAAGAACAAAAGAAAAGCATTTTCACGGTCCCATTTTTGGGACCGTCTGGCGGTACCAAAAATGAGACCGCAAAATCGCAAAATCAACAGCAAAGGCCGACCCGTCCGAACAAAAATACAACTGCGTTTATTTAAGCAAAAAGCATATAGATTTGGAACAGAGGAGGCCCGCACATGCGAAGCCTGATTTCAATTGACTTTCCGGCCCCAAAAATGGAACCTGAAAGCGCACATGTGGTATCAGCTGTCTCCGTTCACTGGCTCCAATGTGGCGATTGCGATGCAGCACGACCCAGGCAACATACAACACCAGGACAAAAGTTTTTCCTCTTGACTAGCCGCAGCAACCCTCTCCCCTTAGACTCCTGACAGGTCTCATATATGAATCACATGGCGGATCGCGGATCAGCTGGTTTGCTTTAAAAGAATATTTTACTTTATTCCGACTTGAAATACGATCCGCCACGCAGGCCACGCGAAATGAGGATAATTAATCCGCGGCTGAGGATCATGATGCTTATAAGACGCTAAACGGGAAAAAACTTTCCTCCTCCTGATGTATACACCAATCCTTCGCTACTCCGCGCTACTCCGCTACTCCGTCCTATGTTGCAATTCAATTACCCAATGTAATTGACACGATATCGAAACGATGACGGAGTAAGAAAGCCTTCAATACTTCACCTTCCCACATCTTTCCCTAAGCAGATTCTTACTCCATCCCGTTTTAAATTTATACTATTAATTAATAACGGGATTGACTGAAAGATCATGATTCATCCTCTGTCTTGGCTGAAAACTTCGGTAGGAGTCTAGAGGGGGCAAGGGGGGCCAACAAGGGGCAGTAAAGTATTCAACGCAAGCATCCAAATGGAAGCCGGCCACCTGCGCGAAAACCCGCAAACTCCGCAACAACAAGTAACACCTCAAGCAATCACCTAACGCTGCAAAAGGCTGATGGGCCTTCTTTTAGCAGCAAACAATCAACCCACCAGACGAAACCAAATAATAAGAAGCTAACTTCCACCGGGTTCAAGCAGCAACGGATATGCACCCCGCTTGCCCCAACAAGGAACAAAATCATCTACAAAACAGCTTGCTCCGACGGACCCAATTCTGGGTCCGGAAAACCTTCTCAAAACCGGCTTCGCTCAAAAGGGCCTCCCTAGTTGCCTTTCCGGTCGCCATAAGCCACAAAGTTTCTGTTGACACCAAAACATTGCGCTTCTTGAACCCTGATGCAAAAATCTTTACAAAAATCAACCTAAACAGGGTCCCAAAAATGGGACCGCCTGGCGGTCCCATTTTTGGGACCGCATGCACAGCTTAGTAAAAGAACAAAAGAAAAGCATTTTCACGGTCCCATTTTTGGGACCGTCTGGCGGTACCAAAAATGAGACCGCAAAATCGCAAAATCAACAGCAAAGGCCGACCCGTCCGAACAAAAATACAACTGCGTTTATTTAAGCAAAAAGCATATAGATTTGGAACAGTTGCCTTTCCGGTCGCCATAAGCCACAAAGTTTCTGTTGACACCACAACATTGCGCTTCTTGAACCCTGATGCAAAAATCTTTACAAAAATCAACCTAAACAGGGTCCCAAAAATGGGACCGCCTGGCGGTCCCATTTTTGGGACCGCATGCACAGCTTAGTAAAAGAACAAAAGAAAAGCATTTTCACGGTCCCATTTTTGGGACCGTCTGGCGGTACCAAAAATGAGACCGCAAAATCGCAAAATCAACAGCAAAGGCCGACCCGTCCGAACAAAAATACAACTGCGTTTATTTAAGCAAAAAGCATATAGATTTGGAACAGAGGAGGCCCGCACATGCGAAGCCTGATTTCAATTGACTTTCCGGCCCCAAAAATGGAACCTGAAAGCGCACATGTGGTATCAGCTGTCTCCGTTCACTGGCTCCAATGTGGCGATTGCGATGCAGCACGACCCAGGCAACATACAACACCAGGACAAAAGTTTTTCCTCTTGACTAGCCGCAGCAACCCTCTCCCCTTAGACTCCTGACAGGTCTCATATATGAATCACATGGCGGATCGCGGATCAGCTGGTTTGCTTTAAAAGAATATTTTACTTTATTCCGACTTGAAATACGATCCGCCACGCAGGCCACGCGAAATGAGGATAATTAATCCGCGGCTGAGGATCATGATGCTTATAAGACGCTAAACGGGAAAAAACTTTCCTCCTCCTGATGTATACACCAATCCTTCGCTACTCCGCGCTACTCCGCTACTCCGTCCTATGTTGCAATTCAATTACCCAATGTAATTGACACGATATCGAAACGATGACGGAGTAAGAAAGCCTTCAATACTTCACCTTCCCACATCTTTCCCTAAGCAGATTCTTACTCCATCCCGTTTTAAATTTATACTATTAATTAATAACGGGATTGACTGAAAGATCATGATTCATCCTCTGTCTTGGCTGAAAACTTCGGTAGGAGTCTAGAGGGGGCAAGGGGGGCCAACAAGGGGCAGTAAAGTATTCAACGCAAGCATCCAAATGGAAGCCGGCCACCTGCGCGAAAACCCGCAAACTCCGCAACAACAAGTAACACCTCAAGCAATCACCTAACGCTGCAAAAGGCTGATGGGCCTTCTTTTAGCAGCAAACAATCAAGCCACCAGACGAAACCAAATAATAAGAAGCTAACTTCCACCGGGTTCAAGCAGCAACGGATATGCA
>CBDDTI010000025.1:0-3832 GCA_965233585.1 bacterium
TAGCCAAGAGATTTTTACGAAAAAATGCCAGCATCAGCAGATTTTCGACTCAGACCTCAAAGGGGCGTGGCATTATAACCACGTGACAATTACTCCGATCGCCAAAAATTTTATGTTATATTGTAGATTGATCTATATGTTATCCATTCTATGTGTTAGACTTACGATAAAAGTAAAGGTGGGCATACCAGAGAGCTTCAAAGTAGGATGGTACCCCCCAGAAAAAACTGGGTCGAGTCACCTTAAGTAAAGATGTTCTTTCTAGTGCTGGTATACGTTTTTAATTTTGACTTATTTGAATTTTCCGCCGCCATTTTGGAGAAGGGTCTATTGCTGAGTAATCCTGTACCGCTTCCAGACCTGTATTTTGGTTCGTTCTCTTATCCTGTAGCTCCTATTGTTTCAAGCGCTGAGGGCATTGTTTAATTTATTTATCTATCGTTTGCTGAGCAAATCAGAAACTCTGTTTGGAAAGCTACAGGCTCATTCTGTTGGTTTCTGCCTACAAGTTTATTCAAGTTCCCTGATTCACTTTACTAGGGTAACGCTCAGTTTGTCTTTCATGGGTTTCACTTAGCACTTTAAATTACACTTCAGAGTTCATTCTCTGTTCCCCCATTTGTGTTCATAGTGCTTCGCGGCAAAACATTCATATGTACCCTTACTTTCTCTTTGCCGTGATTCACCACCTAAATCGTCTCCGACTTTCTCTGTCCGACCTCGTAGCTCAGCCGGCAGAGTAACGGTCGATCTAATCCGGAGGTCGTGGCTTCCATTCCCGCCGAGGTCAAAAGAGCTTTTTCTTTACCTCGTGTGGTTTCCTGATTCTCTTTACTAGGGCTAACGCCCAGTGGGTCTTTCAGGGGTTTCACATAGCACTTTAAATTACACTTCAGAGTTTATCCTCTGTTCCACTACAAGTTTATTCACCTCTGCAAGTCTTCTCCGGCTCTTCTCCTTGTCAGATTGGAGGAGGGAAGGGTCTAAGACGGAAATTAGGACAAAATGTGTTTTGTTTCTCAGAGTATGCTTTTACGGGTTGACTCGTTACAAGTCCTCTCCAAAATTGCGCAATAAAACTACAAATGTAGTTGTAGTATGGCTTAAAAGATGTAGCGCACGCGCGAACTTGACTGGCTTCTTTTATCGGAAAACAATAGAACTGTCACTTTGTCGCGTAATGCCGACGCGACAAAGTGACAGTTGAGCGCTATTTATATCCCATTCGCCACTCGCGTTCATCTCTCAATTACAGGAAGAAAGGTTAACTCGCTGAACTAATCAGGGAAAGCGACTTGTTTTTTCGTGTTAAACGGCAAATAAAAACTGTATTGACCAATGTAGTGGTGGAACACGTGAAAAGCCGCATGAGTAATGCAAAAACAAGGCAACAGTAAGTCCGTGGTTCATAACAAGCCTGAATATGCTAATGTGCAAATGTTATGATGGAAATTTTACTGACTTTCTTCACGAGTCCTTATCATATTTAGAAAACAGTCCTGATAGCTAAAAACAAATAAATCGGAGTCAATCTCATAGAGTATACCTGAGCGAAGAGAACCTCATAGAATGTCTGAATATCGAGAAAGAAAACCAACGAGTAAAGGTCTGCTTGCTCGAGTAAAATGTCAACAAAGAAACGCTCGCATGAGCCGCGATCCTTTCAGTCTTTCCCAAGCCTCGTGAATCGGTTTCTTTGAAAAAATCCTGCTATGTTGCTGGTTCCATTACATGTACTTCTCAGTCCTTTCCCTATTTTCTAAACCTTTCTGAAAGCTGCCAAAAGAAAGCCGTCTTCGTCCAGCGCCATAACACTTCCTTCCACTCGAAGTTCCGTCAAACGGCATTGAAGTTAACCCCGAAAGGACTCGATTACACACAAATTGACACTTTACGAGAACCGTGTTTCACTGATCTTTGATTCTGAGAAGTTTTAGGGCAAAGCCAAAGTTGATTGAGGACGATGCAAACGGATTTGTGAAAGCTCTATGACAATTCCCTCATCTTTGAATTCTTAACCCCCTGTTTTAAAATCAAACTCTTGCGCATGCGCTACATCGTGATAGTGTTCCTTTAACTGACTAATGGTTTAACTGACCAATCCCTTATCACATTATCGACTGAAAAACACTATTCACTTAACTCTGAAAATGACTTCCGCTCAGGTTATCGAAACGTCACTCACCAACAGTTCTTTTCAGAACTACCCTCACCCGGACGATCACACAATTCGTACTAATGTTGGATAAATTGAAAGTGCTTATGTTCTTAGGCTGTGTTATTCATGACGTTCCAGTTATTATGGCGACAAAAAGAGTTATTTTTGGAAAACATAGACAATTTATCAATCTTATTTAATCAAGTTAATCATACATCGTTTGGTAGCCAAAGCACTAATTCGCTCGAACAGTGATTAACTGCTGGTAAAACTACCAACAAAACAAAGATGGGGCGTTTGCAGTACACTGCACATTGATGAAATTGTCATCGATTTGCAGGTGTCCCATCGATAAATATATATAAGCGGCATTTAAAGATGAAAACGTCGCCATCTTTCTTTTTATGTTTTAGATTTCTATTGAATCAAGCCTGTGGCTAAGTCTCT
Organism: bacterium; assembly: GCA_965233585.1. Lineage (GTDB taxonomy): Bacteria > SAR324 > SAR324 > SAR324 > NAC60-12 > CBDDTI01. The sequence goes on from CBDDTI010000025.1 coordinate 2,606, forward strand.
TCATTCGACGGGATTCTTCTGCGGTATGTCATTTACCGCCTTTAATAGGACAAAATTGCAGATAGCACTAACAACATAATTATTGCTTATACGTTCAATTATTTCTTGATTCTATTATGATCAGTATTCAGAAGGTTCAAAGCTCACCTAGCAGTTTTAGTTTAACGGCAGCGAACCTCTTGACTCGTTTCGTTTAAAGTGCCACTGCGACGAAATTTCAGATTCTTTTATCCCCTTTTTTTTACCCAGAATAACTTACCGTCATGTACGATGTCCTTTCGTCCAGAAAGAAAAAATTAAAGAGGTTTCCTTCATCAAAATTTCGCCGTTTGAAAAGTGAAATTTGCCGTCCGCCATTGCTCGAAAGTGGTTCCAGTTGAGCCCGCTAATTTCGCAGCGGTAACTCTACTTGTGACGTCATTTACCTAACACGCGATTGATGATCGCTTGATTTTAGAGGGATTTTAGTCGGTTTTTGGCTCAAGTATCTGCGAAATGTCTGTAGACTCGGAAGCTCAATTTGGGGAAAATTTGTCTGAAAGCAGTAGTGAAGGTTGCTCCGAGTCTTCAGAGGCTAGCTTCAACTCGGCAAGTGAAGATTTCTAATCATACGATGATAGTGCCGAGCCAATTGCCACCGAAGAAGAAGCTACCCAGCTGTACGCTGAACAAATAGCTGTATAGAGTAAGAAGAGCCTGAGGACATGCTTCTGAGTCGATTTGCTGAAGAGACAGATCTATTAGACTGGTATTTTATTTGGTTTCTTCTTCTCGATTCTTTCTGCTTTTATCAATGCGTCTATTCATTAAACTAAGGTCTATTTTTGTTAAAAGAGCTAATTCCAAGTAGTTTGTTTCGAAGGAAGTTACGCACGTTGGATTCGATCTGTGTCACCGTCAGTTTTGGAAATGTATGTCTGTTTCGTAGACATTGCACGATGTTTATTGTAATAGATGCAAGTGTATAAATTGTTCGTTGGAAAACGTTGACCAGCATGAAGAATGTAGATGTTGCATAGAGGTGGATAGATGTCGTGAGAGAAGGGCAGAAATTAAATAAGATGGCTAGTATCTTACTTTCGCATCCAGGTTTTGAAAGTATCTGTCCGAATAGTTGGTTTTGGTTACTGCAACAATAGGGCTTAAAACGAAACAGAAGAAAGCGTTTACCACATTCTTTGCTGAAGGCAACACCACAGACACCTAAGACAGTGGGAAACCCCAAAA
>CBDDTI010000026.1:0-7500 GCA_965233585.1 bacterium
TTATCCCACCGTCTTCACATTGGTTCTCAACCGACCATTTTCTATCCTTTTGTGAATACAATTTTAGTAATGAAACGTTGTAAGCAAAGTCATATCACTTGTGAAACTAATTGACTATAGAAATAATAAAAGGATAAGGTAACTATGATTAAACAGAAAGAGGTGCCGAACATCAAATGGGATATGGGGTACTACTTATTTATTCTAATTGGCTATAGAGATAATAAAAGGATACAGTAACTTTGATTAAACGGATAGAGGTACCGAACATCAAGTGGGATATGGGGTACTACTTATTTATTCTAATTGGCTATAGAGATAATAAAAGGATACAGTAACTTTGATTAAACGGATAGAGGTACCGAACATCAAGTGGGATAAGGGTACGCGATAATCATTAACGCTTTCAAAGCGCGCGGTATTCTGAATAGCCATAGGGACATCAAAGTACACGGCAAATTGATTAAGCGTTGCGTACAAATGGTCTGATCACATTTACAAGCATAAAATGATTCGAGAATTTGAAAAATCGATTCCTTGCGTTTTTAAACTCCTACGAATCAACAAGAATAAACCATAGGAATTTTTTTAGTCTCACGACACCAGCTTCGAGGGATATGGGGTACACCTATTTATCCATGGAACAAAGCCAGCGGCATTTTGAATAGCCATTTGATTTACATGTGTATAGATTGATTCTCAATTGACATATTGGACGAGTCTGAGATGAAAAAAATATGATAAGACCGATCCCAGGCCTTCGAGTCCAGTGGGCAATTTTTCTCGCCCAAAACAAACTCTCTATGGAAACCCAGGGGCCTAGTTTCCAGGTTTCACTGCTGCTTAGGGAGCCGCTACCGCCATCTTGAATTCTTAATTCACCTCCTGATTGGCTGAAATTTGTGGCGGCCATCTTGGATTTGGAAAACAATAGAGTCTATTGTTCTCGAAACAATAGCCTATTGTCATTCTTGGCTCCTGATTGGTTACGGGTCATATGCGCGTGCTATAGTAGTCACCACAAGTTTGGTATCGCCTAGATTTGTAAGTCTTGTACGCTTAATAAGAAAAGTTCATTGATTTTTATTAGTAGTGGCTTGAAAAAACAACTGAAATGCTTTCTTGACTTGATTTGTATGATGATGAAGATTAGAAAACAAAGATATTTTTTAAAAAGTAAGGGTTTTCTATTTAGAGCTAGGAGAGTTTTAAGCCATTTAAGGTATTAAGTTAATTGTTAAAAGGCTCTTAGCTGACAACTGACAAATGGCCCAAAATTCAACAGACAACTGACAAAAAGATAACTTTTTAACTGACAACTGACATTTGCACCACCCCCCCCCCCCCCCCGTCCTCTCTCCTTCGTCCCCACATCCAGACCCTCATCTAGGCTTTCACCGCTCAAACCTGGCCTCTGAAATGCCACGGTTTTGCAGTTCACGGATACGAGGGCCCACCAGAGATTTTAGAGGACACCCAACCAATTTATCACCTGGTGAGGGCGGTGAATAGGCTAAAAGGTACAGGTGTTTGCCGACATCAGGGATCAACTGAATTAATTATAATTGACTTTCCATATCCGGTTGGCAGTATGGCGAACACATCATTGCAATTTATAACTGCGAACAAGGCTTTGATGTTCGGTGAGACTTTCAATCTCTGTAAAACTCTCCTCGAGTGCCGAGGTCAAAATTCTTTGGAAGACAACCTGAGAAACATAATCCATGTCGAACACAGGCGAATCTCGAACGTGTATAAACTGAGGATTGAAGTATTTTGCAAACAAAAATTTTCCACAAGAATTGCAGTGACAGATATCCCCACCGTCCCCTCGATATTGCTAATCAAACGGACCAATCATATTGACTTGCGTGTTTGAAAAAAATATCAACCAATCCGAGCCCGAGGGTCCGTTCTTGACCCTGGCGTGTGATTGAAAGTGAAATTCAAGTCCAAAGTAGCCAGAGGTTTTTCTTTCTCGTTGCTCTGCTGCTCGTGTTCACCGCTTCGCTGCTCACTCGCAGCTCTCTTATGCGGAGAAAAATCAAGAGAGGAGAAAAGTCAAGGAAACTACTGGGACTAGTGTACCCGCTAATGGGGATGTGCCGCTGGATGGGGTCGCATTTGCACAACTGGCATCATGGGGTCGCATTTTCAATAGAGTTACTAGAATGGGGTCGCGCATTTTCTGATTGTGGGGTAAGACAGTTCTTCATATTTACAAACATACCAGAATGTTTGTACTGTAGGGGAAAAGTAAAGTGTTCTTTATTCATTATAAGGTACATACATAAATATAAAGTGACTAATCTGGGATCGCCAAAAATTACATATTTGCCCGAAAGTGACTAAGACGGAGTCTATAATTGGCCACAGAATAAACTGTAATGGGATAGAGACTCTAAGAGGCCAGTGGCACATATCCAGCAAAAATTGACTGAAGTACCTCGGTGCAGTGTACTATTGAGATATTGAGCTTGCGAAATTTAGGGCCATGTGCACGTGATGGGAGCAATCCAAATCACATTGTACTACCCTTAAAATGTCAGTTTGGCCACTTTTTAGGGATGCACCACATTGTTACCCATTTGAAAGTTAATGATTATTAGATTACTTAAATCTTGCTACAGGGGAACGTCAGAAATGTCCTCAGCGGCGTCACAAAGAATGTTTCTTACCTTATCCTGAAAAAAAATGTTTCAGTTACACAAGAGAGCCCAACTAGACTGCCTAAATTAATTTCACACCTTTCGCAAAAAGATATCCCATGTTTTACACTGATTGCCAGTGATTTAGCACTAACTAACTTTCCTTCGAGTGGGATCATACAAATAGTGCCCAATATACTGAATGGCAGTTCGCGGATAACATCGGGGTCTTACGAAACCTGTCGATGCAACCTTATTCACATTGTGGCGTACCGCAAGTTTACATTACCACAACAGAAATATATATTCAGGTTCTGTACGCTCTGTCTTTCAAGAGGTACGATGTTATGATACTGCGTGTTTTGAAAATGGTACATTTTGAAGAGTTTCTAAGTTAGTGTTTAACGGTGCCATATAACTTAGTGTCTTTCTTTAACCTTCTTTGCTTTGAATACCAAAATTCAACAATGCTTGTCCAATTGAGTTATTCACAACAAACAGTGAGTCAAAGGAACATTCCTAGTGCGTGGCTACTAAAATTCGCGAGACATCTCCTTTAACAACAACGCCTCTGTAGAATTATTCTGTTACTGGCGTAGAGATATATTATAGCGTTGTTTGAGCACGTTCAGGACGAACCGAGATTCTTAATGCCGGACGATCTGTGGAAAACCGCAACTCGATTATCCTCTTGAAAGTTCGTCGAAACCGCCTGTTTCTTACAGCGTATACCATGGGATTAACTACTGAAGCTAGACAAACAGTAAGCATCAACATCTCTTGTACTAGACCAGGGATCGTGGTACCAAACACAACAACAATGCCTGCCACAGCAGTTGGAAACCAGCAAATTCCAAATAGACAAATGACGACGAAAAGAGTTTTTGCAATATGTACGTCTTCTCCGACTTCTTTGCGGAGTCCCCGGTTTTCACTTCTGCCCGATGTGTTGTCGCTTTTTTCTTGACTGCTCCTGATTTGCCTTCTGTGCTGTCGTACTGTTCGATATATTCCAACATAGCATCGCATAACAATAATTATATTTGCGTACAACGTGAAATAAGCCACAAACCGTGATATTCTGCTGGCGCTGTCAGGTTTCTTATCAATAGAACAAAATGCCGTGTCTGGGTTGAACACGTACTCTCCCAGGCCATAGAACGGTCGAGATCCGACCAAAATGGCGTAACACCAAATTCCGATTATCATGAAGGTAACGTTTCTCTTCGTGTAGACAGTTTTGTACTTAATCCTGTGGCGTATCAAGATGAAGCGATTAATGCTTATTGTTGTCATAGTTACGAGGGTTGCGTTTATGTTTGTACTGAACATAAGCGCCTGTAGGTTGCACCCATGCGAGCCCAATTTCCATTGGCCCTGTATGAATGTCGCACTGGTCAAGGGCAGGACAACCACACAGAACAGAAAATCTGTTACTGCTAGGTTAACCACAAACACGTTTGGTGTTGTCCTCAGCGATTTCTCTTTCCAAACTGCAATAAACACTAATGCATTTCCACAAGTTCCAAGTACCATTAGAGAGCAAGCCACGAGGATTTCCATGGTTACTTGGAGAGAGTCACGGGGTTGAAGGGAAAATGGAGCTTTTGTTGATTCATTCATTCTTCGTCATCCAGGGAGGTCTGCTGAGGCTAATTATCAAAATGTGTTACTGCGATTTACTGGCAACGAAATAAAACCTCACAATTATCCTTTTTAGGGAAGTTCATAGCCAGTTAAGATTCTATCAACTACATTCTTCTTTAAGCGCCTTAGCCAAAACTTATTTTAATTAGATTTTAAAGCATGTTAAGAACTATTTTTCAGGTGTGAAAACGTGATTTTATGCATATATTAAATTAAACTTAGACTTCTCCTCTCACCTCAGTTTCATGACACCTTAAATCAATAACGAATGAAGACTTTCCAAGTCTGAATAAGCTAATTCAATTTCATGAACAGCCTTGCAACATAGTGATCTCCAAAGATGAATACAGTGTTAATTTGAATAGCACTTTTGATAATATTTAGCATTTCGTTTGAGCTTAACGCAATATTTAAATCTTGTTTCCTTTTTATCAAGAATTAGCTTGAAAAGAAAAATTCAAAAGGCTCGTACAAAAGAAAGGATTAAACGATCTGAAAGCAAGTTATCAATTGAAAGGAAAGTTATCGATTTCAGCTTACTAATTACTGAGGATCGATCTCTCCCTGCAAGTTTTAATGGCAGGTGCATTAATGTTCACTTGGCCTGATAAAAATGAAAATTATCGCGACTGTACCAGCGCTTACCTCAGTGTACTGCTGTCATCTATTCCCGGGAAACCGAAAGTGGAAAGTCAGCGAAGAGGAAGTCTGAAAGGCGTATCTTTCACATGCGAAATATAACATGCTCTAAGTGTTTTGGTGGTTACCCAAGTTTCACTGTCTCTTCAACATAAGCGATATGTGGCATATCCTATGCTAACGAAAAAGGAAATTGAAATTGAAAATTTTCTTCATTATTGGCGGACAGAATTAGTATTTGCTTTTTATCAGTTTCGTAATAAAAAACAGCAAGTTGAAAAACATAGTTTGACACTTAATCTATTTGATCTATGGTTCTAAAAAGGAATGTTGATATATAACTGACATTTCATAACATATGTGATAAGCGCTTTTATTTTTATCAGACATGCAAATGAACAAGGCCTATGAAGTCCACAAGACAGATTCTAATCTTACAGGTTATTCAATTTGCAGCTCAGTACTAAAATACTTGTTTTATGCTTTATGAAAACTCTAAATCTAAATAGTTATTTAAATAAATTGTAGCAAAGTAACAAAGTGCTCATGGTCCCCTTAATAGATTAGCAAAATCGCTTATGCTCCTTTATTCACTCCTTGATTTTATCTTTTCGCGACCCTTACGTCTTTTATATCTTCGAAAAAGAAACGAAAAATCGATATCTATACAAGCATTTTCAACAAGCAGTCAGAACGCCCCCAAATTACATATATACCTAAATAATTACTCCTCTGGCATCATTAGAGCGAAAACATATGAAGCATGTCACCGGAGTTCTAATTAAATAAAGACTAACAAACATTGACAGAACCTGTTTCCTGAACAATTTTACTAGTCCACTACCTAAGTTGGAATTCCTTAAATCCAATCGCCAACAAACAAGTGTAATCTGGGCCTGCCGAATGACAGCAGAATAACAATATATATACGGGAGCAGGGATGGCGCAGTGGTGAGAGCACTCGTCTCCCACCGCTGTGGCCCGGGTTTGATTCCCGGACCCGGCGTCACATGTGGGTTGAGTTTGTTGTTGGTTCTCGTCCCTGCTCCGAGGGTTTTTCTCCGGGTTCTCCGGTTTTCCTCCCTCCACAAAAATCAACATTTCTAAATTCTAATTCGATCTGGAAACAGTGGATGAAGAGCCACCTCGTGGAAATGCCACTGCAAATTCCGTTATTATTATTATTATTATTATTATTATTATTATTATTATTATTATTATTATTATTATTATTATTATTATTATTATTATTATATACGAGCAGAGTTTTTTTTTGTGGAGGGGGGGGGGGGGGGAGATATTTATTATTAGGTGAAGTTCCAACGGGTACAAACATGAGCACAAACTACTTTTCTCAGTCTGGTTTGTTTTAGTTCCATGCTATAACTAATAAACTGATTTCTTTTCGTTTGATAAAAATAAGTTCGTGCTATTTTTTGTGTGTGTGTGGAATTTATTACTATTTTTATTTTAAAAAAGATCTGTGATCTTTATCTACATTCTAAGTAAATCTCGAAATCAGAGAAGTACTTTCGTGAAACTTGTTATGAGTCAAGTTCTTGACAGTACCATCGAAAATTACTTGCCACGCCCATGACGTATCAGGATTTCCAAACTTAGGAAATAAATGCAAGTCTAGCAATGATTCTAAAAACTAAGATAGAATTATCGTCACAACGAACAGAGGACGTAGTTTCGGTCATTAGCACATGACAATTCGCTCTACCTTATGTCAATATTGTCGATATTTTAAAAATTCATCTTTAAGTTGAACAATTTATTTTGTATGTGTTTGAAAATTACTAGAAGCTATCGTTGCTGCCGGCTTTCGCGACATTTCTCGTAATCAACACGATTCCCAGAATGAAACACTGATAGAGTTGACTTCATCTCAAATCACAATACAGCATACTGTGAACAGCAATGTCCATTACTAATATACACAGCTAAGATGTTAACTTGATTTTAATAATATTTTACATACATGCATATTTTCACAAAAAAGCCGTACATTGAATTCAAAACCACAGCTAACCACATCTATTTTTACATGTGATGAATCTCATTAAATTTGAATAACCTTGTCCCCGACAACAAACTAAACCAGTTTCTATATCGTTCTTTAAACAGACATCGAACAAAAATGAGGGCAATGACAGGATACACATTACACATGCAAAGCTGTGATAGCAACCTGTATGCATGAAGCATAATTTTAACCTTAGGAAAAATCTCTAAAACATATTGTCTTTTAGTGAGATATGTCAAGCAAAGGAAGCAACGGTCAAACATTACCTTCAATTCCTAGGTATAAAATAATCAGCGCTGACAAGCTGAGGAAAACAAAAAAAAGAAGAAAATGCTTTCAATCCAAAACAGGAACAGCATAACAGTATATACTCATTGGATAGGACACTCGATGTGGCAAAATAACGTACACTATAAAGTTAGGCCAAAAGTGCAACGTAGAACCTAATATTGAAAGCCGGGGAGAGCTAGGCAGTGAAAGCTACTCAGCAATGCATGATACAGACGAAAAGCTGCACCCCACCAAAAAAGGTCCAAG
>CBDDTI010000026.1:12500-13716 GCA_965233585.1 bacterium
TGTTTGGCTTAAGACTTGAATATTTGTTGTGATATTTTTTCACTTTAAATTATAAAAAACGTCCAATATTCATTCCAAATGGCAATAAACTTTTATAACTTACAATAAACAAAACGCAGCTATTTCATTCTCGTTTCTCATTTCATGCAAATTACTGATCAAACTTTCACGACAAACAAAAAAATTAACAAACAGCAACACGCTCAAATATCAAAACGAACAAAAATTGAAGAAAATCATCACTGCACTCGCGTGACGATTCGTTTCTTCTAGTTTTAGTTAAGCCTGTTTTCACTACGGCATAAGCACAAGACACCCACACTGACAAGCAAAAGCACAAACACACGGCAGTGAGGACACCTACAGCAAAAGCATAAACACTATCACAAAGTAGAAAAAATATTTTTGTTCTTCTTGTGCTTGTGATTATGTAAAAAGGGAACGCGCTTAATAAGTATTAACATATGCCCGCCATCAGAGTTAAAATTTGTGCTTGACACTGAATCTTGATAACGTTAAAAGCAACGTCAATAAAAATTCAAAGACGTTTCGACCAAACAGCCTCGGCCTTCATCGGTTTTTTAAAAAATCCAACTGAATGACAGCTTTCTAACGGTTCACAGTTCTACGCGTGCTACGCCAGCAAAAACATAACTAACGACCGCTGCGCGTGATTACGAGAGGGATTTGTAAACATCTGGGATGTCAATGTGTTCGTTTCCCGCGTTGCTGTCTCTTTGCGAATACCAGGCCTCGAGAAAAAGTCTATCGTGAAAATTACGAGCCCTGTCCACAATTGTCGCATGGTCGAAGTCTATATGCCCGCCATCTTATTTTGCTGTATCGAGGAAGTACGGAGCCTGCTTGAGTTAAGGCAATTATCCATTCTGCGCAGAATCTGCTCATGTTTGTGTTATGGGAGTCCTCACTACCGCTATCCTTATACTTATGCTTGTGCCTATGTCGTCGTGGATAAAAGGACTTATTTCTCTGGTGACAATAAAGGAATGGATAAACTTATGTTTGTAAAGTGTATGAGTTGAATAACAACATTTCTTTTAAAGAAATGGGCAATTCGAAGTCAGGAATTTGTAAAGAATGTCAGTTTTAATTTTTTGAAATGTTTTTCTCTTTACTCGTTTGCTCAGTCGGTTTTAGCTATGGTCATTTTCCAATTACAGCGCGAGACGATAACAGACGATTGATTAAGTATTGA
>CBDDTI010000027.1:0-4433 GCA_965233585.1 bacterium
GACTTAAGTTTAAAGAGTCTGAGACTAATCTAAATCTACAGGAAACATTTGTATATAATGGTATAATAGGACTGAGTGGAGTCCAATTCATTCTGTAATCATATGAGTGATTAAGGTGATTCTTCGAAACTTTCCCTGAATGTTCTTTACCAAGCACTGTTTCGAAAAATACAATAAAAATGATATGTCACCATTCTCGTTTAAGAGATGTGATGAGCCAATCTTACCTCATTTGTGCCTGTACTTGTACTAATCACGCGCGTTATTCATCGGTGCACGTTACATTTTGCGGTAGCTCGCAACATAGGTTATAAAAGTAATACTCGGAAAAAAAACTTGACAGGTAGAAAGAGTCGAGCATATAGAGCAACATCATATAAAATTTGTGGAAGCATCACACTATTTGAAACGACGTGGACGTAAAGTGTTTGTAGAGTCGTTATTTTTGCGGTGATAATTTGCATAACAGAGTAACGTTTTCGTGCACTGTTTCACTTATATCTTTTTTTGCTTCCGATAAATTTTTTAGTTTTCTTTTAAATTAAGGAGGACAACATGCACACTATCATTATGCAATAAAAAATGTAGGTCACCATGCTCGTTTAAAAGAAAACGAGCATTTATTTCGCTATCGAGCTTAGCATGAGGGAAATTTCTTTCGTTGAGTACGTGCACGCTAATGACGTAAAAATCGTGCGCAGTAGGGATGCGCAATGCAATACTGAGGAATCACCTTAACAAAATCGGACGACCGCGAAGCGGGAGTCCGATTTGTTAATCACGAGTATGACATGATGTCCTTTTACCAATTGATCATGACAATTACAATTTCCCACAGCAGTAAAAGGGGCTTTTTTCAATAGACCTTTAACAGCTTGTTAATAATTAACTGAGTGCTTCACTTGCCACCGACACAGCAGAACAGTTTTCAGTTTAAAAATTGACATATGTTATCGCTTTTCATAACATTGCCAGTTAGCCAGTGCCTTGTAGAAGTGTTATTATTTCAACACGGATCCTGTAACAAGGCTCTATAGGAGGTTAGGCAGTTCCCCTATCTGTAAGTAATAACACCCGTTTCTTGCATTGTAGAGCTTAAATTTTTCTTAACTAGAGAATAAATCTATCCGAACCAGTGTCGGGCGGGACCCTACAGTATCGGGACCCTCGTGCTGCCAAAAGTGTTCTGTAAACCGCGACCACCAGGGCTGTCGACACAAACCATATGATAACTGTTTAGTCACCGTGGGGAGAAAAAATAATAAACCAACAGAAAACAAGAGTCTAGACTACACGATTCAAAACTGGATATGAGTCTAATCGGATTCTCAAGACACTGAAGCGCGCTGAGTGCACCTGTTTTAGCTGAACTGGCTTCAAAAATAAAAGTAGATTTCTCAAGTCTGGTTGTGGTTCCGCTTTACCAGCAAAAAATGATTGCATTAGAACTTATTTTTTAGCCTCGAAAGTCATTTTTCATATCCCGAGTCTAGACGCGTCTACGGGGGATGTCGAGAACGTGCGGCCTTAAAATCCAAACTAAAGGTCGTTGCGGTTTCGCCAACAGCGAGTAAAAAATCATAACGAAATTCTGCTTGCTACACCGCATGACATTTTGATAGCGAATTTATACTACGAGCCCAGTGTATTTTTCTACATTTCTCTCATTCACAAACACCGTTCCCCATGTGTATAGAATCGTGTGTGCACAATGCATGTATCATGCGTATTGATCCAGATGGCTGTTAAATGCAGTACTCCTAGTTCTGCGAATTCGTGTCTCAATCGATTCGTGAATGAAAGGAACGATGATGATGACTCCATTTCTAAATGGATATAAATTCCACCAGAGACCTCAACCGTAGGCAAAAGATACTTACAGGGTAACTGAGTGTGCTGATCTACGTGCCCGATGATACCGGCAACAATGAATGATTACATAACAAGATGATGACGTTGAGTGACAGCCAGTGATTTTCGTTCATTGACATATATGCGAGCAGTTGGACTAGCTAGTCGTATCTCTGTCTTTGAGAAGCTCTATACCACGGATTTAGGACAGCAAAGCATCTATCGTCGACTAAATAACGTTAAAGAGGAGGAAAAGTGTTTTTTAATTTGGTAAGTAATGTAATCTTCCTTGATTAGTTGTGTATTTCGTGATTGTGTTTTGACCTTTTGAAGTCACGCTGATCTTAATGTAGTATCATTCATTGCCAGCCGAAATTTCTTCGTTCCTTTCCCATTGTTTGGCCTAAACGCCTCTAATTTTATCGCCGATGTAATATCTATGTATTCAGGTTTACGTTAACAACATCTAATATATGGTGAAAACGATATCCATCCGCGGGGAAGTTCAGTTTAAGCTTATACTTTATGCAATGGCGGTAAAATCAAGAGAGCGCTTTGCCATCTAACGCGACGCGCAGACAGAGCTCTCCGTGCAACGAAAAAAATAATTTGAAAGAAGCCCACTAATACGTTGCCATATTTGAGAGGCCGGGCTCTATGCTATTCGAGCCTCTTCGCTGTTTTCGCCGAAATTTATGTACCGGCAGATGGACAAAATATTTTCACCGCGTGGAATTCGAGCGCATGTCATTTCACTCAACACGTGCCGAAGCGCATGACGACTTGAACGCGAAGCGCGTGCCGTTCCCGAAAGCAGGACGCACAGTTCGCGCGCGAAAAGTTTGCAAAATAATTTGCTTTTTTCTTGCCTCTTTTACAGACATTGTCTGGTTGGCTCGTAACTTCTCGTACGTGGAGAGGAGTGTACAACAAGCCAACAAAATTATTCCATGGGAGGCTAATAGTCCAAGCTAAAAGTACTTACGTACCTGATTTCACACCTGGTATTCTTTTATAACATTTTGCTGTTATATCTGCCAAAATCAATTCAATGAGATTTCATAAGAGAAATTTATTATGATCAGTCAGTATTCAGTGGTTTGTGTAGCAGGTGGAATTTGAAGCAAATTTCGAATTTAGCGGCGTAACATTTAACGACAGGGGAAGCCGCACAGGGAATGGCGCGAATATGCCCTCGGAGGCCTCGTCTTTCGTGCAAAAAATTGCGTCAGCTACAGGTGCTGGCCACCCCGCTGACGTTAACGGTAAAGTCGACCACAGGCTCCCCAAGCTCAAAATACGTGGTGTATGCAACAGCTTGTGTATATAGAGAATCGTATGGGAAAATCGTCAATCGTAACAAAAATTGTGTAAATAACTATCTCATTTGAAATAAAGTTTTTTCTACCTCAAATGTGTCGCGAACCTGTCTCTTGTGCCGATTTTAAAGCCATTCTGACGGCGTTTAGTGGAGTTATTTGAAGTTATTCGAAACCGTTACTCCTCCATTCTTTTAGAAGGAGGAGTAACGGTTTCAAATAACTCCACTAAATGGCGTCAGAATGGCTTTAAAATCGGCACATGAGACAAGTTCGCGACACATTTAAGGTAGGAAAACTTTATTTCAAATGAGATTATTATTATTTACACAACTTTTTCACGATCGGCGATTTTCCCGTACAATTCTCTATATACACAAGCTGTCGCATACTCCACATATTTTGAGCTTGGGGAGCCTGTGAGTCGACTGTTAAAAAGCGAACTGTTTTCACCACCCTGCAGACTGAGATCAACTGAGAGAGTGAGAGGGCTGGAGCTTTCCCAGAATGGTCCGATAAAGAACCAATCCTAAAAGCTTTAGTCGAAATCGACAGCAATAGCGAACCGGAATTAGCGGCAATGATCACTGAAAAGCAGTACGATTATCTGCTGACAAACCCGAGGCGATGATGGAGCCATGATGAAGGGTATGGCACTATGGTGTTACTAAACAGCAGTGGATGAAAGGTATAGTACCAGTAAACAACAACAATTTAACTGCAACAAAAACAACAACAACACTGAACCTCAAAAGCAACAACAGTGTAAGGCTTTTAATACACTGTGGGCTAGAAAAAGTTGAGAGATGTATAATAGCCAAACAAAATAATACACTGTTTAGAAAAAACTAGTGTCACTTATTGAATTTCAAGGACAGAACATATTGAAGTTTTATTACTGATTCAGATAGTTTGATATCTTTGTGATTTTTATTTCAACGTACGTGGAAGCGAACTCGACCACGCTGGGACGAACTCGAGCACTAGTTGAGTCAATGTAGGAGCGAGTTCCCTTGGCTGCAAAAGCTTCAGCCATCATAATAAGTCATGAATGCATTAAGCTGAGTATTGTAACGGTAAGAGAACGGGAGATTTAAACTTCTATGAGAAACTGTTGAGCTGAAAGTCGAGGAGAAAGTGACACTGTAATTAGTAACTTACGACAGGTTGATGGGTTTCTGTTTCTTAAAAAAAAAACCATGATGTAATCTTGAAAACCGTCAATTTGTTTAGCTGTGCTTTCGTTTGCCGTTTCGTTTACAG
>CBDDTI010000028.1:0-4946 GCA_965233585.1 bacterium
GTATCAGTCTTTCTAACACAGGACTGGGCCATGAAATTACCGCGAGTCACAGTCCGACTGGTACGGCAAAAGGGGAATTTCCAGGCACATATCCGTTGCCGTCCGCCGCCGCAACAACCAGTTGGAGTCTCAGGGATTTGTGCATATTATCCAGAATTGCACCCAACGAAGTTCAGCTGTCGTCGCAATTATGGCACACGTTCTAAACGCCTTGAAAACAGAACACCCGGAGATACAGAAAGCATTCTTTCGCCAAGATAACGCAGGGTGTTATCACAGCGCCGTCACCATAATGTCAGTACCAGCAATAGAGAAGGCAACAGGAGTAAAAGTTGCCGGGGTAAGCTTCTCAGATCCCCAAGGTGGAAAGGGACCGGCTGATCGGATGGCTGCAACTATCAAAGGTCACATTACTTGATTTGCTAACGAAGGAAGCAATGTTACAAACGCCAAAGAGATGGAGAAGGCGGTTCTCTCGCATGGTGGTCTCCCTGGGTTTGGCGTGGCCGTGCTTGATCGTCTTGGGGAGTCTGAAAGTACCACATCGCAACAGAAAATTACTGGCATCAGTAAACTGAACAACTTCAGCTTTTGCCCCGGAGGAGCGAAGATGTGGCAGGCGTTTGGCATTGGTCCTGGAAAGGACATCAATTTGGAGGGAACAAATGATAAATTTAGTAAACCTCCTATCACTTTCTGTTATTTTTCATGATGTTGAAGGGATTAAAAAGGTAAAAAACAAAACAGAGGTTCCTAAAGTCACGATACGTCACAGTAATAGTGATTTCTCGTGATTTTTTTTTTTAAAAAAAAAACCTTCAAAGCTAATGTTATTATTGTAATTGTCATGAGAATTCTGTTAATTAACATAAATTTTCTTTTTGGATTGTAGAATACCACTTTCAGAAGATTTCCACTTGTTTCTCTCCTGGTGATTTTAAAGAGGTCGCAGCCCGAGCGAGACAGAAAGACGTCATCTCGAACACCACGGAAACTCAAGAAGAAGAGGCGGATGGTGACACCAATAACCATATATTTCAGTGCCCTAAAGAAGGCTGCACTCTTGGTTTTCAAAGGTATTCCTCACTGGAAAAACATATTGCCTTTGGCAAATGCACCAATGTCGTCGAACGAGAAACACTTTTCGACAGAGCAAAGTTAAAATATGGTGTCATTCTACAGGGAGGCTAAAGTTTACTGCAAACCATAACTTCAGTGTCTTCAGTCAGTTCGTCTATGGCGAAATCTCCGGTAGAGACTCCTGAGGGCTGGGCTTTAAAGCAAGCAAAAAAAGCATATCGTTTTAACGATCAGCAACGAAAATATCTTGAGGCAAAGTTTAAAATTGGTCAGGAGAGCGGCATGAAGCTCGATGCAGAAGCTGTTGCGAAGGAAATGCGGAGAGCCCGAGGGTCCAATGGATAGCGCTTGTTCAAAGTATCCGAATTTCTAACAGCTCATCAGGTAGCTTCGCTTTTCTCTCGAATGACGGCCAAAATTAAACAGCAAACCACTCCAGGAGAACCTCTCAGCGACTCAGATGTACTTGCCATCAAAGATGAAGAGAACTTTTCTCGCGCAAAAGAGTCTGTAATTACCGCACTGCATGTGCAGCACCCAATCAGCTACGACCAGCATGACGTTTGTTGCATGGTCAAAGACAAGAGCCTTAAAAAACTCCAACTTGGTGTCTTGAAGCTCCTGTGCGAGAGTTTGAACATCTCAGTGCCAGCTGATCAAAGGAGAAAAGCCCCCTACATCTCGCTTTTGGAAGACCTTGTGAAAACTTGCTCTTGCAGTCCGGGTTAGATTCTTCGCTATACCTGCAGGTCTCGCTATACACTGACATAAAGAGACCAAAGTAAAAATGTAAAACTCTTGGAGATTAAGGTACATTTTTTATGTTTCTAGCACTCAGCTAGTCAGTCTACAGTTTCATGGTTTGAAGGGTTCACGAAACTTAAAACTTCCTAAGGTTTGTAGGAATTAGCTTACCAAACACTTGCATGTCACATTTCAAATATAATGATAACGTTGTGATTTTAAAATTTCAAAATACCGAATGCCTTCTATTTTTGACATAAGTATACGGGTTAAGCCCTGGCCAAACGGAGTCGCAAGTAGACGCAAGTTGAAAACTTGGGTCTACTTGCGACTCCGTTTGGCCAAGGCTTGCGTGCACTTGCGTAGACTTGCGATGACTTGCGCTCACTTTGGTTGAGATCAAATTTGCACGCAAGTCAAAGCAAGTTTTTCACCGTTTGGCCACCCAAGCCAAGTCAACATAAGTTGAGTGACGTCCATTAGCCTATCATTAGCTAATGAAATAAAGGAAATGTCTGCCTTGAAATGGGTTTATTTACGACTTGCGTGTACTTGTGAGGAAACTTGCCTGTCCGTTTGGCCACCCAACGCAAGTCTCTACGCAAGTTCAACTTGCCGCTACTTGAGACGACTTGCGAGTCCGTTTGGTCAAGGCTTAAACAGAAAATTGCAACTTGATAGCTTTGATTATTATCAGAAAATTTCGTTTTAGAACCTCAGCAAGGTATTTAGTTTATGTTCTTGTGCCAAAGTTAATGCTTACAAAAATATTTTAACGTGACGCCGGTCACGTAATAGCGACAACAGTCAATATCAGTTGCGATGGGTATATTTCGGCTATTTCCCTTGACTTCCATGTGAACTGTTGTAAGCACAGAAATAACATTGTAGTGACAGCAGAGTAAAAACATGTTTACAATCGTTTTTTTTTTTTTGTCTTTTCTGGAAATCACAGCCTGCAAATCAGTAAGTAGAGCGAATCAGATCACTCATCATGAGGCTTCTTCGAAAATTTGCATTATGCAAATTAGACGCGAGTAGACTGCAAACTTTTGTTTGTTGTTAGTGTGAATCACGATTGCCCAGATTTTTTATTTCACATTATTATAGTAGAGAAATCACACTTTTGCACAATGTTCATTTGGACCTGATATCGGACATACCAAGATGTATTTTAAGCCTCTAAAGTTTCTCAATTTTTGCCGTTTTTCGAAGTGGTCGACATAGCAATATTTTAAAAGGCGACTGAATCAGCACAAGTGCCGAACGAAACTAAAAAAATACTATTGCTTGAAAGAGGAAGGGTAGGGCTATTATTTTAAGTTTATTTCGTTTCAAACCGTTGCAAATTGTATTAATACAAATATCAAGAACTTTGCCAATTTTACCTATAATTTTTGCATATTTAATGAGGTAAAAACGGGATTTTCGTTTTTCGCGAATTTCTCGGAAACTATACATTCCTAGAAGATAACAATAACGTTTTCGAAGAAAGTCCCCCATAAGTGTTCTTCAGGCAAATTATCAGGATTTTCGATTTTTCGAGCCTGTCCATCGATTCTCGATATTCTCAGTCGTGGTCTCTTAAACCTGTCATATTTTGTTTGGTTTTGTTAAATAGCCGAGAAATTCGCAATTGTGTGCAACGCGCCCAAATATTCTCTGTAATGACCAAACTTGCCTCTTTATTCAAACTTTTTTACATTTCAATCGGAAGGATATCACCCGGGTGATATACTTTTTGTTTCAACACACCGAAGTCACGGAATGGAAACTTTTCCTTACCCTTACAATATTAAGGTCGAAAAGGACAAAAACATTCAACGGGGATCATCTCGTTGGTCAAGCTCCACGCGCTTTTTATCGGGTAATCAAGCGATCAGCGAGAAGTCTGAGGCGAGGCGCGAAAACCGGAAGCTGATTCCGTGTTTAGCACTATTCTCCTCGCGGCTGGGATTGGCCGCGTAGACAGGCTATATCAACTTTGTTTTTTCTCTTTTTTTGGAAGAATATCGTTGTTCACGGATTTTAAGATACTGCTAATAAATGACTCGTTTAATTTTACTGCGTTCTTTTGTGTCGTTGGCCAAAAAAAGTGCGTCGCTGCCAGTCTGTAGATTGTAGACAATTCGGTGACATTACATTACAGTTTGTTGTGTTTCGTGAAATTTTCGACACTGGCTTAGTTCTGGCGTAATTTGATTGTTTACTTAACGCGCTCACTCACGTTGTTATGGCCTCGTGCAATAGTACCATTGCGTCCATTTCCTTTAAATTGAAGGAAGTTTGAAAATAAAAAGTGTACTACGATAGAAAAACGACGAAGAGACAATAATAAACCGTATAATATGCTCAACAAAATTTAAAGTGTTTGATTGGTCAGTAATGAGTGCATAAATAGATTATAGAGTGCACATGGAGGTTATAAAGTGCAATACGGAAGTTGCTATGGAAACTACAGGGGAAGCGCGAATTTTGGAATGTTGGCAGCCCTTTTCGGCTATTGTTTTATTAGTCCAAATGAGTGCTCGAGGGAAGAGTAAAACATCTTCGCCAGTAAGGAAAAGGGTAGAGGCCGAACGCGGCATGTGCACTGACAAACGAAGAAGAAGACTGAAATATTTTGGACGGCAAAAACTCTCCGCGGTGATTTCAGCCCAGGAACTCTTTCTCTGACGATATGGTAGAAAGCAGCACGAGGGCAGCAAATGTTGAAAGGCTGTCTATTATTCAGGTGACCGGCCACGCAAATGAAAAGTCGCCGAACGACTACGATGAAATTAGAGAAAGGGAGCACCAGCAGTTATCGTACATTATCAGCAGAACTCCACAGACAACAGCATCAAACAGTTTCCTAGGAACTGATTTTCAGGGTTGCCTTTTCCAACCAGTGCGGAACAGATCCAGCAAGCAACCAGCCATCATGCTTTTACGGCAAACAATTCCCACAACCGTGTCAAGTCACGTTTAGCGTCATTCAAGGACAGCGCGGTTCACCCAAAAGTTCATATCAGCATTCACTGTCTGTTCGAGCTAACTAGTACGGAAGAATTAACAACTTATCATCGCTTAACTGATTTTTCATGCTCTTATATACTCATATATGCTCGTGATGTTTTTGT
>CBDDTI010000029.1:0-2500 GCA_965233585.1 bacterium
TATGGTTGTATTTGAAAGAAGCTACAGTGATTTACGGCTTTTACCTGCTTACAGCAAGATTGCCCGAACTAACGTGGAATTTGTAAAGGCTAGACTGCTTGCACTTGTTCAACTCCCGGAACACGGGAGCAAGCTTTCAACTGAGCGATGAATACGGAATTGTTGAAGTTCAAGTCGTTGAGATGACCAAAGCCGCCGCTACTAAGCAAGCGAGCGTTACTACACTGCATGTAAGTGTTGTTTGAGCATTTTTACAAAAATAAAGCTTCTCATTGTAAACAGAGACAGCTCAATGGTATTCTCTGTCTTTGTTTTACTTCTTCAGTATTATTTCTGCCTTCGTAATGTATTCTGATGTATTTTATCAAAGAATTCACTGGGTTGAGAATTTGTTTAAGCTTATTTCGCTACGTGTTTTGTCGGAATCTGGCAAAACGTGTTATTTCCATCCAGTTTCTACACTACTGTTGTCAGCGATGGTCTCCATGAGCCATATTTACTGCTGACAAATAGCTCGTTTATATTGCTTTTTCTGATTCGCATAGGAGATGTTTAATTTAGGTCAAATTTGTCGAAATTCCGAAGCAAAAATTTGAAAGCCAGCTTAATGTCATTTACCTGTCCTTTATACTCTGATAAAGTACGCTGTTTCAACCAATCAGAGTGCGCGTTATATGGAAACTTTATTATAATATTATATAATTACTTATATAGCGTCCTTTAACATTTATGGAATGATCAAAGGCGCTTTACAATCCAAGAAAACTAATATTTACAATAGAAAATTACAATAAAGATACTATTTACAATAGATAATTACAATAACAGTACTAAAATAAAATAATAATAATAATAATAATAAAGAAATAATGAATCAATCAATCAATCAATCAATCAATGAGCGAATGAATAAAAAGTAAAGAAATAAAATACAAAATACTGATAAGATTGCAATGCGAACCTAAAACGCTAGCTTAAAAAGATAGGTCTTAAGAGATTTCTTAAATAGCGCCAGCGAATCAATCGTGTGGATGTGCGTACGCAAGCTGTTCCACAGCGCAGGCGCAGAGGCTGGAAACGAAAAACAAATAGAAGTCCCGTCCTGTCTGACACATCTGAAATTACAGAATTAAGCTGAAACTTTAGTCGCTGAAAACAAGAACTGTGTGACGGCGTACGGGAAAGACCAATTCACATGGCCAGGTTCCCTATCCCCATAGGGAAATTCCTGTCAAGCAATTTGATTGGTTTCCTTGAGCAACCGGGCATTAAATTATCACATAACCTTTATTTAAAGGCCACACATATTAAACTAAAGAAGTTAAAGTAACATAAGAAAAACAAAACAGATTCTGTGATATATCTTTTTAACTTTTATTATAATATATTTTTATTGTTGAACTGCTTTACATCACAAAAACAAAGCATGCAACAGAAACAAAACTAAAGACGATATTTTCAATATTGCAGATACTAAAAAGGCTAATGAACAAATTAATGCTAACAATAATGACACCTTACAGACTTAACATAGGCCAATAGCAAATTGAAATACTTAAATGTGGATAACATTATAGGTTAGAGGTTAGACTAACCTATAAGATTCTGCGATATTGCGTCATTCTTTCCAGCAACTGATGATTTTATAATGCATAGGCAAGTGAGAATATTCGAGAAAAACTGACTTTTCGGTGTCATCATGACTCCATAGTCAAGAGGATTGTAGATTTGTAGATAAAAATACTTTCGCGTAAATAAAGTTTGAATCTGTTCTAGATCTCCATGAAATATTTGCACTGATCAGTCTGATTTTACGTAGAAAACGTTTAATTTAGTCTGTGACTGCTGACATGCATATGACTCAGGCAAGAAAGGTACTTAAAATTCACTCCACTGTTTGTACATGAAATGTACCAAAACATGCATGAACTGATTGCTTGAGTTAATGATAGTGGTGCATGCGCAAAAGTGATAGAGCAGCCTATGATCATAGATTTTACTTTACTTCTGTCTTGTGTGGACAGTCTAGTCTTCTTCGCAGTGTTTTTTTTTTGGGTGATTTTACGAAACGCTCCCCCAAAAGAAACGGCTGCTCAGATCTAACAACATTCCTTTGACGCAATTAGTTAATCACAGTTTCCATTTCATTTTCAAGAACTTTTTCGCGGCAAATTCGCCCTTTGAGACTTGTCCAGTCAGTGATCGTTTTTTATCTCTCCATCGGATGGTGGGAAAGTCAGATGTCAACATGGCGTCAATGTCGACGCTTGAAGAAGCTTCCATCCAACGTCTTCCAAGTTTAAAATTGCTGACCTAAATGATTACCGGAAGCTTGGGAATTCGGAAAATTGTTAATGTACAATGGGGTTGACTAGCCTACACGACTTCTACGCTTCGTGACATTTGTACATTTGCCGTTCTCTGTTCGGTCACTCGACCTTTTCGTGTTTATAAGAAGGAATCTAAAGTAGACTTGAGCCCTTAAACCGTGCTATGGCAA
>CBDDTI010000029.1:10000-12402 GCA_965233585.1 bacterium
TAAAAGATTGTTTTAAATTATTGACATTTTTTTGTTTTACAGCCCTGAATTTATTGCATTGGACGTTGTTATGCAGCAAAATAACCTTCATGAATTTTGTCTTGATCTTTTGGGGAACTTTGCAGAGACAAGATACGAGCAGAAGTTTATTTTGTCAAAAGGTGTTTTTCCTCATGTGATTGATGCTGTTTTACTTCACCCGGGCTCCCAAACAGAGTATGCATCAAGTTTGGCAGTGATTAGTGTAAATGAAGCCGCTGTTGAATGCTTTTTAGGGTAGGTCTATATGTGCACATCTTGCCCCCAATCAACCCAAGTAAAAGCACAAATATCATAATGAGAGATTTGTACTTGGGTGTTATTTGGAATGTCATTGCAAATGCCTATTGGAAGGGGTTTCAAAAGTCGACTGTTTTAAGCGAAGTATAACTAGGCCTCTATAAAGCTAAAAGTGAAATTCCCAGAAGGGTTGAGGAGCTGATGTTCAACTCAAAAAATCTTTCCTTTTTTGAAAAACACATCAATTAATTATCAGTTGTAGTTTCTATTTTATGGTGTAGACTCAAAACACAGCTCTTTTGGCGTAGCGAGTCCATTTGTATGTATTATCAATGATACTTGACACAGTGAGCATGTTAATCTGTGCCTACAGTTTTCTAGTTTTGCTGCTATTGCGAGAACGTAACAATTGGTGAATTTATGAAGTTACATTTCTTGAGTGAAATTTGAGGGGGAGGCTGCATGTATCTGGCAAGTCTGCAAGCCCAAGCCTTGAATTACGAGCTGCAAGCCAATAGTATCGTTTTGGAAGCTCTGAAAGATTTCTACCGAAAAATAAAAAAAAAACCTGCGTGATGTCTGAATTTGGTATTTATTACATGCATCTGCAGGGTGCTTTCATTGTGCCAAATGGACTGGTAAGAGACCAGTGGGAACATCCGTGGAAAGTGGAACAACATTTTCCGATCAAACCAGGCCAACTAACAGGAATGGCTCTTATCATATTATTCTTATTCCTTATCTGAATTCCCTACACAAGTAAAGAGAAGCAGGGAAATTAACCTGTTTGTCAAGAAATAATGGAACAGTGGATTTTTGTCAGAATATTCCAGCCAAAATAAGTGGACCACCTCCAGAGGTTATCCCAAATATTCTGATCAGAAGGAACAGAAACAGACCTTTCCATATGAATTTCAATTTTTGGTAGCTTCAAGCGAGGTGAAACTTTTCCTAATCTTTAATTAGTTTAAAGGAGTTGCACCGTATTTGCATTTCAGCGAATTGAAGGGTCAATAAAGTCCCGTAGGGGAGGGGGGTACATAATTTATACTCTCTTATATGGGCTATATGGTACATGTATGTGAAACCCCAGCTGTTTTGGTGATAATTTAAAGGGTATCGATTTTGGCCATTTTAGTCATAGGGTATTGTTTTTGCACTCTAGTGTAGAATTGGGTATGTTCAGTTCAGAAGAAACTCTTTTTTCATCATTATTGATAAGGCCATCAACAAAAGTGCTTCATAACTATTTTTAGGGCAACTGTGCCAGCCGCAACTGTTATAAAGTAGGGAATTCATGTTATTTTGTCAAGTCATTAATAGGCCGGGTAGGGAAAATCACAGATTTTGGTCATAAATAGTGTAAGAGTGTTGGAAAGTGGGCTGTGTACCCTTACCCAATTTTTCAGGGAGTACCCCCCACCCTTCCCCTCTGGGAAGAGCACATAAAGGAATGATATTCCAGCAGGATTGTCAGGTTTCAAGCAAATGTTCAGCTAAACTGGTATGTAAATATGCTTATAAACCAACTTCAGCTTATTATTGATGGGTTTGAATTTATCCCCAAACTTTTGAGTTGCTCAAAATACCGGTAAGTGGTCATCCCATCATTCGATTTTGTGGAGGAACTATTTAAAAAAATTAAGAGCCTGGTTTCCTGAGAGACAAAACAACAGAAAACCGGTAGCCAAAAATAAATGTTCAGATCTTTTGTGGCAGTGCTTGATTAATGTTCTCGATATATCATCTTGATAATTACCTAATGTTCACCTCACTTGAATGTTCCCTTGTTGCTGAAACTGGAAAATCTTTCTGATGAAATTAAATCGACTAGGGGGGGGGAGTTACTATTTCTTGACTCATAATTATTTGGATATTAATAATATTATTAATAATAATACGATAATTTATATACGCCATTTCCGTGAGCTCAATGGCGCCATATAAATTCATTATAACTATATAAATGATAAATATTGGGTTGTCTATTTGATTTTGAACCCAGCCCTGTAATTAAATCAAGGTCAAGGATTACAAACAGAAGTTAATAAACCACTTACCCTCTGTAGGGCATTGTGCCCAGCCTCTATTTTGCAACCCTGTTTACAATAAGTATAAACTGC
>CBDDTI010000030.1:0-38079 GCA_965233585.1 bacterium
GCGTTTTTTTGCATTTCAAGATGTCACATTTTTTGTGGCGGGGTTTTCACAACGCACGGGAAAAGAAAGAGGGAACGCGCGGTTATTTTTGCCTTTTTTGCCAGAACGCACACAAAAAAAAGCTATACATGATAGCTAGGGAGTTTGAATTTGTAGTTCGTTGAATGTACTAATGGCATTAGAGCATTTTTTGCTCGAAGCTAAAGAAATTATTTCATTTGTTGCCGTAAGGAGCTTCTCATGAAGCTCACTCCTCAAAGAGTGAGTCACTCGTTTGCTACGCTCACTCGTGACGTCACTCTTTGACTTGTTCGCTTCATTCTTAGCTCATTACGGCGACTCATGAAATAATCTCTTTAGCATCTCGCAAATCATACTCTAATGTTACATCGTGTTCACTCAGGTATAGGGTCATTAATGGGCTGCCTTACATTTCAGGAGAAGTTAAGACACTCCACCCCTAAATAAAAGGTGGCAGGGAAAAATTGTATAGGGTTGAAAAGTGTATTGGTTTCTCTTGGTAATTTACAACCTCTTTGCAAGAGTCCCTTGATGTCTAAGGGAGAGAAGGGTTGAAGCATCCTGGAACCTGCATGGTCAGAAAAATTAGAGAAAATTTTATGTCACACTTTGCAGACTGCGATAGCAATGAGTGAAGAAACTAAGTGAAATATCTTCAAGGGTGTGGAACTTTTGTGTATGTAGCACCATGCAGCATATGGTTGGCTACCGCTAGACTAAAATGGAAGAAACATACATCCCTTTCATTCTAAAACCCCTTCTTCAAGTCTCTTTACTTTTTACTTTTCCTCTGTTTAAATTGAATACTGGTTAATTCGATGGAAGGGGCCATCCACAAACTACGTAGACACTTTTCAGGAATTTTGACCCCCCTCTCCCCAATCGCAGACAATTTTAGATTTTTTGCAATAAAACCCCCTAAAGTAGACAATTGGCTGACCCCCCTCCCCCTAAGTGTCTAGGTAGTTTGTGGACAGCCGGGTAATGTCCCTACATCACTCTCATTCGAGCTTGTTACGCTCTCAAAACACCTTAAAACGTTCTCAAAACACCTTAAAACAGGCTGAAACCGTCTTTCAACCATCCGTTTACCGATAAAAACCATCTTGATGCGCTCTCAAAACACCTTCCTGGCATCTACATTGAGCCTGTTTCAACCTGAAATCGGCTTGTAATCGTCTGCAACCGGCTTGTTTTCGTCTGCAATCGGCTTGCAACAACCTCAATCGAGCCTGCAATCGGCTTGTTTTCGTCTGCAATCGGCTTGCAACAACCTCAATCGAGCCTGTAATCGGCTTGTTTTCGTCTGCAATCGGCTTGCAACAGGCTCAATCGAGCCTGTAATCGGCTTGTTTTCGTCTGCAATCGGCTTGCAACAGGCTCAATCGAGCCTGTAATCGGCTTGTTTTCGTCTGCAATCGGCCTGTTGCAAGCCGATTGCAAGCCGTTTGCAACCTCAATTTTTCCCCACTTTCCACGTCTTGAATCAGTTCGGGGGCGCGAAGAAAGGTTCTGAGAACGTCAATGTTTGAATTTCCGTTCTTCAAAAACAAACACAAATTAAAGCGCGACTCGTTTTGCATCAACAAATTATAATTCGCGCCAAAACTATTGTCATAAACAATAATTTCCGCTCGATAATTTTATCAAAAATAAACACATGTTCAACTTTTCAACAGTTATTGTTTATCAGTGTTTACGAAAAGATTCTCAACTCAACCAAATGTCGCAATTATTTATTGACAGAAAAAATCACGTTTGATTTTATTTTGATTTTATGGATGATTTTTCTGCTACTGTGTCTAATTTTTAAGTAGCAAACTATTATCCTTAATTTTAAAATAAAAGAGCGCGCTTAATTTTAAATTTATTATTTTTATGTCATAAACTATTTCAGTAATACATCATACGTCTTTGTATAAACATTTGCTGCAACTTCATGGTTATCAACAACAATCTCACGTATCGACATTTTAAAAATTCCCACGCTTTGTTGCGAAATATCTCAATTCTTCTCAACAGGATCAACAAAATCCTAAAGTCGTTGGATCAACGAGTATTTGCGTATCGTAAAAACGTTAAGGACCGCACGTGTTTCTTTTATATTCCAACATATGATTCCGAAACACGCGCGCGAATCATTTTTGCCATTCAAAGAGAATTACGAGTGTACCATTATTATAAAAAAATAACCATCAAGTTTTTGTCTAAAACGTTTTGTTCGAAAAACAACGACATTTTTAATTATGTGGAGCCACGACTCGCCTCCCGCCAATCGCCGTAATTGTGTCCGGAGAAATAGAGATGGAGAAGATCCTTTTAAATATATTTATTTTGTAAAAGACACCATTTCTCCTTGGCTTTTAGTTTTTCTTTGGTCTTTTTTAATGCTGCTCGGTCTATACGTTTTATTTGAACATGAATACAAATTATGGAAGAATATAAATGTTAACAACAAAACTGTAGATTTTTCTATCCCTCAAAATACAAATGTGTTGTAAGCGCGGTGTGTTTTACATTCTCAGCGTGAGTTTTCCCGTTTCTTTGCGTAAATTTCGCTCAACCCTCCCTTTGCGAAGTGTTTTTCATAAAGAATCTTTCGAAGCATTTTTTTGTATGAAAAAGTTCTTTTTATTTAATTTAGACAACAACTTCTAACTTTATTTATAATAAATGTACAAATGTTCGCGTGTTTGACCGCCCGCTTTTATTATAGAAAATAAATAATTTCAAGTTTGCGATTCAAATACTTCACTTTATTTTCAATTCTTGAACATTTCAAAGTTCAAAGTAAATTTTCAAATCTGACACAATGAACTTCAACATTATTATCGTCTTTTTCATTGGAGTCTTTTATTTGGCTTCATGCGAGGAAGACATTATTTTATTAAAAAATCTTCTCGCTAAAATAGTCGGTTCTTCCAATTCTTCCGAAACAACCATCACGCCTACGATTGACTTTGCATCAACCACTTCTTTCACTTCAAGCACCACGTCCACTTCAAGCACCACGTCCACTTCAAGTACCACGTCCACTTCAAGCACCACAACTTCCACCAGTACTACCGCTGTCCCGCCTACTACCTCCGCTACCACTGTCACGAGCTCTACCCTCTCAACCACGACTTCACCCGTGCCTGTGCTAGAAACAAGCACCGGTTCTGCCACCACTTTCAATCCGCCGATCTTTTCTGCTTCACCTAATGTAACAACCACAGATAATAGTTTCTCCTTCGCGGGTTTTGACTCCGCAATTTTTGACAGTAAGTATTGATTATTTTCTTTCAAGTCAACCTTTTATACAAATATCTTATTATTTTCAGATGTCTTCAAAATATTCGTAGGATCGGTGTTCGTCTTCATTTTTGTGACGTTCGCCATTATAATGTATCAATTAAGAAGACTAAGCCATAATCACCAACAACCGTCTAATGTCGAAGTATGATTATTGCATTTTATAAAATATTTTGTCTACTCTATATTTTTTTTTAGCCTATTGAAATGATTTCAATACAAGCTGCTGCAGATTCATCGACAAACGGTGAGGCTGTAGAAGAATCAAACGTCGAAATTTTGCCGGTTGAGTCAACCGCATCGGCGTTGCCGACCGACGCAACTACTTTTTCGCCAATTCCGAAAAAGTAGATCAAGCGACCAACACGGAGTATACGGTAGGAAATTTATTATTATCTTTTAAATCGCTTATTAAATATAATTTATTTTTAGGTTTATCATAGACGACCGTATTTTTCAAGCATGATTCCTCCGTTATTTAACATGCCTCGGACGGAACCTGCGGCGGCTTCTTCAATAAACAATGACCCTTCTCCTCCTCTTTGCGCCAAGCAAAATCTGTCTACTCCCGTATAATATGTATATACAATATAGTTTTTATTTTTATTTGAATAAAATAAATGCGCATTTCATTTTATTTCTCAAAATACATTCATGCCTATGTACATTTTTGGTCGTTTTATTTTATTGTTGGATATGAGGCAGTTTTTTCTTGATGCCAAAACACAATTCCATGAAGGCTTTTGTTATTTCCTCCAGCCCTCTTAGCGGTACTTGAATCTTCATAATCTTGGTCGAATACTGTTGGTTGTTTTCGTTATACTAAAAAAAAAATGCCTTTTTAGATAAAATTTTTCACGCGATTTGACGTACTTACGTGTTCCTTTTTCACATAAATCACCGGCCAGGCTGATAGTCCTCCGGCCTTTTGAATATGCCTCAACCCGGTGATTCCAACGGTCACTTGCGGATTAAGGTATACTACCTTGTACATCGGCTTGATTGGAAGGCTGATGCTTTTCTCATCCACTTTTTTTGTCTTGATCAGCTCAATAAATTTTTTGAGCGTGGCTGGATTTATGTACATATACTAAAAAAAAATAAAATTATTTTAATTCATCAAATTAAGTTAATGTAAACTTACATTGTCTGGACCAAAAAAGTAGGCTTCTCTTGTTGAATGTTCTTTTTGCCATTCAGCAAAATCGATATCCCTTGTCTCGCATATTTTTTCGGTGGTCCAATTTCGAAAATATTGCTTTTGCTCATCTTCGTCCATTAAAATTTGATACGACATCAATGACGCACCTTCATAGACCGCATGATTGTTGATTTCATTGTCCACCAACAATCTTTTTTTATTTGACCTTTTTCTTTTCTTTCCTAAAATGTCTTGAGTCTGCTCATTAAGATCTTCCTCATCATCATCATCATCATCATCATCATCGTCATTGTCATCATTTTCTGAACTTTCAACGCTTAACTCCTCCGCATCGGTTGAAACATCATCATCAGATTGATCAGTCGAAATTTCTGACTCTGATTCTTCTTCCGTTTCTTCATTCACAGACTCTGGTTCTGATGATGAAATGTCGTGGTTTCTTTTTTGTTTTTTTCCTTTAATTATAAAATTTTAATTAATTGTAAAGCGTGTAAAAACCGACTTAAAATTAAAATTACCTGATTTCAATTTATGTTTTTTATTTGTATTCTTCTTGGATTTTCCATTACCAATCTTCTTTTTATTAGTCTTTTTATTTTTCTTTTCCGCCTCTGACGTATTTTCAGCCTTTTTTTTCTTCTCATCATCAATGGTTTTATTATCAATCTCTTGCGATTTGCCATTTTTATTGGCTGTGTTAGGCTTTTTCTTTTTTGCTGGTGATTTCTTCATCTTATTGCTTTAAATGCGGGTGATTTATTCCGACAATAAATCTGTACTGGCGTTTGTCATCGAATGTAGGTTCTTTTTAAATCTTTTTAAGTTCAAGGGAGTGTCAGTATGGCAATGTTCTAAGGGGCTCTCAATTCCACATGCGCGGGCAAGTAGCTGATAAGTTTCATCAATTTTGATTGGTTACACAGCATAAATAAGCTATCGCGCTAATGGTTGTAAATTTAAACGATGCTGAACGCGTTTGAGGTCAATTCTTATTAATGTTTTTGGTTCATCCTAAATTATAACGCGTCAAGTCGTTAACAGACAATGGCCTAAGGAAATTATAGATAATTTTTTGTTTTTTGAACATGTTAAATTGTGAATTAAACAATGGTTCAAGAAAATTACGGAAAATGAGTGCTCTTTGTGTGCGTGTATTTTCCATTAATTTTTCACATTCGACTAGTTAATATTTGTAACAAATTATATTTGTCAAAACTCGATCAAATCACCATTAATTTTTCTAAGTACTTAATGTTTCTCATGCTCAAGATTTGTAATTTGCTGTGGATATCCTTAATTTTTTTGTGCTTAATTTGTCATTAATTTTTTCTCATGCAATTGGCTCGTAAATGCGCCAAACTATTTCCCACCAAAAATTGTATAAAAACGCGGTCATATTTTCAAATTCATCCATTATAAGTTCGAACATTCGTTGAAAGAAGATCTTCTGCCGTTCGCTATCAAAGGTAATTAAAATGTCTAATTCACCAAATGATTCAAACAACCCTCGCCAAGTTTTTCTTGGCCCTGCAGGGTTAAGAATAAGATTTCATCTAAGAAACGCTGATGATTTAACATCACCGCCATCTCCACCGGTTGTGCCAATTGGACGAGGTCGAGGGGATTTAAGGTCAAATGATGGCCCAAGTTCCTCTCTTCCTGCTCGCGGTGTTGGTCGAGGCCAGACAACATCTTCCTCGTTTAATCAACGGGGTCGAGTATCTGAACCGATAGTTGTAAACCCCGAAGGATTTGGAGTTATGGTTCAAATCAATAACAATCCAGTCGATGATTTAACATCGACCAATAACTCCGCCGATGATTTAACATCGCCATCATCAAACAACGCTGTCGATGATTCAACATCGAGTTCCATGTCTCAAAGAATTTTTGCTGAGCGCAACACCTCAAACACTTCGGTCGTTGGTCGTGGTGTTGGTCGGGGACAAAATATTTATCGCCCCTTCAATCAAACGACTTCACCCTCGATTGGACGAGAGGTCAGACGTGGTGTTGGTAGGGCCGGAAGATATTCTTCTCCTTATCAACGTCCAAATCGATCAGCAGAAGAAATACAAGAGGAAAATTATTTCCCCACACCTTCAAATTTAGAAAGATCGAGTGACGGTCGTTTAGCCTCTTTTATTCTCGATTTAATCGATGCTGAAGGAGGCTCACCTTATGATTTGTTCAATCGTTATGCTGAGTACGTATTGCGTCAACGCATTCAAATGCTTGAGCGTGAACGCGAACGCTTACGTGCTCAATATCAAAGATTATTGCGTCATTTTAGACAAGAATGATTTGTATTAAGTAATTTGTTTATATTTTGTCTGAGCTATATAGTTTTAATGTGTTTGTATATATTATTTCCAAAATTCATGCGTCAATAAATTTTGTTTCAGAATTTTAACAGAAATGTCAAAATCCTACGTCTGCCGTGAATGTCAAAAATCGTTTGCTAGAAAATCTTCCCGAGACAAACATGAATCGTTTCGTCATCGTGAAACATCGTCAAAATTCCAAAATCGGACTCCATTAAATCAATCGCTTCAGTGCCCGTTTTGTAAGAATGAATTAAGTTCCTTTAAATCAAGAAAAGATTTGGTCTCTCACATTGATTCCTCTCATTTAGAAGATTTAAATTATTCTCTTTTTAAATCTGCTTTGAACGGTAAAATTAAAATTTTTCGGAAACATATATTTTCTACAGAAACGCTTCACGCCTTTGTTGTTAATAGAGCAAATAGACAAGAAATTGTTGATGTTATTCGTCATGAATTGAGTAAAACCTTTACAGTAAAAGTTGCTTTAATTTTATCAGCGGCGTATCAAATTCCTGATTTAAATTCAGCTACAAAAGACACTGAGACGGAAGCCGCTGTTGATAATACTTCAACACAGCCTCAAACGGTTGTTAGCAACATTGATAATTCAACTGAAAAAAGTCTTGATCAGTCGTCACATGAATTAATGCCTAGCGATCGAGATGTCTTTGCTTTAAGAACCGGCTATATTCAATTTACGTCTTTTGATTCTTCTCGCTCGTTAAAAGGTAAAGTTCAAAAATTATTAAACAATTTAATAAGTCGAGAAGAGGATTTGTTGATGAGAGGTTCCGGTTGGAGATTTGAATCTCTGTCTTTTAGCGACATCCAAATTACCAATATTTGATTTAAAGGACTTATTTTGTTGTATATAAAAAATTCAAGTAAGCTTTGGAAATGGATTTTATAGAAATTCCGCGAAATTTAAAAAGATCTAACTGCTTGGAATGGAATACTCGATATGATAAATTCAACTTTCTTTATCTGTACATTAGACATCTTTTTCCAGAAACTGCTTCCATTACAGATTTTCGTCAAATACCAGTAAAATATCTTAAAAAATTTAACATAAAAGGTTTTACGTTTCCTCTTCAATTTTGTGATATAAAAAAATTTTTGTATAGAAATCGTCATTTACCAATTTCAATTTCCGTACTTTATGAAAGTGAAGGTCACGTTTCAAAGTTAGGGTTTATTACTAACAAAAACAACGATAGGAGAGAAAATACTCTACATTTGTTAATGATAAAACACGATCCTAAAATCTCTTCCGATAAAATTTCTAGTAATTCCCGTCCCAAAAAATCGAGTTTTCCTTCCAAGTTTCCTAAAAAAATTAAAGATTTAAATCAACAGCATCATTTCTTTAAAATTACAAAACTCCAAGGTTTTTTGAATAATCGGGCCGGACTGTTGTCGATTAACAAAGCGGGTCAACAGAAGTACATCCACTGTGAAAAATGTCTGCTGCGTTTTCGATCAAAATCCAAGAAAGAAAAGCATGAGCGGATTTGCTACGATAAGCAACGCACCATTTATCCCGGCAAAAATGCTGCTATAAGTTTTTCTAACCACAAACATAAGTTTAAAGCGCCTGTTGTGGGATTTTGTGATTTTGAAAGTGTACTTCAAAGAAACAAGGAACGATCTAAATGTCAACTTTGTTCTAAATTGGAATGCTTATGTGCTTTTCCCACAAGTGACGATATAAATGTGCATAGACCGGTAGGCTACAGCCTGATTTTTGTGGACTCTGAAAATGAAGTATTCTTTCAAGAAGAATATTTAGGAGAGGATGCAGCTAAACGTTTTTTGGATCGGATACCTCTCTACGAAAAAGTTGTTGAAGAAAGAAAACAAAAATTTAGAGATGTTCTCAAAACTCAAGCTACCCAGGAGGAATGGCAAATGTTTCGAAAAGCAACCGTTTGTCATATATGCGGTCTTCGATTTGCTACCCATCCTAAAAAGTATAGAAAGGTTTTGGATCACGATCATGTCACAGGAAAAATAATGGGTGCGGCTCATTCGCTGTGCAATTTGACAAGATCCGGACCCTATCATACGCCAATTTTTTTTCACAATGCTCAAGGGTAAAATTTTTTATTTATTTTATTTTTTGCAATTAATTTTACAAATTAAACGTTTCAGATATGATTTGCATCTGATCATAGAAGAGTTAAACATTCGCCGATTTAAAAGAATGCCGGAAGTCTTGGCTAGAAACAGCGAGAAATTCCGCACTCTTACATTAGGCAGATTTAAAATTCAGGATTCATTAGAGCACATATCTGCCAGCTTAGACGCTCTTGTCCAAGATTTAAATCAAACTTCAAACTTTTCTTTCCCTATTTTACAACAAATGGAAAGATTCAAAAAAATTCCTATCCGTCAAAAATCAAAAGCTTTTAAACTTTTAAAAAGAAAAGGCATTTTTTGTTACGAGCATTTTCAATCATTACAAGAAATGAAAAAGAGTCGAAATCTCCCAACCAAAGATGCTTTTTATTCTGAATTAAATGAAGAACACATCTCAGAAACGGATTATTCTCATGCGCAAGAAGTCTTCAAACTGTTCAAGTGCAAGAATGTGGCGGATTACATGATGCTTTATTGTTCTTTGGATGTTATCCTGCTATGTGAAGCGTTTCTTCAATACAGAAAAATGGTTATGGAACATTTTCAATTGGATCCAATCTATTACTTAGGTAAATTTCTTTTCTGTTGCTTGACATATAAAGTTTAAATATGAAATTTATTTCGTTTAATTTAGGAATTCCTGGACTAAGTTTTGATGTTATGCTTATGTTCTATCAAAATTCTGAACGAGCTACAACAACAAAAGATAACCTCGCGGGTGAATCTTCCAAACCTCCAGGATCTCTGGATATCTATTCCGATCCTGAAATGGAGCACTTTTTCACAAAGGGTATCAGAGGCGGACAAAGCTTTATCTCTCAGCGTTATGCAAAAGGAAACAGCAATCCGAGAAAAAGCGGCGATCATTTACTTTACATTGACGGTAATTTTATACTGCATCGTTTGATTAATCTATTTATTTTAAATCAGTGACTTTTTAGCAAACAACTTGTACGGGAGCATGGAAACTTTAAAATTGCCAGTTTCTGATTTCGAGTGGGTTGCAAAAAAAGATCTTGAAAAATGGACTGCCAAAGATATTATCAAGATTCCTTCTCAAGACGAGACCGGGTACGCATTCGAAGTTGATTTGCATTATCCTCCTCATCTTCACCCGGTAAATCTGATCTTTTTAACACGTTTTGCATTTTGATAAACGGTAAAATATTTACAGAAACATGATCAATTTCCGCTGGCTCCGTATACAGACACGGTTTCTTACAAACATCTGTCTCCTTATAATCGTCGTTTACTAAAACATCTTAACCCTCGAGATTATAAGAACAAAAGATACCGAAGCAAGAAACTGTTGAGCACTTTTTATGATCGAAAAAAGTACGTGGTGCATCTGGAAAATCTACAATATTATTTGAAAAAAGGCATGAAACTGTTGAGGATAAGAAGAGCTGTGAAGTTTCGGCAAAAAGCTTTTTTAAAAGAGTTTATTGAAAAAGTCACGATGCTACGATCAAACGCTCGCAACGATTTTGAACTTCGGCTTTTTAAGCTTTTTGCCAACTCTACTTTTGGAAAGTTTATCGGTAAGTAAATATCCGGATTTAGAATCTTTTTTGTATTTTTATATTTGCACAAGCGTGTGGTGGTACTGCCAATATTTAGTGCAAAATGTATTGGCAGTACACACCACACGCTCATCCGCATCTTCAATGTCGTTGTCGGGGGGCGCGTGAATCTCAGCCTCCACGGTGATGACCTCCCCGTCAAATTCCGCCATCCGGTTTTCCGCCGCCCGGATTTTGGCCAGACGGACAATTTCCGTTGCCCGACGTCTGGCGGCAAAAGATCTGTCGTCAGCGGGGATTCTGATGGGGATGGGGGCCTCGATGGGGTTGTCAGCGGGAATCTCAATGGGAAACTCGATAAACGCCTCGGTGGGCGCCTCGGTGGGGACGTTGGAGGAAATTTCGTTGGTGGGGGCCTCGATGAGCATCTCGATGGGGGACTCGGTGGGAGCTTCGATGAGCGCCTCGGTGGGGACGGGGACCTCAATTAGCACCTCGGTGGGGATGTTGGAGGAAATTTCGTTGGTGGGGGCCTCGATGAGCATTTCGATGGGGAATTCGGTGGGAGCTTCGATAAGCGCCTCTGTGGGAACGTTAGAGGAAATTTCGGTGGTGGGGACCTCGATGAGCATTTCGATGAGGGATTCGGTGGGAGCTTCGATAAGCGCCTCGGTGGGAACGTTAGAGGGAATTTCGGTGGTGGGGACCTCGATGAGCATTTCGGTGGGAGCTTCGATAAGCGCCTCGGTGGGAACGTTAGAGGGAATTTCGGCGGTGGGGACCTCAATGAGCGTCTCGATGGGGGACTCTGTGGGGACGTTGGTGGGGAGATCGACAAGAATGTCGGTGGGGACGTCAAATTCAATAAAATTTTCGTTTTGAAGGCCTCGGACAGCGCGACCGCTGCCGCCTCCGCCACCGCCAGCGCCAGCGCCGCTGCCCTCTCTGTTGACGGCAAGCACAGCAACGCCAACAGAGAGGGCAACGGCAGCGGCGCTGGCGGTGGCGGAGGCGGCAGCAGGCGGCGAAGCATCAAAAATGTCGGCCACGGCCGACCGGATCCGCCGGATCAGGCCCGGTCTCCGGTTCTTTTTCTCCTCCTTCTCCTCCTTCAGCAGCCACTGCTCGTCGTCGTCCTCCTCATCCTTCAACCTCATGTACCCCCTCTTCATCATCATCATCATCATCATCACTGTCCTCTTTCTTTTTTGTTTTGAAAGTTTGTTTTGAAAATTGCAACATGGTTTTAGGAAGTTTTTAAAAAATAAATCTCCAAACTCCCACACACTTTATAATGAATTTTTATAAAAATGTTGTATTCTTTATAAAATATTTATTTAATTTTATATTTTTCAGAAAATGTTCGAAATTACATCGAAGTGGTGCTTTGTGGAGATGAAAAAAGCTTGAGAAAAGCCAGTCTTGGTCAACACATCAACAATTTTCAAATTATTAATGAGAATTTGGTGGCTGTCAACAAGAAGCCGGCAATGATAGAGCTTAGAAAGCCTTTAGCCGTCGGATTTTCCATTCTGGAGTTGTCTAAGTTGTTCATGTACAGATCATACTATGACACCATTCAAAAACATTTCGGCAAAGACAATGTGTCTTTGTGTTTTTCGGACACAGATTCTTTTCTTTTAAAAGTTACATGTAACAATTTGGAAAGGGAAATGAAGAGATTGAAACACATGTTTGATTTTTCAAAGTACCCTAAACAACATCCACTTTTTGACAACAGTAAAGCCAATCAACTTTTTTATTTCAAAGATGAATTAAAAGGTAGAGCGGCTATTACTGATTTTATAGGCTTACGTCCAAAATGTTATTCTATGAAAATAGTTGATTTTTTGGACAAAAACAAAATTGATGAGAAAAAAGTATGCAAAGGTTTAAAAAAATCTAGCATAAAAAAGCAATTAACTTATGCAGATTACAAAAAGTGCTTAAAACAAACTGTTGTAATTTACAAATCTTTTAAAAATTTAAGATCAAAGAATCACAAAATCCGAACGTGTTTTCAAAGAAAAATTGCGTTGTCGGCAATGGATTCAAAAAGATATGTTTTAAATTGTGGATGTCACACTTTATCGCTAGGAAATTGCCTTATTGTTAACAACAAAATGTCTAAATGCCAAATTTGTAAATAAAAATCATTACTTTTATTTAAAAGAAAATTTTGTAGTTTCTTTTTTAAAATTAAAAAAATGAATGGTTTTGATTTGAGGTTTAATATTCCGTCTAACATGTTGGTTGTCGGTCCAACATCAAGCGGAAAAACAACGTGGTTAAAACATTTAGTGCTTCGTCGACACGAGTATTTTGCAACTCCGCCTGAAACAATGTTGTTGTTTTACAAGGAGCCGCAAAAAGCATATCAGTACATGGAAGATGACATGAACGAGGGCAAAGGTTCTGACACGCAATTTCCGTCTTTTCGTAAATTCAAAAATATTCCAAATTCAATCGAAGAGTTGAAAGATATTTTAGAATTATATCCGAGAAAAATGCCCAAATTGATTGTTTTTGACGATTATTTAGACGATGTTGGGCAAATATTAAAACATTTTTTTACGGTTTTGACTCATCATTACAATTGTTTTACCGTTTTTCTTTGTCAAAATTTATTTGACAAAAAAGGCGATTTACGGACATTGAGCATAAATACGCAATACATGATCCTTTTTAACAATCCACGGGACAGAAGCGCCATCACACATTTGGCAAAACAAATTTTTCCCGGTCGTGTTGGAATTTTAAATAAGGCATATAGAGAAGCAGT
The DNA here is from genome assembly GCA_965233585.1 of bacterium. Taxonomy (GTDB): domain Bacteria; phylum SAR324; class SAR324; order SAR324; family NAC60-12; genus CBDDTI01. Next base: position 13,249 of record CBDDTI010000030.1, read on the forward strand.
TAACGGCCGAAGTCACGGATATCTTCTTCTAGATTTCCATCAACAGCAAGACGATAAAGTCAGAATTCGAAGTAACATCTTTTCTTATGAAGGATTAATGAAAGCCTACGTTACTGTTTAAAAAATTTCATATCTATTTAAGAAAAATTAAAAACAATTACTGTTAAAATGTCAAAAAAATTAGAAAAAGCTAGTTCGCTTTTTAATGCAATAAAAAAATTAAAACATCAAGATTGCGCAAATTTTTTAAATTATTTGGACGATCGCGGCGTTGAATTGCTTTGTCGTATTTTACACTACGTTTTGAACGGTGAATTGCCCTTACATGGCGAAGTGCGAACACGACTTCAGAAAAAAATAAGAGCTCATTTAGGGGAGTTTAGACGTCTTGCCACGCCGCCTCGTCGCTCTTCCGACATTTCAAAAAAAAGAATAATACTACAAAGGGGCGGAATTTTAGGGACTTTATCAACAATTGCCAGTATTATCGTCCCTATTTTAGCTCAAATTATTGCAAAAAAAAGCTTGCAACATCGTCGTTAAAAGAATGAGTTCAGGCGTGAAAAGAAAAACAAATGATGAAATATACTCTATGTTTTTAGTCCCCAAAAGGCTATATCATTCTTTAATAAAAAATATAGAAGATAATGAAACAAAAAAAGAACTTATTTCTATGAATGAAAAACCAAATACAACCAATTACATTGAAAATGCCATTAATTTTAAAAATTTACAAGACAGGCAAAAAATGAATCAAAGCGGCGATAAATTGTATCGTTTTGGTTCTGATAATATATCGAATGTTATGCCGCCAGTACAAATCGATAGCAGTGCAGGTCGCACGTACCAATCTATTTCAAGATCAACAACCGCTCAAACTCCCCAACAAAAAGAAAATACCGCTCAGTTTTCACCCACTACTCCCGTTATGGAAAGAGAACCCGATCCAGACTTGTTTTATACTGCTTCAAAACCAAAAAGCAAGGACGATACTTCAACTCCTGACGTGCCAGAATGGCGAAATTCGCCTGTTATAAAGGCATTGACACAAAAAAATTCAGACGGCAAAATAGTTTGTCCCTTTAGCGCATGCGGGAAGCAGTATGTTGACGATGCGCAATTCGGCAAACACCTTGTAAGAGATCATATGAAAGAATTGTCTATATTTGACACAGAAAAAATCGGTAAAGATATAGCCTCGGCCTCTTCACAAGCATCAAAGTCCCCTTCGGCTTCAATATCATCCCTCAAAACAGGATCAGGAGGTGCAAAAAAGAAAACTTTTACTATTTCTCCTGTACAAACTAGATCTAAATCAAAAAAACTTTCAAAAACTGATGCAGATGCTGTTAAAAAAAAATTACTTTTTCCGGGAAAATACCCAAAATTATAATAAAAGTAAAATATATATCATCGTTTATTTTCAAGTTTTTTTATAAAATGAGTTACAATTTCATCATTTTTTATTTTGGGTTTTTTTACAAATATTTTAACAAATTGTTGAGGAGACATTAAATTGTTGCCCACAGATAAACAAAAAGCGGTCACGTACCAGCCGCAAAACAATGAATGAAAATCCTGAATGGAGTAAGACAGAATTGTTTTGAATGAGTTTTTTTCTATCCAAGGTCGTAAGAACTTCATTAAAGATCGATTCCATATCGGCGGTAAAAAACCGAATGAATCAAAATAATAGAGTTGATTTTTTCCGTTAATATACATCGCTATGAAATGTGATCCTTTTTGATTTTTTTTGGATAAGTTAGTGATTAAGCAACAAGGCAACTTAAGCGAATCAGACGGCAAATTATCGCTTGAAAAAACCCCGATGAAATATTTACATCTTGGTTGAATATAATTGGATAAAAAGATATTTGATAATCCGTTTTCCATGATTTAATTTGTTCCTTTTATAACTTGTTGGAATTGATCTATTTTGATGCCGGAGTTGAAAACAGAAAAAGCCAGGACGTATATAGGATGAGGAGTTATTACGGAAAAAGCCAGTTCTAAATCTAAATTTCCGTAATTTTCTGGATGCACGTGGAACGAATTACATTGATCCGGTGTTAAATCGGCCGCTAGAAAAAATCTTCCTTTTAAATATTGTTCATACGTTAAACCGATGGATTGATTGCCGTGCGAAATGCCAATACTGTCGTATAAATGCCGATACAAGTCAATGGCATCCCCCTCGTTTATATTAGGTTGAAATGGTCTGGGAAATACGCATTGACCGTTCTTTTTTAAATTAAAAGTAGACAGATTAAAATGTTGAAAGTTGAAAGGGTTTTTGTCCGGGGCGTGTGACATGGCTTGATTGTGAACCATCACAAAAAACACTTGTTTCGGTAAAGTACCATTAGCGATATTGGCGATGTTGAAGGACGACACACCTTGAGGAATAACATAATGTCTTAAACGTGTGGCGCTAAAAGGTAGGTAGCACGGTTCTTTTAAAAGTTTGTTTTTAAAACTTTCTCTCAGCAATAATGTGGGCAACACTTTTCTCATATGTAGTTTAACATCTTTTAAAACAATTTTAAAAGGTTTTTCTGCCGCAGCATCTTGAAGCAAACCAAACTTTTCGGCGGATCTAACCAGCTTGATTTTGATATCCACATTTGGAGGTAAAAATCTGTCGGTGTCAAACAGATCAACGGCTAAGCGCGTATTAAAATACACTTTTTTACCGTCCATAATTAACTGCTTTCTTTTATTCAAAGAAGGTGTGGCGGCTGTAACATTTATGGTATCAACTTCGTCAGCATTTTCAGGATAATACCCTTCAGCAGCCAGATAAGTTTTTTTCACCTCTGAATTGTAACTTAAGAATGATTGTATAAACATTCTCCAAGGATAAGTGACCGCTGAACTTAAATCAGCTACTTGGACCCCGTTTAAATATACTTCTACTTGGCTGAATAGACAAGCGGCAAAATGATTAGCCAGTGTGGCTTTAGTATCATTTTTTACCTGTTCACCATCGTCATTTGTCACTACAAAATAGCCGCTAAGTCTGGTTTGATTCAGTATAAAAGAGCATTCGTTATCGCGAGGAACAAGAAATTCGACCGGTCCGGTGTTGGTGATAGAAGCCACGCTATTGTAAATAACGTGAGCTCCATCTAATAAACCCGTTTCTACTTCTAACGGTGAGTGAAGCGCTAAACCACTTTCGGTACCGTCGTTTTGTTCAACGGCCAATCCGGCAATTCCACTTTTTTCAGGTACGCCCATAACAAAATGGAAGTGTTGGTCAGCAATGTAAAAATTAGTTGTAAAGTTCATCTTATCAACAGCGACGAAATCTCTTTTAATACTGATAATACAATAAAACGTTATAATAATTTTGTTGTAATAAGAAAAAAATATTCCTTTATTATATTTACCAAAACAAAGCAAAATCGTCATTTTCACGTAAACATTACAAAAATCCCCTCTACAGAACACATTGCGAAAGCATTAGACGAACTAAAATTTATTATAAGTAACGAATTTGTTGTTGAAATATTTAAAGTAGAAAACATGACGTGTTTGTATCAATCAAAAGAAGAGATTAAATTATTAAAATTATACAACCATTTAAAATCGAATAAAAATTTTGAAATTATTCTTAAGAGATATGATCCAGAAAAATTCCCAGGCGTATTTTTAAAAATAAAAAAATGTTCAGCTTTAATATTTTCGTCAGGAAAAATAGTTATAATTGGAGCCTCCAGCGAAGAAGATGCTAAACAAGGAATAAGAATTATTATTAAATTATTAAAAAAATATAAAATCGAATGATGTGAATAATGTTTATTTAGTCGAGTTTTGATATCTATACAATAAACATCGAAATTATGCACGAGAAAGTAGATTATACTAAAATATGCAATCATCAATATCCAGTAGAAGACACCAGGCAAGGAGACGTGGTGTGTACCGAGTGTGGATTAGTTATTGATAAAATATATTGTTATAATTTAACAAAATCAAATTTGGAAACAGAATGGGACAAAATAAAAACATTTGATAAAGAAATTAAACCAAAAAACCAGCATTTAGAGAAAGAAAAAAATATTTTAAAAATTTTATGTAATAAATTACATTTAAATAATGATGTTACAAATGTTATTTTAAATCTATGGTCAGATATAGCAGCGTGGCATTATCAAAAAGGTGGAAAAATTAAAATGGATGCTAAAGGATTGGTGGTAATGACGTTGTATCAGGGGTTAATAAAAGAAAAAATTCCCCGCCCGATAAGTCATTTGTGTCAAGAAGTCGGCATTAATCCAAAGATAGTGTGGCGTTGGATGAAATTATACAGACGGGACTTGACTGACATGAATAAATTAGACAATTACATAAAGGCAAAAGATATGAAAGAATATTTTTTACAGCCGCTGCAGTTAAATTATCAAGAAATGACGTCCGTTGAACAAATATTAAAAAAAAATGAAAATAGTTCTTTTGCTCCAAGAACTTTATTAGCTGCATGCGCTTATGCCTTTTTAAAAGAATCCAAATTGAGGTATTTAAGCGTCAAAAATATGGCTCACATTTTAGGCGTCAGTGTTATGTCGTTGTACAGATGTCGTAAAAGTCTAAATCAATAAAATACATATATGAATTACCACAGCGGTTTACATTGGCAACGAGGTTCGGGAATTGGATCGCTTTTTTCCGGAATTTTTCGCGGATTAATGCCGGTAGCAAAATCAACGATAAAAACTATTGGACGTGTAGCTAAAAGCGCCCCGATAAAATCTGTAGGAAAAGCTTTAAAGAAAGAAGCGACAAGAGCGGCTGTAGAAACGGCAATAGAAGCTTTGGAGGGTCAACCGGTGGGCAGAAAAGCAAAACAACGTTTGAAATCCGCTACGCGAGGTATTTTGCTTAACGCTGCCCGACAAGCCGATAGCAACGACGATTATCGAACTCAAAATTCAAACAAAAAAAGGAAATCCTCGTCAATCACGCAATCTAGGAAAAAAAGGCGCAAAATTTCTAAAGAACCTTTGTTTTAAATGTCGATAACAACGAAAGAGACTTTTTTAAAAGAATACGCGAAACCGGGTTCACCAATAGCTTTTGCGTCTCCCGCGCTAATTTATCATTATTATGGGAAAAAAATCCCTCTGACGTCAATCGAGGAGTGGCTAAAAGGAACAGACTCTTACACATTACACAAACAGGCTAAATTTCCCAGACCGAGAAATCCAACATTTGCTTATCGGAAACGGTATCAGTTTCAAATTGACCTTATAGATTTAGGAAATTTGGCTGAACAAAATGATTCTAATAGATACCTTTTGACAGCCATCGATATTTTTACACGATTCGCCTTTGTAGAACCACTTATTAATAAAACGGCAAAAACATTTATGGAAGGGTTTGAATCTATTATGAAAAGAGCAAAACAATTTCCGCGTAGAATTTTAGCCGATAAAGGAGCGGAAATTAAGAATAAATTATTTCAAGCCTACTGCAAAAACAATAACATTCTTTTGTTACACAGCAATAATTTTGTGCACGCCCCCTTTGTGGAAAGATTTAACCGAACTTTAAAAAACCTGTTGTTCAAATACATGACTCACGAAAATACTGACAGGTACATTGACGCGTTACCATTTCTTGTCCATACCTACAACAATCGTAAACATCGCATGATTGGAATGACACCCGCTGAAGCAGAACTCCCTGGAAAAACTTATCAAATTAGAAGAAAACAAGAATTGGTTTATTCAAAGATTAAAAGAATGAAACCAAAATACAAAATCGGCCAAACCGTGCGTATTAGCATTATGAAGGGAAAATTTGACAGAGGATTTACACCGCAATTCAAAGAAGAAATTTTTAAAATAAAATCAATTTCTACACGTTTGCCAAAACCCACTTATGAGTTGGAGACTTTAGAACAGGATGAAACTTTGGAAGGAAATTTTTATGAGAGTGAACTTACACCCGTAGATGAGCCAGAAGTATTTGCCATCGAAAAAATTCTTCGGACAAAAAAAGATAAAAAAACCGGAGAAAAAATGGCTTTAATAAAATGGAAAGGGTATAAAAACCCTAGTTGGACATACGAAAAAGACATAGTTGATATGCCACAATAACACGGAATGGATTATAATATTTATTGCGTGTCAAACGCTAGTTCCGATACGGATGACAAAAATACTTTGAATTCTTTTACCAATTTATTTCCACAAAGTTTAGACTTGAAAAATAGAGAATGGGAAATTGGGGTAGTGTCTATTGGATTACATTACAATTACAACCAATTGACTTTGTCAAAAGGCCAACCTTGTTTCATCACGCTAAAAAACGAATTAACATCTATAAATTCTTCGGAAGAAAACATAAAGTCCGAAATTTTAGACCAGACAAAATCCATTTGGGTTTTGCCTAATTTAGATGAAGATGTATTGACAGTGCATAGACTGATGCAAAACTTGATGCAATATATTTACAAGGAAGGAATGAGATTGTATCATTTTGAACCCAAATCGGGGGGTAAAGATGAAAAAGCTTACGTAATAGATGAAAACCCGAAAAAAGAAATGGAAAATGAAAATTACAATTATAATAGATATTTTTTGATACATAAACATTTTATAAAAATTTTAAATTTAAAATACTACCAAAACGGTTTTGTATCCTCCCAAGCAAAATCAATCAAATTTTTTGACAACGAATATGTATATTTTTCTGTAAAGAAAAATTTTGCGCTTCTAACTACAGCAATTAAAGTGTATTCCGTTTTGAAACCCGGTCTGGTTCAAATAAAATCAAATATTATTTCTGACGTTCCCAGCGGAAATAGTTACTCCACAATTATGTTTACAACGACTTTACCAAATCAAATGGAAGGTCATTATTTTTACCATAATGTAAAAAATATCAGATATTATCAAGTGCGACAATCTAATATTGAAACGATAAACACTCAATTTACAGATTCTTTTGGGAATCTTTTAAGTTTAAACGAAGGTCAGCCGTCTATAGTGCATTTTCATTTAAAAGAAAAAGACAAAAATATGGATTACGAATTAACGCACGTACGAATCGATTCACAAGTAGATACCAAATTGAACTACGAAAATACGAATAGTAGTTTTTGGGCACACTTAAAACATCCGATAAGTTTAAATCAAAACGCAAAAATAGCCTTGATGGATATATCTTTTCCCAACACCATATGTAGCATTCCAAAATCAATTGGAAGGAATCCGTTTATCTTAAATGTGTTGATAAACCAGAACGAAACAAAAAAACACGTCGTGGAAATACCAGAACTTTATTTCTGCAACTCCGATGATTTAACAACATCAATGAACCGCCTGTTATCCGAAGAACTAAAGAAAATTTTACATTTTGAAAATTTTAATGGGTTCTTTAGGATTGTGGCTAAAACAAATAAACCTTTTTCAATAAGCATTCCCAAAAACTTTTGCCCGTTTTTAGGAATGTACGATTACTCGGAGAGAGAACTTGCAAGAATTGAGGAACGAGGTGATTACGTCACGCTTGCAGTGGCTAAGGAAAGATTTTTTGAAGCACCAAAACCAATGGACGTTTACAAATTATATCCCGGAGTTATGATATGTTATGCAAATTTTGTTCAACATTCCATTATTGGAGACAAATTTTACCCAATATTTAGAGTTATACCAACAATCGGTCAATCCACACAAAATGACTACTGTTCTATCCATTTCGAACATTTAGAATTCATAAGATGCAATGTTGATTATTTAGACGACATAAAGATCGAACTCAGGAGATTAGACGGAAATTTGATTGAATTTAACGACGATCGAAGAGTAATTTTAAACATTGTAATTAAAAATCCAATTTAAATTATATTTCAATAAAACAATTTATTTGAAAATAACGAATTATTGGTGAGATTTAATAAAGAAATATCTACTAAAGTTTGATTCACAAAATTAAGCGCCTTTAAACCGTTATAAGTTAGATCGTACATCAACCAAAGAAAAACGGAAGTAATGACAAAAATTGATAAAATCATTGCGCACACGCTACAACAATCGTTTTTTCCACAAAGATCAGGAGATTGCAAATCTTGATGAAACGTATCATGGTCTACTTCTTTGAAACAAGATTTTTTATCTCGGTCAGAGCTCGTCGTTTGGCGCAAAGAGACGCTCATACTTCTACTACTTCTTCACGAATTGGATAATGTTCTAAACAGAAATCTTTACACAACAATTTCATGCAAAATGACGCATAAAAATGAAACACTTTCATTTCATTTGAAATTTCACGATGCCACCACAATTTGGTATCGGAGTCGCGTGAATTATTGAGTTTGCCGAGAAGTTTGTCTTTAATGCAAGCCCTGTACTGCACTAATTCACTGTCCAAAGATTCCAATGCTTCGTTGATTTTACGAAGATGCGCGCACATACGACGCAAAGAATGATGCACAACGCGGTTCGGGTCGGAAGTATCATAAATACCGGTAACATCAGGACCGGTATATTCGTCTCCCCAGTCGGAATTGTGCGACGATGATGATTTTGACTGCTTGTTGTCTTGACCACTCATGATGCACAACTGAAACGATACGTTACACAGACATTTCTAATAAATATTAAAAGCGCGCTCGAAGTTCCGACGTGGTTGTCACAATTTTCAAATTCTTGCACGTGACTTGATAAATTAAAATCGAGCCGTCGTACAGGAATTTAAAAAGCATGACCGATGTTCTTGTCAATGAAGTCTTGCGCTTGAATGTGCTTCCGACGATGTAGATTGCTTCCAATCTCAAGGCATTTGTAGGGCTCAAATTATTTTTAAAAAATTTGAGCTGTACAATTACCAAAAGAACGAGAAGCTGATGTTCACAATTAATGATGAAAACAATCACAAACGCATTTGCTAATATTAACACATATTTGACGAAGTATTCGAAGTAACTTCTCATGGTTTATAAACCGTAGAGTATTTGCTTGATAAAATAAAATTTAAGCAAATAATCGACGGCGAAAAACCCTGAGAGAATAATCTTCTTAATGACGATGTGGCGGATTATTTACAATCTTAAGGCGTTTGTGAAACGCAAATAATTTATGAAAAAAATTTGAGCTTCACATACTGCCAAAAGAGTGTAAAGAACGGTATTCTTGATGGATGATGAAGAAACCACTCACAAATTAAATCAACATGTCACATTTTATAAAATTTTATTCGGCGGAGTATTTGAAGTGCTTTCTCATGATTTATCGGCCCTTGGGTAGAGCTTAATAAAATAATTTAGCAGCTACACAAAGGTCAAAAAAGCGCGAGAGAAAATGTTCTTGACAATTAGGATGAAGATATTCCGCTGTTTATGATTTTCTGGTTTTTTGCGTACAAAATAGACTGAGAAATTCCAAACTCATTCTAAAATGTACACAAGGACCAAAAAATCGTGAATAACAATCTTGGCAACAGAAAAATAATGATTAAAAATTAAAACAAAATTGTAGATTGTTTGACGTTTTAAAGTGATTATGAAAAATCTAAATAAATTTGATAAAAATTTAAACCCTTCATATTCACTAAAAAACATGAAACGTTGTAATTTTTTCTGAGTCGAGGATGTGTGTTTTGATGAGAGTTGATGGTTGATCATAATTTTATTGTTTGTTGGAGATCTGAATTATTTTTTGAAAACTTTCGGACCACGCAGCCAAACAATAAAAGCATGAAACCTAACAGTTTTTTCTTTTATCACTTTCAAAAATATTCGGTTGTTGCTTGCTCACAATGTTGTGGCATTCGTGAAAATCCAAAATAAATTTAAAATTTGGAAATTTTCAGGATTGCCACGAAATTGTAAGGTAAGTGCCGAATTTCTTGATACGTGTTGAATTTTGGATTGATCAAAATTGACTGTGAAATCAGTTACATCAATGTTGAGGAAAAGCATTTGGACACCCCTTCCCCTAACGTGATTAAAATTTGAGCCTAAATCTTTGCTTACGGCGCGAATTGAAATTTAAAACGCGTTGGCGCGCGAGTTGGTTTAATTTTAAAGACATGAAGTTTGGACATGAAAGGATATATTTGAGTCAAACCGCACGGAAAAAGATGTTTTTAGTTCTCAGAACCTTTCTTCGCGCCCCCGAACTGATTCAAGACGTGGAAAGTGGAAAAAATTGAGGTTGCAAACGGCTTGCAATCGGCTTGCAACAGGCCGATTGCAGACGAAAACAAGCCGATTACAGGCTCGATTGAGCCTGTTGCAAGCCGATTGCAGACGAAAACAAGCCGATTACAGGCTCGATTGAGCCTGTTGCAAGCCGATTGCAGACGAAAACAAGCCGATTACAGGCTCGATTGAGGTTGTTGCAAGCCGATTGCAGACGAAAACAAGCCGATTGCAGGCTCGATTGAGGTTGTTGCAAGCCGATTGCAGACGAAAACAAGCCGGTTGCAGACGATTACAAGCCGATTTCAGGTTGAAACAGGCTCAATGTAGATGCCAGGAAGGTGTTTTGAGAGCGCATCAAGATGGTTTTTATCGGTAAACGGATGGTTGAAAGACGGTTTCAGCCTGTTTTAAGGTGTTTTGAGAACGTTTTAAGGTGTTTTGAGAGCGTAACAAGCTTGAATGAGAGTGATGTAGGGACATTACCCTCATCTGCCCAAGGTTGGTGGAGGATTCTGAAACTGGCATCCACCAAGCCACCATGGCCAAGATTAAGTTGTAAGCAGAAAGGCTGGATGACTTCACCATCAAAAACTGCTTTGTTTCCCCCTTCATGGTGGCCGAAACGGAATCAAAATACAACCTTGTGGGTCTGCCTAGCATTAGTGTGTTGATAAACCGGGATGGGAGGTGTTCCAAGGCTGTGTTGGCAAGCAAGATGATGGATGACCTAGCCAAGATAGAGTGGGATCACTCAGGGGAATGGTCTGGCACCCAATAACCATCAACCCAAAAAGGTCTGAATCCAAAGGTCATTGCCAGTAATGTAATTATAGAAAGGTTGGTGTGTTCTTTGCCAGAAAATTTAATATGAGGGGAGGAAAAGAGGGAGATTAAAACAAAAAGAGGGAGATAAAAACCAAAAGAGGGAGATAAAAACTACTTTACTGTTCAGTTTTATGAATGGGTTTGCCGTGCAATAAAAACCTTCCATCATGTAAACATGTTATTATAAATCAGGGTGGCAATAATGTGGAATAAACATTATTGCACTTTTTGCAAAATTTTGAAAAAATTTTGGTGTAATAATGGCATTACACCACTTCTTACTGCGACGGTAATGTGCCACTCGTCCACTGAGATGTTAATTGTTCCCTTTGGTCACTCGTAATGTCTCAGGGGACTCGTGGCGACTCACGTTACCTGTCTTGTAACTCGTGGTGTATTGTTACATAAGCTGTGCTTATGAAGTCATGTCTAAACATTGAAAGTTTATGAACATTAAGAAACTCAAGATGCTTATTTCAAAACACAAGAAAAACATTTGAACAGGTCTATAGACAGTAAAAATCAAAGTTTGCCCTTTTAAAAACATTTATTTGTCAGTAAAATCAAGCTGTACAGTAAAAATCTAACTGTACCCATTTGAAAATGTATATTTGACATAGCATGATATAAAATTTGTCAGAACAGTCTCACTTTCAAACTCTCTGAGGAAGGACATGGAAAAACTCAAAAAGTGTTTTAGCCCTCAAACCTTGGTTTCAAAAAAAGGCCACCTTGTGGAGGGTCCCAATGTGAGGCCGAAGGACCCTCCAAAGGCTGGGCAAAGGCCCAGGAAGAAAACGACTCCAAGCTCAGGTTCTGCCTCGTGCCGGAGTGGCCGGCGTTGAAGGCGGCGGAAGGTGCCGAAGGAATTTTGTTGACATATGTCCCTCAACCTTTTGCCAAACAGTGAATTCTTCTTGGCATCAATGTTCCAATCACCCATGGCAATGAACCGTTTGATTTTGGAAGCATTAAAAATGTCTTGAAGGAACTCCAGTTCCTCCTCTGCAAGAGTCTTGTTTTCTGACCATTGCCAATAGACCAACACCACTACTATTGGTTCATTTTCTTTAGGCTTTAGGATATCTATATCTATATCTATATCTATCTATCTATCTATATATGTACACACATATACTACCAACATACTACACTCTCTGATTGGCTAATCAATTGAAGACCAAATCTGTCTGACATGATGCTTTTTATTTAATTGCTTTCCTACATGAAGAAAATATTTCTTAAAACTTAATGAGTTGCTCTCTGTCAGTGATATGATAAGGAGGTTTCAGTGATTGCTCTAAAACTAAGGGCACTATAAGAAAAGGTCTGTCTAAATTCAGTGCAAGTAGATAAGAAAAATAACCCTCTCTGATTGGGTAATCAATTGAAGACCAAATCTGTCTGACATGATGGTTTTTATTTAATTGCTTTCCTACATAAAGAAATTATTTCTTAAAACTTAATGAGTTGCTCTACTTAAAATTTCTTTTGACAGGAATATACTTTTAACTTGCACAAAGAAACCTGTTAAAACAGAATTTCAATTTTCAACCTCAAAAAAAATCTATTATGCCTAAAAGTTCACTTAATAACTTGTGAAATGCTTTGAATTTCCCGCCAAAGTTTTTCCAAAACAAAAAATGGTTTGTAAATTAAGTAAGAGACACACAAATCAATGTAATGCAGTGAGTCAACTGCAGTGCACAGTCCAGGCAGCTTGAGTTGGAGAAGCAAGGAAATTCAGGCAATTTGGAAAATTGATGTAATCTGATTGGTTTTTAACCTCAAAGCAATGCCAATGACACCTATTTTTGTCTCCCAGTTTTCCTTGTGCAGCTTTCCCAGGATCACTTTAAATTATTGGCGAAACCAGTCTATGAATAAATTGGTGCAAACAATTATATTTTCCAATGCTGGCTTTTTTATTATCTAATGAACTGAAAATCAATATGACACCCTAATTTCAACCTTTTTTTATTTGGAAATTACAGCTCATCATTTCCTCATTCCATCAACAAATTTGTACCTTTGTGCTAATCATACATTTAAGGTCAATTTTTATTTGAGGGGTATCTGTTCTGTTATATGCAATTATTGTTTGGCCTAGAGGCAACTTTTTTATAAAATTTTCTTTCACAAAGATGCATTCTTCAACATGGGCAAGGGCCATCATTTTTATTTGAAGGCCAGACATTGTCTGTAGCATAGATTTAAAAACAACCTTTTCTACACCAGATGACAACAGTATTTTCAAGAGATGATTAAGATTAATTTCATCGAGATGGCTTAAAGGTAGACTTTAGGACTAAAATTAATAGTTGTCCAATGACAAAAAATCATATCAATATGTGGTCAATGCAGTGTGGGCAGTCCCCCCAAATTCAAGCCCCCATTGACCACCCACCAATTCTTAATTGCATTCAAAATCCAAAAATTTACTTAAAATTTTTCAGTAGACATCTGTAAAAGCCCTGATACTTGAGTGAGACAATTTTATCAATTTTAGAAATTGCCTGTTTTGAACTCTAAACTTTGAGTCTATACTTCAACAGGTTTTTGTGCTCTTTATAGTTGCAGCTTGACAACCATCTGTTTTTACTTCAAATCAAAGAACACTTTTTGTGCCAACTTTTTCAATGTTATAGGAAAATGCCTGATTGAGTCTTCCATTTCAAAGAAGCAAACAACTAAAATTAAGATCATGGAGATTGGTCTATGGTTGTTGTAATGTCTATCTGCAATCAATGCATGAATGAAACATCAAACTTATCATTACAAATCTTTCTGAGGCTTTAAACCTATATCCATAAACTGTCCTTGGAATTTGATACAAAAAAGGAACTTGAATAAGAAAAAGAGGGAGGAGGAGGAGGATGAGAATACCAACACTTCATTCCTCAAGACCATATCATGATTTTCTTTCTTTCATGAGTTGTGGCAAGATTTTCCCTCGGGCAAAAAATGAATTCAGAAAGAAATCCTCATATCTTGAATACCCTGCCTTGATCCACTGGGTATAAACTTCACATTTTTTCCCTGGAAAACCATCCAAAGTGTCACTTTACAATGAAGAATTATTTTCTGGCAAAAATCAATGCAAAACCAAATTATTGAATAGGAATAATCATCTCCAGTAAATGACAATTTATATCTTCCATCCTATAAATGGGCAGGTTGGCCAACTTGCTGTGGTCAGCCACGATGCTGCAGTTGTTGATCTTGAGTTGTTGACAAGCCCTAATCCCCCCTAACATGAAAATTTTGACAGCACCTAGCAGAGGGCAAAATTTCAACACCATTTGCCCTTTTAAATTACTCCTCAAGGAAAAATATTGGCTTTGGCAGAAATTTTTTTTATTTATAGTAGCCTTAAGAAAAGTAGCAGTTTTTGGAAAAATATACATAAATTAATCAATTATCGGATCAAAAAGATAATGTATAGCAAAATACCAGTTTGAAATACAATTATTTGATACTTTTATTAGTATATAAATTTTCCGTATAAAACCCAACAGCACGGGCAGAATCAGAAAATTTACAGCACCCCCTTAGAATTTTAAAAGAACACCACAGGCATCAAACATTAACCTTGCACATGTATGATTGCATGGTTACCTTATTTTTGGCAAAGGCCAAACTTAAAAGGGCAAAAAACCTTCTTAAATCTGAATAAACTGAATTCACCTGAAAACTGAATCTGAATGCATCTGAGAGACCAATCTCAATGAAACTTGGCATGGAAAGAAAATCTACACCTGGTACATTGCATGAGAACCTTAATTTTTGCAAAGGTAAAAAAAAGACCAAAAACCTTCTTAAATCTTCCTAAACAGGGGTTTGCAGTGGGAGAAGGATATGCAGAGGGAGAGGGATTAAACCAAGCAACCCAGGCATTTTTGCCAATACTTTATATTTGCTACCATTAACATACAAGATTGAGTTGGAATAAGGCAAAATTGATTCAATGCTTGGTTCAGTCAAAATTATCAATCATCTCCAATCACCTCTTAAAATGTAGATGAAGGAAATCTAATCTTAAGGTAGTTGTTTAGAGTTGTGAGCTCCCCAATGCTCCTTCCTTTTTGATTAGTGAGCCATCTTTTAATGCTATTGTTGGTTTCAGATAAGATTGACACACAAAAAAATAGCAAAGCAAATTTTGATCTGACTCTCCAATGTTTTGATAATTCACATTCAGTGACACCTGGAATCACAAAAGGCTATTTTCCATGGGAATACAATTGTTCCCCCTAAGGATTAATGTCAAATTCTGTTGTCAATTTTTCTGTTGACAATTGCAGTCATACAAATGCCATTGGTTCATTTGACCTCCAAAAATAAATTATTATTGCCACCCATTTAAATTGCCTGCTATTCCAAGTTCAGGGAGTCATTTTAACAGTTACCTCCTATTCAAGTGACTTCATCTCATTGAATTAACATGGCTAACAATGCTAGGGAACCAGGTGAGAAATACAGGACATTGTGGAATACAATTTCTTTTAGAAAGCTTCATCAGCAAACATAAGGGATGTGTGGATAGCTCAGTGGTAGAGCATCAGCTTCATGCCCCCTGGACCCGGGTTCAACCCCCGGCCCAGGAGCCCAGGTAAGCAGAAGCTGATGCTTTTTTGAGCTAGACCACATCCTTGGGGAGGGAGGTTGGCAACTCCTGTAATTCTTGCAACTGAGAACACAACCTGCTGGTCGAGGGTGAGGTAAAGACTACAGCATATATCTAAGCCAGAAATGTGCTGTCATCGCTCTGAGAGCCATGAACACCTTTGGAGCTCGCTCGAGGGAATATCCCAGCGATCAATATAACATAACAGCAAACATAAATATCATTGCACTACATGCTCCTGGACATCTTTATGGTGAAACTGTAAGCAACTTCCACATCTGAGATGAAACTAAACCCCATGCAAAGACCATGAAGGCTGCCAAAGTTGGGAGACGAAGATTGTCATTCGTGGTTGTCGAACATACTCAAAGGCTGTTGATGACTCAAAGAAAAAGGTCACCAGGGCAATGTCCTCTTCATATGCATTGTGAGTGGGTTCTCTGGAATTGTCCTTCTAGGAGGCAATGTCCTCTTGTTGGGTTTCTCCACTTTGGGTGGTTTGAATTTTGGAGTTGATGCCTGTTCAGTGTGAGGAAAGGTCAGTCCCTTGCCCTTCGATAATGCTTTCTCCCTAAACTGTAGGATTTATGATCTTCTTGCCGTCAAAGTTGCACAGTTCAATGATGGCAAAATCTCAACACTGCTAGCAATGCTTAGGAAATAAGTGAGAAAATACAAATGCAATTTCTTTTAAAAAGCTTCATTGGCAAGAATACACATCATTGTATTAGATTCTTCTGGCCATCTTTATGGTGAACCAATAAGCAATTTCAACAGCTGAGATGAAGCTGAACCCCATGCAAAGACCAAGAAGGCCACCAAGTTGGGAGATGAAGTCGATGATTGTCATGCGAGATTGTCGAACATACTCAAAGGCTGTTGATGACTCAAAGAAAAAGGTCACCAGGGCAATGTCCTCTTCATATGCATTGTGAGTTTGTTCTCTGGAATTGTCCTTCTAGGAGGCAATGTCCTCTTGTTGGGTTTCTCCACTTTGGGTGGTTTGAATTTTGGAGTTGATGCCTGTTCAGTGTGAGGAAAGGTCAGTCCCTTGCTCTTCGATAATGCTTTCTCCCTAAACTGTAGGATTTATGATCTTCTTGCCATCAAAGTTGCACAGTTCAATGATGGCAAAATCTCAAAACTGCCAGCAATGCTTAGGAAATAAGTGAGAAAATACAAATGCAATTTCTTTTAAAAAGCTTCATTGGCAAGAATATACACCATTGCATTAGATTCTTCTGGCCATCTTTATGGTGAACCAATAAGCAATTTCAACAGCTGAGATGAAGCTGAACCCCATGCAAAGACCAAGAAGGCCACCAAGTTGGGAGATGAAGTCGATGATTGTCATGCGAGGTTGTCGAACATACTCAAAGGCTGTTGATGACTCAAAGAAAAAGGTCACCAGGGCAATGTCCTTTTCGTATGCATTGTGAGTCGGTTCTCTGGAATTGTCCTTCTTGAAGATGATGTCCTCTTGTTGGGTTTCTCCTTGGGTGCGTCGAATATTGGACTTGATGTCAGTAAAGGATAGGGGTAGGTCAGCCCCGTACTCTTCCTTAACACTCGCTCCCCAAACTGGAGGATTTATGATCCTCTTGCTCTCAAAGTTGCACAGTTCACTGATTCCAAAGTTCTTCCTGTCACACTTCCTGAAAGGGGCAGCTGACACAGAAGCTTCAATGAGAGTAGATGAGCAGTCTGGGAGGCAGTGAAGGCATTCAGAGTCAGGTACATCTCTGATGTGGTCTGCAAATTCAAAGGCAACCCATGGATCACACATCTGGAGAGTGTTGTTCCTGATGGGAAAGTACCATGGGATGCAAGACCCATTCATCTTCTGAAGGCTGTAGTGAAGACTGCATTCCAACATGCAGTTAGACTGTGAGTACTTTTGGTGAAGCTCCAGCTCTTTCTCATGCTCAAAGTAACACTGCCTCTTTACTGGGTCAATATTAGCAAGGTCCTCAGCAGATGTCACTTTAGTAGCTTTCAGTGACACCATATTTTCATGCCCTGGTCTAAGAAGCAAAGATTTCTTAAAGGTCAATGGGTATTGATTGCTGGACTCAACAATGGCAGAGAACCCTTGGACATCCTCCCTAACTGAGCTGCTAGCTACCTTTTCTGAATGAGCATCCAGGATCACAGTTAACCCCTTGGACATTCCAGCCTGAGGCACAGGTCTCTTGCCATTCTCAAATGGATCCTCCCAGTTTGGTTTGAAATCATCAGGAAGGTCAGATAGTTGGAAGCTGTACTTCCTGTCTCTCATTTGCATCTTGTCAATGATTCTGGTGAAGGGTCCCTCCCTGAACATGGTCTCTGCAGCTTCAAGGTTGAAGGTGCAGCACATTCCCCTGTCTGTAGGAGATGTCTTGAAGATCAAAGCACATGGTAATTCCTTACCCCTCCAGTAGCATGCTTTAAGCATTCCATGTTCCATGTCCTTGGTTGATGTGGCTTCCTTCACATCAAAACATGGCTGCTGAGTATACCACAGCAGCTCAAACAGGCTCTCATAGCTCCCAGTCATGTTCATCTGTCTGAAGTTTTCTGAGATCTTTTGTTTTGCTTGCATGTGAAGTGCTTTGGCCTGCCTCCTCAACAGTTTATCAAAAACATAGGCAAGGGATGTTGGTTGGCTGTGTCCAGATTGCCTCTTCTCCCTTTTCTTACCTGAACCAACTGATGAGCATGCCCCCAATTTCTTGTGGCATATGTCCATGGTTTGGCCTTCAAAATCATCCCCACATTTTGCCATTTCAAATCTAGTGTTTGTCCCATCAGGTTTGAAAGCCCTAAGGCCACAGAATGCAGTTGTATTTGGCAAGATCCCATCAGATGAGGGGAGAGGTGGTCACTCACCTTCTCTAGAGTCTCCACAAAATAAAACTGACCTTCTGATTCAAAAGCATTCAACCAAAAACCAATGTCACCACTGCCACCAGGGTTGTCAAGGATGCCTGCAACAGTGTCAAATGTCCATAAAAAATGCCTCCTGAGAATCACCAATAACTTTACCTGGTTCACTCCCCATAAAGCTCTCAAAATCCTGAGTATAGTTACCCCCACCTCCAAAATCAATCCTTTTGCCTCCAACCTCAAGACAAGTGTCATGTTCAAAGTCCGTGAAACCTCTGGCCATGAAGCAGTGGGAGGATCCAGAAACTAGGCTTTTCCATCCAGAACCACAATCATTGTCAACATATCCATCAACATAATCATCACAAGGGTCTTGGCCTTTATTGACAGCAATCTGAAAAAAAAAATATGAAAGTCCTGTCCCATGAACACTAATTTGAAGATGTGGCTGGTTACCTCAGACTTCAATGTGGAGTCTGGATTCAATGATGCCATGGACTTGACAATCTTTTGAATAGGATCTTTTGCTCCAGGAAAAAGGTCCAATCTAAGTTGAAGAATGAGGTTGACCTTTTTCTCTAATGACACTGTGGTAATGTTCACATCTGGGTGAGAGGCTGCAACATAATCCATGAACTGCTTGTTCTCTGCCTTGTCAAGCACTTTCTGAATCCAACCTTGGCTACAAATAGTGATTGCTGGGTAGGCCAATTGACTGATTGACTTTCCTGTGGAATGGACTGATGTTATCACTGGGAAGGTCTGCCAAGCCACATATGCTTCAACAATCCAATAGATTGCCAAGGTGATGGTTGATGCAAAGACCAGAGTCCAGAGGAAGCGCTCCCACCAGATAAGCTTGACATCACAGGCATAGCTGATGCCATGTATGCTGGTGATTTCGGCAAACTCATGAAAGGTGTTGCTGATGGTCTTCTTTACATTCTTGTTGTCTACTTTGTTGGACTTTGGAGGGTAATAAATAGCAGGTTTTGACTCTAATTGTTTGCTAGACTGCATTTTGCATATCCAACCTTTCCAACCAAGGGTTCATCAATGACTGAATGATATTTGATTTTTGATAACAAATCAATTTGCTGGTATATGCTATTTATTGCCATTTCATGTACTCACCCACAGAAAAGCAAATTTATGAGTATTTAAAACTGAAAGCTAAAATTGCAAAAAATGTGGATAGTTTGATGAGTTGATTGAGGCAAGTGTAAACATCACAAAGTTTCATTTGGCCTTGCAGACAATTCTGATTAGGTGCCACAATGTGCAGGATATTTCAGGAATACTCAAGGAATATTCCAAAAATTACTTCATAAATCAGCTGTTGCTCATGAGCAGAATATTCAATGGAATATTCACCTGTATGCAGCTGTTTGTCATGTTATTGTTCCATTTCTAATGGAATATTCCATGAATATTTTGCAGGTTAGACCACCACATAAAGGTTATGCAAATTGATAATTCTATCATGCCTGATCATAATTATACTGGTATGACCAATTATTTGTGTTTTTTTTTTTGCTTGAATTCTTAATTGCTTGTCATTTTCAAAGTAATGGCCATCAATAAAAACATGATTGTATGTGAATTTGCCACTGCCAGCTGTCACTCGGCATTTGGACATTGGTCAACTGCCATTAGACCAATTTGACCGTCAAAGTGGGACCCTCATATCTTTTGCAAGAGACCACAATATTAATTAGCAACACAGGAAGTGTTGATATCACTAAAGGTATTGTTTAATTTATTAATAATTAGATATAATTATAATAAATTAGATGAAACTGTTTAACATTGGTAAATCATTGTATTGTCCTTGCAATTAGTCAATCTTATAAGTTATACAACTTCTTTTCAGATCACTACTTGTGGTGATCACTACTTGAGGACAGCCCACCCAAATCCCAGCCCCCATCCAGCCCACCTGCTTGCCCTCAAAGCTTCCTAAATCTAGACGAACCTTCGAAACAATTGAGCTTATGTCCACATGATTAATTTGTTTTCAGTAGAAGCCACAATGTGGGCAGCAATGATGTCAATGTCATCTTTCTGCCAAAGCACTTTAGATACGAACACACCCTGAAGCTCGGCTATCTCATCAACCTTGCTCCCAATCTTCGCACGCTGTCTATCATCATCATCAGATCCTTGTTCAACTCAAAGTTCTCCTGCTCCTACAACAGAATCTCTTCATTCACAAACACCTCGAGTGACACCTCATTATAATCATCTGATGAGTAAAGGTAACCTTTACTGGACGGGGGGGGAACTGGTGTGCTTCTGTTAACACTTCTTTTTCCTTCTTCCCTACTACGTGCTGTGCAAATCTTCATCACCCATGCTACCCATTTCTTCTTTCTGTTTTGGTCTTCGTTGCCTTGGGGTCTTTGACCTTCAGCCTTGAAAACCACAACATTAGTGTCTGCAAGTATGTGTGTGATGTCTCCCCCTTTTTATGTAACAAGGCAACATTCAATATGTACACACCCACACAAAAAAGAAACAGAATCTTAGTGAAAACAACCAGAGGCTGTGCTAATTAACAAAAAATATTCATTTTCAGAAAAGATATCACAGTTGTCAGACAGAATCATTCATTGTACCAGTCCAAGAACAACAGAGAAAATGACATGACCAGGAGGAAGAACAGAATGTATACCCTGATGCTGGCGTTCCTTTGGATGGCCCGTCGAAGCTCCTCGTTGCCATCTTTGATGTTTTCAGTAGAAGCCACAGCGTGGGCAGCGATGATGTCAATGTCATCTTTCTGCTGTAGCACTTTGGATGTGAACACATCCTGGAGCTCGGCTATCTTAACAACCTTGCTCTCAATCTGTCGCACGCTGTCTTTCATCGTTATCAGATCCTCGTACAACTTGACGTTCTCCTGCTCGAGCACCTGGACCTCTTCGGTTGAAAAGGCCTCGGGTGACACCTCATTATCATCATCTGACGAGTAGAGGTAACCCGTGCCAGAGGGAGGGGGAACAGGTGTGCTTCTGTTAAGGCTCTTCTTCTTCCTCCTCCTGTGCCGCGTGCTGGGCGAACCTTCATCATCGCCCTCGCTGCCAGTCTCTTCTTCCTCCGTGTTGGTCTTGGTCACTGTGGACCTCCTAGCTTTCACCTCCAACCTAGAGAACCTCTGCATCTCCAGCTCCTTTTCAACTCGAATCGCCTTCTGCCTCGAGTGAATCTCGCAAACGGATCTTGAAGGAAATAAATTGTTCTTTTAAAAATGATTGCGCTATAATATCAGGAAACTATCAAGTACCTTAAATAGTCATCTAAAATGTCCGTCACTGCCTCAAAATGTTTGATTCTCTGGCTCTTCATTCCCTTGATTTTTTCCTTTAAATCCGATTTGAATTTCGACAAAAGGGCGTTTATGGTTTTGACAAAATTTTGAGCCCCGGCGTCGATCTTGTCCCTGTCGATATCCGTGATGGCGTCGGCTAGACACTCGTTGTTCATAACATCAAGGTAAGCGTTCCGGTTTTCCCCTAAAAACTCCTTCAGGCGCGTCACATTCTCTACGATGATTCTGCCGCGGCTCTCAAAACTGTCGTCGTGTTTTCTCTTCTTGGACGTCGGGAGGATCCGATTCTTGTCAGGAACCGGGAAAAGATCCGGATGTTCACCCTCTGACGCCGAACTTTCATCAGCGTGCCTTTTCTTTGCCGCCTTAACGGCCTCTTTGAAACTAACCGTGCGATTCATCGATTTATTTCGAAGTCTATCTTCGACTTTGCGGAATTTCCTCAAGGCGATTCCCCTTCCAGAAAAAAACAAAATCTTCGAATTTTAACAAAATCTAGATGTTTGACGTGTCTATCTTCCGTAATAGAACTGGGCAGAAAAAAATGAGACCATTGCTTTATTCCCAGATCCACGGTCGCAAAAAACACCATTTCACGTTTTAAAATAACCTCAGAGACCCCAAGGTTACCTCATCTTACACCGTCTCTTCGCTTTTAGAGAAGCGGTCGTATTTTTACAATAAGCATTTTTTAAGTAGTAAAATATTAAGTAGTAAATAAACGGTGCTGCTGTTCGCCGAAAAAATCGTGGAAAATTAAATCGACATCTTTGGGTGAAAAAAATGAGTGCGTTCATTTTAGTATTTCATTAACTTAACTGCATCTATTTTTGTTAACTCCAAATTTGGTTCCGGACGAAGATGATGCGGCTAGCGCTAAGGTCTTTGCCCGCGTCGTGGGGATCGAGGGCGTTGTCGACGTCCGGATGCGACATGGTGATGTGGCCGGCCGCCTTCAAAGATCCCATTTTGCACAAAAAAGACATCAAGGGTGCCAAGGAATCCGGGGAATTCGAGATCAGGGTGATGAACCCGGTGAAAGCGGCTCCGGACGTCG
Source organism: bacterium (assembly GCA_965233585.1). GTDB lineage: Bacteria > SAR324 > SAR324 > SAR324 > NAC60-12 > CBDDTI01. The sequence continues at coordinate 36,110 of CBDDTI010000030.1, forward strand.
CCACCTGCTCCCTGTTCAAGAACGAGAGGGCGGAGAAGTTCTATCGGCTGGTTCGGATGTACGCCGACAGGGAGGCGGCCGAGTGGCAGATGCAGAGCACGTTCCGGCTCATGAAAAAGGCGCAGTTGGCGAAATGGCGCAAGACTTCCGCTGAGAAGCGCCATCAGGTGATTGTGGACCCCACCAAGCTCCTCCTGACGGCCCTGGACAACGCCCAGCCGCTCATGTGGCTAGAGAAGGTCAAGGTGGGTGCGGTGGAGTACACGGTACCGGTGCCAATCCTCAAGGAGCGAGCAGAGTTTGAGGCAATGAGGTGGATCATCAATTGTGCAAGGGACAGGGACAAGTCCAAGTCATTTTTCTTTGAAAAACTGTCCGAGGTCATCCTGGAGACGGCTGCCTACACGGGCAGGGTCATCCAAATCAAGGACGATCACCACAAGACTTGTGAAATCAACCGGGCCTACGCTCATTACCGGAGATCGAAATAATTTATTACTATTCTTTTTTTATACGTAGATGCGAATAAAGTTTCATTCAGCCAAAGAATATCATCAAACATGGAGTCAATAGTGGTTTGAGTTTGGGCCGGAAGAAAATTTCTGACTTTTCGAGGGATCTAACATGGAATTCTTCTTTTCTCGTTTGCCATACGTGAATTGAGACGCAACAATTTTTAATGAGGTGGATCATTCCTGCATGAAACGGAGAAAAGTCAAAGTCATTTTTCATTGAAAAACTAGTTGAGGTCATCCTGGAGAAACAGACAGGGTCATCCGAATCGAGGATGATCACCACAAGACTTACAAAATCAACCAGTCCCATGCTCGTTACCGGAGAAGAAAATAATTTAAGATTTTTCTTCTTTTTTTTATGGGGAGTTGATAAAAGTTTTGATTCAACAAAAGAAAGTCATCATCGCACTCGGCATCGTTTACTCAAGCTTCAATAATAAGAAGTAGATGTTGGTCTGAGTTTGAGCCTGAAAAGATAATCCATTTTGAAGGATCTAACGTGGCATTCTTCTTCTCCCCTTTGCTGGATGTGAATCGAGGCTTCAAGAAATTTTACTGAGGTGGATCATTGACACATGAAACAGAGAAAAGCCAAAGTCAGTTTTCTTTGAAAAACCAGTTGAGGTAGTACTGGAGACGGATACCTACATGGGCGGGGTCATCAGAATCAGGGACAATCACCACGAGACTTACGAAATCAACCGGTCCCACGCTCATTACCGGAGTTCTGAATAATTTATCATTTTTCTCTTTTTTAAAGGGGAGCTAATAAAAGTTTTGATTCCACAAAAGAAAGTCATCATTGCACCCTGCATCATTTATTCAAGCTTCAATAATAAAAAGTATATGTTGGTTTGAGTTTGAGCCTGAAAAGATGGTCCATTTTGAAGGATCTAACCTCAAATTCTTATTTCAGAAATGAGTGGGTTGAGAGTTCTTTTCCTCTGTGCTGGATATGGAACCAGGCTGCAACAAGATCTGGAAAAAGATGAGAAATGGAACCATTTGAAGAATCTTCCAAAAGCTCTCCTTCCAATTGGTGGAAAACCCCTGTTGACCAGGTGGATGGAGATGCTTGAAGATTTGAGTGTTGAGGAGGTGGTGGTCATCACCAATGATGCATTCCTGGATCAGTTTGAAAGGTGGGCAAATGTTAGCGAGTGGATCCAAGTTGGTGGGAGACGGGTTGGTCTCGGAAAGAGAACTGAGAAGATGTTTGTGGTATCTGATGGGACCCTTTCTAATGAGACCAGGGTAGGGGCCATTGGGGACATGTTGCTCGGGATCAATTTTGAAACGGGGTGTGACATAGACAGGGTGCTTGTTGTGGCTGGTGACACTTTGTTCAGGACAGACTTTGACCTCAAAGGCTTCATCATGGACTTCAAGGGTCATGGCCTTATCACTGAGTGTCCTACCAGGGAGGAGGAGGTTCATCTGAGGGGGATCATTGAG
>CBDDTI010000031.1:0-7782 GCA_965233585.1 bacterium
TTCACGTTCAATTTGAAATTAATTTGCAGTTGTGAATTTTTCGAAAGCTGAAATTGCACTCGCCGAAGCGGCCTGTGCACAAGTGCAAATTAATTCTAAATTGAACACGAAACAGCATGATTACCTAAACAAACACTGCAAATTCTAGGTGGAATTATGTTTATGCCTGATCCTAAAAGCATAATGAAAATAGGCACATAATTTCCTTGCCAGGAAGCGTTTTTCACCTTTTTTAGGGAATCAACATCGAGGCCGTAAGTGAATGGAGTCGGTACGGTTCCTGACTTCGCAGGATTTACGATGTTTCCCAAAGCAGAAAGCATACTCTTTACACATCGAAATATTCAAGTAATGACGAAATCGCTACGAAGCACTGATGCAAAGAGGATTTAAGAGCATTATATAGAACCATCTTTTCATGTTAACTGACTTTAAAAAAGTCTCATTGATGCTTCCGTTCTGCGGTATGATCGAGAAATCGGCGAATGTGATTCTATCCTAATGACGTTGTTTTTCCTTGATTTGCCGTTTTGATAGTAGAAATGTTCCTATAGTTCGCACCGATCATTGCTGTTAATTCGATGCTGAGACAACTTTGTGGGTGCCAGAAATATCTAAAGTACCTCAGCCTAAAAGCATTAACCTCTTAATTAATTGTTGCAATGCGTAGCACGCACTGAAATACCTCAAACGCGTAAGTCGGTTGCTTACTTTGTTTGAGAACTCTCAGTGGAGGATTGTTCCATCATGCCATGTATAAACAGGATAGTAATTTGTAAACGTCAACAGTTAAATTAGCTTTCAGCAGATTAATCATCGGCGAGCTGAGATGAATAATGGATGTCCTATTTCAAAAGATTACCTCGCTTTGTAAGTCTTTGGATTATAGAAAAAGATTTACGGAGCATAATAGTTGCATTTGATGCGCAGAAAGATCTTTACAATAACGTAATTTGCAAAGAAAGGGATCAGTGTCAGAAATATGCCTGTAATGACTCCAGAAAACCCCTTCAATTTCTGTGAAAGTAGCTTTCAAGCCTCTGTTATAATTTTCGGTTTTTTCTTGCTCAAAGCGGCGTGCAGCGGCAAGCTCAGTAAATCCTTGAACATCGCTTATCTTACTCAGTAACCAGCTAAAACGAGATCAGAACATCAAAGTGGTTTGTCTGGACCCCTGCAGCCAGAGGATTACACCAAGATTTTGTCGAAAAATTGCAAGATTTATCGCGGAAATTTGTTAAAAATAGTGAACTACAGAAGGGATGCAGACATACGATGTTCTAGATTCTTCCAATCGGAGGTGTGTCACTGCAAGCGATTTTGAACAACTGAATCTAAACTAAGGAGATTTCACTAAGAAACATTTAATGATGACTGGTTTTTTACTGATCACTGGGTTTTGCTGCATTGCGGTTGATTATTAATGTTTCGTGCAATGTTTCGAATCTGACCGCGTGTTCATCAATGAAGAAAGCTTCTCTGGAATGCAAGAATGTTAAGCAATATGTTTAGCTCATTTCAGCGGGATCCTATTCAGTTCAAAAACAAGAGAGAGGCACGTGCCAGAGAAACTCTTATGGGATGGTAGCACGCAACCAGTGCTAAACTATATTTGGAAGCCATGGGGAAGCTAAAACGAGGAGAGGGATGTTGATGAAATGGGCAAAGAGGGTTAATGAGAAACTTAAACATCGCAGAGATCTCTCAAGCTCAATCATTGATCACGGCGCTCAGTACCAGGTGCTCAGTTCTGGCAGTGTTAAATAGCAACGAAGGCCGGTGGTTGATGGAAATACTCAATAAAATATATAACATATTCCGGTGCAGTCGAGAGAATAAAACTGCGACAGCCTGCCAAAGAATCACTCAAGGTAATAGTGAGCAAAACCAATCGCAGTTCAATTTCGTGGATGCCCCATGTGTGGGAGGCCGCCGCGGATGCTGTACAAAGACACGGTTTCCACCCCGTTCTTGGGAGAGGTCGATTGATCGTGACCACACGCTGGCCGGATTACATGGCTGTATCCGATCCGAAAGGCTGGAAATACATCATGTTTGTGGAAGATGGATTTTTGGCCTCCAAACATGTGAAGTTGCCAAATCACATTAAAGACTGAACATTTCAATATGACAAATATGAAAATTACATTACATATTGACACTGAGGAGAATCGACCACCTACTGGAATAGAAACTTACTGCAATCAGGGGCGCCTTGGAAATTAAATCTCGTTCCAGTTTGGGACTGGGATTTCAGGTCACAAAAGTATCAATGCTTGTCTAACATAGACAAAATGTCAGTTCCTTATTTGCCCTGCATGGGGCGTCTGAAAATTGTTGTTAACAGGTTACAAAAAGTGAAGAATCCCCTAACCCTGTGCCACAGTTACCTTACTCCATGAAATTAAGGTGACGCGAACAAAAATGACCCAAAAATTGTGACTTGCATTATGTTTCTGTTTGTTCCGCCATTGCGTGTTCGTTACTTTTAACGTTATTGTACCTTGTAGTCTGCTTGGCAGCCGTTACGACCCAAACTAATAACGGCTGCTAACGAGACTAGTCTTGTCATGCATTCTCTAACTGTAATTGTTTCCTTGGAACTACAGTTTCAGCGCAAGTGAGGGATCTAACTTCCATGGCAAAACCAGAAAAATCTTAACATACATTGGGCAGAAAAATTCGAAAAACCCCCATTGTTATTGCCAAAAACGAAAACCAAAGACTAATTGAATTGGAGAAAACCCGCAAACCGCTCAAAACACTAAAACGGAAAAACCGCAGTTGCAAAAACCGAAAAACCGCACCAAATTAAAGGCTGGCCAAATCCGCAAAACCGAAAATCCCAAGTCCTCCCTCCTTAAATGTGCGAAGTATGCGCACCTTATTATAAATGTAAACCCTTTAAGCCCCGTTCAGTCTTTTATCTCACATTCAAACCGCTTTTTGTAATTAACGTTTCCGAGTTTTGTCGCTGTGTATCTTGCTTGCACTTTTTCCTTGTTTAATCCGATTACAACAAATGCAATATACATATTTAAAAAAGAGCATAAGCAAATAAAAGTTAAAATCGAAAAACGAGCATAAGCAAATGCCATAATGAAATATAGTTTAAATAGAAAATAATGATTAAAAACAAGCGAGCACAAAGACCTGAATAGGCTATTGTCATCCCCTTTCGAACAAGTGCAAGTGGAGTACTTGCTTTATTAAAACCTGCCTTCGAATACGGCTAGATCTTCCCGATTCTGTTATGCTAAAGGCAAAGGAATTAACGGCGGAGATTTGAACTGACCACACTTGCCAAGCATGGTATAATGGCTCATATCCTATGGCTGCTAAGCCAATATAATGTTTTTGTGTGGCTTTATACAGAGACGTACTACGTCGGTATTACAAACGTTTGTCCGATTGTGTCCCCAGTCGGTTTACAGGACCATATGTTAAATATTTGTTCGCTTATTTGCACATATCTTTTTTTTTTTTTTTTTTTTTATTTGCACATATCTTACCTAATTCACATGTTTTTAGCTCATTTGAGATAAAGCTGGACTGCTTTTTACTTTTGTATGGCCTGCACTTTCGAAGAGTAATTACCCGTGATATTTATGCATGGTTATATTTGTCCACGAGAGTTGAGCGCTTGTCACCTGGTCTACTGAGAAACATTGGGTTCTTGGCAGAAGTCGTCAAGAGATCTCCGCCAATATCGCAAAACAATCTATGATCAGTAAGAAAATGCTAACTGAAAATTTGGAACGAAAGAGATCAAAAACGTATGGTGGTGATATCTTTAAGCTTTAAACAACAGATACGAGGTATTCACTACGGACCTTGATCTTGGATACAGATATAACGCGTGGGGAATGTTATGATATTGAAACCAAACTCTCCAGAGGGCGACAGCAGTAAAGAAAAATTCCACGCCACTGGCAAAATGGCCGATTTTACCTGATCGTGCTATCCCTGGTCACCATATCTGCAACCAAATATAAGCAGCGAAAATTGCATTAACTTAAATATATGTAGGCGTCTTTCAACTGAAAACTCTGCAGTAAGCAATTATTTTAAAATTGAAAGCTGTCTCTCAAAAAAAAATTTAGCGTTTCCCAGCAGGCCTTTCTCGAAGGCCTTTCACCCAAATTAACTCAAATTCGAAATGCTATATATATGACGCGATATGCCCTCGCTGCACCTCTATTTTTAATAAAAGCTGCTATTCCGAAAAAAAAACTCCTTTTAGTCGTCCCAATTTAGCACTCATCAGAGCTTCTGTGATTGCAGCTGTTCCGACTCCATTTGCTTTTCAACGAGGATCGCCATTGAAACATAGTGGTTGAGAAGTCTCTTTCCAACCTGTTCAATGTCAGAATCGCGAGGATGCTGAAATCTCATGAGAGTATCAGCCGCCCAGAAAAGGAAGAGCGATGTAGAGAGAAACGCTTGGCGGTCTTCACAACGAGTGACTGATTCTCCTAGGTCGTCGAGTAACTGGTTGACATGCAGAACGGTAAGCATCATCGCGAGTTATCTTCTCTCTGTCGCATAGCTGGATCGGAATATGGAATGCCCTGACCGTTTCAGCTTTGGCTGCAAGTGAGCGGGCCATGCCATTCAGGTCTGCTGTTGAAAGGATGTTTTCTTCTGAAGGCTGCTCTAAGTGTCTGGCCCAATCCCTCTCCATCCTTTGCTTCAGGTCACCAATTTTCATCTCACGGATTTGGTTACGAGCCCACTTTCTAATTTCTTCATGATTGTCGCTAAAAAGAATAAGATCGAGGGGACCGTGCTTGTCGAAGGTCATCATTTGCGTTGTTAAAGAGACAAAATCCTTTTCCCGGCGAAAGATCGCTATGAAGTGGAATGAAGTGAGCTTTGACTTTAAGCTCTCTTCGCACGAAATTCTTTTCCACTGCTCCGCTTTATCTTCAGCAAGTTTGCGCGTTGCAGGTTGAATCAACTCTTGAACCGACTCATCCTCTTCTAGGTGCTCTAGAAGTGATTGGATTTGGTGAGACTCTTGTGTTAAGGTGGCTCAAAACAGTTTCCAGCACTTTCCAAGACATAGATTTTGATGGGTCATTATTACCACTCTTCATCAATTGATGCTACAATCATGGTATCACAAAACTGTCCAATCACTGGTGAACACGTTGGTATTATTTTCGTGACATTATTGGTTACCATAGCAACACTATAACCCGCTAAAAACACCCTTAATTTCAGCTTTAAGCGCTTATATTTCCAAAACGGCATTGTGAAATTTTTTCTTATCATAGAATTTTGATAAGCAGGATGAGATGCAACTTTTGGCAAAGTTTAAAAAAATTCTGTACATGGAGATCAGAGCCACCTTAAATTTTCGAAAATTTAAGGTGGCTCTGCAGCCCATGCACAGAATTTTTTCAAACTTTGCCAAAAGTTGCATCTCATCCTGCTTATCAAAATTCTATGATAAGAAAAAATTCCACCATGCCGTTTTGGAAATATAAGCGCTTAAAGCTGAAATTAAGGGTGTTTTTAGCGGGTCATGGTGTTGCTATGGTAACCTATAATGTCACAAAAATAATACCAACGTGTTCACTAGTGATTGGACAGTTTTTTGATACCATGATTGTAGCATCAATTGATAAAGAAAGGTTATAATGACACATCAAAATCTACGTCTTGGAAAGTGCTGGAAACTGTATTGAGCCACCTTAAGGCTTCAAGGAATGCTTCGTCTGAGTTTCCCGCGTTGGCTCCAAGAATAAACTGATTCAAGGAACAGCGATCTGCAACGCCAACAAGGTGCTCTGGAGCACTGAACCAACTGACCGGGATTATCTCCTCGCTAAACCTTCCTCCGTCCGGTAGCGATGGTGGACAAGAGACCCTGCTGCAAACAGTGTAGTAAGAGGCTTCTCATTATGCGACACCCGTCGACAATGATGGGTTTGTCTGAATTCGTGACCTCTTTCTGAAACTGAAAGACGCGCTCGATACTCTCTGCCGTGGTAAAGATACTCACATTTTCAGTTGACCACGCCCCTCTTGTCTCATCGACGAAGCAGTTTCGAGAACCTTTATGTGTTCCTGGAATGAACACGAAGTTTTGCCCTTTTGTACCACTTGGCTTGTTCTTCTCCCATGTCAAAATCACCTTCCATTCATCATTGAATGGCGTATTGTCGATGTGAAGCATGTTATCTTGAGCCATAACCGAAATAGGCTCAGCATCTTTCCCTCGAGCATCCACGGCTCTGATCGGACCACCTACGCGATATGAAATCAGAGCAATTAAGATAGGATGAAGAAATGCCTCGTGAAGAAATTGAGTGAAAGGCCTTCGGGGAGGGGAAAGGATGCTGGGAAACTGTGAGATTTTTTTGAGAGACAACTTTCAACTTTAAAATAATTGGAAGCCTAAGAAAGCAGAGTTTTCAGTTGAAAGACGCCTACATATATGTAAGTTAATGCAATTTAGCTGTTAGCATTTTCTTACTGATCATAACTTTTTTTGTGATATTAGCGGAGATCTCTTCACCATTTCTGTCAAGAACTCAGCATTTCTTGTTCTTCCAAACCCTCCACTCGTGTTTCTACTTAACAATTAGTATCACCCAACTAGTGGACTAATGCAAATTCTGCATTTTGATTGGCTACGCTACTAGGGGACTAAGTTGGGTGATACTAAAACTCGATAGAAACACGGTACATGTTTTCTATTTCTTAAATATATTATACATTAGTCTGGATTTTTGAAAATGGTGTTAAAGAACTGGACCCCAAACCTTGATTTCACTGAACTTTAAGGTCTTCTTTAGGCCCTGTAAACGGGCAAAAAGTAGAGAAAGGAGGGCAATGAAAGGAAGATAAACGGGCAGAGGAAGTACAAAAGCACTGACTTTGCAATTAATTTTTATATCGTCGACTTTGGAGATAGTTTCTGGCGAGAAAAAAACGCCCGCTTAAAGCGCTGGTTGAATTTTTCCACACCGTTTTTATAAACATACACTTGCGCTGTGTGGGTGGCAGTGGAACCGCTCAAGCCACCCACACACCTATTGTAGCTCTATTCAGCAAGTGCTTACTGATGTAGCAACCTTTCACACGGGAAACTGTTGCGGTTAAAGCTGTTTGAAGTGTGGCAAACGGTGGGCGGCAAAGCAGATAAGCGCGGTCTTAAAATGTACGTCATTTTGAAGCTGCCAGCAAATATCAGAGAATTTGGGGCAGCGCCAACATTACTGTGAAACGCTTTTCTTTCGATAGAACGCTGCGATCGGAAGTAATGTGAAAAAGATAAAAATTTTTTCAAAGTTCAACAAGCTGTCTTTTCTCGTGAAGTCAAGATATAAACATAGTCGAATATATACTACAGCACTGAATGATAGCCAGATTAACGGTATCTTAATCATTGTTTAAAAAAATGCAGTTGAGGGAATTGATACTTAATGAACCTAAAACCATGAAGATCTACGAGGAACCGTAGCTCAAAATCCGGCTGGCGTGATTTTCAGTGCCTTTGTCATAAACTAAGCCGTGCACCACTGAGCAACAGACGGTTCCTAGCAATACTGATCGCCTCGCCTGTCCCTTCATCGACAAATCCGCGAGTTTAATTGATTGTCTAGCCGTACAAGGGGTACACTTTTAACGTCACGCAAAATATAGCAAGGAGAAAGAAAAAACAATATCAATTAGGAACTTTTTGTTATAAATGATTAAAAATACAAAAAGTTGCAAAGTGGCTACAGTTACAGGTCAAGGTTAAGTTGGCTTATCTGGTTTGGCCGGTAA
>CBDDTI010000032.1:2500-5476 GCA_965233585.1 bacterium
TGATCTTATAAATAGTCTAAACCAAGCCTTTGAGGTTGGAGAACTTTCCATTTCACAGCGAAGAGGCGTTATTACTCTGATACCCAAAGAAGATTCCGATTTATTAGACCTACAGAACTGGAGACCTATAACTTTACTCAACATAGATTATAAGATCGCATCTAAAATATTGGCCAAAAGAATAGAGAATGTACTTCCAAAATTAGTGCACTCCGATCAGACTGGATTTATGAAAGGTCGTTATATTGGAGAAAATATACGATTGATATACGATCTAATAGAACACACCATGACGGAGAAAAAAGGGGGAATTTTGGTGTCATTGGATTTCAGAAAAGCTTTTGATACTTTGGAATGGCAATTCATAAAGAAGATATTGGAACTTTTCAACTTCGGTGAGAATGTTAAGAAGTGGGTTAGAATCTTTTAGGCTAATATTGAAAGCGCAGTAATGAATAATGGTTTTGCCACCAACTGATTTAAACCAACAAGGGGGGTCAGGCAAGGCTGTCCGCTTTCTCCATATCTCTTCATACTTGGGGCCGAAATATTATCGAACAGACTTCGTCAGACAGTAGAAATCAAAGGGATTAATTTGTTTGGAAACGAGGTTAAAATAAGCCAATTTGCAGATGATACTAACCTATTCTGCGCAGAAGTTACTTCTGTGGAACACGCTCTTAACACGGTCAGTAGATTTGGTGTCATCTCTAGATTAAAATTAAACTTGACAAAGACTAAGGCGATATGGCTAGGGAAGTGGTCAACGAACAAAACCAAGCCATTACAATTGGAATAGCTAAATCAACCTGTTAAAATCTTAGGGATATACTTCTCCCATGATGAAAACAAGAACAAGCACTTTAACTTTGATTTAAAAATTCAGAAATTACAGACAAAACTGGATTTATGGAAAGCAAGAAGTTTGACCCTGTTTGGAAAAGTTTTGATCATTAAATCGCTCGGGCTATCACAAATAGTCTATGCAGTGTCTAACGTCAATGTCCCGAACGAAACTATATATACCATCAAAAATAAGATTTTTGGTTTCCTTTGGAACAACAAAAAAGACAAAATTAAGAGAGAAAGTATTTATCAAGACTATGATAAAGGCGGAATTCGTATGACTGATGTCGGTATAATGATAAAAGCATTAAGACTTGCCTGGATCCCAAGACTTTTAAATCCCGACAGCCTAACTTGGAAATCAATACCAGATTATTTTTTCAAAAAACTTGGAGGATTAAATTTTCTGCTCAGATGTAACTACGACACGAAATATTTAGATCATAAATTGCCAGCCTTTTATAAGGATATTCTATCTTATTTTAGTGAACTTAAATCTTAAAATAAGTATGAACAGGGACAGGAAATAATCCCTTTTTAATATCAAAGCTATCTTTATTGGCGGGAAACCCTTCTTTATTCCGGAATGGGTTTCCAAGGGAATTATTTCTATCAAAGACTTGCTTGATGAAAATGGAAAACTTCTTTCCTTTCAAGAGTTTCAAAGGAAATATGATTGTAAAACTAATTTCTTAAGCCCTGGTCAAACGGCGCGTGATAGTCGATGATAGTTGATTCTCCTCCAACTATCATCAACTATCACCAACTATCATTCACATGGTCAAACGGTCGTGATAGTTGATGATAGTTCACCGGCAGTCGCGCGAGCAAAGTCACGAGAGCAGCGAGTTCCAAGCTTTTTCCGTGTGAAAACGTGAATACTAAATGGTGTTCCGTAAGACAAACTTGTAAATGCATGAATTTTTCGCGACGAAAGAGGGCGGCTGCATGTTTTCTGACCGCTATCGGGCCAGTGATTACCAAAACAGCTGACGGAAAAACTATCATGAACTATCATACGCGTGGTCAAACGAAAAAAACTATCATCGACTATCATGAAGAATTTGAACAAGCTCAAACTGAATGATAGTTGATGATAGTCAATGATAGTGCATGATAGTTGGTGGTCAAACGGAAGCGCGCGCTCAACTATCATCGACTATCATCGACTATCATGAGCCGTTTAACCAGGGCTTTACACTTTTATCAAATAATAAACGCTATTCCGAAAGCATTAGTAATTAAGGCACGTACTCAAGACAAACTTCTTAAAGAAAATTATTTAGGAAATCATAATACTAAGATTCAATTAGCTGAAAATATTGAAATTGATCTACAGAAAACAAAGGCAAAGAATTTCTAATGGCTACTAAATGAAAAGGTTAATAATACGTTTCCTACCGGCCCGAAAAAATGAAGCAATATTATAAATTTAAAATCCACCGAATGGCGACAAATTTTCAAATTGGCAAAACAGATTTGTAGAGAAAATAAATTAAAAGAATTTCGCTACAAATTGTTACATAGAATTATAGTTACCAAGAAAGAATTATGCCGCTTTGGTATTAAACAAGATAGTGATTGTTTATATTGTGGAAAGGAAGACTCTATCGAACATACCTTTATTAACTGCCAATTTTCAAAAGCTTTCCAGCGAAGAGTTATTCAATGGTTCAATAACGTAAATTACACTAACCAACATCCGTCTGTTAAAGAAATTTTATTCGGACTTTTTCCCACCTCAATTGCAAACAAACCTCTGTTACGAAAACTCAATTACACCTTGTTGTGTATGCGCTATTACATTTACACAAGCAAACTCCGCAATAGATCAATTACTCTATCTGATTTCGTCACTAAATTAAACACAAAATACACTGTTGAAAATATCAATTAAAATGTATCTAACAGTTAAATATCTATCTTAAAGAAGATGCTCCTTCAAGGCATCGCCCTAGTCTAATCATTTCGTTACATTTAGTGTTTAAAAGTAGATATCTGTAATTCCTTACGTAAGTAATTTAAATAATGACATTGGAACACTCGGATAGAACTGAACTAGAGTCTTATGTTGTTTTGTCTTGTAAGTTGTTTTGTATTCGTATTTGACTGCTTGTATTTGAATTACAG
>CBDDTI010000033.1:0-5378 GCA_965233585.1 bacterium
CCAGGAAGGTATTGTCATTTATTCATTTTACACATGGTTTTCGTTCCTTACATGAGTCTGAGCATATTTTGGAAATTGTGTCAACCAAGACGGCAACAACTCACATTTTTCAATCAGGCGTGAGAAATTGGCCCACAAGCGTGAGCCGGCGTGAGATCGAAGTTTTCAACCCGCAGGCGTGAGACTCACGCCTAAGGCGTGAGAGTTGGCAGGTATATAATAGTAGCAGGCATATTTAAAACGAGCTCTCCACCACTTGTAGACGGACCGGGACGAGGTTCAAGGCAAGTAAACACAACACTCTTGAGGTTTATTTAAGTCGAGCAAAGATCACAGTAAACAACTAGCCTCAACGTCCTTCGACAACATGTGTCTTCTCCGAGAGCGGTTTTGACCGGTTTTTGACTACATGGTATGTTACGTAATAGTCACTAATTAGGCCCTGTTTACAAGCAGGTAGGGTAACCCTAGTGCTAGGGTTACCCTAGCAAGAGGGTTACCCTGGCACTCGCACATTTCTTCTTATTTTCAACGACGTATTTACAAGGCAGGTAGGGTTACCCTAGAGCTAGGGTAACCCTAGCAGACTGCTCGGGTTACCCTGGCACTAGGGTAACTCTAGCGCCTTATAAATGCTCTGCTAGGGACAACTCGCCTACCCGAGACAACTCTATTTTGGCTCCCAGTAGCCATAATATGATCACCATACCGACAAATTCAGCGAAATACGACTCAGAAAACATCAAGTTCTTTCACAATTTGTCATATTTTTACTTTGGAAATAAATTATTTCCAGTTTTGTTATCTATTCGTGCTTTAATTACAAAGCAACCGAAGCGGAACAAGCGTAAAGTTGTCTCGGGCAGTAGGGTTACCCTACCTGTAAAGTTTGCTTGTAAACCCGGGCTATCTTTTAACCCTCTTGCTAGGGTTACGCTGGCAGTAGGGTTACCCTACCTCCTCGTAAACAGGGCCTAAGTGTCCTACTACATTCGAACATCTGCCGTTTCAGGGGCCCGTTTCTCGAAGCTCCCGGTAATTACCGGGCCCGTTAAGCTGTTTTCTTTTCCATTCCAGATGGGAGTTTCAAAAGGTTTGAAAACTGTACAATAAAGTTATCAGCTAAAGAAACAAAATGGTCGTCATTAGAGGTCAGAACACACCCAACTTTTCGTGAGACTTCGATTTTAAAATATGATTTCGGGCCCGTTAAGTTACCGGGTCTTTGGAGAAACGGGCCCCAGGCACGGTGTCAAGTTAGTTTAAGTTATTCTTTGAATTCTGACTTAAGTACTCAATATCTTATCGCAGAAATGCTCCACATTGAATAAATTCTCTTACGAACGTTTTTATAAATATAAGCTACCTTAGTCTTTTAGTCTTTTAAGTAAATAGCGGCATTTCCCGAAAGTGCCCGCTCATACAGGTTTAACCATATTCGATTGCCGAAAAAGAAAAAGAAGACACTGAAAGTCGCAAAATTAATGAGCTGTTTAAATTTTCGAATGATTCAAGCCGTGATTAAATATGTTTTGAAAGATCAACAGTCGAGAGAATTGAGGAGAATTCGAACGACGTGTCACGCTGTTTATTTACAAGACTAGCAGTAATCAAAGATTAGCTATAGGAGTGCTTTCTGCGGCGCCTGTAATAATAGTTGTCTGTTTTTAAAATCATTATTGTCTTTATGTGAACGGCTGAAACTTTCCTAACAGATATGACATACTGGCAAAATCCACTATTGTTCTGTGGATTATTTGATTTCCTTGCTTTATGGTTAGCAAGCGACGTCTCATCTACTGAACTCCAGGGCCGGGTTGTTCAAAGCCCGATTAAGCTAACCTTGGGTTACCGAGAATTTTGATTTCAGTTTTGTAACTTTTTGGTGAGATATTCTGTTTATATTGTTTGCCCTTCAGTTTTAAGTTCTCGTAATCTCAAACTACACAAAACATTAGAGGCGTACAGCGCCGTAAATGATCCCCGACCGCAAATGATCCCCAGACCGCAAATGATCCCGAACCGAAAATGATCCCCGATGTGGACCGCAAATGATCCCGCCGGAAAATGAAGAATAGCCAGATAGCATGGAGTTTGGTTTCCTGGATTTTTTTATTTTTTATTTTATTTTTCTATTCGTTGATGTTCATCACTAAACGATGAATTAGATAAACATAAAGAAAAGATATTCTGACGACGTAAACAATAATTTAAATCTAATTCTCATGACAAATTCATCTTATTTTATTTTGACAATTCTTCCGAAAAATTACTGGAAAAAATCACAGCTCGTAGACAGCAATACTATTTCACAACAAGCTCGATCTACCACAATAATAGCTTAATACTACCAAAACTAAGACATAAAAATCTTGTGTGCATTTTATTTCGATGCCATTTCCATGTTAAATAATCTGATTTCAAATTCTCATCATTAATACGCCAAAGGCGCAAGAAACAAATAAAAAATAATACCATCAATAACAGCTTTCGCGACATGTTCATGACCTTTTAGTTCTACCAAATGCGCTAGAAATTCTCCTTTCCAACACTACAAGCCAGTTTGACTTTTAGTTCGCATCTGCAACTTGCAGTCAGAAATCCTGGACAGGAGCACTGATTCCTCAACTTACATAGCATGTAGAGCGATCTAATAATTTCTCTCATTTCCCGTGGGAAAAATGCGAAAGACCCGCGAAAAACCGCATAGTTTTACAAACTAGAAGTAGAATGGCAGCCGTAAGCTGTTTCCGTGTAAGATTCTCAGACTAAAGAAGTCTTGCTTCATGAGATACGGATAGGCTACACCACTACAACCATGAACTATATCCATTAGAATTCTTTGCTACTGACCTTCAACATCGATGAGAAAAGTATTTCATTTCGGGTGATTGACCAAAACCGGAAACCGCCCATGTAAAGTCTGTAGCATCCAAGGTTTGACCAAACGTGCAGGCCAGGAAATAAGACACGGCTTACTTGAGTAATTGAGATGCAGGATAGACTATTGAGTGACTGAACTGACATTAATAATTCGTTCGCAATTTTCGCTTTGGTTAAATTGTTATGAAATGTTATGTTATTATGTTATTGTTATATATAGACAAAAGCCGATCACAAGGCGTTCCGTAGTGCTTTTACCGTATTTATCCGAAGAACTTTTTAATTTTATCATGGGAATTCAGTATATCCATGTAGAATATGGTTAGCTATGACTTGCTTCTGTTTATGTTAAAAAAATGAAACCTCGACCGGAGGAACAAACTCCATGCCATTCCTCGTTTTCCGCCGGGATCATTTGCGGTCCACATCGGGGATCATTTACGGTTCGGGATCATTTGCGGTCCAATTTGGGTATCATTTCCGGTCTGAGGATCATTTGCGGTCGGGGATCATTTGCGGCGCTGTACAGAGGTGAAAAACATTTTAAACAAGAAAACAGAATGCTTCAGTTAACGTTTAACCCTGGGTTAACGTTAACCGGCTTTCGAACAGGTGAACTACGAATTGATGACCTTTGGTGACACGTTGCGTGATGGCTGCCTTTTAAATCTCAGTTTCACTTTTAATTCACTGGTAATGTTTTAACATAAAGGCCAATTTTTTAAAACGAATACTTGTGTTACATCAAGTATTCTAAGCTGGAAGCACACATATCAGCTAACATCTGTAGCATTTGCACTCATGTGTCGGTTTATTCATGGTTTTTCATAAACAAACACCGTGCGACTGACAATAATTATTATTTCCGCTCTGATGAATGAAAATAGTCAGCATTTTGCTGTTCCTTAGTTTTGGCTTACTCTTATAGGTCTTGGCTTTAGAGTACTCTTCCATCCTTTCAATTTTGACTTTCGCTGGATACATACTGAGCTATTTGTGGCCACTATAACTGTTTAAGTCAACAAATATAATGAAATTGCAGCCAATGAAATATAAATGTTCCCACCTGGTTCCCACTGTTCAGATTGTTGATTCATCTCAATGCCAAGGCGATTCAAAGTCGTATCCGTGAACAGAATGAATAATTGTTGTCTTCATCTCGTATCCTGACTAAACAGGCCACGCACGGTCCAGAATCAAAACTACTTCAAACGAGCAATCGCGAACAATTGAAAACGAAAATCGTCTCGTATACACGTGCTTTGCAATGATGTATAGAGATTACTCCATGGAAAATGCGCGCGTACGATTTTTATTCACGAGTTGAGGAGTATCAGAAAACGAACGAGTGAGCGTAGCGAACGAGTGAGTTTTCTGATACTCCTCAACGAGAGAATAAAATCGTACAAAGCATTTTTCATGGAGTAATTTGTTTATTTTATAGATATTGAGATTTTTGAAAAGAAAAATTGCCGGTCAATTTTATCAGTTTGGGCGCGCATGTTTAGAAAACCCATTCAACTGCTATGATGAACTAAAATATAAAGTTCACTTTGTCTTTTGAAATAAATGTTTAAGGAACACAATAAATCCAAATATGTTAGTCTCTAGACGTAAATGACAACTTTTAGGGAAAAAACTTGACTTAGTCATAACTGTCGTAAATCAGAGTGTCACTGAATGTCACTAAATCATGAAAAGATGCAGCGTCATACGCTTTTACGCTTAACAAAACAATGCAAACCTTGACCGAATTTAGTCAAAACAGTCTGCAACTTTGATGAAAATTCAAGGACAAACTTACCAGGTCATTGATGATGCTGACTGGATAGAGATTTCTTTTAGGATGCCTTTCAAAACTCGCTAACATACCTCGAAGCGATGACGAACGCTTAAAATGAATTCACTCAAAGGTTCATTCAGCTCGGCGGGAAGAATTTCGGCTATTTCAATTCGTGTTTCTCCTTTTGTTTGAAGGAACTCTGTTACAAAAGCAACGTCACGTTTCGTTTTCTTCACTGTGTTCTGGTTTTCTTGTTCTTCAATAAACGTCTCAATGGAGCCTTCCAAAGAAGCAAACCTTGAACTAGCCATGTTGGATTCAAGAGTCGGAGTGAAACTCGCGGGCCACGATTGTGCACTAGTGAATTTTCTTCGTTCGCGTGTGTGATTGGGCGAACGACGTTTTTTCACTAGTGAAAATTCATCGTTCGCGTTTCCTATTGGCTAATGGATTAACGTACTAGTTTTACGCGGGCTTTTTTTGGTGTGTAAATCTCAGTATCTATGAAATAAAGTTCTTTTTCGCCTGAGGTCAAAAAACCTCAGTCCAACCTACACTGGTACTGCATCTCCTTTTTTGTCGAATGCAATTAGAGTGAAAACCAGTTCAAGGAAAACCTCAATACGTCGAACAGAACGAAATTAACCAAAACAAAGGGCACCCATCCAAGTACTAAGACTGCGGTGCCGAACAGCGCTCAGTTAACTTTGTT
>CBDDTI010000034.1:0-5321 GCA_965233585.1 bacterium
AAGTAAGGAGGGTACATATAAATGTTGTGCCGCGTAGCACTATGAATACAAATGGTGGAACAGAGAATTTAAAACTCTGAAGTGTAAATTAAAGTGCCTGAAGTGTAAATTAAAGTGCTTTAAGTGCACTTTAATTTACACTTCAGACTTAATTCTCTGTTCCACCATTTGTTTTCATAGTGCTTCGCGGCACAACATTCATATGTACCCTCAAGTATTCTACATATGCAGATTATAGATATACGTGCAGACATACGTGCAAGTTTACAATAGCAGAAAGAAAAATCATCTAAAAAGAAATAATGCATCCCTACAAACATTAAACTAGATAAAAACTAGATAAAGCTAAAAAGAGACCTGTCTAGTTTTCGCTAAGCTATCAATACAATGAGGCATTAACAACAGCAGGGCATATGTATCTGTGATAACATCATATATAATGACAGCAAAACAAAACAGGCTGAAGTTGGAACACAATGTTAGGACACAGCTCATAAATCATGTCTAAATTAGATCACAGATTTCTGTCAAGTGATATTTGAGACAAGTTAATTCATTTTAGTCAGCTTTATACTTCTGTTTTTGGATGTGGTTGTGGTTTGGACAAAAATTTTGGATCGAAGGATTTGGCGAAAAAATGACACGGACAGACTGACAGACATGTTTATTGGAGTCTTACACAAAAGATAGTACTTCGACTACAATTTCCAAAAAAGTAAAAATTATAAACAACAACAGGTGGTGAATCGTACCCTTACTTTCTCTTCGCCGCGTCGATTCACCATGCACCTAATCGTCCCCGACTTTCTCTGTCCGACCTCGTAGCTCAGTCGGCAGAGTAACGGTAGATCTAATCCGGAGGTCGTTGGTTCGATTCCCACCGAGGTCGAAAGAAATTTCTCTTTACCTCGTGTGGTTCCCTGATTCCCTTTACTCAGTAGGGCTGACGCCCAGTGGGTCTTTCATGGGTTTCACATAGCACTTTAATTTACACTTCAGAGTTAATTCTCTGTTCCACCATTTGTGTTAACATTAATATTGGAGCTAGTCGACGGCATCTTTGAAGTCCGGTGGCTTTTGTGAAAAACTTTCGCGTGTGAAAAATGTCGTTCAACTTAAAAATGGCTTTTTTGACCAATTGTTTTAGCAAAACAAACATATCTTTGCGTATTACGAACAGAGTCCAATTTCAAACTGCAAGTTAGAAACGAGTTATTCTAAACGGAAGAGAATTGCAATACGACGTTCATAGGATAAAAGCAAAATATTTTCTCTAATACCAGGTGTACAAATAAATAAACTAGTTTACTTTTATTCAGAAACTTCTTGTTATGTTTTCTACTAAAGATTGGAATGAGACCACTATACATCCCCCCCGCCCCCCCCCCCCCCCCCCCAAAAAAAAATAGTGCCAGCCAGGGCTGAACTCCAGTGTGGGCGTTTCTAGGATTATTTTAAGATGTCGGTACCGGACGCTATGCATGTGAGGTGCCATACTGCAGTGATATCTGTTTGAATTCCACAATCAGAAAAGGTAGGGGCTGGTGTACCTTCGGAGTTCTTGTAGCTGGTCTCAAAAAATGTCGGAAAACTCGTTCAACAATTCTTCTGACGGATATTTTGTTAATGTTGTCATCCTCAGGGTATACATCTTTCGTAGTTTTCGCCGCTTCATTACGATCTCGCTCCAGGTAAATCTGAAAAAACAAACACTTGAAAAGGGCCATCTGCCCAGGCGCTATTTTTGAATTTGGCGCATTCCTTCCAAATATAATATTCCGAGATTCACCCGCACTGGTAACCTCAGCCCAAGCTACCACTCCGCTTTTACGAAGTGAACTATTTACACCCTGATGTGTAATGGCTTTGTTTCTGCAAACACTATTGACCCTTACCATGCACCAGTATAGTAAATAACAGAAAAAATGACAGCTAGATAACACCGTCTTTCTTTCAAATCTTTCCTTATTTCAACAATTTAAGGACTTACACGCTGCTCTCCGGGAAACGAACCCGTGCTTGTCCCCCGACGACACGGCTGGACTCGTGAGGAATCTTTTGATAGTCCTAGTCAATGAGATTACCATCCATAGAGTCTTGGCGGGCATTAATCGTCTCTTAAGATCGTTGGAGGATGATCTGAAGTTGATGAATGTGCCATGGGAAAGAAATTTTGCAACATTTACAACGGGGAGCGTTAGAAAAGATCGTCGTTGGCCACGATGTGTTTGAATTTCTTACATGACTCAGCCAACAAGGTCGAGAAACTTTATCGTGCCAAAACGTTAGATATTAAACAAACGACTCTGTCCTACGTACACCACGTACTGCTCCACTCTTCCTAGAGGGCGGCATATAATGCCGTTTCGCAGCAATAATACGAAACAAAATAGGCTTGAACACCTAAAGTTTTAAACTAGAGAGGACGGAAAATGTAGAAATGTTAGGAGCCGTAGGAGCCATGTGCGCCTGGCCATAGCTAGGATTGTCATCAGATGACATTTCTTACGAACAGAAGCGAACTCGCCAGACCTATTTTGCCAATCACGCGTCCAGCCGTCTCTTCTCGGAAAGAAACGTAGACCGACCTCTAGGGAGCGACTCTACACAGGGACTCTCTTCTCCCATTTTTAGCTAGCGCTGGTTACATGAAGAAAGGGTAATCCTATGGTGACCTAGGAATGCCACAAGAAAATTGTGTAGTATCTTGTAAGTTTCCCATTATTTATTACGTCATTTCACTTTATTTTTAAACTTAAAACGAAAAAATATTGATAACGAGATACTTTAAATCAAATTTATTCGAAAAATATAAAAAGTAAAATAAAATACTTTTTAATTAAAAGTGAAATGAAATGAAAATAATCTTTCCTTGGCCTAGCAGTGCCATAAGGTTTTTCTTGAAAAAAAAAAAAAAACGCTCGTGGCCTATCGATGCCATAGCCCACAATGCATTTGGGTCATGATATTTTCTACAAAAGATGGCGGAGCGGCAAGTCGAATCAGGAATGGTGACTGGATGCAAGATCAAACGCTTAAAGATGATTTATCGAGGAAAGTCCGGCAAAACTGGAAAAAAAGTGAGATTCTAGAATCGAAATACCCATTGTATGCATGGAGAAAGCGAACCTTAGCATGCAGGCTGCAGTACTTTGCCATTAAGTTTACGAATTATGAAGTGGATATTGAAGATGCGAAATGGGACTTGTATCATACCTCATCTACAAAGTGCAAGTCGCGTTCCAGCAAGGTGTGAACAGTGAAAAACACCCACAGACTAAGTGCATGATATGACAAAAATCTTGCACGATTCTGAGAATGTTGTTTGTTTGTATGTTTGTTTTGGGGCTCACTACAATTTATGAAACAATTAATTGGAATAAGAGGCCTGACCATGCTACATTTCTTTGGCCAAGAGCATGTCTTTTCCAATCTTTAGAAATGTTGATACACAATCTGCAAACCATAAAAAAAAAATCAATTTTTACCCCTATTTGAGAACTACATGAATGCAACTTATAATGCTGTTTACAATTCCCAACTTCCTTCCCCGAGAAAGAATTGTTTAGTGCATTGCAGCCTGACCTGACACTGGTAGAATGGATAACTATATAAGTATATAAACAGTGTAAACATAATTGATTAATAAGTCAATTTTAATTACCATTTACTGAAATATGAGCCATGCAAATCACAGAGATAAAACCTCACACTAAGTCAGCAGGGCTGGTAGGCAAATAAACACATGCTGTGAATTACTTCTCTCCTGAGCCATAGGGCTCTGTACTAATGCTTCACCTTAAACAACGTACAACAGAAATACATTGCAACGTAACTGTCAATTAATTACCAAACTACAAGTTCCATTTCGCATCTCACAGCTTCTTTCGCATCTTCAATATCCACTTAATAATTCGTGAACTTAATGCCAAAGTACTGCAGCCTGTGTGCTAAAGTTCGCTTTTTCCATGCATACATTGGGTATTTCGATTCTAGAATCTCACTTTTTTTCCAGTTTTGCCGGACTTTCCTCGATAAATCATCTTTAAGCGTTTGATCTTGCATCCAGTCACCATTCCTGATTCGACTTGCCGCTCCGCCATCTTTTGTAGAAAATATCATGACCCAAGTGCATTGTGGGCTATGGCATTGATAGGCCACGAGCGAATTTTTTTTTTCTTTTCAAGAAAAACCTTATGGCACTGCTAGGCCAAGGAAAGATTATTTTCATCTCATTTCACTTTTAATTAAAAAGTATTTTATTTTACTTTTTATATTTTTGGAAAAAATTTGACATAATAAATAATGGGAAACTTACAAGATACTACACAATTTTCTTGTGGCATTCCTAGGCCACCATAGTAATCCTCTTAGAAGGGTTGCCCTTTTACCAGTAGGAGGATGAACGCGTTATCACCACTTTTGTTTACATTCCAGGGAGGGCCTACCCTTTCGCCCCTTTGTTCAACAAAGAGGCCTCTTTAAATCAGCTGCACGGTGAAAGAGGTGGAGAAAGGGGAGCAAATATGTCGTCAGCCTCTTGCTTTATATTAATACCAAGGTTAATATGAGCAAGGTTAATACGAGCCACGCTAACGTTGACGTCTTCAACTCATATCACTCAGTGTCTTCAACTCATGTCGAGTTTACAGTCTAAACTGTGCCATATAAGTCAGAGGCACATGTCATTTTAAATATACCACGCATACACATCCACACATGTTGTGCCACTGTTGTTTTCTTCCGAATGATCGATCAAATCCTGTCCGTACCATATCTGCAACTCCTGACTGCGTGAGACCAACACCTTGTTAGGTTGGTCGGAGAAAACAAGCTCAGGGGAGGTGTGGGTAATTCCATTAAGATGGTAAAAGTAGTTAGCTTTTAGGTCCCCAGCAGATGGCAGGACAGCATCTCCCTTTGTATTGGTGATAATAGTCAGTAAGGCGTTATTTCCAAAGCTGTGTACATTTGTGCAGCCCCAGTAGGATGCTGGGGTATATATGTTGCATTTGAGCGAACCCGACTTGTGAACGAGCTTCATTGTCTTGACGAGTCCATTCTTTGTTATCAAAAAGGCACCATACTGGTTATCTCGCGCTCCAAAGCAAACAGGGTCTTTGTTTATCTTCTGCCAGTTCTCTAAAACGAATTCAGTGAAAATGAATGGTAGATTTATATATATTGTAACTGCCAAAGGCGAATCCTTCCTGGCCGC
This sequence comes from bacterium, assembly GCA_965233585.1. GTDB lineage: Bacteria > SAR324 > SAR324 > SAR324 > NAC60-12 > CBDDTI01. Next base: position 5,219 of record CBDDTI010000034.1, read on the forward strand.
TTACAGCAACGATTGCAAACGTTCAATCGAAGAGAGGTTTGAAATTGTATTGGCGCTGTGGGCCGTGAAAAAGTAACTCTATGAAGGTTTGTAACACAAGATA
>CBDDTI010000035.1:0-7500 GCA_965233585.1 bacterium
TGCAGCGTCACCAACAACATCTACACCGTTGAAGATCTCACTCTGTGCAAACAAATCAACTTGAGAGCTCTGGTGACACAAAAATATAAAGCAAAACAGACTGCCACATCTTTGCTTATAAATGGGCTCCATTTTAAATATATTCCTGCCTTAATTCAATAAAAATATGCTTGATTATTCATTCACAAACTGCATTAAGAGTTCCAAATTCTCGGAAGTTATTTTCAAAAAACACAACTTGAGAGTTTATGCAAATTATGTCCAATGTTAGTAATTTTATGCCTTGTTATGAGACTGTTGTTTAAGTGAGGGAGTTTATCGTGATTCGCTTTGGTTCTCTTGAAAGATACTACATGTATTCGCTCTTCAGAGGAGTTATAACTCTTGACAAGGGTTGAAGATTGCAACATGGCAGATATGACTGCACAATTCACTTGGATCGCCACCACAAGTAAACAAACTTCATAAAATCTCTGCTAGCATAAAGACAGCCGGAAAGTTTTTCACAGTGTAACGAACTCAACCGGGGCCACCCAACATTTTTCTCCCAATCACAGGACGAGCTCAGAACAAAAGAATCGGAGTTCATTCATTTTTTCGGACCTAATAAAAGTGAGGTCAAATCTGACTGGGAATTGATGCAAAAGGCAATGTGAAAGGTTATTGCAACCCTTCTAGTTACAGCGAAATGTTGTTCATTTTCATCACCGAAAAGGCAAATAAATATTTTCTAAATGGCGGCCCAAAAATTTTGTGAAACAGACTATTTACAAGCCAAATGTGGGCCTTGAATGCTAAAGACAAATTCAACACAAATATGTTTACTGAATGGCAGCCTGGAAGAGTTCAACAAATATATTTACCGTAAAGCCGTGGACTGGGAATTATGAGGACAAAACGGCCGGGAATGTCCAGGATGACATACATGTAGTTGACACAAATATATGTACCGAATGACGGCCAGGAATTTTGAGGACAAAACGGCATTACCAAACACATTTAACTCACGTAATGAGTACCGATAACATGCAGCAGGATGGCAGAGAGGAAACACAAATATATTTACCAGATGATGGCATCAGGAATTTTGAAGACAAAACGTCATGAAACTTTCCACTGAACACGGTCTATTCACGGAATAAAACGACATGTTGCACTTGTGAATTTTTCAACAAGCTGAAATTGCACTTGCCCAGAAGCCGCTCATGAGAATTTCAGCTTTTTGAAATTGATTCCAAATTAAACTTGAGACCGTATGCTTACCCACACATAATGCCCTGTAATATGTAGTAAGGAAGAGAATAATTCTGTTCAAATTGATGTTACAGGTTGTAAAAATTTATCAGCCTTCAAAATTGTAGCTGTTGAAGAAACTCTGTTTTGTCGACCTTCGTGTCAACTGCTGGTGATCTGTTATAACAGTAGCCTCCTAAGGCAGACGACTTCTAAAATAATATGTACACCTGTACATCTGCAGTTGCTGGTGCTAAGATAAGTTTTGCTTCATGGCTGAGGAAATTTTCAAGCTTGGGAATACTACGAAATCTCAATGTCTTGGAGTCTGCATTGAAGCACAAGCACATGGAAAAGAAGCTTGGATCAGTAAGAGGCTGACAAGCGACTGTCAATGCTCTGATTGGCAATGAACATTATCCTATTCGGTGCCTCAATCAATATATCGGTCAATGTATCGGTCATTACTCAATCAAGTGTCAATCAAGTAATGACCGATCTATCTGATAGATAATGTGATGATAGTATCATCACTTGTAATTATGGATGTTAACTGACTGACAGTGGATAGTCTATATCAGCGGGCTAGTGGTTGACTTTTTCTCGACTAGCAACTGATACAAGACCAACAGTTGACCAGTGTACCACCGGTAGTTGACCGGTATTTGATCAATATGCTTCTGCTGATACACTATCAATAATATCACAATCAATATATTGGCCGACATTGGTGGATGTTTGACCTGTATTAACTCTCGGCACAAAGCCAACCAATGTATTAGTCAAGTGTCGATTGAGTAACGACCGACATATCAACCGATACATCTGTTGAAATGTCAATTGAGGCTCCCCATGAGAGAGAGAGACTTAATTTATTTTATGAGGGTAACACGTGACAGTAATTAACATTACTGATGAACTTGTGGCCCTCTAAAATATAAAATACAATTTATAAAAGCTACATTAAAAAAGATACTATTTACAATACAATAAAAGGGAAAAAATTATTCCTAGAATTTAATTTTAGATAAATCGATTTAAAAGCGAAAAACTTGCAAACAAACATCTATCTGTTGTCATTAATTTATATCAAACGATCCCTTAGTCTTTTGAGAGTTAAGTAATGTTTTCCATAATTCAGCCTTAAGGTACTTGATCCAACTTGATTTTTTGACATCCTGAAACATAACTCAAATTTCTTGAACTGTAACCAATTTTGCAGTCCTACACTTTATTTCAAAACTACTACTTTTGTTTTCCTCTATAGAATTTTTTTTTTCCAACTAAGCTGTATATTTAATTTGGTGGCATTAATTGGCGACAGAAAGTTGAAATAAGCTGTGAGTGTAAAATTTGCTGTTGCCAATTGTCACAGCGTTTCTTTATGCCCGTAACGAAGGCAAATGATACCACGCACTTTCATAGCTCGATAAATCCTAACTGTATAAATGCAAAACACAAATGCACACACAGTCAGCTTTAGCTCGTGCCGCTTTAAAGCAATACGATCAACAGTACTTGGATTGCTGATAAACATGGACGCTGTTTTCCTTCAGAAGTCGAAATGGCTTAATTCGTAAACTAAGCTCCATTACTCAGCTACAATTATAACCAACATTATACAATACATAACACTTCACATAGCTCCTTACCTACAATCTTAAGCTTCAAAGGCAGCAGCTGTAAATGTGTTTCGGTACTTGCAGAAAGATCCGACAAAACATCCTCACTACAACTTCGAGCTTTCATGCGCAAAACACCATCCCGTCCCCTAGTAAAATAATCTCAGAAGACACGATCACAACGCATTTTCATTGGAAGAAACAACAACACATATGATTAGTCGAAAGGTGTTAGACAAGTCTGCCACGCAGGACTAAAGTGCAACGCTACAAAGATACACTACGGCGGGCTGCTACTACGGCTACTTCGGCCGTGAGGGACTAGGCTGACAACTCCGTTTGCTCCGCAAACTTCAAACAGATTAAGATTTCGCTGTACGGCAACGGGGTGTTCAGTATCTACGTGTCTTTACAAAAATGGATACGTTCGACTTTATTCTACTTTCATACGACAAAGGCTTGATCAATGACAATGATTTCCTTCTTTTGTGTTGATCTTACATCTCCCAGAACTTAGATTTGCCTCTCAGCTGCATTTAGAACCGCCTGTAATTCCTGAACTACAAAACAAAATAACACTGATAAAAGGCTCGATTTCAGCACAGGTAGGGTGTTCGTACAATGTGATAAGTCCGAAAATACAAAGCTTTGAATTCTAATAAAATACATTTTGAACAGCTCAGCTTAGTCGATACAAATTGAAGCTTTCTCGTCTGCGGCTGTTCGGACAGGTCAATTTAAAAAATGACTGTCGCTTACGGTAGGTGTTGAAATCGTTCAAATTTTCTGTACAAATGACAAGGAAACAATTATTTTCCAACGGATTTTTATGATTGAGTACTTTATCTTCGAAGTAGGTTGTTCAAACAGCAAAAAAGCGTTAAAATGAAAAGTAAACAGCAGGCTTATACTCACGTAGTGAAGAGTACGTGAAACCAGGCACTTTCCCATAGTAGAAAGCAAAGCCGTAGTGGAGCACGCGTCATGACGTCACCGGAAGTGATTTTCACTATTTGCCGCCGTACTACAGCCTCGCCGTACCACTTTTAAAAAGTCCCTGTTGAACGTGAGGCTACTTTGAAATTTATCGAAGGGGTTTAAAACTGTCCCGGGCGTGTGGGACGTTTCAACTGTAAAGATACTAAAAAAGACAAACGAAGAAAACGTGGTGGAAGCAAGTTTGATCGTTGCGGCAGGAGGAAGGTGGAGAGGAAGGTCGATCGATGAGTAGTGCTAGTCTCCTGCCAGCTCGCTTCACTCACTGACTTGCTCGCAGGCTATTGTAGATCCTATACTAGCCTCGTCACTTGTTATCCATGTGCAAAAGAGTTTTAAAGGCCGGGCATCTTCCGTACGAAGCTCTTGGACAAGCGCCGAGGAAGAGATTTCTTCTCATGTACGGTTTGGTCTAAACCTTACTGCAATTTCTTCACTTTATCTTTCTGTTTCTTCTCCGGCGATTAATATAAAATAAGACCAACACACAAGCAGTAACTCTGCATTAGTGTCAACGACCACGTCGGCCTAGCCTGCGTAGAAAAAAAGTGAAGCCTTAGCGTTAACTTGCTCGTAGCTGCCGGAGATTATCCCGGTTTCTGTAGCATGAAGAGGCTAGGAGTATTTCTACAACCCCTGCACGGGATGCTAGTCCATCTCAGGTCATTCCCCCGCAATTTGTTATATTAGGTTTCCCCGACAATTCGCGGTACCTATTTATACTCCTGGGTGGCGAGAGGCTTTGCGAGAGTTAAGTGTCTTGCCCAAGAACATAACACAGTGTCCCCAGCCAGGGCTCCAACCCGGAGTGCTCACTCCGGGAACAAGCGAACAAACCAGTTCCCAGGGCCGCCCTTCCGGAGCGAGAGTGGAGGCAGACTGCGTACTTCGTGTTGCAAATTAGTGTGTTATTTGGCGCGAGTTTGATTGCTAACTTTTTTAAGTTTGCAAACGAGTTTGTCAACTTTAGTTTGCCGTGTGAAGGCTGCTTAATATTCTTGTGCCACAGTAAATACTGAAAAAATTGTTAAAAAAAGATATGTACAGTGAACTGACAACTCTTTTTACGATCGCCTGCACCAAATCCCGTTTGAACTCCCAGACAAACTCTGTATTGCAGTTCTAATCATAAAAATTATAATTTCCTATCTTTGTATTCCCAAAGTTTATTGTAAGCTGGGCAGGCATCCGGTCGTTTCGATACGAATTCTGCTCGATGCAATTCAATTCGATACAAACCTCAAGTCGTTTCGTAGCAAACTTAAACTAGAAAAATATCCCAATGAAATTGAGTTATCTTCCCATCGCATCTGACAGTCATCGAAAGAATTGTATTAAGGTGGCTTACTACAGTTTTGATGGAGTATAAGAGCAAAATTTTTAACTCTTTTGAAAAAGGTTCCAAACTGTTTTCCCTTTACTATTTAATGCTTGCTTAAGTCTTTTATCATTCTATGTGAAATTTGAACAATTAAATGTCAACAAATGGCCAAAATGAGCGACCGAGCACCCAATGAGAGACTGGGCACTAGTAGGTTAAGTCATGTTTTTCTCAAAATCTACCCGTATGACCCCACCTCAAAATTTCAGGAATAAGAAATTGGGTCTGATTTAACATTCATGCAAAGTAAAATAAAAATCTGTAAGACAGATTTTTTGCAAATTAAGAAAATGTGAAATCAAAAATAGCTCAAAATCGGTCTTACAGATTTTTTAAAAATTTTGGCTCTAAACGTGATTTACTCCAACAAATCAACTGTGAAAATTTCATCATAGGTTGTACGGTAGGTTTTCGAGCAATCGTCGATCAAACACAGGTTTTTACAACCTTGGACGAGAATTGAATTGCGCATGCCCTTTATTTGAGCACGCGCTCATGTGACGCCAGGTATCGCGTGCGAGAAAGCAAGAGTAAATAAGAGCTCTTTTACTGCAAGTTTATCAAACTTTTTTTTCATATTTTTTTGGCCCTAGGCTTGAATACGTGTTTGAACGGAGTTTGCAACTATCGCTTCATATATCAAAGCGATTTAACGCCTTTCAAGTGCTGAAGTGGTTTTTGTTACTTCTTGAGGTTACTTGCGTCATTTTTGCATGCGCGACAAATGCTCACGTGTGGCAGGCTTTCGTAGCGCGCGCTAATTAAGTCTTGGAAAAACTGTAGTAAGCCACCTTAACTCAGTTTCCCAGGAGGGAAGTGGCAAAAAACTTTATTGCAAGCTTTATTGAAGTATTGTGGCTCGATATTCTGAAAAATGACGACGTTCATACAATTTTTTAAAAAATAGAATATTTAAAGCCCTTCAACACCTGTAAAAGGCATTTTGAAACGATCTTGCTGAACGTGCCTCTAGATGAATTTAAAATTCAGGGAAAGTACACAGTGGTATAATTTGTTTACATAGCAACAGCCATAGCGACGGTTGCTTACAGCCAGAAAGAGACCACAAATGTAGATCAGTATCAACAAATATGAAAGATAACTCCTTTAAGAAGGAGGAAATATTTTGAATAAATAATAAAGCAATTATTGAATTCGGCTTTCGTAGGATATGAAGAATTCTGCAGATCAAGGAGGGTGTTATCCACAGAGGCCGAAGGCCGAGGTAGATAACACCCTTCGATCTGCAGGATTCTTCATATCCTACGAAAGCTGAATTCAATGATTGCTTTATTATTTATTCAAAATATTTCCTCCTTCTTAAAGGAGTTTCGCCATTACGCTCTGCGGACTACGGACTGGGGACTGTGGACTGCGGACTGTGGACTGCGGACTGTGGATTGCGGACTGCGGACTACAGACCTTTGGACTGCGGACTACAGACTTCGCACTGCATACTAGGTATAAAACACGGACTTACGTATAAAACGCGGATTAAGCATTGCGGACCGAGTATAAAACACGGACTTAGGTATAAAACGCGGGCTGCGGACTAAATGCGGCCTACCAGCTGCAGTCCGTGTACTGACCGGTCGTAACTAATATTTAGCAATCATTGAATGAGGCTGAGTAGGATATGAAAAATTCTGCAGATCAAGGAGGGTGTTATCCACAGAGGCCGAAGGCCGAGGTGGATAACACCCTCCGATATCTGCAGAATTCTTAATATCCTACGAGAGCTAAATTCAATAATTGCTTTATTATTCAGTCATAATATTTCCTCCTTCTTAAAGGAGTTTCGCAATCATGCTCTTTGCTTTTCCGCTCACCAAATATAACACAACCTTGTCCCCAAGTTTTCTTGGTCAACGGTTCAATAATCTGCAGCGGCCTGCACTTTTAACGTCATTTTGACGTCATCGGTTCAATAATTTTCGGCGGGCTGCACTTTTGACGTCATTGATTCAATATGGCGAAGATTCATTCCAAATTTGGTGAACAGCAGCTGGTTATGGTGAATTATGCGTGTGGTTTTAACCAATCAGAAACGGGAAAATATTTTGAATGGGTAATAAAAGCTGTTAAGGCATGCGCAGTCATTTCCCTTATGAAAAGTAATATTTCGTTCAATTGCGATAACTTTTTACAAAATACAGCCACCATTACCCCACGTTCAATATGCAACCTGCAAACTTCCACCCCCCCCCCCCCAACTTCCTGGCTTGTTAAATGCTTCATCCATGGTGTCAGAAACTTTGAGGTGTATTT
>CBDDTI010000036.1:0-10083 GCA_965233585.1 bacterium
TCAGTTTTAGTGTCTTTCAATTGCCAGATGTGTTTACTGAGTTCAGTACTGTGCTTTTTGCTTGGGTTTGAGAAAGAAGCTTTGTGGTTTGCAAATCTGGTCTTAAAAGAGTTTTCAGTTAGGCCTACGTAGGTTTGGTCGGGTCTGCCGTCGTTGGTTGATACCGTCGCTTGGTAAACTACAGACTGTTTCAGGCAGTCGCCATTCATGGGACAATCAGCCGGCTTTCTACAGTTGCAATTTCTTGTCGCAACGTTCTTCTTGCTTAACACTGATTTGTTGTGGCCGTCAATGTTGTGTTTGATGTTAGACATGCAGCTGTAACTAATTTTTACGGTGTTGCGGTTGAATATCTTGTGCAGCACGTGGTCCTTTGGAAATTCTTCATCCAAAATCTTTAGAAAAGATTTTCCTAGGTTGGTGGCGACATTTTTGCTATAAGGTGGGTTATACCAAATAATATTTCTGTGTCGGTTTTTTCTCCTGCACAACATCAAGGAAAAATATGGCAACAACTTCGGCCTATATAGGGATGACGGCCTTGGAATATCTAACGCATCGCCTCGTCAAGTTGAGATGATCAAGAAAGACCTCTGCAAGATCTTCAACAAGTATGGCCTTAAGATCACTATTGAAGCCAACAAGAAAATTGTGAATTTCCTTGACGTCACCCTCAACTTGGCTAACGGCACCTACCTGCCCTACACTAAGCCCAACAACATCCCACTCTACATCCACAAGAAGTCCAACCATCCACCGCAGATCATTAAAAACATCCCATTATCCATCAACAAACGCCTCTCTGAGATCTCATGTGATGAAGCATCCTTCAACAAAGCTGCGCCACTTTACCAGAAAGCCCTTGATACCAGCGGATACACGCACTGCCTCAAATTTTCAAAGCCTCCCGCTTCGCAACCTTCTAACCCTGACAGAAAAAACCGATTATTATTTGGTATAACCCACCTTATAGCAAAAATGTCGCCACCAACCTAAATATGTCAATTATATTAATTATTGTTGGATTTCCAGCTTCTTCATTCAAATAATTAATATAATTTGCTGGTAGCCTATGAATCATCCTTGGATGATCCGATGTATGTTCTGTTCCTGAATGATTAAACGCCGGGGAACCCCGCGGCTTACCAGTAAACCTCACCGATTGCTCTGTTGCCAGCAGGGTTGTCGTGATGGTGCAGTGGTAGCACACCCGACTAGTAACGAGGGGGACGCGGGTTCGATTCCCACTCACGGCACATATATGTTTTTTCATTCAAAAAGGATCAGTTAGTAGTTCGCTGTCGCTATATATCTGTTCACTCAAAATTACTTAATTAATATAGCAAAGCGTTGTGTATCCTTTGGATCCTACTAACTTGTGACTACATCGTTGGATTTCCAGCTTCTTCATTCAAATAATTAATATAATTTGCTGGTAGCCTATGAATCATCCTTGGATGATCCGATGTATGTTCTGTTCCTGAATGATTAAACGCCGGGGAACCCCGCGGCTTACCAGTAAACCTCACTGATTGCTCTGTTGCCAGCAGGGTTGTTGTGATGGTGCAGTGGTAGCACACCCAACTAGTAACGAGGGGGACGCGGGTTCGATTCCCACTCACGGCACATATATGTTTTTTCATTCAAAAAGGATCAGTTAGTAGTTCGCTGTCGCTATCTGTTCACTCAAAATTTTGAGTAAACAAGCTGGAAATCCAACGATGTAGTCACAAGTTAGTAGGATCCAAAGGATACACAACGCTTTGCTATAGAAATTAAGTAATTTGAGTGAACAAATAGCGACAGCGAACTACTAACTGATCCTTTTTGAATGAAAAAACATATATGTGCCGTGAGTGGGAATCGAACCCGCGTCCCCCTAGTAACTTGTGACTACATCGTTGGATTTCCAGCTTGTTTACTCAAATAATTAATATAATTTGCTGGTAGCCTGTGAATCATCCTTGGATGATCCGATGTATGTCCTGTTCCTGAATGATTAAACGCCGGGGAACCCCGCGGCTTACCAGTAAACCTCACTGATTGCTCTGTTGCCAGCAGGGTTGTCGTGATGGTGCAGTGGTAGCACACCCAACTAGTAACGAGGGGGACGCGGGTTCGATTCCCACTCACGGCACATATATGTTTTTTCATTCAAAAAGGATCAGTTAGTAGTTCGCTGTTGCTATTTGTTCACTCAAATTATATATATGTATATATATATGCTTTCAACTAAGTTACAGCAAGTCTGGGCAACCTTATTGTTTTCATTGTACTAGAGCCACGCTTATTAGCATGGAGGAACGCATTTTTACCTAGCTAGCTGGACACTTCATTAGTATGGAGGAACGCATTTTTCCCAGGTTGTAACAATAGGTGACGTCATGGACTCGACCGTCATGCATATTAATAAAGGGAACGCACACGGAACGCAAGGGGAACGCAGTAACGGGGCTTATCTTTGACCTTCTATAACTAGTAGTTATCATTGTCCCCGAGGTTCCTTCCTACTTCACCTACATTTTACTTTAAGCTACCTTACATAGGCCATTGTTCTGTCGTCACTCAGAAAACGATTCGCCACTTTATCAAGCGCTATTGCAATGATTTGGATATCAAACTAGTTTTTTCCCCTAAGATAGGCAACATGTTCGGCGTGAAAGAACATATCCCTGGCGGGCTTAGCCTGATTCTCAGACTTCCGAGGTCGTTCGCGGCCTCTTCCCTACCCCTCTCTCCCTCTCCCGTCTGATATGCTCTGTGAAAGGTCGTGTTCATGACGTCAAAGCACCTATTTTATGGTAAGAGCCAATCACAACACGCGTAAGAAGAAATAAAAAGTGAAAAAGTCAACAAATTAATTTCACGCGGGTTCTTTCCTCGATTAGGTTTTTTATCAAAGCGAAGATTTCTTAGCTATGTTTCTAGCTTCTACGCCGGAGAACGCCGTCTTATCTCAGACGAACTCGATTCAGTTCAAGTTCTGCGCTGAATTTCCCGAAACAAACGATGGGATAGCGGTTTTAAGGGGGCTCGTTGTGGGATTTGCGAGGAATTCTCTGAAAGATCTTATGTTGTGAGTTACAAACTCCGAATGAGGACTTGCAATATGTTTAAAAAAAAATGCTACCCAAAGTTGAAAAGGATCGAAAAAATGATGTCAAATCTCAAAAGTCATGAGGACGAGTTGAGGGCGGAAATGTCTTAAATCGCCGTGGTTCGCATAAAGCGGGGATTGCATGAGTCGCGCGCGATCAAACTCAGGAGGTATATGTCGCGAGATCCGGCTCGAAACGAAGCCGGCGAAGAAAGCCCAATTTCCTACAAATCCAGCTCAAGATCAGACAAGGTTTCCTTTGCCAGTAACGGCAAGGGAGATTGCAAGTCTGACGGGGTTACCTCCTACAATTTCGATGGTTGGATATACAGCAGTAAGGCATTCTGGTGTTTCTGTAGTTTTGCGGGCACTTCGAGCATGTGTAAACATTGGGAGGAATTTCTTCTCACCTCCACCGGGCAAACTTGGTGCAGCAAATAGGGAAAAAGTATCCGAAAGCAATTTAGATGAAGAGCCTTTTGTATAGGTTGGACAATTTCTATATTGAAGACTCCTTTTGCGTTTGTTAAAGTGGTACTACGACCAAAAACGACCAAAAAAATAATTCTTTTTTTCTTTGGATTTCAAAACTATGTTAACTAAAGACTAACTGACCCAAGTTTTAAGTTCTGATTTTAAAAAGACACCTGTTTATTTTAACTGGAATTTTCTTATTTATTGTCCGCCATTACTAACTTTAAAACTTTGAGAGAGCTAGGTCGGGGAGAAAATGACGTCAAAGACTCACTAGTTTAAGAATGCAATGCGTGTGTACGTGGCTGAATTAACAGACTTTTAAACCCGTGTTTTGCATATATAATAAATTGCGTTTACACGCTGAAATGTTAAGCTATTGAGTAAATGACGTCATTTTCTCTAGATTCAACCCTCTGATGTCCTATCGGTCAGTTTTGGACGTGAGGCAGACCGTCAAATCCAAAACTTACACTCAAAATAAACAGCCTTCGGCTAAAACGCAAAGCTCAAAATTTTGCCAGTTGGATGTTAAGCGAATACGCTTTCAAAATCGGAAGAAGAAAAGGAAATGATTTTTTGATCATAGTACCACTTTAAGTGTCATAATATTCCCGTACTATTCGATCATACTCGAAAATGAATAAAGAAATAATACATTTTTGTTTGACATAAGTGGATATGAAATGTTCATCCTTAAGTATCATCATTATATACAGTATTTAATTGGAGTACATAATGAATTTGTGAAAAAAAAAAAACTGTTTACACACAATATTTCAACAAATACTTTTCATAGGTCCGGTGTTTCCAGGAAACCTTCCCCGCCGACCATTTCCAAGAAAAGGATTCCAGCGACGAAAATACCACGGAGTACTCTCCTTTCTCAATCATTCAGATCCAGAACCTTATCTTGTCCTATCAAGCCAGTTGATATACCAAATTTCAGTAACAAGTTTGTTTGATCTTCCGTAAGGCTCATTAGAGGGGATAATACAGTTATTATTGGATTCGCTGCAAATCCATCGTAGCCTCGTGATTTCGGCGTCAACTTAAGGAGCCATCTGGAATACAAGGGTCTCTCCGAATCCCGTTGGCAAGCTAAGAAGAAACAAACGTTTTGAGCGACTTGAACTGTTCAGAGAACAGTTTTTCCACTCCAAAAACTTGGCAATCGTTTTGCACAGTCGACTCGAAACCCTCCATTTTGGATTTCATTCCACACTTCTTGGGATGTGGTACATCCGCTCTGATTCGTGGAAATTGACAAATGGCTCTGACGTCATGAACACGAAGAGGCCGCGAACGACCTCGGAAGTCTGAGAATCAGGCTATGGCGGGCTTCGCTCACGTGTGGTTGATAAGTTGCAATGTAGGCCCGTAGGGAGGGGGGGTGCGATGGGTGCGCCCGCACCCCCCCGCAGACTGCTGAGGTCCACTTTTTTGTTAAAAAAAGAAATAGTAAAAAAAAATAATAGTGTTGTTCTGTTTGTTCTGTTCTAATTCACTGATTGCATAGTAAAAATTAAATAAATATACCAAAAAAGATTCCATGTTTGATGAGCTTGGCACACTTCTGAAAGATCGTGATGATCAGCAGCCAGCCGAGTGAACAATACGGATTTACAACTTTATTTCTATTTTTGTTATTTTTAAATAGTGACATTGGCATTGTTATTCTCTACATTGTAAAATACATACGTAAAGCATTCTCTTTGCCAAAAAAAATCAATTTTGAAGTTCAAAATTTGACAAATATCCACGTTTTTAGGTTCGCTTTTAGCGACCTATATTGCTATCATACTGACCTTCAAAACGCACGAAATGCAGTCTCAGACAACTTAATTTTCAAAATTTCCCGGGGGGGCATGCCCCCGGACCCCCCTAGTAAAGAGCGCCTCCGGCGCTCGTTGGTCCGTATAATCAACTGATCGCACCCACCCGTAAAAAATCCTGGCTACGGGCCTGCAATGTGTAATGCCTGTTTTGTCGGCGAAACAACCTGACATTTTTCCACACGCGCACGTGAGCACTTAGTCATAGGGCCTCTCACATTTTCAAACATCCTGAACATCTACAGAATTCTAAACATTGTCATGCCTTGTGTTCATTGGACTGTTTTCATATTTTAGATCACGCCTCTACGAGTTTCCAACTTAAGATAAAGGAGGCTTTTCATTTTCAAAGAGAACGGTGAACCTTCTTTGAATCAACAATTGCATCATGCATGTAAACCTAAAACTATCCTTATAATTCTCACATTGACACGTTTTACGTACATTCTGTTATTACTACTCATAATAAGCGTTTTTTCGGCCTACTTATAAATTCAACTTCTAAGGCTTTCTACATTACTCAACTAAAGATGACAGAATTTTCTGTCGAACCTAACGGTTTTGTCCTTTTCCTTAAAGTTTTGATTTGCCTGCTAACATCAAAACTCTTTACATCATTTTTAACAGCTGTAGAATAAAACTTTCTGCTGCTAAGTTATCGAAAATGGCTTTGCTTTCACTATCGGAATGAAACATCATAAAAGGGATGTTACTAATATCGGGAACGGGGAACGGGGAACGGGGAACAGGGAACGGGGCACGGGGCACGGGGCACGGGGCACGGGGAACGATCAGACGATATTCCGCGAGATTGAGCAGGATAATTGTTTTATTATTCAACAAATTGATAACAAAACTCGTAACATTTTAAAATCTTTCTGTCGACATTTTTTCACTTCACTTTTTCTTCCCACGTACGAAGCTACGTATATCGCCGGATATACGTTACCTACGGATGACAGATATCGAGAGCATCATGACCATATTTGGATAGTGTTACAATTTGTTGAATAATAAAAGTCGATATAAGTCATGGAATGAAAATATACATACACCGTAAAAACTAAAATCTTAATTTAAGATTTTTCGTCTTACATCAGCACCAGAACAAAAGCTGACGTAACTTGTGAGCTTTTGTTCTGTTGCTGAGGTAAGACGAAAAATCTTAAATTGAGTTTTTAGTTTTTACGGAATGTACATTGGCAAAGTTGGGTATGGCTTGCATGAACAACCCCCTAGTTGAGGACCATAAATATATGTAGCAACAATAATTGAGGAGGTCTCCTATGCCAGGTTGCACCTTCAGGAAGTTTTTGTTCAGTGTACAAGTCAAAGATTAATGTACTGTATTTGCATCTATTTTGCAGACAGTGGTGAACACGATTTGGCTCTTTCTCAACAACCCTGAATGTGTTTTAAGTAAAAGGTCTACTGACAAATTTGCTGCAGACATTGCCACTGGCAATATCAATGCTTAAACTGATGAGAGTTAGAGATTTCTCTTCTATCAGTGCTTAGGTGTTGGATGTAACTTGCATTTGCTCCGAGTGTAATCTAACAAAATGTAAAGAATGTAAATCTTTTTTTATAATGGACATGCACTTAGCTTAGCACTAAGCATAAGCTAGTTTACAAGCATGCTACTGAATCAAAGGAAAAAACATTTCAAATAAACGTAACATAGTTAAAAATCCCAACGGGCAGGAGGCAGACCAGTTCTCTATTTACAAAGCATGACCGAGGATTCGAACTCAGGCCTACCGAGCAACAAATCCCGCTAGTGACAGAGTGGAGGATGTAACGATCTTGGAGTCTTAAATAACCACAAGAAAAGCTTTGTAAAGGCTTTGTAATTCCGAAGCTCAAAGGAATTAACACAGTCACTTGTGGTAGCTGCTAATGCGAATGTTGAGTAACCAGGCTGCTATTACACAATATCGTTACAGAGGCCTTGAACCTGGGACCTCCAGATTACAATGCCAGCACCCTAAGCCACTTGGCCCTGCACCTCCAGTGTCTATTCCTGTGTTCTCAGTAAATGTGAGGTCGTGTACATGTAAAAGGAAAATCAGGCCAAAGGAAAAGAAGGCCTGGTTTAGTTACAAATAATATACCTCATACTATTTACAGTGGTGGCAACTTGCTGGTAAATTGTATAGATGGGAGATGTGAAAAAAAAACTGACTTCCTCTTCTACTTGAGAATAATAATTGAATTCCAAAGTATGTTTAACTGAATTGCAAAGATTGACAGGTACAAAATAATGACAATTATAATATTATATATTGACAAAAAAAAAAACAAAAACAAAAACAGCACAAAAAACATATTCTGGAGTCGGCGGCCAACATTACGTTCACCTGTAAATTATATTTGGTTGCAATTTTTATTTTGTTAATCTGGAAGAGTATCTACCATAGTGAATTACCGATGAATGTATAGCTCATGGTTTCATTGCATGTTCTCATCTCTTTACCCCAAACTATGCGATACAGGTCATTTGAAGTATGTGTCAGTTTAATTAAAATTTATTATTTATTGCAAGTCTTCTGGTCAACAACACAGTGATCATGTAAATTTTAACATTTTTACATTGATTGTTAAATATCTTGCCAAAAGACAGTCTCCCGGCCACACCTGTCCACCTTCTCAGGTCACCTCAGAAATTATGATTGCAAACAACTGAATTCAGAATGGTCATGTAAGGTATACAGCTCTATACCAGATCATTTATACTGGGATGTTTTCACTAAAATTGCATTATATATGTCATTAAGTACTCTGTTTTGGTCTATGTCATTCTAGATTTGATAACGTACACAGCAGCATGCTGTAGCTTTCCTTGTTTGAGAACTACAGTGTTGGTTGATAAATTTAGCTCTTGGGAAATTTAGCAAACAAACAAACGGATAACATATGCACTACAAAAACAGATTAAAAGAAAACATTAAGATATAAGGGAACAAGCCGAGCCTCAAATTTATACACTTACCGTGATAACACAAGAATAGAAATCACACCATAAACTCCCGCGAAATGCTGCAAACATCTGACAAATCAACGAAAAAGCCCCAACTTCCAAGTCCGATTTCGATTGTTAAAACAGCGGGGCTCGCCTGGGCCCGCCGAACTTTTCTCAAAGTTCAACTACCGAACTTAAGTTTCAGGCAAAAATAACCCACAATACTTTTCGTAGTTACGCCGCAAACAACCAAAAGAATATCCTATTATCAAATGCTACTCCAATCGGTGTGTACAAAATGCAGAGTGCAGACTGCACACGGGCGGTGTTGGACTGTCGTTCCTCGACCGATTAATATTTCTTCACTCATGATGAGAATCAAACGAAAATTTTCCATTAGTTGCTAGTGTAATATCTAGGCCAGCTACTTGCCAAGTCTCAAATGCAGGTGAGCATTTTCTTGTGCCAATGGAAGTCGTGCTGTGTTGAAAACTGTTGTCTAGCACAGGCGCTTGACATTCGATTCGATTTTCTACTTAGGCGCCATTACATGCTTTGTTTATTCCAGTGTCAATCGGACTCTGCTCTTACAAGAACGTACTGGTCATCTAGGGGCACAGCCGGTAGAAACTCACGTTTTAAATTGTTTCTTCTCTTGATTCTTGGGGCCTTTTCTTTTGTTTTGTCCGCCATTTTGAATTCTCAAGCGGGTTACCGCTGTACACTCGTTCCCAGACTCCCGTTCCCCGTTCCCCGTTCCCCGTTCCCCGTTCCCCGTTCCCCGTTCCCCGTTCCCCGTTCCCCGTTCCCCGTTCCCCGTTCCCCGTTCCCCGTTCCCCGTTCCCCGTTCCCCGTTCCCTGTTCCCCGTTCCCGGTATTAGTAACATCCATCATAAAAGGTTATAAAAGCAAACGGTAGATTGATTTTATGTTCAGCGAGCCGTGGAAATTGTAGCGACTGCAGTCGTAATTTATTGTAATCATTCAATTTCGTCCACTTGGACAAGGCCGAAGGCTTAAATTAAAGTGTAAGTACCACAGAATTTTTTTTAATGCCTTTGCTACAGAAAAATAATAAATTTGACCAAATACGGTACAGGCAAAACTTTTGATTTATCGCAAAAACACTTCCGTGATCACTCGTGCCGCTTGTGCGAAATGCAGCCAGACATTATGTGACATCGCTTCAAACTCTGATCGATTGTCAAACCCTTCGATCGTTACACAGCAATCTAAAACTCAGCAGCTCACAGCATGTTTTGCGCTTGGGGAGCCTGTGAGTAGCGAGTGAGTAGCTATGTTTGTGAGCGCATGCGCCCGAGCCAAAAGAAGTTAACTGGTTTTAACCGGTCCATAGAGATCCATAGATAATTATTCGTCCGTGGCGCCACAGGTAGCCCAAGCTCTCTGGTTACCGTCAACATGACATTGCGTAATGGCGTTTTTATAAGAGTTTGTATGGGAAATACATCGATCCTACGGAATAGTTCAAAATAAAGGGAAAATATAATAAAATCGACTTACCTTTTCTTGTTGAGTGTATAACTTCTGTTTCCATGGCGTTTGGAGGCGTTTTAGAGCGATTCTAGCGAGATTTAGCTTCGCTGTATTCCTCTCTATATATAATTCCTCAAGGTAGGGCACTCGAGTCACGGAACCCAGCAGACCGCCCGAAGGAATCCAGCCATAAATTCGCCCCAAAGAATCCGATCGCC
>CBDDTI010000037.1:0-5494 GCA_965233585.1 bacterium
ATCAATTGCATTAAAACAAAACATGGTGATTAACCAGGAGAGAAAATCAGTTGATAAAAATATACATGCACAAATCATGAAGAAACCTCCAACTGAGAAAGGATCTTCTTGGAAGAAAAAGACAACCCTTAGTTACTATCACTCTATGAAGTGAACTAGAGCCCTTCCCCTTTATTAATTTTGTCTATATGGCATCCTTCAGTGTGCAGGGGTTTCATTAAGGGCTGGGCACCGGGCAAATTGACCGGCTGTGAACGAGACTTAGGAATTACTAGTTTTAAAATGAGTTGTAAAACCTTGCAACTGAATTTTCCCAGATGTCATCCAACACCTACCTAAAAATAGAATACAATTTCTGTCGCGTTAGTTTATTCTAGGGTAGCCCCAGATAGGACTTCCACGCATAGCGGTTTAAAGTACTTTACATTTAAATCTATCAGAGATGAAACCCCCCTTTTTCAGGACATACATCCTTCTAGAAATAGCGTGAAAAAAAAACAGAACATTTCAAGGTCGTATTGTTGAACTTTTGTATTTACCTTAGTTACTATTGTAAACAAAATGCTAGTCGCACCATCCATCTGTGATGTGGAGTCAGTCTTTCCGTACTTCTCAAATAATTTAGTATACATTTTCAGAACTAAACATCATAAAATAAGCACTGCTTGGTTGAGGACTTTTTTTTTCACTTCCTTTAAATTCATTTGTAGTTATATTAGCAAACCAGCTACACTGAATGGCGCGAACTGCGCAACTTCCCAACAAAATTCAGCGTGAAATTCACAACTTCGTTTGGGAGTGACAACTACGTAATGAAATTGTCAAGTTCGTAGTGAGCTTTGGAAACCGTTTGTCAAAGGTTTTGTGAAATGCACTGTAAATATTTCTGTGTGAAATAATTTTTTTTGAAAACCAAACTGCTCGTTCCATGAAATGATTATTTCTGACAACACTGAAAGAGGGAGCTTTAAACTAACACGCTGCTCATACCGAAAAAAAGCACATGAAACGAAAAATTTTTCAGCAGAGGAAAGCAGAAATACAAAGCAAAACTTACATTTCAGCTGAAGTTTTCTTCCTAACCTGCAATCAGACGTTCTTTGTCTTTTTTCTTCATGGCGGGCTCGATCTTATCATAATTCAAAGTAATCATCTGCTTGGAAATCCTCGATATACACTCATGGGACGCTTGCTTGCCAATTCAACCGACCTGTGATCTTGTAGAAATGGCTTTGAATACGTTTAATTTAAGCATTAGCTTTTAACCACAGGGGGCCCGCACAATCTGTCTGGGTAGCCGATTGTTATTTTATAGTAAATGTACTAGATTTACCGTTTGCCTCACCTATAGCCATATATCGCTAACTGTGTATATAAATCAATGATAAATAAACGTTGAATTACCTCACCTGTGGTGTATAGTCGTCCTTTTGCCTCAAAAGTGGTTTTTTGAGCGATTTTGAATGAATTTGAGTTCGCCGTTGACTGTTCTTTATAATAGAGAGAAAAGGGTGGAAACCTTGTTTTGAAAGGGTTCCAGCGCCGGGGCGATTTTTCCCCCAAAATCGCATCGCTCCGCTTTCAAACTTCGCAGCATGAAGGTCAAAAGATTCACGATTCTTCTCGTACCTTCCAATGGAAAATCCATCCAAACTGCCCGGAGCTAGCCCTCGAAGAAAATCAAAATCCCACAGTATTCGAGCGATTCGAATGCATAGCGAGATCCTCATGTGCCAGCCACAAACCGTCACGCTGATTTCCCCTTTCTGATTGGACGACGGTCTAACGTCGTCCAATCAGAAAGGGGCAATCAGCTTGACGGTTTGTGGCTGGCACGTGAGGATCTAGCTACGCATTACACTCGCTCGAATACTGTGGGATTTTGATTTTCTTCGAGGGCTAGCTCCGGGCAGTTTGGATGGATTTTCCATTGGAAGATACGAGAAGAATCGTGAATCTTTTGACCTTCATACTGCGAAGTTTGAAAGCGGAGCGATGCGATTTTGGGGGAAAAATTGCCCCGGCGCTGGAACCCTTTCAAAACAAGGTTTTTTTGGTAAATCTAGTACATTTACTATAAAATAACAATCGGCTACCCAGACAGATTGTGCGGGCCCCCTGTGTTTTAACCTAAACACAGGTCAAATTCAACGGCTTTGCTGCCTGCCCTTTCTCACCAGGTCCTGGCCGTGTCAGAGTCACGCTAAGATGCGCTATAAGTCACGCACACGATTTATGTATGAAAGATTATTATGGGATATCCCAGATATTTTTCGAGCGAACTACAGTGGAAAGCCTAATTTCAAAAAAATAATAGAGTCTAGAAAGCAGTTCTAATTTCCAAAACTGACACACGCCGAAGTTTGGCAAATGAGCCGCACTCCACGACGAATGCTTTGTTTTGTAAGAAGAAGTGTTTCTAAACTATACCACCTGGCTCACTTGTTCTTCAATGGCTAAGTTAGTGGCAGACTTAAACCATGATCTCAGAACAAAAACACACCTCGGTTCTTTGAGGCATGCTGGTGACTCATCGAGGAACAAAGGCTTAATGATGCCAAATCTCCTACCAGGCGGGCGCAAATATTCCTCGAATAAGCGTTGAATATCAGTGGAAATAACGAGTAAACTTCAATTTGCTTAATTAACAGGTAAGCTCTGAATTTGTGTTACTGCTTTGCGTGCCAAAAGCGTACATGTACGTTACAATGCCATCTAAAAAACCTATCTGTCTCAGATCACGGCCAGTAAAAAGTCGGCAATTCACTTACAAAGCACGAAGATAAACAAAAATACTTTTGTTACTCGCGCCTTCAGGCCTGGCCTCAAAGAGTGTTTTTGCACACTTTATTTCTCGAATACGCAACAGAAACGGGGGAAAATAAGTTCAAGGCAGTTTTCTACACTTATAAACAAATTGGCATGCGAAGTTTGGAGCTGTTTTGGCCATGCCATGTTCGATTTTAGCGAAAAATCTAGGGGACGATCTTGCCCGCGGCCTTTCATATCAAGGCCTCAAGGCCTTTGAGGCCTGGCCTCAAAGCACCTTCAGGCCTGGCCTCAAAGGCTTTATAATTAGCAAGCTGACTTGATGCACATTTAAATTACTGCATTTCCCATTTGTCCTTAAGTACCAGCATTATGAGTTACTGCAGTGTCAGTTTATATACATCTATTCTCTGTAAAGAAACACCTCTCCAAGATGGACAGTTGGTGCCAATCCCAATTACCTGTCTTAGGGACAGCAGAAAATACTAAGATTTTCTGCATGGATTATGCATGTCAGATGTGCCCCTCAAAAAAAAGACGAACTTGTAAAACTACATATATCTGTTTTCTGAACAATTGCGAGTTTAGTGATGTCAAATTGTGCGCTGAATTAACCCTGCACCCTACACAAGAGCACAGAACTACCTTCTTAAATCCACTTCATGAAAAATTTAAAGAGTTACCTGTCAAGCATTTTCAGGGGGTCATTTGATTCATCCAATTCTTAGGGGCCCTACAAGCACCATCAAAATTATCTAAGATTTTAAAATTATAATACTGAGCCATACACCGAATGCAAATATGGCGGACCACTCGGTTGGCGCCCAGGACGAGTCGCATAGAAGCGAGGTTAGTCAGGCTTTGGTGTTTTGTTTTGACAATGCTTTTCCCGAAAAGTCTTGCTTTGTTGTCGACTTGGTCTTTTTGTTTCGCCCTCTCTACTCGTTTTTGTGTTGCCGAATGCCACCGCAAGAGAGTGAAATCTTCCACAGCAGAGAAAGCGTTCTTTTTTTCAGTTATCTCGTTCGTCTCTTAGGAGAAACTAAAGAGACGGAGGCAAGGAGTTAACGATCGCCGAAGGAATAACTGTTTAAGTTCAGGTTCGAAGATCTTTGAAAATACCTAAGCGATCGCATTTAGCTCCAAGTCGTTGACATTTCGCTCAATGCTTTCACTGGTTTCAACGACGGGGTAGTCAAAGTTCATTCGCTTGGTTAT
This sequence comes from bacterium, assembly GCA_965233585.1. Lineage (GTDB taxonomy): Bacteria > SAR324 > SAR324 > SAR324 > NAC60-12 > CBDDTI01. The sequence continues at coordinate 3,988 of CBDDTI010000037.1, forward strand.
TGCACGGTAGTATTTGTTTCGTGCGATTCCGTGCGAGTGGACGCGAACGCAAATAACTCCCTGCTTTGAGACAGAGGATATCTTTCAAGAAGAGCTTTTCTTTGACTTGGTGACTGAGCTGTTGGCCATGGAAGTCGTATTGGAACACCACCAAACACCACATAAGCTCGTCATTTAAACAATTTTTCTGAGGTCTTCTATCCTGAAACATACCACGCGGCGTATCACGCGGCGATCGTGAACTCCTTTTCTTGGTATCAAGGAATTGCATTGATCCACTATTTTCCCTTAGAGGTGAATGATGGAAGATTTCTATCCTTTCTCGTCGCATCGGCAGAAACACAGCAACTCGTAGGCACAGCGAAATAAAACAGAACAGATCGACGACGAAGGAATACTTCTCTGGGGAAGCATTGTCAAAACAAAACATCAAAGACTGACTAACCTCGCTTTCATGTAGCTCGTCCCGGGCGACGACCGAGTGGTCGGCCATATTTGCATTCGGTGTATTGAACAAAATTAATGCATAATATGAATACAGCTGTGCATGTAACAAGCAATATGGTCATAACAAATAAGTGAAGCAGCCAAAATAACCAAAACTAAACTGCTGAACCAATCAAAACAAGACAAATGACATGAAACCACTAAGTGAAGTAAGCAAAATCACACTGACTATAAGTACAACTAAGTGAAAGTCTACATGCAGGCCTAGGTTTGCCATTGATTGACCAGAATAGCACTTCAAATTATTATTCTGAATGTAACAATCAGGCTAGAATGTTCACAGTTAGCTCTAAGTGATGATACATGTACATGTGCAAGTGGAATACACTTGACAAATTTCCTCGTTTTCTGCTACTCAATTTATGGTAAAAAAGCTCGATTTCTAGTGATTCGCAACGACTGATAGAAATTGTTTTTGTAGTGAAGCTACAGTCAAACTTTGCACGAATTTTCACTATCAGAAAAACAATTCTGGAGAATTTAACTGGTGAACTAGATGTAACTAACATGTAAAGCAATTCGAAATAAATCTGTTCTTTACCTACTACATCTCCTTGTCTAGTGCCTGAGTTACTCTCTCGTTCGCTCGTTAGATTTTTTTGCGATGGTTTGTAGATGGCACATCAACCAATTCAGTAACAAAGTTTCGTAAACCCGATTGTAAGCCAATTTATCGCAGGAAAAAAATAAATAAGTTATTTGCCAGTTTAGGGTCAGTCCGTATAGTGAAAAACTGTGACCGAGGTCTTGAAAATGCTGCCCGAAGCCGCAGGCCGAGGGCAGCATTTTCAAGTCCAAGGTCACAGTTTTTCACTATACGGCCCTCCCAGCCGGCAAATAACATATAAACATGTATATTCACCACACCAGGCAATGAATGTAACATTTTTGAGACCTGATCCGAGGTCACAGAATTTCACTATACGGCCCTCCCAGCCGGCAAATAACATATATATATTCACCACACCAGGCACTGAATATAACATTTTTGAGCTGGTTA
>CBDDTI010000038.1:0-9740 GCA_965233585.1 bacterium
ACCTCGCTGTCGTGGAAAGGTTTAGAGCGAATGGTAACACTTCCCAAGTCAATTGCTTCTTGAAAACGTGGAGGAATCTTCAACGACTTAAGATAAAGAACACAAAAAGAAAAAAACCATCTTACATTACTTCAACAGCTTATTTTGACTCAAATAATTCTTACTGTTTTTTTGGCACACCAATGCAGTCTGTATCATCCTATTACTTCAAAACCACCGATAATTTTTTTTTGTGAATGGCTGGAAATTTAGATGTATAAAATTTTGCATCTATAACAATGCGGGGAGGAACTCCCTTACCTGGGCTCTATAGGTATGTGCGGCCCCAAAGGATATATATTGTTTCAGCCGTTTTGGTCAGAAATAGGGTCACGATTTTAGCCATTTTGGTCTGAAACGGGGTAAGGGTTTTGCACCCTAGTCTTAGATTGGGTATGTTATTTTTAAGAAAAGCTACTCTTTTTTATTAATTTATTCCTTTACTTCTTTTTTACCACATAATACAGATAACGATAAAACAAGACAGTTACACAAAAGTAAATGAGAGTGGCGAGAAGACCAAAACGAAACCATGAGGCTTACAAAGATTGGGCTCCCTCAGAGCAAAAATAAAGCCCTTTACAATGCCTTTAACATCGGTCTAAACTGGGGAACTAAATATGAGCCAGATCTGAAACCCGGTATTGATTTAAGGGTCAGGTCCTAAATTCGGTATCAAACTTCTGGTCAGGTCAAAAATAGGAATTGCAGATCTTGGCTTAAAATAGGGTGAGGGGTTTGGGAACCAGGCAGCACTGCCCAACCCGATTTTTCTGGGAGGAACCCCTTGGATAACGATCCTCACATACCTGCAACTTGTCGTAAGCAGTACGTGCCATCTTATACGCTCCTAGATTCTTACTTTGCTTGGCAAGTGCAAACAACGTAGAGCTAGATATAGTCAAGGTTCCACCATCAGTCATGAAAATTGTTGCGAATACCTTTTCACGCCTGTAGAAAATAACGTTCTCAAATTGCTTACTTTCTCACTTATGACTTTTTCTCGGCCAGCAAAAGATCTTGACAAGACAGACACTTTAAACTGATCTTTTCAATGCGTCCTTAAATTTCAGTAGCTTTTGTTCACCTTCATTAGAGGTACATGTACAATGTTAGGGAGCAGTTTCTTCCCTTCAACGTCGCTGTTCAAAGAGAACTGCCATGAGTCCAAGATTGCCATGTCTTAAAGACAAGCCAAGGAAGAGGGCCAAGAACCGAATGAACTGTCAAACAAAGGTGGCTGCCTTATGCCCACCTTTGGACGAGGACGAAGAGGAATGAGTCAAAGCCGTTTTTCTTTCTATGATGGTTTAGTCTCCTTCTTCGCTATCACTTTATGGCCATATGTCCCAGATGAAGATAAGTGAGTGTGTGTGCGCAGCTATCACTTGCGTTGCGACATGTCACACAAAGCTCCACGCCATTATTTGAGTATTGCGTGACTATCTAAACAACAAGAAAACTAAGTGAGGTTCCTCTGTATAAGTTTGTATATCAAAGGATACACTCTAGACACTCCAGATGGAATCTCTTTGACCAGCATATGCAGCAGGTAGCGTGCGATGTTGAACAGCGTCTCTGGCAGGTGAGATGTGAATGGTTCATCCTGCAAAAGGAATAACAATGTAAGTCGCTCTGGGAGGCAGAGGTGGCGGCAAAAGATCGAGTTGCTTGGAGGAGATGGATTGATGGCTCCATTCTCCACGAAGAGAGAAGGGAAACATCAAACAATGTGCACATGGGGTGCCACTTTCTACTCCTAGCTGAAGAGGGGTGCACTGAGAGTACAGTACCTTACTCAAGAACACAAGCACAGTGCAAAACAGGTAGCATTCCACTTACAATGCCATTCTCTATGTTACTTACCGTGTATCTTTGAATGGAGTGATACAAATGGTAAATTTCAGCCTTCTCCTGGTACTCGTGGAATTTATCCAACATTTCATAATCGGACTCAGCCTGGGCATTCTCTGTGGGAGAGAATGTTTTTGACAGAATTAAGCTTGGACAATTAAGACACCTAAATGAAATTTCGATCATCACGGCAGTTTACCGCACTTAACCAAAGTTTTCCCACTTTGAAAGTGGGTATGGGTTTTATAGAAACTATCAGCTTTTGTGTTACAGCAGGAAATTATATAAGCCAATCAGAGAAACGGTTTGCTCTTTGCAGCCAATCAGATTCAAAATAAAAATTGTGATTTTGCTGACAGAGTTTTCCGAGGATTTTCACGGATTACATGTTTCCCCACTTTTGGCACAAGTCTCATGTTCTTTCTTGTTCTGCTTGATTCAATCCTTGAAGTACCCATTCTCGTCCCCAGAGGCCGCGCTCCTTTTGGTCAGCACCAAGAATCACGACCTCTGGCCAGCTCCAACGACATTCCGGTTTTGAATGGATTTGTTAACACAATAGATTGAGACCAGAACCAATCAGATTTGTCAGCCCTGACTCGGAGCATGCGCAGAGTGACGGGAAGTCTGTGAATCACGGACTTCCGTTGTTGGACACGGCCAGAGGTCGCGATTCTTGGTGCTGACCAAAAGGAGCGTGGCCTCTGGGGACGAGAATGTGAAGTACCTGAAGTAGCTCCTTCGCTGACCAGGTCTAAACACTGCACAGACAGCTTCCAAAAGTAATATCCAGCATCATGAAACCTATGTCACAGTTCAGTAATAAAGCACGCGTCACGCAAGGTGAAATACAGTAGAAGCTTGTAAGTTACATATATTGTCACGCATTATCAGTGTGGATAAGTCATGGACTATGTTGCATAACAGCAAAAGATAAAGGAGTTTCTTGTCACGCAATACTAACCTGTGTTCCACCACAGCATTGTGACACAGCTGTTCCAATACCTTAACAGCTTGGTCCCTCCGTCCTGCTTTGTGAAAAGCTAGGCATTACAAGAACAGAGGGAAAAGATTAGGTCTTTCATGAAATGATTCGAAGTTACCATACAGTGTGTATGCTTAAAATCCAAGGCAGGCACTTCTTACCTTCCTGAGCTTCATCAAATCGGTCATTTTCAGCCAGCCAGTTTGCATAAGGAACAAACACTTCATCCTGTAAAAATAAAATGAGAATCATTTTACAGATGAGACTTACAGCGAACAAGCTCAGTCAGGATTCACTTCAATGAATAGAAAGATTTCAATGGAAGCACCAAACTTCACCTCTACCTTAGTTCAAGCAGATTAACTATTTCACGAACAGCCACAATGACTGGGATCTTGGCAAGATGACTTTCAGGGAAAAAATGTTTTTGACTCATTCTCATCACTACTCAATGCTAATACCAGTTACTTCATCAAAGTTATCTACCTTGGATTCTGGATGTTTTTCAGCAAGTTCAAACGCCTGAAAACAGATGGATAAACAGAAAAATACAGTAAATAATCAGATGATTTGTTAACTACAGTGATAATTTATTTTCCTTCAGCGACATAACATGAAGTGTACATTAGAGGGAAAAACAGTCAAGAAATATTACTGAGATTGAAGATGCCTGATTCGAAAACATGAAAATAAGTATGTTTTGCTCATCATCAGAGAGGTTAACTCTGATATGCCTATCTATATAAACAGAACAAATGCCAGAAAAATCAAATGCCCTGAGCGGGATTCAAACCCACGACACCCCGATCTCATGAAAGGTGCTCTAACCACTGAGCTATCAAGGCAATCACAGTGGAGTGAGTCGAATATTAGCTACAAAGGAACATTGATTACCAGGCATTTGCTCCCAGACCTCTCAGGCTGGGAATTACTTCTGTTGATCGTCGAGACGAAAGCTCATCAGACCAGATGTAAAGTAGACCATACACATTGTACGTAACATGGCATATTTCGAACATATATTGTTCATCATCAGAGAGGTTATATGCCATGTTACGTACGAAGTATGTTTTGATCATCAAGAAACAACTAGAAAACTGATATATAATGTCACACCTCCTCCCAATGTTTGGTTTCCACATGGAGTTCCAACAAGGCTTTGATGTCACCTATCTTGAGGTACATTTCTGTGGCATATCCATGCTGTTATGACAGAAAAAAAGTTACCATTGGAAAACGTGTTTACTGAAGACTTACAGTCACCTGAGAGAAGTTTGATGAAGATAACAAACAATTACTGTTGTGGGTTTGGTGGTTGTGGGGAATGTTTTGGGCATTGTGATGGTTGTAACCATTGTGAGTATCAGGGATTACGACAATGTGGTTTTTACAGCCATTATCTGCAATCTTGCGGCCATTGCAATGGTTCTGGTTGTTGCGTTGGTTGTGACAGATGGCTCAAAAGTAATGAATCACTGTCCTTCAAGTGTAGATAGTCTAGGACAATGAGAATTATATTCATATACATCTGCACTTCTGATCTACCTGATCCAGTTGTTTGAAGTAGTAAGCACACTGCTTTAGCCCTTCTGTATCAGCCTTGTTAAGGTTCCGTCCAACTTCCAGCAACCTAACAAAAGGCAAACACATTGAAACACCTCATGATTTCATAATGATAGCCACTGATGATAAAACATCAATGACATTAATTCAACATTTTGGCCATACTCAAACAGTTAGCATTGCAGGTTTTAGAAGTTGTTTCGTTCTAACATGACATTAATGCGAGACATTTTTATGTGACATGATAACATCATTGATACTGCTAGTCGCAGATTTGAGAGACACTAATGGGTATGTAAATATTGTTCTGTGTTAATGTATATTAATCCAGGGAATTGTTAACTATAATTATTGTAATCTGTTAATAGACTTCGAAAACTCTCCTGTAAACAAGATGATTGAATAAACTGTGAAATATTTGGCGATTGTTGAGACTAGCTGGACATTATGCATTTCCACATGGGTTTGTAAAAGCTTGAAGTAAAGAAAAAGCTGGCCAGGGCAAATGTATTACTCTTTGTGTGAGTGTACATAATGTGTCTGCTCTTGAAGGGTCTGCTTAGAGTGTATGTTATGATTTCTCCTACACTTGCCTCTCGTTCAGTTTTTGTTTGCTTTTATTTTGGTCACCAAAAACAATAAAGAAAAAAATTGCTCTGCGAATGTGATTGTACTTTTCTACTGTAAAAGGTCAAACTGTTTTCGGCCTTCTAAATTCTTAAAATTGAGGGAAGGCACTCACTTTTCCACCCAGCCATGTTGTCCAATAATTTCAATTGCTTTAAGATTTTCACCAGCAGCAAGAAACATGTCACTGAGAAAAATAAAGGGAAATCAGATATCAGACAGATAACAAATATACACACCAAAATAATTGAAATTAAGGATGACTTATAAAGATTATTAGTTAATATGTAGTTGCGTTCGACGAATTGGAGAACGCATTCTAATCTCGTGGTGAGAGTTGATCAAGCTTTTTTTCATAAGGCGGGCAGGAGGGCGGGCTGGCAATGACGTCACATTTTCGAACTACATCACGAACATGTGAGCCCGTGACTTTGGACTTTCTTTCCATGTGCTCTTCCTCTTGATCTCGGAGGTAGCATTGGATTCTTTTGCCGTGGAATTTTGAGGCTGAGTAGTATTATATTCAATAGTCCTTTCAAGTATGATACTATTTAAATGTTCGTTCAGGCTCCCGAGGAACTTGTTTGTTTCATATGTTCACGAACACGATCTCCTAGGCTTTGGGATGCTAACCGTGGAAACAGCTGTATTTGATTGCATTTGTTGATTTAGTTCCAGTCGCGATAGATAAGGTCAGTCTTATCCAGTCATATATTATTTGGAATCGGTGGGAGAGTACTCTGAGCACAAGATCCATAAGAGTGAACCTGAACCAGGGAACGGAAATGTAAATACTGTGTACTTTGTTAATCAGGCCAGGGGAAATACTCGAATCAGTCGCACAGAGTTTGTTTAGGATGAACGAGCACGCAATTGCAAATGTTTACTTATATTTGAGCTTCCTGCTTAGAATAACGTTCGTAAAAAAATATAATTTTACAAATTAGCTTTTAACGCGTAAACATTACAAGTTAATGCGAGAATATTTAGGACAAAATTTGAACGGCTGATGTAAATATTTTAGTCTTATTAAACTTGCGAGCACCGTCACGTAACGTAGTTTTGGATCTCTTCAATCAGAATGGCATGGACTTCGTCACTGAAATATCTTTCTGTTAAAAACCCCGGTTGTTGATGAAAATAATATTGATGTTAGCAACAAGAGAGGTTCAACGTCAGCTAAGGAAATCATTTAAGGTATCTGTATTAAAGCTACGGTGTCAAACGCACTCTCACAATCTTTGATTACTACTAATATGTGAGAAATAGATTGTAAGAAAAGCCTTGAAGTTCTTCTTTCACATTAGATTAAAACAGATTCTCTTCACTTCCAGTTAGTTTAGCACTCAAAAGGAACCCAAAATGGACTGGGGTGCTGAGTGGGGCTGCTGTAATTCCAGGCTACAGTACTAGCCCCAGTTGTTTGAAGGCCGTTCATGCTGTGTACTGGATAAATTGCTATCCAGTTGATAAATGTTGATAAAACAAACCAGGTTATCTGCTACATCGTGATTTATTGGGTTGATAGCATCATCAACCTTTCATACTGGAACCAGTATATCTTACTTTATATTAGTTTTATTTTACTTACACTGCTGCTTTGGGATCATTTGTTGTTTCACACCACTCAGCTTGTTTCTTGATCAGTTGCTTCACATTCTTAGGATCACTGCTACCAATAAAATCCTGTTTACAATACAAAACAACATTAATGGGTGAGGAAAGTAAGATTACTGTTAGTAGTTAATCTTTTTTAGGGTAATATCAGACTGCTTGGTTTTGCAAGCACTGTTGATGCTATGATTGCTTTGGTCTGCATATCTTTACATTATGAGTACCATGCCTCAGTCTTCACAAAGTCACATGACACATTCATGTCAATGCCGAATCAAAAATCAACTCAACAATCAACAATTTTCCTGGCAGTTACATGTATGTTACATTCTAAAGAAGAACTAGCTGTATTACCTTTGCATATTCAAACTGCCTGAGGTCTGTGAACATCTCCATGGCCTAAACAAAACAAAAAAGTTTAAATGATTAGGGAAAGGGCATGTCACTAAATCTTGGATGTAATAGCGTATGTAGATCTAGCTCAGCTGAATTATTTTTTTTGCTGCCATTTACTTGACCATGGTAGTGGCCAATCAGAAAGCTCTTGCTACTTTAACCTGTCAAATCAGTTTATTAAATAGTAAACAAAAAATATTGGAAAAGTATACACTCTCCACAGAATATACCGGTAGTGTCATTTGTCACAGTCGTCCCCTTTTCAAACCCAACCCCTCTCCCAGAAACTGTTAACACAACCTTGCATGTACCTAGTTACCTTTTCATCATTTCCAGTTTTCTTATACAGCTTCCCAGCTTCTTGAAATTTGCCCTGAAAACAGAGAAAATTTGAAACTTCAGAAACAAAAACAATAGCATCCAACCTCCCTTGCAACCATGAAAGTAAAACACATGAAACCGACCATATCTGAGGCATGCTGAAAACTAACAACTACATGTGCCCATCAGCTGTTAATCATTTCCAACATTCTTAAAAAGAAGCCTCCCTCACCAACAGTTCCTCCGCCAGAAGCACTGGTTTTATGCTTTTCAAATGGGTCGAACCATCCTACATGTACCAGGGATTCGCATACTTCCCTTACATTGGCAGTCTGACTGAACCTCTTACCAGGTTACTCCATAACAATGGAATTCAAGTGGTCAGCAAACTTCCATAAACTGAATGCTATTACCTGACTGAACTGCAGTTCTCTTGATTTTTACAACACAAGAGATGACATATGCCTTGGATGACACACAAACTTATGGAGACTAAATGTCAATAGGGTATTAAGTAAAGGCAGACAGTGTGCAATAGCAAACCTGATAAGCATAGACATCTGCTAGGAAAGCCTGCTCGTCTGTTTCACCTCTCTTTTTCCGTTCCTACAAAACAAAACAAAAAAAACATAAAAGTGTTCATTTCTGGAATATTGTTCATGATCTCCTGTGTTTCAGAATCTGGCATGATATTTGAAAGAGAAAAAACTAGCACAAACCTCAATGTTATGGATTAACTCCAAATATCTCAAATCCCGCACTCTGATAAAAGCCTTTAAAAATCAGTAGAAGTATTGTAAACTTTTAATCAAATTCTTTCATGAGGATACAACAATGACACAACTTTCCCATTACAGATGAATCATATCTTTTCTCTGCAACACTGTCACAATTTTCTAAACCAACAGTAAGTGATATATATAGATGTATTATTAATTTCAAAAGGTTTTAATTATTGTCTTCCTCAACAAATTATACACAATATCAAAATAATGGTTTACCTTTTTGGCTGTATCAAAATCCAGTCCCTAAAAAATAAACAGATCAGAGTTCAGTAAACATCTTCAAAGCGCAATATTATACTATACCCATATAAATAAACCCTTTATTTTACAGACCTTTATGAACAGCAAGCAATATGGATTCCACAAATTGGGAAGTGTCTGTTATAAAGTAAGCTGCACAGACATGGTATAAAAAGAATGAATGCTAGGTGTTTCACCCCCAATCAAGTTCACTCCCGAGATCGCACCCCTGAACTCATTTGTTGATGTGAACTCACTTGGGTGCGAAACCTCCAACTACTCAAGAGTGCTACAAAATGTACCTCTAGCGCTTCCATAGCAAGAGCTCTCCAGTCTCCCTCAGTCACGCCAAGACAGGCAACTTTATATGCATCCCTGAAATAAAAGTTATCAATAACAGTTTAAACAAAAGCAATATTCTCTTCTACATACATATAACCATTTCTTCGGATACACATGTAGCACATCATGTTGGACTGTTTGAATTAGTACTTCTGTTTGAAATGCTTGTCTTGGCTTTTGAAAAGGCAAATCAATGCTCATAGCGACTATTGTTGCTATGACGTGGATCTGGTTGGAGTGAATTTTTAAAAATATACTTATAAGTATAAATACCTGTAAAGCTTCTTTTCAAGGTACTGATACATGGGAGCAGACTGAAACGTGTTGGAAATCATGTCACTACTACATCATATAATATAATGTAAATGTTGCGGGTGAAAATGAAATTCACAATAACATGATTTTAACCTAGTATGATTCTCAATTTTCTTTGTTTTCTAACCCTGATTATTCATGATTGATCCATGAATAATTAGGGCTAAGAGACAAAGGAATTTCACTTTGGCCTACAACATAATTAATATTTTAATATCATCTTATTAACCAAATGCAAGGACCACACACAGAGAATGTTAGCCCAAGGTCTTGCTGCACCCGGTCCATAAAACAAGACCTTGGACAGATATTCTCGCAGTACAGTCCAGAGCAAGCTTAGTCAGTAAGAGATTTATTACTTGAGTGAAACTGCCTGTGAGATCATTTGGGACATTGCCTGGTTCAATACTTAGAGAACAATGGGCTGGCAGTGGAACAATTTGATTAGCTGATTTTACTTATTGGGCCCCTGAACTAACTTATTTGTGTAATAAGAATAATTATTATAAAATGCTCTTGTTAATCAGCTCCACTTCTCACCTGTGGCACTTCCACTGCAGACATGGTGTAAACATGGAGGCAGAAGATCTTGGATCCAGTAAAACCAACAACAAAACCCTGATGATTGAAATCAAAACATGTTAAAATGTTAGGTTACA
>CBDDTI010000039.1:0-5000 GCA_965233585.1 bacterium
TGTGCAACTTTTGATCTTAACGGTTTCGAGCCGCCATTCTAGTAGGTTAACTTACAAGTTCTACGGAGCCTGGTGGCTTCGCGTTGCTAGCTGGAGATGCTTCAGTGGATTCATGGTTTAGAGAAATTCATGTTCCACGAGCCTGGCGTGTTTATGTAGCGACTGGATTCGATTTTCGCGAAAAAAATCGTGCTTTTCTTGGGTCGATCGGAGCCCGAGTTTGCTGTCAGTCTCCTACCTTGCCATACCCTGGTCCCAGAGGCTTTCTTTTAATATTATCTTTTTTCATTTGGAAATTTGCGACGCGAAGCACTGATCGAAGCGCCGAGTCGGGGGAAAAAGAAAGCCTCTGGGCGCGACCGTTGCGAATCTCACTTTCATGCTGGCTCAGCACTTGACAGCTGTCAAAGATGTCATTTTCTTTTGACCAATCACAAAGGGGGATCGGATTTACAATTTGTTGACAGGGCCGGGTGGGTCAGTTCTCCAGTACTTAGAAATAAATTACTTCGTAGGGAGAGGAGAGGAGCGTTTGCCGTGTTTACAGGCTGTCGAACTTCCAGGTTCTTGTTTTCATTCCTTAAAGGGGCAAATTACTTCTTTGGCACTTAAAATGGAAAGGAAAAACATAAATAGATGTTTAGGTGGCCTCAGAATGGAAGATCAAGGTGAACGGAGCCCTCAAACCTTTCTGGGGAATAATTTTTCTTCCTTCAACCGCGACGAAAACAAGACGATCGGTGCGCTTTCAAGTGTGAGTTTTGAATACAGATCGGGGATTAAAGCAGCTGCTTGGACTTTAGAAACCAAAAATGGTAATGTACAGTATTAGTTCGAAGTTGAATTCACCTTTTAGCACGATAGGCAAAGCCACGGCCGATAAAATAACTGCAACACGTTTAGGGAAAAACTCACGCTTTCGCTTTTGCGTGAACAATTTAATAATTCGAACATGCGGTCTGTGAAATTTTGAACACCGTGACTTTTGTGCTTTTAGATAAGTCTCTTTTGCCTCATCTTGAATGTAAATTTATTGTAATTGAACTTCCGGTTACGTTTCTTTTATTTGGTTACCTTTCTTTGGGAAAGTGTTCAGTAATTTTTCAAGCCGGATTTCCGCATATTTAATTTACGGCGACCCCGTGGTTTGTTTGCTTAGGGTATTCGCTTCCCTCAAATATAATTGAGTCTTGTTCAGCTTCTGCAGAACTTCTGAGGATAGAACTAAGTTGCCACTAAATTTACACAGTTGAAAAAACGATTTATCTCAAACTAATTGCCTTGTTTTTGTCGTCTTTTTGATGTACAACTTTCATCTTTCTCTCGCTGCGTTGTATTATTTCGCCGAGCGACGAAAAAATTATCCGATCTCTTCTTTTTGAATGGTTTTACGTGTGCTTCTCGCCTTTATTTTCTGGTGTTTTCTTAAATGTTATCTGTTATAGTATTAAAAAGAATGGAAATTCTGTTGTAGTCGGTTTCGTTTTGTCCTCTGAAGTAAAAAACTAACTCATGTTGCTGTTATCCCTCGAGTGTGTAGTTCTCGAATACGAGACTTAACTAGGGAATTTAACGGTCAAACGACCACCACAATGGCATTACTTGGATAAGGAAACCTTCTTAAAAATAATTCTCGGCAAAGATTTGGAAGGCACTGGAATATGATCGATTTTCCATGGCCAGTCGGTAAGATGGCGAAGACGTGCTCTCGATTCAGAATTCCAAACAAAGCCTCATTTTGTGGATCAGACAGTTGCTCTATGTCTGCCAGCGAAACGGTTTTGAAGAACTAATGACAAAATATCTTCGAAAATACTCTTGGAGACACTGTTGGAGATAAAACCCATCGACTATCACGAATCGGCGAAGCTTACAACATATTGAATTGTACGCAAACTCTACAACGAAAACCTTAGCCTTCCCTGGTAAGAGAATCCGTTGATAAAGCAAAAGTTCTCCACATATACCCATAAAGGTGAACATATACACTCCACTCCCATCCCCAAAGATATTTAATCCATCCAATCATATGACTCATAGAGCAATTAAAAATGTCCTCCAATCAGAATCGACGGTCAAAAGCTGATGGCATGAAAGTGAGGTTTCCAACGGTCGCGACCAGAGGCTTTCTTTTCTCGGCTCTCAGCGCTTCGTGCCAATAAAAAAAAATATAAGAAGCGATTCGCGTCGCAAAATTTGCCAATAAAGAATAAAAGAAAGCCTCTGGGACCAGGGTAACCTTGCCACTTTACTATGAAGGAAAGGTGAAGAAGACAACTTTTCCCAAAAACTACGTGTACGTATTAAGAACAACAAAAACTCTCCACATGGTAAGTTTCACCGATTTTTATTTCCATTTTCCAGCAAATTTTCAGACCTAAACTTCGCCTCATATGTTCTCTATAATTTACCTGTGGTATGTCACGTGTCACACACAGTGAGCCTGGGTTACCTATGGTTTAATTAGGTATTGTAGAAAGTTGTATTGTACATGAAATACAGCTCGAAGGATAAAATAAATTGCTCTTTGTATATTTTGCTATGTTTGATATTGTAAGACTGTACTATTTCGCATACTACGATTCTCGTTCCTTGGCTACGCAGCTTTTCCCACGGCTGTGGGCTTCGTTATTGCAAATATTTGCCCATTGTGTTAACGAAAAAAGCAATCCGCCAAAAGGGATTCTTGTTCCACTTACTGTGGAAACATTCGTTAACGTGAAGGCCTGAAGGTAAATCGGAATTCGGTCAGTGTAAAACGTATACTGTGCACTGTAGACGTAGGGTAAGGTATACATACATGAACTTACTGCAGACATTATTATAACTGACTCGATCACCTTTTATCGAGAGCTTAAACAGGCTAACTGGAGAATATATTCAGGCTACCCTAAGGTGGATACGGAGAAGGGGTTTTGAAAGGCGATCTCCACTGGAAATTTTTTGAAATTGTGGTCCTTGCAAATAAGATTTGTCATTCTGATACCAAATTAGTATGCTACTTTTTTTAATTTAGGGAGTTTAAATGAAATCAGCCGAAACCCCTAAATCCTACCCAGCTTAATCCGAGTGATATTCAGTCTAACCCTAGAGCTATTCAGGCTAAACCAGGGAGCAGACTCTCACTTCTTGTAGCCTTAATAAGCTTGGTTTGTTTACTGCTAACATAGTTACTGTAGCACTTCAGTTGGCATTTTACCCTCAATCTGCATTATAACACCTGGACTGTAGTCCAAAGTCTGCATCTTACACCACTGACCACATTGGAAAAAAAGCTTTTTTTGCAAAAAGCACCATTGTGAGAAAACACATGAAAACTGTATCATCCCTCCTCCCCAAATAGTAAGTTAAGTCTTGTTCCAAGCAAATACTGTATGTCATATGTCTTAAGATACTTTCAAGGAGGTTCACTAGCCTACAAGGCAGCAAAATTCTACCGTTGCAGACCCTGAAACCCAATACTTTTTACTCCTCCTCCCGACTTCCAACCATCCTAAGAGGTCACCACCTTAATATGGAGGAATGGTTTTTGTACCCACAACAGTACGAGCTATGTCAGCTGGAGTCTTGTTCTTGTGTTAGGTTTAAGGATAGGAATCAGACAAATTGTGATCGCCTCCCAGATTGAGTGTTTGGCTGAAGCTTGATAACCCACTCCTGTAATGGAAAAGGCTTTAGCAGATACAGAAGACATTCAAATCTCAATCAACAAATGCCTTCCTCCAAACACGCCACTGAAACTGGCAGTTCACTTTCATACTTTCCTTTTTAAAATTTAAGTTTGGAATTCCCCCCCCCCCCCCCCTCCCCCCAACCACTCCTCAGAATTTCTATTGACTTCACGTGAGGTGGATATGGCTATTTTCTGACTGCACAATTCACTTTTTGGTAAATTATTCAGATTAGACGATGATGTCTCAGCAAAATGTTTATCTCATTGAAATACAGCTTACAGATTTGCAATTCCAAAGTAACAGCCTGTAAAAGCTATAGTTAACTTAGCCTCTCCCATTCCCAAATAAAAAGACCAAATTCTCTATCATCATGATTCTCATCTTTACTTAAAAACACAGTTAATACATCAGGCGTTAACAATTAAATTTAGAAGCGACAACTTATTATGAAAGACTATGTATACATACTATCTACACAGTTACAGTGAAACCAAGTTAAGCAATATCCTTCAAGATTACATTGATGAATAATTATTTGAATTTTGCACTGAATTGATTTTTTTAACATTAAACCCATTAGCCATATTTTAAAAACCTGTGTAAAATTATTTATAGCCTACTGGCAAATAAAAGTGGAAATTGCATGCCAAGTTAGAAGATTCTGTAAATAATGTAACACATACTTCATGCCACTTGCTCATTTTCCATGCATGGAAAATTGAGAGGTCAATTAAATTAACTTTTAATGGTCTTCTTTTCATCTGATGTTGAGATCACTTTGTGTGTATACACTAAAAACCTGTTAATGTCTGGGAATCACAGCCAATATTCACCTCGAATTAAAAGAAAGATTATGAAATATCGCATAAACTTCCACACCAAAATACACTGTAGTACGATCGGGGTAGGGGGGTACTCCCTATAATGGCCTATATGGGGAGGTGCTCGTCCTGAAAGAGGTACCTTTTTCAGGCTTCTTTAGGTATTTAAAAGGCCCTTTAATGAAATATTTCGAATAGACACACATTATGGCTGCATCAGTTAGTTTAAATTAAGCACAACATAAAAATGACAACAATACTTCCTTCTCAGCAATTTATTCATAAGACGGAGTTACATGTGGCTATGTGAAAGGGGTACCTTTTTTAAATAAAAGATGTATAAAAGGGGTACCTTTTCTGGCAAAATGGTATATAAAAGGGTAAGGGGTTGGACCTCACATGGAGCCTCCCCATATTAGACTTTGTTAAGTACCCCCTCCCCCTCCCCCCTAGGATTATGGTCTACTTGTAAATATCCCAACCAAGCTGTGTACCAAACTATAGG
>CBDDTI010000039.1:12500-21543 GCA_965233585.1 bacterium
GCGCAAAAGAGAAGAGCTCTGGGGTCGAGAATGTAATCCGCCTGTTCTGCAGGCTAATACATCTGTAGCACCAAAGTACTTCATTGAAAAAATAATTGGTCAAAATCCTCACCCAGAGGCAAGAGAAGGAGCTCAAATGTCCTTCAAACCTGGATCACGTTCAATCACAGTACCTACCATGGGGACTGACCTTATGATCAAATTGCGGTGGTTAGCCCGACTCCCCACCCTCCCCCATCGGGCTTAACATTGATAGATGCATTACTTCATAGTATACTGGTGCATATGATTGGGGCAGTGTATCTGTAGGCTCACAAATCAGGGGATGTTCAGTACTTATTGTGATGTTAATGAAAGATTATGTAACATGATCACCGCCATGGTGTCAAATAAGCTGAAAAGAGCTTGAAATCGTAGCCTGCGTAGCTGGTAGGATTCGTGAGCAGGCGAGCAGCGGCGGAGCCGCCATATTCCCCGCGAGGGAATTCGTGAGCGGCGAAGTCGACTCTTTACCAATCCTCTCACGGCTTCGCCACTCGCGTTCACGGCTTTGCTACCAAAACAAAAGCACTCGCGTGCGAAATCCCGCCAGCTACGCAGGCTATTGAAATCGTGATACCATTTTCCTCTCTCCCCAAAACAAAACAAAAAGTAATTATGGAATGGAAGACAAAATTTCTCAAATATGGAGAAGGGGGGAAGGATTGGGGGGCTGGAGGGAGTGACTAGTCTTCAGACTTATCCCCACCCCCTAGGTTCCTGTCTGGTGTACTAATTTGAACTATGATACCTTAGAGTCTCTTTGACACACCCCCGCAAAAATGGCATTTTCTGGAATGCGGCTGGTGTTGCATGTTCTCCTGGTTTCAAAACAGAACACACTTCATCGTGAAGCTGTTTCTGTACGTCAGGATTCCTTGCAAGCAAATATAAAGTCCACAAAGTGGTGAAGGAAGTCTAAAACATAATTAAAAATTGATTAATTCAAAATCCATGTGAATTACAATGGATACAGCAGTCATGTCTTCCTGGATTCCAGCTCCACTGACCCTCAGGAAACCAGCTTCCAAGCTCAGTCAATTCTGCTATTCATTAGCTTATTATTAAAAGGTAAATTTTCACCACATTTGAGAGGTACTCAAGTAGAATTACTGTTGAAAAGAGTTTCAAAATCAACAGATTGAAACAAAAACCCAACGCTTAAGTTTCTTTTGCAAGAACGTTGTTAGTAGAATGAATTTAAGTGTCATCATCTACAGATCGAGATTGTGAGATTCAAAACGGATTAAAACTGACTAGCTTTAGCCTTGACTGCAACATTATCCAAAAAATCCCCAAATTTCATTTTGGAAAGCCTTTCATTTCGTAGTCTCTCTTTTGCGTATAAAGAAGTGTTCTTGCTTTTGCGTGAGTTAACCGTACAAAGTTTCCTTTTTCAACAACTAATTTACAAAAACCTAAAGACAGCAAACCTGCTGTGACAGTGCCAATTGAATCAGAATTCAGGAAGACAATATATATTTTTTCTTCCCAAAATAGTTATGTCACTTGTAAGATTGATTCTACTGAGTTAGACCTTCCAACTAATACATACCGTTTCAATAGCGGGAAACAGCAACTCAATCAAATTTGGTGTTATTTCCTTGAAACTTATATCCTCTCTGCTGATGAGAAATGTGAGGAACTCAGCGGCATCTTCGTCATGAATGTCTCCCTTATCAAGTCTTCCTTGAATTTCGCTCATTTTTTTCTTAATGCACATGTCACCAAAATTGTACAAGATATCCAAGTAATCATAGAACTCCTGGACTGATTTAAACCTGTAAAACTTGTCAATCCATACAGGAAGAAGAAAGACCTTCAAAAACAATCCGAATAGTCTGTGAGCTGATTCAATGAACTTGGCAGCTTCTAATGATGGAGACTTGCTGAAGGAGCCAAATCGTGTTTCAAAGAGTACTGTTCCAATTGCTGCAATATGTAAAACGTAATTTTTTTGTTATATTCAATACAATGCTCTCTAGCTGTCTAAAAACATTGAGATAATTCCAAAACCTCTTGAATTCCTCCATGAAGAGAGGTTGCTTTGCCTAAAATGGAATCTGGGTTGAGTTGATTCAAACAGAATTTTTTATAATGCTGAAGTGGTTGTTACCATGACAACCAAGAAACAACCTATGTGCTTTGGTCATCCTTACAGGATTAGTGCATAGTCCATGTAGCATCAGGTTTTAATTTGGCAAACCCCCAAAGATGGATGAAATGGTTCTTCTTCATTACTCCACATACTCTTCTTACTACTAGGTGTTATGCAGCAGTATGTTAGCTAGAGCCTCTTGAGATAAAAAAAAAATTTACACCTGACTAACATTTTCCTCTTATTTTTATCTCTCACACCTACAGTAAACCCCAATCACAATGACTCTAGTGCCAAAAATAACTGTTATTATATGTGCATTTTGTTGATAAAAATATATCGAAAAATTGACGTTAAAAAAAAATAATACTGTGCTTCTTATTTCCTATTACAATACGATAGTGACAAAATTTAATTAAATACCTCTTACTAACCGAGTTCGAGAGCCGTACCGTAAGTTACGGACCAAGTTTTTTCCTCCTCGATTTATGGCCCAAGCGCAAAGCATGCGGACCATAAATTAAAGGGGGAAAAACGAGGATCCGTTACTTACAGTACGGACCGAGAATACGAGGTTAGTAAGATATTTATTATATCTCTGGTGTGTGTCTGAGAGGTTCAGGAACGATTGTTACTCACGCGGAACAGCATAGGTAACCCCGGCACACTGTGTGTGACACGTGACATAACATAGGTAAATTATAGAGAACATATGAGGTGAAGTTTAGGTCTGAAAATGTCCTGGAAAATGGAAACAAAAATCGTTGAAACTTACCATGTGGAGAGTTTTTGTTGTCCTTAATACGTACACGTAGTTTTTGGGAAAAGTAGTCTTCATCACCTGAAGACTACTTTTCTCAAAAACTACGTGTACGTATTAAGGACAACAACAACTCGCCACATGGTAAGTTTCTATGAGGGGTGATTACCGCCAAAATTCAGTTTGGAATTTTATTATGCTGTTTTCCGATGCGCTTTTTAACATTTTCGCTGGTGTTTTTGATGTTCTCAATGATGTTCGACAAAACGTCGCTGTTGTTTTGTTATTTCTGTATTCGAGTATTCCAAACCTCGATGCTATTATTCGTGTCTGTATGCTGTTATGCGAAACCTCGATGCTATTATTCGTGTCCGTATGCTGTTATGCGAAACCTCGATGCTATTATTCGTGTCCGTATGCTGTTATGCGAAACCTCGATGCTATTATTCGTGTTTCGAATTATGTTCGTCTTAATCCGGGTCTTCAGAGAGCTCGACCGCTATGGTCTGGCGCGAGTGATGAATTAATTATGCCAATTCTTCCCGCTCAAAGAAAATTTATGCTACTCTCAATGGCAGAGGTTGCGAGGAAATTCTCTTCGAACATTAGAACAACTTGCTTCGCCAAACTTGGATTCTGATAGCAAGAAATTAGTTTTTGATCGTGTTGAAACTCTGTATAACACAGTTGTGAGCGGCATCTGGTCAAGGTTTTCTAAACACTTAATGACTGACAGTCTCATATTTGAATTTTTTCTCAGATTTAAGGAATCGAAGGAACCCACTCAATTCAAACTATCATATGCTGATTAAGAACTGTCAAGCGATCCAGAAAAGTTTATAGATCGCAAGTTCTGCAAGTTTAACGCTTGCTTTATGCTCGGGAGAGCGAGACCTAGAGGTGGTTTGTGACATGCTACCGGTCACGGTTTCACCGGGAGTTTTCAAAACACTAAATGACCGGCAGTCCGAGTTTAATAAGATGTGTGAGGCGATCAAGCAGATTTCTATGGATCACAGGTCAAACTCTTGGAGTCCTCTTGGTTTACGCTGGGCTCAGAGACGTTTGTGGAACTTAGGGTTTTAGGTCGATGCTCCCTTGCGTCACCTACATAAAAATAAATTTAAAAATAAAACTTTCTAACGCAAATAAAATCGTCATGCTGTCACAAACTCATGGTTATAATCAGTTCGTTCGATTCCCTGAAACAGTTAAAAGTATTAATTTTGCCGGTTCATTTTAATAATGATTTGAAAACCGTGACCGGTAGTCGACCGATATATAAAAGATCGAAAGTGTCACAAACGTCTGAGCCCAGCGTAAAGAGTTTGAATTTTTATTGTGATATATAAAAATCTACTTGATCGCTTCACACTTCTTATTCGACATATAATAGTTTGGATATAATCGGTTCGTTCGTCCTAAAGTCGGACTTCCGATCATTTATTCCAGGTTGTTTTGAAAACGCCGGGTGAAGACCGTGACCAGCAGCAGAAGTCGTAAGTGTCACAAACCATGGTCTCGCTCTCTCGAGAGTAAAGAAAGCGTTAAAACGCGATCTATTAACACTTAAGCGATCTATTAACACTTCTGGATCGCTTGACAGTTCTTAATCAGCATTTGATAGTTTGAATTGAGTGGGTTCCTTTGATTCCTTGAATTTGAGAAAAATTCTAAATATGAGACTGCCAGTGTATAGAAAACCTTGACCAGATGCCCGGCCGGTCATTTAGCCACAGCATAATAATATTGCCCCATCGAACGATCAAAAACTAATTCCTGGCTATCAGAATCCAAGTTTGGCGAGGCAAGTTGTCCTAAATGTTCGAAGAGAATTTCATCGCAACCTCTGCCATTGAGAGTAGCATAAATTTTCTTTGAGCGAGAAGAATTGGCATAATTAATTCATCACTCGCGCCAGACCATAGCGGTCGAGCTCTCTGAAGACCCAGATTAAGACGAACATAATTCGAAACACGAATAATAGCATCGAGGTTTCGCATAACAGCATACGGACACGAATAATAGCATCGAGGTTTCGCATAACAGCATACGGACACGAATAATAGCATCGAGGTTTCGCATAACAGCATACGGACACGAATAATAGCATCGAGGTTTCGCATAACAGCATACAGACACGAATAATAGCATCGAGGTTTGGAATACTCGAATACAGAAATAACAAAACAACAGCGACGTTTTGTCGAACATCATTGCAAACATCAAAAACACCAGCGAAAATGTTAAAAAGCGCATCGGAAAACAGCATAATAAAATTCCAAACTTAATTTTGGCGGTAATCACCCCTTATAAGTTTCACCGATTTTTATTTCCATTTTCCAGCAAATTTTCAGACCTAAACTTCGCCTGATATGTTTTCTATAATTTACCCGTGTTATGTCACGTGTCACACACAGTGTGCCTGGGTTACCTATGGAAACAGCTTCAAATTTCTGACGCACCTCGAAAGCAAACAAGTCAATTTAATAAAATTTTTTTAAAAACGACCTCTGGCTTACCCTGCGAGCAGTTGGTTTCTCCTACGCCAAACGAGAGAGAAACCACTGCGAGCAACCGTCTGCTTTTCCATCGAGCATGCGTGAGCTCGTCACGCCCCACGTGATGCATTTGATGCCAAGTTCATTTGTCAATAATTTTTTTCGCTGGAAGTGTTTCGGTACAAAAGAAACAAAATGTATCTCACCAAAAGCGCTGTCAAAAGAACGATTCAAATCTCACTGTATTTTTGTTATCATTCTACGAAAATGACTCCGCTGTTTTAACGGAAAAAAATGCTATTTCTTCACGACTTCTACGTTTGCCGACCGTTAATTCGGCTTTCTACTCGTATGGCACAAAAAAACCAACAAAGTGCTTCAAAGGTGGCGTGTCCTTGCCTTTTATAGGATCGCTTTGTGTTTAAACGCAGCAGTTGGGCTAGGTGGAAAACGCGGGGCCGGGGTCCCGGAGTACGGGGTCCCGGGGTCCCGGGGTCCCGGGGTGTGGAAAACACGGGGTCTGGTGGAAAACACGGGGTCTGGTGGAAAACACGGGGTCTCGGTGGAAAACACGGGGTCTAAGTGCAAAACACGGAGGAACCATTATTTCGCCCAACAATGAAGTCGAAATTTTGTTATTTCAAATTGCAATGAAAATCAATCGGCGTGAAACGAGTTTTTTGGTCATAAAAGCGAACTAAACATATCGTGAGAAAGAAATCCATTCAAATGCTACCGAGCCATGCAGTGGTTTTCTTTTGCAAGGGGCGCCTATTTTTCGCAGTAAGTTGCGTGTATTTTTTTCCTTTGAAAAAGAAATAATGAAATAATGAAGATTGTTTGAGTATCTTTAACCATTAAAAAGCCTTTCTACATGTATACAAATAATTACTTTCAGCTATAGACCTGAACATTCAGCGCGACTAAGGGGCCGGTCATTATCCATCGCCGGCTGAAGGCAGTCAAACATTTAGCTGATCTCCCCTTCAAATGTTATTTTATCGAAGTATCCCCCTCATAGCTACTAATAAATTTCGCGATCCTCCAGCCTCAATCTCTTCGCATACATATTCATCTTTTGACGTGTATATTTAGGGCTTCTAACGGTAATATGACAGTAATATGTCTAACTTTGATGCTGAATTCAGATAAATGAAGCCGCCGTGGTGCAGTCTCTTGATCCATGTCTTCCCGATATCTGATTAGGGTTCTTAGAGTTAAAGTGAGGCCCGATTCGCCCGAAGGGGCAATCCAGCGTTAAGGGTCCAAGGGTATGCTCCCCCTAAAATTTTGAAATTGCAGGTTACCAAAGATGCGATTTCATGCATACTGGGGGGGAAAATGTTACGGAAAATGAGGTGTTTAAGACAATGAAATTAGATGAAGCAAGTAGCGCTGTTCCATCATTTTAAATACTAATTTCTTCTTAAGGCGTCTCAGTCTGCAAGTCTTCATTTATTGTTAACTGTGCTGACAAATGTTATAATGACCGGAACAGGTATAGTGATCCCGGCTTCTTTTGGGTTCTCAGTTGTTACTGACCGTGAAGGGAAAAATATCCAGAAAAGGTCACTTCATCGACGATTCAAATGAATATAAGTTTATATATGTTCCTAGCACAATTTCTAGTGAAAAAAAAGTTTTTTTGAAGTGCGCTGGGGTTTTAATTTTTTCCGGCGAAAACGGCGTACAGGGATGAGCTAAAGTTCCAATGATCCCCCGAAAAAACTCTCTCCGCCCCACCAGGCCATAAGTAATGATCGGTCCCTAATGTCTAATACGACAGAAGTAATTATAAACTAGGAGCTACAATGGGTGTCAAAAGTGCTGAGACACTTGGCAGTTAAATTCGATTTTCGAGCGTCTTGGACACATTTTCTTCCCTTCCCCCCAAAACAATGTTAATATTTCTATTTCCTCGACTACACAGACCACAGCACCTACGCAACATTGAGGGACCAGGGTATCAGAGATTTAACGCTAGATGCAAATAAATTATTAGATCAAATGCTTAAGTATCGAAAAGCATCTTTTCCTAAAAGGGTCTCAAATACTTTTGTCGCTCATTGTAGTCTGATCATTTATGAATCGCTTGTGAGGTCCCAGTCGATAGTTCATTCAATTAAATTTTAATCTAAATTAAACTCTCACAAACATTAATTTTACAGAGTTGTTAGAAAATAAATATACAAATTACAAATATGTCTGGATTTTGAAAACACGGTGTTAAAGAATTGAACTCGCGCCCAAAAGGAAAGTCAGTCCTTTTTTCTTCCTCCACACGGTTATCTTCCTTTTATTGCCCTCCTTTCTCTGTGGTGCTGCGGCGATGGGAGTATTACAAGATATTTTGGCGTTAGCCCTTCGTCGAGCGAAACCAACGAGGGGCTAACGCCCGAAACGTCAGCTTCCGAATCTCTTTACGGTGGCCACCAATTCACATCATCAACACAGTTGATAAAACCAAATTATATTGATTGTGAGGAGTTTGGGACACCTAAATCAACAAAAATCAACACTTCTAAATTCTAATTCGATCAACAAACAGTGGATGAAGAGCCACTTCGTGGAAATGCCGCTACAAAATCATTAATTATTGTTGTTATTATTATTATTGTTATTACTATTATTATTATTATTATTATTATTATTATTATTATTATTAAATAGCTTATGAAACTAATCGGCGAGTAGGTGCCCCAAAGATCCCAAAGTAACGAAATTTAGCAGAGGCAATACAGTGTTAAATAACCAATTAATGTTAAAGTTATTAACGTAAAAAGAATACCATTCTTATTTCACTTGGACATTTGTTTTTTAAACTCGTGTGTAAGACACACCAAAACCGAAATCCGCCTTCGTAATAGTGGAGAGTTCTAGACGGGCGGATATTAACGCAAGCGACAACAGTCTTGTGCCGACGTCTGTTTCATTCGAAAGGACACCAGAAAATATTTTGGAACTGGCATTCAAGATGGTTACTGTATTTTCTCAATTAATAAATCTTTAAACTTTCCTTAGCTTTTATTTTCCATTCGGTCCGGCTATGACAGGCATATTTTACTTGTTTATTTTCACGTTTCAGGAAACCGGCTTTTAATCGAGCAAATACGGCTACTGTCGCTTTTCACGGTTAAAGATACTAAGCAAAACAATCTTTAGTAGTTCACAGTTTTTTAAAGTAAAAAGAGAATCTACGCAAGTCACTGCGAAATATAAAATAGGCACCCCACGCAAAAGAAAACCACTGCATGGCACGTTGGCATTTGAATGGATTTCTTTCTCACGATATGTTTAGTTCGCTTTTATGACCAAAAAACTCGTTTCACGCCGATTGATTTTCATTGCAATTTGAAATAACAAAATTTCGACTTCATTGTTGGGCGAAATAATGATTCCTCCGTGTTTTGCACTTAGACCCCGTGTTTTCCACCGAGACCCCGTGTTTTCCACCAGACCCCGTGTTTTCCACACCCCGTGTTTTCCACACCCCGGGCCCCGGGACCCCGGGACCCCGTACCCCGAACCCCGGCCCCGCGTTTTCCACCTAGCCCAGCAGTTGTGTTGGTAACTGCACGCGTGCGAGCCTAAACCAGCTTTTAAACTAGTTTTGCCAGTTAAAATTTAATTTATTCGTCCATGGCG
>CBDDTI010000040.1:0-3662 GCA_965233585.1 bacterium
GGAGAGTTGATCTCCGGGCCAAAATCGGCCAATATCGTAACAGATGCTTTCAACAAGTTACGCTTCAAAGTTTTTGAGATATATTACAACTCTCAGTTATTTTTGACTGACCCTCGTATATATGATGAAAAGTTTTTTATTAACGGTACTTAATTTTTCTGGAATTATATTCAGATTCCAGAAGTGAATTGTAAAACATCTTAATTAGTTTACATTTATACTTTTACTTGTCCTCAAGGATTTTGTTTCAGTTAATAAGAGTCAGGATAACTAAATCAAATTACTATAGTTTGTAGTATACTAAAAACTATAGTCAAATAGCAAATACGAACTTTTGTTTCTCCTCATCAAATGTCTGAATATTAAAGTTTTTGATAATCATATTCTTGATTATAGAGATATCCATGAACATACATGTACTAAGTGCCTTTGTCGAGGGATACATGATTTTTCAGGGTTGAAAAAATTTTCTTGTCTCTCGCTAAACTGGGCACTAAATTAGGCCATTTCTTTTCTTTTCAACAAGTTGAAATATTTTTTCATTGACTTTTAGATTGGAATTCACTGAGAAGAAAGGCGCAAACAGAATCAAAATCGGTCCACAATTAAAAAAGTTATTTTAATTTTATTTATGGGTATTGACTAACAAATCCTGACATCGATATTCTTATATGCATAGGTAAAATATGGCACCGATTTGATTAATAATGAACTTGTTGATTATAAATAAATCACTACTATGTCGCTATTTGTGATCCGATTTTAATAATTTTTTCACAGAGTTATTCATGAGAGAAACCTCTTTCATTAAACGAGCTATATACGGAGCACATATTGGTTTCACAATGTCTGTCTGTTCGTCCGTGCGTCCTTCCGTTTTGACGGCATCGGGCGAAACATTTTAATTTTTCACTGACACTAAAATAGGGATTGGAAAGCTAATTTTTGACATAGATGTCGCTAAATGGTGCATGTTTAGGAATATTTGATAAAATTCAGCAGAGTGAAAAAGAATTCGAGATTCGGGGGTTCAAAGGGGAACTTTCAAAAACGCAGATTACGTCTAATGTATACTTTGAAGTTGCGCGTAACTTTTAAAAAGTTAAATATAATTACGGGTCGTGAAAAAATCCATTCAAGATAGGTTAGAATCGATGCTATTTTGGCATGATAGGACAATTTTCTGTCATTCAGTAACAAAACATTCGCGATTTCTTAAAATCTAATGTTCCAAAATCCAAACGCTTGTCACAAAAACTGCACTGCGTGGTATGTAAAAAGACCGTCAATAATTCAGACAGTGGCAATGTCTTTATATCAGTAAAAAGTTGAGAATGTCTTCTTTACAATGATGTATAAATCATGTCTCTATTTTATACGAGTCGTGAGTTATGGCATCTAAAATATACCCTACTTTTTCCAAAGGATTACACGGAACGTCTAATCACCTGAACTGCATGCGACTTGTTCTTTTCACGGCCGACCGGGAATGTTTAAGGGGCTGGATGCGAGCCCCGGTCTTAAATGTTGACAAACTATTCATGCTACTTTCAAGATTAGATGTCAAGTTATCTATCTGGGACCGAAACTTTCAAAATAACAACTGCTTTCATCTTGAAATTTCTATAAGAATACTTTAAACATACTATTTCTATGGTTTTCCCGTTTCTTCATTAAAGTTTCACATATTGCTGTTTTCGTTGAAGAATGCTGAACCCGATTCTGCAAAGCTTAGTCCTTGTGCACCTGCAGTTGCTTGCATCCAGCGCGAAATATACATCAGGGGTTTTCCGACTTGGGGCGCAATGCAATGGACATAACGAAGCGAAGCGCCGGTCGCGTGCCGCTTCGTGTAAATTACCGAATAGCAGCTATCAAGCTAACTATTGTCTTGGATAAATTGAATATTTATAATCTTAAATTATTCAGTTTATGATACATGCAATTTTTAAAATGATTCCAGTTCTTGATGCAGAGAATTTCTTCGTTAAAACACGATATACTATGTTTTCCTATCATGTCGACACTTAAAGTCACGTGACCTGTAAAGCTGGGCTTCTCCTGTACATTCCTTTTAAAAATGCATTTCTTTCGTATCGTCTTTTCAGGATAATGAAATAGACCTAAAGCTGTTAACAAAATGTTTGTCACCAGAGGCTGATGTTATTGACGTAAGTTTTCTTTCTCTGAAGTTTTAAAAAGCTCTCCATATTCATGTGTAAGCATCTGTTCATATAGTCTAGCCTTCATTTCCTTAAAATTTGTGAATTTCTAAACTCGGATTTTCTTGAAACCCAAAGTAATTTTTCATATCAACTTCAATTTATAAAAGTTCAACTGAAACAACTTCAGGTAATAATTTCCCCTGTGATGAATTTGGACCGAGACCAAGGTTGATGGTCTAAATAAGAGTGTCAGGTCTCAAGACTTTCACTTATTGAAAGCGATAAATAAGGCCAAATAATGGAGGTGATCAAAAATATTTGTAAGACCTGTGTGTTTAGAATACTACACAAGCTGAATTTTGCTTTAGGATGACAAGCCGTGGGACTGGGACCGATTGTTTACGGAGGTAACGTCCGAGTTGATGCTACAGGAGGACACTACAGAGGAACACGAAACACAGGACCAAGTCTTACCGTAGCTCACCGGTCAACAGTCATTGTTGTTATGATACACTGTCTACCATCCTTCATATGCTGCGTTTGATTTTTGAGATTCAAAAGTCAAATGCTAAATCCTATTATTTTTATATTCGTAAGACCCATTTCTTTCCTGAACTTTATTTATAAAACAATTGTGACAGGCCTTATTAGTCCTGGAAAATAAGAGCTCACCAATAAAAGATGGCTTACAGTAATTGTTCAATTAAACTCCTTCGGACATTTGGTGACCACATTCCATCAATAATGGATAATGTGAAAATGCACTGATAAAGAAACATAAATACATGGGACTATGAAAAACATGTAGTACCATTGTGATATATTGTTGTTGTCTATTCAATTTTGTATTTCATTATTATACATGTCTGATATTCCGTCCAAATAATGAAATTAAAATATGAAAACTTCTCATAATTTATTGTTGAGTGAAATTGTATGACAGGGTGAATTTGCTTTGTTTGTATGACTTATGTCAAATCGAAGAGTATCTATTTCAGACAGTCACAGGTGATTAGATCAAACCAGGAACTCTTGCACTTCAAGCCAAGTGCTTTTAAAACACCTACCTATAGAGCAAAGAACCATATTTCGCCACTTAGTCAGTGCTCCAAGTAGCATTTGAGGTTTGGTTGCCAAAACGTGACCTTCCTTAAATTTTGGTCGCCTTTTCAAATTTAGGTCGCATTGACTAAAATTTAGGTCGCTGGTCTTGCCACTTGAATTTCATATAAAGAGAATCTTTTATGGGGTCATGGTGAGGATAGGGAAACCGGAAAGATGAACCTGAGGAGTTACTTAACGTCGTTATCCAACGTTTTCTACTCCTTTACTTAAAATGACGTTATGTTGCTATGCAGCATTGCTAGGTTACTTTGCTAAACCGGAAGTTGTCCATGCACTGGGGTGAAAGATAAGGTTTTCCACGCATTAGCAAATCTAGGGATTCCCCTATCCTATAGGCAAGGAATTCGGTATCGCCTGCTTTCAAGTTGCGAT
>CBDDTI010000041.1:0-5193 GCA_965233585.1 bacterium
TGGGAAAGTAGAGAACAAAAAATTAGAGGAATATGAAAATGAGAACTATTATTTGCTTTGGTGATCAGACAAGCTGCACTTTCCTTATAATTCCCTCGGTCTCTCTGGCGAAGATAACTCGGTCTCACGGTCCAATAACTTCGTGATTGTGAATGTTTTCAACAGTGTTACATCTTCTCGTGTTACCGGAAATCGAAACTTTGCAAGAAAAGAAGAATTAATATATCAAACTATCGGCGCCCTTACCTCCAATACCACCTGTCCAATGCCGGCCATCTTGGGTGACAGCCATGCACAGTACATAATGGCGCCAAAATACCATTTCCTTGCACCGTAATCACTTGGTAGGAAATCGGTATTTTGTACCTATCTTCGTGTTTTGTAAGTCTGTAATGCTCGGTCCGCGTTTTATACCCGCGCGCGAGTCCATATTTTATACCCAGTCCGTAAAATGCTTAGTCCCCGTTTTACACCTGAGTGCTCGCGTGTTTTGTTTTGTTCTTTACTTTCCCAGCCATGCAGTATCAGATATGTTTTTTCTATACCTTTTCTATCTTAGAAATAAAAAAAAAAAAACGCGTCCAGCGTAGAGTCACTATACCACAAGGACAGCAACATGGTTCGTCTGTTCAACAAAGTTAAGCCCTGTTCGGCGAGGGTAGTACTTGGGTGGGTGACCAAATACGAATACCCCGTGTTGCAAAAACTTTTTTTTCCCCTCCTTTTCCAAGGCGATATTAAGGACTGCAGAACTGCCATCCTTGTGTAATTTCGTTTCCTCTATTTATCAACTTTTTGTTCCTCATTTCGCCATGGCCGTTTTTATGTGTATTTATTTACATCATCGTACGTATAACTAAACAGCGGGACAAGTCGTTCGAATTCTCTTCAATTCTCTCGACTGTTGACCTTTCAAAACATTTAATCACGGCTTGAATCATTCGAAAATTCATACAGCTCGTCAATTTTGTGTCTTTCAGTGTATTCTTTTTCTTTTTCGGCAATCGATCGAGTATGGTTAAACCTGTATCAGCGGGCTCTTTTGGGAAATGAGCAGCTTCCATTTATAAAAACGTTCGTGCGAGAATTTATTCAATTTAGAACCTTTCTTCGTGTTTTATACCGATTCCGTAATGCTCGGTCCGTGTTTTATACCTGAGTCCGTATTTTATACCCAGTTCGTAATGCTTAGTCCGCGTTTTATACCCAGTCCGTGTTTTAGACCCAGTCCGTAGTCCGTAGTCCGTAGTCCGTAGCCCGCAGTCCGTAGCCCGCAGTCCATATTTTATACTGACCGCTCCGCTGACTGGTTATGTCTCGCCGGCTCAGAAAAAACCAATCGATAATCTCGAATGGTGATTTTTTTCTCACGCAACGATTTTTCATTGTCAACAGTTAATATAAATCTCACATGGCAGTTTTTCATTCTCGATTGGTAATTATGATCTCGAGTGACAATTTTCCATTCTCGTATAGCAATTTTTATTTCTCATACAGTGATTTTCAAATCTCATGTAGCGATTTTCCAATCTCGCACAGTGATTTCTCAATCTCACACATCGATCACTGAGACTCGATAGGTGATTTTCAACTCAACCCACTTTTGTCATGCTTGGCTTGCCATACCTGAACCCCTTCGTAGAATTTTTTTAAACTTTGCAAAAAGTTGCATCTTATCATGCTAATCAGAATTCGATAATAAAAAATGGGGGTCACCGAGTTCGTTTTTGAGTTATAAGAGCTCAAAGCTAAAATTAAGGGTGTTTTTAGCAGGTCATATTGTTGCTATGGTATCCTATTGTGTCACAAAAACAATACCAACTTGTTCACCAGTGATTGAACAGTTTTTGTTGCTACCATGATGTTGGTGTCAACAAGTATAGAGTGGTTATAATGACCCATCAAACTCTAAGTCTTGAAAAGTACTGGAAACTGTTTCCAGCCACCTTAAATTCAACGCTACTTCAGTTATGGTTACCTTGTGAATCTGTTTCAAAGCGAGTCAACGAGCAAAACATGAAAATGAATCTGATTTAAGGTGGCTCAAAACAGTTTTCTGATTTCTTGAGACTTACAGAACTAGACGCAATTTTTCAGGCTTGGAAGTATTCTCAGTTGAATGCCTGTTCTATTTTTTTAAGATAACTCTCCATTGTTCCTTTCATGGCGTTTAAGTCATAAATTAAGGTAGCACTGTCCTGCTGCATAGCAACAAACTTGACCCACTTTTTACCATTAATTGCATCTATCTTAAAAACTAAGCCGGTGACCCCATATTTTTTTGATAAAAATCTTTTTATTACATACAGAAGAAGAAACAAGGCAAATTAGAAAAAATTCTGCGGGGTAGATTTTGCTGAAATTAAAAAAGATAGAAATTTCCAAGTTTAAAAATTTCCACTCCGCAGTTTTTTTTTTAATTTCGCACATGCATTCCGCTCTTGCTGTTGAATAAGTTTTTGCATTAAAAAAGTAGGGTCACCGGATCCGTTTTTGAGATATTAACTTCGTGAATAAGGGATTTTTCGCGCGCGTTTTACGCGCAAATTAAATCTGGACCTTGCAAGATCGCACTTTGCGCACGCGTGAAAGCGGTCCGCTGATCAGTAAAGCCCGCAATTCCACGCGAAGAAACGTGAATCCCCGCGAATGACCCGCGAATAGCGTTTTCTTTTTCGCTGTTGTTGTGAGCAGCACAAGCGGCAGAGGAAGACTGCCATAAATACCCGAAGGTGAAGCTGGCCTAGTAAAAAGAACGAAAAAAACTTGAAGAGTAGTTGCTTACTGCCGTTTTCAAGATTGATAACCGGCACGATCGATCGCAACATCAACATCACAATTTTCGTTCACGTTCTAGCTCAGCGGTTTAAAAGAATGATTTTCCATTTGAAATTACCAGAGGGATGGATATTTTCGAAGGTAAAAACAAGCGATATTGTAAACGGCTCACTAAATTTGGCCGAAACATAGTTTTATTAATAAAGCCTGGCGCCGCCATGTTTGTTGTGAGGTTTGCAAACTTAAGTCTCACGCGCTATCTCACGAACCCTCGAGTGATTGCGTGATTGCCCGCGCTAAAGGGCCCGTTAGAGCCCAGGCTTCTTACGGAAATATTACTGTTTTGAGCCACCTTAAATGAAAATGAACCTGAAGGAGAAACGCATTTTTCTATGAATGGTTTTGTACGGATGACCGTTCAGACACAGAGGCAACTCCGTCGGAAATTACCCATTGAATCATTTGTTTTCAGCTGTTAGCTAGCAGACCAGTGTTTCTTTTTGTAACAACAACAAAAGCAGAATAAAGGCAACCTTAGCCTTTGACAAGTTGTTTTGTGAATCACTCTATTTCCTCTAGCGTATTATCAAACGCCATTTTATGATCGCCAGCTGCATCAACTTTAATACGGTGATCTTTTTAAGACTAAGACAAAACTAAAAAACACTTGATTCAAGTTATTAAAGGTGCCGTCGCTCAAAACAGTTTTAACGAAATAGGCCTTGCGCCGACATGTTTGTTGTGAGTTTTGCAAACTTTAATTCTCGCGTGCTATCTCGCGACCCCTCAGGTGATCGCTTGATGCCTCCCTCTAGCCTGAGAACAGGCTCCCAGCGAGCAAGCGAGGTCTGAAAAAAATTCGGCGAGCGAAGAGCGCGACTCCGCGAGCGAAGCGAGTGGGACGCGGGGGAGCCTGTAGACATTGTTTTAAATGTACCATTCCGCCCCTTGGTGATTAGCCTGTTACATATCTGTCAAGGAGGTAATCAAACCTGTCAAAATTGATGGGTTTCCCCGCGCTGATGAATCGACTTTTTATAACAATCTACCGTACACGGGTTTTGCGGAACGGGGAAATGCAAGTCAAACGGGAGTGTATTTGCTGGTTATGCAAAAACTTGTTGAATCCGCCTCAAGGGAAAAAAGAGCCGGTGGTTTTAGTTTTTAACAGGTTGAAAAACAAAGAACTGATTACGGCATATACAACACGCAACACAGTCAACAGACTTCCGCGTAAAGAGCTATATTTTAATCCTGTCGTACCAGAACGATCAAAGGAGGAATAAATCTATACATCGAGCTCCAGAAACATAAGCTCGATCAGACAGCTGCAAGAAACATAAGAATTTCTCTACACAAGCATATAGCTTCAAGGGCGGATCCAGGATTTTGAAATGGGGGGTGAATTTTTGTAATAATGTCAGAGAAATCAAATATTATTTCAATATTTGAGGGATAAGAAAAAAAAAAACAAAGAAGGGGGCTCAGAAAAAGGGGGGTGAAAATTCACCCATTTCACCTCCCCTATATCCGCGCCTGAGCTTTCTCGAAGTAAAGCTACGCCCCCGAATACAAACGTACGATGGCAAATATGATAGCTGATGATAGCCGTGACAAAACAGTTCTAATCAGAGCCGGGCCCGGCGTCGCAATTTAGAATGCAACTTAGCAACAAGTTCACAGGACACGTCATATTTTGTCCCTCAAAAGCAAATACGTGGAGATTTAGAAACATATCTTGCAATACAGAAATGAGCCAAAACAACACATTAACACATGGCAAATTATAAAGGTGTCAAACTCAACGGAGCGACACGCAGATAACAGCGGAATCATGCAGACCTATAACCTCTTAAAATTTGCCATAGCATGATCTAACGGCCCTATTTGCTCCTTATAACACAATGCGAAGTGCCCTTCATCAACAAGAGTGAAGCAACAAAAAGGTCGAGAGACCGAAAATAAACGGCAAATGTACAAATGCCAGGAACCGTAGGAGTCGTGTAGGCTTGTCAACCCCATTTTACACACCGGCATAGCTTCTGCTCACATTTCAAACCAGAGATATGACGAAAATGTTGCAAAGAATTGCTCAAAGCTGCTTCAAATTCGTCGTCAGTGAACTATGCATTGCACGCGGAAGCCATTGTTGACGGTCTCGGCAAGAATTATGCTAATTTATAAGCAGTTGTCGAGATCTGTCAATTATTTGTCTCAAAGCTGTCAACAGTCATCGATTCAACCAATCAGATCTTGATACCAGGAGCTGGTATCATGGAACGGCGGCATCAATGGAATGTCTACAGGCTCCCCCGCGTCCCACTCGCTTAGCTCACGGAGTCACGCTCTTCGCTCGCCGAATTTTTCTTTCAGACCTCGCTGGGAGCCTGTTCGCAGGCTAGCCTCGCTCTTAAA
>CBDDTI010000042.1:0-6516 GCA_965233585.1 bacterium
TCTGATTTCTGATTTCTGATTTCTGATTTCTGATTTCTGATTTCTGATTTCTGATTTCTGATTTCTGATTTCTGATTTCTGATTTCTGATTTCTGATTTCTGATTTCTGATTTCTGATTTCTGATTTCTGATTTCTGATTTCTGATTTCTGATTTCTGATTTCTGATTTCTGATTTCTGATTTCTGATTTCTGATTTCTGATTTCTGATTTCTGATTTCTGATTTCTGATTTCTGATTTCTGATTTCTGATTTCTGATTTCTGATTTCTGATTTCTGATTTCTGATTTCTGATTTCTGATTTCTGATTTCTGATTTCTGATTTCAGATTTCTGATTTCCGATTTCCGATTTCCGGTTTCGGATTTCGGGTTTCGGATTTCAAACGGATTTCTGATTTTAGTTTTCAGATGACGGATCTCAGATAATGAAAAATTCGTTTTCTGATTTTGCAAAATTGATTTCAAGAATCTATTGGGAACTTTTTTTGATTTTTGATTTCTCAATAAGAAGCCACGGTTTGGCCGCAAAATTGCGTCATTTGTTTGTTTTCTGATTTCTTTTTCCTTATTTCTGGTTTCTGAATTCGTTGTTGTCCAATTATATGTTTTCCGTTTGTACAATCTAGATTTTCAGAAATGAAAATCCTGTTGGTTGATTTCTATAAACTAAAATCTAAAATGCTCTCAGAGATAGTACCGATTTCTGATTTCTGATTTCCGAAATCGGATTGGCCGCAAATCTAGCTGATCCAAAGCTCTGCTTGTCGTCGCTCAAATCCGACATTTTCCATGCGGAAACTATAGTTTCTTGAAGATTCTTAACGAAGAATCAACGCAACTTAACTTTCCTTTTACTTGATACTTACCGCGTGCGAAGATAAAGATGAAGATGACAATCAATGCGGGAAGACTAGAGGGTTTTTTTGTTTATAATTCGCAAGTATTTTTTGGGGTGTGGTTTTAGGAACCTGCGTTTATAAGCTCTGCATTATTCAGAGAAATGCAGTTGGTTAACTGCTAGGATTATTTTCTTTGGATGGGAAGGGGAGGGTGAGTTGGTTGCCACCGTCACGCTAAATGATTGTCTGTAGTCCTAGCTGTTCTGTAAAGGGTCGGCGCAATTGATGACTTCAGAGCCTCAGCTCTTCTTGATTCTAAACGTTGTCTTGTATATTTAGCTTGGAGGAACAAACTATATTGTTTAGATAATCGAGAGATCATCGTAATCTCTTAAGCTCTCTTTGTTTACTAAACTAAATATCTCAAGTTTCCAATCTACTTAGCCATGTACCCAACTGAAAGGTTCAGTTTAAAGAAAGTCTTATTTTTCAAGTAACTGACTTCAGTTTTACAAGTGAATATATGAAGGTCATATTTTTGAACTGTGGAGAATGATATGAAGAAGATATGATCGATAATATCGCAGTTATGCACACAACTAAGCAGTTCTGAAATTAACCCTTTATACCCTAAGAGTGCACCTACAGATTTTACTCTGTCTAACGCCAGACGAGTTTACTCGTCAAAGGGAGACCCCTTAGAACTTGAAGGGTTAAAAAAAACTATCTCCCTTAACCCTTTACATCCTAAGAGCTGAGTGCCCTTGTAGATTTTACACTGTCTAACCCCAGACAATTTTACTCGTCAAAGGGAGACGCCTTAGGACTTAAAGGATTCAAGCTTGAAAAAAGTTCAGGCGTGAACGGGGTTCGAATTCCGTTCAGGCCTGAAATTTTTCAGGCTTTAATTTCACAACTGCTTAGCTGTGGGCAAAGCTGCGATGATCGATCATATCTTCATATCATTCTTCGCAGTTCAAATGCATATGACTTTCATATATTCACTTGTGTTCTTCACCTTCTACGGGTATATTACGAATTCACAACGTGACCAGCTCCCAGTTGGCTTGATAGCTCAGTTGATAGAGCACTGCACCGATATCGCAGAGTTCATGGGTTCGAATCCCGTTCTGGCCTGAATTTTTTTTTTTTAACAACTGCTGGAGTTGTGCGCATAACTGCGATGATCAACCATATCTTCATGACTTCAGTTTTGTTGTCTTTAGTCGCTTTGTGCATTGTACATGAATGTCTTTCCCATTGCTCAATTTGTTCATTTGGATGTTTGAGTTCTCTCCTTCAGTTGAATTCAAATTCTCTTCCAAAGACATTTCATTAAATGCTTTTTTTTTTCTCACCCTTGACTCTGAAGGATTGTTTTTCCTCAACGACCAATGAAGGACACAAAAGTATTTTCTCAAAGACGTCCTCAGGAGCTTCGGCCGTTTCTATCTGGATGTGCATGTGTTCTGGGTTTATACTTAGATGGACAATCCATTTTTAGCATGATTTTGGACATCTCAAAACACATATATCGATCTTTGGAAGCTGTACAATAATGGTTTTATTTTGTGGCGCAGTACTCGGCAAATGATAAGAATCCATTGGGAAGTGAGGATGAGTAACGATGGCGAGGATGGAAACGGATTGCGATATGAATTGTTAAAAAGAAACGTCAGGATGACGGTTTTTCAAAGGTTCAAGTTTGGCCTGAAGATCGTTGAATATTTGCAAAAATGTTCCTGCAGTGTGGAACTTTCTTCCAGAAATTGCTTTTAATCATTTAGTTAGAGCTAATTAAGTTCTTCTGTACATAAATTTAGCGACCATTTAGTGAATTTATAACAGTTTTAATGTTGTGACAGGTTCATCAAAATGGTAAATTTTCAAACCTAATTTTCTAACATTTGGCCCTGAAATCTAGCATCGCCATTTTCCGCCAAGTCAACAAACTACTGATTTGTCAAATGAACCCCATAGCGATGATTTGTTCAATATGGTCTACTAATAGTCGGAGTTTAAGAAATTTTGAATTTTCACATTTTTGCCGATTATTTGCGACTTTCTAATTTGATCCTCTCGGACACTTACTCTTAAGATTAAATATTAATGCTAATGTATACATAAGGAAGTTCTTACACTAATTAATGCTTTGCCTGCAAGCATGTCTTGTAGCTTAACATTCCTGCAAGCGTTTAATTAAATGAAAACAAAGTGGGAAAACAGAAATTTCAAATGCTCAAGAAAGTAAGGAAAAAGGCATGTCAGTTGTTATCTTTTAGGATGGGAAGTCGTATTTAGTAGCTGATTAAATTTTCATGTATATACAAATAAGGAGGTTCTTGCGTTAATGTATCAACCGCACGTATATCTGATTTCCAACTACTTCCCATACTTACTGTAAAATCCCAAGCATTTTGTTAAATGAAAACAACGGCGGAATATACAGAAATTTCAGATTCCTGTAAAGAATAACTGTATGTAGTTGACTGCATTTTTTACAAAGCAGATTCTTAACGGTCGATACCTTAAATTCTGTTCATCTTTCAGTTTTGACGTGTAAATTGTGAAACAAAATAACAAAAAAAAAACGAAGGAATTAACGTCGATCTCAACTGAGAATGCAAACCTTTAGTTCTACATATTTCTGC
Source organism: bacterium (assembly GCA_965233585.1). Classification (GTDB taxonomy): domain Bacteria; phylum SAR324; class SAR324; order SAR324; family NAC60-12; genus CBDDTI01. The sequence goes on from CBDDTI010000042.1 coordinate 3,490, forward strand.
AATAAAAGTTACAGATGAATTTTTTAAACTTTTCCTGCATGTTCTCTAGCAAGCACTGTTTCGAAAAAACAATTAAACTGATAGGTTTCCGTGCTCGCTGAAGAGATGTAATGGGCCAAATTTACTCCATTTATGCCTGTACTCGTGCTAATCACGCGCGTTATTCATCGCTTCACGTTGCATTTTGCGGTAGCTGGATGCATCGTTTATAAAGTAATACTTAGAAAAAAAAACTAGACAGGTAGAAAGTGTCGAGCATATGGAGCAATATCATTTAAAATTTGTGGAAAAACCACACCATTTACAACGACCTGGTTGTAAAGCGTTCGTATAGTTGTTTTTTTCGCGGTCATATTTTGCATCCCAGAGTTCTGGTTTTGTGCACGCTTTCACCTACATATTTTATTCCGCCCGATAAAAGTCTGATTTTTTTTAAATTAAAGAGGATAATATGAACATTATTATTATGCAATAGAAATATAGGCCACCATAACGAGCATTTATTTCGCTATTGAGCTTAGCTTGAGGGTAATTTCTTTCGTTGTGTACGTGCACGCGCTAATGACCCGAACATCGTGCCAGTAGGGATGCGCAATGCGATACTGACGAACCACCTTAACCACCTTAAATTCATCCCTAATTGAAAGTCCTGAGACCCATTTAAACATAACAGGTGCCATGATGGGTCCTCTTACCCACTTAATAATAATCATGAAAAGGAATAGCGTTAGCCACTCCGTAATCTTAAGATGTGAACGCCACACGAGATATGGAAGTCGCTCTCCGCTATTTGCTTATAATGTTTCTCTTAGTCTCTTTCTATCATTCTTCAAAAGGTAAGTTATGTCTATTTCTATGCTTAATTTTCAATTTCCAGCTATCGACTCACTATTTCTGACACGGTATGAAATCCTAACAAGACATCATAACAGACAACTGAACTCTTTTCAATGAAGGTCTCTTTGGAAGGTCCCCGGATGGGGCATCCTTTATCAACTTTAACCAAGATGAGTATTCGTATCTGAATATCACCAGCATTGGTTCAAATCTCGTTGAAGATGGCAGCGAGTGTGGGTTTGCTTGTTTGGAAATCCCTTCATGCTTTTCTTACAACCTCGCGGCAGTCCCTGATATCAATGAAAAGATGCTCTGTGAACTGCTTCCTTCTGACAAGTACAACAACACGAACAAGTTCACTGCAAGCTCGATGTTCCATCACTACAGCATTCCGGTAAGAGGAAATTCGATTTTCATGGACAATCCAATTCTGCAATAAAATATCTACATACAGCCAAAATTCAGCAAAATACCAAAGTTTGCCAGGATCATTGTTAAAATGGATCGCTTACAACCTTAGCCGGGTCAGCCGGGAAGTCCTTAAGGTTGAGAAGAGGATATATTATATATATTACTTTGTTTTTTGTCAGTTGGTTCTTATACATGTTTAGCTATCACGATATTTGCACTAAAACACCAAGCACAGAACATCGCAACTTTCATGGTTAGCAGGAGTTGACGATGCTGTACCCATATGTTAATACCAAATCTGATGATAGGAGCACCAAAATGACGTATACAACTTACTTAAAACTGCAAGCAAACGAACGTTAGGGAATCCAAAGCCATCAGCAGCGTGAAAGTATAGCTCTGTAAGGGCGACCTCTCCGGCGTTTGCGCGTGCTTCGGGCTTCAAAACCTATCGCTGCCCTCCCATGTACATGTATCTCTCACTTGCTAGGATAAATCGCTCGCATCATATGTGGGTTCTCTCTAGAGTGCAGCAGATGGGGGTGCTGTATCGTTTTATGTTGCTCGGTCTTAACTTTATGTTTTTGTTTTCAGTCTCCATGCAGCCGTTGGCCTTGCCAGAACAGTGGAACTTGTGTACCACAATACGAGAAGAACAGCTATGTGTGCCTCTGCACGAGAGAATTCTCAGGGAAAACTTGCCAAACAAGTAAGAAAGTTTTTCACTCTTATTGCATAACCGACAAAAAATCAACACAACTTCAATGGTAAGTCCTGAGACACAGAAAATTATTTTCTAGTTCTTTTCTCTTCTTACAATGTCTGACACCGGAAAAAAAAGAACTATTCTTAATCGGCGAGTGAACGAGAGAACATCGCACGCAGGTGTGATGCCGATATACACTTAACTACTTATGAAATCTTCCGCTTAGGCAGCCTGAGAAGTTTTGCTTTACATCAGGGACTTCACTAATAGAATTTCGATCAATTTCTGATACCGACTAAATGTTTACTTCCCTGGTAAGAGTGTCCGGAAAATTAAAGAGGGGTTCTGTATTTGAACAATTGAAAGAGCAGATGCAGAAGTGGGGAAAACTCAACCCTTTTCATGGTAACGACGACTTTTAATTTTCTCTCGTTTGGCCTTGTATTATGCAACTTCGCAGATGCTATTTGCAACGACCAGGACATTTAAGTGTTCCCTGTAATCTGAAAAAGTCCGCTCCATCGATTGGTTCCAAATTGCTATGTAATACATGAAACTGAATTTGTTACTGGTTCACTTTTTCATGCAGTTTGCTACGAAAGCGTCATTAACGGTAAACATCTCGATTGATTTCACAGATTAAAGCGCTAGTAGACGTTGTGTCTAGTAAAATAGAAAAACGGGGCATGTTTGTATTAATGACCTAAGTTTCGGGGTGATATCTCCATCCACTGGTAGTTTGAGATTTGAAGAGTTCGTATGTTATTATATTTCGACATTTTTGAGACTTTGAGCATTGTTTTATAGATATCTGTTAGCCATGCATGACTCGTTTTTAAAGGTTTTCTGATGTTTTTATTGAAACCGTGATGGATCGAAGATGGTGGCTGTGTAAATAATTATTATCATGACATTGTTGCCAAGTTTAAATATATTTCTATCCCATATTTTTTACCTTTAATTAGTTGGGACCTACTATATCCACTGTAAGTGTCTTATTCCCCAGACTTTCTCTGTAGCGAATCAAAAAGGAAACCCTCAGAATATAGCCAAGAGACTTCGATGTCATAATC
>CBDDTI010000043.1:0-8324 GCA_965233585.1 bacterium
TATTGTTCCGTTGCCGTCGATCTTTCCCAAGGCTATGATGTTCTCTCCTGCAGCCTATTTCATAATCACGTCCATTGTGCGACATTAAATGTATCTAATCTTTGTATGGTGCAAATTGTTTAAATTCTCAGTCAAGTTAACAGCACTACATTCTGAATATTGTAAATTTGTCTATGTATTGTCACAATTGAAGCGCATTTACCCTAAAAAACATAAACAACGGCAACATTTTTTTTTTTTTGAATCAAATTCTGCTTCGACTTTGGGGGCTATTGAATTTAAAAAAATTAAGAAAGTTCTATTGATCTTATCAAAGCTGACCTTCCCAAAAAATTGTTTCGAATGCGAGAAGTTAATAAACGACCTCGCGGAAAAAAAAAAAAAAAAAAAAAAAAAAAAAAAAAGAAAAACAGAGTAGCGTGTTTTTCTTCTCTAAGCTGTGTAATAACCGCTTTATATGATTTACGATGCCAAATATTTCTTTCAACAACTATACTTAATTGTCTCCTATTATCAGTAAATTTTGTAACATGCTAAAATACAAGTGGGCTTCTTTATGACTTAAGGAGGCTCAAAACAGTAATAAGCCTGGGCTCTAACGGGCCCTTTAGCGCGGGCAATCACGCAATCACTCGAGGGTTCGTGAGATAGCGCGCGAGACTTAAGTTTGCAAACCTCACAACAAACATGGCGGCGCAAGGCTTTATTCGTAAAACTATGTTTCGGCCAAATTTAGTGAGCCGTTTACAATATCGCTTGTTTTTAATTACCTTCGAAAATATCCATCCCTCTGGTAATTTCAAATGGAAAATCATTCTTTTAAACCGCTGAGCTAGAACGTGAACGAAAATTGTGATGTTGATGTTGCGATCGATCGTGCCGGTTATCAATCTTGAAAACGGCAGTAAACAACTACTCTTCAAGTTTTTTTCGTTCTTTTTACTAGGCCAGCTTCACCTTTGGGTATTTATGGCAGTCTTCCTCTGCCGCTTGTGCTGCTAACAAAAACAGCGAAAAGGAAAACACTATTCGCGGGTCATTCGCGGGTATTCACGTTTCTTCGCGTGGAATTGCGGGCTTTACTGATCAGCGGACCGCTTTCACGCGTGCGCAAAGTGCGATCTTGCAAGGTCCAGATTTTAATTTGCGCGTAGAACACGCGAAAAATCCCTTATTCACGAAGTTAATATCTCAAAAACGGATCCGGTGACCCCACTTTTTTAATGCAAAAACTTATTCAACAGCAAGAGCGGAATGCATGTGCGAAATTAAAAAAAAAACTGCGGAGTAGAAATTTTTAAACTTGGAAATTTCTATTTTTTTTAATTTCATTAAAATCTACTCCGCAGAATTTTTTCTAATTTTCCCTGTTTCTTCTTCTGTATGTAATAAAAAGATTTTTATCAAAAAAATATGGGGTCACCGGCTTAGTTTTTAAGATAGATGCAATTAATGGTAAAAAGTGGGTCAAGTTTGTTGCTATGCAACAGGACAGTGCTACCTTAATTTATGACTTAAACGTCATGAAAGGAACAATGAAGAGTTATCTTAAAAAAATAGAACAGGCATTCAAAACAAAATACTTCCAAGCCTGAAAAACCGCGCCTAGTTCTGCAAGTCTCAAGAAATCAGAAAACTGTTTTGAGCCACCTTAAAGAAGGAAAAATATCAACTTGATTTAATCTTTATACAATTTCTACATTTTTGTGAAAGTGGAATACATTATATATTTCCGTTTAGATTTTTAAGAACCAAGTTTCCCACCCTTGAGACTCCGAAATTTAAGCGTGAGCTATCCGTATCTTGGGCTTAAGGCAAATTATTGACAATACATGTATATATATCAACACACTTTTCAAAACTAACACACACCAAATTATGCAGGAAAAAACGCTAAACACCAAAAAATGGTTTTCAAGACCTCTAAAGCAGAGAAATTATATTGCAGCACATACTTTCGAAATTGATGCAAGCTTTTCTTCCCTGTAAACTGCATGCATTTCACAAGCAATAAAAGAACCTGGCAATAATAGTCTCTTGTAATTGTTTCCACAGGTAAAAAAAGGTAAAGTCTGCATTCGAGCCAAGTGGCCTATCAGGCCGGAGCTCATCCCGGTTTTCTCTTTCCACAGGCAGACAAGAAAATACTTCTAACAGCAATACGAAAAGCACAGATCTTTCAGATGGTATCTTCATCTGAGTGCATTCCCTGGATGACTGTAGGCTTAGCCGAGTCTGTTGCTATAGTAACACTCAACCTCGGTACAATAATTGTTTTTATGAGAAACCGTAATCTCCGCAAGCGTAGCACTTACCTGGTTATGAATTTGGCAGTTATAGATATGTTTGTTGGAGGAGTTGTTGCGTATATTGTGTTCTACGGGTCTAGAGTATTCTGTAATCTGTGGGAGTGGTATTTTACTCAATATTGGACTTCTATTCTTAAAGATGTACTCTCAAATGTGTTCCCTATTGCTTCTTTAACAAACATCACCATCATTGCTCTAGAGCGGGTGCACGCTTCGTTCTTTCCGCTCAGGCATCGTGTGCTTAAAAAATGGGTATATGGATTAATAATTGCTGTTGTTTGGATTACATCTGGCTTGGTGTTAGTATCTTCTAGACTTCTTTTGCCGTTTGAAGGAAGACAGTACGATGTTTACCCACGCTATATATTTATTTTAATTTGTCTTGTTATTATTAGTGTTTCTTACGCGTCCATTGTTATTAAAGTCCGTTGTGGAGCGCAGCCTCTGCATCATGGTGCGACCTTGAGAGAAAAAAAACTGACCATGACATTGTTGATTGTGACTGTTGTATCTCTTCTGTTGTACCTGCCATTTGTTGTAATCGTCTTTGCCCTCTTTATCAGTCGATCAGAAATATTTAGGTCAGAACCAGTTGAATCATTCGTTAATACAACGATGCTTTTATTTTTTGCAAACTCTGTTGTAAATCCTATAGTATACGTCATTCGGATGCCAGAATACAGATCAGCTTTCTCTGCACTCTTTCGCAGACGAGCTCACCAGCAAAGACAACTTAGAAATGCAGTGTTACCTCTTCGTAACATGTAACGCAGATAATATGAAAAGTTATTCTAGTTTTTTTCTGTGCCTGGCTTTGTTGTATTGAAATTAACATTAACCCAAATTTTCAAAGGATTAGTACGATGTGGGAAATAGATATTAACCTCTTCAGAAAGTTTGACCTGATAACTTTACACTTAACATAGTATTAAGGAAATTTCACAGGATTTCAGAGCCAAGTTGTTGAAAGCCACATTAAGTTAACCTAAGACTAGCCAGAATTTCGATTTCAGTTTTGTAATTATTCGGTCCAATTTTCTGTTTATATTGTTTGTCCGTCAGTTTCCTGTTCAAATAATCTTGAACTGCACAACAATAAACTGAGTGAAAGACATTTCTATGGAAAAAAAAAAATAATTCTTCATTTTACTTTTAATCCCGGGTTAACGCTTGTGTGTTAGAGCTTGGGACTCAGTTTCTGTAATAATGTCCACAGTTTGGTAATGATTAACTTATAGTCATGTTATACCATCTTGAGTGCGATTATGTAATTTTTAAGCACTCAATACTTCACTGAAGTCAGGCTAATTAGTGTGCAGGAAGTTTCTGCCTGACTTGGCAGAGAGCGATTTGGTTTAATAAGTTATCAAATTCACCTTGCGATAGAGCATCTCATCTTTGTTAGTGAGAGAGAGGGTTACTCTAGCAAGCAGGTAACTATAGCACTCACAAATTTCTTCCTGTTTTCATCGTCGTGTTTACAAGGCAGTCAGGGTAGTCCAGGTAGACGGGTTACCCTATCTGTGTGCTAGGGTTTCGCTGGCAGGTGGGTTAACCTTTTCCCTTGTGAACGGTCCAGGTAGGGTTAACCCGCCTACCGGCTTAACGTTGTAATTGTTTCCAGACCCTTTGATCGCGCATTAAGTTGTCCCAGGTTGTAGGGTTATTACCTTATCTTTAACCTTCAGCTAGGGTTAAGCCGCTTGCTATGGTAACCGCCTTACCCCAACTCCCTCTTCTTTTAGATAGGCCCTTAGACGATTGATTTATTGAACAGAAGCTGAATAATAAGCTATTGAATATGAGAACGTTAGAAGCGGACTGTTATAGGCAGGAAGATTTAAGTCTCGTATACACAGAAATCAAGAGAGGAGGGGGGGGGGGGGGGAGGGGGAGGTGGGCTGCTAAAAGTCGCGACCGTGAAAAATGGCACACTAAATGGCACACTCGAACCTATTTGCACTTTTTATGCAACGAGTCGTCTACACGAGCAATGTTTCGTATGTGACAGCTTTTATTTGTCAAATAAGAGCTAACACGCCAAATTGGTGACTTTTCTCATCTACTTGGGGAAATAATCATGGAGACTTAAGAATTGCCACAAAAAAATTGCTCGTGTACTCGAGGCATTAGAAGTTAGAACACTCCAAACTCGTCCATAAACCCCTTTTTCTTTCGAAGGTTGGAAGGACAAGAAAATCAATAGAAAAAAAAAATAGCAAAAACAACACTAACAACAAAGAAAAAAAGAAAGAAAAAACGCCAGAAAGCCATACTTCGTTGCATTTTTCCGCCATGGAAATCAATTCTTTATCAGTTATTTAAATTGGGAATCTTTTAAAATCATGGGACGAAAGAAATTGGTAGAATCCACAGGCTGACACCAGGCCTTTTTGCTCTTCCTTCTCTCTGAGGGTAAGGCGCACTAGAGTAGAAGATATCTAAGCAAGCATCCGCGGAAGATGATGTTGCTTGTATTCGTAGTGATCAAAACTGATGTAATCGGCTTATGATAGAAAGTGTAGAATATAAAAGCAGAGACCTGTCTAGCGTAGGATTACTTTTTTCCTGAAAGTGTACTACATTTTTGGTGGCCAAACCAGCCTTCTTCAGGTACAATCAGAACTCTAGGGAAGGGGTTGATTTAATCAGGTAACATTACCATTTTAGTATATAAATACTATCAAACTTTGATAGACTTTACTCGTTATGATACCACATTCTTGGTTCTGTCTATTGCCGTATATTAGAAGATAAAAATATGCATAAATTCCTATTGTTTATTGTATATTGTTGAAACTTCGTAGTTGGTTTTAAAAACGCAGTCAATGCCATAAAAAAAATATTTGGTTATGTCTATTGTTGTAAATAAAAAGATTTTTAAAAAAATTATGTTTATGTTGCAAACTGAATTTTTCAATGTGTGGAACTGTTAACCATCCATGTCTTTCCAAGCATTTGCAAGATGACACAGCCCTTGGGGGAGGGGGGCAGGGATACTCCCAGATTTGGTCTATATAGGTATGTGCCGCGGAATAGGGTAGGGGTTTTTCAGGTTCCTGATCCTTAAATAGGGAATAATTTTTGCACCTGTTAGCTTTGTGTACCCTGTGTGATCCTAGGACAAGGCACATGCTAAGCTAAACGAAAAACATGATCTGTTAGAGCTAAACTTCCGGTTATCTTCCGATGTTACCGTTCACGCTATTCTATTTTTTGATTTTTTTTTTTAATAATGTGCAATTTTCCGGGTTTGAGCTTAAAGAACGGTGTTATTTTTATGTCTGTATCAATAAATAAGGTCACGGCTTAGGACCTTTTGTGGCACACAACTAAATTAATTTGCAAAAATTAATTTACAGAAGTGCCTCCCTCCCCGATACAGCTGCCTGTTTAGTGGCGGATTTCTCCAACAGTTCACACGAGAGAGATCAAAAGGGCCTTTTGATTGGATTCAGCATCGTCTACATGCGATGTTGTTATAAGCAACAATTTGCAACAACCCAAGATGGCGCGCTGTAGCAAGAAACAAAAGCGTGCTGGCACTTCAAGAAGAAAACGATGTCCTTCCCCATGAGCACCATCCTGTTAAAGAAATTACACAGACTCGGCGATGCATGCACAAAATGCGAGAGAAATCCGCTAAAAGTCAGGAGAATGTGATCGATGCACTTGTGCGAAAGGGACATGTTGCAGATGAAAATAAAAAGTATTGCAAACTTTCAGCTCTCTCGGCCATTTTTTGCAAAGCTTTCCAACAAGTGACGTCCTCTAATCAACCTCGTTCCCAGGGTCTTTTCCCTGGCTTGAGGGTGGTCCTGCCCCACCATCAAGCCAGGGAAAAGACACTGGGAACGAGGTTGGTCCTCTAATCATAAATTAAGAAACGTTTGAGTGGCAGTGACCACGTATTTCCACGGTCAAGGGATTAATTATCGCACTGTTGCAAATTAGTTTGGTGTTGCCGTACCGACGGTGTGCCGTATCGTTCACGAAAACACAAAAGCAATTGTTGATAACCTGACCCCCGAATGCGTCAAATTCTTTGAAAGTGACGCCGAATATTTCGACCCCTTAGCGACTTTCCAAGGCAAACATATTCCCAATTGTGTTGGAGCCATTGACGGGAGCCACACTGCAATAGCTTGCGCCCTACCGAATGCGGGGCTGATTTCTACCATCGCAAGGCATACTACTCCATTCCCCACCAAGGAATCTGTGATGGCGATGAGAAATTTTTGAGTGTTAGCTGTGGTTATTAGTGCTCCATCTAAACGCTCGGATGCTGAGATGCTCGTTTTCAGGTATAGAAAATTGATATTTTCTATCCCTAAAAGTCAATAAGCATCCATTCTCGAAGAATATTCTCAAGGTAAGAGAGTAAATCCCTCATATAGGTCTTATACCCAAGGTAATCCATCTTAAGTTATTTTCTAGACATTATACCCAGTTCTCCGCGAAATTACTCGCGCGTTTCGTGGATTTTTTCGTGGAGGATCGTCTGTCTCTTTTCGTTTAAAAGCGAAGGAAAACCTCAAACGCTGTGGAGTTGTTTTTTGTAGGAGTTTAAGTAAAAGAGGAATGTCCCCCTGCACAAAAAGTAACAACTCGGGGGGAATTTACGGCAGAGAAATGAGTACAAAGGCGAGTGCAAAGGAAACAAGCAGCCAAACACAACCTAGGCAACCAAAGAAACAGATTGTCGAAAGTGCAGGCAGAGGCTCGCTGCTCAAGTAGCAAGTGGCAGTTTCAAAAGCAACGGCAACAGCGCTAAAGACAAAGCCATGAAAAAAACGACCTAATATTCACCCCCAACAAATTGAACGTAAAAAAGAACCAGCAAAAACTAGACTACGAGCAGTGTCTCTTTTTTTCTCAGTCCGTCGAACAAAACGCGCGAGAATGCACACGCGCGTGACGGACTCGTTTCTCGCGTCTCGCGACTTCGCCGCTCGACGCTCTCTCACGCACGTGGCTAACTGAAGAAAAAAGAGAGACGGCTCGCAGTCTAAGCAAAAACAAACCAAGAGAAAAACAAAAAGCAAAAGCAAAAGATAAAGAAAGCCATCTCTGTGTGGCTTTCATGTGCTGATAGGGTAACTTCTGAAGAAAGTTCTTAAATATCGTCGACAGATGCTTCCCGAAAAACCATCCATTACACAAGATCTTCAATCGCCACACACTAAAGCTAAGTTACTCTTGCATGCCTAACATCAAAACCATCATCTCGTCACACAACAAGAAACTGCTATCAGATTACAACCAGTCGCAAAATTTAACACAAACACTCGACAAAGAATGTAACTGCCGAAAAAAAGACCAATGCCCACTCGAGGGAAAATGCCTCACACCAAACGTAGTCTACCAAGCAACAGTCAAAACCGAAACGTCAACAGATTCATACGTAGGACTCGCGACAAACTTTAAGGAACGCTACAGAAACCACACAGCGTCTTTCCGACACCGAAACAAGAGACACGAAACTGAATTGTCAAAGCACATATGGACACTAAAGGACAACAACAAACCTTTCAACCTAACGTGGAAAATCATCAAACAATGCAAACCGTACATCATGCCCCCATCGAAACAGATACCTCCTTAAGAACCATAAAAAGGTAACACAATCCCCCAAATTGTACATAGCAACCACATGATTTATATGAGAAAACAACGTTGTTTTTATATATCATAGCAACTATATTCCCGCTTTTATAGCCAGTTATTGTAACTTAACGGTCAATCGTTCATATTACCTGATGAGTGTGGTCATATTTTTGACCATACGAAACAGAGCTGTAGTAATAAAACGATGAACTACCTCTGAAGTCTTGAACCAGTTTGTTTTAATTATATATATATAAACGAATTAACAAGAAATGAAATTGCTTCACTTATGCTAGGAGTGCTCGATGCAGAAACGTGCAGAGCAAAATGCAAATATAAAAGAAGGAGATTATTACTCGTTACTCGAGTTTCACGCTCTAGGCGATCATCAGACTGATGATCGCCTAG
>CBDDTI010000044.1:0-2500 GCA_965233585.1 bacterium
CGGGATAGGCTTGCCAAAGTGTTTAAATAAAGGAAAGTTCGTTTAATATGACAAGGGGGGAAGATAAATATATCAAACTCGAAGCTTGAGATTTTAGTAGCTACCCCCCCCCCCCCCCCCTCTCGCTAGCGGCTCAATTTTTTAGGAGCCCCCCCGCTCCTGTTGATTTTGAAGTACACAAATTTTCGGAGCCCCCCCCCCCCCCGCCACTAATTTTGAGTGTCTAACAATTTTCGGAGTCCCCCCTCAATATCTTCATCGTCCCCCCCCCCCCCCCCCCCCCCCCCCTACTTTGTCATATTAAATGAACTTTCCCCAAGAAAATGTTGTTTCGTCCTTCAGGGTTAACCGGCTACCTTCCAAGACGAAATAATTCGCTCTCTCGAGTTTTCGAAGCTTCTGAAACAACTCGGTGGCACGCTAGCTGTTTTCTTTTATTTTCAATTCCTTTGTTTCCGGTTTGATTTTTTCCTTCGAGATAGAACAGCTCTGCTTTGGGGCTGGAAAATAATTTTTTGTAGGGGGGAGGGGGGCAATTTCCAATAAAATTCCTATGCAGCAAAAAGGCTAAATTCAAGTGCATGTGCTTTCTCAGTACTATCCAGGCTCTGTGTTTGACGTAAAAAAGTTTCACACAAGCTATTGCCACCGAAAAATAATGCAGAAGAAAAAAGATTCATGCCACAGAAAGAAATAGTGTCCTGTCACTGAAAAACGAAGCCTCAGGATTCTTAGAAATTACAATATCTTTGCAAGAACCGAGTGTCGGCAAACAGGCAGACAATGAGACGTCCCTCCCAAGAAGATGATTGGTTAAATAAAGTGACGGTAATCAAATCCTCCATTTTCATTGGCTTGCTATAAATAAGAGTTGTATAATACGTGATCGAGCGCACAGCAGCTGCAAACCAAGCTTTATCGTTTCAAGAAGCAGGGAAGAGTTTACAGGGAGTGGCTGTTTTTTAAGATGAAATCGCTTTGTGGTTTTGCTATCCTCCTTTGCATCACTGTCGGTAAGTTTCAGATATTATACTTAACAGGGAGAAGAATGCTTGAGTCACTGAGTCATGTTACAAACTAATTTTGAGATTAGTTAAGGGCGGTTGTTATGGTATGAACGAGCACATCTGTATACCTTGGTTATCACATGTACTAATGAAAGCCATTATACCAAGTGATTTTGTAAATAAAGGCGGGATTTCCTCTAGAAAGTTTTAGAAATTACACAACCAACCGATAAAAAATACCGCATTTCAGTACTGTCAGTGCATTCAAAACAGGGCGCATTCAACAGTTTTGTATCTGCTTGAGACTTTATTTCGGTCGATCGGTAGTTAAAGTTAAAAAGACTGAGATGTTGCAATTATCAATGGTGTACCAAACGCAACTGGAAATTAAAGATAAGCCTTTCGGTATCATGCGTAATTTCTTGCGGTACCAGCTATGTTTTTAATATATCACTGCAAAAATTGGTTAGATTGTTAACTGTACGTTTCCTTAAAAATTATATCGGGAGGGGGCAATATTTCCATGTTGCCTGGAAGTGCAGTATAGCGGAGTGAAATGTTTGGTAATGTATAAAAGATAACGTTTGATAAAGAAATGTTTAGCGAAAAGATTGTAACTGGATAAATTTAATGCCCACAATTTTTAGTTGTCGCTGGAAGCGCAAGAAAAGGCCAACTTTGATAATTACCTCCCTAGCACCAATGAAATACATATTCTGCAGCTGCTGTTCTTCGTTGTTGGCTACCACTTTCATTCACATTGTTCTAAACTTGCCTACTCAACGCTCGGAGTGAGAAAATGAAACATCTTGCATCGAATGTTTCGGCAGCGCCCTTGACTATCAAATAACGGCTCCAATTGCCAGTCTTGTTTGTGTGTTCTCTGTAGATCTCTAGCAGCTTAACAATAGAATTATTTCTTTGTGGTACTATTAAGCATCCGCGCAAAGCTTCTTTAATTGAGCAGCTTTGCCGTTCTTCAGTATTTATTATTCAAGTTTGAAGTCTTGATTTTAAATTCTGGAGAGCGTGCAGGGAAACTATAGTTTACTGCAAATTTAAAACCACTCTGGTTGCTTTAATGAATTTTTTGTTTAAACCTTCTTAATTAATTCTTACTCTTGGAAAACCCTGCATATTTTTGAACGGCAGTTAATAGTAAAAGAGAGGTTGTAATTACTGCTGCGTTACGCACCCATTTAATGTCTGTTCAACAGAGACCGGGGCTCGAGACTAACTTTTCAGCTTGCTAGCCCAGTGGCTAGATAGTGACAGATTTGATTCACTAGCCAAAACAAATTTTTCACTAGCCAGATACTCTAACATCCAATATCTCATCAAGTCAAGTGAATGCTTGCCTGTGTAGCTGGTAGTATACTTTCCATTGATTCTCACAGAACCGTCGTCAAACCCTCGGAACTGTCGACCGCGTAAAATATTCTTTTCTTTCAGATTGCTGATTCACGATTTTTACGAACAAAATAATTCGTTCA
>CBDDTI010000045.1:0-11551 GCA_965233585.1 bacterium
TGCCTGGGCACACGCAGCAAGGCGTCTAGTTACTTGGTCAGTTAGTTTAGTTTTGGTCAGTACGAGAAACTGATCAGACAGTCATACGCGAAGTTCCCATTTTGGTCCAAAATCGTCAACCTTTAAGAATGATACTGATCTACATCAAATTGCGAATCCAAATTTGAACTACCGTATTGAGTTTTTACAAGTGCGCTAGAAGGTGACTGGAATATTTCTCTATCTGATCTACTGTCTATGGTTGCTGTGATTGCCACTGATCAAGCCATCTAAAATACTTTAAACCTGGTGGCCTCATTGTCAGTGTACAAAATAGTGGAAGGAATTTCACAGAGAAAATGTTCGACGAAATTCTTCTTGTTGCCTGGGGTCAGTGTATGGATTCACATTCAAACATTATGATAAATCCTACCTGCTAACAATGTAAAATGGTCCTTTGAAGTCAATCTAGTTCTTGGATAAGGGAAACCTTGATATCAGGCTAGTTCTGGATGTTATATGTGACTTTGTCTCCTTTTAAGATATCTTAAACATCAAAGCCGAATAGTTTGATATTAATTGAAAGCTTTTAAGTTCAAATAATTAAAGAAGCTCATGTTAATTACAACTACTCGGACGTGCTTAGCGCTTGAATCTGTAAAGCTTGGAAATAGCGCATTTCCAGTTACCCTTGTCTATGAAAGACTGTTAAGTATTTACTTAAACAACAATTTGGCCGAGCGAGAAAAACTGGAAATTCGTCTTAATCACACAAATTTTAAGAAACGTAAGACTAACCAGAAAGAGTGTCCGGACCAACAACGTTTTTGCATACCCAAAATCAACTTTAAGGGTAATTGTGAGGACAAAAATCAAAGAGCATGATTTTAAACAAAAGAAGACAACGTCTACCTAATAGGGTCGGTTAGGCAAGTTTGCCATGTGTTGCCAAGGGAATTCCTCTCTGTCTTCAGAAATTCCTTTCATTGAACTTGAGATGTTAAATGTTATCGAAATTGCTTGTAATTGTCGTCCGTTGTTTACACTGTTAAATAATGATAACCACTTTGAAACTTTCAATGGATTGATTGATTGAAATAAATAGAAAAATGGCAATGGTTTCCCTTTGGGCGTTTCCGCTCAAAGGGATAAATTGACAACCGCACGCGACACACCCACTATCCTCATAGGCGGTACTTTATATAGTAAGATCTTGTATGCTGCATTGTATTTCAGTTTCTATCACTCTCGAAGCAGTCACATTGTTATTCTACCTCTTGTAGTCTACCCACCCTCCTTGTTTCTGTCTTTCTTCGCGACAGGGTAGGTGGCAGAGAGGTTGATTTCTTTTGGTTTTCCATGATGTGAAAATAAACTTCTCTCTTGGCCAAAAACAAACTGTGTTGTTGATGTGTTGTTGGCAGGGACAATTTATGTCAACCTGGTTGTTGAATTATTTTTATTTGCAGATTCTGACGTTAACTGAGAAGGCATGAAATTGAGCTGTAAGCCTAAGCAGGTTAAAATGTTTCCGTATGAAACAATCGTAGAGTATTATTAACTGGCCGGGCTACCTAAAACAACCACTTTTCGCATTAGAGTGGTTTACTGAGTTCTTCAAAATAAAGTACACTGGCACGAGTGACCTTCCCGGTGCAATGGTTACAATCTTTTCTTCTGAAACAGCCACTTCGGGAATAACAACATATCGTCCATCAACGAGTTTAGTTGTCATTTTGCAAGAATTATTGACTTTTTACTGTTCCTATTACCATTCCGTTACTGCTCACATTTTGGCTATTTTACCTTCTTCTCGAGTAGTGTCTACATTAAGCAGCGAAAGTATTTGGTAGCTTGATGAAGGGGAACTTTTCTGTCTCAGTCTGTATCTTGCTGAAATGTTTGCCTCGAATATAAATACGCAAATTAAGACTGAATTGGTTCGTGCTTAGCGTGCGTATATCGAGTTATGGATGCACGCGGGAAGTTTGAAGAGCACGAAAGAAGCGTAAGAGTTTCTCGAGGCGCAGCCGAGAGCAACTCTAGCTTCTTGAGTGCCCTCCAAACTTCCCAAGTGCATCCATAACTTGATATACGTACAGCTGAAAGCACAAACCAATTCTTTTATAACATGGCGACAACAACTTGGGCTCTAAAACAAATTTTATTTCTGATTGACCACAATTAGTTCGCACGATGCACGCGGTGAAGGAAAACAAACGTCTTTATTATCCTAACACAGCACAATCCAACGAAAACGCTTAACCTAGTCTCTAAAATTGTCAATGAAAAATTCGCTTCGTCGAATTAAGCTAAATTATAATGAAAACGTAGCCAAACAATGGACAAATACTCAGTGAAAATGGAGACACGTTGAAGTAAACATATTTGCCAGGCAAAAGTCAAAGGCTCGAAGTAGGGTTTGGATTGTTCGGAATAATCTTCACATTGCCGAAACTTAAACAAAAAGAAACTCGCACTAAACTCGAAGGAAAGTTTGCCGCTGAAATGAAACTGCACACGTAATTTTACTGAGCACGACCGTACGTACATAAAGGTTTTGTTCATAATGGCTCAATAGGGTTTAGATAGGAATAGCGCGCGCACTATGTTATAATTACATCTTTCTGCTAACATGTAGAGCAGACACCTTCAATTCAAATGTAAACCCAACAGTGTCATCTAAAGTTACGAACTGGTATAGTAAAATGTAACAGCAGATGGAATATACGTACTTTGGAGGACAAAGACTTAATTTTGAAATATTCCTTATTTAGCTTTGACTGGCGATAAGCAACAAATAACATGGGTTGTCTCAGCTGATTTGAATTGCGTTCGAAATTTCATGCAGTATTTCTTGCCATTCTTTCTTATCTAAAAATATATTTTAAACGAATATCGAAGCTGAAATTTGGTATCTTGTAACGCTTTTGCTGCGTTTGAACTGAGTGTAAATCTAAAAGTTATTGCGAAAATTGCAAATGCAGAGTTTCAAACAAGAATTTACATCATGTATTTCATATAGGAGATCATCCAACGGCGGTGATATGTTTGCCGATAGCAGCGGAAAGTTTCAGGTGAATGCCCCGTTTCAAGTGAAAGTCCGGTTCAGTCTTTCAAATGGACGGCGGCAGAAAGGCCAAGCTCCAATGAACTTAAATTCACTAAATTGTTTTTCGACGATGCTGTTGAGCGGCGGAATCACTAACATGTATGCATTCGGGTTCGAGGGGAAGAGCCTTACCAAACAGAATGGCAAGAACGATTTGGCCTGCGAAAACAGCCGTCCTTCATCGCTCCCGGCCCAAGTGGCGTTTCACTCGGGCCGAGAGCGATGAAGGACGGCTGTTTTCGCAGGCTAAGAACGATTGGGCAGAATCGCAAGAACATCACGGCTTGCGAAGCGCGATTCCAACGCTTCGATTTGCTCCGGTTCCAATGCTTTCTATTATTTTTGGAAAGTGAGACAAACATTCCTGCAAGACGTCACACGTATCTTTAAGATAAGCCAATTATAAAATTTTTGCGTTGTGAGAGCAACAAGTAATTTAAACTTCCTGGCTTAGGTGGAAGTCTCTCCTCTCGTGATCCTCGCCCCCAGGATTTCTCGCAGGAGTATTTGCACTATAACACCAAATGCACTCGAAAATTGAATAATCTAATGATATTCAGAATAATATTTCAGCCTAACCTTGGCAGAAAAGGAAGAATATTCAACCTCGGCCAGAAAGACAACATTCTTATCAAAAAGAGTGAATACTAAACACTGATTCACACAGTTTTGAATTTGTATACAAACATGGTTAGATTTTCATGCATTATTGGCCTCCGTGGTGAAGATTTGGATCAACCTGTTGGACTTCAGTTGATATTTGTCTGCCATGATTAAGTTTTACCAAACAACCTGGTGAACAACCAAGTCTAACTGGGACTGTGACAGAGGGGGATGTTTAGCTGTTACTGCTGTTTGAATCAAACGACACACATAGGACAGATTGATGATACATTCATGCTTAAAGAGACAGAATCAAGGCAGTTATTGTTCTTCTTCAAATATGGATGCGAATACCTTGGTTGAAAATGACCTGATATTTTTCTATCTATTTTGATCAATCATTGTATTAAAAGTTTGAAACTAGTTTCCACCGTTAAACGATCGGGACGAAAACTAAGCGCAATTTCGATAACATTTAACGTGTCAAGTCCAATAAAAAGAATTTCTAAAGACAGAGAGGAATCCCCCTGGCAACATATTACAAACTTGCCTGACATTAAACTTGACTTTAGGCAAAACGGTTGTTAGTTGGGGAACTGTCAGTTCTGCTTGGTTTTACATTTCCTAAACCTTCTCTCAAGAAAGATTTTCCAGTTTTTTAAATTCGGCAAATTTTTGATTAGGTAAACACCTGGAGGCCTGCTCTAGATAAAAATAAAGTTGGACACGCGCGTTCCCGTCGTTGCATGCGGCAGCCTGTTTAGACGGATTAGTCATGGAAACTTGTACAAGTAAAGATAAATGACCAGTCTATCGCGAGCAGAGTTGTAATTTTTACCCCGCGGGATTCAACACTTGATCACTACTTCTGT
Source organism: bacterium (assembly GCA_965233585.1). Classification (GTDB taxonomy): domain Bacteria; phylum SAR324; class SAR324; order SAR324; family NAC60-12; genus CBDDTI01. The sequence continues at coordinate 4,567 of CBDDTI010000045.1, forward strand.
GTTTAGAATATGCGATGCAGTGAAAATCAATCATTAAGACTGCTAATTAGCCATTTAGCAATTCGACCCGTAGCCCTCGGGCAGAAAAGGCAATAATAAAGTTAGCATATGCAAGTTGAAGAAATATTTATTTGGGAATTAATCGAAAGAAAAACCGGCGAAGTTCGCTACTCGAGGTTAATAGTCCTCTAGTAGCGTAGTCAATTAAAATGCAGGATTTGCATTAGTCCACGCACTAGTTGGGTGATACTAAAATGGTATAGATAGTGCCATTACGTTCCTAGCAATGTTATATCTGATATAATTTGGAATGAAAACAATTACTGCTTTCCCTTTAACTACACACAATTTATTTAGCGTGTATCGCTTATTTCATCACGATTAGATGTTTTGAGTGGCAGTAGAAACGAGAAAATATTTAAGGAAAATAGACTTTTGGGATCCAAAGTGGCGGTCACTGCTTGTTTACTTATTACGTGACTCTGCAGACAAAATAACCGAGTACGTGGTTTGGTATTAACGGTGTAGTCGTTAAAAAAGACTCCGATCTTTCTCAGCAATGATTATTCTTTCTAAAAAGGCGGCATTTGACGCAAAAGAGTGGAATGACCCGCACACAGTGATATTTTGAACAGTTTATACCCATTATATTTTTATTGTTTCTCCTAACATGACGCGCCGTAGTCGGAACCTTCTCCGAGAGAATCTTGAGGCAAGAAGACTGTCTTGCCATTCACAGCTAGAGCAAAGCAATTGTTCAGGACAACTCCTTCGGGACAGACTTCGAAAATTGCCTGGGCGTTGATATAATAGGTTCCACTCACTGTTACTCTAGGCGGCCATTGTCATGTGACAGTCCTCTCAAAGCTCCGTCGTCAAAATCAGTGACTTCAATTGCAAAAGCCAGTTTACTGTTCCGGTCATGTAGTCACGATGTTAGTTAAGAATCAAATCATGCCAATTTCAAAGCAATTAAAATTACTGGGTATTACAAGCTAGTGGCGGCATCTGCCGCGTATGCCTTAGTTGGGTTTAAATCATGTTCCCTCCCAGCTGTCCTGATGTCTAGAGAGTAAATGAAACAATCGTATTCAACTTATTCTTCTGATAGAAAATCATTCGAAAAGGCATAGGCAAAGCGTAAAGGTTATGTTGCTCAGTATTTATAGTTAGGCAAAAAAATTTCCGAATTTCATACGTTTACCTTCCTTTCAAAGAGTTTGTGTCGTGCAATTTTTTTTCCCAAACGTTTATTTCGAGACTATCCTTGATCCTCATTAAATCACGACGTATTGGATGACTAGTGTATTCTCTATGCTCTTTGTCATTTCATGATCATTATATTCGCCTCTTGCACAACCATATATGTGAACGAGCTGTCAATTACTTTCGTATCTCGTCGAATGGAATAGTTATCTAAGGTATTACGATAATGCCAAAAAACTGAAGAATCTGAAATTTCGCCACATTTTGGAAGCTCTTCGGATGCGAATACCTTGGTTGAAAATGCACTGATAGTTTTCTATCTATTTCGATCAATATCATATTGAAAATTTGAAACTGGTTATTACAATTAAACCTTCGAGACGACAATAAACGCAATTTCGATGACATTTAACGTGTCAAGTCCAATGAAAAGAATTTCTAAAGACAGAGAGGAATTCCCCTGGTAACATATTACAAACTTGCCTGACATTAAACTTGACTTTGGGCAAAACAATTGTTGGGTGGGAAACTCTTTCTGCTTGGTTTACATTTCTTAAAACTTCTCTTAAGAAGAAATTTCCAGTTTTTCAGATCAGATCAATGTTTGATTAGGTAAACACCTAGAGGCCTGCTCTAGACAAATGGAGTTGGACATGCGTATTATTTAAGCTTTGCAGGTCAGAATCTGCAAATAAACATAACTCAATACCTCGATGGGAGATACCTTGTTAGTTTTTCTATTTGTTTCAATCAGTGCATCCACGAAAGGTTTGAAACTGGTTATCACCATTAAACAACGGACGACAATTAAGCACAATTTTGACAATATTTGAAGTACCGCCTATGAGGATAGTGGTTGTGCCGCGTGCGGTTATCAATTTATCCCTTTGAGCGGAGCGCCCAAAGGGAAACCATTGCCATTTTTCTATATATTTCAATCAATCAATCAATCCATTGAAAGTTTCCAAGTGGTTATCATTATTTAACAGCGTAAACAACGGACGACAATTTAACGCAATTTTGATAACATTTAACATCTCAAGCCCAATGAAAGGAATTTTTTAACACAGAGAGGAATTCCCTTAGCAACACATGAAAAACTTGCCTAGCCGACCGACCCTATTAGGTAGACGTTCGTCTCCTTTGTTTAAAACTGTGGTCTTTGATCGTAATTTTTGTCCTTACCATTACCCCTAAACTAGATTTTGGGTATGCAAAAACGTTTGTTGGGCAGGTCCGGACAGTCATTTCGGCTGGTCTCATGTTTCTTAAAATTTGTATTATCGAAACGAATTTTCAGTTTTTCTCGCTCGGCCAAATTTTTGATGAAAGCAAATACTTACCGGCCTCCCCTGGACAAATGTACTTGGACATGCATGCACTTGTTTCAAGCTTAACAGATGCAAGCCTGCCCTAGAAGTTGTAACATGAGCTTCTATAATTATTTCCACTTAAAAGGTCTCAGTTTGAAACGTATTCAGGTTTCATGTTGAAGATGCTTAAAAGAAAGCGAAGTCACATATAACGTTCGGTTCTCCCCAGAGAGCTAGCCTGCTCTGAAGGTTTCCCTTATCGTGAAGTTTGACTTCAAAGGACGATATCTAAACAGAAAAGGGTAGTGCAGTAAGTTTGAATGTTAGTACATTTTACATAGTTAGCAGCTAGGAAATACTCTGATATTTACCTGTTATTCCATACACTTGGCCCAGGCAACAGGCAGAAACAGTTTCTTTGTGAAAATCTTTTCACGCTGTTTCGTAGAACAATGAGACCGCCAGGCTCGAAATATTCTAGATGGCTAGGTGGGAATCACAATATCCATGTGAGAAAACGTTTAAATCTTTCACTCTTGCTTTTCAGTTAGACAAAACTCTAGACAACTGAAGGGCGACGCGGACGATTTTATACGGAGATTCTTTTGGGCGAGCGCGCATAAATGAACAAAAGGCCGTATTCAATTCTTAAATTAGATTAGAAGAATATTCCAGTCAACAATTCCCTTAGCTTTGAAAACACTGTACGGTAGGTGAATTTATGATGCGCAATTTGATAAATCAGTCTTTCGTAACTCAGTTTAAAGTGCCTATGAAGTGAAAATTAATTGCTGCTTATTTGAAAGGCTTTTCAAAGTAAAGAAGAACGGTGTTTTCCTTTTTGGAATATCTTTTTTCGTTTTAGAGATATTCACGTTTTTGTATCATGCAAATGAGGAAAGTGATGACGTCATAAATAGTTCCACTAAAACGATAAAATACTGAATTAAGAATATCTCCAGAAATATTGGAGCAGTGATCTTCAAACTTGGCACCAGAAATGTACATCACAAAAGAAACAAAATGACACCTACTGTATTGTTGCCATGGCAACACCCTTGGTTCCAGTCTCTGTCTGTGAAAAACCAAATATCCCCGTTTGCAACCTTTTTGCGTGGGACAGGGGTCTTCCTCTGAACAGACATGGTTCCCACATTATCTTAACTCTCCCTATTAGATTGTTGGGAGTGGATGATCCTTTTGTAAGATGAAATCTGGGAATTTTAGTTGTAATTAAAACTGGGCCAGCGGCATAACTGTTGTCATGGCAACGGCATGGCAGCTGTCATTTTGTGTCTTTTGTGATGTATATTTCCGGTGCCAAGTTTTAAGGACACTGCATCAATTTTTTTTTTGAGATATTCTTGATTGAGTGTTGTACTGTTTTAGTGGAACGATCTATGACGTCATCACTTCCCTCATTTGCGTAATACAAAACGTAAATATCTCTAAAACGAAAACAGATATTCCAAAAAGGAAAACACCGTTCTTCTTTACTTTGAAAAGCCTTTCAAATAAGCAGCTATTATTTTTTACCTCATTTTAGACCAAATTTAAAATTGGAACTACTAGCGGGAGTCTCTTATCCCTTGTAGAATTTACTTACCAAGTACCACTGACCAAGTACAAATTAACCTAGTAACAAAAAAAGTCGCCAGCAGTATATCGCCTAAACGATTTTATTAAATCTATTCGATCTTTTTACGTATCTTGGGACCTTGTGTGTGAAAACTTTATGTCATGTTGCCACAAGCTGCTTTGGTCATGTGCCTTCTCACTGCAAGAACAGAATTGTAGCAAAGAAGAAGGTAACAAAAAAGCTTAATCACCAGTCTGCTTGTTGTTTGTCCCCTTTTGGATCGAAAAATCTTTTGAAGTTCTAAAATGTGGCAAATTTTCAGAAGCTCGTGTTTCCTTGTATTATCTTATTCAAGTTCGATAGCCATTCCATTCGATGAGATACGAACGTAATTGAGAGCTCTTTTACAAATGGTTTTGTAAGGGGCGAATACATTGATCTTACAATAACAAAGAGAGAAATAACAGAGAAAGCACTGGCCAATCAATATTTCGTAATTTAATGAGGATCCAGAACAGTCTCGACGCAGACGGCAGCAATAAAATCTTTCAAGACACAAGCTCCTTAAATGAAACGTGCATGTATGACAGTTTGGATAGGTTTTTCATTGAGACTTGCAAAGCACACACAAAACCATATTTTTTTAAACTGTTGTTCATCTGTTTGCTATTAACAAGACAGGGGGAAATGTGTAAAATAGCAAAAATAAATTTATTAAACTAGAAAGGATAATTTTAGAATGAAAAACACAACCCTCTTATTGCGCAATAAATATTTCTTTACATTATATTAGAAAACTGTATACATTAAAAACCCACGTATAAGAACCTAAAATTAAGAACCTGTCATGCCTGTTAGGTTAAAATTTCGCTGTTAGGACCCCTTCACATAAGAACCATTCCAGTCTAAAATCTCAATCAGGTTCTTTTCAAAATATAGAGTTTCATCAAATATAATACAGCCCATCAGACGCGAGCACTGACAGTGTTATATGAACTTGATACAGTACTGTAAATGATTCAGATATAAAGGCCACGCCCATGAGTACAAGTTCTTTTCTTCTTTTAAAATTAAGAACCTGATTAAGGTTACTGTAGACCTTCAGGAGTGTCTTCCAGAAATGAAAATCGTTCGTACGCACATTGCTAGCGATAAAACCTTGATTAAGTGTATATCACTGTGAAGCTTACAAAATGTACAATCTGGGGAAATAATTTAAAGATAAGTTAAAGATTTAGTGTAATGGTAAGCGTGCACAACGCCTTATATGCAAAACTGATGATGTTTGCTAAGCCTGTTCCAGGCTCTCGGTCAGTGAGGATGTTTGAAAAAGCGAACGGGCGACAAGCGGGATCAGCTGCGAGCGGGATCCGGAAGTGAAAAGGAGAGGGCGGGAGCAACGATTTCTTTAAAATCAATACCCGGGATCAGTAAGAAAACCTGAAAGTGACATTTGTTTCTACATGTACTTCAATTTAAGTAGGATACTTCCTTTCACTTCAAGCCACAAGATGTAAGAGCATTTATAAGATTTAAGAGCATTTATGGAGGGATTTCTGCTTTCTAACCCGATTGCTCAAAAGATGTTCATGACTACGTTTTTTCATGGCATACATCAAGCTATTTTTTCGACCTGCGTTATACGCCCTTTAAATAACGGGGATGCTCCCAAAATGTTTTTTTGTGTGTGTGTACTCTTATGTGTAATATGTCAGCCTGTACAACTCCCTCGCAGCTAAAGATGTATGATTTGAAATGTTCAACACCCCCTAGGTATTATAATTTCCCCTTAGCAACCATTATTCTGAAAGCTGCTTTGTATTCTTGACTCCTCGTATCAACACGCACCTCAACCCAGTCACACTCAGGTAATGTTTTATAACTCAGTATATCCTCTTTATTGTTCCACTTTTTTTTCTCGATCAGAAATGGCTTCTCAAAAGTGGATTGTGTTTTTCACATTCCTGGCGCTGTTTATTTTCATGGACGACGCAACGATTTTTGCAACCTGTAAAGAGAAAATCCTTCAACAATTAAGGGAAAGTATCACCGCTCTTGAGAATTGTACTTGTGGTGGTAGGTAAACTAATTCTCTTGTAAAAGTGAAACAGTGACGAGAAGACCAACGGTGTTTTCAACTGATATGCATAGAAATGGTTTCCTTAAGCAAATATTCACTGCAGCTATTCGCAAAGCGATATTTTCCTACTACGCCATTGGTCAAAATATTCGACTATATATGTGAGACGCACAAGCCGGCGGACAGATACCAGCAATGACATTCCAAATTGATACCAACGGCCCCGTATAGAATCCGTTTCAAAATTAAGTGTTCCGAGTTTGGCCTGACGTTAAATCTTGCCTTAAATTCGGAAACACTTTGGAGAATAAAAAAAAAAAATTTTTGAAGTATGTACGTCTGAGAGAAAACTATATATTGGTTTTGGCAGTAATGGATGGGTTTAAACTTGTCTGTGTCAACCGAAGGTTACTGCATGTTGTGGAACGAAAATAACGTCAGTTAAAAAAAGACAAATAAAATCAATTATTAATAGGACTTTGTTTCCACATAAGTTCTAATTGCTTTAATTTAAATCTCAGTTCCAGCTTCAAGCTGCGCTGCTCTTTACAAATCCGGACATACAACCAGCGGTGTTTACACAATCGACCCTGATGGTTCAGGAGCATTTGATGTTTTCTGCGACCAAAGAACAGACGGTGGGGGGTGGACAGTATTCCAGAAGAGACTGGATGGCTCCGTTGATTTCTACCGCGACTGGGACGACTATAAGAATGGCTTTGGGAACCTGAATGGCGAGTTTTGGCTGGGACTGGACAAGATACATCGCCTGACCAACAGTGATACATTGAAGCTTCGGGTGGATCT
>CBDDTI010000046.1:0-7909 GCA_965233585.1 bacterium
CACTGAGAAACTCTAAGAAAAAACTCGTCTATTTTCCATTGACTGTGATCTCAAAATGTAGGAAGTGGCATCTTAGAGGCACATACCTTAAAATTTGTTCCCGGGGCAGCATGCCCCCAGACTCCCTAGAACCGCCTTGTTTTGTTGACAGGGCTGGAATCTCCGAAACTGGCATTTTTAAAATTTAATTCAAAATTTAAATCTGCTACAAACTTGTCAGGTACATATTCAGTTGTCCCAACGGTGAGGCATTTTCTGCTATTTCCTGCCTTGCACGGTGGGGTATTTGGTGGGGTCGGGGTTTACTTTGACTGGTGCATAAGTACTTTGATACTTTGTGTAAACAAAGAGCGGCAACCGCACCTGGACTTTTGACTATTTAGACCAAATTTTGTGGGCCCCACTGACAACATATTCCTTGCTCCTATCTTCAACCAAAAACATATTTTTTCAATCGCACTTCTCCATAACATGAAAGATATTAACATTAGAATGATCGTACCTTAAACTGCACATCTTTAGCATTGTCTCCCGTAACCGCATCTCTGGAGAACTCCACAACAGTAATTCCGCCACTTTCACTTGCGGCAATGAGATCGTAGTCTTTCGACGTATCGCTTGGAGGATTTCCAAAAGATGTGCTCCAGAGATCCTGTGGACAAATTAGACTATTACAAATAACCCGAACCTCATTAAACGCGGGGGTACAAACAAGTTGTTAAATGGGTTGTTCAGGGAATCTTATATATTCCAGAACTCCAAGAAAGCTGAAAATATTCATCTGCTGCACCAGAGAAATTTGAAAACGCAGATTGGCAACTTCGAGGTCGCATATTTCTACGAGTTTGCAACGTACTCTAATGAAACTTCAGAAAGTTTTTCAATTCGGCATGATAAATTGAGCGATGTATTGCATTTTTGGTTGGGTTGAGAAAATCAGAAAAGTGTGACATCAGTAAAAAATTTAAAATATGGGAAAAATGCTCTGAAGGAAAACGTCAATCAAGTGAATTGGATCTCGTTTTGCTCTCTCTTTGATCTCGCCATGTGATTGACACTTTGTGGTCAGCAATGATTTAATTTTTTGAGTGCGCACGCGATTACCAAATTGAAAATTTGACGGAGACAATTTTAGTCGACATTTTTGGTGTTGTCAAAGAAATTTTGTTAGTCCAGTACTTACGCACCCATCCTGCTCAGAGCTGCTCGAAACTCGTTATTCGGGTTTTCCAAACGATTTCTCGATCTCTCAGGGCGTTTATACCGGTGTTTTCTCGCCTTTTTTGCTAAAATGTATCTCAGACAAACAGAAGCAATGTTATTAACGGATTTATCGCCTTAGATCAACATACCCGGCACCAGAAGCGTACCCTGCAACTGCTATATATCGTAATTCACCCTGTTCTTTCCAATTGCAGCTTTGATAAATCCCACAGCACACCAGGCTCTAGTTTGGGAAGTCATGTTATAAGTCTATTGTTAGCCTGAAGAAACCCATCGGGGAAGGAGAGACTGGTATACGGAATTGCATTAATTTCGTTTAACAGCAAAAGCATATGTTAAGGAAAATTCATTTAATATGACAAGGGGGGGGGGGGGGGAGGTTCAACTTTTAGGAGCCCTCCCCTCTCCTCCTGTTGGTTTTAAAGTATACAAATTTTCGGAACCCCCCCCCCCCCTCCTAGCTCAACAATTTTTTCAGAGCCCCCCCTTTCGGGTGTCTAAAAATTTTGGGGAGCCCCCCCCCCCTCAATATCTTAATCCCCCCTTGTAATATTAAATAGACTTTCCCTTAACATTCATGACAGCAGAACGAGTATCACGAAAGCACAAGTAGTCATGACTTCTGCGTTTTGCTTTGAAAATTCGGGGAGAAGTTTGATAGATTCGATTACCAGCCTGAAATGTCAGTTTCCTCTTGTCCTCGACCTAGTCCTCGGGCGATTAGGTTGAGCTGGGATAGGAGAAGACTGGCATTTCAGGTCAGATTTCAGGCTAGCTGGATTAAAATTGCAAGCCGCTGATCGAAAATCATCCATAGAACACGACATGTAATGCTCATCCGCAGCAATATAATATTAAACGTACAAAATAGATCGAAAAACGGCAACTGTACAAATGTTTCGGGCCGCAGGTGTCATGTGAGTCTAAGAAAGCGATCTGCCATATTTTCGCACACAATTTGCTATATAGCTGTCATTTTCCCCGCTACAACACACGCATTCATAGGCCAGTTCATGGTCATATGACATCTAACAATGAAACTGTTTACCGCTAAACGCCATGAGCGGGCAACATTGCGAAAGCTATGACATCAAACGGGAAACAGCGGGTGCTTTCCATTATGCCAAATATTCCGGAAATTTCGGTCGGAATTCAAATGGAAAGGTTCTTTTCGGTTTCTTCTGACCGGAATATTCGGGATCACCTCTGGAGTTGGTCCACATATTTCGGTCCCAATATTTCGACCGAAATTCATTGTTCCATTTTTGACAAACCGGTTCTTTGCCCTAATTAGGGAATTCGGTAAAAGAATTTAAAATTATAACAGCCATTTCTACTGTTGGTTGGTCCCATTTAATCGGAAAATGTCGTTCCATTTTCCTTAGGTATTCCCGCTGATCTCTGACTAGTCAGTTTGGCATAATGGAAAGCACCCAACAGTTCACTGCTACCAGCTCTGCTACCCGCGAAATGTTGACCGCTGTTGCAAGTGATCAGACCTTACAGTTGAAGGTGGCCTGACGTTGTCGCTGGAATAATAATAACAATAACAATTACAATAACAATAATAACAACAATAACAATAGCAATAATTTTAATAATAATAGTAATAATAATAATAATAATAATAATAATTATAATTTATATAGCTCAAATTCCATATTCATGATCACATCTCAGCGCATTTTTCAAAGTTTGCTTTTGTTTTGTTTATATAACAAATCACTTAATGACTGGTCCCTTGGGGAACAGTGAATTTTGTTTCCCTTGAATCTCGACATTGAGATTCATTCGGAAAACAAAGTTAACTGTTCCCCTCGGGACTTAAATTACGCATGAGCCGAATTTGCTTACAGCAAAACACATTTAAGGTGATTCCCTAGTAAAAGAACCCACCATAGATTTCCGATGAAACTTGGTATGTTGATGCTACAAGACAAGGAGATATTAAAAACGTAATAAAAAGAGGGGGTCACCGTGCTTGTCTTCACGCCGCAATGCTGACAAATACGGTTATTAAGGTGACTTTTTGGTGATCTCCGTGCGCAACAAATAAGCGCGATTATTTTCCAATGCGGCGTGTTATATCACACCGAGGTCGACTTTCTTTGATTGTTTATTCATCTACGTCCCAGAAAAAATGGCTTCAAATACGCTGCATTATTAGTTAATATTTTTATCCTTTAAAGGAAACCTAATTTGGACTTGCTCTGTTGGGCCCGTTACGTCTCTATCTGCAGCATTTATTTCATTTGCCATAGAAGTAGCCATAGATTTCTGCCAATTTGTGTCTCCGTTATTGAGGATATTGTTCTCATTGAATTTATAACATAAAAAGTGGGGGTCACCGTGCTCGTCTAAAAGAAAACGAGCATTTATCACGCTATCGAGCTTAGTTTGAGGGAAATCTCTTACGTTTTGTACGCGCGCGCGCTCATTTGCGCGCGCTGATGACGCATAAATCGTGCGCAATAGGTATGCGCAATGCAAAACTTAAGGTGGCTCAATAGGGTTATGCAAGATCACGAAGCGCGCGCCAGAAACTTTTAAAATCGAAAAAAGTAGGGGTTGTCAAGGTAGTTTTTTCGTTTTTAGCATTTTTTGTGTTTTTTGGCTAAGCGAAAACTTTGTCTTACAAATTTTTCTGATAAATTGAAAGCAAGGAAAGCTAATAAGGAATAACTTCTCTGCCAAATCTTAAGGAATTTCACCGAAGGAAATTCGAGAAATCTGTTAAGGATTTTTCTATTTTTTCACCTCAATGGCAATTACGTCATCAGAATAGGAACTCGCCAATATCGCTATGTGAGCATGTGCGAATTTTCGAACCACGCGGTTTTGTCGATGAGCGACTCGACAATGGCGGTCTCATCAAAATAAACACAAGACCTTTCCGTCCAAATCGTTTTCTTGGCGTTTTCTTGTAAATGGTTTCTCTGTTTTTACTTCTGGGCTGTAATTTGGAGCTATATTGTTGACTTGTTTGCTGCTTTGCATGAGCTTGCGTCAGCTAGCGCACGCACATCACTAAAGCTCGCATCATCGGTGCGCGCGCTCTTAAAACCCTATGGAGACACCTTAAATGGCATTCAACATAAGCAGACCATTGTCTGTAGGTAGGACACTTGTCAGGCTTTCGGGCAATGAAAAGGCAGAAAAAATGCATCTAATGATGAATCGATTTATTCTTCGCTTCATATCTACTTTTTTTTACAAAATAGGGCAAAAGAGGCTTCAAAACTAACCAACCTGAGTATCAGGCCTTTCTTAGCGAGAGGGTAGGGGTAGGGAGGGATTGCAGAGAAATGCTTGACACAAACGTTTTAATGTAATTGGCCCATTGCAAACATTCAAAATCTGGATGTTATGCTGATTGGATAATACACAGTGTAACAGAACGTCACACTACCGGAAGTGAAAGCGTTTCGATTGGTAATAAATTCGTTTCTGTCGGGATATTCAGGCTTGTTATTTCATCGTCAAGCTCAGAATACTGGTCAGAAAACAAAGTTCTCTCTATTCAAGGCCTTCGCTTAGCTCCTTAAGGTTCATTTTCACAAGTGCTATTTTTTGCCGCTTCGGTTTTGGAGTCACTTCAGTTGCGAGATCGCTGGCCTCGTACGGGGATTGAACCACTAGGACTGGCTGTCGATGGAGTTTGTGGAGCCCTTGAAATCCTTCGCCTCGTCGAGTGCCTTACCAGTCGCCAGTGTCTCCGGTATAAACTCTGTGAACATTCTGTAGCCAATCAATATTTCCTAGAGCAATTTTTTTTTTGCAAACAAACCTTTCGCCATTGAATTCACTATCTTCAATGACAACAATTCTCAATCTGAGCAATAATTCCACAAGAATAACAGGTTTTTCAGTCACACAAAACATTAGAAAACTCTTTCTTAGAAATTTTAGGAAACAGCGGTACTGTGGCGACACACTTTCCAAACTCTGTGCGAAAATTTTCGAAGCAAATTGTGCAAATATTCTCGGAAACCATGGGTGCTTACCATTTGGCGAGAAAATCCGGAAATTTCGGTTTGAAGTCAAATGGTAAGGTAATTTTCCGGAATTCCGTTCGGAAATTGTGGAGTACCTTCAGAGGTACTCCTCTTTTTCCGTTCGGAACGGAACGGCGGAAATTTCCCTACCATTTGCTAAACTTTCCAGTTTCCAGTCTCTCATCAGCCGAAAACAATTACGGGAAATCGAAGTGCAAATGGTAAGCGTTATTTCGTTCGGTTGGTTTGCTGATTTTGGAAAAACTCTTACCATTATTCAACGCTCGTCCCAACCGGTTTATTCTGACAAATGGTAAGCACCCCATGACTCCCTTGAAACATGGACGAGACTGGATTATTTGCTTAAAAAGTAAACATGACAGCTGGAAATGATTTTGATCGGTTAATACGTACACTGACGCTTGTCACGCTATGACGAGGTGGAAGACTGCTATTTTCTTGTGTCAGGCTTTTCTTTGACGGGTACTTCCTCCTCCTACCCTGCGAGAAAGAAAAGCCTGATACCCAGGCCACTTCAAAACCTGGCCCAGTAGTTCGGAGGCTGAATAACGTTATCCGCCGGTTAAATTACTATCCAGTGGGTCATAACCTGCGTAGTTGGCGGGATTTCGCGTGCGGGTGCGTTTGTTTTGGTAGCGAAGCTGTGAACGCGAGTGGCGAAGGTGAAAAGTCGAGTTTGCCGCTCGCGAATTCCCTCGCGGGTCCGCTCGGGAATAAAACGGCTCCGCCGCTCGCTTCTCACAAATCCCGCCAGCTAGGCAGGCTAGTGGATAAGTGTTAACAAAACAAACCACGGGATAGTGATTTACCCGGTGGACAGCGATATCCGCCTTTCGAACAACCCGGGCCTGATGTATGTTGTGAATTAGATCGCGTGTCGAAATTACCAAACTTTTTGGTTGATTCGATATGGTTTAATTTCGTGTATTATTGTTCTTAATTCTTAAGTAATTCATTGTTCGGGTTATTGTTTTTTGGGACAAAGAACTTCTGTTTACTGTTTTTTTTTTGGTAGCTCTGTGTGCGGAGATTCAAGCTGCTAACATTACATTAACTGAAGTCAACAAAAGTGTTTTGAATTTTTTACACAAGTATGAGAAACTAAGGACTTCCGTACTTATAAGGAAGTGTTTTCCGAGAGGGTATGAAGATAATGCTGTCATGTTATTGCAGAATTTAACCCCACTGAGATTATTGCGTTAGTCAGAGGCGCTTTCATAATGCCGTCGAAATCGACAATCTTGGAATTTTTTGACGTGTATTTGGTCCCCCCAAAAAATTTCCAGTGGCGAAATTATTCAGGGCGAACTATGACGTAATTGCTTTGTTCCTAGCAGGAGTCTAGTTTCACGTTTTGCCTTACGTCTTGGTGTGTTTCCTTGTCGAGTTTGACCTTCTCTTCGCGTTTAGTGTGCTTTCTTGTCGAAATCTGGACTGTGCTTCCTTGTTTATTTATGTTCACGAGCACGATCGCCTATGCTTTGTGATGTTAACCGTAGAAACAGCTGTATTTGATTGCATTTGTTGACTTCGTTCCAGTATGCCAAGCCAAATGTAGCAATATTCAATATTGATATATTTATTCAATTTAATCCTTATTCATTCAATTTAATTTTCATATTCATTCAATTTAATCGTAGGTCATTCAATTCAATTCCTATAGTCATTCTATTCAATCCTCATTCGTTTAATTCAATTTTCAGATCCATTCAATTTAATTTTTGTATTCTTCTGATTCAGTTTCAATATTGGTTCAATTTAATTTCTATATTCATTCAATTCAATTTCTATATTCATTCAATTCAATTGTTATATTCATTCAATTCAATCTCTAATTCATTCGATCAATTTTCATATTCATTCAATTCAATCCGTCTTTATTCATTCAATCTTCGTACTCATTTATTCAATTTGGGGGTCTGGGTCGAGGGGGAAAATTTGAGCGGGAGCTGGGACATATGGTAAAGATGGCGGACGAAATGCTCGAGGATGAAGATTCCGAGGTGAAGAATTTCTTTGAGCATGTTGTAGGCAAGACCGAGGAAATTCTGAGTCAAAATTCATTTGCTAGGAGTGAATGCCACATATCTGAAGTTTTAACCCATATAGATCTCTTAGAGAGAACGGTAAGATTACCAAGTCAGTTGGCGAACATAGTTACCGACGATCGAAACTGATGCAAAACAGTTAAACGATCTAAGAGTTGTGTTTTCCGAATTACTTGAGAGGTTCCTCCAACATTTTGGAAACAGTATATTAAGACCATCACGAGTTACAATTGTCCCTTGTCAAACAGTAAAGAATGGACGCCCAGGTAAACCATCGGTAGATATTCCGCCCGAGGTACTAGAGGATTTACGTGGGCTAGGCTTCACGTGGGAAAGGATTGCTAGAATTTTTCGGGTATCTCGTTGGACAATAATGCGCCGAGTTCGTTCATTTGACCTAGAACATTAATCCCTCTTCAGCACCATGAGCGATGAAGAAATAGACAGTATTATTCAGGACTTCATTGCACGACATGGGTCAACCACAGGCGAAACTTACCTACGAGGACACTTTCGAGCAATGGGGTACGCGGATCAGAGAAAGCCTGAACCGGGTAGATCCGAGGAACACAGCTTTGAGGTGGTCTATTTCTTCATCGCTCATGGTGCTGAAGAGGGATT
>CBDDTI010000047.1:0-29355 GCA_965233585.1 bacterium
AAAAACACATTTTTAAGAAGGGGGAATTTTATGGACATAAAATATAAGTAATTAACCTGGCCCCTTCATTATCAGGACAAGATTAAAGAGTTTTAATAAAATATATATCTTTTTAGTAGGTAAAAAGAAAGTATTTTTGTTAAAACATGTTTTGGCATTTTTGTCATATTTAGAATTTAGAGAGGAATTCCCTTATGTAGTAAACAAGAAGGTGAACTTAACTGGCAGTGTACAACTGCAAATTGCAATGAAAATCCGCTAGATGGCTATCATGACATCACACCAAGGGTCTATGGTCAGAGTGTGATACAATTTTTCGACAGCGCAACAAAATCATAGGTAAAGAAGGTGCATCTGCATTCATGTCAGCTTAATCTCCTTTATGAAGCAAAGAATCTACACACCAAGTGGGTGAATTCCCCCAGCCAACACAGGCAGAATTGTGCAAACTTTGAGATGATAGATTTTGATAATGGTTCAGTAAAACTTGTCTTTCAATGGCTATAACTATTTCTATTAGTAGTATGAACATTTTCTGTGTTGTTATTTCATCCAAATCTCCCAAAAAGCCTTGAAAAATGCTTTTTTTGGCCTATTAAGCCATGCATTTCTTTACTCTCTTATGAAATGCTTCTCATCCGATAAGCATTTTTCCTACAAGAATATCTAGGAACATCATTTTGTTTTTCATTAATATTTTAAAGAACATTTCTTCTCTTCCCTTCATAATGGACTACTGCCAAGTAGTAATGCAAACCTAAATGTCAATAGACACTTGCCGGTTGCCTCTTGCCAGTCGCACAGCTCCGTCATGCTAGATTTTTTCAGCCCCATGCTTTTGCTCCAATTTATCATTAAATAAAAAACTGATTTAATCAAGCATTAAATATATTTTTAGAAACCACTTGATGAGCATAGTGGTTTTAATAAATTCAAAAATTTTTGAAAATTTTATATTTTTGTTTTTAACTCTATTTTCATGGTATGTACTGGCAACTTTAGGACCGGCAAATGACAAGCAATTCTAAGAGAAAAAAGGAAGAAGAATGATTTCTGGGAGGGATGGTTAAAATGGGAATTCTTGCTTGGCAACTCAATGCTAGGTTCAATAAACTCGTTGCAAAAAACAAGACACCAAATTAATCTACACACCAATTGATAAGTAGTTTGGAAACCCTCCAAAAAAAATATTGACTTTCAAGTCTACTAAAGGAAAATATTTCATCACTCCTTCTTTACCTATGCGTTTCAATACGACAACCCAAGATGCCAAGAATCAGTCCAATCTGCGTAGCTGTCAAAAGTTACATCCTTTCTTTCACTTTTCAAGTCAATTTGTTTTGAAGGGTGAGAAAGGAGGACGAGGCCAACTGCAGTCTTGGGGAATCAGGCAGAAAACTATCATGCACCAGGACTCCACTTAACTTTTAAACCACAGCTGCTTGTTATAATGCATTTATCTATATTACTATTATAACCTCTTTGGTTTCACGGCACATCCAGTTTGTTAAATGCATGATAAAATGCATGGGCTCTGCGCTGGGACGCGTAATGTCCCAGGATACGCGTGCAGTGCATGCATTTAATAGGTTTTTTAACCTTCGATTTTTGTCATAAAACAGGCAAAAATGTTTTCCGTTTTTACGTGAAAGACTGACTGTTAGCAATTCAAGTCGATACGGAAGGTCTTCAACGCCGAACTGAGTGAACTGCGGAAGGTCGAAGAGTCTTGAACGCTGAAAATACTGACTGAGCGCACTTCATGTTCCAAGTCGGTACAGAAGGTCTTGAACGCCAAACTGAGCGAACTACGGAAGGTCGAAGAGTCTTGAATGTGAAGAACTGACTGAGTGTGTTTAAAGTCAATACAGAAGGTCTTGAACGCCAAACTGAGCGAACTATGGAAGGTTGAAGAGTCTTAAATGTGGAAAATACTGACCGAGAGAACTATGGAATGTCAGAGAGTCTTAAATGTGAAAAATACTGACTGAGCACGTTCATTTGAAGAAGAATTCAATACAGAATTCCATATCCTAATCTTCAAAAGATGCTAATATCTTGAAATTGGGCAACATTAGCCAAAAATGTACTTTATATAAAAACTAGCAGACCCGTTGCAGCGCTATGCTGCTGCCTTTTAAAGGCTTTAAAAGGCTTCACCATCCTGCCAGCAAATGTCCCTCCAGTAAACATCCCCTCAGCAAAACTGCGGTTTTTTGCATAACAATAATTTATTTTTCTTTGCTTGCTGCCCTTCTCAGTTGACCAAGTCACCACAACTGATCAAGAAACAGCTGAGAAGGGATCAGGGTATTGATGATCGGCGATCATTCGATTGGGAATCGTGATTTTTGGCGATTTTTGGTGATCGTGATTTGATTGGAATCACCATTGTAGATGATCGTGATTTGAGTGATTTTTTTTTCCAAAATGTCCCTCTCGATCTCGATCACACTAAATAACAGCATAGGTGCTCACGCTATGAAATCTCAGAATGAACTGACTATATTTTGTGGTGAAATAAAAAAGGATACACAAGCTGTCGGCTGACACAGGAAGAAGAAGGGAAGAGCAAGGGAAGAAGGGAAGAAGGGAAGAATGGGAGCGCGCGCCACATGTTGGGGCAGCCAACAGCTGAGAGACATTAGCTAGCCTGGTGCATGGATATCACAAATTCTTGGATAAAGTAAATATCTATCCTTCTTTTATCAAGCATATCTATGCTGAATAGGTTTGATCACAGAGTACTATTATATACATAGAGGAACAGGAGAGCCTTGTGCATGTTGGGGCAGCCAATAGCTGCTAGAGAGAGACATTAGCTCTAAGATGTTATATACCATAGAGAAAATATAGGTTAGAGGGATAACGACGGTATATGCATGGCCTGGTTGAGGTGAAAAACTACCAACAGATATTCTTGATAAGAAGAATGAACAAGCAAGATTCAGTCATAATCCTAAAATTGTGTTGTGGGTAACTTTAGGGGTCAAATTGATAACGGATGACAGGAGCCTGTTTTTAGATGTTTTCGGCCCGAATTCATCTAAATTCATCTAAATGCGTTCTAAATTCATCTAAATTCATCTAGATGCGTTCTCGTTGCAAGCAAAACGTCAACTGATTCAATCTAAATGCATCTAAATGCACACCGATTTCTGGTGCGTGCACCAAAAGTTTGGTGCCTGCATTGCTGTGTCTAATGCTGGCATGAAAAATTTGGTGCGTGCACGAAAAGTTTGGTGCCTGCATTGCTTCGTCTAATGCTGGCATGAAAAGTTTGGTGCGTGCATGAAAAGTTTGGTGCCTGCATTGCTTTGTCTAATGCTGGCATGAGAAGTTTGGTGCGTGCATGAAAAGTTTGGTGCCTGCATTGCTCTGTCTAATGCAGGCATGAAAAAGTTGGTGCACGCACTAAAAATTTCATGCACGCATCAAAATTTTACTTGTCTGCATTACTTTTTCTGGTGCCGGGATCTCAATTTTGATGCTGGCGTGAAATTTTAGATCCAGGCACCAGAATGTCAGTGGTCCATAGTTGAGTAAATTGGAGAAAAGAAGCAGAGCTTTTTTCTTTTTTACCATAACTGGTGTTGCAATGTCACAATGTTCTTCTTCATTCTGTGTAAATTTTCTTGCTGTAATGGTATCAGTGAACGAGCAATTTTTATCAATAATTTAATGCGATTTTTATCAATAATTTAATCAATTGTGTTTTTGTTTTTAGCACAAAAAGGTTTTATATACATTTGATTTCTCAAAAAAGTTGTATGGTTCCTTGGTATTTTTTACCATGCAATTTTAATTTTTTCCAAAAATCACCTTTGAACTGACCGCGATTTTTTCTGGTGTTTTCTACATAATATTTTTGCGCAAAGCAGATGTTTCCTTTTTTTGTTCTTTTATAAATTCTTCCCATTTCTAGAACATTCCTATTATTTAGAAACAATTAGGATTGGAGGTATTTTGTAAAAGAATTTTTTAATTTTTGACAAGATACATTTTTCAACCTGTCCGCAATTTTTTCTAGGGTTTTCTAGAAAGTTCCTTTGTAATAAGGTATATAAGCAGCCTGAACATCACATTTCATTGCATTTCAAATCCATCGCTTGAAAAATCAACATCAACATGACTGACGAAACAGGAATTAGAGACATGACTGGTTATAGATCCATCATTCCTCCATTCCCAGAAACGCAGATGACCGAGTCCTGGATGAAAAACGATAGTCAGATGACAATAGCAAATTCTTCACCCGTTACAAACGATGAATCGGAAAATAGTGACACGAGTGGTTATAAAACAATCATCCCTCCATTTCCTGAAACTCAGCCGACTGATGCCTGGATTGCCGATGAAAATCAACCAAAAATAGAAACTCCAAATCCATTGTCTTACACCGTACCAAACTGTTTTAATTGGTCACCGTTGACGCACCAAAGGTCCTACCATGTTAAAAGCATTTTAGAGAATTTGATGGCAAACGTCTCTTACCTCGTTTTTGAGCTCGAAAAACTAAAGTTGAGTTTTCCTATTGATATGACTCGTGAAGATGCTCACAAAGAAGAAAAGTTATTGGAGAGATCGATTGAAAAATTTCGACAAATGGCTAGACAGGCGAGAAAATTAAAGAGGGAAATTATGGGTATGTTAGAAGATGGGGTGTATGTTAACCCGCAAAATTACAACCGCTCCAAATACTCCGCGGCCGCTTCTCTTGAATTTGAAATACAAGAATGAGTTCCCCCCGCGAAGACAATTATCAAGTGGCAGACGTGTCAAACGCTACCGCCGCCCCCAACATCACAACGAACGCTATTAACAAGATTGTAATTAACACCTTGGATAAACTCCTATCGTCGTCAGATAATACAAGAACCTCAACCCCATTTATTATAATGGCATTAATTTTTTTCTTGCTCTTTTCAACCGTAGGAGCATTCTACGCTGCTTGGTCAGAACCAGACAAATCAGAAAATGTTAATGTTTAATCGCGTTTAAACTAGAAATACACATCAAAATTTTATTTTAATGTGCTCAAATACAGATCATGTTTTTTATTTAGGGTTTTGTATGGCTAGATTCATCATGATTTTTTCATTTGTTTCAAAATTAATCAATTCTCCGTCAAGTCTTTTTAACTGAAAATGCAACAAATCCAGTCGACTTGTATTACACTTTATGTATTCCAAATTTTCAAAATGCGTCGTCACATAATTGTCTTGTTCCTCGGCTCTATTAATTGGTATAACTTTTAATACGGGGTAAAACTCGTCTCCAATTACCGAGTGATTGACGAAATTGGCATAGCAGATCATCACTCCCGGATATAGATAGTGCGGATCTAGACGTTCGTCACTTATAAATTGATTACTTTCATCCGCCAAAACAATGTCATCATCTTGACTTATTCCTAGCAATAATCTTATTTCATGCGGCACTCTTATCCTTACTACCAAGGAGCGATTGAATTGATTGCCGACCCGTTTTACTTTAAAACGGTCTTTATGCGCGGAAATTTGAATGAGACTTTGTAAATCTTTGCTCATACCATTAGACATGGCCTCGATTAATTTATCCGTTGTTTTGATAAACCTCTTCTCAATGCAAAAGCAAAATCGCATTGTTTCAATCATTACCCCGATTTTCACAGGTGGAAATGTTTCTGTTGGGTCAGGATTTTGCATTGGCTGTTGCGATATAAATTCTTTTTTCTCCGGTCCCATTACAATATATTCTTCTTTAATTCCCAAAATGTTTTTAAATTCGGGCGGTATCAGCACTTTTACCTCAGGTGATTTAAATTCGGCATCGTACGTCGTCGGTCCGGTGTAAATTACTCGAAAAAAGATATCGACCGATTCTTTTGTTTTCTCCGTTTGCCCAAATTCAACAAAATTACGTACTACGCTATCTCTTCCGTCGTTTAAGCAATTTAATAAATAAGCAATTGTTTTCTGCTGATCAAGTTTGACCTCGATTTCTTGCTTGAACGGGTCTGTACTTATTTTAATTTTCTTATCAAAAACGCTTGACGGAACGCTGTTAACACGATTTGGAAAGGAGATGTCGGCTAAGGCTATTTTAGCTCCTTCGTTCAAATAAATGGGATGGCTCAAATGTACCTCGAAATTGTTGTTTTTCTGCGCAGGTTTTATGTTGTCGCCCATTTTTGAGTCGACGCGAATGTGCTTTGTCAAATATGACATCGCTCGTTTTGTTTTTCGCAAATGAAGTAAAACTAGACTCGGCTGACCCGATTTTAGTTTTAGAAGTTTGTCGGACGCGTCTAAAAACTCAATGCCCACTGATTTTATTGAAGTGTTTTGAATAGGATAATATCGTATGTTGTTTAAAGTATGGTAGAAATATTTCCGTTTTTTGCTTGAAGGCAAGTCGGCCACGCATAAGATGTGAGAATTCTCGTTTGAGCTTGTAGACACAATGTTGGATTTAACCTGCACCACGTCAAAAACAAAATCTTGTTTTACGTTTAAATGCAGACCAAAAGCTACAACCCCAACTTCCCAATCTCTTCTTTTGTTTAATTCTAAATTTTTCGGTAAAAAATTGTTAAAACGCGTTAGCGTGTTTACGTAACAATCAGTGCTTGCGTTTGAAATGCAATATATAAGATGTCCTCCTTTCATACTTGTTACGCCTGATTAATAACGCTATCTTCCGCAATCCAGCTAAGGTTTTTATAGCCTTTCCACTTGACCAACACCAACTTCTGCCCGGTTCTTTTATCTTTCTTCCTTCTCACAATTTTTTCAATGTGAAATAATTTTGGCGGCTTGGCCAGAGTCAGCTCATTAGCATAAAAATTTCCCTCCACCGTCTCGTCACCGTCCAGAGTTTCCAGTTCGTATGTAGGTATGGGTAATCGCGTAAACACCCGTTTGATCTTGTAAATTTCTTCAGTAAATTGCTTATTGTAACCTCTGTCAAATTGAGCTCTGTAGTTACTTATTCTGACCGTTTGGCCTTTCTTAAATTTAGGCGGTCGCCTCTTTATTTTTGCATAAGCCTCTTCTTGTTTCATTCGGACTTTGGGAGCGTTTTTTGCTTTTTCCGCATCAGCTGGACTCATACCGATCATTCTATGTACGCGCGAGTTATACGTCTTTACTAAAGATTGAAGCACGTGGATAAATCGATCCGTACCCCTAGATGTCATATATTTAAACATTAGACTTTTTAGAGATCTGTTAAATCTTTCCACAAACGGCGCGTGCACAAAGTTGTCGCTGTGTAAAAGAGTAATGCCTTTACGTCGACAGTAGTCTTTAAAAAATTTATTTTTGATCTCTAACCCTCTATCAGCTAGAATTTTTCGAGGCGGCTGGCCAGCCTTATTGACAATGGTTTTGAATCCTTGTAAAAAAACCAAAGCTGTCTTGTTTTTTATGGGTTCAACAAAGGCATATCTCGAAAAAATGTCGATCGCTGTCAGCAAGTAACGATAATTGTCATTCGCGTTTGCCATTTTCCCAATTTCAACCAAGTCTATTTGGAATTGATATCTTTTGTAATAGACATAGGTTGGGTTCCTAGGTTTTGGAGCCTTAGGTTGTCGGTGCAGAGTATAGGTGTCCGACGCCTGCAGCCATTTCTTTATTTTATTTATGGGTATGGTCCCGTTAAAATGATTAAAAACGCGGTTCGGCGATGAAAAAGCAAAAGGCGAGCCGGGCGAAGTGTAAGCTTTTAAAAATTCGCGTTTAGTAATCATCCTCGTCGTCGTCGTTGTCGTCCTCAACATAAAACAGCGGTTTTTGTTTTGTTTTTCTTCTCTTACCGCTTCCTACCGCATGCGTGCTATTTTTTCTCTTGACCGGTCTCTTGGACGCCTGTGCAGGCCTACTCGCCTTACCAGCCAGTAAGATGTTTCTAGTCGCGGATTTTAATCTCTTTTTCGCAGCGGCTCCAACTGCTTTGCCGTCCAAGGCTTCCAGTGCGGTGTCAATGGCCGCTCGTCCCGCCTCTTTTTTCAAATATCGTCCCGCGGATCTGACACCCTCGCTTCTCGCAATTTTACCGATTGTCTTTGCAGCGCCCTTCGCCACCGGAACCAACGACCGGAAAAGACTGCTAAAAATTGAACCTAATCCCGCCCCAGCTTGCACAGACGGACCACGGTGGTATCGCATACTTTAACAATTTTCAATTTTTTTGACGCACCTGCTTAAGGCCATCGGACTAACGCCTAATTGCTCGGCTAAACGTGATAAGCTTTTCGGCTTTTCCTGATCAACCCTACTCCGTTGTTCTCTTAAAAAGACGTGCGCGCATGCCGCGATTAGTGTTTTTGGCGAAAAAACAAACTTTTTTTCGTGTTGCTTTACTTTCTCTCTAATTTCCTTCAACTCCTTGTAGCTTAGATTTAAAGAGTGAAGAAAATATTCGCACATTAAATTTGGGCTGTAGAAAGAGTCGTCGTTTTTAAGATATTGCCACACTTTGTCCTGCTTGACGCCGGTTATGGCACATAAATCTTTCATCGGTCGCGGCACCCCCGACTCTATAAGCGCGGTGTAGATGCACATTACCGCTAAACTTTCTAAACAAACACCTCTTTTCCCTCTTTTCCCGCTAGCGTCCCATTTTTTGGCGATGACGCGTTTTAAATCCGCGCATTCGATATTGCACTTATAGCATACCCTTTGCATTGTCTCATCAGTAAAATTGTTTTTGTCGCAAGTCACATCCTCGCTCATTTTCTCCGTTTTAATCGATTCGAGCCGATAGTCATACGAGGCATATAGCCGATCATGCATCACGAGCCCGCAATCTGTACATACTTCACACCCGTTTGAAAAATCATCCACAATATTGTAATGAGAACAAGTCCTGTTGAAATTATGAAAGCGAGGCATGTTTATTTCTCCGCACGCGCTGCAAAACTGAAACGCGAATCAACTATCGATCGCTTTTATATTGTTTCAAAAAATCTATAATAAAGTCCAAACTATGTTTGACCGCATCTTCGGACTTGGCCCCGATGATTACCATCTTGCCTGTGGAAAATATTAAAACCGTGTTGGCTTCAAAAGTCACAAACATGCCTGGGAAACGTTCGGGATTGAAGCGTACTTTTTTCACGTAGCTCTCCTTTCGAAGTTTATCAAAAACGTCCGGCAGCGGTATCTCAAAGCCCGCACGAAAGGAACAAGTTAAATTGTTTATTTCCCATGTTT
The DNA here is from genome assembly GCA_965233585.1 of bacterium. Lineage (GTDB taxonomy): Bacteria > SAR324 > SAR324 > SAR324 > NAC60-12 > CBDDTI01. The sequence continues at coordinate 9,201 of CBDDTI010000047.1, forward strand.
GCACAAAGAAACGATTGCTGATAATGTCCGTCAGCAGACTTAACGATATTTTTATATCCGCTCGCGACGGCACTTTGGTAATATTGACATGATATGATTTGTTGTTTCCGCGGGTCTTGAAAATGGTGTAGACGTATTGTTTCCTCACTACCGTAAAATTACTAAAAACTTTTTGTGACACATCTTTATTTAAGGATAACGGCCCCTCATCCGTAAGAATAATTGTGCAGCTAAGCTTTATATTTGTCACAGTGACGTGCTCCGTGTTGTCTAAAAATGTCATCGTTGATTAATGGCGGTGTCGGTGGTTTAAATGTGGATTTCAATGAATTGCAGGGTGATAGTTTGAATGCGCATGCGACCCCCCTCGAAGACACGGATTTAATATCAGGTCGTACTGTGCTGTATAGTAGCGTGACTCCCGTCGAAGATTTAGAAGATGTTACGTTTTCAATTCCTTCCGACCCCGAATGCGCTTTTGTTTTAAATCAGACGAGGCTAGAGGGTTACTTTGTGGTAAAGACCGACAGCGGCGAGGGTGTAACAGACACTGACACGCCAACAATTACTAACCATTATTGCGCCGCATTATTCTCGCAAATTGAAGTCCACCTTAACGGAACTCAAATATGTGATTTGAGTGCCCCTCTTTCTTATTCGTACAAACACCACATTGACTTTCTCCTGTCCTATAACAATAATGTATTAACAAATGTGGGACGGTCCGAAGGCTTTTGCCGAACGCACCACGACAAATGCTTTGACAATATTACCACGACCGGTAAAATGTGCCAATGCATCGCGGAGAATCGCGCGAAAATAATAAACGACAAAAAAGTTTATTTTAGCTCAACTTTGCCCGCAGATATTTTTTACACCGACAAATATTTACCTCCGAATGTGGAAATCACTGTTGTATTACGCAGGTTCAACCCGTGTTTCGGGCTGCTTCAAGATAATCCGAACAAAGTCTATCGCATTCGTTTAAAGGAATTAAAACTTCGCATGAGAAAAGTGTTACCGTGCGAGCGTGTGCGAAACAGGCTAAACGCCGAACTGCTAAAAGGTCGACCATTTTTTCTGCCTTTTAAAGACACGCAGATGAAGCATTATCTGATCCCGTCTGGTTCCCTTAGTTTCTCTGCAAATCACATCAACAATAGCGAGATGTTGCCGCAACAAATTATTTTCTGCATGCTTCGAAGCGACCTTTTTGCCAAGGGACCGAGCGATCAATTTCCCTTTAAATTTAAACACGCCGATTTAGCATCCGTCATTTTAAAAAACAATGGAAGACTTCTCATGCCTAGACCTATAGAATGCAAGATACTTACAGGCGATTATATGGAATTGTACGACCATTTTCAAAGCAACGTCGGCGGCAGAAATTGTATTTCACCCCAAGCTTTTACAGAGGGCCAGATGTTTCTCGCGTTCGACCTGACTCCGGATAAATGCCTATCCTTTCACAATCACGTCGGAGTGCCCGGAAATTTGGAACTAGACTTGACTTTTAACACCCCCACCAGAACCCCCTTAACCCTGATTTCTTACGCTATTTATAATGCTGCCATTTCCATCGACAGCAACCTTCAGGTTACCAAAATAAAATATTAAAATTGCACACCGCCGACTCCCTCTTTTTAAGAAGAACAGAAAACTACGGACTAGCATGCATTTTCGACAATGACTGAAAAGGGTGGCATCGGAGGTCTAGGGTTCGAGCAGGACGATTTGACAGAACAAGCTCTTGATCTGCACGCGCCGCTCGGGGTCGATATAAGCCTTGAAAAAGGCAATGATGTGGTCTACAACAGCGTTTCCAGCGTTTCAAACACCGGACCGATCGAATTCATCATCCCGCGAGACGAAGAGTGTTCCATCATTCTGGATCAGACTAGATTAATAGGGCATTTCGTTGTCAAGACAGCAAAGGATGAAAATGTCGGACCCGACGATCGAGTCTTTCTGGCCAATAATTTCGCGAGCAATCTATTTAGCGCGGTTGAAATCTACATTAACGGTACTCAAGTCTGCGACTTGAGCACGGCAAATTCCTACCCTTTCAAAAACTTTATCCAGACCGAGTTGTCGTTTGATAGAGAGGCCAAACAGAGTCAGCTAAGAGCCGAAGGTTATTTTGAAGAAAAAGAAAACGATATTGGAGCTTGCGAGCCCGGTATAAATCAGCGTTTAATACACCGTCGAAATCTTATACTTCACGGCAAAAAAGTTTATTTCTGCTCTCGATTGGGGGCGGATATTATGTATACGGATAAGTATATGCCACCGAATGTCGACATCAAGATTAAGCTTATTAGAAACAGTCCGACATTCGGTATTCTTCACGCCGAAGATGACAAATCTTTTAAAATCGTTTTAAAGGATTTAAAGTTGAAAATGAGAAAAGTTTTGCCGGTCGAGCAGCAGAGAAAGCATTTTAGGATGAAAATGTCTCAACAGCCCTGCTATATACCCTTTAAGCTGAGTCAGTTGAAGGTTTTTGTGATTCCAGCCGGCGTCACATCGTACACCGTTACCAATATTGCCTCACAAATACTGCCCAAACAAGTTATTTTCACCCTAATTCACAACCAAGCCTTGACGCACGATAGCAAATTCAACCCGTTCGACTTTCAACACTTTGATCTTAATTATTTCAATCTTATTAAAAACGGACAATGCGTCTTCCCAAAAGCTTTTCAGCCGGATTTTGATGATGATAACTACATGGACCTGTACAGACACATGTACGACAGCACGGGTTTCGGCATTTCAAATAGTTCTTGCGACATTTCGCCCGCGGTTTTTAAGAGAGGAAGATGTTTTCTAACTGCCGATTTGACCCCCGATCGCTGCAACAGTTTTCACATTCACCCCGACGAAAAAGGCAAGTTGGACTTGGAATTAGGCTTTAAAACAGCCAAGCCTCACCCCATCTACCTGCTAGCCTACAGCATTTTTAATTCCGGAATTAAAATAGAGGAGAACGGCCAAGTTGTTAGGGCCGAAGAGCGATAATGGCCGGTTTGAGCAACGTATTTCTAGATCGGTTTTTATCCCCACTTTGCAAGAATTTCATCGGCACCTTTGCAGTCGACACGTTACCCTCAAACTTGTGGAACACCAGCTGTTGCGCCATCGTCAATCTTTCGGTTTCAAGCCATCCCGGCAGTCATTTCATCGCCTTTTTTATTAATAAGCAAAACTATTTGTATTATTTCGACAGCTATGCACTACCCGTGCCCGCCTATAATCACCACCTCATCCATTTTTTGAAAAAATGGGAAAATTGCGGCAGAATAAGACATGTCCTGGACCGATCGATTCAAGCTTTCGATTCATTGTTTTGCGGGTGGTATGCTGCCGCATTCTGCATGTTTGTCAATGCATACGCAAACGTGAATCCGCGGCACTTTTGCACTTTTTTTAATCCCTTTAATTTACGCGAAAATGAAAAACGCGTCAAACATTTAGTTAATTGTTTGCAAGTCAAGCTTTATTAGAATATACAGAATTGCCTATAATGTTTTAGTTAATAAAAAGCCGCAAATCTGATTTCTGTTCTGCAGCAAAGCTGCAGTCGCCGCCGTTGCCGCGGCTGTTGCCGCGGTTGCACACACGCATCTTCACTTGCCGCCGAGTTTGGCATTGATGGGGAAATCCAGACCTTGACACAGCTCCACCATACCCTCGGTAAATTCATCCAACTTGTGCAGAGGAAAATTCATCCTAATTATCTTGGTGCTGTGGCTTTTGTTGTTGTCGTTATACTGCGGGAAAAAAAGATTTTTTTACGCATTTTTCCGCTCAATTTTTTTCTATTTACATTTTTATTTCGCCTTACCTGCTCTTTAGAGACGTAAAATACCGGCCACACGCTAAGGCCCGCAGCACGCTGGATATGCCTAACGCCGCTAACTCCAATTACCATCCTAGGGTTGGATGCAATCACTTTGCTCATTGGGGCAAAAGGCAAGCTCACCGATCGCGATGACACCTCCTTGTTTTTAAAAGCCTCAATAAACTTTTTCATGGTGGCTGGATTAGGGTAGATGTACTGTTGAGCAAAACAGCGCAGAAAAGTTTTTTAAATTAAAAATACGCTGAGCTGATTCTGAACTGTTTTACTCACCCCGTCGTCTCCAATAAAATATTGTTCGCGATGGCTGTGGCTTTCAAGCCACTTGGAAAAGTTTACCTCCGCGGTTTTTACGCGCTCGTTAACATCCCATTTGCAGGGTCGAAACAACTCCTCTTGCTTTTTCCTTGTCAAATTAATCCCATCCACCTTGGACGAAACCGGCTCCGGCTCAACATAATTTTTCCTCTTTGAATCGGGTAATTTCTTTTTGCCTGAATCGGACCTTGGTCTTTTTTTCGCGCAAAACGGCTTTCCTTGATCCTCCATCTCCGGTTCTTCAATATCAGTCGGAGCATCGTCATCATCTTCGTCATCATTGTCATCCTCGTTATCATCTTGGGCAGCATCAGACTCAACATCGTTATCATCGTTATCAGAGCCGTCTTGCATGTTCTCTGAGCCGGATTCTTCAGACTCGTCATCGCTTGAATTCTCGTTGTCTCTCATGTCCTCATCCTTCTCCATGTCTGAGTCGGAATCTTCTAATTGCTTATGTCCTTTGTTCGCAGATGACGAACGGGATTTGGCAAGTTTACTACTTTTTTGCTCTTTGGTGTAAACTTTTGACGTTTTTTCAACGTGGCTTTTTTCGAACGGTGTCTTTTTCGCGACCTTTTTATGCGCAGACTTCCCTTTTTTTTTGTACAAGATCGTCTTGCTGCCTTTGCCATTGCTTTCAGATGATGTAGCCGGTTTACCCATGACGCGACCGATGTTTTATCTTAGGTGTGGATGTGAAGCCAGTCAAAATATTATTGGTGTTTCACCAAAAGCGCAAATTGGCTTTTATACTATTTTGACTTGTATAATGGCAAATGCTAGAATATTCTCGATGAAATTGTGGTCAACTTTTAACCCATTTTAAGGCAAAAAAAGTTCTAGAAGAAACTAGAAAAATCTAAAAGCAATTATTTTCATAAAGGTTTGAAAAAAAATTTAAAAATGCTCATTTCTATTTTTTTGTCGGTAAAATGACCTAAAATTAGGGCATCTTTTGTAAAATGGAGAATTTTTTCCCCTTTTTAGATGCTGCTCCTTGGCACGTGCTTTTTTTTTCTCACTTGAGCTAATGGTTTTTCTGCTTAATGGTTTTCAACGCTAATTTTCCTTCCAGAAAATTGTCATTCTTTATTTCTTTGACCGCAAAAAAGGGTGCAAAGACCCGATTGTTAACCTTTTAATAATTAATCTTTTTTCCTTTTGCTGATTTATTTTAATGGGTGTGCTGCTAAAAAAAATTGGCTGTTGTTTAAAAGAAAAAACAATTTTTAGCAAACACACTGTCACATATCTTGTCATTAATTTGCTCCAATTTCGGCGCTTTTGCTTTAAGCCTTAATGCATGTGCGGAAAAATGAACAAAAATAAAGGAAAATTGCACGGAAAACACAATCTGACGTCAGGTTGCGGGGATAAAAGGATTTACAAGAAAGGTTAAAATTTTCTCCAAAATTAATTATCTTTTCAAAAAACCAGGTTTAATTTTTGCGCCTTTTTCTACTATTAAAAAGTTTACATGAATGACCCTTTTTGAGATAAGGAGTCATTCCAAAATCTAAACTGAAACCGAAAAGATCCTGGTTTTATCTTTTAGACACTTGAAAAAATCGTAAGTAGACAAAAAAGTCTTTACAATTTTAAAACATTGAATTTTTTTGAAAAAATATTTTTAAACATAAAGTTGGTTTAAGTCTAAAAATTTTTTACACAAATTGAGCTTACGCAAAAAAAAATTTAACAACTGCTCAAAGTCTTAAAATTTTTTACCCAAAATTGAGCTTACGCAAAAAATCTTAAACCTGATTTCAATCACCCTGCTTTCTAGACAATGCCGAAAAATAGGGAATCAAGATTGATTGGTTTTAAGAGGTGTGGGCCTTTCCAAATAAAACTGGGAAGAAGGACACCTGTGGAACAAGTCTCGGTCGAGCTCACGTCCGCATCTTCCACCGTCGCGCTGCCTTCGAATTCACCGCCCGCTTCCCTTTCCACTTCCTTTATACGAATTAGAACTGAGCCCCTTTTAACCTCGACACCAAACACCTCGTTCAGACCGGTGTGTTACAGCCCTCCGCCTTCCCCATCGCCCGTGGCATCACCGGTCTATTCAATGCCGGCTCCCTATCGTCCGCTTCAACCTGGTTTGTTCTTACCGGGCCCCCCAACTCCGGCTCCACCGAGACTACCAATTATGTCTCCAACGGCTGTGCCCCTCCCACAATCCCCAATGTTGTGTGACATGAGGGCTTTGCGGGCTCAGCTAAGGCCGATCCGTCCGGCACCGATAACAACTCCGCTTCTAGCTGCACCGCCGCGACTCGTCATCCCCGAACCGCAAAGGGTGGTAAGATTACCGCGCGTGTCGGTAAATGGAGGGGTCATAAGTGAGGGGCTCGACTTGAGGGTAAACCGCCCCTGTCCGGATCCGCAGGTTTTTACGGAAAAATTAAAAAAAATTTTAAGTAAGGTGTCCCCTTTGCTCGTATTTTACGAGTCACAAGGGGAAAATTTATTTTTAAACCCGTCCATTCGCGAATTATATAAAAAAAATTTAACTGAAGTGCAGGAATTTGTAGAGAGTGCAAATAATTTATTGTAAATATAACAATTGTTTATGTGTGTATATATAAAGATTAGAAGATACAACATTTTTTTCCTTTTTCAGAAAAAGTTTAAAAGCGAGAGAAAAAAAGAATGACGCACAAGTGTGAAACGTGTCACATATCGTTTTCCAGAAAGAGTCGTCTTGCCAATCATTTAAAATTAAAACACAGAAATCAAGCAAATCATAATGGCCGCGACAAGTTGAGAAAGTGCCCGTTTTGTGAACTTAAATACAGTGATAAGAACGAGTTATCGTCTCACGTAGATTCGAATCACGCGGAATCAAGGGTATTTTCTAAAAGGCAAGGAGCCATTGGCGACAAAGTTTGCATTTTCCAACAAGAACTGACTCACCTAAAAAGCTCTTTGCAAGATTATTGCAACTCTAAGCAAACGATCGAAAATGTGTTTAATCTCGTAAAAAGTCAATTTACACATCGGGTGGTTTGTCGAATAAGTATAACAATCACGGCAGATTACGAGATACAGGGTTTAGATGAAGAAAGTCAGGGAAAAAGCGTCGACATCGATTCTTTTACGTTACGGTCAAAAGGCGTCGCGGTCAACAAATATCAAAGCGATGAGCAGATTCGAGATAGGATAAAGTCACTTTTGGCTGGATCGGTGGAGAGGGAAGACGATTTGTTAACTAGAGGTTCAGGTTGGCGATTTGCTCAACTTCAAAGTTGCAGCGTTTTAATCTATGACTGTAGCAGTATTTTTTAAAAATGAACAGCGACTCTGTAAACGTGCCCGAGTATTTATTAAAGTGTCGAAGTGTTTTATGGAACAGAAAATACGATGAAAAGAATTTTCTATATTGTGTCATAGGACATCTTTGGCCGGAAACGGCAAACATTAGACGATGCGAAAAAATTCCCAAGGAGTATGAAAGTAAATTTAACTTGCAGGGTTTAACCTTTCCCCTGCAGTTTAGCCAGATTAGCAAGTTTGTTCGAATGAACAAGCACCTACCGTTACGTATAAGAGTTCTTTTAGAAGGTGAACATCAACTGAGTGTTTTAGACGTTTTCTCCAATAGATCTGGCGAGAAAAATAAGAACAAAAATACGCTAAATTTGCTAATGATTAAAAGTGATTGTCAAATTTCATCGGCCAATAAAGACAGCATTGACGTAAATGGCATTTCCAACGTAAAAGACCTTGAGCATCAGCACCATTTTTTCACTATTGCTAATTTAAATGGCTTTCTGAACAACCGAAAATCTGCTATGACCAAAGGAAGACGGCATAGAAGTCAGTTTTATTTTTGTGACAGCTGTTTAAGAGATTTTCGTTCGCGCAAGAAACAAAAATTACACGAAAAAATCTGTCAAATGGATAAACAAGCGGTGATTTATCCGGAAAAGGGCAGTGTCTTGAATTTTGATAAGCAAAGAAATGCTTTTAAAGCACCTGTAGTGGGATTTGCTGATTTTGAGTGTTTTATGGAAAAATCAGAGCAAGAAGCAAAAACATGTAAAACATGCGGAAAAGCGTGGGTGACATGCGAATGTCAAGTGTCGGGATGCGCTGAGCTAAGTAAACATCGAGCTTGCGGCTATTCAATTTGTTTTGTCGATTCGGAAAACGAAGTATTTTATCAAGAAACGTACAGTGGAAAAGACGCTGTGGAAAATTTTCTATCAAAGCTGGATTACTTCGAAGAATTAGTGGAAGCGCGAAAGCAACGGTTCAAGAACACATCTCAAATTATAGCGAGCAAACATGATTGGGAAGAGTACCACGCCGCCACGCTATGCCATATTTGCAAAAAAGAATTTGATTCAGGCTCGCGATTATATAAAAAAGTGGTTGATCATGATCACGTCACCGGAAACATTGTTCAAGCGGCGCATTCTATTTGCAATCTGCAACGACAGGGCCCATTTAGAACACCTATATACTTTCACAACGCCAAGGGGTAAGTACAGACTTTTTTTTAATATTTATAATCCTTGACTTGAGGGAAAGTCATTTTAAATTTTTTAATTTTTAGATATGACATAAATCTACTAGTAGAAAAATTGGACAAAGAGGCTAATCTGATGGCGAGTAACCAAGAAAAGTTTAGGACAATCACTATTGGAAAATTTCAAATTAGGGATTCTCTAGAGCACGTGCCATCCAGTCTTGATGCGCTCATGACCGATTTATGCAAGGATGAGACGTTTACCTTTCCGATTCTCAAACAATTCGAGCCTTACAAGAGGCTGTGGACGCGACAAAAGGCGAAAGGTTTAAAATTATTGAAAAGAAAAGGAGTATATCCGTATGAATACTTTTCATCTTATGAGTCGATTAAAAACAGTCAATTTCCGCCAAAAGACGCTTTCTACTCGAGATTGAGCGAAGCCCACATCTCAACCGAAGATCATAAGCACGGCTATGAAGTGTTCAAGTTTTTTAATTGTAAAAATATGGACGACTACATGAAGTTATATTGCGGACTGGACGTGATTTTGCTGGCTGAGATTTTTGTAAAGTATCGAGAAATGGTGATGAAGCACTTTGAGTTGGATCCCATCTACTATTTAGGTATACCTGGCTTGTCATTTGACATCATGCTTAAAATGTTTCAAAATGAAGAAAGAAAAGACGAAGAAGAGATTAGTCCTGATTTTATGTCGAAACCACCGGGCTCATTGGACTTGTTTCACGATCCGGCAATGGAACAGTTTTTTACACGCGGCATTAGAGGAGGGCAGAGTTTTATAGCTACCAGACAAGCGACGGGTCAGGCCGATCCTAAAGCGAGCGGCGAGCATTTACTATATGTAGATGGTAATATTTTTTATTAAACGTCAAAGAAAAAAAGATTGATTAAAATTACGATACATTTTCAGCTAACAATCTTTACGGCAGCATGGAAACACGCATGCTGCCGGTGGGTAGTTTTAAGTGGGTGCCAAAAAAGGAGATAAAAACATGGACGGACAAGGACATTTTGAATTTGCCTTCGCAAAGCAGGATTGGCTATGCTTTTGAAGTGGATTTGCACTATCCAAAAAAATATCATAAGGTAAATAATTGTTTTTGCTAAACACCAACTGCTAGAAAAATTTTTTTTATTTATTTTGCAGAGAGATGATCAATTTCCTTTGGCTCCTTACACTGACACAATAAACTTTGATGATCTGTCACCGTTTAACAAACAACTTTTGAAGAAGCACTGTCCGGCTGATTACAAAAACAAACGTTACAGTTCGCGAAAGCTTCTTGCCACATTCTACCCGCGACGTAAATATGTCGTCTTGTTAGATAATCTAAAGTATTATTTGAGGCGAGGGCTGAAGCTTACAAAAATCAGACGAGCGGTCAAGTTTGAGCAAAAAGACTTTTTAAAAAACTTTATCACAAAAATTACAAAATTAAGGTCGGAGGCAAAAACTGATTTTGAATTACGTCTCTTCAAGTTGTTTGCCAATTCCACATTTGGCAAATTTATAGGTAAAATAAAGTAATGGCTCCCTTTTTTCACAATAAAATGTTTAATTTTTTTCAGAGAACGCGCGAAACTACATCGAAATCGTGTTGTGCCACAATGAAAAGAAGCTGAGAAAGACTTGCATGGGTCAGCATGTTTCGAATTTGAAAGTCATAAACGAAAACCTTGTGGCTGTCATGAAAAAACCGGCCGTTATTGAAATGAAGAAACCGTTGGCGGTGGGGTTTGCGATTTTGGAACTATCCAAACTCTACATGTATCGATCGTACGACAAATTTAGACGTTACTTTGGAACGGAGAATCTAAAGTTGTGCTTTTCGGACACAGACTCGTTTCTGTTTCAAGTAAAATGTCAAAATTTAGTTAAAAAGTTAAAAAGAATGGAACACATGTTCGACTTCTCAAAATACGATAAAGATCACGAGTTGTTTGACGATAGCAGAGCCAATCATTTGTTTTACTTTAAAGACGAGCTAAAAGGAAAGGCCGCAATTACTGAATTTATCGGCTTAAGGCCAAAATGTTACAGCATGACGGTCAAGGATTTGAAAACCCGAGGAGCCAGCGTAAAGAAAATTTGTAAGGGCTTAAAAAAAACTAGTATTAAAAATCACTTGACCTTTGTGGATTACAAAAAATGTTTAAACGAATCAACATTGGTATATAAGCCTCTTGTTAATATTAAATCAAAGAATCACAGAATGTCAACAACCTACCAACGGAAAATTGCTCTATCTGCCATGGACACCAAACGTTATGTGCTTTCTTGTGGAAAGTGCACTTTGGCCTTAGGAAGTTGTCATGTAAAAAAATGTTGTAAACATGAATGTAAGGAAATCAAATAAACGTATTGATAAAAAATTGATGGTAATATTTTGTCTCTTTTTTGTGTCAAGAAAATTAAAAACATGGACGGATTTGATTTGCGCTTTAAGCTTCCATCTAACTTACTCGCGGTAGGTCCCACTTCTTGCGGAAAAACGTCATGGCTAAAAAAACTGGTTGAAGATAGGGCCGTAATGTGCTCGCCCGTTCCGGAATGTATGATTCTATTTTACAAAGAATTTCAACCAACCTATGCTGATATGGAGCGGGGGATGAACGATGACGCGCGTGAAAAGAGGTTTTGCAAATTTTCATCCATGCCAGAATCGGTTGAAGAGATGAAAGATATACTGGAAACGTTCCCTAGAGCTCTTCCAAAAATTGTGGTATTTGACGATTTTCTTGATGAAGTAGGAACGGTGCTAAAGCACTTTTTCACGGTTTTAACGCATCATTATAATTGTTTGACAGTTTTTTTGTGTCAGAACATGTTTAGCGCCAAAAGCGAACTCAGAATGCTCAGCATCAACTCGCAGTACATGATTTTATTCAACAATCCCAGAGACCGTAGCGCCGTCTCGCACCTGGCTAAACAGGTGTATCCGGGTAACGTGCATCGGCTAAACGATGCATATGCGACAGCAACCGGTGAAAGACCTTATGGCTATTTACTGCTGGATTTTCATCAGCAGCAAAATAATTTGGTTCGATTAAGAAGTCATATTTTTCCGGACGAACAGCCTACAAGGGCGTACAACGTACGCACGTAAGAATGGCAAAATCGTTAAGTAGAATGGTAAATGACGAAATCACTAGAAAAAGCAGTTTCTCTTTTAAACGCGGTAAAACATTTAAAAGACCGTGACTGTTCCAATTTCATTGGATGTTTAAACGAGGAAGGCATCTATACTCTGTGTCGAATAATACACTACGTTTTGAACGGAGAGCTTACTTTTAGTAAGCGCGTTCGAGCAAGGTTAAGATCGAAAGTCGGGTGTCATCTGCCTGACTTTAAAAAACTGTCAAATTACCCGCGCAATAGTCGAGATATTTGCAAAAAGAAGCGAATACTGCAAAGAGGAGGCATAATCGGGGTTCTGACGGCTATTGCTAGCGCTGTAATACCTCTAATCACTCAACTTATTACAAAATGAAAAAGAAACAGGAAGAGGACGTATCCACCATGTTTTTGGTGCCGAAACGAATTTACCTTGCCTTGAGGGAGGTCATTAGCGAAGATGACAAGCTTAATCAATTAGATCAATTGAATAAAGGTACAAATTATATAGAAGACGCTATTCAATTTAAGCAGCAGAAATCCTACAAGACACAACCGGAAGATTTAAAGAAAACGGTTTCAACTTTGGTAAATACGTTCAATAACATTGAGCAGCCAGCACAGATGGAAATAAACACCTTGCCTGCTCGAAACAGCGAAGAACTCTCGCAAAATGGTTTTACTTCTGTCCCTCCATCAAGCGGAAGCCAGCCCGATGGTCCTAATTTCATCTTTCCACCTGTAAATCCAACGGAAGCGGAAAACGTAAAACATCAAAAGGAAATAACGCTTTCGCATCAGGAAATTGCATCGGAAAATTTACTTAATAACGAGCCTCAGCCTCAACACTGCGAACCATCAAACATCGACTTGAAAAAGAAAAACATCGTTCCGCCAAAACTTAGATGCCCGTTTTGTAACTATGCAACCTACTCAAGGGTATATTTTCTTATGGAACATTTGCGTAATAAACACAACTACCGCGCTAGTTTGGAAGAAGAAAGATTAGCGAGAGAAACATTGGAAAAGGCCAAAATTGAGCGCAATTCAAACAAAACCAAGGAACCTTTGCCATCTTTTCGCGGCAAAAGAAAAAACATTAGTGACGAGGATGAAAGCGGCATTCCATCAAAGCGGCGAAAACGTGATTGTTTAACTAAAAATTACGATGAAAATGAACCACTTTCGAAATTAAGACGCAATGTAAAAAATAAAAAATTAAATGCAAAACCAACAAAGAAAAAGGTAAAAAAGTCAACTTTTGATGAAAACGAGCCACTTTCTAAATTAAGACGTCAAGGTGTAAAAACGAAGAAAGAAAAGAAAGAATCAAGAAAATTAACTGTTGATGAAATACCTAAACAAGATGAAAAGGTTTTTAAATTACGAAAAAACCCGTTTTACATGAAGCCTTATAAAAAATACAATACGAAGAAAGAAAAGAAAGAATTAAAAAAGTTGACTGTTGATGAAATACTTAAACAGGATGGGAAGCTTTTTAAATTACGAAAAAACCCGTTTTACAAGAAGCCTTGTGAAAATTTCGATGAAAATGAACCACTTTCGAAATTAAGACGCAATGTAAAAAATAAAAAAATAAATGCAAAACCGACAAAGAGAAAGTTAAAAGAGTCGACTTTTGATGAAAACGAGCCACTTTCTAAATTAAGACATCGAGGTGTAAAAACGAAGAAAGAAAAGAAAGAGTTAAAAAAGTTGACTGATGATGAAATACAGCTTTTTAAATTACGAAAAAACCCATTTTACAAGAAGCCTTATAAAAATTACGATGAAAATGAACCACTTTCAAAATTAAGACGCAATAGTAAAAAAAAAAAAACCGTTTTACAAGAAGCCATTTCCTAAATTGATTGTTAGAAAGTTTTAAGAAAAACAAAATAAAAAGATAAAAATAAAATTTTCATATTTTTGCAATTTCCTTAACTATTTAGTAACAGCATTCCGTTGAAGTTTATAGCAAGAAAAGAAAAGAAAAACCCGAGTTATTGAGCACGTTTCTTCGTCTATGGACCGCTGACATTCTGGTGCTGGGATCTAAAATTTCACGCCAGCGTCAAAATTGAGATCCCGGCACCAGAAAAAGTAATGCAGACAAGTAAAATTTTGATGCACGCATGAAATTTTTAGTGCGTGCACCAACTTTTTCATGCCTGCATTAGACAGAGCAATGCAGGCACCAAACTTTTCATGCACGCACCAAACTTCTCATGCCAGCATTAGACAAAGCAATGCAGGCACCAGATTTTTGGTGCACGCGCCAAACTTTTCATGCCAGCATCAGACGGAGCAATGCAGGCACCAAACTTTTCATGCACGCACCAAATTTCTCATGCCGGCATTAGACGGAGCAATGCTGGCACCAAACTTTTCGTGCACGCACCAAATTTTTCATGCCAGCATTAGACACAGCAATGCACGCACCAAACTTTTGGTGCACGCACCAGAAATCGGTGTGCATTTAGATGCATTTAGATTGAATCAGTTGACGTTTTGCTTGCAACGAGAACGCATCTAGATGAATTTAGATGAATTTAGAACGCATTTAGATGAATTTAGATGAATTCGGGCCGAAAACATCTAAAAACAGGCTCCTGTCATCCGTTTTTACTACAACAGTTCCCTTTTTTTCACTCTACTATGGTTGGTTCCCAAAGTTTTCTGAGGAGGCCCTTCTATTTCTCCTATATTATTACATGTTCCAGTATCTTCAATGGCCAGCAACCCGTCCAGGAAAATCCTAGGATATGAAGCCGAGGATAACTTCCATGGCATTATGGAATGCAAAGTGTTCTGCAGATGTCACAACAGGAGAAATGATAAGATTCTACAGCAATCAAATCAATTTTGGTGGCTATCAAAATTCCCAACTTTTGGGGTAGCTTTGAACATTTTATACATTACTAGAGGCATAAATATATTTTTTATACATAAATAACTGAACAAAATTAAACTACAACAAAGTTTCAACCTCCTGAAAAGCAAATTGACTATGGTTGAAGCAGTACTTTATCATCACGCTGTGGGATATCCTTTTAGAGAATACTCTGCCTGCTTGAAAACTTGTACCTAGCTAGAATAAACTCGGAAAGACATCAGTTTGAGCCAAGCACTTTCGAGCATCATATCTTCGTTGTACTTTCTCACCTTATTCTGATAATAAATCAACACAAATTTATTACAGGATCAAACGAGGTAAATACTGAGGACAAATTGCTGAAATGGGAATGACTAAAGATGGCCTCTTTACATACAAATTTTCTAGGGGTGTGTTCCGTTGTTGCTACAAGGGTAAAGGGGAAACAACTGAACCATTTGCTGCAAATCCCTGCACATGCATGTAATTATGTACGGTCAGGGAGTAAAAAACGAGGATTGCAATAAAAGTGGTTACGGAAGGGAATGCTAATACAACATTGCTCAGCGCAAAATATCATCATACCTGAGTGGAGCTGAACAATTGAATGTCAACCCTTATGGATTTAAAGAATAATACTTTGAAGTACACAATGTCATAAAAACCATGCAATTATCTTTTGTAGGAACTTGAACCTCTTTCAAAGGTCTTAACGGAAGGTGATGTGTAATGATAGGATGTTAAAGGGTTCTACACTGTAATTCCGGACTACACTGTAAACATTTTAGGATTTAGGGCTTAAAGGACAAAGGGCAAGGCCAGAAATCCTACATCACTCCCCCCATGGACACTGTCGGTTGCCAGTCACCAGGCAAGATTATGTGGTTACCAGGCACATAAACAATAGGTTGCCACAAGTTGTATTGACCCAACCCCGGTAGTAAGGCTCTTAGGGTTGATGAAGATGATAAAGATAGTATTAAATATATATGTGGGGATAAAAGACACAGATCGTTAAGGATTAGAAGGGGCAGAAGGAGCAGAAGGACGAATACGTTGATGCAGTTCAATGTTCTCCCGAGGTCGGCAGATGACGTGATATTGTCTCACCCGGTCTCGTCTTCTACGGAACCAGTAAGGTAAAAGACGTGCTATAAATGCAAATACATAACAAAGCCAAATGATATGCAATTATCGCAAGTCCAATCACTGTTAAAGCTAACTGCACATATGTGAGACAACTTTTAAACTTAATTGTTTGTTGGTGTGTAACTCGATATCTAAATTTGTCCAAAGGAACATGCCCAGCATGTTCTGTTGTGAGTTCTTTTAAGATTTCTTGTAAATTTAGGTTGGTATCAGTGCCATTAATCTCTTTGAACCATTCCATTGCATCATGGATTAAGAGGAGTGGTATCAGTTATTGAGAAGAAACTATGTGAGGATTCCCAACAAAGAAATGATCTGGGGTGTTAGCCTTGGGGCAATCCTCCGTTAGTGTAAGGAGATGAATCCCTTAATTAGTTTCCACCTTTGCTCCTTCTTTACAAGCTGTGGTGAGTTGTGTGGGTCTTGAAACTAGAATTCGAAATTGATTCCCACTAAGTTGGACTGTGTGGGACGCAACTTCGGACACAACCACATCACAGAACCTTTCAATCTCTTTCATGTGTTGCTTATAAAGGTTGAAAAGGCATAATTGAGAAAGATTCTTTTGTAAAACATTTTCGTTCCCTCAATGGAAAATCCTGTTGATACTTTTGCAGCGAAAGATCTCTGCTTCACTTAATTCTTTCCCAAAAGTGCCTGAAGGGTCCAATGCCAAGTAGGACTTCTCACTTCTTACTGTGGCCGTTAATCCACTTTGCAAAAGGAATGGTGCCGGTACATAACAGAACAGGTTCATTAGATCCCTGCTGTAGAGTGGAATGTGAATGATGCAAACCAAATCCCCATCTTGAGTTCCCATTACTGAGACCTCTGATTGAAAGATCAGGTCCACGTCTTCAGTCAGTGGCGCAAGGTTGGCTTCATTAGCCTTGTCCACCACCTCATCATACTCACTCTGCAATTGTTTGGAGTCCACCAAGAGTGGGCTGAACTGGTTGTCTAGCAAAGCTTGCAATCCCGTGAGGAACATGAATGTTTCCGCAACAAATATACGTGACAAATGGTCCACTCTCGCAATAATGGTTTCCTTCTTATGAGCTAGATGTAATTTGCTATTGTCTACGGCCACATTGGTCGGCTTGATAAGCCTTTTCCATGGAATCAATTAACTGGCCTAATCTCAAAAAGGCTTCAGATACCTTGGATGCCACATATTTACTTTCCTCTTGACTCCCTTCTAGTGACTCCCTAATGGATGTTAACTTGTGCTGATTAAAGACGGACAGCATGAATCCTGCGAGTTGAACCAAACTGCCCACAATGGCTGTGTTTCGTCTCTTTTTCCTGCCTGTAGGAATGGGAGCAGCCATTGTGGTCCCTGTTTGAGTCTTCCAGGAGTTCACCTTGGTGCCCAAATTTGCAATTATTTTGTCCTTAAACCCATTAAAGGTTATCAACCTCAGAAAAGGGAGTCCTTTTTCTTTGTCAAAGCCAAATGATGGATGATATCCAATTTCCTCCTCAAAGTTGCCAATTCATATTGTAGATGTTTATAAGAATCGCTATTACCTGAGACCAATTTATTGATTGCACTCTGTAAATCGGCATAGTGATCAAAGGCCTTCTTCAAAGAGGGGAGGTTCAAGGGTACCAAAAGGTGGCCGTGCATGGTTTGGAGTGTTACCTGCCCCATTGCAGTGAAAAGTTTAGAAGACAATGGTTCTTCTGTGGAAGACTCGTGTGTCCGAACAAGGACCCAAATCAAAGTACGAATCAGGAGACACTTAATGGATACAGCTGAACCTTTGTGATAGAATCCCCAACAGAAGCCTCTTTTTATAATAAATCTTAGACACGCATAATTTGTCTCCACCAAATTTCCTGAAATTTGCAAATATTACTGTTAGCTCGCAACTCTTTTTATACAATGTATTATCCGGAAATACAATATTTACACGCTCGGAGTTTTATGTTACAACTGATCATTAACCGTTGACCAGGGAAAGATAAATAGTTTCGTAAACATTATTATCATTAGTGTTATTATTCGATCTTCTAGGAAGCGGAAGTCGAGAACGGAGGATGCGACAACATCGACGGAGACACAAGACCACTCCAGGGTAGATCAGCAGAATGATGAAACCCTCCATTGCCAGCATGATCCATCCAAGTATCCTGGGGGGGGGTAAGCGCTTTTCCTCCCAGAAATTGACAAAGTTGAGCCCCTTCTCTAGATAACTTATTTGCATTGTGTTGGGGATCGTGGTAGCGTGGAGTGGTTTTTCGACCAGATTGAATCCCCTTTCCAGATGACTTCTCTGTGTTGTGCTGATCTCCTCTTCTACAAGATTGAACCCCTTTTCCAGAAGGTTTCTCTTGGTTGAATTGGCATGCAGTGCTCCCTCTATCTCCTCAGGAAAACCTGGTATGTCTTGACACAGTGGATCCATCCTTGTGGATTCTGTGTCCTCCTCGGATCGCGGAGCGTCCTCAAATCCCAGGCGATGGACACCTCAGTTTATCCTCTTCAGGGGTCTGTGGTGAAGGTCAAAGATTGTCTGGTTAGGGTATTCGGCGAATTCTACCTGACATTGGTTTTGCTACCGCTCCAATTTCGTGGTCACCATCTCGATGAGGGCCATGGTTTCAGTACCGTTGAGTTACCGGTACCGTCAGTACCGATTGAGTACCGTAAATTCCGAACAATAAGACGCACCTGATTATAAGCTGCACCCAGTACATTTCCAGGTAATTTAAGAACAAAAAAATTCAGAATTACTACATAAATCATGGCACTGTATAAGCTGCAGGGTTGAAAGTGTGGGAAAAAAGTCACAGCTTATAGTCCAGAATTTACTGTTTACTGTTTAATGGATGGCCAGCAGAACTTGCTGACCATCGAGATGTTGTAAATCACGGTTCTGACATAAATTGCTTGGACAGGAAGAATGGGCACCTCCGCCTCTGGCCTCCCAGACAGACTTGGTGGCCCACTCCCTAAGGACTATTGGTTGCCATGCCCTCGTGGTTAATGTTGTCTGGTCCCCATCTTTTTGAGACATGGGGGACACTCCGTGCTGGACAGTTCAGAATTTACGGTACATGAAAGGTCCGGTAGAGCTCGGCGGTTAGGGACACGGCGGTTCCAATGGAGACAGCAATTCTGCTGAGCCAGGAGACCCATTTGGCGTATTTAGTTACCACTGGGTGAGTCTCCCTGAAATTCCGCCATCGCATATGAATGTTCCTCAGCGAACGGCGGCTGTACGAGGGGAACGACGCCAATATCCTCGAGAAGGACCTCCCACCATTCCTCACTGTGCCCATCAGACGGTCTTTGACTTTCTTGACCCATCTCATAGGGGGCCTCATCCCAGCTGGGACATTCTCCAGTTGCTTCAGACCCAGTTGGCTCTGACCCGGTTGGCTTGGATTCATATCCCTCGGACGATTCGGTGACTGAGCGACTTGAATGGCATCGCTCGGGTCTCTGTCCATTGGATTCACCTTTGGATCCTTTGCTTGTCCCAGGGGAAGTTTGGGTAGCGACTTTGTCCATCTTGGGATTTGGGCTAGATCCTCCGCGCTTTGAATCAGCCTTCGAAGAATTGTGGTTGCCCTTCCCACCGCTCGGAAACACCCTGACGTACCGGTGACCATTATCAAGGCCACAAAGACAATTAACCATCCCCCTATACTTAGCAAGTCTAGGGGGTTCTGACGGACTTTTTGTAACTTTGACATTTTGACATGCCTCAATAAAAGTTAAGGTTTCTGAAGTTTTGGCTAATTTCCCCAGTTTGGGATTAATGATAGCTTTTAAGGATTTACATGTCCTTTTATAGTCTCATGAGAAAAAGCGTGGTAACCTAGATAATGGAAATTGGGCCAGCTTTCAAATTTTGCTGTATTTTGGCCACCTCTCTGACCTTTTGAGCCTGTCTAGGCTCCTCAGTCAGTTCCAGGGGGCATAATTGTCTTACGCTCCGTTCTAGGATAAGTGGTTTCATGGGCTCCCCTTTGCCATCGAAACGCGGAACGGAAATTTCAACTTTGCGTACACTGCCATCCCTAGGAGGAAAGATTTGGCACACTCTAGCCAAACTCCAATATCCCCGCTTAACTTTTTCCTTATGCAGTACTACCACATCCCATGCTTAAATGCATGGCTGGGCTGTAAACCATTTTTCCTTTTGTTGGAGCGACAAATGGTACTCTTTCCACTATATGGAGTATAGGTGGTCCATCATCTGAGCGCGATGCTCCCATCTAATTTTTGCACTGCCTTGTCCCTTGAGCGTCGATTGTGCAAAATTATCCCCATAAGGCAATAGCCTTTTACCGTAAACTAGCATGGATGGGGTAAGCACA
>CBDDTI010000048.1:0-7764 GCA_965233585.1 bacterium
TAGTTAACCATAATTTCTAATCAAGTTAACAACAAAGAGAAACTAGCGCTGATATGGCTGTCAGTGGTTTCTCATTTCAGTACAGTTGCGGAGGACCCCTATTTGGTAGTGTGTATGAACATGGTGCAGAGTTATTTTTCTTTTGTTTGTCAGTCCCCCCTCTACCCCATCCTGTTATCCACTGATTAGTAACTAAATCTGATGAGGGCTTGAATGGTTTGGCATGAGGCCCTGTGGCTGGTGACAGAAAATGTCATTCACAGGAACTGTTTTGTGTACAGGGGCAGGCTGCTCCCTGGATTAGGATAGTGGACACCTGAGACACATTTCTCAAAAGCACTGGGAACGTTTCAGGCCTGTGAAGCTATTTTTAATTCATCTGTATCTAAAAGCAGAGAAGTGTATAGGCCTGAAACTTCTTGTATGAAGAGAACCTCTGTTCATATTAAGAATATGTGAATAAATCAACTCTGTAATCATAAGGTTCAAGATTTTTCTATGGGTCTCCGGGTACAGAAACTTTTCAGAACCCTCAAGAGACCGGCACCTGGGCACCATTCTTTTAAAGATGAGTTTGAGAGAAAGATACTGATAAAGTAACTTTTCCCTGTGACTCGAGATTGCGCAACATTTCTGTTCTGTTAACATTGACCTTCAGAAAATTGTGCCTACAGATGCTATCATGGGATCCAATTTTTATTTTGTAATCACTGTAAACTAACTAAATTTAGAGTTACAAGTACAGTGTAAATGTATGTAAGTGTTGTTTTCAGTGTACAAAATAATACTTGAAATGGCTTTTAAAAAGACTGGTATTTTTTTCTGTCAGAACTGGGAAGATACTGAAGGCCGTAAGAAGCTTAGCAAAGTGAATGCTAGGGTGAGTAAAAAGGACATTCTATCAGAAAGATGTTCAGCACTCATTGACTCCATCTACAGTGTGTCTTAAGGTTCATTTTTGTTAATGCAAAAAAAACAAGTGAAGGCCTGCCTGTATTGACTTTGGGGAATGAAAGATAGAAGCTAGAATTGTTGCATTCCAAGTACTTTTTGTATCAATTTGTACATCATGTAAACATTTTCTTTCTACAGGCTTTGGCTACTTTAAGGCAAAAGTTGAGGAAATATAACAAGGATTTTGAAGAGGACATTTTGAAATACAGAGAGGTGAGTCTACCTGTAGATGTCTTTGGAAACTTTCATACTCTTCATCATCCATTTGAGTAGCATATGAGCCAAGTGGCCCATCAGGCTGGAGTTTATCCCAGTTTCTGTAGCATGAGGTAGCAAGGAGTATTTCTACTCCGCCTTGGATGGGATGCTAGTCCATTGCAGGGTACCCCAGCATACATGTAGGTCCTCTGCAGCTAAGCCATGACATGACTAACTCA
The DNA here is from genome assembly GCA_965233585.1 of bacterium. GTDB lineage: Bacteria > SAR324 > SAR324 > SAR324 > NAC60-12 > CBDDTI01. The sequence goes on from CBDDTI010000048.1 coordinate 1,392, forward strand.
GGGCACGACATTGCACTCGGTCACATTGGTGGCTAAAAATTCTTCATCCCCGACTAGTTTCACCTAAATTAATTTTAAAAAAATAAAAATTAAAAAATTTTGTGTCCTACTTGTTGTGGTGATTTGAAAATGTAAAGGCAAAATTCTGCTCAAGTTCCAAACAACACAGTGTCTATTTAATGTTCAACAATGTTATGTTACATGATTCAGTCATGGGATACCATTAAAGCAGTTCTGTTATAAGCGGGTAGGTACATTCTGTATGGGACTGATTTCTACAATACAAAAGCTGAGTTATCTGGTTTTTTGCGGCCTTGAACTTCCTGGGGATTTGAAAACAAACATGGTGGCTTTTCGGTGACACATGTGTTTGTTCCAAAGACTTCACAATGATTCCAATACATGTATATCTTTCTGTTTTGGCTTGATTTAGGCGTCTTAAAAGATTTAACTCGTGTTCAAACATAGACTTTGCCATTTTGAGGTACAAGTGGAACAGAAAAGTAAATGTACTGAAAATGTCAATGTGTACACAGCCACTTACCGAGCTTCACGCTATTTCTTTAAGCTTGTTTATTAGTTAAGAGTTTGGTATATTTAGCAAGGGGAAACATTGCAGGGATTTCACATTATTAAGAGAGGATTAATGATTGTCTCATTGAATTTTAACTTGAGTACAAACTATCATTTAACAGGATTATTTGTGTGGACTATATGTTTTCGAAAATTGATCAAATGTCAACTTATGCCTTGCAACTCAATTTGAGAATTTGGTACTAACTTTTCTTAACTGATCGCAAACCCTGTTACTTTTGATAAAATTATGGGCTGCAGCTTATGAATGCCAGAAGTGGGAGAAAAAAATGTCAAATATCAAAATGGCCAAGTTTGAGGCCCCTGGCATTAAAGAGTGACATTTTGGCAATGAGAATCTTTCAAAAACTAAGAAGAATTGTATAGAAAAATTTGCTGGAGAGTACAACTTTGCTCTCCAGTAATATTTTCTGTAGATCTGAAAATTCAAACTGACATACATGTGTAAAGTTACTCTTAAATGCCATGGGCCTGAAACCTGGCCATTTTGGTATTTTCAATAATTTATGTTTCTTCCATTTTGGCATTCGTTAAGTTACAGTCCATTATATATTGTATTATTATATGGAGGAGAGTGTTTTACTGGGAACTAAACCACTCGTAGATTCCATACGCCACATCATCCGGGACCCAAGTGGTGTATTTTCCATATGTCACCTTTGTGAGTGTCCTATTGTTCAATGACGTCACGATTCCCTCCTTTTGCTTTTGTTGAATTGGTTTCTCCAGATAATAAAAAGAACATCACATGTTGGCTCTAAGATATGAATTTTATGTTCTTGTGGCAAGAACAATATCTCACGATTGAGCAAAGCGAACAAGTGAGATATTGTTCTTGCCACTCGAGCATAAAATTCATATCTTCTCGCCACCGTGTAATATCCTCAATATATTTTAAAAAATTTTGGTCACTTGACCCCAGCTGCAAAGGGCCTATTAAGTTTGCCTTCACCTATGTATACACCTGGGTGGAGAGAGGCACTGTCAACATTACATTATTCTGTATGTGTAAAATGTGTTAATTGTAACATTTTAACAGAATCCAGTGGCGTCTGGAGAGTCAGGGCAGGAGGAATCAGGTTTGACACATCAAGGCATACTCTAAGTTCTTACTCCAATATGCTGACAAGGCTGCTGCCTTAGAGGAGCCCAGCAGCCAGGGACACCCAGGAAAGTGGTTTGGGCACCTAAATCTTTTGCAGCAGCTCATGAAAATATTACCTGTTGGGCTCCTAACTTCTTGGCTTTTGCCCTTCTGGGCTCCTTGAAATATTTGTTAGGCAACAGCTATGATACAGTTTAACACCAGTTGTAAAAATTTATTTAGTAACCAGCTGCTGGGGCAGGAAAAGTTACCTAGAAAAATAAATCTTGCTCTTGGGCAAGTGAAAATAGGAGTTCAGTGGCCTGGTTGGCAAGTTAATTTAGCCTCCATAGTCTCAGGGGGAAGTGTGAGTGAAAATGACAGTTTAATAAAATAATTTCCACTCAGAAACTATTGCAAGACTAAAATCTGCAAGACCAGTGAGACAATGAGTTGAAAGCAAAGATGACTTAATTATTCATTCCCTGATCACCATGTTGGTTGCCTTATTGGCAAGTAACCAGTTGAGGCAAGTGAAAACTGAATTTTCTTACCCACTGGGCAATTGGATTTTTCAAAAATCATGTAAGTTTTTTCCACCCTAGCTGCGTATGAAATTTAGATATCTGTCCTATACTTCAATGTGAGCTTTGCACCATGAGAGGCCCATCTCTTTCAGTTCCTTTATCACTGAACTCTTCTGGGTGGTCTTTGGCCTGCCCCCACTGTCACCTCCTGGTTTGAGTCTATCTCAAGGCAACCTTTGGTATCCTTTCATGGGGCATCCTCAGTACATATATATGAGCAAGCAACATGTCTTGGTGCTGTTATGAAATTGTTTGTTTAAATGTTATCACAGCTTCAGAGGAAGAAGATGAAGGTGACGATTTCCTTGGGGCAGAGGATTTTTCTAGAAAGAAAGTGACACTGGATAAAAGCAAGCCTGCCAAGGTAACTGAAGTAAGTTTCTCTTTCCTGGAATAAGTATTCATTGTAATTGATTGTTGTTATATTTTTGTAAAGGTTCTTGCTAAACTCTGGTTAACTTTGTTAGGTTGGAGGTGATGTAGATGATGAAGATGATGATGATGATGATGATGACAGTTCTGATTGGGATAGTAGTGATGATATGTCATCTTCAAGTGACAGTGATATTGGTGGCGAGGGAGGTCCGATGCAATTAAAACACTGGATGTTTTTTAAGAAGTAGGTCTTTTTGTCATTAACCTCATTTGAGTTTCACAGCATACATGTAGACCCTGGGAGAGCACTGCTTTGCCTTTCAGGGGGGAAAGCGTATGCAACAGAAACATTTGAGGCATTCTTTGTCAGTACCAAGAAAACAACTCTTGGTTCAGACTTCTATGTTTCATACAGTAGGTTACATAGCCAGTTAGCTAAGCATGCAGTCTGCAGATTGTGAAACAAATTAGGTGTAATAGTTATATACATAGGCTCGATTTCTGCCGATCTCTCATGTCAGGTCTACCCTCACCTAGAAGGACAGGCTGGACGCGTGAGTGGCAAACCATGTCTGTGACGTCAATTCATAATTTAATTCATGCAGCGCTCCTGGTCGCTGGAAATGTTATCTGATTGTAACCTACGGCTTTAAACATTTGTACATGTATATTTGCCGTTCTATTTTTTTGAAATTTTGCTTTTCCAGCCTATTGTTTCGCATTATTGCTGTAGAAGACTACTGTATGCATGAATGCTGTATTCTGTGGAAGAGTTCGTTTTTTGAGTAGAACAGAGCTGTTCGACTGTGGTTTAGCAAATTGGTCATGCATGTCAACATCTGTCAAAGATGGCATGTTGGTCTGCATGGTTTAAATTTATACTCTGCAATTTGTCACGTATGTTTTGCTAGTCGGTTAAGTGGTTTGCTTTACCCACGATTTAGCTCATTTAAAAAATAATTTTGCCTGGCTTCGCCTATCCTTATAAAACGTAATACTTCTATTTACCTGACTATTTTCTCTCTTGAGCCATAGTAGAACATAGTATGCTTGAGCTCAATGTTCTGAATGTTTAGCTTGATCTGACTCTTTGTTGACTTTGTTATCTAACATAATTCAGGAACTCCAAGATTCATACGTAATGAACACATCTTGGCCATTGACAAACCTTTCTAGCGTTTCTCGTTGTGAAATTTTAAACTTTGGATCTTAATCGTCTCTGAATTTCTCTTGTTTGCCATTTATCAATTCCACATCATCTGCCATCACAAGCTATCATCACGCAATCCAAACTGGCGAGATAATTTATGCGTCACAAAAATCTGTGGGCGTTGGTTAAGACTATCAAAAGAAGCCTCATGCGTCCAGCCGTGCCTTTGGGGGAGGAGCGCGGGCTCATTTCCCAAACAGCGGCTGGTAATCGAGCCTATTATATACAGTGAAATCCTGATTTTTCAAACCTCCAGGGGAAAGAAAAATTGGTTCAAAAAATCAGTTAGTTTGAGAAATCAGGTGGGAAATTTCATTGACAAGGGGAAATAACTTTGGTTTAAGTTATCAGGAGGCTCGAATAACTGAGGGTTTGAGAAATCAGGATTCCACTGTAATAGAGGTTTTGCATGGCAGCCATGTTGCATGGCGGGAACAATAGATTCTTTTTCCTATGGGAAAAAATTTTCTTTCTTATGCAAATTATTTTCATTGTTTCTGCCATGCAACTTGGCTGCTGTGCAAAAACCTCTAGAGAATTATGTTTTGTATATATCTTACAAAACACAAAATGTAAATAAGGAACATACCGGTATTTCATGTTTCACAATGATTATGTCGTTCAAATAAAATTCCTAGTCAAGATCACACTTTTGGCATATTAAATTAGATAATTGCTGCTGTATCTAGGTGTCTGAAAAAACTCATAGTTTTTTCCTTCTTTCTTTTTTGGTTGAGAGATTCAGAATGTGCACAAAGTGCCACCTTCTTCAGATTGTTATCTATGTCAAATTTTCAGAAGCAACTGGAGTCCCTGACAGTGTTTTAAAATCTTATAAAAGACTGATTTGATGCATTTACACTGTCTTCTCTTTGTGCAGAGAGAAAGGTCCAGATGACAAAGGAAAACAGAAAAAGAAAGTTAAAGAGAAGAAGACAACTAAATTGAAAACCAAAGATGGTGAAGATGACAGTGGTGGCTGGACCGAAGTAAAGGGCTCCTCTTCATCTGCTGTGGTGTGTAATCCACTGTTTGCTCGCTGTGCACTGATAACTATTATTGCATGTACACTGTTTGATATAGCCTTGGTATTACAATCAACCTTACAAGCTTGTGGACACCTAAAATATGTACAGTATAATTGTATGAATGAGAGTGTAATTAAAGATTTACACTGTGAGTAACTTGATGCATGAACCTTGAGGCAGGAACAATTTGAACAAATCCTTAATTAAATGGGAAAATCCTTAATTCCTTGAGCATTCATGCCACAACTCATTTACAATGTACATGTATTATATGACTGAGAAAGTTACAATAGCTTGCTTGAACATTCATACCATAACTCATTTATTACATGACTGAGAAAGTTACAATAGCTTGCTTGTTCATTTGCACTGCACTGCAGTGCAAATTAAAAATTAAGATTAAATTGACCTTTTTTCAGCCAATCACATTTAAGTAATTTCCTCAGTCATATCGCATCTATTATAAAGGTCAAAACCTGGTGCATGGACCACTTGTGAAAGCATTTGATAGCTTCTGTACACTAACATCAATTTTAAGCAAGACTTACCCAATTTTGTTTAGGCATGCTCATGGTTATGATCGTTATAATGATATATTCTTTAGGAAAAGGTCAAGCAGCTGTTTCCAAAGGACACAGAAATCACTCATGCAGTTGTTTTAAAGAAGCTGCATGAGATACTTTCTGCTAGAGGAAAAAAGGTGAGTGAAAGAGATACCCGAAGGAATGAATGCTTCACGTATAAAGATAGGAACTAAGGCTTTACAAGGAATATGCTAACAGGGATTTCATTAAGTTTTTGTGCAGGAGGTCAGTGGGGTTTTTCAGCCAGGCATTTTTAGTTTTTCTTTTGAAAGAAAGTAAGAAGAGAAGACAAAAACAGCCAGGCAAATTGATGGCAGAGTCTCGTTCACAGCCGGTCCATTTGCCCGGTGCCCAGCCCTTAATGAACCCCCTGAGTCAAGTGTTTGATATATTTTGAAGTTCTTAATTGAAACTAAAACTAAGGAGAAATGAGTAACCAAATTGTAACAAGTAGCAAGGGGGTATTTTCCATAATGGCTTTTAAGGGGAGGTTCCACCCAAACAGGGTACCTTTTTCAGGCTTCAGGAGTTAAAAAGGGGAGGGATTTCACAAACTGAGGTTTATGAAAGGGTACGCAAATCGGTTATTTCAGACATACATCTTATGGCGGTATCAGTTCATTTATTATGCACTACTTGAAAATGCAAGAAGGCTTCCTTCTATTCAGCAATTTAGTCACAATGCAGGCCAGAATGAAATATATGAAAGGGATACTTTTTTTCAATAAGAAAGGGAAACCTTTTCTGTCAAATTGGTATAGGAAAAAGCAAAGGGCTGGATCTTAGGCTGGAGCCTCTCTGTACCTCCCTTCCCCCCCCCCCCCCCCCCCCTTTCAGGATCCAAATACAGTGATGATTGTGAGTTTTATAGGTCAAACCTGAGAAAGTATTTTCCAAAGCCAAAGTTTTTA
>CBDDTI010000049.1:0-7242 GCA_965233585.1 bacterium
AAAACTAAATTGCAACTTGATACCAAAACAGTTTTGCGAAAACACATTTTTTTTTTATAAGAACCTTTTTACATAAGAACGTTGAGGCAGAGATTAACCAAAATTTTAAGAACGAACTATAAGAGCATTCCTCAAGCTGAGAGTCTAGTCGACTAAGAACGTTTTTATTATCCAGTTGTACTTCGTAGAGTACACAAATAACGCCCAAAGCGAGCGCAAATATCACGAGGTATTTGTCCTCCAGAGGACCGGTTAGACAGGTTTCTTTGCTGTTGACCAATCAGTTAGCTGGATTTCCTGCGCCAATCCCGTCCCGCTTCCCATACTTCTGTCACGCATTCCCCGTAAATAAATATCCCGCGAAATTCGCCCGCACGGGCATATAAACAATTTGGCGTGTTGGATAATAAATCTCTTATTAGACGTTTTGTTGTGTAGTATCGCTGAGAATATTGACTCATTGTTTGTATTTTGACTCGCCGGCTCGTCAAAATACGGCACAACTGGAAAAAACTACTCAGCGATATTACACATCAAAACGTCTAATAAGATATATGGCCATCCCAACAAAATGTTTCGTTTCCCATCGCTCTCACTCTCGTGAAGGTGGGTCGGTCGGTCGAGCAAAACAAATAAAAATGAACACATGAAGGGTTCTGAGTGTCAGTGAAGAGGTTACATGGTCTTTTCGTTCGTAATCAGATGGTATAACAGGAACAGGACTACCAAATGTCTGAAAAAGCTACAAAAACGAAGTATCGATGATAATTTAAGACAATTGGTGTTAATAAGACAAGATCGTGTGCTTGTAAACTAAAGTACTAGCTTCTTTACAAGTGATTCTGAATTTTTTTTTTTTTACTTTTCCAAACAAAATGGGTCGGTCGGACGATGGGAAACGAAAAATTTAATGGGAACGGCCTATTTTCATTGCTGTAAATTCTTATGTCGAATGACAAACATAAAGTAAAGGTAACAAAAATGGTAAATTAACCCAAATATTAAGGGCATGTTTTGTATAGCATGAACAAAGGTTTTGTTATTGTATGGCACACTTCTCGGTTTGCGATTTTTAACAGTTGTTATCTATAACTGTTCTAAAATAATTTCCACACCATCAAAGTTATCGGCTGATACTAACAGATACAAAGTCCTAAGAATTATCAAAGTGGTTGATCTTATATTCTCCCAGCTTTGATTTAGGCCATCCCCATAAAATGTTTCGTTTCCTATCGCCCGACCGACCCATTTTTTTTGGAAAAGTAAAAAAAAAAAAAAAAAATTCAGAAAAAAAAAATTCACTTGTAAAGAAGCAAGTACTTTAGTTTACAAGCACACAATCTTGTCTTATTAACACCAATTGTCTTAAATTATCATCGATACTTCGTTTTTGTAGCCTCCGTTAGACATTAGTCCTGTTCCTGTTATACCATCTGATTACGAACGAATAGACTACGTAACCAAGCTTTTGTACTTAGCAGTCCGGCCTTCACTGGTACTCAGAACCCTTCATGTGTTCATTCCTTTTTTTTTTTGCCCGACCGACCGACCCACCTTCACGAGAGGGAGGGCGATGGGAAAGGAAACATTTTAGTGGGATGGCCTTATTGAAATACTATGTACCATGTAAATTTAAGAACATATTAAGAACTCGCGCCTTCAGCCTCAAATCGTAAAGTACTATGAGAACTTTCAGCCTTAACCCCAAAATTAAGACAGCCGGAAACAAATGATATAGCTATGGTGAGCGCAAAAATTTTTTATTTTGGAACTCGATCCTCTGTGGGAGCAGAAGAAACGTTATCGATATTCGCGCACGTATTAGTAGGGTATGATACTTAATACCTCCGGTTGTTGAGTACATCTTTCTACAGCTAACTGCCCCGTGGAGCCGTGGCACGATTCTATTTCAAAGGTCTTAAGACAGGAACTCGCAGGCACTGTAGCTGCTTTCGTAATTCAAAGCTTGACGCCGTCGAAATTGCCGTTTAAACAATGAAGAAGGCTTTGCTTCTGGTCGTGTTATTGATTGTGGTTATCGCTGTTACCGCTAGACTACCACGGAAACCTGGTAAACACGGACCGAGGAAACCAAACGGTGAGCAACGTAATTTGTGTTATGACGCTTTATTAGGCCGCCGCTGAAGCTCACCTTCACATAACCATTTGTCCAATTGCGACTTGTTTAACACCACCACAACACGGAACAGCATATACTGCTATGTACAGAATGGCACATTAAGATCCGAATTTGTTCATTCTGTTTTTTCATGCGCATTTAGGTGTGTGGCGAATGATAAATGCGGGACCTTGCGACTTAGAGACAAGCGTTTTTCTGTGCGAGCCCAAGACATTTTGACTTTTCAGATTGCGAGACCGAGAGAATAAATAACTATTACGATATCCTAGTGTCACGAACGCTATATAAACTGTCATAAATAGTCCTTCTCTTTAGCCTTAACGCTTTAACGCAGCACCGGACGTAAGTTCTGCTCGTTTATATTACTTTAACGATTTTCCTTTTACCACGCCTTTGTAGATCTTGTAAATTTTAGCAGTCTCTATTGATTATGCATTGTAATCTACTTTGTAGTTTTCACCGTATATGTACAATATTTGGGCAATATATATTAACCCCTAATAAACGCTGATCGAGTGAAGCCTGCTTTAATTGTTCTACATTGTTGACGCTCGGTGCCAGCTACACGAACGCTTTGGCGAACATCGTCGTTCCATCCCATTCCAGAATCACCATCAGCTCATCAAGCCCACTCCTGTGTCTGCACACTTTAACCAACCTGGCCACTCCATTGACCGTCTTCTTTTAACTCCGTTGGAGCTCATTCACAACACGCGTGACTCCGTACGAAAAGCACGTGAGGCACATCTTATATACAAGGCAATGACAGTTGAGCCGCTTGGTATCAATAGACGCAATGAACAAAATAAGCTTTTTTTTTTAACCTATCGTAGCGTCTTATTTTATATTTCAAAGCTCCTACATGCAGCGGTCATTCTGTATTTTTTTTGCATTCATTTTCTTTTAGCCCCCATAGAAGGTTTGTTTTTCAAACCGAAATATCGGGCAAATATATTGTACTTGTTTTAATTTCACTGCCGTTTATTTTCTTTTCCTCTCTTCCCCGTGAGGATCAGTCTACCGTTTTTTGTATAGAATCTTAATGTACACCACCATGCTAGCTTGGGTTCATTACATCTCAAGAACAAAATAACTGTTTTCTGGCGCAGAAAAGGACTTTGCGGTAGGTTTTAAGAGAAGTTGGGATTGACTTTTTCTCGGAAATTTGTAAGTTGCTTCATTGAAATTCAATATCAAGTCACGAGGAGACGTTTTTTGGTAAAAACAGATAAACGAACGAATCTGGAACTCGAGACCCTTAGCCTTGCGAAAAATCGAAACTGCGAGACGCGCAGCTAAACAGCGAGACTGCGAAACCCGTGAAATTCGACTAAAATTTTGCCAGACCCAGAGTTTTTAAAGGACCCTTCACCGCCCCTGCATTTATATGTATACATAAAAGCTAAAAAAGAGAAATACGTGGAATATGAGAGGACGAAGACCTAAAGAGATATTTCAAAAGAAAACAAATAAGCAGCAATTAATTTTTACTTCATAGCCACTTTAAGGATGGCGGGCAATAATTAACACAGATTACGAACGGCGAACTTGGAAAATGTAGGCTAAACTTTTCAAGGTGCTCAAAGTAAGACATAGCTCCTTTAACGACCAGCACAATGTTTTTCGTTTGTTGTTGTTCTTACCCACAGGATGCCAGCTACAGAACTGCAAGAAATGTCGTTCCAAACCGTTTTCGTGTGACGAGTGTGACCGTGGTTTTGTGAGAGAAAAGGTTCCCCTTGGGTACGCTTGCCGAAAGACATGTTCGCCTGGTCTTTACAGCGTCCAAGGAACGTGTGTAGAGAAGCAAGGTTTGGATAAATACTGTTAGTTTTTTACCAGTTAGTCTACTTCCACTAATTAATTAACTGGAGTTATTATCACATCTACCCAGACAGACTAGTAAAAGGCTGATTAAAAATGCTGGCTATGGTTTAGAAAGCAAAAAAAATTATAAACTGTCATCAAGTATCAATTACTTTCTTTCTAGCTCGCTAAATTGACTGACTGACTGACTGACTGATTGATTGATTGATTGACTGATTGATTGATTGACTGACTGACTGACTGATTGACTGATTGATTGATTGATTGACTGATTGATTGATTGTGTGAGTGAGTGACTGATTGATTGATTGATTAAGCGACTGAGTGACTTATAGATTGACTGACTGACTGACTGATTGATTGATTGATTGATTGATTAATTAATTGATTGACTGATTAAAAGATTGGTTGATTGACTGACTGACTTATTGATTCCCTGACAGATTGACTGAATGTCTGACTGACTGTCTGACTGAATGACGGATTGATTGACTGATCGATTGGTTCATTGCAGACTAATTGATTGATTGATTTTCCTTTACCGCGCAAATAAAATAGACAATCATTTCAATCTATGATATTTGATTGCACTTTGGAGTCTAATTTGTTAAGGTACTGCAATGTATAACATCTTTTTTTGTTTTTCAGACTGTCCCCTGAATTGCAAGACATGTCAGAACAGGCTTTCTTGCTCCGTATGTGAATCTGGACACGTGCTTTACCAACGTGTGGGTCGCTGCATTAAGAAATGTCCCAATGGATTCAAATCAAAGGTGAATCCCATGGGTGGAAAGAAATGTGTCAAGTGTAAGTATCTAAGGTCAAATTCTAAAGGGAAACGTCTGCATAACCTAACATTGATCTGACCCATGAAACAGAAAATTTAAATATTGGTTAAATTGCTGTAAATGATTTAAATAGTTTTGTTTTGACTTAGCTACGAGTCAGAGTTTTTCATTAACAGTCATCATCCTCGGTTAAAACGGTTGGCATGTTCAGTTAAAGTATTTCTGTGTTTGGTTTTCACGGTGAATCATTTACCGCGGCTCAACCAATATTTTTAAATTTTCATGAATCAGGTCAATAAGTAGTAGATAAAATATGAGCGTGACATCTGTGTGGGCGTTTACAGTGGCGAGCCGATAGGCGAGCCACTGTAAACGTCCATACAGATCTCACGCGAATATTTTATCCTGCTTGTGAAATGAAACAATGGATTGTTTGTCATGTTAATCAGTACAGGTCTGTATCAAAAGTTAATGCATACTAATTCGCTGAGCAGGAGTTTGTATCAAAAGTTAATAATTTGTATTGGGGTTTACAGAAGTGTGCATGTGACTCAAATACTACCTGTGGATTGGTCATAACACTTATGAATTATTAATGAATTTTACAACAGATTATACGGATTTAGCTTTCCAAGAAGTTATCGTCGTCTTTTAAAATAATTCGGGATAAGGTTTTCCACAGTGACATTACTCAAAAATTCAGGCATAACAGATTATAAACTCACTCAACTGCCATCTTTAAACATATTGCATTCCATTGTAGCAGACACAAGTACGCATTGGAAACCTAGTTTTGAAAAGTACCAAATATTGCCGGGAATCTTGAAAGGTTTTCATTAAAGTAAACTGAAATACAGAAGAAATCAGAAGAGATATTTTTCGCTGGTATATGCATTTAGTAAAACTTCATATCACATAAAACTGAAGCGCTATCTTTTGTGTACATTTTTTAATTAATTTGCACAGCTTGTACTGCCAATTGCAAGTTGTGTCAAGGTAAATCCTGCTCTGTGTGTGAACATGGACATGCGCTTTACAAAGGGTACCATCAACGAGGTAAAGGTGTCTGTGTTAAGAAATGTCCCACTGGATACAAAGCAAAGGTGAATCCTGCGGGTGGAAACCAATGCGTCAGGGGTAAGTATCTTTAGGCAATGATCTCCTTTGATTTGATCGTGAAGCACATCGTTCAGCAACAGTTTGAGTAGGTTATTCAATCACCTAAGACAAGGGGCTTGATGAGGGCAGTGCAATCACAGTCATTTACTGTTATTTTTTTTAAAAAAAATCACTAGACTTTATTGTGTATTAAGATGTTCTATTGACACTATAAAGTTCAACATCATCACCATTATTATGTCATCATGATGATGATCATCATCATCATCATCATCATCATGTTATCATCATTATCATCATCACCATCATGCCATCATCATCGTTGTCTTTTTCCTTCTTGTGATCATTGTTCTGCAAATTGTAAGTCATGTCATGGTAGTTCTTGCTCTGTATGTGAGCATGGACATGCCCTTTACAAAGGCTTTCTTCGACGAGGTAGAGGTGTCATGTCCTCAGGATACAAAGCAAAGGAAACTCCTATGGGCGGAAACGAATGCGTCAGGTGTTAGTATCTTAAGAAGAAAATGATCTCGCTTGTTTTGATTGTAAAGCACATTTTCCAGCAACAATCTGAGTAGGTAAATCAATCACCTATAAAAAGGTTGGAGCGATAGGCTTGATGATTTCAGTAATAACTAGTGTATTTATTCTGCCACAGGATATGCTAGTGAAATTTTAATCCAGTTGCACATCCTTGTCAGGGTTGACAAAAAGGGGGAGTGGTGGAGGGAGGGAGCCTGGGAGAATAGTAGACGGGAGGTGGGAGGCGGGAGGCGGGAAAGCAAAGGGCAAGAAAAGGAACTTTTCTAAGGAGGTGAGAATCATTTATTAAGCGTTAAGATTCTCTTGAAAACAAGAACATACAATTTGACTTACAATGGGCTTATTTTGAGACTTCTGGACAGACGGGAAAACTAAAAAAGATCGCCCTTGGGCCAAAATCTGCAGCTTACTTCCAGTAAGTCAAAAGGAACAAAGTAAAAAAGGAACACGGAAGCGGAGCTAAATGACTAAGATGTGTTTTGAGTCTCCTTATTTATAGGGGACGGGAGCAAAGTAGACTATGGGGGTAGTCGAGTGCTAAAGGCACGGGAAGCAGAAGACCAAGGTTCCGAAAGCAGGAGGTGCTAGCACCCCGCTCCCCCGCACCTCTCCCCACATCCTCATCATCCTTATCATCTTTTTCGTTTTTCAGAATGTACGGCAAATTGCAAAACGTGTCAAGGTAGTTTTTGCTCTGTATGTGAGCAAGGACATGCGCTTTACAAAGGCTTTGGAGGATCCGGTAAAGGTCGCTGCCTTCGTAAATGTCCAAAAGGTTACAAAACAGGGGTGAACCCCAGTGGTGGAAACAAATGCGTCAGGTGT
>CBDDTI010000050.1:7500-9795 GCA_965233585.1 bacterium
ATATGACATCATGTTAAGATCAATTGACACCTGTCAAATCAAGTCATCCGCTGACCAGTACCACGTGATCATTTCGCGGGCTCAACTTTATAGCTCGTCGAAATCATGTATTTTTTAAAGTTGACCACTGACCAAGTGCTGGTTTTCGATTGGATCGCAGGCTCATGTCAGGGAAATTGATGAAAACAGAGCTGGTTTGTTCGAAAACCTGTTAACTCTAATCCAGTTTAAAAGTAAATCAAATTATAACTGTTTCTTCTATAGAAATTTTTGCAGCTTTTGTTTTGTGTATCGGTTTTAGAGGCCAAACAATAAACAGAAAACCTCATGCCGCAAAGTTACAAAACTCAAATCAAAATTCAACCTTTTCCTCGTGGGTTAGCCTAATCGGGCTACGAGAGCTCCGCTTTTAGGGTGACTTAAGGTGACTCGACCCAGTTTTTTTGGGGGGGGGTACCATCCTACTTTGAAGCTCTCTGGTATCCCCACCTTTACTTTTATCGTAAGTCTAACACATAGAATGGATAACATATAGATCAATCTACAATATAACATAAATTTTTTGGCGATCGGAGTAAATGTCACGTGGTTATAATGCCACGCCCCTTTGAGGTCTGAGTCGAAAATCTGCTGTTGCTGGCATTTTTTCGAGAAAATCTCTTGGCTACACATAGTGCGCATTAGTGCCTTGGGTTGAACAGAGTCTCACCAAAATCGCAAAGACCCAATTCGAGAAATTCAGCAGTTTCTAAATTTAGGTCATAATTTATGCGAGAATGGTAAGCAAACTTTACACGATTATATCTTATAAACTATGAAGTTGATCCCTTTATTTTGTGAATCGTTATAACAGATGGGTCCTTGCAAGTCAGCAAAAAGCTTTAGGGCCTTGTAAATGCGCGCGATTTCGAGCAAAGCAAACATATAGAAATTATAGTTTTAGCTATTTGTTCACGTTTGTCAGTGTTTAAGAGTCCTTCTCACAAAAAAAGCATTTTCTTAAAAATTCGTAGTTTTTTTTCCTTCAAATTTTTTCAGGGCCACACTTGATTAACTAACTACCCGGATTTTATATTTCGTGGTCATTGAAAAACTCTGACATTATCTTCTATAAGCCCAAACGCGAGTAAACATTGAAGATTTTTTAGCGTTTTGGCTGAGTTTGTGCTTTGGGAATTGTCTATTGTTTCTAGTCTGTCATTGTACGGCATTCTTGCTCAGCACGCGTGCAATGACCACGCTTGGCTGACTTCCGAATGCTCTCCGAGATATGGTAATTTTGGTACGACCTGAGACAGGCGATTGCGTGAACCTCCTTTCTCTCCCGAATAGCATTCAATACCCCGGCCATTTTCTTTTTAGAGTTTTTAATTCTCGGCATGATGTACAGTCAGCTAGCTGGAGACGTTACGTGACGGGAATCCCTTCTATTTTTTCATGCTAATTATCATATCTGCACGCGTGTTGAGCAAGAATGCCGTACAATGACAGACTAGAAACAGTAGACAATTCCCAAAGCACAAACTCAGCCAAAACGCTAAAAAATCTTCAATGTTTACTCGCGTTTGGGCTTATAGAAGATAATGTCAGAGTTTTTCAATGACCATGAAATTCAAAATCCGGGTAGTTAGTTAATCAAGTGTGGCCCTGAAAAAAATTTGAAGGAAAAAAAACTACGAATTTTTAAGAAAATGCTTTTTTTGTGAGAAGGACTCTTAAACACTGACAAACGTGAACAAATAGCTAAAACTATAATTTCTATATGTTTGCTTTGCTCGAAATCGCGCGCATTTACAAGGCCCTAAAGCTTTTTGCTGACTTGCAAGGACCCATCTGTTATTAATAACGATTCACAAAATAAAGGGATCAACTTCATAGTTTACAAGATATAATCGTGTAAAGTTTGCTTACCATCCTCGCATAAATTATGACCTAAATTTAGAAACTGCTGAATTTCTCGAATTGGGTCTTTGCGATTTTGGTGAGACTCTGTTCAGCCCAAGGCACTAATGCGCACTATGTGTAGCCAAGAGATTTTCTCGAAAAAATGCCAGCAACAGCAGATTTTCGACTCAGACCTCAAAGGGGCGTGGCATTATAACCACGTGACATTTACTCCGATCGCCAAAAAATTTATGTTATATTGTAGATTGATCTATATGTTATCCATTCTATGTGTTAGACTTACGATAAAAGTAAAGGTGGGGATACCAGAGAGCTTCAAAGTAGGATGGTACCCCCCAAAAAAACTGGGTCGAGTCACCTTAAATCTATATATTAAGTACTGGTGAACAC
>CBDDTI010000051.1:0-5000 GCA_965233585.1 bacterium
AAATGAAATATCGTAGAAAACGACCCTAAGAGTGTGTATAGCATAGCTCATTCATTCCATGTTTGTCTTACCATGTCGGAACCTCTCATTTTGCCTGCGTGGCACCTTGACGTTTGGCTCAAGCTGTTGTCAAAACAGGTTTGCAGCTTTGCGTTGCTGCGCTCGCTATTTCACCTGGGGGCTAGGTGATTTGGTTTTTAACTAATCTAAAAAACTGATGCAATCTAAATTCCTAGGGCACGTGTTTCGCAGGTGTTCTTTTTCCCTCCGTCTCTTCCATAGATGCATTAGGATGCAAGGGCAAGAATCAACATCTAGTTCGAAGATTAAGCTGCCCCCCATGCTGAGGACCCACAAGAAAAAAAGGATACATTGGCCTGGGCTCAAGAGGCAGGGTGACGTGTCGCTGCACAGGTTGCACATTCAGGCTTGTACATGTACGGTGTGGTTCTGCAAGATGCATGTGTTTGGATGTTGGGTGATTCATGTTGAGTTAACAGACGTGTCATTTCCATTCATTTCCTTGCTTCCTTCGGCCGAAAGCGCTTTGATCGACCCAACTATCCAAACAACAGTCCATTCATGCGTCCACCCGTGGACGACTTCTCACATGACAGGAGTTGGCAAAGGAGAAGGCGGCTGGAGAGTGGTGGAAGAGGGTCTCACTGTTTGACGCAAAAGATCAGAAAAGATCAGCAAAGATCAGCAAAGACCAGAAAAGATCAACATAATATGTCACTGTGTCGCTTTGATCTTGCAAGGTCAAGACTTTTGGGGTTCCTGTAGGTGTTCGGTGTTCGGGCTTTCATGTAGATCTATCATGATCTGTCCTCCTCTGTCATGTTCTGATTTGATTTTCCATCACACTTTTGGGAAGCCATTGGCCAACACAACCTTCATGCAACATGTTTTCTCCACTGGCTCAGTTGGCCTTTGGTTGCTTCACGAGGCTTGGGACCTTTTCTTGGAGATGGTCAGGGGCCTGGTTTCTGCGGTCTCCGCGATCCGGTCTCCAGTGAACAGGGCTGTGCGCTTTTACAATCCGTGGGCCCTATGGATAGCAAGCGAGTTGGAAGTGCATATCTTTATTTTTCCCCAAGGCTAGATCAGACAAACCTTCCAGGTCGGTTTTTGGATCTTTGGGCGCAAACGAAGATGTTCCACATGGTCCTTTGTTTGGGATTGACGCGTTGATGCCTGAACTTTGCCAAAGTAGATTCCACAGGGTTTTAGCAAACTGATGCAATCTAAATTCCTAGGGCACGTGTTTCGCAGGTGTTCTTTTTCCCTCTGTCTCTTCCATAGATGCATTAGGATGCAAGGGCAAGAATCAACATCTAGTTCGAAGATTAAGCTGCCCCCCATGCTGAGGACCCGCAAGAAAAAAAGGATACATTGGCCTGGGCTCAAGAGGCAGGGTGACGTGTCGCTGCAAAGGTTGCACATTCAGGCTTGTACATGTACGGTGTGGTTCTGCAAGATGCATGTGTTTGGATGTTGGGTGATTCATGTTGAGTTAACAGGCGTGTCATTTCCATTCATTTCCTTGTTTCCTTCGGCTGAAAGCGCTTTGATCGACCCAGCTATCCAAACAGCAGTCCATTCATGCGTCCGACTTCTCACGTGACAGGAGTTGGCAAAGGAGAAGGCGGCTGGAGAGTGGTGGAAGAGGGTCTCACTGTTTGACGCAAAAGATCAGAAAAGATCAGAAAAGATCAGCAAAGATCAGCAAAGACCAGAAAAGATCAACATAATATGTCACTGTGTCGCTTTGATCTTGCAAGGTCAAGACTTTTGGGGTTGTTAGGGCCCTGAGTCCAGTGCATGTGCTCTGTATCATCAAGTCCAAAATTTTGCATTTTAGTAAATTCATTGTGCAGCATAGGGGACGACGGCAGCTCATTCCACAAGGAAAGTTATCGAGTGATTGCGCTCAATGCAGCTTTCGCCACAGGGAGCGGTCTTGACAGAGCTTTCTCCGAGCCTCTTGAGAGAAATGGTTGTGGAGGCATGGGCCAGGGATCCTTTGTTGCTGGCGGTGTCTCTTTCATGAAGTACTTCATATTAAGTTGGACACAAATGACAACTACCTCTATAGGTAACACGTGCTTGTTCTGCCCCGAGGTGCCAGAATACCTTGGGCGATAGTGCTAAAAGCAGGATCGCTTCCAATCATCCTGATCATTTATCAGAGCACCTGTTTGGCCGCGGACTGTTCATTTGCCCCAAAGTCATTTAAACTTAGACACGTTGGCCACCGTTGGTCTCACCAAAATCGCTTTAGGTGCCGAGCGTTGGCAATGAGTTGGTGCGGGTCTTTCCGAAAGCGGAGGCGCTTGGAGCCGGTGGGCAATCAGAAGCGCTTGGCTGAATCATGTCATTTATAAGTGCTGTGGGTGAACCGAAAATCCCAGAAATTCGAACAGCGAAGTCACCGTCTACAAAGAACGTAGACCCATCTGTTGGATGCGGGTTTTGTTAGGATGTGTCTTTCCACAGGTAGGCAAGACATGGGATTCAGATGAACATACACTTTCTGTGTGACTCGTGGTCGGCAACTAGACCCCGCCACCGGAGGTTCATGAGATCATCAAAGAAGTTCCGGAGATCGAATGTCAGGTTGGTGTTTGCTGTCCTTTGATGGGGCATGTTTGGTTCCGAAAAACTATACCTGTCGGGTGAATGACACACCAAAAAAGGGAACGCAATAATACTTGGCTCATCCTGGAGGACCATTGTGACCAACCCGGCGGATTGAAAACCGTGCTCACGAAAATAGCGTTTTTCAACAAAATGCCTGTTTTACCACAGCGAGGTAACGATTTGTGTCATTGAAAAAGTGACAAATTTGGACGTCCAAATTTGGGTGTTTTTTGGGGAAATGTTGTTTTTACCACAGTAAAAATACATTTTTTGCTTCATTTCGATCGGACAAAATGAGGCATTCTTTTTTCATTCGAGCTTGTGCAACATGTCTGCAGTCTTCTGGAGCAGGTTCTTGTACTTATTGACGAAGCGCCATTGCCACATTTTGGCATATAAAATGAGATCTTTGTGCCTGGCACCCAAAGCTTTTGGGATGAATTGTTTGCAGCTCGTCCACGCAGCATCAATAGTGCCTGTATGGCAAGCATTCCAGAAATCTCGGCAGCGTAGCAACATATAACGTGGCAAGCATTCCAGAGATCTCGGCAGCGTAGCAACATGTAACGTGGCAAGCATTCCAGAGATCTCGGCAGCGTAGCAACATGTAACGTGGCAAGCATTCCAGAGATCTCGGGAGTGTAGCAACATGTAACGTGGCAAGCATGCCAGAGATCTCGGGAGCGTAGCAACATGTAACGCGGCAAGCATTCCAGAGATCTCGGGAGTGTAGCAACATGTAACGTGGCAAGCATTCCAGAGATCTCGGGAGCGTAGCAACATGTAACGCGGCAAGCTCCAGAGATCGTAGCAACATGTAACGTGGCAAGCATTCCAGAGATCTCGGCAGCGTAGCAACATGTAACGTGGCAAGCATTCCAGAGATCTCGGCAGCGTAGCAACATGTCACGTGGCAAGCATTCCAGAGCTCTCGGCAGCGTCCCAACATGTAACGTGGCAAGCATTCTAGAGATCTCGGGAGCGTAGCAACATGTAACGTGGCAAGCATTCCAGAGATCTCGGGAGCGTAGCAACATGTAACGCGGCAAGCATTCCAGAGATCTCGGCAGCGTAGCAACATGTCACGTGGCAAGCATTCCAGAGATCTCGGCAGCGTAGCAACATGTCACATGGCAAGCATTCCAGAGCTCTCGGCAGCGTAGCAACATGTAACGTGGCAAGCGTTCCAGAGATCTCGGCAGCGTAGCAACATGTAACGTGGCAAGCATTCCAGAGATCTCGGGAGTGTAGCAACATGTAACGTGGCAAGCATGCCAGAGATCTCGGGAGCGTAGCAACATGTAACGTGGCAAGCGTTCCAGAGATCTCGGGAGCGTAGCAACATGTAACGTGGCAAGCGTTCCAGAGATCTCGGGAGCGTAGAAATATGTACTGTACGCACTAGACAGAACGTTAACACCCCCACCCCACCCCACCCCAACATAACCCCCCACATCCCATTAGCAAAAATGCGCGTTTTATGAGCACGGTTTTCGATCCGTAGGCATGACCAACTGCAGAAACTTAGAGCAGTGAGTAGCGATAAAACATGATGTATTTGCATTCTGAGTACCCAATCTTGTAGAAGTGAGAGCCATTCATGGATATGACATTATGAAATTGACAACTCGGCGGTTCTTGGATTGACAGGCAGCTGGTGATCCTTCTGCATCACCTCGGCCAATCATTTGAAGGAATTGTGATTGTACATAGCATGAAAGGTCAGAGGTTGCTCTCGAAGGGGAGATGGATCCAACAATCAATGATGGCTCTGAAGACGGGAAAGCAAGGGCTACATTTACTGATTTGCCCTGCAGAGAACCTTACACCCGACTGATGTGTAGTTTTTATGCCGTGATTTCCTGCGCGGAGCATTTCCACAGTATTTGCATCAATTCTTTTCTGTTGACCGCGTTCTGGATCCCTTTGTTGCTGCCGTTTGAAAGCTAATTACAGCAGTTTTGGGGCTAAAATCATCGTGCCATGCGCAGCATTTCCGGAGCAAAAAATCCATGCGCACGCTAGTCGCACATTTGGAAGCGGCAGCGACAGAAAGCCCGTCATTTATTTGCAAGAGATTTGAAGCGCCTAGTCATGTCTATCAGTCTATCATTCAAAAGCACAGAGCAACCCCAGATGACTGCCACAGTACCCTTGGTGAAGGCGCGACAACTAAACTCGGTATTCCCTTTTCTGGCTTGCTTTCTTTCTTTTGGTTTCCTTCCTTTCTTGACTTCGTATTCCCTTGTTCCTTGATTTTGATTCAATCGGTTGCTCCCTTTGGTCTTCTCCTTTCTTTTCTCCTCCTTGACGTTGGAGGTCTGGCACCTGTCAGTTTCTTTTTTCGACCTCTTTGA
>CBDDTI010000051.1:10000-24191 GCA_965233585.1 bacterium
GTTGAGTGACACCGTCGAAAAACCATGCAAGCCATGTTGTTGATATAAGCACCTGCCAGCCGTGTGAGGTTGACCCGTTGCATTAGTAACAACACAGCTAGTCAACTTAGTGACACAGTCTGATTCGACAAAGCTTTGAGGCCGTTTAGTTGGGCGTTGCCCTGGCAAGACCCTCTGTGGCGCGGCAAGCCGAAGGCATGCACAAGGGCGGTTTGGTTCTCAGCAGTGATGTCTCTCAGACATTGAACAGCGCCAGGCTTATGCTACTCATTTGGGGCACGAAGGTGCAGGATCGATGACCCTTGCCATTCAAAATTTGGGGCGCCTGTTGCATTTGGAAACTTGAAATGAATGCCACAAGTCCACACGGACTAATGCCATTGCATTTTCACAGATGAATCTTTGTGTGGCGCTTTTCCTGATGTTCCACTCGTTTGTCCTATGAAGGTAATTCGGCACATTTTGGTCAACAGCATGGCATGGTCCCATGTGGTCCCTCCCATTTATCAACTGTTTGGTGAATCCATTTCCATACTAAGGATTGCTGTGCTGAAGGACAGTTCTGCTGCGAGTCTAACCTTGTGTGTCTTTCAGTAGGGCTGATTTCAGAGCCAAGTTGAAATCCACCAGATCTTGGGTACCAATTTCGGCGCCAAATCGCACCTCCTCAGCTGGAGACTGGTTGGAGGCTGGTCCAGTAGCTGTTGTTTTACACCACATTTTCCCAACAAAGTTCAACCCGACCCAGGCAGGAGATGTTTGCGAGTCTTGAGGAGGTCTCCCGCGAAAAGATCTGCCGAGGCACTTGGCTCCTCCGGGCGGGCCGCCCAGATTTTGGGTGTGAGAATGGTAGAAATGGTAAGGCAAAAATAAGATAAGCTTCGGTGGTATCCCCAACAGCCGCAGCTTTTTTTTTGCATGTTTTTTCTGAAGCGTGCTGCAACCTCAGCCGGTTTCCCTCAACTAAATGGCCGCGGATCCTGCTGAACCTGACCTGGCTCTGCACCAAAGCCTCCCACACCTTCTCCGGAACCTTCTCCGGAACCCTGTTGAACCTGACTTGGCGCTGCACCAAAGACTCCCGGAACCTTTTCCGGAACCTTCTCCGGAACTTCTCCGGAGCCCTATTGAACCTAACCTGGCGAACCCTGTTGAACCTGACCTCTGCACCAAAGCCTCCCAGACCTTCTCCGGAAACCTGTTGAACTTGACAAAGCTTCCCAGACCTTCTCCGGAACCTTCTCCGGAAACCTGTTGAAACTGACCTGGCTCTGCGCCAAAGCCTCCCAGACCTTCAACGGAACCTTCTCCGGAACCTTCTCCGGAACCCTGTTGAATTTGACCTGGCTCTGCACCAAGCCTCCCCGAGCTTCTCCGGAACCTTCTCCGGAATCTGCTGAACCTGACCTGGCTCTGCACCAAAGCCTCCCAGACCTTCTCCTGAACTTTCTACGGAACCTTCTCCAGAAACCTGTTGGACGTGACCTGGCTCTGCACCAAAGCCTGCCAGACCTTCTCCGGAACCTTCTCCGGAACCTCGTTGAACCTGACCTGGCGCCTGCACCAGTGCACACCGGAGCTTTTCTGGGCTGAAGACCCCATTAGCTTACGCTGTTGGGGAAAAATGCCAACGATGGAAATCTAGGAGGCCTTGGGCTATGCCGGATACGCCCCAAGATTTTTTGGTTCAGAAGGCATTTATGGAGAAGTGGATGTGGCTGTGCAGTTGATGTGCCATTGACGTGCTTGGAGGTGATGATCGTGGGCAACCAGACATCTGAAGATGCGCGGCAATTGGCACGAGAACTGGAGGAGAAGAGTGCTTGCTCCCATGTGGATGCGCCGGATGCAAACACTCTGCAGACATGCTGATTTGATAGGCTCAGAGGCAGTCCAAAGGTGGTACGGGCGGACTGTTTCACATGCTGATGGCTTGCGCCACGAGTGCCAGCGCCATCTTGGAATTCCATGGGCCGATCTCTTCTGTGGCCAGCAATTTTGCATCAATCTTCAAATATGTTCAATATAATATCGAATTTGTTTGCACTGAGGAAGGCCGTACGGGCCTTTTGTTATCTTTTGTTGACCATACTGCTTTGCATGGCTAATCCAATATAGTCCCATGTGTTTTGTTTTTGGGTAGATCCAGGAGCGTGGCCGAGAACGGTGTTGGTGTGCACGCCTTGTAGCTTACTCTGGTGGTTAGCAGAGAGAGCAGGAAGTAGAAACACGGGCAGCCGCTTTCATGAATTGGTTAAAACTAATGAACTAATGCACATCATCAAATGCTGCGTTTGTCACAAGAATTCTTTGCTTGCTGTGTATTGAGGTCGGGTTCATGACATGCCTGAAACATGTCGCAGCCGTCTCGGCTGAGCGACATGGGATAAAGATGGATAAAGCATTTTGAGCCCACGTGGAGAACCATTGGGAGGTGAAGCCGGTGAAGCATGGTGAGGCCACGGGATTGTGGCATGGCCTTCGCACTTTCCATCACCGCACTTGCGCTTGCAGCACATCCAGCACTTGCAGCACTTGCAGCACCGCAAGAATGCGACGAGGATTTGTGCCATATGTCCCATCTGCAATTGCAGGTCAGTGGCATTCCAAATGCGACGAATTGGGCTGCGCTTGGCGGCGTGTGCCTTGCCGAGCTGCCTGAAGAGTACCTGACAAAGCCTGTCAATGATGTGCTGCAAAAGCACGAATGGAAGGAACAGGACGGATGGTGCGTGTTTGGTGCCGTGGACAAATGCATCAGCGGCTGCGCGGTGTGCCGCAAGCTGCGAGACATGCAGCCTTACTTTGAAGTTTATCAGCAGGAAACCCCGAACCGGGTTTTCAAGAACGCAACGCCCAAAACGCTCCGCTTTCCCAATGGCTCTCTGCTGACCCTTCGTGAGTATGACTCCCCGATGCTGGACATTTACTGTTACATGAAGGGCTATTACGACATGGACCGCGAAAAGTTGGTAAATGATTTTGACTATCTTGAGAAGATCTCGGAAGCACAATGTGCAAGTGCAGAATGGCAGAATTCTGAGTTGTCACTGCAGGACGTCCATGACCTATATCTGCGTGAAACGGAGATTTTGGCACTCCTAATGGCTGAGAAGGGCATTTCTGATGTGAACCAGTCGTTGGTGGACACTTTAGAAGCCCACTTCGTGGTGAAGTGTTTATTGGGCCGCGGCCGTGGGGCCATTTGCGACGTGCCGGAGTGTTCCTGGCGGACTTGTGTCACGCGCGGGTCGCGTTTCGACGGAACGAAGGAGGTGACGGAGACCATTGTGAAGTACACCTCGTTGAACGAATGCCCCGAGCTCTGAAGGTGAAAGAGCTGTGAAAGTGATCTGTTTCAGAGATCGAAACATCGAAATTCGTCTCACAACGAGATTTCGGATAGATCAAAATCCTGCTTCGCCTCTACTACACGTCTCTGTTACCCAAAGAAATCATGGAAAAGTTGCCGCACGCTTTTGCAAGTCTGTCATCGATGATATTAGAATTAGATGTCATATGAGAAAGAGAGAAAGAAACTCTGGTTTTGGGTAAACATTCAGTTTCGGGAGCTCATGAGCCCACACCGCCATGTCAGAAGACCTCGAAAGTCGTTCATTTGGTTGTCAGTCAAAGAGTCCTTATTAGGCTATGGTTTTGGCACGCCGCAATGTCAGAAGACCCCGAACTTGGTTGAATGGCTTCAGAGTGTAAGTTTTATTGTGCCTCTGAAGTCAGCCATGAAATTTTCGCGCCCGACCAGAAGTGACCAAAAGTCAAATTTGATTGGGTCCTCGCATGGTTTCATGGTGCGAAGATATGTGTTTGTCGATTTTGATTTCGCATGTTGCTGGCCATTTCGCAGCCGCGCTGGTCGAAATTTCGGAGGCTGCTGTAGTCACTGTTGGACCGAGGCGCTTGGTTGAAATTGTTGTTCGTTCACATTTTGGTTGCATTGGTTGCATTCAGCTGGCAATAGAATTTTGCTGAAATGGGATGTTAGCGGCAAACACGATAGTGGATTAAACACGATTGCTCATGACGCTGGCTTCTGAGGGACAGCTTCGTCCTCTGTTCCTGCTCCCCTCCCAACATGTTTTTCAATGCGACGCCTGCTGAAATTTGATAGCATTTTGTTTCCTGATCTTGTGCGGCCAAAACAAGCTCGGGTTGTTGAAGAATTGTTTCTGCCGGCGGTTTGGCAAAATGAGGGTTCCCCGAAATGGTTGGGGCCAATCTTCACAAATGACCAAACGGGGAGCCATTTTTTGAGTATGCTTTGTTCGTTGCACTGTTTTGGGTTGAATTTATGGTGGTAAAGTTGGCATCAATATAGTTGAATCAAGAAAATGGTGGTCAATCTTTTTTGGCTGCAGATTCCACAAATTCGTTCCACGTCACTTTACAGTGGAATGCCAACGAAAGTGGGTTTCCGCATCATTTTTTGGCACCGTTTGGTCTGAATGATGTTTGCCTAGCACCACCTCCAGCTCACAAAAAACCCTGAAGCTGCAACTTCGGTGGCGCTCTTTGATGGCGGTTCGAAGCACATATTGGCACCAAAACCAGTCAAAAATTGGCAGATGCTGTGTGGATTGACGAAAACGTGCGCAAACTGACGTAGTGGGCTCCCACATGTCACTTGTTGTTAGGCATACTGGGCATACTGTGCATACTGGGCATACTGGCATAGCAAATCCCCAAGAAGACATGTATCTACTTTTGTCCTATAGTGTTTTTTGTTGAGGTAACTACATCTGAATGCCTTCCTTTTCCGACGTGGCTACGCGGCTACACGATTTGTTTTACTATGATTTTGTTGAAGCACCTTTGGGGAGTAGCTTTAGAACGCAACTTTGGGAAGCAATTTTCGGCAGCAACTTTGGGGAGCAGCTTTCCGCAGCTTTGGGGCAACAGCTTTGGAGAACAGCTTTGGGCACAACTTTCGGGAGCAGCGCAGCGCAGGGGAACAGCTTTGGGGAGCACGTATTTACAAGGAATTTCGGGGAGTAATTTTCAGTAGCAATTTTGGCTAATTTTGGGAGTAATTGGGGACTAGCTTTGGGATTGTAGAGAGCTGCTCTGGGGCAGCTTCGGGGACCAGCTTTGGAAGCAGATTTCGGGAAGAATTTTGGAGAGCAATTTTGGAATAATTGTGGGCCTTATTATGCGCGAAGTAGGTTTCGATGACGTAACTTTGGGAAACCGCTTTGGGAATGAGCTTTTGGTAATAATTTTGGGGAGTATTTGGTAGTACGTAAAGAATCGCGGATTTCCGATTGGTATTCTTCATTACCTATATTTCTGCTCTTTTATTTGCCGGCAAGGCTGGGATTAGTTTTCTCCTGAGTTTGTTGGCTCGTTTCAAAATTAGACAATTTATTTTTTGATGGATTGAATTATTGTAGCTTGGATTTACTAATTATAATATATTTTCACGAAAGGTAGCTCCAGAGGGGCTACCTTGAGTTTTACTTTACAAAGTAAAGGGGAGGGCGGCCAGCCCCGTTACCTTATTATTCAGGAGATTGCTAGTCATTTTAGTACCCCCCCACCCCTCCACGCCTCCCACGCACCCTAAGAGCAGATTCAAAACATTGTAATTTACAGTATTTTTGGTCTTTTCGGATCAAGAAACCACATTTTGTTACATGGCGAAACCTCCGTAAATACCAGTGTTTTTGCTAGGTGCTGGCCAAAAAACACTGTAAATACCGTGCTTTTTACTACCAGAGGCAAAAAACATCGTAAATATCGTGGTTTTGGGCTTCCGACCCGCCAAAAACATTGGTATTTACGATGTTTTTTGCTCCGCGAGTTGCAAAAACACGCGAAAACACCACCTATTTGACGATTCTCGGCCACTGCGGAACCGAGAAAAAATGCTGCAGGGGTAACACCAACACCACCAACAACAACAACAGCAACAACAACAGCAAGAACAACATCATTATCAACAACAACACAACCACAACCAACAACAAACAACAACACGCAACAACTCACAACAACACACAACAACACACAACAACACACAACAACACACAACAACACAACAACACACAACAACACACAACAACCAGCGAGTTGCAAAAACACGCGAAAACAACACATATTTGACGATTCTCGGCCACTACGGAACCGAGAAAAAACGCTGCAGGGGTAACACCAACACAAACACCAACACCAACACCAACGCCGCCACCACCACCACCAACAACAACACGCAACACGCTACACCACGCAACACCACGCAACACCACGCAACACCACGCAACACAACGCAACACCACGCAACACCACGCAACACGCAACACGCACACGCACAACGCGCGCAACACACAGCAACACACAGCAATACACAGCAACACACAGCAACACACAGGAAAACAACAACACACAACAACAACACACAACAACAACACACAACAACACACAACAACACACAACAACACACAACAACACACAACAACACACAACAACACACAACAACACACAACAACACACAACAACACACAACAACACACAACAACACACAACAACACACCACAACACACAACAACACACCACAACACACAACAACACACATCAACACACAACAACACACAACAACACACCACAACACACCACCACAACACACCACAACAACACACCACAACAACACACCACAACAACACACCACAACAACACACCACAACAACACACAACAACAACACACAACAACAACAACCACAACAACCACAACAACCACAACAACCACAACAACCACAACAACCACAACAACCACAACAACAACCACAACAACAACAACCACAACAACCACAACAACCACAACAACAACAACCACAACAACCACAACAACCACAACAACAACCACAACAACCACAACAACCACAACAACCACAACAACAACAACAACCACAACAACAACCACAACAACCACAACAACCACAACAACCACAACCACAACAACAACAACACAACACAGAACACAGAACACACAAGACACATTACACCACACACCACACACAACACACAACAGACAACACACAACACACAACAAACAACAGACAACACACAACACACAACACACAACAGGCAACATACAACACACATTACATAACAACAACACGTAACATACAACACATCACACAACGCACAACACACAACATAGAACACAACACAATTTACAACACACCACAACAACCACAACAACAACAACCACAAAAACAACACCAACAATCACAACAACAATCACAATAACAACAGCAACAACAACAACAATAACAATAACAACAACAACAACGACGACGACCACGACCACGACAACAACAACGACGCAACGACAACGACAACAACAATAACACCAAGAACACCAACACCAACATTACGACCAACAACACCAACACCACCAACAAACCCCATTCACACCAGCAACACTAATAATACTATTAACACCACCAACAACAATACCAGCATTAACAACTCCAACAACAGCAATACTACTAGCACCACCAACATTACCAGCACCACAACCACCGCCAACCCCAACGACACCACCGAAGCCTGTCCATCACTTTTACCAGACTCTATTTTATATTTTTAGAAAGAAAATGGACGCATCGCTTTTATTAGATTTTACTGCATATTTTTTTTTTTGCCCTCTCTCCTTTTTTTTTCTTCGGTTTTTTTTATATACCTACCTTTCGTATTCCCCCTCTTAAATTTTCTTTTTTATGGATTTGGCTATTAAGGCTCGGCTTGACCTCCGAGGTTTTTTTTCGGACTTGAAATTTTAATTTTGAATATATGATGTTATTTTTTAATGATTATGATTCGTTAAAATTTCGGGAATGTTGATTTATAAATTAATATAATTATATGGAATTAAATATATAATATTATAAGATATTTTAAATGATATATTGATATAGTTTTTGGATTTATATTTTTTTATATTTTTATTTATAAATATTTTATTATATTAATTCGCTAAAAATTTGGCAATTGAAATTTATTATTATTGACCATTCCTAAAGGATATAGATTATAATTTATTAATGTAATTTAAAAATAATATTTTGAATTATTTTTTTTAAATATATATATTTTAAATATATTGATTTTTATTTTTATCGTAATTTCTCGTTCTTGGAAATATAGGCCGATTTTAATATAAAATATTATAATTATTTGATATTTTAAATTGAATATTTTTATATTTTTATTTTATTGATTTTTTTGTAAATTATAAATTAATTAAATATAATATTTGATAAGAATATTTAATTTATTTTAAATATATTATATTTAAAAAAAAATTATGAATCGATATGTATTTATTTATTATGAAATTATTTTATTTTGATATTAAGAAATTGAAAATATATTGAAAATTTGATACGATATAATAAAATGATATTGAAGATTAATATTTTATTTTTTGGGCTAATATTTTCAAAATTGAAAGATTTTTAAAAAATATTTTTGGAAAATTCGAAAATATAAATTTTCTAGAAATATGTTGTTTTTGTTTTCCGGGATGTTGGGTAAAATTTAATTTTGCTAAATTGATATATATAAAATATGAAATTGAAAGAATTTAAAAAAATAAATTATATATTTATTTGGATATTTTTATATTTTTAGGAATTTGAAAAATTTGAATTTTATTTTATATAATAAATTGGAAATGGTGTGTTTAATTATTAATTCTTAAAATATTTTTTTTTTCTTTCATATTGATTGAAAATATAAATTAAAAATTGGATTGATTTATTATTTATTAAATTTATAATATGATGAAATTTACTTTTAATAATAAAAATATTTTATTTATTGCAATTTTTTTTTTTATTTATATATATTTTTTTTAATTTAAGAAAAAATAATAATATCTATCGAATTGGTATTAATTTAATTTATAATTAATAAAATTATATATGTTTTATTTTTTTTCAAAGAAAATATATTTCAATATATTCAGTGTTTTTTCTTTCATTGAATTTAAATATATATATATAGATAAAATATTTCATAGAATAAATATTTATTGTATTTATTATGTTTATTTTAATTTATATTTTAATAAATATAATATTTTTTTTTGATTTAAGATAATCTATAGAAATAATGAATTTAAAAGATTTGAAAAAAATAATCAAATTAAGATAAGATATTTAAAATATAATTTTTGAAAGAAAATTTGAATTAAATGATATATTTTGGAAATATTTTTTAGATATTAAAATGATATTAATATTTTGTCAAATTCGAAAAATAATGGAATATGAATATTATTTTATATTTATTCGAATATATATTTTTCAAAATATTAAATAAATATTTTTTAATATGATTATTTGATAAAGAAATAAATCAAAATAAATAAATTCATATATATTGAATATTTATTGATTTAGAAAATTAATTTTTAATATATATATATATATATTTCAAAAAATCATATGGAAATAAAGATTTGGAATTGGAATTAAATATGAATAATGAAAAAAGATTATAATATATGATTTCTTTTTGAAATATTCAAATATATATATATTTATATATAGATATTTAATTCAATTTTGAATTTTATCTTTAAATAAAATATATTCAAATATTTATCTTTCAGGAATATAATTTGAAATTTCCAGAAATTATTAATTTGAATATTTATATTTTTTAAGATTATAAATAAATATTGATTTTTTATATTATATGAAAATTGAATTTAATATTTTTTGAAAGAAAATCAAATTTTGATTTTTTAATATTGATATTTTCAATATAGATAATATTTTGAATCGAATATATTTATTGAATGAGATATTTATAGATTTTTTTTTAATTTGAAGGAAAATAATGAATTATTATTTAATTAAAAAGAATTTTGGGAAGGATCTATATTTTAGAGATGAAAAATGAATAATATGGATGAAATTAGCGAAAAATATATAAATATGAAAATTGATTTTTTAAAAAATAAATAAATTATTTT
The DNA here is from genome assembly GCA_965233585.1 of bacterium. Lineage (GTDB taxonomy): Bacteria > SAR324 > SAR324 > SAR324 > NAC60-12 > CBDDTI01. Next base: position 20,001 of record CBDDTI010000051.1, read on the forward strand.
AAATATATTTCTTGAAAATAATTAAAAAGATAGAAATATATAATTATTTTATTTATTTATTTTTGAGAATAATATAAAAAATGAAATCAAAGATAGAAATTAATGATAAAAATATTTATAATAAGAATCGAAGGATTTCATTGATATTTGTTTAAAAATTTAATTGAAAATATGCAGGTTAATAAATATATATCGACCAAAAAAAATAATATAATTAAATTAAATATATTAAGATATTATTTATTTCTTAAATTATTTATTTAGATATAGATATAGATATTTTATATTTTTTGCTATATGATTTGAATCTTGAAAAATTCAATTATTTAAAATTAATGGAATTCGGTATTTTTCTAGGAAAAGAATATTAAAAAAATTAGGTATTTCAGATAAAATTATATAATTTAGAATTATTAATATTTATTTAGGAAGATGTTTTTTTCGAAAAATAAAGGAATAATAATAAGGAAATAGAGGTATTCAAATTAATAATATATATATATAAATTAATTCATGAAAAATTTGTAATTTATATTATTGAATAACTAAATAGGATGCATATATGAGGGAAATATCGATATTATATATATTTCAATTTAGGAGAAAAAAAATGGATTTTTTCTTGAAAATATATTTTATCAGGAATAAAATTTGAATTTATTGAAATTTCAAAAAAAAATATTTTTTGAATATTCCTTGAAATTTGAAGAATAAATTCATTTTTTTTTGATATTTGATTTTTTTTCTTGGAAATACGGACTATTTCCATTTTTTTCATTATTTATTGAAATAAGTTGGAAAAATATTCGTAATTGATTTTGGGAAAAATGAAATTAGGAATTCAATTATTTTACCGAATCAGGAAATATATATATATATAATGTTATTGTTGTTTTCTTTTTTTCATTTTATTTGAATATTTTTCTTTGGCTTTTATATTTTTATTTTGTGATTTTTCTGGTTTTGTGATTTCTGAAAATTGATGGAAATATAAATAGATATTGTTTGATATTTAAAATTTTATTTTTTTTTTGATATTTTTGATATGATAATAAATAAAATATTATCGAAATTTAATTCGGTTTTTTAATATGTGAAATAAAAAATTTGAAAATAAGAATTTCATAATGAAAAAAAAAATATAATTTATTTTTTTTAATATTTTTCAGATATAATATTCACCTTTTTTTTTTAAATTGAAATATTAAATTTCAAAATAAATAAATTGAAATTAATCAAATTTAGAATTGGAATTTTATAATTGAGAAAAAATATATATTTAATTTATATTTTTCAATTTTGATATTTTTCCAAAAATAATATTTGATATTTTTTAAAATAGAATATGGAGATAAAAATAGAAGATATTTGAAAAATGATGAGAATGTCAAATGAATCGAAAAGAAAAATGAAATATTGAATTTAATTTAGTTGTTTTTTTAATCACAAAGATTTTTTTTATATTATTTGATATTAATTGAATATATCAATTTATTTGATATTGTTTGATCTTTATCTTTGCTTAAGGATTCAAATTTCTTCGGTTTTTAATTAATAATTAATAGATGAAATTAAAAAATTAAGATATAATTTCTAAATTTGAATCTTGAAATTGAATTTTTTTTGATTAATAATTCTTTTTTCAAATGATATTCAGAAAATAAATATCAAATTAATTTAATCATAATTATTTTATTCCTTGATTATTTTCTTATGGCGTTTGCTTGCGAATGTATGGTTGAGAATATGCCTTCGGTTCTAAGTAAATAATTGATTCTCCTGAATTTATTTTTGATCCTGCTAGGGACCCGGCAACAAAGGCACTGGCAGCCGTATGGGCTTCATCGCACCTCATTATTTAAGGCTTGACTGTTCTGAGATTAGATATTGAAATAAGTTTTGATGTATTTACCGATTATATTGGATTGGAAATTGTCTGTAAATTCTTCAATATTATTTTGAGTTGTTTTATATTGGAAATTGGAAAATTGAAACCTGATTAGGGAGAATATCTTTCAAATTATTGAATTAATAATCGCTAAAATTATTGTATTTCATTTAGAAATATCGAGAAATCGATTCTATTTAGATCAAAATATCGAGAAAAAATTTTTAAAAGATATAGAATAGATTTTTTTTTAACTTAAATATGAATAAATATGATTTTTATATTTTAATTTTCTAATATTTGAAATGAATTGGTTATTTTGTGGAAAAATAGATAGATAGATTTATTTCAAAATAACATGTTTTTATATATATATATATATATATTGATTTTTAGTATTTATTAAATTGTCGGTTTTATTATGTTCTTATTATTTAAGATTATAGAATATAAACTTTAAATCTATTTTAAGATATTTTGATAATTATTATATTAAATATTCAATTAAATTTAAATATTTTGAAAGATTATATTGCATTGGAAATTTGGAATATATTTTTATATTTTATTTTGTTTTTTTTATATATTGGAAATTGGGAAATTTGAAATTTGATTGCGAAGAATGTCTTTCAATTTATTGAATTCATTATCGCTATTTTTTAATAATTATATATAATTCGATTCTATTTAGATCAAAATGTCGAAATCAAAATTTTAAAAAATCTAGGATTGGAAAATGTGAATTTTAAAATTTAAATATTAATAAAAAATATTTATAATATTGAAAATTTATTTCTTTAAATTTAACATATTTTTTCTTCGTTTCAGTTATGAATTGACTAATTTCTGGAAAAATAGGTATATTTCCCCCCCAAAAAAATATGAATTTAAATATATAATTTTGATTCTTTAATATTTATTAATTTGTCGGTCCTATTGTCAATTGTTTTGGTTGCTTTTGCTTGCTAATATATGGACAAGATTATGCCGGATATTACAAGTGGGTGGTTGGCTATCTTGCATTTACTTTTGGTCCTGCTAGAGTCCCAGCACCAAAGGCATTGGCAGCCCTGTGAGCTTCGCGCGCACTGGGACTCAGGCGGGACCAATCGAGACGGAACTCGCAGTTGGTCGCTGGGTGAGAAGCCGGATGATCCGTGGAGACTTGTTCAGACCTCTTCCCCACAGCGCCTTTGTAGAAGTCACTCTCACGCCTTTGCGCCTTTGGGAGAGTGACTTCGCAGCCTGGGGTCGAGAGCGCCCTGCGTGGCCGTCTGGGCTCGTTGAAGCGGTGAAGGTGCATAAGTCCCAGGTCGAGTGGGCTTGTTCTGTCTTTGCAGATAGTCCGCCCCCACTCTCTGCAATCCGGCATTTATATTCTCATCCATGCTGGTTGCTTGCTTGTTTGTTTCTTGCCTGCTTGTTTGTTTGTTTGTCTGTCCTTCTGTCTTCGGTTAGCTGTTCTTGTGCTTGTGTTGTTGTTATTGTTATTCAAGTTGTTACAAAGATTATCTTTATTATTCTTGTTGTTGTTGGTATGGTTGGTAATGTTGTTGTTGCTGGGTTGTTGTTATTGTTATTCAAGTTGTTATGGGTATTTCTTTTATTATTCTTGTTGTTGTTGGTATTGTTGGTAATCTTAGTGATGGGTTGTTGTTGGTGTTGTTGTTGCTGTTGGTGTTGGTGTTGGTGTTGGTGTTGTTGTTGTTGGTGTTGGTGTTGGTGTTGGTGTTGGTTGTTGGTGTTGGTGTTGTTGTTGTTGTCGTTGTCGTTGTCGTTGTCGTTGTCGTTGTCGTCGTCGTTGTTGTTGTTGTTGTTTGTTGTTTGTTGGTTCTTGGTTCTTGGTTAATTGTTGTTTTGTTTTTTGTTTCTTGGTTCTTGGTGCTTGATTTTTTTGCTTGGTTCTTGTTGTTTTTGTTATCGTTATTGTTATTGTTGTTGTGCTTGTTGTGTTTGTTGGAGTTGTTATTATTGATATTATTGTTGTTGGTGTTATTTGTGTTATTGTTTTTATTGTTCTTATTCTTATTATTTTTGGTGTTGTTGTTGTTGCTGCTGTTCTTGTTGTTGATATGGTATTGGCATTGTTCTTTTAATTTGTATTGATGGCGTTGTTGGTTTTGTGCTTCGTAATTGCGTTGGTTGTTACTGTAATTGTGATCGGTTCTTTGATGATTTTAATTATATTGGTCGTTGATGATGTTGCTATTAAATGGAATTGATTTTTTTGAAATTAATTTAAAAAAATGTTTTTTCTAAAACTAATTGCTTTATCTATACACAGTTTTTGCCATATTTTTCCG
>CBDDTI010000052.1:0-3039 GCA_965233585.1 bacterium
ATCTTTTCAAACTCCTATATTACATGTTATTAGGAGAGATCTTCAAAATATGCAAGTTTAAAAAAATTCTGTAGGGCAGATGAAACAAAAAACCTACTTTTCGACTATTGCTTTTCTAATTTTTTTTCCCACCTACAGAATTTTTTAAAAATTGGTATATATACGCATCAGATTGATCTTAGTTGTCACCAAAAATTTGAAAAAAATTCACCGACCAGAAGCGGAAATATTAGCGCGCGAAGTTGGAAAATATGAAAAAGTCACGGTCGACTAGATCCTACTTTACGCATGCGCAAAGTTGTTCACGCGCGCTCAATCAAGTTCCCACGCGTGCGAAACAACCGGCTTCCATCCGGACGTATTCTTTGTGAAAAGGAGATATTTTTCCTTTCGATCGTTTCACAGGTTACAAGAAAAGTAACCAAACCAATTTGGGAGAGTTTTGCCGTTCGCATTTGCTTTAACGTACTACAAGATCTATCTTTTCTTCTCTTTTCTCGCTGATTTTGATTCATTTAGCTGACGCGTACATCTACATCGCGTACATGGCGTGTGTAGATTGCGCGCGCGCGTGCACCGAAAAACCCTTTCGAGCCTCCTTAAGTGGCGCAGTGGACTCTGATAAAGAGTGGCGCAGTGCAGTCTGGTTAAATGCAATGCATTCTGGTAAAAAGTGATGAATTCAAGAATTCGTACTCTCTTTTACATATTCTTCTCCAGTCACTGGAGGCGATTCTGGCCGGATTCATTACTGTCGGCATATCATTTAAGTCGAAGGATCATACCTAAGTTGTGTGTGTTTAACACAGCATATATACGCCTATTTGATAGATTTTTGCTACATATCTAATTAAATCAGGTAGAATTAGCCTTATAAATGCAACTTCTAAGTCACACACACCTGTATCCATGTACCAATTCGACTGTATTTGAATAGTATATGAGAAATAATTAAAACTTCCCACGTACAGATTATTTTTGTTTCTAAGTGTAATGGAAAGAATCAGAAAAGGAAGTGATCTGCCGAAAAAAACAAGTGGAGGTCACCGAGCATCCAACAAAAATATTCGCACACCAAGTTAACGCAAAGGTCATCAGCTCTATATTTTGTTGAGTTTCGTCTCGGTGCGTGCGCTTGAAATAGATGATGTGGCACGCACGTGCCTAATGAATTGCATGCGCACTAGAGATGTGCAGTAGCAATGGGCGCGAACGTCCTTAAGACAACTAGTAATACCGGTTCGTCTGATATTTCGTCTGAGTATTAAATAGAGGTAATTAGGACCAAACACACGGGTGATCAGCCACATTATTAGTTTCTAATCTCTATTAGATCGTTTTAACCGAGGAGCAAAAGAGAATAATTCCTCTCCTTGTTCGTGTATTTTACAAAAGAATACATCGAATCTACGAGACACCCCGACAGTTGTAGTCCTCTTGACCGGTGATTGGACGTTCTTCGTGATATCGTGCAACATTAAAATTTGCTATTAACGCAGGAATTCATTACCCCGCGGCTTGATGACCTAAAAAAATTAAGCGATGCCTAATGCGCCCAAGGTAACGAGCTATCGTATATCAGAGGCTATTGTAAGGCAAGGAGCAAATTAGTGTCTGTTTTGAACCAATTTATAAAATGTCTTGGAAGTCAATGAAATTTGATACCAAACTGGTCCGAGTGTATTTTTAATTTGGGATTTCATGTTTCAAACAACAGGATTTGATACCACCCCAGGAAGGAAATGTAACTTGGTGTCTGAGCTTCTCGAAATGATGAACTCGCCCCCTCTCCCTCGGTATACTTTTCTGCCAGGTTATGATTTCACGTGATTTTACAATTTTAGCCAATCTTGGTCTAGAAAATCTGTCATCTCTTCGATGAAAGTGTTATTTTTCTCATGATACGCTCGTTTGGCTATTTTTAACACTTTTAGCTGTTAAAGAATAGCAGGTTTGCGTCTAATACAGTTCCCTTTGTTGTTTTAATAATCTACGGCTGTCTGCTTTGGTTTAAATTTCTTCGATGATATCGATGCCTATCGCCCGGAGACGATCCCGGAAAGTGACTGGTTTAAAGGCTTATTGGAAACTTCCATCACTCACAGGAAACAATGGTTGACGGGGACTGAAAAGATGAAGAGAATTCCTAAAGGTTGGATAACGAAAACTGCGGAAAGCAACCGCAAATGTATTTAATGGTAATTTACTCTTGTGAAAAATTGAAACATTTTCAATTTCACAGGCGTCCATACACTGCAGGCTTTCATACAATGTGGACTTTGATCATGTTATGCAACGGCGATTTGTAGACTTCGTTAGGAAGTTCCTTTCAGTTCCAATTATGCAACCGTACATTTGTAGCTGCAGCAGCAGACTTTACTTAGCTTAAATAAGAGTTTCTGTTTATATGTCTTTTTTCTTTATATGTCTTTTCAATTTGGGCACAAACTGTGTCAATAATAACCGGTTTCTGATTCACGTCTTGTCCACACTGCGCCAAAGAAATTTTAAAACGGTTTTCTTTTTAAAAGCGCATCAGATGTTTCCCATCCACGTTACACCGTAGAAACTTTTCAAAACTCAACAATTGTTTTAGATTTGAGTTTGACTGAGGAAAGCTCTCGGAAGGAAGTCACATAATCAGCGTTTTCAAAAACTTCCGGTTTCAAAATGTTTTCCGTCCATACTAGAACGCAAGGCCAGCGTTTTCAAATTCCTCCGGTTTGAAGCGCGTTTTCGAAAAGCGTCGTTTTTTTTCCACGGATTAGTTGTGAGCGGTAGACCTTCCCAAAGCAATAAAGTAGCGTTTTCAAATTCCTCTGGCGCCTCAGTGTTTGGTTTCTCTTGGGGAAAAGACTTCTTCTTAAAATTCTTTCATTGTGTAACATTATCAAAGGTACTATTGTATTCACACGAGACGCATGAATGTGTCTGGAAACTCCACATCGAAGCCGCGACATTGTTTGTAGAAGATAAACCGATCGAGGACGAAATCATACAACTTGAAATTCTCAGAGAATCCACAGAGATTCCACCATC
>CBDDTI010000053.1:0-8501 GCA_965233585.1 bacterium
CCATGATCCCTGAATCGAAAGATTTGCTACACAAGAATTTTAGAATTTTCTCATTGCCGAAACCTTGAGAGGACTGGTACAAGTTTCTTATGTTGTTCGGATTTAAAATCTAAACATTTCATTTGAAATGTTACTGAATGAAATGCTACCCAGCCAAGTTTAAGAATTTTCAGCGGAAAATTGTCCAAATGGGAGCCTTGCAAAACTTGCAAAATTCTTTACAAATCCTTATGGTTTTATGGCCTGTCTACCTACCCAGTCCCTACCGAAACCCTCTATTTTAGGTGATATTTTAAGAGCTATCATTATACAATTTTCCTCCCCTAAACACTTCCGATTCTTGGCAAAGACTTTCAAGTTTAGTTCATTTTCATTTGAATATCTTGGCTTTTCAAACGGAAAATAGCATACTCTTACCCAGCTCTCTCATGTTTTGGCAATTGGTTATGGAATGTAATGTGAATTGCTAGGAAATGTTTCGTGGAAAAAGTTCTTCGGTATAAGAAGACTAGTGCACTATTCTGCGTAATTTTACGGCGTATTTGTCACCATTAGTCTTCGCTAAAATGGCTGGTGAAAAATGGTGAACAATCGAAAATCTCCTTTAAATAAAGACTGCACAGTCTGAAAACCGTACGTTTACTTTTTCCCTTTTATAAGCACTCGATTGCGATGAGTTCTTTCATTACATCGTGTAACCTTGTGTCATCAGTATTATTGTTTTCATTCTCACGGCCTTTACACTCGGTCGCTGAGGAAGGTATCAATGGTGACGTGGGGAGGAGATTAATGACTGGCTATTACGGAGCTTTCTCGACATCTGCATCCAATTTTCCGGGCAAGATACAGGCAAATAATATTGATACAAGTTATAAAACCATTTTAACACGCTTATATAACAATGGAAAAATCTAAAACATTATTTGAGCAAAATGCTGCCCCTTCTTTACTCCCCCAGCCCTCCGCATGGGGCTGAGTTATGGGGAGCAAAGTCTCTGCAGAGTCCTACCCTCACTGGGAGCTCCAATGCGCTGTTGTTGCAAAGCCACGTTTTGGTGCCAAGATTGTTTTGGTCTTCTGCTGTTGTAAATTTACATTTTTCGTGTCCAAATTCGGCAAGCGTGTCGAGCTCGTGCTATTCTTGATATCTTTTAACTTGAAATTTGTTTTCAGCTTGAATGTTTTGATAACGATTGATTTAAGGCGGGGGTACACATGAAGGCTTATTCGACGTCGCTTAACACGGCATTTTCTGAATATTTGGGTCATATTTCAAGCAACGCTAAATCTCTGTTTGGCGGTTTTGTGTAAATTTTTAGGTGATTTTTGGGAATTTTGGGAAAGAGATATTTTTTTTTTCTCAAAGGATATAGTTAATTTGAGGAAAATATGAAATGTTGAACTGATTTGATGGATTTGGAAAATTGAAATTTGAAGTGAAGAATTAGAAGACGGATACCAAACATTCCCCCTACCAACCTGGGGCTCTCATTTGGGGGGTCAACTGTCTGGCAGTGTTTCCGACCCATTTTAATCCTAAAAATTCCCTTTTAGTATCACTTCAAATTTCACTCCTATTCAGGTGTACCCCCGCCTTAAAGTGCCACTGCGACGAAATTTCACATTTCTTTTTTCCCCTTTTTTTTACCCAGAATAACTTACCGTCATGTAAGAGGTCCTTTCATCCAGAAAGAAAAAATTAGAAAGGTTTCCTTCATTAAAATTTCGCCGCTCGAAAAGTGAAATTTGCCGTCCGCCATCGCTCGAAATTGGTTCCAGCTGAGCCCGCTATTTTCGCAGCGGCAACTCTACTTGTGACGTCATTTACCTAACATGCGATTGATGATCGCTTGATTTTAGAGGGATTTCAGTCGGGTTTTGGCTCAAGTATCTGCGAAATGTCTGTCGATTCAGGAGCTTAATTTGGGGAAAATTTGTCTGAAAGCAGTAGTGAAGGTGGCTCCGAGTCTTCAGAGGCTGGCTTCAACCCGGCAAGTGAAGATTTCTAAACATACGATGATCGAAGAAGCTACCCAGCTGTACGCTGAACAAATAGCTGTATAGCTCTGTGTATAGAGTAAGAAGAGCCTGAGGACATGCTTCCGAGTCGATTTGCTGAAGAGACAGATCTATTAGACTGGTATTTTATTTGGTTTCTTCGTCTCGATTCTTTCTGCTTTTATCAATGCGTCTATTCATTAAACTATGGTCTATTTTTGTTAAAAGAGCTAATTTCAAGTATTTTGTTTCGAAGGAAGTTACGCACGTTGGATTCGATCTGTGTCACCGTCAGTTTTGGAAATGTATGTCTGTTTCGTAGATATTGCACGATGCAAGTGTATAAATTGTTCGTTGGAAAACGTTGTCCAGCATGAAGAATGTAGATGTTGCATAGAGGTTGATAGATGTCGTGAGAGAAGGGCAGAAATTAAATAAGATGACTAGTGTGTTACTTTCGCATTGAGGTTTTGAAGTATATGTCCGAATAGTTGGTTTTGGTTACTGTAACAATAGGGCTTACAACGAAACAGAAGAAAGCGTTTACCACATTCTTTACTGAACGCAACACCACAGACACCTGGGACAGTGGGAAACTCCAAAAATTGGAATTTGAGAGGGGCAACAGCAGAGTCTGAAATCACCCTTTCCTAACTGCCAGTGCTGCTAAAATTTTAGAATTTTACAACTGGTCATCAGTGGGGACTATGCTACTGTCACATATATCTCATTATCAAATTAATGTTAAGTTTGATTTTTGGCCAAAGCAATTACACTGACAGAAAATTCAGACCCCTTTTGCCAATAGCAGACTTTTCATCTTGACTTCCATTACCATAAAGAGAAAAACTGTTGGTGACTGCAAATTGCTAGCTTGTGATGGAAAGGTTAGAAAAAGTCGAAAGCTGTAGCCAAAGTCAAAAATTTTAACTTTATACCCTAAACAGCCAAAAAATATGGTGCAGAATATGTAGATGGTGCTCACTTATAGCTGTAGTAATATTCTTCCTTAAAGAGCAGCAATGAAATTGGCTTTTATAGACTAGTAATGCACAAATCCTATCAGAACTTCTGACGGGCTAAAGCTCCAGAAATTAAATATATTCCCGCTTGGGGAGTGTACTGCATGCTACACGGGATCTCCCACTTTATGGCACAGCACACCACAGCAGCTCAACAACGTTAACATTGACTGTGTGATTGTATTCCGAAATATCCAACTCATATTGATAAAAATGAGAAACTGTCACAGTATTCTCTGTTTTCTGTTTAGTCCTGTTTACAAACGCATCTAATTGCAATATCAACAAGGCCTAGATGAATTTAAAGAGAAAAAAATGGAAATAGGAATTAAGGAGCACTAATCAGGGTTTGCATCGGTAATGTTAAACATGGGAAGTCCTGGAATTATAGATCTTCTCTATCCAGGCCTGGAAAGTCATGGAATTTTTAAAAGTGTGGGTCATGGGAAGCCATGGAAAATAAAGTAATTTGGGCAGTTTTGCATCTGCAAACTAAGGAAAAAGGGAAAAGCTAGCTACACACAATCAAGAAACTTTTCCAAGAAAAATGGCCAAATTTAGGTTATGGAAAAATGTGGAGGGTGATGATAGAGGTCCTGGAACAGGCCCGTAGCCAGGATTTTTTACGGGTGGGTGCGATCAGTTGATTATACGAACCAATTACTAGGGGGGGGTCCGGGGGCATGCCCCCCCGGGAAATTTTGAAAATTAAGTTGTCTGAGACTGCATGTCGTACGTTTTGAAGGTCAGTATGATAGCAATATAGGTCGCTAAAAGCGAACCTAAAAACGTGGATATTTGTCAAATTTTGAACTTCAAAATTGATTTTTTTTGGCAAAGAGAATGCTTTACGTATGTATTTTACAATGTAGAGAATAACAATGCCAATGTCACTATTTAAAAATAACAAAAATAGAAATAAAGTTGTAAATCCGTATTGTTCACTCGGCTGGCTGCTGATCATCACGATCTTTCAGAAGTGTGCCAAGCTCATCAAACATGGAATCTTTTTTGGTATATTTATTTAATTTTTACTACGCAATCAGTGAATTAGAACAGAACAAACAGAACAACACTATTATTTTTTTTTTACTATTTATTTTTTTAACAAAAAAGTGGACCTCAGCAGTCTGCGGGGTGGGTGCGGGCGCACCCATCGCACCCCCCCTCCCTACGGGCCTGTGGAAAAGTCATGGAATTTTCAAAGCGCTATAGGTAACACAGTGAGGGATTATTTTAAAGACACTGTCACCCCTCATTTCTTCAATGTGGCAATTAGGTGTATAGTTTTGATTAAAACTGCATTTTCTCAAGCTAGAAACCCTGCCCCTCCCTCGTCATTGTTTTTGCGTAATAAAATGGTTTGACCCTCCATTCCCCCCCCCCCCCCCTAAAAACACTACCTGTAAAATTACGCATGTGTCCAGCATAATTACACAAGGCGCACAAGTACACAAGGCGGGGACCAGGAAACTGATTTAATATACCACGCTTAGGAAACTGAGTTTAAACTGCCATTTTATTGTACACAGCAAAACGCTCTAACGAAAACGAGTTTCGTTCACAACATTATCTCACATAACGTGAAAGGCGCCTTACATCTAAAACCCCATTAAATTACCGAATGGCCAGCTTCTGGGGATGAAACTTCCGGTGACTGTGAGGGATGTTACAGTTCATTTATGATCTATACAGAAAGTAGATATAGAAACCTGTGTTTGAGAAAAAAAAAACCAGTAAATTAGTTCCGGTTGATTTGAAACCTTTGCAAACCATTGAAAAGCTCTTCGGTAAACCAGCATCTTCCGAGCGCGCCAGATGACTGGGATAAACGAGTCTATCTTTTTGTCGAGGGTCGAGGGTCGAGGGTCCCATGTCGAGGGTCGAGGGTCGAGGGTCGAGGGTCGAGGGTCGAGGGTCGAGGGTCGAGGGTCGAGGGTCGAGGGTCGAGGGTCGGGGGTCGAGGGTCGAGGGTCGAGGGTATATTTTACAAACGTCTTTGCTACAGCGAGAAAGATAATTGATGTAGTCTGCTTGCTTTAGATATGTTATTGGCTCCCATGAGGAGTGTTAATACCTCACAGACCTGATTATTTATCTAATTCAAAGTCCGGTTCTCATGCGACTTTATATTACAAAACAAGACGCCTTAATTTGAAGGCTTTCACGCGGAAAGCTTTGGCCGATGTACTATAAATGTCATCAACTTTGAATGGAATCCGCGTAGAACTGATAAATCCAAACGGAAATGCGAGCATTTAGTTTTGTGTTCTTTTTTGCCTTGAACTCCAGGACTGGAAAGCTGGAGCCATGGAGTTTTGGCTTCATAGTTTTCCAGTGTTATTCAGTTGATAGACCGCGATAAGAAATATTCCTTTGCCGGCTATATAACTCAACATGAACTTTTGATGATGGGAGCTCTCGGAGCAAATTTTCGGCCTTTTTTTCTTTCAGTCGGTAAATTCGCTATAAAAAAGATAAAGATGTACGGAGCCCCCAATAGTAAAGATGTTTGTGAGATTTTCGATATAAATTACCGCTCTCCTTCGGTAAACTTGATGGGCTTCGCGACTGGTCGCGATGAAAAATATCTGTGAGATTCTTTTATTATTGTTACCGCTTACGGATGTTTGAGTGAAAAATAGTTATGGGATTTGCGACGTTTGTGTGAAAAATAGCTGTGAAATTTGTGAGCTTATATTTCCACGTGGCCAGCGATGTAGAAAAGAGATGGTTAGGGCATGCTCTTAGTGAAATCTTTCGGTGATGGCAGCTTTTGAAGGACTTGAAGCATGTTCCTTCGGACCGAAGTGATCCTACGTGAAACAAACCGCACAACAAATGCGACTACGAAGGAAAAACAAAGAAACTCGACCTAAACTTCAGATCGATATCACCCTTTTTAAACGTTTCCTCCACCGGGCTCTTCGTTTTGTTATAGGCTATAGCTAGTAGTTACATGTATTTCAGAAAATGTTTTTAAAAGTTCGGCTGATTATGTGACAGGAAGTCACGTCATCTTTATTTATTATGGCGTGTAGCGTGAAAACCGGCAAATACACTTCAACAAGTCGACCGGGCCGGGCCTCGAATCTCAAATGATGTCGATGTTTCAAAATTCAAGATTACTGACCAACTCTGAAGACGATGCGAACTTGACTAATTTATGTTGTAAAACAAATGGTATCGGGAATTTTCTTAACATCAAATGACGAGGCCTCACCTGGGCGACCCAGGTGGGCGACATCCACATACTTTCTCGCTGACATTGCCAAGAAAATAGGAAATTTGGACTATCCTAACGAATTCCTATCGTCGTTTTCCTAGTGTATTCGAGCTCGTCGACGATCAAGACAATAAACTCTAGTTCTTCAAAAGGGGGAGTCACTGAAAATGACAATAATGTGCTACATGAATGAGGCCTACAAGGCGGTTAATGGGTCGCAATTTAGATCTTATCACGGTTTTCGACGCCCTCTAGGCGGGTAGGCGAAGTAATCAGAAATTACAGTGTTTGTATGGGAATCCGATGGCGAATAACTTTCTTCCAAAATTGAATTTTACAAAATTTTTGAATCGTAATGTTAAGATTGTATTTACCAAGTTTGAAGGAAATAGCTTAGCTAGAAGACGCTCAGTACCTGGTTAATTTTTCCAATTTTCCATACATTTGTCAGTATTTTTTTTTCCCGCGAACGGGGTCTACCCAGCCAAATTTAAAAACAAATGTCTGGAAATTAGAAAAATTAACTAGCTGAGTTTACCCGTCAAGATGACGTTGAAAACCGAGATAGGGTCTACTGAACTTTTAGCGGTAGATACACAACTTATTTTTTTTTTAGCTGTCAAATTTCCGCTTCATTGTGGCGCTTCGCGTTCTGTACTAACGAATACAAGAATAATTTGTACTAGTTTTGATGCTAGTTTTCTTACATAGTTATTGTTATCATTAATATTTAATTAAATGACTTATCCCCGATCCTCGATCCTCGAACTTAAATCTTTGATCCTGAATCGAACAGACGGCATCAGTCATCTTTCTCGTTGTAGGCTGGCTGTAGGAGTACTCCGCTGTAGCAAAGACGTTCATGGTATGAAGTGCGATCATGTTAACGGAAATTAAATCAAATCGGGGAGGAACATGTAGACCGAACTGGACTGACCGGCAAAAAAAATATATCTTCAGAAAAGAAATCGTCTTTTAGTAATAAATATTACCCTCGACCCTCGACCCTCGACATGGGACCCTCGACCCTCGACCCTCGACAAAAAGATAGACTAAACAGAAGGGATAAAAAACTAAAATACAACAGCGCTGCGATATGAACAATACTAAACTTAATGAGTGACTTGAAAATATATTTACAAATCGCAGAGATGTCTGGGAATAAACATAGGATACTTCTACGAAAAAGAAAACTTCATGGCTGACACAATACTGAAGCTTAGATAAAATTGAACAAGGCTTACCTTGCGGTGTTGTCGTTTGGAAGATTGTTTCCCTGGCTCGATCTTCAGTATTGTAGGAATTGAGCCAGGAATAAGCCGACGACGACAGACTTCCATGTGAAACGCTCTTGAAAAGCATTCCTCCGCGAAATGGACTTGAACACACCCGCCACAAACTTTCCGCTCGGATTTAAGTTAGCGCGGTGAGTGTGCACGAATCTCAACCACGTATCTCGCTCACTTTTTATTGTGGGACTAAAATGAGCAGAAATACCTGCATTCATATCTGATCTATTGCTGCATCCGTGTACTAGACAACGATCGGGCATAATTCGATTCGAATAGAGCGCTAGATTCACGTTGTGAAACCAGTTAACTGCGAACTACATAGAGATTTTATAACAATATTCGCCATGTGAGCCTAGTTGGTTAGGTAAATGACGTCACAAAGCAGCAAGGCCTTATCGGGTTGCAGGAACATAATTTAATAATGGCGGCCAAAAAAGTTTCGGAAAAAAACGTAAAAAAATCCATCTTCCCGCGCTTGTTGGACAAAACGGCTCGGACAGGTGAGTAAGTACCACTTAAAGATTCAGAAGAAGCAAAAACAATGAATTCGAAAAATTTCGTCGCAGTGGCACTTTAAGCATATCAAAGTCGTAATCGGAGTAGTTGTTCAAGCCCCAGGAAGCCGGGCTTGAACAGAACTGAAAGTTGTTGGAGGTGCTAGCACAGGGGATGCAGATCCGGGTGATGTAAACGCCTTTTATAAAAAGCCGAAAGGAGGGGGAAAAGGGCGTGGTCGATTCCCTAGAGTCGGTGACTCCCGAGTGAAAGCGTGTGTTTATTGCGGGCGTGTGCATGATGTGTCAAAGTGTAAAAACAATCTCGTTCCCAGGGTCTCTAATCTTACCGCCCCCTCGGTAAGATGAGAGACCCTGGGAGCGAGGTTGACGTGAAAACTGTCCAGCATTTGGAAAAAGGTGTAATGAGTGTAACAAGCAGAAACTAAAGAACTCTTTTAATGCGAAA
>CBDDTI010000054.1:0-9774 GCA_965233585.1 bacterium
CAGAGGTGGAACTCTTCAGATCCTCATCACCACATTATATCAACAGAAGATTACCCAGAACTCGCTGGAGGACACAACTTTTGTCGTAATCCTGGAGGAAAAAAGAAGAAGCCATGGTGTTTCACCACCGATGCTGACACCAAGTTTGATTTTTGTGATATTCCAAGTTGTGGTGAGTAAGCTGTGGTTTCTTCCTCCGTTGGGTGATACTGAAATCTTGCGAATTGTTGTGTGACTAAAGGCAGAGTAAAGCTGGATCAGAACTCGACATCTTGTTTGAAAAGAATTGTCACGCAATGCATTTGCGAAATTTGTATTTGCTCTTCGTTTTGTTTGTTTTCTGCTGTTCGCTCCAACCCTAGGCACGATTTTTTTTAGTGAAGCAGATGAAAGGTTGTTATTTTCGCGTTATACTTACCACGTTTACAGTTTGTTTTACCTTCTGGAATTCTCTCCAGCTGATTATACCACGTGACTTACCTTATTTGTAAGTTGTTACTAGAAAAAATACGAGAAGGGCTGCTTGTGCTCGTAAGCGCTCGCGCGGGATTTTGATTGGGTTACGAGAGTCGTAAACTTTCCGAGGGCCTCTAGGAAGCGAACGCAATTTTCTGAGGCTACTACTATTAAAGACCGTGTTTGAGCGCATTTCCAAACACCGAGAAGAGAGTTGAAAATAGAGGCGTAAGGGAGTATTTTTGACGCACGTTGAGTTGTCTCGAAATTTGGTCTTCGCAGTCATGGTATTTCGAGTTATTTTGGTCACATACACCTTCAAATTGAGGGAAACCTGAAAATAGAAGTTAACTAAGATAGAAAAACACCAAAGAGATAATAATAAACCAAAAAGGAACAAGCATGGTCAAGGATGGAGTAGATTAACACGGATTGCAAACGCCAAACTTGAAGGATTCAGCCTAAGCCGTCACGTAGCTTCTTCAAACTTGATGAGTTATTAAGATGATTTCCGCACAACATTCGAGCAACAATGGCAAAAATTAAGTTACCAGAAAAGCCTCCTGGCATGTTATTGTTTTGAATCCAGTTAATAAGAACTTATCGAGACTTAAGCTCTGTAGCTGACCCCGCGAGAGAAAATTGAACTTGAAGTTCTCCATATTTCACTTAAAAGAGACGTTTCGCTTCGATTAAAAACACAGTAACGCACGCTTTAAGCATTCTTACGATCTTTGACTTTAAGTTTCTCGAGAATGCTTGAGAACTTAATCGCGGGGTCACTTGGAGAAATGAACTAAAGTGAGTTGTTTTAGATAGTATTCCAAAAGTTGCCGTACCACGAGTAGATTTTTAGTAATTAATTTTTGCACCTATTGCTCGAACCTTGAGCGGAATCCGTCTTAATAAGTTTGAGAAGCACAAACTTGAACATCTTGGTAACTAATTAATGTGATTTTTCAGATGATCCGTCCGCCAAATCCCCGTCAGTAGAGGTCGTGAGTATTCTGTACACAGTCATACCATGTCTGCTGTTCGCCATTGCGTTCGCATCTGTCGTCATCTTCGTCTGCTGGCGATACCACAAACAGATCATTTACCAAGCCAGCCAATCAGCAGCTACTCCACTGGTGCCTGTTGTTGTTAAACCAACCTACCCTAAGGTGAGTAGGAATTAGCATGGGGGAGTGGTGGGTGGGGAGTGGTAGTGATGTATGTCGAATTCTGCGGAGCCAGTTTTGTTTTGTTGGTCTTTCCAACGATCGCATTGAAGTTTGCAGGCGTTCCCTGACCAGTGAAATGTGAAAAGCCACATTATATGCAACTCATTAAGGAGCTCAACCTCGTTACTTTGAGTTACAAAGCGAACCTTTAAATTGAAGGAAACCTGAAAATAAAAGTTTACCAAGATAGGAAAACACAAAAGAGATAATGAACCATAAAGGAACAAGGATGGTTGAGGATGGAGAAGATTGACACGGATTACAAACGACCAACTTGAAAAAGTTTGGCTAAACCTTTTTAGGATAAGCAAATCTTGATGCAGCTACTTTACTTGATATTTCAAAAATCATTACCGGAAGCTTTTCGTTCAACTCTACGAATTTACTACACTTTGTCATGTTGGCGGCATTAATTTCTTGTTTCCGTGTTAAAATTAAATGCTTCCTCGATTCATAGTTCAAACTTACCACTCCAAAGGCAAACTGAAATTTTTACTCCAAGTTTCGTTTTCTATTTTTTTTTCAGATCAAAGAAATGGGTCGAGAGACTGTCAGATTTCTAAAGGATTTGGGTGAAGGAGAATTTGGCAAACTGTACAAAGGCGAAGTCGTTGAAGGAAAAGAAAAGGAAGAAAAAGTTGAAGGAGTTCAAACAACTCGAGCCATCTTAGCAAAAGTCCTCCGAAACAGCTCGTCCGCTAGTAACCGGGAATGTTTCTTACGTCAAGCAGAGACTTGGTCCAAGTTTAGCCATCCCAACGTCATAAGTATCATTGGAATGTGCTGCAATGGGCCTCCTACGTGCATATTGTACGAGTGTGTAGAATATGGGTCTTTATATGATTACCTGGTTGGGAACTCACCTCTGGAGTGCCCCGTCGATGGTGATGATCTAGAAACTCTGAGTTATGACGATCAGTTACAGATCGCCATTCAATTAGCTGCGGGGATGAACTATTTGTCTCAACAGAATTACATCCATGGAGACTTAGCGGCTCGTAACTGCGTGGTAGGGCCACGCATGACGGTCAAAATAACGGACGTGGCGTTAACGAGGAACCCTTTTTCAAAGGACTATTATCGTAGCCATAATAGGCCCCCAATGCCTCTTCGTTGGATGGCCCCTGAAGGGATCCTTAATTATAGGTTCACTGTAGAGACAGATATATGGTCCTTTGGGGTGGTCCTTTGGGAAATATTTTCTTTCGGTTTAAGGCCCTATGAAGGGTTCACAGACGAGGACGTTATGGAGCGTATTAGAGAACATGATTTACTGAATTGCCCTGTGGACTGTCCTTCTGGAATTTTCGTTTTAATGAAGGAATGCTGGGACATTTTGCCGCCAAGCAGGCCGCGATTTAGCGCGATTTATACTCATCTTTGCGAGCTAAGATGGGACACAAACGGACCACGCCCTGTGCACGAGACATACGAGAGGGAATACTTTCACGTCGATTTGTGATGCACAAAATACGGCACATAAGCAATTGTCTTGTTATGAATGCGACCAATGGAAAGCAGAGTTTTATACCTCTTTAGACGCATTCTGAAATGGCTACGACAAACCAGCTGGTGGTTACTTTAGTGTCCGCAAGGAAGGTAATTGACCAGATGTTCATTATGCTTTCTTATAGTCTCCTACGCAGATTTTTGGGAGCGTCACGCAATGTACCTCCGGAAGAGAAGATTGCGTGATGAGCCCGGAAAGAGTCTGGGAAGGACGGAAATCGATCCTAGTCGTGGAGGAATATGCATTATCTTCGCGAACATAACCTTCCTAGGAATAAGTGGAACTTACTTTTTGCGAACAGAACTCCGCATCACGAGACTTTTGGATAGAACCAAGGTGAAAACATGGAGAAAAACATGATCAGATGGAAAAAAAATATGAAGTTCGCACACTGTGAACGCGAATTAATTAAAAGAATTTAACAAAAATTAGTAAGTTGCTGCCAAAGAAAGACTCTCTCACTCAATAGAAAGTAGATTACTTTTTGAACTAGTCAAGCAGAACAAGTGAAGTTTATCAAAAAACGTCGGATGCACTTCGGAATATTTTCGACTGTTGGTGTCCAATTCGAGAATTGCTAAGTTCTTGCTTCAGCTTCACATTGCATACCATGTTGTTCTAAAACGTTGTGACGGAATTTGGAATCCAGTACTCGGACATTCCTACTATTCGGGAATAAATGAGGAGTCTGGGTACTGGACAATCTCGCTACCGACTGGTTCAACAAGGTGTGGGGGAGCTCTGGAAGCAAGAGGTACCATTTTCGTACACATATATAGCCTTGTCCTTCATACCGTGCGGCCCTCTGCACCTAGTGCCAACGCCTCGCTGGCGTAGATGGACGGGCAGCTCTGGGGAGGAGAGTTATGTTACGCTCCGATTTCCTTATGTCCTTGCCTTGTGTGACAGTTCCATTTTGAGAACATCTTGCTTTTATAATTAAGTTAAGTAAAATATTTCAAACACCAACCCGAATGAGCGTCACTAGATTTCACTAAGCATCTCAGCACCAAATGGAATCTTCACGGTATACCAGAGCTCAAAAAACTTACAAAATTGACCATTTGCGATATATTAAATTTGGAAAGAGAGAGTTACCAAGTTTTTAGTTTTTAAATTTAAGGTAACTTTAATTCTTGTACAATGAATAGCAATTTAAAACTAAAATAAAAGTTACTGTTGGATGATTTGCGAGTTTGTTGTCTGTTTTCAAGGAAAATTCCACCAGTATCCCTCGTAAAGACACTTCCAATTCCATGACCCGGGAGTGTAATAGCCCTCATTCCATTATCACAGCTCCAGAGAGCCAAATGTAACGCAATCCGAAAGAATGACGTCATGTACTCCACCGAACTGATGCAGGTGTTAACAAAGGTTATATTTGTATTTTTTTCCGGTCTGGTCTCGTTCACACTACGAAGAAATTTCACTCTGAAACGCATCAAATGCTTTCCGTCCTCACTACGCCGGAGAAATTTTAAAACGCAACAATCATCGGTCATTTTGCGTTTGAAGTAAAACTCGGGCAGAGGGATCACGGGATTATCATAACGATACCGTTACAAAAAGCTCCGTTTTGAAATTATTTTCCCTCCAAACTAAAACGCAAAGCTTACGGTCTCAAATTTCTCTGGTTCAAGAGTTCGAAAAGCTTCGTTTCCGTGTAAGATTAGTGTGGACAGCGGGCAGGGCCTAAAATGTTAACTATGACTTTCAACAAAGAACCTCATTCCCAGCGTCTCTCCTCTTACTGCCTCCTCCCCTCCCCCCTCCCCCCCCCCCCCCCCCCCCCAGGGAGCGATGGCTAAGCTGGAAACGAGGTTGCAGAAACGACAACCCTTTCATAAATGGATCCTTCAATGGGACGGACATTTAATAGTTAAGCGTCATTTTATTGAATGTCTGATGTGAATGAAGCATCTACAATAGATACATCTCATGAATTCTAAAACACACAAACAATGACCTCCATTTGGCGCGAGAATATCTGACAAAACGAGAAGCGAAAAGTTTTCCGCGAGCTCGAAGAAAACTGTGAGCTTCGAGAAAAGGTAATTTCCAACGACAAATATTCAGGCATATTTTTGCGCCAAATGGAGGCTGTTGTGTATATTTTCCTTCAAATATTTTTCGCAACACGCACGTTTTGAAAATTGGGGATTATTTTTTGAGACAATCCTCAGTTTTAGGTGAGGCATGTTCAGTCACGTGACACGATTGGACCAAACGAGGGGAGCGAAAATACTTGATAGATTATAATGAGCGTCGTACTATACAATGAACCCTGATATTAACATACACATTCTCCCTACCCGTCTCCATTAATTTCTTTTAACACTAGTTGGGAGATTTTGCCACAGTATTTAGCTAGTTTTCCCTCTCCTCGTTCACAGTTTCACTATTTATGAAGAGAAATGTGGATGACGTCACTTTTTAAGACGAATCATGTAATTTCCGAGGGAGGAAGCGGTTACGCAATTTACTGGAAAACTCCAAACGCGAAGCTTGGGTGGAGAAATGAGTACAACAAAGTAAGGAAAAAAAAGCAAGCTAGTGTGTGAACGATCAAAAGTTAAAAGCGGAAAAAAAAATGCTAAACGCGAAGTTTGCAACCTCGTTCCCAGGGTCTCTCATCTTTCCGCCCCCTGGGGAGCCCCAAAGGGTGGTAAGATGAGAGACCCTGGGAACGAGGCTGTCTTGTTTGGACTCTTTCTATAGCTTCCCTTTCCTGTTTAAAATGAAATGGTACATGTATTTTGGCCTACAAGGGCCCCCTGTCACGATATCAAAGTGATGGCGAGATGACCCAAAAATGTTAAGAGGGGATCCACCAGAAGCTCGATTAAAAAGTGAACAAAAACTTTGTACCGAGATTGTTTACACTGTATTGCAAACGTTCGTCTGACTGTTTTAAAAATCTCAAAATAAATCATTTCTAACAACACCAAATGTCGAAGACAATGTTGAAGTTCATATGAAACACTTGAAAGAATGAAAGTACTTGTGTATTTGCACAACTTCTCTGAACTTTGAAGATTATTTCCTCGGCTTACCATGGGAAATTGTTTTTGGTGTCAATTCAGGCAAATATATATTTCTTTAGCTTTTATCAAATGCAAAAAGGACTATAATACACTGGTACTTGTACAAGGATTTTGTCCACTAAAATTAAAATTGCTCGATTTACTATCGGTTTTGGTCTTAATAAGACCGGGCGTCTTTTTGGCCTGATTACAAGTGATCAGCTGAAAGAGTTGGAGATTTCCACAGCGTACCATATGTGTAGACGACAATGTTCCTCAATTATCATGCAATTCATGTTTCGATGATTGAGTGCGTAGCTATCGACAGAGCACTTCGTCACTAGACAAGGTGCTGCATGGTGAAGCCAATTTTAGGTCAAATAGTAAGATTAGTTCGTAGTGTAGCAGATACATTCGAGGAAGTAAAAAGAAAAGATCACGTGTAAAGTATGTTACATTTCCTTGTATCCCCTCGTTCCTGGCTACACCTGCTATTCAACCTACCTGTGCTTGACTTGTGTAGAATTAACATAAACCATTTGTGTTAGTTTGAAGCAATGTTCAATGCCGTTTTCTATGCAAACACGCCAAGCACATGTATGTTACATGCGACAGGATCGCAAATCTGATCATTTTAAAATAGCACTAAAACACTATCCCGACTGTTCCAGAATTACACATGAGGGAATGGACGAAACTAAAACAAGAAAGATAAGCCCTTCTCTTTTTCGTCCTTTACTTAATCATTCACAACTTCATTGACCCTACTTTGAGTCCAGAACAGCCACTTAAATACTGGTTGTATGACATTTTCGTAAGATCGTCCCAAATTATGAAATGTTACATCACACAAACATAGCGCTGTCTCGCTATCAACCTGGTTCCCAGGATCTCTTTTTCCTCTGCTCTAAAAGACACAGGTGAGAGAGCCCGTGGGGACGAGGTTGTATCAAAATGAAAATTAACCTTTGTATCTATGTTTAATAACGTCTAGAAATTATTACGTCGAACAACCGCTTTGAAGGATCTGTAAACTTACATGATACGACTAGGCTAGACTCCAACATAACTCCTGGAGATATTAAAATAATTACTAATTATTTAAAATCAGCTACCCATACATGTACAGAACCTTATATAATATTCTTGGTTGCTCTTGGACTCCATGTTCTAATCACAATTTTGGAAATCCAAATTTGTATTTTCTCCGTGCGCAGTCTTCTTGGTGTATAGTTATTCTGGTGCCAACAGTACCCACACTGTACCACTTTTCTGTTGAATCATTCCCACGCAAGAATTCAATCTATGTCAAGAGCCCATTGTCTATGTACATCATGTGCACTGCATAACCTTGCTGACACTTCATTAAATGCAAACCACTACTTCTTCCTTCACCATCAGCTTTGCAGTTCCTTCAAAATAAGGGTTTAGACCCTTCCTTTTCAAATATTGCCCAGGCATCATTTAATTCCATAAAAATTGCACGTGCAAGTGGTTCCTCTGGGCAGCCAACCAACTGAAATGGAGAACGAGAATCAAAATGCTACCAAGACCTTTCAACAACAGAAAAGTAGCCGAGCGGTCCGGGTTCGAGCCCTGGCCGAGGACATTGTGTTATGTTCTTAAGCAGGACACTTTACTCTCACAGTACCTCTCTGCAACGAGTACCGGCACATTTAATGCTTGGAAAGTGGGGGAGCGGTAAGGGGGGGGGGGGGGGAGGGGGCAAGCATCCCATCTAGGAGAGGGTAGAACTATCCCTAGTCACCTCATGCTACAGAGACCGGGATAAACTGCATGATGGGCCACTTGGTTCGAGTGCAGACTTAACCGTTTACCTTGATTTTCATAGACAATAGTGCAGTAACTTCAAATAATTGTATCTAAGATAATCAAAAACCTTTAACCACCGAGAGAAGATTAGAAACTTAATTAATAGTCAGCTCATTCCAAACAGTTTACGCCACTTACATACCCCTTACACTCCAAAGTTGTAGAGCCCCGGCATTTTACCTGACATAAGCATGGGCGAGGAGACAAATGAGTGCTACTTATTTGAGTCAGTTGTGTTGATATAGCACTAAATTCTTATTTGAAGCTATGCATGACAACATAAATACACGAGAAAGAGTTACCTTGTCAGGATGAACGGAGAGGACTGCTTTTCTGAACCATTTTTTTACCTGTAAAAAGGACATTAAACTTTGAGTCCAATGTTAGCCTGCTACCTTCTAGCAAGTTATAACATGGCAAGCCAAAGAGAACGTCTTCTAAATTATTAGCCAAGAGGTTAGTAAAAGATATGGCGGGTTTTTGTACTAATTCATGGAAATTGTGTACGACATTTCGTCTTCATGTTACAGTTCTAAAATTTGGCCTTTCTGTATGTCAAAGCTATATTGTCAGGAAGCCTATAGTTCATAAGTCCCAGGCTTCTATATAGGCTTCCTTACCATTACCACTTTTAAATATTCTTAAGTTATCGTCTTTAAGTTATCAGAAATTTCTAGTGTATTGCGTTATTATTTTTTTTGTCTTATCTTTTTGTGTGGTTAATGGAAAAATAAAATGAAATAGAAATAAAAATAAATAGAAAATAGCTAGAATAAAATTTTAAACGAGAACAGCGCCAGCTTTGAATAAGCAAATACAGTAGCCCCAATTACTGGCGAAGATTATAATCTACTATATATTGTATTTTATAACTTGGCCTTCCTTCTAATTTCAGCTGTTAAAATGTTAATAAATCTAAGCTCCTATCCCCAATTAAGTCTTTTTATCCATGGAAATGCACTTTTTCGATCTAAACGTGGTTGCACTGTTAGTACAAACCAATCAATGGCACTTTTTCAGAACACAGTAATTCGTCAAGACCTAAAATGATTTCAAGACCCAGTTATTGCCACAATGCACTGCGCTCTGTGCAGCATTGGAAAACAATAGAAACCTCACTATCATGTAAACTAAATCAATAACAGAGGCGCGAAAAGCATACTGGTCAATTTTGGGTCTTTTAAGCTTAATCGTCCTCCCCAAGCCCCGCTCTTTACAGGTGCTACATGGCTGAAATACTGCAGTACGCATGACAGAGCATATTAGTGGTCACCTGATCAGGTTGAACAAGATTGTGCATTCCACATGGTTTCCATCTACTTTCCTCTTCCCACAAAATGAGATGAAGAGAACAAAGTAACGCCCGTATGTTGCCTCTTTTACCTTCGGCCCATTCATTCACCTTTAAAGAGGAAGAAATCATTCTGTTTGCTAACAAAATAATAAAACATTGGAAATACAATTGATTTAAAACAGAAGTTAAAGTAAGCTACGACGTTTCAAAGTCATCATGACTCCATTATCAAGTAGATAAAAGACAATAACGGTAGAGATGTTAATTTATAGTGCGAAAGGTGAAATAATATTATATTGAAGTGTGACACAGTCTAATAAAGAGTTCTTAAATGTCAACAGTTAAACTTGCTGAATAGACTTATATATTACATACTTCAGTTGGCACCAATTGAATCCGCCTGTGTGTAGAGTTATGGTTTTCGTTCACACAAGA
>CBDDTI010000055.1:0-9378 GCA_965233585.1 bacterium
CACCACGAAGCGTCAAAGCGGCAAAGCTTCAAGAAGCGCCAAAGCGTCAAGAAGCGTCAAAGCTTCAAGAAGCGGCACAGCGCCGAAGCGTCAAAGAGCCGCCAACGAAAGGCTGGCTGTGCTTAGAAGGGGACGGGCTTGCTTACGGAAAGAGGTCTGCAACCAAAGGCTGGCTGTGTTTAGAAGGGGACGGGCTTGCATATTGCGAGACAATTCGTAGCGAATTCCGAAGAACAATGGCAGATGTTATGGCAACCCCCAAAAGATTGAAACGTATCCCCTCAACTACATAAGGTCTAGAGTACCCAACCCTCTAGGCCTCAGGGGCCCAGGGTCTAGAGTACTTCCTAGAGCACTGTAGACCCTCTGCATTTAAGGTACTATAGACCCTTGAGCGTGTCTATGTTGGACATGATATATGGATGTCCCATAATTTTCAACTTTGAAGATGTAAGGCAGATCTTGTTTTTTCAAAGGTCTGGACAGCTTTTCTGGCAATCATCAGGACAGGTTGGTTTTGCTGACCATTGTAGCTCTAGACCTTTGCCAAGCTAGATTCCCCAGTTCTTACAGAGGTCTGGACAGCGTTTCTGGCACTGATCAAGACAGGTTGGGTTTGCTGACCATTGTAGCCCTAGACCTTTGCCAAGCTAGATTCCAAAGTTTGTCCAAAGGTCTGGACAGCGTTTCTGGCCTTGATCAACACAGATTGGTTTTGCTGGCCATTGTGTTTCTAGACTTTCGCCACGCTAGATTCCCCAGGTCGTACAAAGGTCTGGACAGCCTTTCTGGCACTGATCAAGACTGTTTTTTTTGACCAACCATGTTAGGTCTAGTCCTTTGCACAACTAGATTTCCAATGCATTTTATTTGTAAACTTTTGCACCCATAGATTTCCAATGACCCCCAAAGGTCTGGATAGCCTCTCCGGCACCATTTTTCAGTGACTTAATATAATTTGTAGTATTCTTGAAACATAGTTTATTTTCAATATTCACTTGCATTAAAATAGTTTTTTTTGGTAAGTTTGATTTATTTATGAAAATTATATATTTATATGTTGTTTTGATTTTTCATTTTTTCTGATATTTATTTTTTTTAAAATAAGATTTTCAGATTCTTATTGATGTTTTCAATTTTTTCTGATTTTTTTCAGTTTTTTTTTTGAAAATCTGAAATTTTTAGATTTTTTCTGATTTTTTTTCTGAAATTTTCAGATTTTTTTTCTGAAAATCTGAAATTTTCTGATTTTTTCTTAAAATTTGAAATTTTCTGATTTTTTCAGATTTTTTTCCTGAAAATCTGAAATTTTCAGATTTTCTCTGAATTTTTCATTTTTTTCTGAGAATCTGAAATTTTCAGATTTTTTCTGAATTTTTCATATTTTCTGAAAATCTGAAATTTTCCGATTTTTTATGTTTTTTCTGATTTTTTCTGAAAATCTGAAATTTTCAGAAATTTTCTGAATTTTTCACAGTTTTTCTGAAAATCTGAAAATTTCAGGATTTTTCTGATTTTTTCATTTTTTTTCTGAAAATCTGAAATTTTCAGATTTTTTCTGAATTTTTCAGATTTTTTCTGAAAATATTATATTTAATTTAAATTTAAATTAATTAAAATCTGAAATTTCCAGAATTTTTCTGATTTGCACCATTCCTGAAGTGTGGATGTTCATGGCAAGAGCCCAAGAGCACTGGTGAAAAACGTGTGACAGCAGCGAAGAAAAAAATGAGCGAGAGAAAACATGTTGTTTGGAAATTTTTTTTTTGTATTTTTGACGCATGGGTAAACGTCTTCAGACCTTCAGCATCTGTAAGGTCCAAGGGTCTAGACCATTGAGATTGTTTTTCGTGATTTAGCTATGTAACTCTTCTTCAGACCCCGTTTTTAGGGTCTACAGTGTAATATCCAGGGTCCCTGCCATGTAGCTGATGGTATTGAAACGTAGCATTCGACTAAACGAATGGCAATTTTCCTTCCTATTTGGTTGAAAGATATTATCTACAATGTCCCCCCCGGTGTGATAGACAGTCCCGGCCTATGCGACACAGACCTTGCAAAAACAACTTTAAACAAGAACAAGAACAGCAACAACAACCACAACCACAACAACCACAACCACAACAACCACAACCACAACCACAACCACAGCCACAACCACAACCACAACCACAACCAACAACAACAACACCAACAACAACAGCAACAGCAACAGCAACAGCAACAGCAGCAACAGCAACAGCAACAGCAACAACAACAACAGCAACAGCAACAGCAACAGCAACAACAACAACAAGAACAACAATAAGAAGAATAAGAAGAATAAGAAGAAGAAGAAACAGAAGAAGGAGAAGAGGAAGAAAAAGAACAAGACAAAGAACAAGAACGAATAGAACAAGGAGAACAATGAGAACAAGATGAAGAACAAGAACAAGAACTACAACAAGAACAAAAACAAGAAACAGAACAAGATCAAGAACAAGAAGAAGAACACAACCACAAGAACAAATCTAAGAACAAGAACCACAACACCAACAACAAGAAGTCCTTAACTTTCGATCATCCTTGATGCTACGCTGCAAGATCTTGCCCTTGATTTTCGAACAACTTTGATGCTACGCTGTCAGATCACAGCCTGATCTTGCAATCATCTGGGATGCTACCGTGTAAACATTTTGTCCTTAACTTGCAAATCTTTGTTGCTACAAAGTAAGATCTTGTCCTTAGCCTTCAAGCATGTTGGATGCTACGCTCCAAGATTCTGTTTGTCTTGTCCCTAACCCTCAAACATGTTGGATGATACGCTGTAAGTTCTTGTCCTTAACGGACAAGAACCAGAACCAAAACAAAAACCACAACCACAAGAACAATATCAAGAGCAATAACCACAACATCAACAACAGTAACAACAACAACAAGAACAAAAACAAGAACAAAAACAATAACAATAACAGGAACAAAAACAACAACAAGAACAAGAACAAGAACAACAACAACAACAGCAGCAACAGCAACAGCAACAGCAACAACAACAACAATCAGAATAACAAGAATAAGAAGTGCTAATAAAAACAAGAGCACAAACAACAATAACAACTTTAATGACAAGAACAAAAACGAAAACCAGAACAAGAGAAATAATAGCAAGTTCTTGGAAGATCTGGATGCTACCCAAGAAGATCTTGTACTGAACTTTTCAATCATCTTGTATGATTTTGGTTGCTATGGAGTAAGACTTTATCCTTTACATTCAATCATCTTGAGTGTTACGGTGTAAGATCGTGCCCTTGACATTCAATCATCTTGGACGCTACGCTCGAAGCGCTTGTCCTTAACTTTGAACATCTTGGATGATATGCTCTAAAATCTTGTCCTTGAATTACAAACATCTTGGATGCTTCTCTGTAAGATCTTACCCTTAATTTTCAATCACCTTTGATGCTACGGTGTAAGATCGTGCCCTGAACTTTCAATCCTCTTGAATGCTACTGTGTAAGCCTTGTCCTTAACTTGCAAACATGTTGGATGATACGCTGTAAGGGGGTGTTGGATGGTACGCTGTAAGCTGTTGTCCTTAGCCTTCAAACATCTTGGATGCAAGCATGTAAGATCTTGTCTATAAATTACAAACATCATTGGTGCTTCGGCGTAAGATCTTGTGCTTTCAAACATCTTGGGCGCTACAGAGTCAGATCTTGTCCTTAACTTTCGATCATCCTTGATGCTACGCTGTCAGATCGCAGCCTGATCTTGCAATCATCTGGGATGCTACCGTGTAAGATTTTGTCCTTGACTTGCAAATCTTTGTTGCTACGAAGCAAGATCTTGTCCTTAGCCTTCAAACATGTCGGATGCTACGCTCCAAGATTCTGTTTGTCTTGTCCCTAACCCTCAAACATGTTGGATGATACGCTGTAAGTTCTTGTCCTTGACGAACAAGAACAAGAACCAGAACAAGAGAAAGAACCATAACCACAAGATTAGAAACAAGAACCACAACATCAGCGACAACAACAGCAGCAGCAACAACAAGAACAAAAATAACAATAACAAAACACAATAGTTAAACAACAAGAGCACAAACAACAATAACAACTTTAATGACAAGAACAAAAACGAAAACCAGAACAAGAGAAATAATAGCAAGTTCTTGGAAGATCTGGATGCTACCCAAGAAGATCTTGTACTGAACTTTTCAATCATCTTGTATGATTTTGGTTGCTATGGAGTAAGACTTTGTCCTTAACTTTCAATCATCTTGGGTGCTACGGTGTAAGATCTTGGACGCTACGCTCGAAGAGCTTGTCCTTAACTTTGAACATCTTGGAAGCTATGCCCTAAGACCTTGTTCTTGAACTACAAACATCTTGAATCTGGGATGCCACGCTGTAAGACCTTGCCCTTAATCTTCAACACCTTTGATGCTACGGTGTCAGGTCTTGTCCTTAAGTTCTAAACATGCTTGATGCTACTTTGCAAGATCCTCTCCTTAACTTTCCAGCATCTTGGATGTTACGGTGCAAGATTCTGTCCTTAACTTTCAAACATGTTTGATGCTATGCTGAAAGGCCTTGTCCTTAACTTTCAATCATTATGCATTGTACGGTGTAAGATCTTGTCCTTAACTTTCAACCATCTTGGATAACACCTGTAAGACCTGTCCTTAACTTTCAATCATCTTGGGTGCTACGCTGTCAGGTCTTGTCCCCAACCTTCAGACATGTTGGATGATACGCTGCAAGTTCTCGTCCTTGCCTTACAAAAACAAAACCGCAACAGCAAAAACAAGATTAAGACTCTGGTCAAGATGGAGATTTTTCCTTCAACCAATCTATTGATGGTCGGCTTCAAAACTCCGCAGGGCCTGGTTTATAAGATTTGATATAGGTATGACGATGGAATTCAAACCTCCACCAATTAGAATATACCCTTTTCATCAATGATGACATGCTCAATAACCAAAGTTATAAGTTATAACACACTCAAAGATGTTATGACCCGCGAAACGGCGACTTACAAACCACGCTTGTTAATCACCTACTAAGGTAAACCATCATTGAACAACCCACAAAAATTACTAAACAGGTAGTCGTAAGTTCGCTGGCTGCAGGTGAGCGCTGGCCCTCAAATACAAACAATCTGGCCCTTTGTTTTTTCTCCGAAACAGCTTTTATACCTATGTTTCAATCGGTGCTTGAAAAAAAGTAAAATCTACAAAATCACTTTTTTTCCAAGATGGCATGTCTCAAAGAGCCGCAAAGTGCCAAAGCGTCACAGAGCCGCGAAGTCTCAAAGCGCCAAGAAGCGCCAAAGCGTCAAAGAGCCGCAAAGCGCCAAAGGGCCAAGAGGCACCAAAGCATCAAGAGCGCCAAGCGCCAAAGCGCCAAAGCGTCAAAGAGCCGCAAAGCGCCAAAGGGCCAAGAGGCACCAAAGCATCAAGAGCGCCCAGCGCCAAAGCGCCAAAGCGCCAAGCGCCAAAGCGCCAAAGCATCCAAGCGTTCAGCTTTGAGGCTTTGAGGCGTAGGACACGCGCCAAAGCGCCAAAGCATCCAAGCGTTCAGGCTTTGAGGCTTTGAGGCGTCGGAAAAGCGTCAAGAAGCGCCAAAGCGTGCAAGAGCCGCCAAGCGCCAAAGCGCCACAGCATCCAAGCGTTGAGGCTTTGAGGCTTTGAGGCGTCGGAAAAGCGCCAAGAAGCGCCAAAGCCTGAAAGAGCCGCCAAGCGCCAAAGCGCCAAAGCGCCAAAGCATCCAAGCGTTCAGGCTTTGAGGCTTTGAAGCGTGAGGCGCCAAAGAGGCTTTGCAGCTTTGAGGCTTTGAGGCGTGAGGCGCCAGAGAGGCTTTGGAGCTTTGAGGCTTTGAGGCGTGAGGCGCCAAAGAGGCTTTGCAGCTTTGAGGCTTTGAAGCTTTGAGGCGTGAAGCGCCAAAGAGGCTTTGCAGCTTTGAGGCTTCGCAAACCTTAGCGGGCCTGATCCCCCATACTCTGAATATATTGTCTACTCCTCAATGATGATTTCAGGATGTTTTGGAATGTCTTGGGTATGTGTTATTATTTCTTGCCCAAAATGGGATGATGATCCTCAAGAACTTTCCTATGTTTTTTGGCAACGCATCAGGAAAACCATGTGATGGTGATCACGGTCCAGCAGGCTGTGGACGTCATGAACAATT
This sequence comes from bacterium, assembly GCA_965233585.1. Taxonomy (GTDB): domain Bacteria; phylum SAR324; class SAR324; order SAR324; family NAC60-12; genus CBDDTI01. Next base: position 6,168 of record CBDDTI010000055.1, read on the forward strand.
TTAGTGTTTGAGGGGTTGGAGCTGCTTCAAGGCTCTTCTGCCTTTTTCTTAATTGTTTTTGGAGTGTGAGCAAGCTGCTCAAAGAGATTGGAACTCAAGATTTCGGGAAAGTCAAGATCAAATGCAAAGAAGAATCTGTCAGAAAGCTTTCCAGCCATGACATTTGAAATCCAGATTCTACGATGTGAGTGGGAATCTCCTTTTCAGGTTACAGTAACCTCCAAAAAGATAGAACAGTAAACTCCTACTAAACAGTGTGCACCCATGACTGTGTATCTATTTGACAGCTCATTATCCTTTTTCCTCTCAAAAAAATGATTCTGGTCCCAAGCCTCAAACAACTTTCACACATCATGTTGAAAATTCAAGATCAGATCCACAGTGAACATCAGTGAACTACATGGGTCTGAAAATGGCCCAAAACGCCGCTGCCCAAATGCACAAATTGTCATAGGGAGCATGACTTAAATTTCTGCATAAAATTGTGGGGATCCTATCAGCCAAAGAAACCCCTGGTAACGTGTGACATCTTTCATCCAAGCCTCAGAATCATGTCCCTAAGGTGACCATCTAGCAATTCAAACTTTGACAACCCCCCGGGATTAAAATGGCGATTGAATTTTGCTTGATGTCACACACGATCTTTGTACCTGTCTGGTTTGCTGAGTTCTTCACATATCTTCACATCTTGAACTCCAATCGATGAAGCCAAAGCCTGCTTGCACCTGCTTAGAAGATGCGCAGTGCGGAGGTTTGCAGACTCCCTTGGTGATATGTAAAAGACCAAGATGAAACCATACCACTGCAGCTGGCCACTGACTTTAGTCAACTTGACTTGTCAGTTGGGTGATCTCATTTGTGAATCACTGATTTGTAGCTTTGTTATCAAACAGACACATTGGGACATGAATATCAACCGGTTCAACATATGCCTTATCACCATGGCCATTGCTGATTTTGAATTTATCGCCGCCTTCAACATATCACCATCTGCTCTCAAACGTTTCTGAATGTCAACATCATGTCATTGCAAATCCATCGTATTACCTATTGCCAGTCTACTACCACTGTAACACTCACCTTCAGTGACCTCTTTAGCAGTGGATTTGGCTCAGAGCTGCAACCAATGTCACTCCGCGCTGTTTGCTGCGCCACAACCGGAGGCGGCTGCGCTCGGGTGGAGTCCGAGAAAGTCGCGTCGCCCCGGGTTGGCCACGGGTGGAGCCCGAAGAATTTTGTAGTGCAGGAGGGAATGGCTTAAAAAGTCGCCTAGTTGATTGGTAATTCGGTAATTGTATGTTATTGTGCGGAGTTATACCACCTGGTTTTTGATGATTGTGAACTAACTGGGAAAGCTATGAACCAAATTGGATCGAATTTTTGATTCTAAAGACAAAACCATCCGCGGAAGTTGGGAAGGAGTTCTGTGATGCAGCTTTTGAGGAACTTCCCATTCTTGGCTTTTACACAAGTCAAACAACTTGGCAGGCTGGAACAATTGTATGTAGATGGAAACAGGGCATATAATCTGTTGTTGAGATGCCATTTTACATGCAGCAGCTGCAATCAGAAAGCTAGACACGTTGCATTTCCGCTGTAAAATCCCAATGACCGGTAGGCTCTACTGAAGAAGTAGATGTAGCAATGTAGTTGTTGTGTTGACTTGACATGTCAAGAATTTCCATCCCTGGGATCATGATCCCCATTGAGTTTTTAAGCCCGGAAGAACCTGCAGAAAAAAAGTTTTGTTCAGCACCGAAGTCTCCGCGACCGTTTCGGTGCTGTGGTTATTCGTGCAACCGAAAGCACATTCCTTTGGATTGTCGCGACAAAAGGATCGAAAGGTGGCACCTATGTGCTGTTGGGGTACGAGCTGGGGCAAACGTTTCTCCCACAATTTCCACTTTCTTTAATAGAGTGTATATAGAGTGTTCAATCTAGTCGTTATTATTTTCAATCTGTACCCACCGTACCCTCTAGTAAACAAACGTGGCGATGGAACATACATATATAAATATACCTAATTTAGATTCATTTAAACTATGAGTTTCCCAATTAAAGCCGATATATATATATATATTATGAATAGGAATTTCAATTCAGGGCATCTGTTCATAAACCCTCCAGGAAAGCGAAGTGTAGATTCACAGCCAGTCAAAATGAAGCCAAAAACACCGGCCATGCAATGCTGCAAGGGATTTGAAGCTGACTCGGGAATAGAACCAGCCTTAAAGGCAAACTGTGCATAGAAACCAATGGAATAGCTGATCCATGTTTGTTTGTTTGGTGGTTTCGCATATTCTCACTTTCCGCCAATTCCAAACAGATTCCACCAAGGTATTGATTTTCATCCACAGATTTTGACAAGATCTATGACTTTCGAAGTGGATCAACCCGACTTACTTGAAGAAAATATAACAAAATCATCATTTTACAAGAGCCCCATTTTTGTTGGAGGTTTTTCAACCCATAGTCTTCTAATTTCCACTTTCTCCACTTTCGGATGGACATGGATGGGGGGTAAAATACCCCGACCCATCGGTGGAAAGGATGTCCACTATGGGATGGATCGCCTTGCCGCGGATTGGTGGAAAGGATGTTTTGGCCGTGGCCTTCATATAATTGCAATTAGAATTGCATTAAGAATGTAAGCATAAATTTGTATATATAAATATATGTATAATCCATATATTTTCCATATATAATCACTATACTATCCAAAGATATCTCAAAACTTCTGATAAAATTCTACCAAAAACCATAAAAACCCATCAAAATAAGCATCTATTCCCTCATCTAGCCATCTAATCCCATCGATTTCCATCACCGAGGACTGGACGTCTTTGCCACGGAGCCCATCCCGAAAGAGGATCCCATCCTCAAGGTGGATCGTGGCATGTTCCCATGAAAAATGGGTGGATTTTTCCATAGTTTTTTGTGGCTGTTTACCAGAGGGTAATAAGGGTGAAACTTCTTATGAGTTTTTTTATGCATACAATATACAATAATATACATATACATATACATAGTATGATATATAAATATGATATATATATATATATATACTTATAGCATAATTAATGAATATCTAAATATTTTTAGTTGGTTATGTATAATTAGTTTTATAATTATGAAACCCAGATAGTTGGTTGATTTTGTTTATTCATACTTATCCCCAAAAAGATAGAACGTAAATCTCATTCTTACTTAT
>CBDDTI010000056.1:0-6534 GCA_965233585.1 bacterium
TATATAAAGAAGCTTACCATATTAAGCGTTTAACACCATTTCTGAACAATGGCTTAAAAGCCAGTAGAGAACTCCGCCTATTCTCTTGACAGTTTCGTCTCTTTGTTTTTCATTTTCACGTGATTATACTGTTGCACAATCTCGCAGTATTTAAAATTCTGCTACTTGTATTCCCGCCTTAGTCCGAAGATGATATAGATTTATATCGAAATATAACAAGCACATAACATCGTTTCCTTGCATTTGTTGTCTATCAAGTTTAGTCACAATGCAGTTATTCGGTATAGCATTTATTCTTTATTTACTTTCTTTTGCTTCCTTTTTAGGACGTTCGCGCCCATTGCTACTGCGCATCTTTAGTGCGCACGCTATACATGACGTGGCATGTGCCACGTCATGTATTTCAAGCGCGCGCACCGAGTCGAAACTCAACAAAATATAGAGCTGATGACCTTTGCGGTAACTTGATCTGCGAATATTTTTGTTGGATGCTAGGTGACCCCCACTTTTTTTTCGGCAGATCACTTTTTTTTCTGATTCTTTCCATTATACTAAACAACAAAAAAATCTATGCGTGGGAAGTTTTCATTATTTCTCATATACTATTCAAATAGGGTCGAATTGGTACATGGATACAGGTGTGCGCGACTTAGAAGTTGCCTGTTTTAAGGCTAATTCTAACTGAATTAATGATATAGGTAGCAAAGATCTATCAAATAGGCCTATATATGCTGTGCTAAACACACATAACTTAGATATGATTCTTCAACTTAAATATATGCCGATAGTAATGAATCCGGCCAGAATCGCCTCGAGTGACTGGAAATCTTAAAAATGCTATGGTCTGTGATACGCTTTATCATCAAAACGAGTTCGGTGACCCCGACTTTTTTTACGTTTTTAATCTAATTTTATCATTTTCTACCTGCAGTCAAAGTTTTAAAAAAATCTGTGCGTAGGAACTTTTGGGAGCGAACGTCCTTGAGAAGTTTGTAAGAATTAAGAATATTTAATGCTGTTGTTTTTCTTCTCTTTTTTCCCATTTTTGTTACAAAAATGAATAAAATCTACTAAATGACAAAACAAAACTTAAAGTTAATCGAAGTAATTTAACTGCCATAGTGAGTTTGTGAAGCTGTGAAGCTAATGAGAGCTCGGCTGTAAAATAAAATTTCAGCCAATTTTTGAGCTATAATTTCTGTTATTGTCACCAGTAGATCTGATCGACAAGCGCCTCAGCGACATACTGTTGATACGATGCAACGTAACTGCATGACGCAGCTGATGTTCTTACCTTATGAGTGAGGTGCGCCAAGTGACGGACAACCTCATAATCTGTGATCACTCCTAAATTCTCCGCATCACACGCCACTATTGATATCACTGCACATGCGCTGGTCAGAACCTGAAAGATTTGTGAAACGTGCGTTAGGATGACTTTTTTGTTTGTGTGTGTAAATTATAATAAATAAACAAATAATTGAAGTATTTCATTTTAGGAATAAGGACAGTCGGTATGGTTATTAAAAACCTTGCCTTAAATTTCCTGGTTTGATTTCATCCTGAAATTAAATATGCTTATTGATGATAAATATCAAATGGCATACAAGTGTACTTACTTCCAAATCATCAGATTTGAGCAAACGAACAGTCAGATCCAGGCCCCCTACAAAGGATCGTGCCATTTCCCAGGCTTCCTACAAGCAAAACCTCTTGAATTTGTAAGGTAAATTAAAAGCATGGGGAGACGAAAGAGTGTTAATATAAGTTTTTCAAGATATTGATGATATCATACTGCGCCTTTAACTCGAACAGGAATATTTTGTACAGAAGTGATTGTAAGACTACGAGTACTGCTTCTTTTGCTTGGTTCGTCGAGCGAGACAGTAAACGAATTGCAAGCAAAAAATGGCCTCACGCACGCTTGTTGCTCTCAGGATCTCTTGCAGCCATTTTAATCTTGCGGTTTTCTTTTGCATTTTGCGCGACGGACTAAAGCCCTGGCCAAACGGAGTCGCAAGTAGACGCAAGTTGAAAACTTGGGTCTACTTGCGACTTCGTTTGGCCAGGGCTTGCGTGCACTTGCGTTGAATTGCGATGACTTGCGCTCACTTTGGTCGAGATTACATTTGCACGCAAGTTGACGCAAGTTTTTCACCGTTTGGCCACTAAACCACGGTCAAAAAAGTTAAGTGACGTTCATTAACCCATTATTAGCCAATGAAATAGAGGATAGTCTGCCTTAAAATGTCTTTTTTGCGACTTTCGTGTACTTGCGAGAAAACTTGCGAGTCAGTTTGGCCACCCAATGCAAGTCTCTACCCAAGTTCAACTTGCAACTACTTGTCGGTCCGTTTGGCCAGGGCTTAAGGGACAGAAGGACTACTCGTAGTCTAAGTGATTGTAAACCACGGCCGCTATTCTACACGTCCTTAAGTAAACTGTTCATCTACAATAAAGTACTTAAATGTATGTCCACTTTAGGAACAAGAGAATTATAATCTATTATTCACCTAGAGTACCCGAAGAACATAACAGTCAGGTAACATAGAAGTCATTGCGTACCGGTGTGTCTTGCATTAGTTGGTAAACCGCCCAGGCTGCCCCAGCAACTACCTGTAAATTAGAAAATGAATCTTCTTATTTACACTAATTGTACACTCAGCCTTGGCTGTAAATCTCACGTCTTGTTTTGGTTGACAGGCTGAACTGTTAACAAACTTTGACTTGCCTTGTTGTTTCTTGACTTCATAAGCGACCACAATAGTCTTAGTCCTTCAAGCCTGTTGAAAACTCTGGAAACCATAACACATATTTTACAATGTAAACCTGTACAAGCTTGCTAACCTTTATGAGTTGAAATCTGATCTAGCTGTGTGAAGTTGCAAGTGCTTCTTAAGTGTGTACTGGTGACGGTATTTCTTCTCGCATACTTCACAAATGAATGGTCTTTCACCAGTGTGTATTCGAATGTGCTGAATGACATTTTTTCTCATTGAAAAACACTTCTCACACTGTGGACATTTGTATGGCTTCTCTCCTGTGTGCATTCTGTAGTGTGCTCTTAGCTGCTTCTTGCATCCAAATGCTCTTTCACAACGATCACATGGAAATGGTTTTTCATCTGTGTGAGTTCTTTCATGGATTTTCAGATCTGAATTCTGTATAAAACTCCACCCACATACTTGGCATTTGAATGGTTTTTCATCTGAATGAGAATTTTCATGCCTCTTCAAACTGGACAGCCGGGAAAACACTTTTTTGCACTGAACACACTCAAAAGGCCTCTCATTGCTATGGGTTTTAATATGCCGACTAAGACTTGAAGGCCCGGAAAAGGATTTGTTGCACTGGAGCATTTAAACTGCTTGTCTTCTGCAGAGTCTTTCTTGGATGAACTGTTGTCATGAACAGTCTTAAACAAGGATGTGCTATCACCTGGAAGAAGTATTCCTGCATCTTCAGCCATCATCACGGTCTCAACTTCAATTGCTGACACATTTGCCAATTCACAGGGTGTCCCTTCAATGCTAGCATCAGGAGTAGCTGACGAAATCAACAGCTGCAGCTGGTCAGGATTAACTGTACCCATGGGCTGTATTTGAAACTTTTGTAGATCTAGGATTACTTCATTCCTAAAGGATAAACAAAGAGACAAAACAAAACTATGCATAAGAGACGTTTTTTTTGCAACCCACTGAATAAAATAACAGGAGTGCAATTGTGGTTACTGTAAAACAAAGCAGTTACATGTACAGTTCTAATAGCAGTGTTCCTGTTGAACCTGTTGCAAAGACAAGAGGAATCACTAATTTAAAAATACAAGGGAAAGCAGTAACTGATCTAAAAAGGCTTATCAGCATGTGCCACCTTGTTAAATCTGTATGCAGTACTAGCAGAAATACATGTATATGTTATGGTCGATGATTCAAGTAAACGTTACTGATACATGTAACTCTGAGGATGGAATCCACAATCTCTTCCAGGTTACACTTGCCAACAATTTGCCAAGACAATATCCGTTGTGAGTAAAGCGCTTTTCTCAGGAACACAAGGCAGAGACCTCGGCAGGTCTCAGACAAAGATCTCTCTCTATACAGAAATGGGAAAAATGGTCATTCAAAACTTACAAATTGAGCAGAATTTTTGTGAAATTTTTCATATGTTTTGAAAGGCTGAGAAAGTCTCTTCCACTAACTGTCTGGTAAAGTGTCAAATATATTATTCTCCACTGAACAGTTCTAGAGTCTAGTGCAGTACCAACCATTACAAAACTCATCAAGATCCCCAAGGTAACAAAAATCATCCAAAGGAAGCTAACTAATAAATAGTTTCCCTTTGAAAACGTTCTCATCATATTGTTAGATCCACAATCTAAAGAGTAAAAACTTACACTGTCATGATCACAGAACATTTAGACTTGCAACTACATGTGAAGGTTGTACGCTACAAAATAAATAGTTTTGAGAGCTTTTTCGAAATCCAGTTACATCGACTAAGCAAATTCAAATTCTCTATAGTCAGCCTGACAGTCTACAAGATAAAAAGGGCCATAAATGCCAGAAATGCACTTACATCGTTGACGGATCGCGCGATGAAAAAACTTAACGAACAAAAATGTAAATAACATTAAAACCGATCTTACTGCTGATGATCTGGACTACATGAAATCAACCGGTTAGATCTAACATACTGCGAACTAAAAGACAGCATTAGGAAATCGAAGCTGACGCAAGTAAGCTTAGTCGTAGAACGAATCGCCTTTTCTTCCTCTCCCGTTTCTCTAATAGCGACAAGTTTCGGATAGTGTGGAAACTGAAGCCCTTTAGTTTTGCTGCAGTTGAAAGAAACAAGAGATTCACAGTCTAAATGAAGCAACTCACCCTGTTTGGGATAAAACGCCCGGATCACTGGCCGCCATTTTCCTTTCAGACAAATCCTGTCCCAGAGTTCTTTTCAGCCTAGTACACGCAAACCGCGCGCGTCGCGTTCAAGCGCGCGTTCCGAGGTACCCACGTACCCACGGGGAAACTACAAGTCTTTTGTCGGGTAGGGAGGGGAGTATTTTGCCATATGAGACCAGAATCACACCGATCAGCGGACAAAGAAGGACGGCCATTTTCATTTCCTTTTTAATGCAGTTTTATGTGTGACAACGATCATGAATTTTTACCCTAAAGCTGGCGTTAATGTGCAAGAATATTACAAAGATTCGTATGGCTCAATCGAAAATTTGATCTCTTTGGCCAAGAATGGTGATATCGCTGCTCAAGCAGACCTTGGCACAGTTTACTCTGAAGGACTTGAGAATTTTGTGGAGAAGGATGTGGAGAAGGCAATCGGATGGTTAACCTCTGCTGTAGATAACGGTGATGTTCTTCCTTTTAACTTAACAAGACTTGGTACACTGCTGGACGGGAAAGGAACGCCACATTACCAGCGAAAGGCGTACGAGATGTATCACAGGGCAGCAGAAATGGGTAGCACAGAGGCACAGATCAATTTAGCAGAAATTTATCGTTGTGGGGTTGAGGGAGTTGTAAACAAAGACATTAAAGAAGCATTTGAATGGTACAAAAAAGCAGCTGGTGAGAGTGAAGTTGAGACATCTGCAGCTCTGGGGGGAGTTGGTCGACTTGTTGCTGGAACAATGAAAACAATTGAGAACACACTTGGCCATGGTGGAGCAAGAAAACAGGCTTTAACATTTTTGCACAAGTATTACCTTGATGGAGATTGCCCAGAGGGCCGACCACAACCGACCAAAGCTGTTCATTATTTGACCAGAGCAGCTGAACTAGGCGATACTGAGGCACAACTGAAGCTGGGACAAATATATCTGACAGGAAGTTGTGAGCAAATCAAAGATGTTAAAAAGGCAAAGCGATGGCTGGGAAAAGCTGCTGCTAGTGGTGATGTCATTGCGAATCAGGTAAGTAGCTATTCCTGGAAACTGTTGTAACCTACATGTATATGGTGTTTGTTTTAGTACTACTGTAGGGGTAACCTGAAAACATTGATCCCCGGTCCACGGACCCCCACTACAGACCGGGTCCGTGGACCACCTACGGACCGGTCCACGGTCTACCCCTACGGACCCCTCTGCAGACCACCCGCCAAATAAAATAAAAAACAAAAATATAGATTTCACTTACTGCTTGTCCAATAGATCACTCGTGTCAGCGAAATTTCGTGGGTTACGCTAGTCTACGCTGGCAGACCTGTCAGTCTTGGGTGCAAGTTTTGTCATTGCAGATCATTACATCTTTGCCATTTTCGTTGCTGTAGCTTTGCATGAAAGACCGGGAAGCCTAAGAAATTTGTGATTTCTTCCCCCCCTGTTTATATTTGAAATTACTTAAGCCTGGGACGAGTTCACGAACTCGCGGGAGAATAGGCCGAACAAAATAGTGAAGGAAATGCACTCAAAGCAGCACAAATTTTGAGGCTTCCGGGAGATTTCCCAGTCTTTCATATATACTTATAGTCACAGTAACGAAAAAATGGCAATCTGGAATGTCAAGGATACAACTG
>CBDDTI010000057.1:0-5000 GCA_965233585.1 bacterium
CGTGGGCCTTTTTGTTTTAATAATGAAATGGCAGCCTTAAAAAAAACAAGAATCCGGATTTGTATTTTCCCAACGAAACGCACCTAAATTTCCGAGAAAATCCACTGCACCGTGGATTGGCTACAATTTAATTAGACCGATTGTCTCGCACTGCGCGCTGTCAGTCGGCAAATAAGGTCATTTCAAAAAAATATATGTAAGCCTATGCAAGCAGAAAAAGTCATTACGTTATTTACGAATGCAACTAAAATGCGGCGCAAGATGTTGTCACTCTTTGATAATTTGGCCTTATAACATCATTTTCTCTCAGGAGCTTTTTGCTACACACTTTTTGGTATAAAAACTCAATTTATCATCAGAAAAGAGGAACCAACAGTGCCTGCCCCTCGAGGCAAGCTACGATAAGAAAACGCTAGCCTGACAAGTCATTCCACTAGCCCCGGGCTATTGGACAGCACTTTTGTAGTGCCCTGTATATGCTACTGATGGTATTTGGTTTCTAACAACCAACCAAAACAAAAGCATGTATGTGTTAAAGTGGTACTATGATCAAAAAATCATTTCCTTTTTTTCTTCCGATTTTGAAAGCGTATTCGCTAAACATCCAACTGGCAAAATTTTGAGCTATGCGTTTTATCCGAAGACTGTTTATTTCGAGTGTAAATTTTGGATTTGACGGTCCGCCATTACTCACGTTCAAAACTGACCGATAGGACATCAGAGGGTTGGCTCCAGAGAAAATGAAGTCATTTACTCACTAGCTTAACATTTCAGTGTGTAAATGCAATTTATTATATATACAAAACACGGGTTTAAAAGTCTGAAAGCCCGAAACTCCCGTGCTGCATATTAATTCAGCCGCGTACACACGCATTGCATTCTTAAACTAGCGAGTCTTTGATGTCATTTTCTCCTCGACCCAGCTCTCTCAAAATTTTAAAGTTAGTAATGGCAGACCAATAAATAAGAAAATTCCAGTTAAAATAAACAGGTGTCTTTTTAAAATCAGAAAACTTGGGTCAGTTAGTGTTTAGTTAACATAGTTTTGAAATCCAAAGGAAAAAAAAAAATTTTTTTTGGTCGTAGTACCACTTTAAGTGTAAATTTTAGAAGATCCGAATATTTTGAGCACATGATCTCACAGAGTAAGTGTTGTAACTGGTATCAAATATTTGGACTCACTATATCAGCCCCACTTTGTAATGAAAAGAAAGAAAGCCTCTTTGCTCATTTTTGCTGTACTACAAATTTTCTTTGGTATTTTTCATGCTATTGCCAGAATTAATTTGATGAAGTGACTCTAAAATGTGTCAAACAGGTTAGACAATAATGACTACAAATAAATGACAGCTTTATATTTTATTGCAAGTGAGTTCACTACTTCAGAGGAATGAAGCGAGATGAATGAGTAGCACCAATACCAGGTCGGCCATGCTTAACAGGCTTATATGTGATGGAGAACTCTCCAAGATAATGCCCAACCATCTCCGGCTGTCAATACAAAGAGAAAAGAATCAGTTACATTGAGATTACTGAAAGAAATTGAAGCTTTGACTTAAAGCTAAGGTATGAAATAAAGTGATTTTAAAATCTTGTTTTTTGTAACATGCAGGTACAATATTCATTGTTCAAAAAGTTTTGCTGAAGAAAACCCATCAAGGTTAATGTCTAGCAAGGACACACTTGATTCCAAGTGATCTTGCTTTGGCAATCTGGTCTTTGCTGGTAAATGAGCAAATGCCTTCAAGTTGTTTTGTTGCCCATTTGCAATTATGTACGTTTGTAATATACAACTCTTTCCATATGTAGTCAGCAACACCACTACATCTTGATTCATTAACATACATTCAACAGCTATTTCCTGCTCCCTCTTAGCTAGTTTAAAATTTAGTCAGATATAAGCTGGAAATTTGTCAAAACATCAGTAATACACACTCACTGACTCTTCCTCTCACTCCAAATGTGGATGACTTATTTTTTACGCACATTTTGCCAATGAAAGAATTAGAAGTAGATGTTACGTTTTCAACCTATTTGATGATCATCAGAGTAAAATCTGCATAACGCTGGGTCATTTTATAGTTCAGGCTTTTGCCTGTTATATAATACCAGTTCCCATCTGGAACAAGTTAGGTCAAAATGATTGGACTTGTTTGTTCAGTTCTGGATGGAAACGTGTGATATAAAACACTTCTTTTATTCTCCTATTCATCCACAAATGAGCGGTGGTTTGAATGTCCCACAAGAATTTGTCATTTGGGTGTTTCATTACATGCTTAGCTGGTTCGGACTGTTTATTAACATCTGACTGCTCATTGACATGAACTTCCAAGTTGCATGCTGTTTTGCCAATGTACATTTGTCCACAAATACATGTGCCTTAGTAAATGACGTGTGACGGATGTATGTTCTTGTCTTTTGGTTTAAATATTGATCTGATCTTGTGAGTTTGCCAAATGTTAAGGAAGTTGAAACTCCATTTAGTGTAAGTGTTTAGTTTCTTTATGAATCTTTTACTCTCCACTTCATTTTTGCTGCAGAATGGTAAATGCATTCCAATTTTAGGTCTTCCATCAAAACCAATGAACAGGGATTATCAGATCTCTTCCCCTCTTGGGTTTTCAAAGTCGTGAAAAACTCCATTTACAAGTTTAGCAGGACATCCAGATATGATGAATGACTGTTTGGTGGTTTTAACTTCTCCTTTCCAATTGCTGGCTATTCGTTTTGCACAGTGTAAGGCTCCTAGAATAGTGTTGTTGCAGTTACAGCTGAGTATGCTTGATTTTTTCTTGATGCTGTGGGTGAAATTGCCTGTTGTTGAAAGAATTTACCCACAAAGTAACAAGTTTGCTACTGGCATGGAGAATACTACAGGCGACTGAAAATTTTGTGACAACCCGGTCTATTAAATCGTTCCTCATTAAATATAATAGATTGACAGGCACAGCAAAAATGAAGAGAAGTTTTATATTTTTTCTTAAAAACAATCAGATTTTATTTCTTTTCTCTGCATCACAAAAAATAGTTAAGACGAAATCCGATAGAAGATCGAGCAATTTCAGGTTTTAGTGGACAAAAACCTGTACCAGAGTAATTTTAAATATTTTACAGTCATTTTTACATTTTCTTAAAGCTAAACACATAAATAATTGCCTGAACACCGAAAACAAAATTTCCCATGGGAATGAGAGAAAATAAATTTCAAAGTTCAGTGATTTTGTGGAAACACAGGCAAAATTTCATCATAAGTTTCATTTCACCAAAACTTTAAAGTGTTTCATACGAAGTTCAACATTAGTTTTCAACGTTTGGTGCCGGTAGAAATGAATTGTTTTGAGAAGATAATTAAAAGAGCCCTACAGAAGTTTGCAATACAATGTAAATAATCTTGTTACTCCAACGTCTGGCGGATTCCGTCGTAAAACCTCTGAAAAATGTGGATATGACAATTTTCAATAAGTTAAGTGTGGAAAAAGAACATTATCAGCTGAAAAAATTCTATCAACCTAATCTAGAGATCACTTCTTTTCTTGTCATTGCACGATCACGGCTCCGTGGAATACTACAGTCTGCAGTGATGATGATGACCACCTACTTTTGCACACAAGTTGATCCAGCAGAAACCACTGGAAAAGGGTTAAGTCATTCTTATGCTATTATTCTCGTTTCTGTTCACTTTCAATACTTGACGGCCACATTGTAAACCACTGGGGCACCAATAATTGTGTTAAATCTATACCCTTGATAATGCGAGTAATCTTATACCCCATTCACACCAACTAAACATGTTTTATTAAACCAGGTTTAGAAAAATGGAAACTTTTAAAGAAAAACTGCAACTCAGGCTTTCATGCAGGATTTAGATGAACTTAAACGTGTTTTTTGATTTGTGCTAAATTTGAAGCAAAAAAACATCAGTAAGCAGCTTTTATAAAGAAAACAATTTTAAACCGTGTTTAACTAAACAGCTTTTAAACATGTTTAAGCTTTGGTGTGAACGGAGTATTAGTTCGTTTCTGCCGAGGCTATTTTGTCATTACAAACGTTCAAAACAAATCAACTAGTCGTTTTTTGATACCTACCTTGATTTCCACTTGGTTGAACGTTTTGCCGTTGTAAACACCAACCATGCTACCGATCATCTCTGGAAGAACGATCATGTTCCTCAGATGTGTTTTTACAACGTCGGGTTTCTCCATTGGGGCAGCTTCCTTCTTCGCTTTTCTCAGTCGTCTCATAAGGTTCACCGGCTTTCTTTTGAGTCCCCGAGAAAATCTTCGCCTGGCACGGCAGTGAACCAACTCCATAAGCTGATCATGAGACAAATCAAGGAGTTGGTCAAGGTCGACACCTCGATAGGTGAACTTACGAAAAGTCCTCTTCTTCTTCGGCTGTTCTTGTTCAGACTACGAGAAACAAGTTCATCATGTTTGTTATCATCTTCTTCTGTGACAACAATTCAACTATTTCATATAAGTTAAGTTAGGAAGCAACGAAGTTTCCCGTAAATAACTCGAAATGGAAAAAACCAAAGGACGATGGAAGTGGATAGCAATAACAACATTTTACCATGACTGCCTTCCTGCTCGAGCAAAGGAGGAAAAGGCCGTGCAAAGTTTGTTCCCAGGACTTCACGGAAAAAAAATACAACCTGCAGTGTTTTCGTACAGCAGCATGTTCCTTAAGCAAATTTATACTTCATATACGATGACTATAACGCACCCCTATTGGAATATATATAAAATGGCTCTCTAGGGCAAACACTTCTGGCCGTCTATTTCTTCTTATTTTCCGTGCCAGAGAAGTTCTCTCAGTATGCAGCTCAGTGTCATTTCAGATAGCCAGGCGAAAATTTGTAATTTTGCGACAGTTTTTCCAAGCTTGCTGCTTGTTTTGAAGGACCGGACATTCCAGGTGTTCTAAAGACCATGATAGCCCTCGAGGTCGCTGTACAGGGCAAATTGATGAATTTCCGAGAGTTAATTCACAGGAAAAAA
>CBDDTI010000057.1:10000-11329 GCA_965233585.1 bacterium
GCCGTCATCGGATCTCGACAGTTCAAAGATCAATATTGTCGGGAAAAGGTCCTTGGATGGAAAGGAGAACTCGAAGCCCTATCTGAGATAGCTAGGAGCCAGCAGCATGCAACCTACACTGTTTTCACGAGGAGTTACAAATCCAGGTTTACCTATTTCATGCGCACAATAGAGTCGTTTGAAGATTACGTCGACCCTATTCAAGAGGTGATCGACGACTGACTCCTCCCAACACTTTCCGGTCAAACGGAGCCTCTCCCTAGCAATCTACGTCAGCTTGTTACGTTGACACCCGCTCAAGGAGGGCTAGGCGTTCCCGACTTACAGTTTGAAGCTCCACAGCAGTTTGCTGCTTCTACGACAATAACAGCATCGCATGTAGATTCTATTACCACACAGAGCACGTTCATGATGGCAGGCGAGAAGTCCACAAAGGTTAAAAAAACATCAAGCTTTGAAAACTGCGTCGGTGAAATCGAGAATGGAAAGTATTGATTCCACTCTACCCTCTGATCTACTGCGGTCAGTAAACCAATCGAGAGACAAGGGTGCGAGCTCGTGGCTTACCGCGGTGCCTCTTGTCGATCAAGGCTTAGTGCTGAATAAGCAATTCAACCTCTGAAGCACGGTGACAAGTCCGGAGGCAAGGCTGGACATGAAGGCAGGGGGCTTTTGGTTTCGAGGAGTTACAGCATTTTTCGATGTCAGAGTAACGCATGTTAACTCCAAGTGTAACCTGGGAAAAGCAACATCCACAATCTTTAAAGAGCAGGAAGAGGAGAAAAAGCGGAAGTACCAACAGACGGTGCTGGACGTTGAAATGGGATCTTTCACTCCCTTAGTTTTTGGAACATACAGTGGGATGGGAGCCGACTGCAATTGCTTTTTCAAACGCGTAGCCGAGCAGCTCTCACATAAGAATAAGGAACCTTATCATATTACCATCACTTGGATTAGAACATTGCTTTCTTCTGAGATTTTAAGGTTGGTACACACATGCGTAAGAGGCTCCAGGACACCTTTCCACAAAATTCCGCAAGGAGATTTCATTGACGACTGCCGCTTAAATGAGAGCGAAGCGGGTGTCCGTTGATTTTTTAGAAACGATTTGCCGTCACGAGTTTTTTTCAGTCAAATAGTCTTGGGATTTTTGCTCTGAATTTTTTACTAGCTGACTTTCTGGCATAATTTTTATCTTTATTATTATTTTATTTAGTTTTTTTTTTAAAATGTGTCAAACTTTTCTTAGCACATTAGTTGTTAGTATTAATATTCACATATCGTAAATAGTTTTTTATCGTCAACACACAATTTAGTTTTTAAAATTGT
>CBDDTI010000058.1:0-27047 GCA_965233585.1 bacterium
GAATAATGCCTTGCACAATCGTCCACATGTCCATGACACCTAGAAGAATGTCCATGTCGCCTCCCATCCTTGGGATCGATTCATTCAATTCAAGGTTATTTAACTTTTTAAGAATATGATCATTGACATGTGTATTTCCATAATTAACCGTCATTATGAAGGGAACTACGAAACAATCAAAAGTAACAAAACCGAACGATGCCTTAACATGACATCTCACTTTCTGCGATTGTTGTACATTTGTACCATGAAGCGTATTAATGGACAAAGTTACATTTTTATCAAGAGTTTCATGTCTTACCCCTTTCAAAGCTTTTGTTGTGATGAAAGAAGACGTAGAACCTGTGTCCAATAGAACCCTTAATTTAACATCCTCGGAAGTTCGGCTAGGTACCATTAGTGTGGGGAGCAATTGTGTGGTATTTAAATTAGGGTGTGCTAATTGAAGTTCTCCTCCCAGAGTTCGGCCTGAAAAATTGGTAAAACTATCCGAAATATGAGTAAAAGCGGATGACATCAGCGGCACATTAGGTGTTTTCGGCCCGATTTCATCTCGAATTTTAAAAATGTGACCTAAATTCATCTAAAAACATCCTGATGCGACCTCGTTGCAAGCAAAATGGCAACTGATGTAACCTAAAACAACCTAAACGCGCCTAAATGCATCCTTCTTTCTTGTGCGTGCATTGCTTTGTCTAATGCACGCATTGGTTCATCTAATGCTGGCACAAAATTTTTTGTGCCTGCATTGTTTCATCTAATGCAAGCATTGCTTCATGTAATGCAGGCACAAAATTTTTTGTGCCTGCATTGCTTTGTCTAATGCAGGCATTGCTTCATCTAATGCACGCACAAAATTTTTTGTGCGTGCATTAAAAAGTCTGGTGCCTGCATTGCTCTGTCTAATGCTCGCATGAAAAAGTTTATGCTGGCATTAAATTTGTTACGCCTGCATCAAATTTTGTCATGCTGGCATTACTTTTCCTAATGCACGGACCTCAAATTTAACGCACGCGTAAAAAATTTAGATGTAGGCACTTGAATGTTAGTGGTCCATAGTCGAGTAAATGTGAGAAAAACAAAGTATTGCAAACAATATCAGGTTTAGTTTTTTATCATTTACCTTGTATTTTTTTAAAATTTTTTAATGTTCAATTTAGGAAATTTTTTATAAAATGGATTCTTTTTTATATTTAGTTTTTGTAATATTACTTGCGCTGGTAATAGTTCCTTTCGCTGCTCGACCTTCAATGGCTTCTTGTAAAACGGGTTTTTTCGTAATTTTTTATTTTTTTTATTGCGTCTTAATTTTGAAAGTGGTTCATTTTCTTCGTAATTTTTAAAAATATAGGTCTGTTTTCGTCGCTTTTTAGGAATGCCGCTTTCATCTGTGTCATCGGTGTTTTTTCTCTTGCCCCTAAAAGATGGCAATGTTTTTTTGCTAACCTGTTTCCGACGCTTTGATGGAATGCCACTTTCATCCTTGTCATCGCTGTTTTTTCTTTTGCCTCGAAAAGACGGCAAAGTTTTTTTGCTAACCTGTTTTCGTCGTTTTAACGGAATGTTGCTTTCATCCTCATCATCAACGTTTTTTCTCTTGCCACGAAAAGATGGCAAAGGTTCCTTTGTTTTGTTTTTATCGTGCACAATCGCGGCTTTTGCCAATGTTTCCCTTGCTGATCTTTCTTCTTCCAAACTAGGTCGGTAGTTGTGTTTTTTTCGCAAATGTTCCATAAGGAAATACGGTCTCGTGTAAGTTGCATAGTGACAAAACGAGCATCTAAGTTTTGGTCGAACGTCACGCTTTTTCATCGAGATGTTTGATGGTTTGTGGCGTTTAGGTTGTGGCACGCTATCTTGTGGATTTTCCGCTGCATTTCCCCGATGTAAAAGCGATATTTCCTCTTGATGTGTTACGTTTTTTAGTTCCGATTGATTTACTGGTGGAAAGATGAAATGCGGATCCTCGAGCGGGCTTACGCCTGATGTCGAGGCAGAAGTGTGTTCATCTTGAGAAAGTTCTTCACTGTTTCGAGCAGTCGCGGATTCCCCCTCAATCAGGCTCGACTGCTCAATATTATTCATCGTATTTACTGAAGTTGAAACTGTTTTCTTAGAATCTTCTGGTTGTGATTTGTAAGATTTCTGCTGCCCGAATTGAATAGCTTTTTCTATATAATTTGAATCGTTATTTAATCGATCTAGTTGATTAACCTTGTCATCTTCGCCTATGACCTCCCTCACGGCTAAGTAAATTCGTTTTGGCACCAGAAACATGGTGTTAATATCATCTTTCTGTTTCTTTTTCATTTTGTAATAAGTTGAGTAATTAGAGGTATTACAGCGCTAGCAATAGCCGTTAAAACCCCGATTATACCACCTCTTTGTAAAATTCGTTTCTTTTTACAAATATCTCGACTATTGCGAGGGTAATTCGACAGTTTTTTAAAGTCAGGTAAATGACAACCGATTTTTGACCTTAACTTTGCTCGTACGTGTTTACTTAAAGTAAACTCCCCGTTTAAAACGTAGTGAATTATTCGACACAGTGTATAGATACCTTCCTCGTTTAAACACGCAATAAAATTAGCACAGTCACGACCTTTTAAATTTTTAACCCCGTTCAAAAGAGAAACCGCTTTTTCCAGTGATCTCGACATTTACCTTTTAAACAAATGATTCCGGCATTCTTACGTGCGCACGTTGTACGCCCTTGTTGGCTGTTCGTCGGGGAAAATATGACTTCTTAATCGAACTGAATTATTTTGCTGCTGATGAAAATCAAGCAGTAAATAGCTATAAGGTCTTTCGCTGGTTGCTGTCACATATGCTTCGTTTAGCAGATGCACGTTACCCGGAAACACCTGTTTAGCTAGGTTTGAGACGGCGCTACGGTCTCTCGGATTGTTGAATAAAATCATGTATTGTGAGTTGATGCTGAGCATTCTGAGCTCGCTTTTGGCGCTAAACATGTTCTGACACAAAAAAACTGTCAGACAATTATAATGATGTGTTAAAACCGTGAAAAAGTGCTTTAGCACTGATCCTACTTCATCAAGAAAATCATCGAAAATCACAATCTTCGGAAGAGTTCTAGGAAACATTTCCAGTATATCTTTCATGTCTTCAACTGATTCCGGCATGGATGAAAATTTGCAAAACCTTTTCTCTCGCGCGTCATTGTTCATCCACCGCTCCATATCAGCATAGGCGGGTTGAAATTCTTTGTAAAATAAAATCATACATTCCGGAACAGGCGAGCACATTATGCCTCTATTTTCAACCAGTTTTTTTAGCCATGACGTTTTTCCGCAAGAGGTGGGGCCAACCGCGAGTAAGTTGGATGGAAGCTTAAAACGCAAATCAAAACCGTCCATGTTTTTGTTTTTTACCACAGAAAAAAGGACAAAATATTGTCATCAATTTTTAACAATATATTTATTTGATTTTCTTACATTCATGTTTATGGCATTTTTTTATGTTACAACTTCCCAAGGCCAAAGTGCACTTTCCACAAGAAAGCACATAACGTTTGGTGTCCATGGCGGATAGAGCAATTTTTCGTTGGTAGGTTGTAGATATTCTGTGATTCTTTGATTTAATATTTACAAGTGGCTTATATACCATGGATGATTCGGTTAAGCATTTTTTATAATCGTCAAAAGTCAAGTGATTCTTAATACTAGTTTTTTTGAGGCCCTTACAAATTTTCTTCACGCTGGCTCCTCTGGTTTTCAAGTCTTTGACTGTCATGCTGTAACATTTCGGCCTCAAGCCAATAAATTCTGTGATTGCTGCTTTTCCTTTTAGCTCGTCTTTAAAGTAAAACAAATGGTTGGCTCTGCTATCGTCAAACAACTCATGATCTTTATCGTATTTAGAGAAGTCAAACATGTGTTCCATTTTTTTCAACTTTTCAACTAGATTTTGGCATTTTACTTGAAATAGAAACGAGTCTGTGTCTGAAAAGCATAGCTTTAGATTCTCCGTTCCAAAGTAACGTCTAAATTTGTCGTATGATCGATACATGTAAAGTTTGGATAGTTCCAAAATTGCAAATCCTACCGCCAGAGGTTTCTTCATTTCAATCACGGCCGGTTTTTTCATGACAGCCACAAGGTTTTCGTTTATGACTTTTATATTTGAAACATGTTGACCAACGCAAGTCTGTCTTAGTTTCTTTTCATTGTGACACAACACGACTTCGATGTAGTTTCGCGCGTTCTCTGCAAACAAAAAAATAATTGTTATTGTTAAAAAAATAGGGTCAATACTTTTTTACCTATAAATTTGCCGAACGTTGAATTGGCAAACAACTTGAAAAGACGTAATTCAAAATCAGTTTTCGCCTCTGACCTCAATTTTGTAATTTTTGTGATGAAGTTTTTCAAAAAGTCTTTTTGCTCAAACTTGACCGCTCGTCTGATTTTCGTAAGCTTCAGTCCTCGCCTCAAATAATACTTTAAATTATCTAACAAGACGACATATTTACGACGTGGGTAGAATGTGGCGAGAAGTTTTCGCGAGCTGTAACGTTTGTTTTTGTAATCTGATGGGCAGTGCTTCTTCAAAAGTTGTTTGTTAAACGGTGAAAGATCTTCATAGTTTATTGTGTCAGTGTAAGGGGCCAGAGGAAATTGATCATCTCTCTGCAAATAAAATATTTAATTTTTTTTCTAACCATAGGTGCTTTACAAAAAAAATTTTTTACCGTGTGATATTTTTCAGGATAGAGTAAATCCACTTCGAAAGCATAGCCGATCTTGCTTTGTGAAGGTAATTTTAAAATATCGGCATCTGTCCATGTTTTTATCTCCTTTTTTGACACCCACTTAAAATTACCTACCGGCAGCATGTGTGTCTCCATGCTGCCGTAAAGATTATTAGCTGAAATGTAATGTAATTTTAATCAATCTTTTTCAGTGCTTTATAAAAATATTACCATCTACATATAGTAAATGCTCGCCATTGACTTTTGGATCGGCCTGACCCATTGCATGTCTAGTGGCTATAAAACTTTGCCCCCCTCTAATGCCGCGTGTAAAAAACTGTTCCATTGCCGGATCGTGAAACAAGTCTAACGAGCCTGGTGGTTTTGACATTAAATCCGGTCTAATCTCTTCTTCATCTTTTCTTTCTTCATTCTGAAACATTTTAAGCATAATGTCGAAAGACAAGCCGGGTATGCCTAAATAGTAGATTGGATCCAACTCGAAGTGTGACATCACCATTTCTCGATACTTTACAAAAATCTCGGCAAGCAAAATTACGTCCAGTCCGCAGTATAACTTCATGTAATCGTCCATATTTTTACAATTGAAGAACTTGAACACGTCAAAGCCGTGCTTATGATCTTCTGACGAGATGCCGACTTCGTTCAATCTTGAATAGAAAGCGTCTTTTTCCGGGAATTGACTGTTTTTAATCGAGTCATATGAAGAAAAGTATTCATACGGATACACTCCTTTTCTTTTCAATAATTTTAATCCTTTAGGCTTTTGTCGCGCCCACAACCTCTTGTAAGGCTCAAATTGTTTAAGAATAGGGAAGGTAAACGTCTCATCCTTGCACAAATCTGTCATGAGCGCTTCCAGACTAGACGGCACGTGCTCTAGAGAATCTCTAATTTGAAATTTTCCAATAGTGATTGTCCGGAACTTTTCCTGGTTGCTTGCCATAAGATCCGACGCTCTATCCAGTTTTTCCACCAGTAGATTTATGTCATATCTAGAAATAAAAATTTATTTACTTGACTCTCACCAATCGAGATTTTTAAATTTCTACATCTGATACAAAAGAACAATACTCACCCTTTCGCGTTGTGAAAGTATATAGGTGTTCTGAAAGGCCCCTGTCGTTGTAGATTGCAAATAGAATGTGCTGCTTGAAGAATGTTTCCGGTGACATGATCATGATCGACCACTTTTTTATATAATCGCGAGAACGGATCAAATTCTTTTTTGCAAATATGACAAAACGTAGCAGCGTGGTACTCTTTCCATTCATTCTTGCTCGCTATAATTTGTGATGTGTTTCTGAAACGTTGCTTTCGAGCTTCCACTAGTTTTTCAAAATGATCCAGCTTTGATAAAAAATTTTCAACAGCGTCTTTTCCACTGTATGTCTCTTGATAAAATACTTCATTCTCCGAATCCACAAAACAAATTGAATAGCCGCAAGCCAGATGTTTGCTTAGTTCAACAGAACCCGACACTTGACATCCGCATGTCACCCACACTTTTCCACATGTTTTACATTTTTCTGCTTCTTGCTCAGATTTTTCCATAAAACACTCAAAATCAGCAAATCCTACCACTGGTGCTTTGAATGCATTTCTCTGTTTATCAAAATTCAAAACACTGCCTTTTTCAGGATAAATCACCTCTTGTTTATCTTTTTGACAGATCTTCTCGTGTGCTTTTTGTTTCTTGAGCGAACGAAAATCCCTCAAACAGCTGTCACAAAAATAAAACTGACTTCTACTCCCTCTTTGTCCACCCCTTATGGATTTTCGGTTGTTCAGAAAGCCATTTAAATTAGTAATGGTGAAAAAGTGGTGCTGATGCTCAAGGTCTTTTAAGTTAGAAATACCATTTACGTCAATGCTGTCTTTATCGGCTGATGAAATTTGACAATCGCTTTTAATCATTAGCAGATTTAACGTATTTTTGTTCCTATTTTTCTCACCAGTTCTATTTGAGAAGATGTCTAGAACACTCAGTTGATATTCTCCTTCAAAAAGAACTCTTATACGCAGGGGTAGGTGCTTGTTTATTTGCACAAATTTGCTGATCTGGCTAAACTGTAGGGGAAAGGTCAGACCTTGCAAGTTAAATTTCTTTACATACTCTTTTGGAATTTTTTCGCAATGTCTGATGTTCGCCGTTTCCGGCCAAAGATGCCCTATCACACAATATAGGAAATTTTTCTCATCATATTTTTTGTTCCATATAACACTTCGAGACTTTAATAAATACTCAGGCACGTTTACAGAGTCACTATTCATTTTTAAAAAATGCTGCTACAGTCATAAATCAAAACACTGCAACTTTGGAGTCGAGCAAATCGCCAACCAGAGCCTCTAGTTAACAAATCGTCTTCCCTCTCTACTGATCCATTCAAAAGAGACTTTATCCTTTTACGAATTTGTCTATCACTTTGATATCTGTTAACTACAACGCCCTTCGACCTTAATGTGAAAGAATCGATGTCGATGCTTTTCCCCTGATTTTCTTCACTTAATCCGAGTATTTCGTAATCCGCTGTGATTGTTATACTTATCCGACAAACCACTCGATGAGTAAATTGACTTTTTAAAAGATTAAACACATTCTCGACCGTTTGCTTTGAGTTGCAAAAATCTTGCAAAGAGCTATTTAAATGCGACAGTTCTTGTTGAAAAATACAAACTTTGTTGCTGACAGCTCCTTGCCTTTTTGAAAATACTTTAGATTCCTCGTGATTTGAGTCAACGTGAAGCAATAACTCTTTTTTATCTTCATATTTACTTTCGCAAAAAGGACACTTTTTTAAATCGCGGCCTCCCTGTTTTGAGTGATTTCCGTGTTTAAATTTTTGATGATAGGCAAGTCGACTTTTTCTGGAAAATGATATCTGGCACGTTTCACACTTGTGCGTCATTCTTTTTTCCCTGCTTTTGGACTTTTTTTCTGTAAAAATAAAAAAGTAAAAAATTGTTCAATCTTTAAATTTTATGTACAGAATTAATTTTTTATATTTACAATAAATTATTGGCGCTTTCAACAATATCGCGCACTTCCGTTAAATTTTTTTTATACAAGTCCCGTATTGACGGGTTGGAAAAAAGAATTTCCCCCTGCGACTCGTAAAATACGAGCAGAGGGGAAACTTTACTAATAATAGTACGTAGTTTGTCTGAAAAAAAACGAAATTCAGGGTAAGGGCGGTTAACCCTCAGGTCGAGCCCTACACCCCCGTTTGACACCGAATTGAAATTTCTAATTGCTGCTCTTGACATTGCCACGCCCGGTAAACGTGTCACCCTTGCTCCTCGCGGTTCGGGGATTACGAGCCGCGGTGGAGCCGCAAAAAGTGGTGACGTCCTTGGTGCGGGACGGATCGGTCTTAGTTGTGCCCGCAAAGACCTCGTGTCGCAAATAAATGGGGATTGTGCAACGGAAACAACAGCTGGAGATGGGGTTGATAGTCTTGATGGGGCCGGAGTTGGAGGACCCGGCAAGAACCCAACCTGCTGAAGCGGGGCAGGCAAAGAATAAATAGGAGATGGCACGGGTGAAGAAAGTGCTGAGGGTGTGTAATACGCCGGTGTAAACGACGTATTAGGTGTTGAGGTCAAAAGAGGCTGAGTTTGAAGTGTCTCAGTCCTTATTGAAAAAAATGAGGAAGAAAGTGAGACAGGCGGAGAGGATGAAGGCAGGGCAATTGTAGAGGAGGCAGATGGTTGCGTTCCATCATCAACACTCGTTATGGGCGTAAGAAGCTCGACCGAGGCCCGATCCGTAGGTGTTTTTCTTCCTAGCCTTAATTTTAAAGCCGCACACCTTTTCATGCTGACCAATTTTGTCTCCTTGTCTTTCGGCATTGTCTAGAAAGCAAGGTGTTTGAAATGTGGTAAAAATTTTTTGCGCAAGCTCTTTTCTAGATTTAAAAAAATTTAAAAGACTTAAATAAACTCGAGATTAAAATATTTTCAAAAAAATTTTATGTTTTAATTTTTGTAAACTTTTTTGTCTACTTACGATTTTTTAGAAGTTTTTTTTTAAAAGATAAAACCAGATCTTTTCTGTTCCAGTCTTGATTTTTGAATGACTCCTTTTCCAAAAAAGGGTCAAACATGAAAACTTTTAAATTATAAAAAAGGCGCAAAAATTAAACTCAATTTTTGAAAGATCATTAATTTTTTAGGAAAAAATTTGGTCCTCTCTTGTAAATCCTTTTATCCGCGGCAACCTGACGTCAGGTTGTGTTTTCCATGCTATTTTCCTTTATTTTTGTCATTTTTCCGCACATGCAATAAGGCTTTAAGTATAAAACCTCGAAAATTGGAGCAAATTAATGCCAAGATTTTAGATAGAGTGTTTGCTAACAAATTGATTTCTTCTTATCTTACAACAACACAATTTCTAGTGACACACACATTAAAATAAATTAGTGAAAAATGAGAAAAGATTAATTGTAAAAAGGTCAACAATTAGATCTTTACAGGCTCCACCCCCTTTTTGCCGTCAAAGAAATAAAGAATGACAATTTTCTAGAAGAAAAAGTTGAAAACCATTAACCGGTAAAAACCATTAACTAAAGTGGGAAAAAAAGCACGTGCTCCGGAAAGTAATTATTTTACAGAAGATGCGCTAATCCCGGCTCATTTTACCAACAAAAATAATAGGTACATTTAATTTGAAATATTTTTGAAAACTTTTATAAAAATAATTGCATTTCGATTTTTCTAGTTCCTTCTTGAACTTTCTACCATTAGCTGGAATAAAAAGTTTGTGCCCTTTTTTCCGCAATTCCATCGAGAATATTCTAGCATTAGCCGGTATATGACTCAAATTTGTATAAAAGCTGATAAGAGCTTTTGGTGAAATCGCAATCCCATTTTGTGCAGCTTCACACTCACACCTAAGAAAATAATTACTTTTAAAAACATCGGTCGCGTCATGGGTCAAGTTGGAACATCATCTGGAAGCAATGGCAAAGGCATCAAGTCGATTACCTACAAAACGAAGGAGAAGTTTAGGTCAAAAAAGGTCGCGAAAAAGACAGCGACCGACAAAAGGCCTGTTGAAAAAACGACGAAAGTTCACTCCAAAATGCAAAAAGGCAGTAAACTTGCCAAATCCCGTTCGTCGTCTGCGAACAAAGGACATAAGCAATTAGAAGATACCGATTCTGCCATGGAGAAGGATGCTGATATGAGAGACAAAGAGAATTCAAGCGATGATGACTTTGAAGAATCCGACTCGGAGATAATGCAAAACGCCTCCGATGCTGATGGTAACGATGATGAGTCTGATGTCACCCATGATGAAGATGATGATGATGATGATGATGATGATGATGATGATGATGATGATAATGATGATGATGTTCCGACCGACATTGAGGAACCAGAGATGGAAGATCCCGGAAAGACGTTTCGCTTGAAAAAAAGACCTAGGCTTGATTGCGAAAAAAAGAAGTCGTCTGATTTTAAAAGAAAAAACTATGCCGAGCCGGAGCCAGTTACGTCCAAAGTGGATGGGATTAATTTGTCAAGGAAAAAGCAATTGGAGTTGTTTCAACCTTGCAAATGGGATGTTTGCGAGCGCGTAAAAACCTCGGAGCTAAACTTTTCCAAGTGGCTAGAAAGCCATAGCCACCGTGAACAATATTTTATTGGAGATGATGGGGTGAGTAAAAAGCGAGTCAAAATTATGATATTTTCGTTTTTTATAACGTTAAATTTTGCTCTTTTTTGATCACTAGTACATCTACCCCAATCCAGCCACCATGAAAAAGTTTATTGAGGCTTTTAAAAAGAAGGAGATGCCATCACAATCGGTGAGCTTGCCTTTTACTCCAATGAGCAAAGTGGTTGCATCCAATCCGAGAATCGTAATCGGGATTAGCGGCGTTAGGCATATCCAGCGTACCGCGGGCCTTAGCGTATGGCCGGTATTTTACGTTTCCAAGGAACAGGCAAGCAAAAAAATTTTTATAAAAAAAAACACTCAAAAATGTATTACGTAAAATCTTTTGCAGTATAACGACAGCAACAAGAGCCACAACACAAAAATAATAAGGATGAATTTTCCCTTGCACAAGTTGGATGAGTTTACTGAAGCTCTGCTGGAGCTGTGTAAAGGTCTGGATTTTCCCGTCAAGGCCAATCTCGGAAGCAAGTAAAGATGCGAGTGAGCATCCGCGGCAACAGCCGCGGCAACGGCAGCGACTGCAGCTTGGCTGCAGAATAGAAATCAGATTCGCGGGTTTCAATCAACTTGAACATTATAAGCAATTTTGTATTTTCTAATAAAGCTCCGTTTGCAAACGATTAACTAAATGCTTGACACGGTTTTCATTTTCGCGTAAATTATTTAGATTAAAAAAAGTACGAAAGTATTGAGGCTTCGCGTTTGCGCATGCATTGACAAACATGCAAAATGCTGCAGCATACCACCCGCAAAATAAAGAATCGAAAGCTTGAATTGGGCGGTCTAGAACGTGTCTTATCCTGCCGCAATTTACCCATTTTGTTAAAAAATTGATGAGGTGGTGATTATAGGTAGGCACGGGTAGTGCATAGCTGTCAAAATAATACAAATAGTTTTGCTTATTGATGAAAAAGGCGATGAAATGACTGCCAGGATGGGTTGAAACTGAAAGATTGATGATGGCGCAACAACAAGTGTTCCACAAGTCGGTGGGTATCGTGTCCACAGCGAACGTGCCAATGAAATTCCGACAAAGAGGTGATAAAAACCGATCCAGAAATAAGTTGCTTAATCCGGCCATTATCGTTCTTCGGCTCTAATAACTTGACCGTTCTCCTCTATTTTTATTCCGGAATTGAAAATGCTATAAGCCAGCAGGTAGATGGGGTGTGACTGCGCTGTTTTAAAGCCTAATTCCAAGTCCAACTTGCCTTTTTCGTCAGGGTGGATGTGAAAACTGTTGCAACGATCGGGGGTCAAATCAGCAGTTAGAAAACATCTTCCTTTCTTAAAAACCCCCGGCGAAATGTCGCATGAACTATTTGAAATGCCGAAACCCGTGCTGTCGTACATGTGTCTGTACAGGTCCATGTAGTTATCATCATCAAAATCAGGCTGAAAAGCTTTTGGGAAAACGCATTGTCCGTTTTTAATAAGATTGAAATAATTTAGATCAAAGTGTTGAAAGTTGAACGGATTGAACTTGTTGTCGTGCGTCAAAGCCTGGTTGTGAATTAGGGTAAAAATAACTTGTTTGGGCAAAATTTGTGAGGCAATATTTGTGATGGTGTACGATGTCACTCCAGCCGGAATCACATAAATTTTTAACTGACTTAGCTTAAAGGGTAGATAGCAGGGTTGTTGAGACATTTTCATCCTAAAATTTTTTCTCTGCTGCTCAATTGGTAAAACTTTTCTCATTTTTAACTTTAAATCTTTCAAAACGATTTTAAAAGATTTGTCATCCTCAGCGTGAAGAATACCAAAAGCTGGATTGTTTCTAATGAGCTTAATCTTGATGTCAACATTCGGTGGCATATACTTATCTGTATACATAATATCCGCCCCCAATCGAGAGCAAAAATAGACTTTTTTGCCGTTAAGTATAATATTTCGACGCTGCATTAAACGCTGATTTATGCCAGGCTCGCTGGCACCGATATCATTTTCTTTCTCTTCAAAATAACCTTCGGCTCTTAGCTGACTCTGCTTGGTCTCTCTATCAAACGACAATTCAGTTTGAATAAAGTTTTTGAAAGGGTAGGAATTAGCCGTGCTCAGGTCACAGACTTGAGTACCATTAATGTAGATTTCAACCGCACTAAATAGATTGCTCGCAAAATTATTGACTAGAAAGACGCGGTCGTCAGGTCCGACATTTTCATCCTTCGTTGTCTTGACAACAAAATGTCCTATTAATCTGGTCTGATCCAAGATGATGGAACACTCTTCGTCTCGCGGAATAATAAATTCGATCGGTCCGGAGTTTGACACGCTGGAAACGCTGTTGTAGACTACATCGTTGCCTTTTTCAAGGCTTATATCGACCCCGAGCGGGGCGTGCAGATCGAGAGCTTGTTCAGTTAAATCATCTTGCTCAAAGCCGAGACCGGCAATGCCACCCCTTTCAGTCATTGTCGGAAATGTGTGCCAGACCGTAGTTTTCTGCTTTTCTTAAAAAGAGGTCAAGTCAATAACAGGTTTTTAATATTTCACTTTGGTAACTTGAAGGTTGTTGTCGATGGAAATGGCGGCATTATATGTGGCGTAGGAAATCAAAGTATATGGTTGATCGAGAGGCGAGTTGAAAGTCAAGTCTAATTCTAAATTTCCAGGTACTCCAACGTGATTATGAAAAGATAGGCATTTATCAGGGGTCAAGTCAAACGCAAGAAACATCTGGCCATTAACAAAAGCGTCAGGTGTAATACGATTCCTACCACCAACGTTACTTTGAAAATGGTCATATAATTCCATATAATCCCCGCTCGGCAAGTGACATTCTAGAAGACGAGGCAAGAGGGGTCTCCCATTGTTTTTTAAAATTACTGATGATAACTCGACATGATTAAAGTAAAAGGGAAATCCGTCGTTTGAGCCTTTTGCAAATAAATCGCTTTTTACTACGCAAAAAATAATTTGTTGCGGCAACAACTCGCTATTGTTGATGTGATTTGCAGAGAAACAGCGGGAACCTGCAGGCATTAGATAATGCTTCATCTGTGTGTCTTTGTAGGGTAGAAAAAAAGGCTGTCCTTTTTGCAGTTTAGCATTTAGCTTATTTCGCACGCGCTCGTGCGGCAGCACTTTTCTCATGCGGAGTTTTAATTCTTTCAAACGAATGCGAAAGGTTTTGTTTGGATTATTTTGAATCACACCAAAACATGTGTTAAACCTGCGCAATACGATAGTGATTTCAACGTTTGGAGGTAGATATTTGTCAGTGTGAAAAATATCAACAGGCAAAGTCGAGCTAAAATAAACTTTTTTGCCATTCATTATTCTCTGTCGATTCTCCGCGACACATTGGCACATATACATTTTACCAGACGCGTCAACCCTGTCATAACATTTGCCGTGGTGCGTTCGACAAAAGCCTTCGGTCCGCCCAACATTTGCTTTAACATTATTATCGTAGGACAAGAGAAAATCTATGTGATGCTTGTATGTATAAGAAAGAGGAGAACTTAAATCTGCGATTTGAGTGCCGTTAAGGTGGACTTCAATTTGTGAGAATAGAGCAGTGCAATAATGGTTAGTAATGGTTGTCGTATCAGTTGGTCCTACACCTTCGTCGCTGTCAGTCTTTACTACAAAGTGTCCCTCTAGCCTTGTCTGATTTAAAACAAAAGCACATTCCGGGTCGGAAGGAATTGAAAACGTGACATCTTCTAAATCTTCGACAGGAGTCACGCTACTATATAACACAGTACGACCGGATATTAAATCTTTGTCCTCATAGGGAGTTGCATGCGCATTTAAACTATCACCCTGCAATTCATCGAAATCCACAGTTAATCCACCGACACCACCATTAATCAACGATGACATTTCTAGACAACAAGAGACACGTTACTGTGACAAATATAAAGTTTAGTTGCACAATTATTCTTATTGATGAGGGGCCGTTATCCTTACATAAAGATGTACCGCGAAAAGTTTTTAGTAATTTTACGGTAGTGAGAAAACAATACGTCTACACTATTTTCAAGACTCGAAAAAACGACAAATCATATCATGTCAATATTACCAAAGTGCCTTCACGAGCAGATGTAAAAATTTCGCTAAGTCTGCTAACGGACATTATCAGCAATCGTTTTTATGTGAAATCGTGGGAAATAAACAATTTAACTTGTTCTTTCCGCACCAACTTTGAGATACCGCTGCCAGACGTTTTTGATAAACTTAAAAAGGAAAATTGCGTAAAAAAAATACGCTTTAATCCGGAACGTTTTCCGGGCATGTTTGTGACATTCAAAGCCAACACGGTTTTGATTTTTTCAACTGGCAAGATGGTAATAATCGGGGCCAAGACCGAAGATGCCGCCAATCATAGTTTGGATTTAATTATGAAATTTTTAAATCAATATAAGAACGAGCAAATGTAGACTCGCGTTTCAGTTTTGCATTGCATGTGAAGAAATAAACATGGCTTGTTTTGTTAATTTCAACAAAACCTGTTCTCATTACAATATTGTAGATGATTTTTCAAATGGGTGTGAAGTATGTACAGATTGCGGACTCGTGATGCATGATCAAATTTATGCTCCGTACGACAATCGGCTAGAGTCGTTCAATGTGGCTTGTGACAAAAACAATTTTTATGACGAGACAATGCAGAGGGTTTGCTATAAGTGCAACATCGAATGCTCAGATTTAAAACGCTCCATCTTTAAAAAATGGAACGCTAGTGGGAAAAAAAGGAAAAAAGGAGTTTGTTTAGAAAGTTTGGCGATAATGTGCATCTACACCGCGCTAATAGAGTCAGAGGTACCGCGGCCAATGAAAGATTTATGTCTCATAACAGGCGTCAAGCAGGACAAAGTGTGGCAATATCTCAAAAATGATGACTCTTTCTACAGCCCCAATTTAATGTGTGAATATTTTCTACATTCATTAAATCTAGGCTACAAGGAGATAAAGGAAATTAGAGAGAAAGTAAAGCAACACGAAAAAAAGTTTGTTTTTTCTCCAAAAACACTAATTGCTGCATGCGCGTATGTCTTTTTAAGAGAAAAACGAAGTAGGATTGATTGTGAAAAACCTAAAAGCCTATCGCATCTAGCTAGGCAATTAGGAGTTAGTCCGATGGCCTTGAGCAGGTGCGTCAAAAAAATTGAAAACTGATAAAGCATGCGATTCCACCGTGGTCCGTCCATACAAGTGGGGGCGGGATTAGGTTCAATTTTTAGCAGTCTTTTCCGGTCGTTGGTTCCGGTGGCTAAGGGTGCCGCAAAGACAATCGGTAAAATTGCAAAAAACGGGGGTGTGCGTTCAGCGGGTCGATATTTAAAAAAAGAGGTGGGACGTGCAGCCATTGACTCCGCACTGGAAGCCTTGGACGGTAAGGCAGTTGGGGCCGCTGCAAAAAAGAGATTAAAATCCGCAACTAGAAACATTCTACTGGCGGGTAAGGCAAGTAGGTCTGCACGAGCGCCCAAGAGACCGCTTAAGAGAAAAAATAGCACGCACGCAGTAGGAAGCAGCAAGAGAAGAAAAACAAAACAAAAACCGTTGTTTTATGTTGACGACACAGACGACGACTACGACATCGAAGATGATTACTAAACACGAATTTCTAAAGGCCTACACTTCGCCCGGCTCACCTTTTGCCTTTTCATCTGCAAACCGCGTTTTTAATCATTTTAATGGGTCCATACCAATAAATAAAATAAAGAAATGGCTGCAGGCATCAGACACCTATACTCTGCATCGGCAACCTAGAGCCCCAAAACCGAGGAACCCAACTTATGTTTATTACAAAAGATATCAATTCCAAATAGACTTGATCGAAATTGGAAAAATGGCGAAAGCAAATGACAATTATCGTTACCTGCTGACAGCGATCGACATTTTTTCAAGGTACGCCTTTGTTGAGCCTTTAAAAGACAAGACAGCTTTGGTTTTTTTAAAAGGATTTAAAACCATTATAAAAAAAGCCGGACAGCTACCGCGAAAAATACTGGCTGACAGAGGGTTAGAGATAAAAAATAAATTTTTCAAAGACTACTGTCGTCGTAATGGGATTACTCTTTTACACAGCGACAACTTTTTGCACGCGCCGTTTGTAGAAAGATTTAACAGATCGCTAAAAAGTCTGATGTTTAAATATATGACATCCAGAGGCACAGACCGATTTATCCACGTGCTACAATCTTTAGTAAAGACATATAATTCGCGTGTGCATAGAATGATTGGCATGAGTCCGGCCGAAGCGGAAAAAGCAAAAAACGCATCAAAAGTCAGGACAAAACAAGAAGAGGTTTATGGAAAAATACAGAGGCGACCGCCTAAATTTAAGAAAGGTCAGACGGTCAGAATAAGTAAATATAGAGCACAATTCGACCGAGGTTACGATAAACAATTTACGGAAGAAATTTTTAAAATCAGGCGGGTGTTTACTCGTTTACCCATTCCTACATACGAGTTAGAAACTTTAGATGGTGACGAGTTAATAGAGGGGAATTTTTATGCTAATGAGCTGACTCTTGTTAAGCCACCAAAAGTATTTGACATTGAAAAAATAGTGAAAAGGAAGAAGGATAAAAGAACCGGGCAGAAGCTAGTGTTGGTGAAGTGGAAAGGCTATAAAAACCTTAGCTGGATTGCTGAAGATAGCATTATTGATCGGGCGTAACAACTATGAAAGGAGGTCATCTTATTTATTGCATCTCGAATGCAAGCACCGATTGTTTCGAGAACACACTAACGCGTTTCAACAATGTATTACCTCAAAATTTGGAATTAGATGATAGGAGAGATTGGGAAGTAGGGGTTGTAGCTTTTGGTCTGCATTTAAATGTGAAAGAAGATTTTGTTTTTGACGTGATCCAGGTTAAATCCGACATTGTGTCGACAAGTCCAAACGAGAATTCTCGCATCTTATGCGTAGCCGATTTACCTTCGAACAAAAAACAGAAATATTTTTACCATAGTTTAAAAAACATACGATATTATCCTATTCAAATCACCTCAATAAAAACAGTGGGCATCGAGTTTCTAGACGCGTCCGACAAACTTTTAAAACTAAAAACAGGACAGCCGAGTTTAGTTTTACTTCACTTGCGAAAAACAAAACGTGCAATGTCTTATTCGACTAAACATATTCGCGTCGACTCAAAAATGAACGACGACATAAAACCTGCGCAGAAAAACAACAATTTTGAGGTACATTTGAGCCACCCGATTGATTTGAATGCAGGCGCTAAAATAGCTTTAGCCGACATCTCCTTTCCAAATCGGATTGATAGCATTCCGTTAAGTGTTTTTGATAAGAAAATCAAAGTAAGTACAGACCCGTTTGAGCAAGAAATCGAGGTCGAACTTGGGCAGCAAAAAACATTTGCTTACTTATTACGTCGCCTAAACGAGGGAAGAGACAACGTAGTATGTAATTTTGTCGAATTTGATCAAGTGGGGAAAACAAAAGAATCGACAGACATGTTTTTCCGAGCGATTTACACAGGGCCAACGACGTGCGATGATGAATTTAAATTGCATGAGGTAAAAGTGCAAATACCGCCAGAATTTAAAAACATTTTGGGAATCAAGGAAGAATTTATAGTCATTGGACCCGAAAGAAAAAAATTTATATCACAACAGCCTATGCGGAATCCAGACCCGACAGAATCAATCCCACCCGTTAAAATCAAGGTAGCAATCGAATCAATGCAATTTTGCTTTTCGATTGAGAAGAAAACTATCAAAACAACGAATGAATTAATTGAGGCCATGTATAATACTATGAGTGAAGATTTGCAAGGACTTATTCGAATTTCCGCGCATGAAAACCGTTTCAAAGTAGAGCGGAGCGGCAATCAGTACAAACGCTCCTTGGTAGTAAGGTTAAAAGTACCACATGAAATAAGATTATTGCTAGGAATAAGACAAAACGAGGATATTGTTTTGACGGATGGAAGCGGACAATTCATAAGTCACGATCGACTTGATCCGCACTATCTATATCCCGGAGTGATGATCTGCTATGCCAATTTTGTCAATCACTCTGTAATTGGAGACGAGTTTTACCCGGTATTAAAGGTTATACCATTAAATAGAGGCGAGGAAGAAGACAATTATGTGACAACACATTTCGATAATTTAGAATACGTAAAGTGTAATACAAGCCGTCTGGATTTATTGCACTTTCAGTTAAAAAGACTTGACGGAGAATCGATTAGTTTTGAAACCAATGAAAAAATCATGATGAATTTAGCCATTCAAAACCCGAAATAAAACACGCATTGTATTGGAACACAGCAGAATATAATTTTGTCTGTATTTTTATCTTAAACGCGATTCATTAATATCATCTTCTGTTTCATCATTATCAAACGAAGAGGGGCAGAGGGTTGCAATAATTAAACACAAAAACAAATAAATTACAAGTACCGTCAACAAAATTCGAGTTAAGGTTCTTGAATTATCCATTGATAAAAGTTCATCCATTGTGTTAATTACAATCCTGTTAACAGCAGCATTTGATGAGATGTTGGGGACTGCGGTGACGTTTAACACCTCTGCCACTTGATAATTGTCTTCGCGGGAGGGAGTCATTCTTGTATTTCGAATTCTAGAGAGGCGGCCGCGGAGTATTTGGAGCGGTCGTAATTCTGCGGATTAACATAAACCCCATCTTCTAACATGCCTGTAATTTCCTTCTTTGATTTTCTCACTTGCCTTGTCATTAGTCGAAATTTCTCAATTGATCTCTCCAATAACTTTTCTTCTTTGTGAGCATCTTCTCGAGCCATATCAATTGGAAAACTCATTTTGAGTTTTTCAAGCTCGAAAACAAGATAAGTCACATTAGCCATCAAATTTTCTAAAACGCTCTTAACGTGGTAAGACTTTTGGTGCGTCAACGGAGACCAATAATTACTATTTGGCACAATGTAGGACATTGAGTTTTGTGGTTCCATTTTTGGTTGATCTTCATCCTCAATCCAAGCATCTGTGGGCTGAGTTTCGGGGAACGGGGGGATGATTGATTTATAGTCATTCAAATCGCTCATTTCAGTTGGCTGAGTTTCCGGGAACGGGGGGATGATTGGTTTATAACCATTCAAATCGCTCATTCCAGCCTCAATGTTTAAGTTGGTCGACTGATTATCGTTTTTCATCCAGGTATTGCTGAACTGGGTTTCCGGGTATTGTGGAATGATTGATTTATAACCAGCCATGTCTCTAATTCCAGTTTCGTCAGTCATGATGTTGTTTTTTCAAGTGATAATTTTGAAATGTGAAAAAATGAGAAGATCAAGTCGTTTATATACTTTATTGCCAAAGAAATTTCTAGAAAAGACTAGAAAATGGAAAAGACTGGAAAAAATCGTGGTCAGTTTAAAAAATTCATTTAGGAAAAAAATTAAAAATTGCATGACAAAATACCGACAAACCTAATTGTGTTATTAATGATGTGAATTTTCTGGGAAATGGGGCTTTCTCTGGAATGGGGTAAAATTCGGAAAAGAGAAGAAGAACAAAAGAAAGACATCTGCTTTGCACAAAAACTATCTAGAAAACTCCAGAAAAAATCGCGGTCAGTTCAAAAATTTTTTTGTAGAATTGTAATTGCATGACAAAATATCAAGGAACCAAACAGTTTTGCAAAAAAAAAAATCAAATGTTTCAACGACTTGTGTGCAAAATTAAAAAACACAATTGAATAAATTAAGGATAAAAACGATTTGTGCATAAAAACAAAAAAAAAAAAAAACACGATGGAATAAATTAATGATTAAAAATTACTTGGTGATTGAAAACATTACAGCAATAAAAATTACTAAAGTCTTTTAAAATTTTTAATTAATAAGAACATTGCAACATTGACTATAACTAAAGAGAAAAACTTTGCTCTTTTTATTACATTTACTCGAGTATGAACCGCTAACATTCTAATGCCCTGATCTAAATTTTTACGCGTGCGATAAATTTGAGGTCCGTGCATCAGGAAAAGTAATGCAGGCATGACAAAATTTGATGCTGGCGTAACAAATTTAATGCCAGCATAAACTTTTTCATGCTGGCATTAAACGAAGCAATGCAGGCACCAGACTTTTTACGCACGCACAAAAAATTTTGTGGCTGCATTACATAAAGCAATGCCTGCATTAGATGAGACAATGCAGGCACAAAAAATTTTGTGCCAGCATTAGATGAACCAATGCGTGCATTGGGCAAAGCAATGCACGCACAAGAAAGAAGGATGCATTTAGGCGCGTTTAGGTTGTTTTAGGTTACATCAGTTGCCATTTTGCTTGCAACGAGGTCGCATCAGGATGTTTTTAGATGAATTTAGGTCACATTTTTAAAATTCGAGATGAAATCGGGCCGAAAACACCTAATGTGCCGCTGATGTCATCTTTTTATTATTATTATTATTACATTTTTTAGCGTTTGAAGACATGAAGCAGCTGTTTTGTTCTCGATTCATTTCATGGTATATTTGCGATGGTATGGCATTTAATAATAGCCATTGTACCTACTTACACTACCTTTACGCATTTCTTGGCTAGCTTTATCCATAACACGCAACATGCCATGATGAACGCAAAATCAATAACGTTTCCAAGTCATTGCCAAAAAGCTGTTTGTTCATTATCATGAAAGCGATGAACGTACGTAAAATCAAACTCCAAATCTAAAGAAGAAAGTTTCACTGTTTTGAAGTGGGGTAATCCCCAGTGTTTCCACTTGCCTCCGGGCTTTTGACCCATGGGAGGTCTAGGGATGCTCCTGTACCCCACTTGACCATTACCTCACCCTTGGTCAACAGGTTGTGTTCCAGTCGCTGGAATTACAGGAGGTGCCAATCTCCCCACAAAGGTTGTCGTCTCGCTCTTGCCAGTAAGTTAATCATCAGAGAGAGAACCCAGGCTCTCACCCAAGTAGGCTGATTCAGAGCCTGCAACAAGCAACATCCCCATTCAGATGCTCTTTGTATTCCCAGTTTAATACTTACATGATACCTTCCCTCCTCTTTCCAACCTTGGCCCACAGCTGGGAAGTACCACTCTAACCTTTTTCCTACCAAACCCCTGAGTGTGTCACTGCCTGCTGATGCATGCGTAATGTCAATTGCAGGCTCTGACCCTATGTATCAGCCTTTCAACCAGAGTCCACATCCCCAGTGTAGGGTGAAAACACTGGGGATATGGTTGGCCCCGGGATTCGCAATACTGAAAAGTCTTTCAACTGAGGCAGACGAAGGCAACCACATATTGTACTTCATGTAAAGCTATTTTACTACTGAAAGCTTTAGGAGATCTTCTACCACTTGAATTGAATCCCTTTTGGTGATTCTTCAACCTTATTCTCTTCCCTGCAATCCTCTTAACTCCTTTTTGAGAATTTGCAAACCATTCTTCTTGTCTGTTTCACTGTCAATCCATTCAAATTCACCCCCACCAGCTGCCCCAAAGAACAAAAAAAATATTATATTCTTAAATGATGATCGAGATCTTTAGAGAGAAGTAACTGTGAAGATCTCGATCAATTTGGATGAGGATACAGATCAGTTCACGATCATGAAAAAAGTGATCTAGATCATGATCGCCGATCAATGATCGCAGATCTTTAATAGCCTGCAGACAACTCACTGTTTGATCATATAATAGTTGTTCTGTTTGGCTTTCAAAAATGAGTATGGACAGGTATTGACAGATGAACGATCTGAGATAAATACAACAAATTCAAGCAATCCAGCGTAAATATGACAAAGAAGGAAGTTGTGCTTTGGAAAAGAAAAAGGCCACGCTTCCCTGACTTGTGAATGGGACCGAGATGACAACTTCAACAAGTCTACGTCCGAGTGGAAGGCCAATAGCTCGTGAATGGGACCTGAGACAATAACTTCAACAAGTCTATCTTGAAGACTTGAAGGAAGAAAGACTGAAGAGAATACCAACTTCTCGGAGTCGAAAACAACTAACAAACAAATCTAATTCCGAAATTGACCGTGATTTGAAGTTGTATTTGATAATAAATGTAATGTGTTTGGATATATTCAGTTTGAATGTATTGTTATAGTATTAGCAAGATTAACTATTTATATGACTATTTACTAAGTGACTAGCTATATAATGACTTATAGTTTGACCAAGAGTTCAGTTCAAATATATTCTTTATATCACTTGGTTGTTGGTTCTTTTTCAGAGTAAGGGAAAAACCTTTAACTTAAGCAAATCTCTTTCAGTTTGAAATAGACAACTTGAACTTGGAACTTTGTCCCCATCAGAGGTAGTTCTTATCAGGAGATTAAAGCAATCGCTGTTTCCGAAGCAAAATTCTTTATATTCATCGATCGCGTCTGGAAATTCGAACCGATCTTCATTTTATATTTGTCAACGAAGTCTGGAAGTCCGAATTTCGGTAATTTAATTGTTTTTGAAGTCGTGAAGTAGTTGTTGTTCTGTTTGGCTTTCAAAAATGGGCTTTCGAAAATAATGAACGAATCAAATTCCGAAATTGATAGCGATTTGAAGTTGTATTTGATAATAAATGTAATGTATTTGAATGTATTGTTATAGTAGTAACAAGATTTGTAGGATTTCTTTACTTGCCCTTTGTCCTTTAAGTATAGAAACCTAGATTTATATTGCATTCCGGAAGTGTAATTTCTCTTAGACCATCAATTAACTTTCACATCACGTATACGATCTAAACCATGAAAAGGGTTCATATCTCCACAAAAAAGTAATTGCTTAAAGTTGTTGCGTTGCGGGGCACAAAAAATATCACTAATAATCCCATAGGAAGATGACGTTACGAAGGGTTGGCATTTATAACGATGATTTCCCCTCCGGTCTATTGATGTTTATTATGTCCAATACCGGTACACTTTCCAATATTTATTTTTGTAGCAATTCCTGATTTCACCTTTTTTTGCTCATCAATTTTAATAGTCATATATGCTCAGTGAATTTGCTTGTAATTATTTTATGCTCTACCCCTTCGGCCCCTTTCATCGAGCGTAAAATCTACCCTACTTAAAAGAGTATATAAAGAGACCCTGATCAAGTCTTCTTCAGTCATTCATCCCCATTTCAGCAATTCGGTAGTCTTAAGTATTTCCCTCACATAGTATTACAATAACACCTGTGTCGAACTTATTGTCAGTATAAGGTGAGAAAATACAACTAAGATAATACTTGCTCGAAATTGCGTGGCTCAAAAGGTATCATTCTGAGTTTATTTTAGCTAGGTGCGAGTTTCCAAACTGGTCTGGTTTTGTATTCTCTGGAAAGATATCCAACATTTGGAGCATCGGTCTGTGAAGAACATCAATTCGGACTTATCAAATCTGATCCAACAAAGCCAACAACATCATGGCTGAAGCAAGGCTCCAAGGTGATGAAGATGTGGAAGGTGGAGTCTCCACCGACCACGAGCTTGTTACTTCTGTCTACATGTTAGAAGGTAAATACTTCTCTATTTCCAAAGAGAGCCAGGAAACCATCCAACTGCTGTCGGAACAAATCAGAGAGGCATTACCAGACACCGGACAAAGGACAACAGACATGGAAAGGATCATCGACCGGGTTCAAACCCTGATGGCAACCAACTTCAGGGATATCAAAGGCGCCAAACGTCTCGAAGACAAGGTCAAAAGTCTCAGAACCACGCTAAGGAGAAGGATCACAGAGATGAATCAAAAGATTCTTCCAATGATTGAGATTAGAGACCCAACGGGAGACGGAGTGGAAGACATGATATCTGCTCTCAATGGAGCAGCGGTTGAACTTCAAAGACTGTTAATAGATGAAGCAGCCACAACCTTGATTCTCCGCAGAGACATGACTCCAGAAGAAACAATTGTGGATGTTGTTAAGAGGAAAGACAGGATTGAAGTATCAAACGAACTCATCCAACACGCAAGAGAATGGGTGAGTAAGTTTGGACCTGGAGAAAACAACCCAAGAGGAAAGCTGCAGGTGTTAGGATCAGCAGGAGTACCTGAGGGTGATACTGAGTACGACACCTCAGTTGCCAAACATACGGAAGACGATGATCAAGCCGAAAGAGCTGCTGAACAGGAGGCTATCCAACCTGTACAAAGAAGGGTTTCTCCCGAACCCAGCAAAAGACCGGTGACCACATCGACCCCACATGACCCAAACGCGCCGCTACCGTCGCCTCAAGCAATCCCGAGGATTGGTAGGGTGGTTAGTTTTGCGGGTGTCACAGATGAGAATGCACCAAGGGCAGGAGAAACTGCACCAAGATCAAGGATTAGGGATCCGGCTGGTCCGAAGCCAACTCTGAGGGCACACGAAGAGCAATACTTTAGACTTCAGAACCAGAGTCAGACGGAACTACCGCTGTTACCAGATGATCTTACAGGCTCTGAATCTACAGAATTTTACACGGCGAACGACCAGACCCTTAGATCCGCAGCTCACGACGATGGAGACAACGCCTTTACACAGGCCATCAAGAACCTCTCAAATAACCTGGTTATCCAGTATAACCAACCCTCTGCCAATGAGAAGGTTCCCAAGTTCGACGGGGATTACACCGAATGGAACGCCTTTTGGCAGGCGTTCACGGTCCTCGTCGACAAGAATCCCAAGGTACCAGTTATTTCGAAGCTCAACAAACTCAACCAAGCTGTCAAGGGTGAGGCAGCTATGGTCATCTCAATGTTTGAGTTTGACGAGGAGAGCTACGAACTAGCAAAGATGGCCCTTATCAACGAGTACGGGGATCCGGCACTTTGTGCTAACAAGATGTTGAGAGACCTTCAAAACCTCGAGAGAGTTAAAGCTAATGATTTTGAGGGTCTCCGTAACTTGCACGTTCGGAGTAAACAATTGGTTCTCCGTCTACAACGTTTGTATCCAACAATCCTGGACCAACCGATTCTTGTCTCTTCAACCATAGAGAATAAGATGAGTCGAGTGCTTGTACGAATGGGAGAAGGAGAATACCAAATGCAAGAG
The DNA here is from genome assembly GCA_965233585.1 of bacterium. GTDB lineage: Bacteria > SAR324 > SAR324 > SAR324 > NAC60-12 > CBDDTI01. The sequence goes on from CBDDTI010000058.1 coordinate 25,361, forward strand.
GGAATCGTTGTTACCACCTCCCCATAAGCATATCCAATGGATCCTGAACTGGTTGGGTGACTACATTCAAACGAACAAACGATCTACCCTCAAAATGCATATGGGAGGCGAGAAGAGAAAAGGATCCACAGGAGGCAAAACCAACGGAAATGGTGGTGCGATGCCCAAGTCTCTCAACAACTTTTACTTGATGCCGGAGCAGAAGATCCAATCAGAGCAATCGGATAAATGTATCTTCTGTGAGGGTAACCACTTCGCAGGCAAATGTAGAAAGAACCTTTCTGCTAACGCGGCTATAGAGAAGGCAAGAAAAGCTAAGGTTTGTCTTAATTGCCTTAAACCGGGACACTTTGCGAGGGAATGTCAATTCAGCGGGTGCAAAGAGGTTGGATGCAACGGCAAGCATCATACCAGGTTGCATGGTGGTGACTTCAGATCCAAGTGACAACCAGTCAGCCAGAAGCCATCTGAAAAGGACCGAATAATTAATAAGGTGATTAAAACCAATTCGCTTTTAGATGATGATTATCTTGTGCATCTACCCATTGTCAGAGGCTTTTTGGCTGGACCCGTAGCGATTCCCGTAAACATCATGCTAGACACAGGTTCGACAGTAAATCTTATCAGCAAAAGACAGGTAGGCAGATTTATGATGAATTATAATATTGACGAAAGTTCTGTGTTTACCAAGGTAGCGGCGGAGTATGCGTTTACTCTAAATAGTGTAAATACATCGCGTAATTGGGATTTGCAATTGTTACAATTTAAATTCACGTGACTTGCCAACTATTGGGGGGTTCGTTAAGGTTCTTGAAAAAGAGACATATATTCCTAAAGAAGGATTTTGCTTTGCTGTCCACAGTTTACGGATACGTTCCCTGTGGAAGCCAACAAGCAATGGTTTTGACGAAACCCGACCGTATGTACACACCTCCTTATTTTACATACCTTACGTCAACAGAGGCATTGACGAAAGCTATGGAGAAAATGTGGGAATTGGATAGATTACATATGGATGATTCTCCATCGCCGTTAACTAAAGATGAGATAATTGCGGTTTCCAAGATAAAAGACACATTGACTCTCCACAAAGACCTCAAACGGTTCATCACCGGGCTGTTGTGGAGAGCGTATCCAGACCTGGTCAGCAATTACGCGAGTGCACGTAATAGGCTGGATTCGTTAATGAGAAAGTTGAGTCAAAATCCAGAGCTTAGGCACGCCTATCGCGAGGCTATGGAAGAGTATATCCGCAGCCAGGTGGTAGAAAGGGTTTGCGACCCGATCGCTGCCGATCCCAGCCGTACTAACGTTTATTATTTACCACATCGTGCTGTCTATGATGCTTCCAGAGTTTCCACAAAATGCAGAATTGTCTTTGACGCCTCTGCGAAATCCCCGATCAAGAAAAGCCTTAATGACAATCTTGTTTGTGGCCCTCCACTGCAATTAAATATTTTAGCCATTGAACTTAGATTTCGAACTAAAAAATAAGCGTTAGTAGGGGACATAGGGAAAATGTTTTTGCAAATTAGGGTTAAAGAGGAAGATAGGGACGATTTAAGATTTTTGTGGAGGGATCCTGAGAAGCCAGGGGAACCGGAAGTTTGGAGATGGAACTCTCTGATTTTTGGGGCCGCCGATAGTCCGTTCCAGGCCATTACAGCCATTAAGACTTTGGTTCAAG
>CBDDTI010000059.1:0-2500 GCA_965233585.1 bacterium
CTTGTTTCGAGGTTTTTCTTCGGAGTTAACGGACGAAAACTACTTTCGGAGTAATCGCTAGAAGCACTGATACTAGAATCGTTGAAATTCGAAGCATCTTCCATGACACCATTTGTGGATCTCTTGCTGGTCGAGTAAGAGTTTGGATTGCCCGCGGCCGTACTTGCTAGAGTTTACAAACTGTTGGGTATTGAGGTCCCTTGTTTCGTTTTTCGTTCGTGTTAAAACAGTGAAAAAGTCGAATCTATTTTCCAGGGAAATAACGGTAAATTACAGGACGACAGCAGCCCGTAACTAACCTTTGGATAACCGAGGGAGAAAATTTTTGCTTTGAACAACATGCTTATCGTAAAAACACGAGACTTCAAACTTGCACACGAGAGTCGAGACGCAGTTGTGTTATATAACAAAGAGGGGCATTGTTCCTGTTACAAAAGAGTCGGATGAGAACGGAACAGACACGTTTCAACTTCGCGATGAGATTTAAACTCAAATCATACACAAAACGTTAAACTAACATCAAATAAGAGTTGAAAGTGATACAATTTTAACATCTGAACTACAAATTTGTATGTTTCGTCCGATGTTTTGCCCTAAATTTGGCGCAAAGTAACCCATTTCCTGTATGCGTGATGGTCGAATCTCGTGTTTACAAGTTTATTTTCGTTCGCACCCAATCCTCTCACTTGATTCGCAGGCGCTCATTAAATACATCGCGCAGTCCTGAATGTCCTGAATTGTGAAAGCTTCATAGTGGATTCAAGACACTGAAACTTGAAGAATGATAAGTTGCTATGTTCTTTTGTTTTTCTTTCTGCAACAGTCATTTTTTTTTCTGATTTACACGATTAAAAACAAAAAAATAAGAAATAGCAAAATTCCACTAAGGGGAGAGTGGAGAGGACGTTTTTCGACATATCACGCGACTTCTTTTCACACGTGTTTGGGTAGACGCGTGAGTATTCAGCGTGCCAGTAACAAGTCTCTTTTCTGACGTGGTGGAAGGTACGAATTGAGACAATCGGCATTTGATTTCTCTTACACATGTAATAGGGATAGTTTTACTCCGTGACTACTGAAAGAAATTTTTTTTCTCTCTTCAGACGTCCACTACGCAGGCTATGGACCGTGAGGTCAGCAAAGTGTCAAACTGAGATTCTGCTGTATTTACCGACAGCAAGACCAGAGTTTGAGATTTTTTCGTCAGTTGAGACCAAACCCTCGTCATGCTTGGTGGCAGTAAAGACAATAAAGTACATGTAGTCTGTTCTATAAATGCCAGGTGATTTAAACGTCCGGTTACAATTCGTCTCGCATCAATGGATATCTGTTCGATCTCATTCCAAATCCAGTATTTCAAAAATATTACAGTAGCCCAGAATTAGTAATCATTTTGCTAACAAGACTAACTTTTTCTCAGTCGTGGTTTCAACGAGAGAGGGTGACATTTCATCGACATTCAAAAGATCCTAAGAATGTAACAATTCAAGCCGGTCTTGAAAATATCCAATCACAGTGCGTGTTGTATCGGTTGTAAGCACCAGCACGTGAACCAGAGGAGAGAGAGAATGGGAACGAGGTTGTTATGACGCTTTCAACGAATGCATGCGTTAAAACTTTTAACACGTTTTGCCTCTTATCTGCCTCATCAGTAAATTTTCTGAAGGTCAGGGAAACCGGAAAACTCGGGATTTTCGTAACTTGACGGCTTACAGCAATCAAACATGAGAGCTGCTAATTTCCGATAATCCCGACTCTCAGTCACTCGTTAAAAAGCCTGAGTTATTAAGTTAATACGAAAAAAATCTTGAGAGGACCTGAGATGCCAAAATCAAGCTCAAAACCGTTTTTCAGTGATGTTTATGCTATATTTACTCACAAGTCACAATATGAGGAAAACAAAGAGAGGCCCTGTTTTCACATTGTCTACCTGGTACTGAGATACAGTTATGAAAACAAATTGCGATATCTTAATTCTAGTTTTTCTTAATTGACGATTATATATTCCATCGAAATATTCTTACAGTGAATAACAATAACATTGCTGAAGTTTTGCAATAATTGTTAAAAGCGCAGTTACAATTGTTACTTGTTGCTCAAGGTTACCTGTTGAATGGAAAACCATGCCGTCCAAGGTTCGTTTTCCGACGCCTCTATCTTTATAACGCTTCGAATTTCATCCATTTAACATTGGAAGCTTCTACAGTGAACTGTGCCACTGTGATCATTCATTGACTGACCCTCGCTCCTCTGGCACGCTGCAAGCGGTGTTTGACGCCGCGCGCTGATGATGTAAATGATCCGTTGACCTGTTCACCTGTTACAGTCACGTCAAGGTCTATTTTCATCTTTTGGACCAGTTCATGGTTGCGGGGCGTCAGCCGGTTCCTGTTTTTCCTGTATTTTTTCTTTTGGCCTGCTTCCTATTTTCTTTCACCATTTCAAGAAGTTACTAATTTTCAGCTTTGTTTTGGGCTTTTACCCGCTGCATGGAAACATT
>CBDDTI010000060.1:0-5744 GCA_965233585.1 bacterium
ATAGAATTTTGACATAGGCGATTTCCGTAATTCGCCGTTAATCTTTTCCTGTATTATTAAAAATTCCCTATGTCAAAACTCAGATTTTTCGTGATAGATCATTCACGTGGTCTCTGATCTATTTTTTTGCCAAATTTCTTGAAATTCTAACGACTGGATCGCTAGAAAACGGCAAGTTTCTGCTAAAGCAATCGGTCTCAATTTTTTGAGCAACTGCGCATGCGTTGCATTTAACTGGGTTCTTTCTGTAACAAACAAAAGCTAAAAATGCTGGGTTCTTTGCATCGTTACCTTTTGTAACATATCGTTGTAATAAAATACTAGAGCCATCAATACACTTCATGCAATTATAGAGAAAAATAACACAGATAGTGCAGGTTTTGAGTAAATAAAATGATCGCTCTGTTGACGGCATGTTTGTTTTTTGAAATCCTTGTGCACGTGCTAATTTGCATCAGCAAAAGCGCGCGCTAAAACTGTGTTCGGCCACCTTAAATCAAAGTTTTCTACAACATGCGTTGTTTTGTCATATTTGTAACCGCAGTTTGTATATTATTTCTATTAAGTACGTATCCGTTTTATATTAGCCTTTCGTACAAGTTAAAATGAGCGCAGTATTGTTTTATATACTGATAAGAAATGAATAAGGCCGGGAAATCAATTATCTTACCTTATTCTTACTAAATTTTGCGAGTACTAAATACATAAATTTCGCGATTTTTCAGTCAAAATCGAAAAAATACTCGAGAAACATAGGACACGCGAAGATTAAAATTGAGAAAACAGCCCTAAGAAAACGTCATAGATAGCGCGAGCTGTTGACGTAATGGAGACTCGAACAAAAAGAACTTAAATTTTACCGATCAAAGTAAACAAATTGTTTCTCTTTTTTATAAAGCGATAGAAAATATGTTCTCCGTGTTTTTATCGAGTTGTAGGCCTCAGGTCCCCACATCATTTCTCGCTCTCCCAAACTTCCACCCGTATTTCTATATCTCGATATAAACGCGGTATGTACATGTACATATTAAAGAAAATGAAACAATCGCATCTTTGAAGGAATCTTATAAAGAAGGGTTAAAGGGTTAAAAAATTAGGACTTTCAGCCAGCGCTATCTTACAGGGTGCTTTGAGCACAAATTTAAAAACTGTTTCACAGAATCGCCGTTATTTCACGATTAGCGCTTTCCTTAATTTAGCGAACAATGGCGTCTTTTTTGGGGATTTTACTCCTTCAGTCCCATGTTAATTTGAACTTTTAGGAAGTGATACTATAAATTTGATTTAATTGAAATCCAGGGGGTTTTTTTTCTTATTTTGGTCAATAGCTTGCTCTGTCTGTGGAAGAGTTGTTGGCAGTGGAGTGGTTGGGTTTCCTTACAGAAGAGGAAAAAATATAATATATTAGTCCAAGAGCCATGATTAGTCTGAAAGTAGCAGGAGGTGGAGAACGCATCGTTTATCTCAAAAAAGCCCAGCTTGTACGTGAAATCTGTAATGGTCCCTAACAGATGAAGTGAATCAAAAACAAAAGGAATATCATATGGTATTTCTAACCTTTTTGCACTAAAGCACATCTCTGATTTCTTAGCTTAGTATAGTACCGAGTTGAATATAAAAAATAATAGTAACAATGCAAAAAAACGGAGGAACCGGTTGACAGAGCTTTGGCGGGAAGGAAGGGAGGGGGTGAGCCTGGGACGACCCCATGGAAGGAGCCATGAAGTGAGACAGGGAGGGAGCCATGTAGTGAGACAGGAAGGGAGCCATGGAGGGAGACAGGGCGGGAGCCATGGAGTGAGACAGGGCGGGAGCCATGGAGGGAGACAGGGAGAGAGCCATGGAGTGAGACAGGGAGAGAGCCATGTAGTGAGGCAGGGAGGGAGCCATGGAGTGAGACAGGGAGGGAGCCATGGAGTGAGACAGGGCGGGAGCCATGGAGTGAGACAGGGCGGGAGCCATGGAGTGAGACAGGGAGGGAGCCATGAAGGGAGACAGGGAGGGAGCCATGGAGTGAGACAGGGAGAGAGCCATGGGGTGAGACAGGGCGGGAGCCATGGAGGGAGACAGGGAGGGAGCCATGGAGTGAGACAGGGAGGGAGCCATGAAGGGAGACAGGGAGGGAGCCATGGAGTGAGACAGGGAGGGAGCCATGGAGTGAGACAGGGAGGGAGCCATGGCGTGAGGCAGGGAGGGAGCCATGGAGTGAGACAGGGAGGGAGCCATGGAGTGAGACAGGGAGGGAGCCATGGAGGGAGACAGGGAGGGAGCCATGGAGTGAGACAGGGAGGGAGCCATGGAGTGAGACAGGGAGGGAGGCAGCCAGGGAGGCAGCCCGGAAGAAGGCAGGGAGGATGCCAGAGCGGAGCAAGGGAGAGGGCCACGAAGGGAACCAGGGAGGAAGGGAAGGAACTAGAAAGGGAGCTTACGGGTAGGGCAGGGGGGGGAGGTGTAGACTTCAAGTTATAGACCTTGTGCATAAATGGCACCTAAAATTAGAATAACAATACTTTGTACATGCTTAGCCTCACATTCATGTTTCAAGCCAGAAGGAATTTTCACATGAATGTCAAGCTAAGGATGTACGAGTATTGTTATTCAAATTTAGACGCCATTTATGCAGGGGTCTATAGATTTTTAACGGTACAGTAACGTGTCAAATTATCATAAATTATATAATTTCTTTCCCAGATTTCTTTGACCTCGCCTATGCATGAGAGATCTGGGGAAGAAATTCAAATTATCGTAAAATCAACATGGCAGCTCCCAAGTGATTTGAACTCAAAACTCAACGCCTCACATTCGAACCAGTTAAAGAAATTTCAACTAAAACCCCAAGAACCGTCTTAACATAAATCTTTGAGTATATTTTGGAGCTTAAACTGTTTCACCCAAGATTTCCTTTAATGGTGGTGGTACAAAATTGGGTAAGTTCTTCGGCAATTGTGGCTGAAAGATGAAAATTAAATTTAAGAAAGTTTTGTTACCTTCGCAGAAGCCACATGTTGCAGAACAATAATACTCCATTGTGTTTGCCCAGTATTCATCACCACAATAGCCTTGGTAATATGCACAGGTGTCTATCCTATCCACACATTCTCCTCCTGGAAAAAAACATTAACCACGTGATTCTGTTAAGTTACTGAGCTGCTCATGCGCGTTACCGTCTGACAGTACTTTGCTGCATGTGATTACCTGCTCCTCCGCACTTATATACACTTTGCATACGGCTGGCGAGCAGGAATTTTAAGACGGAATCCGTCAGACGTTGGAGTAACGAGTGGACAAAAACCTTGTACCATGCCAAGGTTATTTACATTGTATTGCAAACTTCTGTAGGCGTCTTTTAATTGTCTTCTCAAAACAGTTCATTTCTAGCAACAGCAAACGTCGAAAACGAATGTCGAACTTCGTATGAAACACTTAAAAGTTCTGGTGAAATGAAACTGATGATGAAATTTTGCCGGTGTTTCCACAAAATCACTGAACTTTGAAATTTATTTTGTCTCGTTCCCGTGGGAAATTATTTTTCGGTGTTATTTCAGGCAATTATTTATGTATTTAGCTTTAAGGAAATGTAAAAATGACTGTAAAATATTTAAAATTACTCTGGTACAGATTTTTGTGCACTAAAACCTGAAATTGTTCCATCTTCTATCGGATTTCTTCTTAAATTGACCAATCAGGATTCAGCAGGCGGGAAAAAATTTACTGTCCTCAGGTCAATGTAAGTTGACAGGAAAGGCATTGAAATCAGGCAACTTTTCTCATTGGAGATGGCATGAAATATTCAGGAAAAGGGATTTACAATTCCCAAAACCATAGTACATTGCAAAAAGTGAATAATGTGAAACACTTTGTGTCTCCAACTTCTAATTTGGCGCCAAAAATGGTAGTTCCTCTAGCGTCATCAGGTAGGATTATAGTTGTCTTATTTTGAACAAAATATGGCGTTCGTCGTCAAATTAATTCCGGAATTCTCTAGTTAATTATTAGAAGAGGACAAAGCAATTTTAGGATTTTCTTTAGTTAGCGTCGAAGAAAAAGTCTATTATTGTGTCGTTTCCGTAGGACAGTTAATAGGGAGTTTAAGCAAATCGCTACGGCTGGCGCTGGTACGGCTGCCGGAAGTAAATTTCCCCCAAAATGTGACACTGCGCATGTACGTCGGTTGCATCCTGTCGTAGCGCGAAATCTTACTACGTAAGACGGGATGTTTTGCCGTAGTGGCTACTACGTTGGCTTTATTTCGCTTCTCTGGCCCTTTTCAACGGACATCTCGGTATTTTAAGAATTCCATTGGATACTATATTCTTTAAAGTCAATTTAAGTCAAAGACTGTGTCAAGTTTGCCTCATGAGCTTGTAAATCGGTATCATGAATTTACGATAAGTTTTGCGAAAGGTGTTGGAGTGGCGAAGCGAGTCAAGTGAAATATCCGTGCTGAGCACGAGGTTGTTTTTCTTCTGTTAAGTTTGCTTTGAGGGTTAAGGTGATTCCTTAGTTTTGCATTGCGCATCCCTACTGCACACGATTTTTGCGCCATTAGCGCGCGCAAATGAGCGCGTGCACGCACAGAACGTAAGAGATTTCCCTCAAACTTGACTTGTTGTTATTGTGCAAAGTATATGGCATTCGCTTTCGCTCAGAAGTTATCTGCTCGTTCTAGCAAGGCGGATAAGGGCCATCGTTCTTTGAGCGAAGCCATTTGACTGTGAGAAACTAGATAAAATAGATTTTAAACTCTTTAGTTCATGTTTCCGACATCTTTGTATTTCGCTTTGCTAAAATTTGGCAGACCACCGAGACGTACTCTCCCCAGACCTTTTCAGTCGCGGCAGCCGTAGTAGCACCAGCCGTAGTGATTTGCTTAAGGTGACTCGACCCAGTTTTTTGGGGGGGGTACCATCCTACTTTGAAGCTCTCTGGTATCCCCACCTTTACTTTTATCGCAAGTCTAACACATAGAATGAATAACATATAGATCAATCTACAATATAACATAAAATTTTTGGCGATCGGAGTAAATGTCACGTGGTTATAATGCAACGCCCCTTTGAGGTCTGAGTCGAAAATCTGCTGTTGCTGGCATTTTTTCGTGAAAATCTCTCGGCTACACATAGTGCGCATTAGTGCCTTGCGCTGAAAAGAGTCTCACCAAAATCGCAAAGACCCAATTCGAGAAATTCAGCAGTTTCCAAATTTAGGTCATAATTTATGCGAGAATGGTAAGCAAACTTTACACGATTATATCTTATAAACTATGAAATCGATCCCTTTATTTTGGGAATCGTTATGACAGATGGGTCCTTGCAAGTCAGCAAAAAGCTTTAGGGCCTTGTAAATGCGCGCGATTTCGAGCAAAGCAAACATATAGAAATTATAGTTTTAGCTATTTGTTGACGTTTATCAGTGTTTAAGAGTCCTTCTCGCAAGAAAAGCATTTTCTTAAAAATTCGTAGTTTTTTTCCCTTCAAATTTTTTCAGGGCCACAATTGGTTACCTAACTACCTGGATTTTGAATTTTATGGTCATTGAAAAACTATGACATTATCTTCTATAAGCCCAAACGCGAGTAAACATTGAAGATTTTTAGCGTTTTGTCTGAGTCTGTGCTTTGGGAATTGTCTATTGTTTCTAGTCTGTCATTGTACGACATTCTTGCTCAGCACGCGTGCAATGACCACGCTTGGCTGACTTCCGAATGCTTTCCGAGATATGGTAATTTTGGTACGACCTGAGAC
>CBDDTI010000061.1:7500-10000 GCA_965233585.1 bacterium
CCTTCATAGCCTTCGATGTGTGTGACTTCTATCCATCCATTCTTGAACAACTCCTACAGAAAGCACTAGACTACGCATCCCAATTCACGTGCATCACCCCACAAGACCGCCATATCATCATACATGCGAAGACATCACTGCTATACCACCAGAACACGCCATGGGCAAAGAGGAACACCACCGACATGTTCGACGTGACGATGGGCTCCTATGATGGAGCCGAGACATGCGAGCTAATAGGAGTCTACATGTTATCCCTGATTTCGGCAAAGTTTAAAGATCGAGTGGGCCTTTACCGTGACGATGGCCTGGCGGTATGCAGAGCTACACCTAAAGAAATTGAAAAAACAAAACAAGAAGTCAGCAACATTTTCAAATCTAATGGCCTTAAGATCGCAATTGAAGCTAATAAGAAAACCATCAATTTTTTAGCTGTAACCTTCGACCTCACAAATGAATCTTACAGCCCCTTCATGAAACCAAACAACAAACTTCTCTATGTCCACCGTCAAAGCAATCACCCGCCTGCACTACTAAAGAACATCCCGGAAAACATAAACAAGCGATTAACCAGCATCTCATCCAGCAAAAAAGTTTTTGATGACGCCAGCCCTCCTTACCAAAAAGCCCTTGATGAAAGTGGCTACAACTACAAGCTCACCTATAATCTACAGCCAGCCCAAAAGCGCAACAGAAATCGCCAAAGAAAAGTCATATGGTATAATCCACCATGGAACTCCAACGTGAAGACTAACTTGGGAAGAAAGTTCTTAAATATCGTCGACAGATGCTTCCCGAAAAACCATCCATTACACAAGATCTTCAATCGCCACACACTAAAGCTAAGTTACTCTTGCATGCCTAACATCAAAACCATCATCTCGTCACACAACAAGAAACTGCTATCAGATTACAACCAGTCGCAAAATTTAACACAAACACTCGACAAAGAATGTAACTGCCGAAAAAAAGACCAATGCCCACTCGAGGGAAAATGCCTAACACCAAACGTAGTCTACCAAGCAACAGTCAAAACTGAAACGTCAACAGATTCATACGTAGGACTCGCGACAAACTTTAAAGAACGCTACAGAAACCACACAGCTTCTTTCCGACACCGAAACAAGAGACACGAAACTGAATTGTCAAAGCACATATGGACACTCAAGGACAACAACAAACCTTTCAACCTAACATGGAAAATCATCAAACAATGCAAACCGTACAGCAACATTACTAAGAAGTGTAATTTATGTCTTTTTGAAAAATTCGTGATCATCTGTAAAAAGGAACTCTGCAGTCTAAACAAGCGAAATGAGTTGGCAAGTTCATGCCCCCATCGAAACAGATACCTCCTTAAGAACTTCATAAAAAGGTAACACAATCCCCCAAATTGTATATAGCAACCACATGATTTATATGAGAAAACAACGTTGTTATATATCATAGCAACTATATTCCCGCTTTTATAGCCAGTTATTGTAACTCAATGGTCAATCGTTCATATTACCTGATGAGTGTGGTCATATTTTTGACCATACGAAACAGAGCTGTAGTAAGTAATAAAACGATGAACTACCTCTGAAGTCTTGAACCAGTTTGTTTTAATTGTCAAAGCTCCTCTAAGAGTTGAGCGCTGTCTGAAATACATTCAAATCAAGTTCAAGAATTTTATATATATATATATATATATATATATATATATATATATACTTGTCCGTTTGTTTCACATACAAATCTGTTTCGATTTTACCACTGTTGTTAATTACCTGTACATCCAGGTAGTTAATAGATTCATGTTAACTACCTGGATGTACAGGTAATTAACAACAGTGGTAAAATCGAAACAGATTTGTATGTGAAACAAACGGACAAACACCAGTACCTGTACTACACATCATGCCATCCGCGAAAGTGTAAGGAAAGTACTCCTTATGCTCAGGCCATGAGACTTCGTCGTATTTGCTCTACGATGGAGGCATTTCAACGAAGAGCTAAGGACCTAACTGATTTTCTGGTGGTAAGGGGGTATAAAAGACGCTATGTCAGACAGCAAATTCGTAGAGCGAGATCGGTAGCGAGGAAGGATGCACTAACACCACGTCCCAAAGAAAAAAAAGACAATACCAATGGTGGTCACGTATCATCCAGGCTTGCCAAATATTGGCGGTATTCTTCGTGAACTTCAACCTCTCCTTCACTGCTCTGACAAGTGTAAAAAGGCAATTAGGGACCTTCTAATGATGGCTTTTCGTAGACTACTTAGTGCATGCGAAGTTAAAGACGATGCGCACTGGCGAAAGACCTAAAGGAACTGTCAAGTGTGGGAATGAGAGATGTCAAGTATGCGACTACCTTAGCCCAGGGGATACTTTTACATCTAAGACCACTGGATGTAACTTTTCGATCAATTATGAGTTAAACTGTAATTCTAATAATGTTGTCTATCTGATGTGTTGTAAAGTATGCGGCATCCAGTATGTCGGGTCTACCTCGATGA
>CBDDTI010000062.1:5000-6402 GCA_965233585.1 bacterium
ATGAAAATGAATTTCGAAGATCAGAGAGTTTCTGCAAACACGGGTAAAATGTTTTCAACAGTTTCATTTCAACGGTTTTTTCAAGTGTTTCACACTGAAAAAATGTTCAAAAATTGTTTTGAGCATTTGTTGTTGTTAGGAATGATTGTTTTTTAGAAGGTTTTTTAAAAAAAGTCAAACAGAAGTTTGCAATACAATGTAAATAATCTCAGAACAAAGTTTTTGTCCACTTGTTACTCGAACTTCTGGTGGATTCCATAAAGGAGCTACGTCACGGTGTAACGGTTTGAAAAGTTAAACCTAAATTTTTGAATTTCGTTGTTTGTAATCCGTGTTAATCTTCTCCATCCTTAACCATCCTTGTTCCTTTATGTTTTATCATTATCTCTTTGGTGTTTTTTTATCTTTGTAAAGTATTATTTTCAGGTTATCTTCAGTTTAAAGGTTATTTTGTCGATGGTCAAAATAACTCAAAATATCGTGACTGGGCTCCTTTAATACAGTAGCCATAAGGCAGGATTCCAATGTACTTGTGGCCTTATGGACTAGTTGTGAATTGCTTTCTCAGTGAAACTCTGGGATACCTTGAGGAATTGTCAATATGCAACCAAGTTACGAAAAAAAACATGTTTGTGTCAGTGTTTAAAGGCAGTGATTTTGGATCAAAACAAGCGCCCATTATTTGTACTAACTGAACTAGAAGATTGACCAACTGACTGACTTATGGACAGATGGATTGAAAAGCAGAGTTGCGGATGGAGCGTCAGATAATCGGAGGCACAAATGGAGGGATGGATGGATGGATGGATGGATGGATGTGCAGACTAATTGACTGACTGACTGACTGGAAGATGCACGGACAGACACATGGAAGAACAGACCGCTTGACTTACTAACTGACTATCCACTGGCTAATAGGCCACTTCCGAGTTCCCTTGTGCCTCTGTTTCAAAGCGAGTCTAAGTGCGAAACCATTGTTATGAAAATGACTTTGATTTGCATGAAAATGAAACTACATGCAGAACTCATTTTTATATGAAAGGTCTCGCAGTTAGACTCGTTTGCAAACAGGGGCATGCATTTGAGAACTCGGAAATGGCCTGTTTAGACACTCAGTAACTGACTTGATGACTTAACATGCTTAAAGCAGAATGTCACAGTACGTTTTATAAATTTTCTTTGATGCAGAACTCAAGTAAGACAACTTCTAAGTTGTCCATTTATCCAGTGATGGTCAGTTAGCTTATATTTATATCTTAACAGTTATTTAGCGTAGTCCTTCCCCTTGTACTCCTTTCACAGAGATTACCCAAGAGATACTGAAGAAGAATGTTGCAGAGAAGCAGATTGTTCCATCGTCAGAAACCATCAGGGTGAGTGTTTTTCAGTGAACTCACCCTTC
>CBDDTI010000063.1:0-4651 GCA_965233585.1 bacterium
CAGCTTACACATCAATTGCAGCGGCATTTGCTGCATCTCTTTCTCCTGGTCGTTGATTGGTTCGTATGCTTATTCTTGTTCTTGGTCTTCGAGGTCTTCTTCTTCCTCCCTCCTCTGCAAAAATCCAACTTGCATAAGAATCTTTATCATCTTACTACTTATGTCAGCATGAAAATGTGGTGTTTCACCTACACCCTAAACAATACATTTATTATTTCATTTTGGTGATACCACTTTCCTAAACCAAACTGTATTTTGAGGGTATTCTAGTTTATTTTTCCATCTTTAGTTTAACCCCGACTCCTGTGCCGGCCATAACCAGCTGTGACGAGCCTTAGCTTTTCTTCCACTTCCATCACTTTTGACCAAAATTGGCATCATATAATACTCAACTTCTGCAAGAGGAAAAGATTTTTCCACTGATGCCCAGATCAGAGTGATCGGCCAAATGGAGCCTGAGATATGCACTAAAATGCTAAAAAAGTTGAGTGAAAAACTCAGAGCAAAATTTCCTGCCACTACACCTGGCTACTCCATGGTAAAAATTGCCTGTCTTGATGACACTTTCTTAGAAGTTTTTTTAACTGCAAGCACGCCCAGTAGAAGGCCAATCACTGCAGCAAAAAGGAGGAGAAAAAGGAAGGGCAAAAAAAAAAAAAAATCAAAAAGTAGAAAAAAGTAAGTCACTTTCCTGTCCAGAAACCAACTCAAAATTTTGATTTCTGCGCATACCTGAGCCAAAATGTTGTAAAACACGGTGCTAGCGGCAAGAAGGGCAAACTGACTTATCAACCACATTAAAGCTAATTTGGCCGATATCCAGCCTGAGAACACCCATTAAATTTCCAAAAAACGCGTTTTAAGCAAAAAGCTCCAGGAGTCGATGGGTTAAGAAATAACTCAGTAATTTAGAGTTGTATTACACTGTTGGATCATAGTAATATGTCAGAGTCAATGTAGTGTCAGAGGGTGATTTCAGAAAATAGCCATACCCAAGCACAGACAATATCCATATTTTAACCTACCTTGCCCTCGGCAATTTTAAATTGCTCTACACTGTCACTTCTACCAAATTCCAAAATTATTAGCCCCCTCCCCTCCCCTCTTGATGATGAGCAGTGCTATCAGTTTTTAATATTATCATTATTGTTATTATTGTTATTATACATTGAACTCTCTAACTCTTTTCTGATTAGCCGAAAGAGTACAGCGAATTTTCGAAATCAGCGCCCGTGACGTCTTAAACTGCAGATTATACAATAATCGTGTCAATGACACTCAAGGTCACGGGTAATCATGTCATGTACATGTATGACCGTGGTGCATGATTTCTAAAGGTAATCATGTCAAGTTTGCACACTTTGTGTTGCTTGCCGTCAGTGAAGAAGCAAAAACATGACTTAAATTTTTTTCATTTTTTTTGTTCAAGGTTTTTTTCGTTCAATGTCTCGGTAAGGGTTATTCTGGATATCACAAAAACTTCATCCAATAATTGTTTATTATTGCTATTGCTATTCCTATTCCTATAGCAATAATTGCTATTATAGGGTTCTTACCCTTTTTCAGAAACAAATTTCCAGGACTATTCCAGCACCCAGACTGATTTTTCAAGAGCTCTAAAATTCACATTAACCCCTACACTCCTAAGATCGCAATGTTAATTCTCCTTACTGCTTTCCATGTACACTTAAGATAATTTGGTTTTATGGCCACCGTAAAGAGATTCCAAAGCAGATGTTTTGAGCATTTAGTTGAGTTTAACAGATTTCCAGAACTTTCCAGGACCAGTGGCCGTTTTCCAGGACTTTCCAGTCCTTGAAAATGCCAGAATAAAATTTCAGGACGTTCCAGGTTTTCCAGGACCCGTACGAACCCTGTATTAGTGGTTGTTATTTTTATTTTATTTACCGGTAACCCTTTGACCACAAAATGCCATTATTAACTATTAAACCAGTTTTTTTGGCTGCCATGATGCTGAATTGGTTCTATGTTTTGCTAAAAAAAAGCTACTGTTCACCCAAAAAAGATTGAAAAATAAAAATAATACAGTGAAGGCTGTCTTAACGAACACTCTCATAAGTGGATAGCTTTACTAATGAACACCTAGTTAGCAAAATCCCGTTTGAACTCCTATACAAACTCTGTATTCCAGTAAGCGGACATGCACGTAGGGCCTGACTTACTTCATTAAAACCTGTAAACTTTATCACTGCTTTTTGTTGCAGAGACTGTTAATTGCATTCGTCAAAGAACGCTTTCATAATGCAGTCGAAATCGACATTCTTGGAATTTTGAGGTGTATTCATCATTACAAATTTGGCCCCCCCGAAAAATTTTTCAGGGGCGAAATTATTCAGGTCGAATGACGTAATTTCCATCGAGCATGTTCTTTGTTTCTAACAGGAGTCGAGTTTCATGTTTTGCCTCGTGTCTTGGTGTGCTTCCTTGTCGAGTTTGACCTTCTCTTCGTGTTTAGTGTGCTTTCTTGTCGAATTCTGGACTGTGCTTCCGTGTTTATTTATGTTCACGAGCACGATCGCCTATGCTTTCCGATGTCAACCGAGGAAACAGCTGTATTTGATTGCATTTGTTGACCTAGTTCCGACAGAAAAGGTCAGTCTTATCCAGTCGAATACTGTTTGGAATCAGTGGAAGAGTACTCTGTGTGCACGATCCATAAGGGTGAACCTGAATCACGGAAAGGAAATGTAAATACTGTCTACTTTATTAATCAGGCCAGGGCAAATACTCGAATCAGTCGCGCGGAGTTTATTTACAATGAAAGCATGCGATTGCAAATGGTTTTAATTAATACTTACATTTGAGCTTCCTGATTAGAATAATGTTCGTAAAAAATATACTTTTACAAATTAGCTTTTACACTTAAACATTACAAGTTACAGTAATGTGAGAATATTTAGCACGAAATTTAAAGGCTGATGTAAATATTTTAGTCCTATAATTATACTTGTGAGTCTACGGAAACTGGCGCCGTCACACAACATAGTTTGTATCGTGACCTCTTCAATCAGAATGGCATGGACTTTGTCACTGAAAATCTTCTGTAAAAACCCAGTTGTTGATGAAAACCTTTTGATTTTAGCAATAGACAGAGGTTGAAAGTCAGACAGGTTAATCATTTAAGGTATCTGTATTAAAGTTACGGCGTCAAACGCACTCTCATAATCTTTGATTACTACTAGTAATAAATGTTAATGCTGGCTGCAATAATTTCAGCCACAATTAATATGGTTTGTTAGTTAAGGGCCAGTCCTAGTACTGCAGTACACAGTACTGTACACAAGTCACACAGTTATCCATTGCCATTATTGTGGCATTGTGCAAGGCAATAAAACGATCAAAAATTATTTGGTGGTATTTTGTATTCATACTGTTTATTGTTAACTGGGCAAGCTCCCACAGGCAGCCATCTTCGCCTTACAACTCTAGTGGCCGCTTATGAGAACTGTTCTTGTAAGCAGCCAGTTCAAGTTACAGACAGCATTTTTGCATCTTGAAGGTGTCTGTTTATGAGGGCTTCCACTGTAATGTAGATAAGTTTCATGTCACTGAAACTAAATTTCTACTAATGCATTGCATCACAAACAATAATTTAAGAAATGTTCAGATACCTGAGTTACCTGATGTCAGTCCTAACAAACCTCTCTGAACCAACTGTTAAACATAAGAAAAACAAAGTTAATTTGACAAGACCAAACATGAACTGCAAGTACAAGATTCAATGTTAAGATTCTTAATTGCACTTTTATAACTTTTGTTGCTTCAGTAGGTTCAGAACCACCTTAAGTTTTTGTAAGATTGAAATGCTATCACAATTCAATGATAAAAATTGTGTTTCACCATACCGTTTTTTTAAGTAAAGGCACTTAAAGTAATTCCTCAGAAATAAAAATTACCGATGGATCTTTTTTAAACTTTCTCTGAATGTTCCCCACAAAGCACTTTTTCGAAAAATAAAATAAAAAAAGATAGGTCACCATTCTCGCAAAAGAGATATGATGGGCCAATCTTGCCCCATTTATGCCTGTACTCGAGCTAATCTCACGCGTTATTCATTGGTCCACGTTACATATTGCGGTAGCTGAAAGTACAGTTTATCCAAGTAATACTCGGAAGAAAACTTGACAGGAGGAAAGTATGGAACATATGGAACAATATCATATAAAATTTGTGGAAAAAATTGCACCATTTAAAACGAGGTGGACGAAATGCATTCGTCGAGTCGATGTTTTCGTGGTCATAATTTACATCCTAGAGTAACGGTTTTGTGCACACTTTCAACTATATCTTTTTTTCCTTCCGATAAATTTTTTAAAATTTTTTTTAGATTAAAGAGGATAACATGGGCACTATTATTAAGCAATAAAAAATATAGGTCACCATGCTCGTTTAAGAGAAAACAAGCTTTTATTTCGCTGTCAAGCCTTGCTTGTGGGAAATTTCTTACGTTTTGCGCGTGCTAATGACGCAAAAATTGTGCGCAGTAGGCATGTGCAGTGCAATACTGAGGAATCACCTTAAGGCCAAAATTAAGGGTGACTTCAACGGCTTGTATCATTGCTATTAATAGGAACTATTACACTATAAAGATGACCACAGCTTGTTTACCAGTGATTGTGTGTTTGTGTAA
>CBDDTI010000064.1:0-9043 GCA_965233585.1 bacterium
CTTCAAAACACTCAATTGAATTTACGTAAAGTGACATTCCTTGCCATTTAAAAGTGAGCAGAGATAAACTTGTGTTGATTAATCGCCGATGGAAGTGTAAAAAGAGCGCTAAGGTTGACCATTTAGTCTAGTTCTCGATAGTTCACTCACGAAAACTGACTATAACATGACAATTTCACCTGCGCTGTTTCCGCCGTTACCGCGATAGGAAAATCCGGACCGCGCTAAAAACCAATCAGATTGCAGGATTGGTACATCGATACTACATATCAAAACGTCTAACAGATCGTTTTCACCGTCACGCAATAAAAAAGTAAATCGAAAACCATCCGGCAGTGGGAAAAGCTGAGAAATTGTGATATTATAGAAGATAAAATAATTAAGACACTTCTCCAAGTTTTAAATAAATAAAAATCCAAGTTTTAGGCCTGTGCGTCTCGCCAAACTTCAGATATTCGTCGAATTGTTTCGAAGAAATTTACAAAGCCCAGTCGGAAAGCGCTCTGTTAGTGTACCTCCGTGGTACACCAATATGACGGCCGGAAAACAGTGTAAACATCTGGATCTTACTTTGGCTATCTAGACGTTATCAGTGCTGAAAAAAACAAGCATTTACATAAGCACTTCCTAATTCTCTAACTTCTAAAGGAGCTTAAAATCATGAGATAAGTATATATTTTAGAACAAACTCGATCGTAGAGTAGCCTTGTGGCGCGCGCCTCCAGAACCCGGAAATTCAAAGTGCTCTAGTTTCCAAACGATCCACGCTATTGAGCTGTAAAAGTGTAAACAGACATAAATATGCCACCTTTTATGCCTAAGCTTTGATGGATTAGATTTTAGAAAGTGATGACTTCACGTGAAAACGATCTATATATATATATGTATTCAAGAGAGGATCAAATCCCCACCCCCCCCCCCCCAAAAAAAAGCAGGCCTTTACACTAACAAGGTAATCCCTCTCAAGGTTTAGACGTGGTACAGTTCTTCCGCTGATAAAATTACCAAGCGTGTTAGAGCAATATCGTGATGGAAAATATAATGTATTAATATGTTATCACTCCATTGATGAATCTCATGACTACAGACCAAGTATTTCTGTGTTTGCTGTTTGACACAAATAGAATACTTTGGAATAACATTTTTTTTTTATTAGATATGCTCATTAGCTGAGAGAACGTTAACAGGCCAGTTCCGAGTTATCATCAGAGGTACCCTGTGCCTCGCACAACACGTCTCGCATGAGATTGAACCTGAAGGCGGAACACATTATTACATGAATGGTTTCGCAGGATTGACAAAGAGGCACAAGGCGTGAAAAAAATATATAAGGACTAGTAAAATACATAAGCAGTCGTAAATTTTTATAAGAAACAACAGTTTAATATTTTTTCTTTGAAAAAAATGTACTTGTGCTTATTTATTCTAAATTGCGCTGGAAATCATTTGATTTCTTTAACTTACATTTTGATGTCTTCTGTAAACACAGCGAGATGGTGTCTAGCTATGGTATTTTCTAGAAATTTCCTTTTCGTTAGCTTCCAGATGGACAAGTGATAAAGCTAGGTTACGAGCGATTCAGAGCACCTGAAGCCCTGTTTCAGCCCGGCCTTATTGGTATTGACAAAGAAGGCGTGGCAGAGACTCTGTTCAACACGTTGCAGGCGATAGATATCGATGAAAGACCAGAGTTTTACAAGCACATTGAACTGTGTGGAGGCGGTATGATGTTTCCTGGGTTTTCAAGCAGGATGGAGAGGGAAATGAAGCAGCTTTATTGTGAAAGAGTGTTCAACGGCGACACCTCAAAGCTATCGGTAAGAGATGCTAGGTCCGAGGAGACTCGCATATGGAGAGGCTGGGGATGCTCGTCACTTTGGGGTGTCAGCAGTCAGTGTATCTTTTAGGTTGCACCCAAATTAGTAATAAAATAGCTGTCGTTTTCATTTTAAACGGCATCTTTTAGCAGCCAAATAAAACTCAAGCCACGACCAGAGTGGGCTCCTTTGGGGGGTTAAATTCCAATTTTCCAACGGGCTTCACCCAACCTTTTCCTATGGGAGTCCTTCAGGAGAAGCCAACATAACAACAAGAAGTGGATTTGTGTCAAATTCAATTTTAAACTCTATTACAAATATGAGGAATGCTTTAAAAGTCGCAAGTTGGTATTGAGGCACTTAAATGACGGTAACCATGGTAGCAGTTTCATTCTGTTGGAAGAAAATCTTTGCAAATGTTTATGTGATACGTACCTATATTGTACATATGATATTGAACATTGAAGGTTGGTTTTCACTAGCGCAAGAGCATGGTATGTAGACAGAGTAGGGGTCGCTATAAAACAAGCTGTTATACACCGAGAAATGTTTCTGCGTAATTTAAATGAGTCGCAGTTGAAGAAAAAATTATCAACGTCTACTGCGTCTGAGGAGTATTGCTTATGGTTCAAACCCAAATAAAAACCACCCTTGAAAATTGCCATGCAACATTTCTCCTTAGAATCTTAAAAAACCACCCTTGAAAATTGCCAATATTTCTCCTTAGAATCTTAAAATTCGAATTGAGCTCGAACATCTACAGCATTCAGTTTTCTTTGGTGGCTCTGTGCTGGCAGGAATCATGAAAGATAAGGAAGGCTTTTGGATGACGAGACAGGAATATGAAGAGAAAGGAATTTATGTTTTAGAGAAGCTAGGAGTCAAGGTAGAAGGAAAGGTAAGACAAAAATATCCTTTATCGACTAACTGTTGATTAAAAAATTCTTAAACCGTACAGCGCATGGGATTTCTGTCAAACGAGGCTCGGATAGCTGCAGATGGGGAAGGAAACACACCCTGAAGGGACTACCGTATGAATAGCTCGAAGATACTCGATCTGGGCCTGGCTCGAGCGGCCATCTTGACCACACGCTTGGTCACTGATCTATATCTAATCAAGCGCGAGGGCCAGTACGTACCAAGAGCAGCGAGGTCCGTATGAAGAAATACCACGAGTCGATAAAAAAGGACAAGACAACCAGAAGAACGAAGAAAGAAATTATTACGAGACCAGAAATTAACCAGAAATCATCAATAGTTTGGAGAGAGGAAGTGCCCAGTCCTACACTAAGGAAAAATGTGATCGGCACTGAACAATAATAATGACCATGGAGATGTTCAACTGATGGATTTTAATTAATAATGAACAAGAACAAAAACAACAACAACAACAACAATAAGAATCAGGATTAAAAAAGGAGGAGAAAACCACGAGATACCGACCGCTCCGCTGGGAATTAAAGTACAAGTATCAAGGATTGATACAAGTATCAAGGATTGTTATGTTATGATTGTTATCAGAGTCATGTGAACAAGCCTCTTTTCAGACATGACGGAGATCGACTCGGCCCCAAGACTAAACGCGGTTAGTCGCGACAAAAAATCGGCTAGTGCGCAGCAAGCTGATGTCCCGACAAATTTTAACCCAATTTAAACCCGACAAAAAATCTGCAGCTCTGCGACAAAAAAATCGGCTAGTGTGCGGTAGCTTTTATAATCTAATATGGCTTTTGGAATTGTCAATCCCTTTTCGTGAATGGTTTATGTCATCTCCAGTGAGAAAAGTTGCCTAATTTCAATGCCTTTCTTGTTAACTTACATTTACGTCAGGACAGTAAAGTTTTTCACGCCTGCTGAATCCTGATTGGTCAACTCAAATTTCCCACGCGCCAGCCGTATGCAAGGATGTTTGTAGAAATACAGTCAAACCTCTCTATGACGGCCATCTTAAGGGGACTAGGTTACGCTGTTTTAGGTAATGTTACGTTGTTTAATTTTGTTAGTTAAGAGCTCTAAACGTCAAATTGGCCGTTCCGAAATTCATCAGGGAACTGGGGCGAGTTTCAAATTTTAACTAATCGATAAACTGACACCACCACATGAAAGATCATGTTGAGATTGGTCATTTGACCAAGTACGATGCTTCTAGAGTAAACAGAGACCAAGTTATGGACCTTGAAATACTGTCAAAATCCATACAATCGTCTCTAATTTTGAGAAAGCGTCCCCCAAAACCATTTAAACGCTTAAAATGTTTCACCAGTTTTGTGACAACTGTAAAATCTTGTCATGCACCTACTATTTGAAAGAAGCTGAGATGAAAATCGCTATGTTTGTCCATTTTAAAGAGTATCACGGAAATCAGAAGAATTTTAAGAGTTTATATGGTTTTGGAAGACGCTGTCTCAAAATTAGAGACGTTTGTATGGATTTTGAACCATATTTCAAGGTCCATAACTTGGTCTCTGTTCACCCTAAAAGCATCATATTTAGTCAAATGACCAATCTCAACATCATCTTTCATGTGGCGGTGTTTATCGATTTGTTAAAATTTGAAACTCGCCCCAGTTCCCTGATGAATTTCGAAACGGCCAATTGGCAGAGCTAGAGTCTTTCATTTGCAAAATCACGGCCACATAACAACTGAGAATTATTTATTTGATATAAACTGATACAAATTTGAAAAAAGGTGGGCCGACGTTTTTCAAATTTACCCAAATGCAATCCATTTCAATCCTCGCCAGTTTCGTCCAACCTTGTCCCTTCTTAGCTTTCCTGTGGTTTGTTTGAGTTCTTCTATAGTTTGTTATTTCAGTTAATTCTATGACCATTTGATCAATGCTGAAATTGCCTAAAATTGCGTGACCTAGCCCCTTTAAGGACAGGAGAAAAGCAGCTGTTGTAAAGAGGTGGCTGTTATGTGGAGGAACGGGTGTAATGTGACCCTTTTTTTCCGAGGGTGTCAACATTTGTTATGTCATCATTTTTAAGTGAGGAGAGAATAAAATTGATAGTTACTTTTACACTTCAGTAAGTTTTACCACCTCGCGCCATGCAATATTTTTTGCCCAAATAAATACTTATTTTGGTATATAAAATCAAAATGCATCAATAAAACAAAAACAGAAAACAAAGCGTACGACGTCAGGTACAAAGCAACTTTGGTTGGTTTACACGGTTCGTCAGTCTTTAATTAACTGGCCGTTATCGTGAGGTTATTCTGGCAGTAGGGACGAGTTTTAGTGGCCGCTGCCGTTGTGGAGAAGCGAATAACAGTGAATCGGTGCGGACTGTTCGCCGGCCTTTGTAGAGGGGTGGCCATTTGTGAAGGTTTGACGGTACCAGCATGTTTAGCTTAACATGTTTCTCGTGTTGAATTCCCCGTAAAATCCATTGTTTTTTTTCCGCCGAGCGTATAATTTAAGCTGTGGCAATCTACGCAATGGAATTATTCTTAAAATGAAATAAAATTCAAACAGCGTTTTCTTTTCTTTTACACAGGTGCAACGAACACAAAAAAGCAACCAAGTTTTAACTATCAGGAAACATGTCGCTGCTATTCTTAATAACTAAGTTGAAATCATTAATGCTCTTATTGTAGGGGGGAAAGCCCGGGGGACTCTCATATAAAAAGGACGGGGATGATCGACGGAAATTTTAAAAAGAATCCCCAAGGGGTACCAAGATCCTATTTTGTGAGCGTGGCTTCAAAGTTTTTTCAGCCCTAACAGCTACCAATTGTAAAACAACCCATTAACTGACACAAAAATCTCTTTTTAACCCCTAAAAGGTACGGTGAGTACCCTGTTCCCTTTCATATGGAGTATCTTCCCCCCCCCCTCCCCCCGCGGAGAAAGACTTGATGTAGAAAGTAACTCATCGTCCGGAATCCTAAATCCTTGAATGTGTTTGGCTAATCGCGAGCTCTTTGTAGCTCCAGTTCTTACACGGATTTGCCAAACCGGAATTAGTGCCGACCATGATTTTGCAGCGAGACGAAAAACTTTTGGCTTCGACGTTTTGCATTCAGAAATGGGAATTGTTACTTTAAGCTTAACAAGATAAATTGAGGCTTGTCTTTAATTACGTTATCTAAATTGGTCATCTGATCTTCATTGTAATCTTGCCTTTTAATTCTGTAATTATTTAATAATGATCATGCTGTAGTTCTATTTTTGTTTGTGTGACGAATCAAAAGATAGTAATAAAATATTTTGTAATTTATTACTCGTTGTACTGTAATTCTATTTTTGTTTGTATAGAAAATCCAAAAAAAAAAATGATAATGATAATGATAATAATAATGGTAATGGTAATGGTAATGATAATTTTAATGGTAATGGTAATAGTAATGGTAATGATAATGATAATGATAATAATAATAAAATAACCTGAAGAACAGGCGGACTGGCACCAGCGCGATACACGAGCGGGCGCGCGAAGCGCTAGGCGAGAAACTCTCGCGTCCTGTTTCCCGCAGGAAACAGAAGCGTTTTGTTTCCCCCACAGCGAAACCATCAAAACACGCTGTTTTCCTTGGAGCTAGTCATTAATATAAGTGCTTAATGCTCCTTGCTCTCTTAAACTAGAGATTTAGTATCCAGTTCTATCCAAAGGATCATACAAGAACTAGCTTCGAATGGAAATTTCAATACCCTGCTGAAATGCCAAAACTCTTTAGGATATTTTACGTTATTTTGCAGAGGATGGCAAAGAAATGAGCCCAGATTTATAAAGCGCTTACGGAACTGTTATTACTTTGGTCGGATGCTGGGTTCGCAGTACGCATATTGGACAACTAAAAAACTTCGCAAAATAGGACAGTGTATATGATACAGATCCTTTTCACGTCACATTGCAAAGATCACTTTTTTTCCAAAAAAATTTATAATAATAAAAAAAAGTATTAAAGCCTATGGATCCCAACTGGCTCGTAGCTCTCCGCATGTCACTGCGATTTCTATAGCCTAAAGCGGCTTGGAGCATTGTTACTGCCCCAAGACGGGGTGCCCGTCCATCGCAGGGATGCCCTCTAGCATTCCGTAACCCTGCGATGGACTAGCATCTCATCCAGGGGTGGGTAGACATACTCCTAGTCGCTTCATGCTTCGATCAGGGACCAGGATAAGCTGTGGCCTGATGAGCCACTTGGATCGTTTTCAGGCAAATACAACTGTTGTGCGGCGTCGATGAGCAAGTGAAATATTCCTATCTATATGTCGACTTAAAGTTGTAAAAGGTAAATTAACCGCCATAACCGCCGTTTGTGAAGCTGACGTTTTGATCGTTAGCATCTCCTCAAAGGCGGGTGCTAACGAAGGGTTGGCGCTGGGTTAAACTCTTTATTTAGATTACTTCGTTTTGCATAACTAAAAAGCCGAAGCATCAAAAAATTATATCATTCTTACTGGCAGGATACTGCTTCCTGTAAGAAACTACAAGAAGGCAACATACTATACGGATAGCGCAAAATTTATCTCGGGGGTGTGGAATAAGGAAATATTTACGAGTATCAAAAATTTTCTTATTTAAGAATGTTTTCAGGTTTCGCCTGTAATCTAAGGGGCCTTTAACCAAAGCGTTGGTATGCGATGACTTCGTTCACTTTAGTCGAAATCAAATTTGCAACCAAGTCGACGTAAGATTTTCGCAGTTTGGTTACCCAACCCAAGTTAACGCAACTTGAATGATATTCTCTCCTGTTTGTAGCAACCTATTAGCCATTAAAATGCAGGATATGTCTGCCTCAAATAGGGCCACTGGCGTGAACTTGCGAGGAAACTTGCGAGTCCGTTTGGCCACCCAACGCAAGTCTCTGTGCAAGCTTGCGGCTGCTTGCAAATACTTGTGCGCCGGTTTAACCGGGGCTTTATAAAGTCACATCATTGATATAGACCGTCAATTCCAAATTTATTTTAAACTGGTTCTGCTAAGTCGCCTTTTTTGTCTCCTCTTCTGCAGTATAACTTGACACCACTGCAACTGACCTCGAGTTAACACCCCTGAAAATACGGATCTGTTGCGTTTGATCGTTTTTCAGTTGATATCTCTTTGTTATTTCCTTCTCCGTCCATAGAAGGTTTTGCATACGAGTGCGCGTTCCGCGCGTGAACTGCGGGAACCTTGTTTTGTCTTCCCCAGCCCCACCCCCTTGCGTTACGGCAAGTTCATATTCTACGCGGTTGATATTTTGCTGTCGATCTCGACGAATTCAAGACAAAATGGATGGTCTATGGTCAGATTTGTTATTCCCTTGAACGTTTTAAAATAAGCAGATATCATTAGACGTGGGTCATATGATGTAGTCTCTGCCGATGTTAGAGCTTTTCACGGCTCAATTTCGCAGTTATGTCTGGAAGGAAGTTTGCCAAAGATACGCAAGCGGTAGTAAAGTCTGCAGAAGGTATGTCTTCTATTTTAAGTAGAGGGAACAACTTCAGGTGAACACGGTTAAATACATCAGTTTTTCAGTACAAAAGATATAGAACAAGATAAAAATAAGACAAAATATACCAGATTGCTTGATAGCGTATATATTAAAGACTTATATAAACAGCTTCAGGCGCCAGATCACCAGCCGGAATTCGAAGGAAGCGATAGTTTCAGTTTGCCTCACCTTTAGTAACACGGGGACTGTTTCAAATAACCCGACCAGTAACAAATAAACCAGTTTTATAACAAGTTGGTCCGAGGATATCGAACAGTTTGCCATCCGAGCTCCTGAATGAATAGCTTGAAATTTCGCTGCGGTCAGTGAACACTGATCACTTAGTAATACTTATATGGAGGACCAGCCAATAAGTGATTTGACAGCTTTTTTACTTTACTAGTTTAGATACTATTGTAATATTTATCTACACTCTTCCAATACTGTATTTCAAAGCCATTTTTGGAAATATTTCCTCATAGCCCCATATCTAGTTGATTATGCACAAAATTATTTTCATTCCTTCCTTCACACATGAACGGCAGTCATCAATAGATTGAGACTCACAAACTCTTATGCATTATTAAGTGTGTATCCATCCATTAAACAGTAGATTATTGGTGTTATTTTATTTCTGATGTTTATAGGAAAAAACGTTTCTTTGAACTGTGACCGCTTCCAAGGAGATGGCGTGAAATTCAAGTGCAAGGTTGAAACCGAGTTCCTACTGCCTTAGCTTACATTTAGTTTTAGATTATTCTTTGTATCAGAGGAAATATTATTATAAGAATTATACTGT
>CBDDTI010000065.1:0-7124 GCA_965233585.1 bacterium
GGGCCAAAGCAATGAGACAGTTTTACAGTGCTGCCTTTTTGATCGTGATAATGTAGTCAAGCAAATCATCTACATATATAAGAGAGCTTAATTTGCCTGGTACCATAAGGTAAAACAAAAAGATCCAGTAAAATATTTTCAAAAGAATAAGGTTAATCATTAATGTATAGGTTAAAGAGGAGTGGACTTAAAATGCAGCCTTGACGAACACCTCTTACATACTCAAAAGATTGTGTCTGAGAATCTCCAATTCTCACGGAACCAGTAGAATTGTAGTAGAGGTTTTTGATTAAGTCATAAAAATTTGCTCCAACATTTATTTTTAGCAATTTATAGAGAAGCCCATCATCACCCTGATCATGCCAGACTGAGTCGAAAGCTTTCCTAAAGTTGCGATGAGAATGTGTTCTACTTTTTCAAGAGAGGTGTTAACATTCGTGGTTGGTTCGTTTTTGCTCAGAAACTCTCGGATTAGTCATGGTGAGCTCGAGGACCGTAGCGCGTCTTTGAATTTTTTGTAGAATCATTTTCTCAGCAAAAATGTCTTGGTAAGCGTTTTAAAGTATCGTTTGCATGCACTACATTCTTATTACAGATATTTGTCTCAATGTTCAGCCAAGTTATAACTGGGCTATGATCTGAAAAGAATGACAGCTCTTTAACAACAAAATGTGCGACGGATGAATATAAATCTTGGTCACATATTAAAACCGCGGTACTGCAGTGGCTGCCAAAGTGCCATTCAGGCGGGTACAGTTTGTAAGGCCGACAATATAATGTAAGACACTCTGAAGGAATTTTTTTTCCTTTACTTTGTCTTTCCCCCCCCCCCCCCCCCCCCCCCCCCCGTAAACCGCAAATAAATTTAGTCAGTCTTTGAGAGGACTCATATCAGTGAAGT
Source organism: bacterium (assembly GCA_965233585.1). Lineage (GTDB taxonomy): Bacteria > SAR324 > SAR324 > SAR324 > NAC60-12 > CBDDTI01. Next base: position 902 of record CBDDTI010000065.1, read on the forward strand.
TGAAAGGCTTCTCGGTTGTATTAATCGATGTCATTGTGTATTTTGAACTGGTTTATTGTTGAACCAACGGTGGCAACCTAATAAGAACTTGCTATTCCGAGACAAGACGAGACTATTTGATAATTAAATTAGTAATTGTTCATCGATGATATGAAAATTTGCCTCTTGAATGAAACAAAATCATTTCTCTTCCTTTTCTTTCATAACTTAATAACATTATTTCATTTTTCTCTAGCAGGAAAAAAGCGAGCATATCTTCCTTTGTATGTTTTTGGGAAAACAAGGGTATCATGTTACAAACTTTGCGAGGAAAACTAAAGTATCAAACTACAAATGTAGGCCTTAAAAAATAAAATTATCATGTTTGCTGGTTCACGTATTAATGAATTTAAAATGAACGAAATTCAACGTAAAACACCGCAGTAACCCTGACCGTCTTGACAAACAATAATTGGAAGTTATTTTTGGGCCTTGAAATAACAAGTTACATACAGGCAGCAGATGACTCAAATCGTAGTGATGGTCTTGCATAACACTTTGCGCTATCTGAGATTGTCTCGCTAGTTGTCGTAGGCATCTAAAATTTTGGAATTGTGTATTTTAAACGTCAGATTTTAAAATTAGGTCGAAAAAAATTTCCGCTTCATAGGCACTTTAATGAATGGAATTAAAATCTGTATAACCACGGCAACAAACCGATGAGAGTGCCGGATCTTTAGTAGACCTGGATCAGTAGAAATTTTAGAATACAAAATATGGACAGCACACTGATCCCAACGGCGGATATGACCAAAATTAAACAAACCGTAATAAGTGGACTAGATTATTTTGATTAAAATTGCCCTATATTTCGGTTTGCAATATAGGGCAATTTTGTCTAAAATAATTTAGTCCACTTATTACGTATACGTTTTGTTTACTTTTGGTCATATCCGCCGTTGGGATCAGTGTGCCGTCCATATTTTGCACTTTAATGAAGGCCGGAGAAACCGTTAATTATTGGTTTAAACGTGACGTCATCATTTCCTAAAATCCAAAACTAATAAAAAGCCATCAAAGTTATTATCTTCATCAGGCATGAGAAGGGGTAAATTTATATCTGTTAACAACTTCACAGCTCAAGGACATGCATCGTCTAAAAACAAGCATATTTTAAATTTCAGAGTTATGGCGGTGCGTGACATAAAGCTATGAAGGTGTTTGTCGAAAAATATACACTTCTCTCTGGATTTTTAGCCTTTTTAGAAGTTAAGTGCTGATTTAAATGTTTGCTTGATCATTTCAGATAATCAGTGACCTAGGCAGCCAAAGTAAGTTCCAGATGTTTGCACTATTTTGCGGCCGCCATAATGGTGTCCCTTGGAAGTACACCAACATGGCGGCTTCAACTGGGCTCTGTTAAATTGTGCAAAATACTTCGACAAACATTTGAACCTAAAACTTGGAGAAGTGTCTTAATCATTTATCTCCTATTATATTATCATTTATTTTTTTTCCAAGAGGGCACGGTAACGAATCCTGCAATCTGATTGGTTCTTAGCGCGGTCCGGATTTTCCTATCTCTGACCACGGTCACGTTGACGGCAGGAAACAGCGCGGGTGAAATTGTCATGTTCAGCTAGTTTTCGTGAATGAACTAGCGGTGATCGTCAATCTTTTCCCTTTTTACACTTCCATGGACGATTAATCAACGTAAGTTTACCTCTGTTTACTTTTAAAAAGCAAGGAAGGTCACTGTAAGTAGATTCAATTGAATATTTTGTAGCTCTGAGAGTTTGTGTGGTTGTTTGTAGCTCGGCGTGGTAATGGCGCGTAATTCTGTGTTTTTCACCGCACAATTTTAAGCAAAAAGAAGTTAAATGCAGTCGAGTTTAGCCTCTCTGATCGTTGTGGTATTTAAGAGAAATTCTGTAGAATACACTTAACGAATTTTCTCGCTTTCTGCTACTCAATTTACGGTAAAAAGGTCTCAGATTTCGAGTCATTCGCAACGACCGAAAGAATTTGTGTTTCTAGTGCAACTTCAGTCAAACTTTGTGTAAAATTTGACTATCGGAAAAACACTTTTGGAGAAATTAACAGGTAAATTAGATTTAACAGGGGCACCCAACGACAATTTTCGGAAGAATATCTGTTCGGAAGACGATTTGAGATGTAGAATTTTCGAAACATTTGTTGTAAAATTTCTTGCTTGCCTGCCTCTCCTAGGATTTTCGAACATCCAAAAAATGGTATATTTGCCTATTTTTAACGCATTTTTACCCTAAAAAGGTCACCTAGAATTTTCGGAAGCCTTTTTTCTGGCTGAAATTTTCAAAAAGGTAAGTTTTGATCCCTATAATTTTCGGATCACTAGACTTTCAGCTAGGAAATCCGAACAGATGAAAAATTTTTAGGGGATAAAAATATGCCTATATCTACCGTTTAAATACTAAAATATGTTTAACAATGCTATGTTTAAGTGGTTTTGAACTATATTCTCGTTGGGTGCCCCTGATTTAACTAACATAAAGTAATTCGAAATAAATCTGTTCTTTAATACATCTTTCTTTGTGTAGTTTCTGGGTTTACTCGCTCGTTCGTTCGTAAGATTTTTTACGATGGTTTGTAGACGGCATGTAAACCAATATAAACAAAGTTGTGTAAACCCAATTTTAAGCCAATTTATTGCAGGAAAAAAATAAATAAGTTATTTGCCGGCTTAGGGTCGGTCCGTACAGCGAAAAACTGTGACCTCGGACTTGAAAATGTATTTTCAAGACCTCGGTCACAGTTTTTCACTACACGGACCTCCCAGCCGGCAAATAACATATATTTCTTGAGTTTATTCACAGTATGGTTTTCGAATTATTTTTTAATTGCATGACGGTGCAACCCAACGCCGGATATTTATAGAAATGGAAATTTTGTCATGTTGGCCACGAATGGTCGAATCACTTTTCCATGTGCTTTGTTTAATAAATAAATTTAGGCTGCTCGTACTTAGCCTGCGAAAACAGTGGTCTTTCCTCGCTCCGGGCCCGAGTGGCGAACAATGATTATCCAGAAGCCCAAACATAAAATCTACCTCGCGGATATAACGAATTACAATGTCAACACGAGACAGAAGATAAACGTCAACTGCTGCTGGTTTCTGTTTTCTAGCATCTACCATTTTTGTTAAAGTTTTGTTGTGCACAGAACGCAACTTGCGTGTCGAGAAACTGAAGAAACTCTTGATTATCATTAACAAAAAGTTTCGCCTTTACAGACTTCATACATGCGAAACTTTTTGTTTAACCTGTAAATTATTTTCTTCACTTACTGTTCAAGTTTTAGTATTTAACCTGGTTTTTATATATTTTTTGATAATGACGTTACGTTGACGTCAAAACATCGTCGATTTTTAATTCAGCTTTTAAATTTTTTTTAGCTTTTTTTAATCTTAGAATGCTTTTAAGAAACGTTTTGTCCCAATTTTTATTTTTTTTTATAGTCAAAAGTTTTATATTAAAGTCACTTCTTCTACGGTTGCAACATTTATAAATCGCTACTGCCCGTCTGCTCAATTGTGAAAATAATTGATACTGAAAGCCACCATACTTAATGAATTGCATCTCAAAACGGGGCACTATTGCATTGAATTGCGTGATTGAAGTCACCTGTGTTACAAATCAATCATTAACTATGACCTCGATATAACGACACATTTTGGTCGTTTCCCCTAAAATTTGTTTATATCGAGGTTTTCGATATAACGATTTCAGTAATGAACAAATTTGGCCGGTCCCCAGCGACTTCGTTAAATCGAGGTTCCACTGTAGCAAGGAATTATAACGGATATCGTTAATGGTTGTAGTGATGTAGCCGTCCTTCTTTGCTAACGCCATTCGGGCCGGGAGCGAAGAGGGTGGCTGTCTTCGCAGGCTAGTAGTGGTGTAACTTATCCGTATTTCATGAAGCAAGACTTCTTTAGTCTGAGAATCGGACACGAAAACAGCTTACGGTTGCCATTCTACTTCTAGTATGTTATCAGTGATATGCGGTTTTTCGGTTTTTTGCATTTTTCCCACGGGTAACGAAGGCAAATGTTAGATCGCTCAACATAGCATGTAAGTTGATCAATCAGTGCTCTTGACCAGATTCAGTACACGTTCAACATGCTGTCAGTATGGAGTTTCTGGCTGTAAATTGCAGATGCGAACTGAAAACCAAACTGGTTTGAAGTGCTGGTGGGAAGCAGAATTTCTAACTCATTGCCGAGAACATAAAGGTGATGATGTCGCAAACCGGCCGTTATTGTTGGTGTTAACACTTGCTTTTCTATTTGTTTCTCGCGCCTTTAGCGAGTAATCAGACTATTTAACATGGAAATTGCATCCAAATAAATCTACACAAGATTTGTATGTCTTAGTTATGGTAGCATTATATTAAGCTATTACTGTTGTAGATCGAGCTTGTCGAGAAATGGTATTGCTGCCTACGGGTTTGATTTTTTCCTGTAATTTTTCTTAAGAATTGTGAAGCGAAAATTAGATGAATTTGTCATGAGAATTATATTAAAATTATAATTTACGTTGTCAGAATACATTTTCTTTATGTTCATCTCGTTCATCATTTAGTACATGAAAATACATAAATACAAAAACAAAATTAAAAAAAACAAACAAACGGGAAACGAAAGTCTACGCCATTTTTCGTTTCCGGCAGGATTATTTGCGGTCCACATCGGGGATCATTTGCCGTTCAGGATCATTTGCGGTCCAATTTGGGGATCATTTCCGGTCTGTTGATCATTTGCTGTCTGGGATTATTTGCGACGCTGTACACTCTCCGTTATTTTCCTTTAAAGACAATACTAAACTGCTCTCTTTTCCCGAAAGTTTTGCTTTTAAAATCGAGGAAATGTGCCTGCAACATCTTTCTACCCTCAATTTGAAAGGAAACGAACCTGATGGTTTGCAAATAGAAGGAAATCTTGCCGAATGGAGACGCCATTTTTTCGCTTTGTGAAACGAGCTACGAGGCCTATTAGTTTTAACCGGATGTGACGTCATTTTGTTGGATGATCCAGATACGAAGATTTCAAGAGTCATGATGATCCTTCTCTCTTTCAACAGTTTTGTTTCAAAGATGCTTAAAAACAGATACCTAAGACGCCTTTCCGGCGAAAAAAACAACTTGCCAACATTCGCGCCCAAAATGTTCCTTCGTAGAATTTTTTTCAAACTTGCCACACAGAATGGTAATGATCCTCTTTTGCCAAAAAGGTAAAAAAATGGGGGGTCACCGACTTGGTTTTGGAGAGAACATGCCCGGAAAAACACCCTAAATATGAAAAATTCGGGCTTTGTTAGCAAATAAGGCCACGCTGTCTGTAAGTCCAAAAATATTGCAATTAGATCTTTAAAGTTAAATTTTTTTTTTCCATTAACCACACAAAAGAGAAGCCAAAAAAAAATAATAATAATAGCGCAATGTTCTCTGCCAAATATTGTTTAAGCTTACCTATTAAGTTAATTTAGTCAACTTGTGAGGTTCCTTAGATAGAACAAGTTCACTTTTAGCGAACTTAGTTTCACGCACCTTGCAGTCGCCAGGTGTTGGGATTCGATGTCCCATGGACAGAAATCTTCTTTTTCTTACCTGTTAAGTTAACTGTAGTCAACTTGTGAGGTTCCTTAAATAGAACAAGTTCGAATTTAGCCACCATAGTTTCACACACCTTGCAGTGGCAAGATGGCGGGATTCGATGTCCTGTGGACAGAAATCTTCTTTTTCTTTAACTTCCCACATTCAGTTTTTGTTCACTTTTGTAAAAAATTGTAAATAAAATCTGTTCCTGGAACGATAAAGTAGGGGTCACCGAACGTCTAAGATGATTAAATCCACGCAATGACCATCTACTATATCATTGTTCATTTTATTACTCAGCGCGCGCTCGATGCATGACCTGGTGAGTGAATTTGCGTGCGCAGTAACGATGCGCGGATACAAGGAGGGCGAGGTCCTTAAGGTCATTCTCCAGTATCGCATTGCGCATCCCTACTGCCCATAATTTTAAGCGTGATTAGCGCGCGCGCATTAGAAAATGGCGGCTTTTTCTTTACGGCTGGACCTCGCCAAAGAGATAAATCGTCATTTTCTCGAGAACGACTATGGCGACCTACCATTTTTCTTTTTCTGTTTCTTTGAATGGAGTGGTAAATTTCTCTATGTAAAATAAATATGGGCCAATTCTCAG
>CBDDTI010000066.1:0-8554 GCA_965233585.1 bacterium
TTCTAACTTTTAATAATAGACACAGGATTCTCCTTACGTATGCTACTTACAAGTAAAAACAAATCCGACGTTAATTTGAAAGGCCAAAGGATACAACGCTTTTTACGAGAAAATATTAATCGCGCTAAAACAAGACAGGTCAGAGTTAATTCAAAACTTGTGTGTGCGTACGTTTTGCGAAATCCCGAGGCATGCTCGTTGACAAGCGGTAAGCACAGAAAATGATTGGGTATGAGAAAGCAAATGGCATAAATGTAATAAAACTTATATATTAAAAAAAAGCAACAGAACAAACAATTATAAAAAACAAACAGACAACCAAACAAATAGTAACAATTTAAGACAAATAAACAAGGCAGCCGCTCTCACGCGACCTTGGTATTCCTGTGTCTGTGATTGTGTTTGTAGCCTGGCACCCGTCGAGAGTGTTTTGAACAAGCAGCAATGTTACCATTTCTTATCACGATAGGCGAGATTAAGGTAAGAAATAACTCCAAGTATTTAGTAAACTATTTATTCTTCTAGTCTTCCTCAAGATTTTTTCCGATAACGATTTATAAACCGACATTTTTGGCGCGAGCAACGTCTGTGCTCGCTAACCGCCACATGTTTAAGCTTAATTAATTATTCAAACTTTAAGATGCTGGTTTGCGGCTACAAACTGTCTTAAAATTACTATGACTGATATCTGGAGGCTTAAAACAATTATTTAACCGGATTGAGACCCACAAACAAACATTTCAGGGTCAACGTTCGAGATAACAATCGCGGCGTGAAAGGTCAAAATGTCAAGCGATTAGCTCAAGTGCTTGGTTTCAAGACGCTGTCAAATTTTTGCGTTTTATTTACCCAAGCTAGATTTGCGATAAAAAGCAAGATGAAGTGCTACTTTTGTCCAGAAAAATAGTTTTGGGAGGTAAATTCATGTACCAGACTGACTTTTTGGTCCACGAATTTGACCTAAATTTGGACGTGACGTGACATCGCCGTTGCGTATAATTTTGAAAATTTGTTAAAAATTCAGGTTCAAACTACTTGTAAATCTGACAACGCGAAATAAGTACTGAAACATTATATTTTAATAATATGGGTTAGCTTTTCCAGCCACGCACAATATTTTGGCTTGCCAGCCCTCGCAAAAAGTGCAATTTCAGGGCCGAGTTTGGCTCTTTCACGGGCAAAATACAAAAGGCGGTCTGGAGAAGAAAATAAAAATCCAAACAACCTCAAAGTTACAGTTTTGAAACAAGTTAGTAAAAACCTTCTTCCTGACAAATTTTCAGAAAATCGATTTTTTTCTATCTTGCATAGGTATAGGTGATCTTTACAGCAAGTCGCTCTTAAGAGTTTTGCTTTTTCAGTGTTGTTATAATCAGTGTTGCGATACAATTTTCAAAAAACCAAGAAAAATTCGCAAGAATAATAGGAGCAAAGATTACTCAAATTAGAAATTACAGAATGAAAACATTAACAAACGTCGCATGACTCGTTAGAAAAAAAGAATAGTATAGATATCAAATCTCCGTATGAATTTATTCACTTTGCTTAGAGAATGGTGTAACGTCGGCTATTAACTTTAATATTCGACTAAAGAAAAAGAATAAGTCGAATAGGAATAAGAATAAGAATATTTTGTTGGAATAGGAATAAGAATGAGAACTTTATTTAGCCTGGCTAAAAGACTGGTCAGTCAATTAACTTGATTAACTGGTATAAATCGGTGACCAGTACAACAATCTAAGAATTTAGAATTGAATTGACAATAAAGAAACTAAAAAAATTCAAATATCGATAAAAATGTTTTGAACAAAATCTAAGTACTACAGAACTATCATACTATAACTAGGGATTACAGATAGCGATATCAAATGAAGTCTAAATGCTCGAAATAATTATGGCTGGCGATATCTGTCTCCATCATGTAAGTAAATGTTCTTTGCTTTAACTATGCAAGTGTCTCTCGTATCTCTCTTGGCAGTGTGTTCCAGTGTCTGACAGCCGAGAATCTGAATGAGGTCTCTCCACACTTAGTTTTAACCGGTAACTAATAAAGTTGAGTCGCTGAGAGATTAAGAATGTCTCTGTGATCGTTTTACTAAGTAACCTTTCAGCTGCTTGGGGGCAGTTAATGGGGCATGTACATGTTGAATCAGTTTTTTTTAAATTATCGGATAAATTTCCCAACATTGGTTGTGGAGCCTCTTTGCCAGTTCTAAGAGCTTTGATGTTGTGAATTTATCAGTTCTATCTTAAGAATTTTTGGTGCAAAATTTAACACATAAAAAATGAAGGAAGGAAGGAACGAACGAGTGGACCAATTTAATTTACTTGTCAACACTACTGCTAGCTTCCAGTCCCATACAGGGAGCCTAGTAATGGGGACGCACTTAGAATTTTTAAGGTTAGCACAACAACATTTTGAATATTAGAATGACAGAGTAAATCGTGGACTGTCAAGTTTATTCAGAGCAAACATACATAACGTGAGTGCTCAACTTGAAGATACATAAATTTTTACGACTCAAGACTAAGGTATATTAAATTTGATAATTTGTAAATGCATATATACAATAATCATATAAAAGACAAGTATCGGTATAAGTAAATCCTCTTCAGCTAATTAGTTCATGATTGTACATAGCCAATGAAGAGTTCAACACATGTTGGAATATCTCCACGTTGTCCTCTTCCAGATAGTTGCCTTTGATAAATTTGACACATACTACCGTCTGAATCACTTGTTTTGATTCTGTCAGTGACACCTCATCTCTTTTCATTAATCCTCTGCAGATTGGAAGCAGTTCTTTTGCCTTTTTTCTGTAGATTTTGTTGCTTAACAGAAATATGCAAGGATTCAAGCATGAGTTAAACATACACAGGATAACTGTTGCTCTGTGCCATGGGGTGTTCAGTAGCACGACATTGAGCTTGAACAGTAAATAGAAAAGTTGGTTTGGAAACCAACAAAGTAGCATCACCAACGATGTTATGGCAGCCATCTGTGTGACCCTTGTGAGTGCAAGATAACTACTCGGACGAGTTGTTGTGAGGAGAGCCGAATCTTTCATGAAACGGTGCAGACGGGTAAACGAGACCAGGAGAATTGTCGCTGGTATCAACAACTTAATACAAATCTCAACAACCCCTATCGTAGCCCTAGCTTCCATACCGGCCACTCTAGTGTGGAATGTACACCTTTTAGTCGTGTTGTCACCGTGAAGGGTGTACTTTGTTTCTATGATATGCGTACTGTTCACAACAAAGGAAATAGCCCAGACTGCTAAGAGATACTTCTGCACCTTTTGTGGTCTAAATGTTGTTCGATATCTTAAGGGACGGAAAACTGCAAACCAGCGTTCTACAGCTAGTAGCGTGACAGTATACAAGGAAACAATTCCAAAAGTAAAAACAAGAAATTGATTTGCTATTACGTAGCAAAGGATTGCAGAGCCAAAGTTTTCCCCCGTAAACGCTGGTTGCTCCCCAATGATGTAACTGGGTGTTAGCAGAATAAAAATTCCTGAGGTAAAAAGGACTCGTGTTAGTCATTACAAAAAGCACTTCTTAAAATATTAAGCCTTTATTGTGTATGATAAGATTGAATTCAGTTAAACTTATTTATGATGCACTAGCTGTAGTAGAAGTTTGATGGGACTTCCTCGTACAATATTAAGACGAAATCCGATAGAAGATGGAGCAATTTCAGGTTTTAGTGGACAAAAATCTGTACCAGAGTAATTTTAAATATTTTAATACATAAATAATTGCCTGAAATAACACCGAAAAATAATTTCCCACCGGAACGAGAGAAAATAAATTTCAAAGTTCAGTGATTTTGTGGAAACACAGGCAAAATTTCATCATCAGTTTCATTTCACCAGAACTTTTAAGTGTTTCATACGAAGTTCAACAGTCGTTTTCGACGTTTGGTGTTGCTAGAAAAGAGCCCTACAGAAGTTTGCAATACAATGTAAATAATCTTGGTACAAGATTTTTGTCCACTTGTTACTCCAACGTCTGGCGGATTCCGTCTTAAAACGTATTCTGTAGGATATCTGGGCTTGTTCGTCCCTCTTAGCAAACGAACTTATATCCTGAAGACATTAGACAGGGCCTCGGATCCCGAGAGTTTATTGTGTCTAAACCCGGGGTCGTAAAGGAGCGAAAAAGAAGCCTGTCTGAATAAGTACAAAAGTTAGGTATGAAAAAGAAATAAAGAGAACAAATTGTATGAGGGTGGACTGGTCTATGGTCCTTTTCGTAATGATTAATAGTTGCACTTTTCTCTGAATGAATTACGTTCAATCACGTTCGACAAGACATGTCGTGTTATGAAAGAACTTTACTTTTCAGAAATGTGAAGATTCTGACATCGAAGGTAAGACTGTCTACCTCATAACATGCACAACAATAACAACAACAACAATAACCAACTACAACTAGCTTCCTTACGCATAGCAATATAAACTTCGTCGATACACTGACCCCATTGACACCTTTAGATTTCTTACCTGTCATCATATCGGTAATAGCCAAGCTAAGTAAGATGACATGATATGCATTTTTCATCAATTTTCTATTGCGTACAATAAGGACAACGAAGAAGAGATTTCCCGTGAAAGAGAAGATGGCAACGGCTGCAAAGAACAATCTTTGGCTTAAATCTCGATTGTACACCATGTGCATCACTTCCTGTAAAAAAATATGCATTGTTAACATAAGCATCATTGGAGATCCTCGACATTTTGCTTCCCATTGGAATATACATCGTATCATACTAGAAGGAGATAGGCCGATGAGAATAACCGGTGCAAAAAACTTCCCACAAGGAAATTCTGTCTCCTGAATTCTGTCTCCTGGTACATTGTTTCGTAAATATACTTCTTATGATGGTTGACAAGAGCCAGTTCGCACTGAGTTGAGATTAAAATATAGAAGTTAACACATAAGTGTTTTAAAGTACCTCGCGCTTAAATTGGGATGTAGCAAGCTGGCTGTATAGACAAACTGTAGAAAACTTACATAGGTAAATTCTAAAATTCTATACGTGATACGTGATGTCTCAGCGTTTTGACTATAAATAAACAAACTATATATCCGGCAGCAATACTGCTTTTAATAATCTATTTCAACCAATCAAAACTAGCCAACGTTAATAACCCTGGAAAATTTAATTCAGTTGCAATTTTATCAAATCTACATTTTATTTAAATGATTTTGAAACATTGCTGAACGTGCCATAAATGAAAAAAAGATTACTTTAACTTTCAACTGACAAACGTTATTAGTCTGTCGGGTGACGTAAATTGGGAATTGTAAGTGTGCCGATTGATTGACTCTTGGTCTTTGGCCTATCTTCTCTCTATCTCATCATGCGTGATCATGGAAATGAGCATTTGATTATATATTTGTTCTTCGAATACACGAAATTTAAAGTAATTTAACTTGAATTTAAGGTTACAGCCCTGGTATAACTAATTCAGACATATATAGACGGTACCAATCGTTTCATTGTTAAAAACATTTGCCTTTGGAAAAAAAAGGTTCTTAACCTTTTCTTTGCTAATTCCTATTTTTTTCCTTCTTTTTTTTGATAGTAGTCGTTAATTGTTGCTATTTTTCTACATACTGTCTTGCATATTATGGTGTTCTCCCTCACAAAAAATGTTGTTCCCCTTTAACACGATGGTTTGTCCCGTTCAAAGGTTATCCTACCATCACTTCTCTTATTCTGTTATGCGTCATGGTATGAAGTATACACGTATACATACAGAGTGAATTTTGGACATGATGAAAAATATTTTCGGGAGCGAGCGACATTGTGGTCGCACTTTAAATAAAAAAAAAGCTGAAAGATTTTTCCGGGGGGGGGGGGGAAACAAAAGTGCCACATCTTCTTACGAAACCTTTGCAAGATAATTGAGGCCTAGGAACTCAAGTAATTAATTTCTAGTTAATTCACTTTTTTTTATGACAAATACCTAACGCAAGAAAGTTATAGTTTCCAAAGAGCGCCTTGTTTAAAGTAGGTGTGAAGTCACTGGGTCGATATTTGCAGTTTACAATACAAGTAGTTTAAACAAACAGCGATTGATTCTTTGTTTTTCTTTTTTTCATGGACTTGTCGCTAATATTATTTTTACCTTTTTTTGAACACGAGCGGGCATTTGCTATGAAACCTGAAATGTACCATCAATAGCTCAAACATGATGAAATAATTACCGCATGCAGTTAAAAAGCCTAAATTGCACGTCAATCAATGTATTGATGGTGATTGATAACATTATCTTTCTTAAAATATTGCGAAGTCATGAAGAAAAAGCTCAAGGAACATTTGATGTTCATAATTATCCGATAAGACATGAAGCTTAAGGCAATAACAAGACATCAAATTTAATGGAAGGTTTTGTGAACAAATTACAGCACGTCTTGTGTGTATTATTTTAATGAGGGCACACACGCCGCTTTTATGATATTTTATGGATCTTAGTGAATTCTTTAATTTGGGTCAATACTATTTTGCAAACTGAAGATTGTTAGATTTGATCTCGTGACTTTTTTTAAATCTTAGATTCGCAGCATAGAAAGGGAATTAAATTTGATGTTTAAAGTTGGTTTTAAAAACAATATGTGCTGCTTCTTGTAACACACCTCAATCAGTTAAGCTTCAGTGATACCGTTTCGCTTTGAATCTTGAAGAAAGCGAAATTACAATTAAACATCATGTGTCTTCATCAACCGTAATCGTACCATTACAAACAAACCATGCAAACTAACTTTCTAGCCATTCTGTGTCAAATAAAAAATGGGAAAGCGATGACCGCATATTTCGAAACCAATAGCACATTCAGCTGCCCTCGCATATATTATATTAAGAAATTCATCTATGGCTGTATTTACCTTCTTTCCTCTCAATCAGAATAAGATTAGGTTCACCCTCGAACAAGGAACCAGAAGGTTTAGAACATACCAAGCTAACGGAACAATTAGTAGTCGATCTCTCAGTCAGTTTTGTAGTGTCTATTGTAGAGTCGCCGTTCAAGCATGCCATGAAATCATTAGAAGCTTCGAACCTCTTTGGGACTGAATTGAACCGCATTTGCATGTCGATTTGTTTTTCCGCGTGGTCAGTGTTTAGTTTCACATTACCTGTCTTGTAAATTGTCAAGGAAATTGAAATAAGAAATGTTTATTTTTCTCAACAAAGCCTCAGTAGCAGCTGATAAGACGTCAAAGTGTGCAAAACGCAAGTTAAGGAAAACATAATGTTAATGAAATTATGTTACCGCAAACTACGTTATTAAACATTTCTTATTCACAAAGGTCACCTTTCATTACATCGAAATCAAGCGATGATGGCTTACGATCAAGAGTTTATTGTAACCAGAGCCTGCTGCGAGTGCAACATTTTTTAAGTGTTTCCTGATTTTCAAATAAAGTATACATTGCCTTATAAAGAAAGCCTAACCGCACACTTTAGGAGATGAAACAACCGCGCCTATTTCAAGTGTTTTTCATGTGATGACATATATTCACACAATTAGAAGGCAAACACGTGCTCCCACGTCATGACAGTTTTTAAAACAAGAAACCATCTACAAAGGACAAATACGTCAAGTGCCGTTACAAAAAACGTTAAGTGCGGTCAATATCTTCCATAATTAAAGCTCAGGACACACGGTTGCTCAGCGGCTCCTTCTGGCAGAACCTAAAAAAATTGTTAGGTTTTTCTCTTGACCTCTCTTGCCATTCTGACTGATTGATTGATTGATTGGGAAGAACAAAACACCTAAATCGCCACAGTGCTGAAAGATTTGGGGCAATACTTCAAATCCCCCCTTCTCCCGCTTTTAACGTCAATGTGCAACGCGTTGATCAGTTGCTTCTTATATTCTGACACTGTCTGTGACTTTTTTTTAGGTTTGATGTGGACGTAAGAAATTCATGGCAAAAGCTTAAAGCCTGAACTCAAAAGCTGTTTTACTTTGTACTTCTAGCGAACAAACAAATTCCCCTGTTATTTTGCTGGTGTAGCATAAATTACCTGAGCTGACAAAGTAATTTAGCGATTTACTCACACCTACTTCTAGAGAAAAAATATTCGTGCCCTCACGTCTTCAAAATAGTACTTCATCTAGCTGAAATAGTCAAATGTAACATTTTTAATTACTCTTGATTTTGTAAGAGCATTGATGTTTTTGATGTAATAGGCCTAAAATAACTTATTATTGTTATGTGCAAACTACTGATCAACTGGCTGTGAATTATTTTAGAAATAAGCCAGTGATTTTGCCGCTTATTTCTACGTTGCGGAGGCAATAGACTAGGTTCAGAACAAACAGATAGGGCCCTAGTCAAGTTAGTTTGATCAAACTGCTGATTGGAGAAAAATATATCGTAAAATTTTCAGAATAATTGGGAATTAAACGTTCTAGTGGATACATCATTTCCAATTCGCCAGCAACCTCTTTGCTAGGGTTTTGTTTATCTCCGCTCGGCACAGGGGCGAACAAAGACAAAAAATGGGACTGGCCCACGGGCCACCTGCTGTAAG
>CBDDTI010000067.1:0-2500 GCA_965233585.1 bacterium
TGCAGCGTGTAAACGCTGCTTATTTTAAATGCAAAACACGAGTTCAAAAGTCTGAAAGTTCGAAACTCCCGTGCTGCATATTAATTTAGGCGCGTGCACACACATCGCATTTTTAAACTAGTGAGTCTTTGACGTCCTCTTATCCTTGTTCCAGCTCTCTCAAGATTTTAAAGTTAGTAATGGCGGAACATTAATAAGGAAAATTTCAGTCAAAATAAACAGGTGTCTTTTTGAAATGAAGGCTTAAGAGCGTGTCCGTGTAAGAACCGACCACTCAAATTTTCGTGGAAAATGGATTGTCTTCATTTTTTTCTACATGAGTCAAGCAACATATGCAATGAACGAAATGGCCTCTATTTTGGTAAATTCGCTTTTTAAAATTTTTTGAGGTAATTTTTTTTGTAGGCACCCCCAAAACCACACAAACCAGAAATTGAAACCCCCAAAATTGAGGGTTACGTTATGCTTGCTCAAACTTCGCACATTGGATGAAACAGCCTAATTCTTTCAGGATCACTGGATAATTCTTTATTCTTTCCACACAACTAAAACCTATCTGCTTATCTTAAACACAAACAAAGTTATGACGTTTTAACCTGATCTCTAAAAGACGTCTTTGACGTCTTTGCTGAAATAGCCTCCAAACAAAGAGATTTTTCTCAAAAGTGGGACCTCTACATGAATGATGACTGTTATCAGCGTAATGTACTAACCCTAAGCTACAATTATCTGTATTAAAAGTTGTGGGCACCCATAATTTTGATGCGCAAAAAATCCGACAAAGTAGCGGAAAATTCAACATTTCTTGTGAAAATGACGAATCTCATCCGTTAACTGAAATTCGGTTTTAATTTTCTCAGTGAACTTTTTGACATTACCTGATTACATTTATTGAGTTGTAACGCTTGGAGAACTCGATGAGACTTATTTTACGCTAAATATCGGCAATCTTTCAAGCCTTTCTTTAATTGTGATTGACCATTACTGATCGGCACCAGCCGTTCAGTCACGCATCACGCATTCTTGGTTGAAGCAGGCGTTGATTTAAAATCTCGTATTCCCAGAGAAATGAGTAGCCTTATTACATTGTTTTATGCGTTTTTAATGCCTTTGTTTTTCATTTTCTTGGTTTTTATAAGCATGCTCTAATTTTATTTCAGATATTGCTAAGGCCGGTAGTGTAAACAGTTGCGGTAAATGTCAATACCATGTGTTCACTACTCACATTTGTCCGGGAGACTCTTTTGCGAATGCCAGTACGTTGTTAATAAATCAAGACAGCCCATACAGAAATTTTTATCCAAACGGATATCCGAAATGGATTTTTTTACCGATGGCATGCCTTTCCGACGCTTTTATTCAAACAACAAATAAACCTAAGAAACTGCTCGATTTCATGCCTCGTGAATGGAGTAAATCCTGTGTGCGAAGTTTCACAAGCATCCGTATCAAACTCATATTAGGGACTTTAAGATACTCTACGGCGGGGTGCTACTACGGCTACTTCGGCCGTGAGGGACTAGGCTGACAACTCCGTTTCCTCCGCAAACTTCAAACAGATTAAGATTTCGCTGTACGGCAACGGGGTGTTCAGTATCTACGTGTCTTTACAAAAATGGATCTTACATCTCCCAGAACTTAGATTTGCCTCTCAGCCCCTCTTAGAACCGCCCGTAATTCCAACCACAAAACAAAATAACACTGATAAAAAGCTCGATTTCAGCACAGGTAGGGTGTTCGTTTATCGTGATAAGTCCGAAAATACAAAGCTTTCAATTCTAATAAAACACATTTTGAACAGCTCTGCTTAGTCGACACAAATTACAGCTTTCTTATCTGCGGCTGTTAGCACCGGTCAATTTAATATATCACTTCGCTTACGGTAGGTGTTAAAATCGTTCAAATTTTGGGAAGCAATTATTTTCCAACGGATTTTTATGATTGAGTACTTTATCTTCGAACTAGGCTGTTCAAACAGTGAAAAAAGCGTTAAAATGAGAAGTAAACAGCAGGCTTATACTCACGTAGTGAAGAGTACGTGAAACTAGGCACTTTTCCGTAGTAGAAAGCAAGCACTACGGCGGGAAAGCCGTAGTGGAACACGCGTCATGACGTCACCGGAAGTGATTTCCACTATTTGCTGCCCTGCCGTACTACAGCCTCGCCGTACCACATCCTTAAAGTAAATCCACTACTTTGAATAGTTTTTAAACTTTTTTAACCTCCACACAGTCGTTTTGCGTTCCTGTGAAAATTTTATTGGGGGAAATATAACCAAATGTCAAGCACATCCAAGTCTAAAATGGGGCTGCATTGATTGCTTTTTTTTGGTTTGATGTTTAGGGAGATATCAATTTTATTGATTCATTACTCTGGTAATAGAATTCATTCATTTCGCATGCAGTGAATCAAAGTTTAAGCTAGGGCTGTGTGAGTGACCGTCCAGTAGCAAGAATGGGGCCACATGGCCTATTCCACTAGGGGGTCTGCAATGAGGGTG
>CBDDTI010000068.1:0-23701 GCA_965233585.1 bacterium
ATTCTATATAATAGAAAAAAAATTTAATAATAAAAATTGGAGAGATTGAAGGTAGAAAATTAGGTAGGTTTTGTGAAATTTTAAAAATGTATGGTTCCATTGCCGGGTCGGGTCAGCACTGCTGTTTTTATATCATCCTCCAAAAAAATTCAAGAGTGGTATATAATAATACTCTGTGCTGCATCCTCCAAAAAATCCAAAAAAACTACGAGGTCGAAAACTAAAAAAATTCGGAGGTCGCGGGCCGATCGGGTCAGAAAATTCATTGGGACTGATCTTCATCTACTACAAGAGGTCTCAGGCATATCGGGTCCGGAAATTCGTTGGGACTGATCTTCATCTACTACAAGTCCGAGGTCTCAGGCAAATCGCATCCGGAAATTCCAATACGCCAATCAAGCCGATGAAAACAAGTTCAAAGACGACCACGAGTTTAAAATTCGGAGCGATCTTCATCTACAAGTCCGAGCGAATGGCCACGGCCACGCTTGTTGTAAGGAAACCGACCTCTACGGATCTAAAAATAGACGCCATCGGTCTACGCGTAGATCATTTGAGTTCAATTCAGCCTGAATCGGTCTACGCGTAGACCGATTCGGGCTGTTTGCTCACTACCCGCAGGCTGTATGGCACCTGTTTACAAGTACATGCAGCCTGCTTGCAGCCTGCAGACAGCCTTCCGGGATCTACGCGTAGCCCGTTTGAGACTGAATTGAACTCAAATGATCTACCGACAGCCTTCTTGCAGACTGTTTGCAAGCTACTTGCAGCCTGCAAACAGCCTGTTTGCAGGGACCCCCCCGGCCGAGGCGGAAAAAATGCATGAAAAAAAAAATCCGTGGGTAAATCTTGATATCAATTTTTTTTGTTTTTCAATTTTGCTAAATGTCATAAGAGTATCTTGTTAATCCGTTTCAGAAAAAATTAAATATTGTTTTACGCGCGAGCTTGCTTTTTTATTTTGAAAAATTTGATACCACTCCATAAAAAGTCTTGAGTTTATTTAAACAAATTTTATCAAGATTTCATACGGCTTGTTGTGTTGAAATCAGTTCATTTTTGTTCTTTTAATAGTTAACATCATAAATCAGAAGAAAAAAAAAATTACGGTTTGATAGTTGAAACCAAACTTTAGACGATTTAGAATTAAAAACCAATTTAATACTATTGTATGATGTTTGTTTTCTTCTATCGACTAATTAATGTTCATCAGTTGTTTATTCTAAAACAAAGAATGTCATAATTTGTTAATTTTAATTTCGTCACAAATAATCGTTGTTTTTTGCCACCTGTTTGTAATTTCGATGTAAAAAACTAATCTATTTATTTTTTTCTCAAAATATTTTTAAATGACAAAGAGACTTGTTTTTTAAAAATTAAAGGCAAGACGTTATCACCCGTTTTTTGAAATTTTTGTCTGTGTGAGGTAACGACTTGCCTTTGGATTTTGAAAAATATCAACCATCATCATTGTTTAATTTCTACTAAAATAAGAAAAGAAAAAAAGTGAACTAATCAATTTCCTACTCAAAATAATTTTTTTAAAATGACGAAGAGACTGGTTTTTAAAAATCAAAGGCTAGAAGTAATCACAAATTTTTGCATTTTTTAACTCTAAATGAGGTAGTTTCTTGCTTTTGTATTTTTTAAAAAATGCCGACTGTCATGTTTTATTAATTTCTACAAAAAAAAAGAAAAGAAGAAAAAAGTGATCATTTTTTAATTAGCTGCTATCGGAGCATGCGCGATGTTAAGATTACGAGAAAAAAAAGCACAATTAACGGATGTTTATTATCGTCATTTATTTTGCCATGTCAAGATCATAAAAAAATTAATACCGTGTAAATAAGTCAATCTCGTCATATATTTGAAGATTTAAAAAATGGTCGCTGTTGGAGGATGTGCCAATATCCGTTTGTAGGCTAAACTGCTATAATAACGGGTGTGTGCACTCCTCCAATTGTTAGATCTCCTCATCATCATCATTTGTTTGTATTTAAAAAATTTCCAAACAACAACAAAAAAAGGAAGAAACAATCACTGTTTGAGAGTTGCAGTCATTATGGCTAACATTTAACGTTCGTAATGAAGTTATTATGTCTGTAACTTTTAAATTGTGCCATATATCATCATTTGTCAGTTTTAATTATGCAATCGCCGCAAAGAAGAAAAAAGGATCGCAGATTTAAGGTTCTCCATTCTAGAGAAATTTGTTACTTTAAATAATTATTTCTCCGGTGGTGATCCTTAAATTAATGTCCTATTTCATCAAAAAAGAAAAAATGCTCTTATTTGAGGGTTCTGCACTCACTCAAAACGAGATAAAATGCGATTTTCTATCTGTTTTTTGTGAGTTTTAGCCAGAAAATATATTCATCATTTATTTTCGACTGTTATTTGTTTGTTAACTCAGTTGTATTTTGTTTCTCTTAATGTCAACATGTCTCATCTTTTTATTCGAAAACCTTTTGAAATAGAGGACGATAATACATAGGATGAAGAATCGAGTGAAGAAACAATAAAAGACCAATTTGAGCATCAAGAAATTGATAAGTGCGGTATTTACGATTTTTATCCTAATGCTTCGCAAACTAGTATGTTGGACGGCCTTCGAACCTTTTCCCAGTTATTTAATACAATAAATACTTTATTGTGTCATTTACTATCGCCTGAATTGGTACAATTTTTTTCAGAAGAAACTTCTCGCCGAAACTACCATAAATTTATTGCTATTATTGAAAAATATCACGGCATTAGATTGCAAATTCAGTCCCTAAATAAATCAGCTCAAATTCTGCTTAACAAGGCATTGGCCATTTCCAAAAAAGATAAACATTCCCCTTACATCTGCATTTATAAACCGTTTTTCGAAATAATTCAATTGGAGTTTAACCTTTTAAGAGTGAACATGTACATTTAATCTTTTTCGATTTTTTATTTAATGGGAAAAAGAAAAAAAAAGTCGTCATTAAAATCTAGGAAAGTGAGCAAAAAAGTAAAAACCCCTGACAAAATTTTTGTTGTAAAATCATCTCGTCCTCTTAACTTTTTGGACTCGGTTTTGTGTCATTAACCTCAATTAGGCCCGATTATTAGAGCGAAACCTTTGGCCGTGTCCCAACACCTCGCTTCAGAAGACAGGGCGACGCCCGTGATTCCAGACGTCCCGTACGTTTTCCTCGATTATCATACTATAGCTTGCGCGCTTCAATGTCTGGCTCAAACTTTGAAAAATATTGAAGTGGCTAGGGAACACGTCAACCACCTTATTCGTATCATTCTCTCTTCCAAGCCGGGACAATTTTTCGAGTTGATTGACAAAAGTAGACAAAGATTGGACCGAATTTATCACGAGTTGGACGATACTTTTTATCCGATTTTTTTTTCTTTTAAAAGAGCAATTTGATTTGGATCAACTAATTGAAAACGATTCCAACCCGAAATTGATCAAGAGAGGAAAAAAGATCGAGATTTCGCTTATTGGATGGCTGAAGAAGGAAAGGAATGACATAAAACAGCAAGGAATATAGGTGCGAAATGATAACCGTCTCTTCTAAGTCCCTTTTTTGGTGTAACCAAGAACTGTCTCTCTATATTTCACATACGTCTTTACTCAGTCAAAGACAAGATTGTAAGTAACTTGAGGTTCAGTGGAATTTGTACAACAGGGCTGCTTTGGCACCTCCGGGTAGTTGCCAGCATTCACTATCTAGGTTACATTTTATGGTTTTATATGGTGTGGGCAAAAATGCACATAAGAGTCAGTACTGTGATAAAAGAAAGCAAACCATTGCATGCAGGTTAGTGAACCCACCCTTTACATGCTACAAAGGGAAAGTCACGTCCTTGCAAACCAGATGAAAGATTATTTAAGTATAAGATTTGACAGTCCCCGTCACCGTACTGAATCGTAAATGATTTTTTGCAAATGGAAAACCCCATACCGTGTTTAGTACAGCCATTAATTTGCCAAGAAAGAATAGGTGATCAAATCTACCTTTCTGAGAGGGTTGCCAAGCCTCCAAGTAATGGGGATACTAAGCATAGTTTCCATTTCATAACTATTCAAACTGCTTTAAGACCGAATTGGGGAAAGGCGCAGTCGGGTTGCTACTAGACACAGATCCTGCATTTGGTGACATGAGAGGTAAAGAAGGTTCTTCCGGCTTAGCACAACGATAATTCTTCGTGAATTTCCGTCGAAAGAAGTAAATCATATAGACAAAGGCCCCTAATAGGATCACATAGAGTACAACAGAGAGCATATATCGTTCAACCCTAGAATACGACGCCTTGAGAAGAACTAACTTTCCGCCGAAACTCCGGTAATGAAAGAGAATTGGTTAACTCTATCCCTTCCAGACCATTTGTCAGATCGACCTCCTTGGCAATTGTCCCAAGCCACTCCTTGGCCTGGGAAAGCAAAGGTAACCGGATAATTTCATGATACCCTATCATGTCCGGTGCTCGAACAAACAGATATTCGGATGTTGATGCCTTCGGACACTCTTCAGTCAATTGAAGAAGATGGATTCCTTGTATCGATGTAATGTTCGTCTCCTTCTCACACTCAACGACCAGTTGGGTAGGTTCGGAGGTCATGATTCGGTACAAGGAAGTAGAGATCTGAACGGCGTGCGAATGCATCTTTTTAACCCTCACATTACAAGTCCGCTCAATGTTGGAAGCACTTTGCGAATATAAGTTATATAAACAAAGATTCGTCAAATTCTTGGAAAGTAAGTTCATATTCGGACAGTGGTAAACTGCAGAAATCTTTTTGCAGAGTTGGAATTCAGACGAAGTCATCTGTTTCCCAACAAGACCGTGAGTATCTAAGGCTAAATACTCAGCGGAACTTTCCACGTCCAGAATCACAGAAGAATTTCCCAAGAAAAACGGTGCTGGTACATGTCTATATAGCTTTAAAGTGCTACCTGAGTACAATGGTAAATGCACAACTGCGTATAAATTACCCTCATTGTCACTCAGGGTGGAGACCGGAACTTGGAACAAGATACCAGGATCCTCATGGGATGGAAGCAAATTACGTTTTCTAGCATTCGCAGCTAAATGATCGAAAGCCGATATAAGAGACTCAGGAGAAACGATCAAAGGTGAAAGCCTATTCTCCATGAGACTCATCATCCCTTGCAGAAAATCAGATAGCTCGAATCTGAAAGAATGTAACAATAATTGAACCTGATGTTCCAAGCTATCCATCGCCTGTTTCCGAGATAAAGTAACAGATTCTTTAATTTGCAGTTGCCATTCGGAAAACTGATCCTGAATAAACTCAGTAATATTATGAATTCTGAGATCTTGTTCCTTTAATTGCTCTATAATTAATTTCTGGTTCTCCTCAGTCTGACCAATGTCAGACTTTAATTGTGCCATTTGAGCGGTGTTAAACATGGAGGTTCCAAAAGAAGCTAATCCCATAAAAGCTGCCGCAATTGCAGTAGCCGATCTGGTACGCCGTTTAAGTCTAAGGTTAGTACTATTGGTAGAAGGAATTGCAGTAGGAAGTTGAAGTAAAGAATCCCTAAGCAAGTCTACCTGATCTCTTTGTAACTCCTTGGAGACAAATCCATCCTTTTGTGCCAATGACAACAACAAATTGATGCGATCCTGGATCCTCGTGATAGCGTACATCTCGTTCTCTTTGAATGGCGATTCGGTGTTGAATTTGTTCGAGATTGTATTCCCCACGAGATCCATCAATACCTGAGTAGCCTGTTCGAGTCTTGGCAGAGGGATTGGAACAATGATGTGCCCATAACCACTTTCCCTAGTGGTTTCTCCGATTGCCAAGAAAAGCATCGTATTGTTGTTGGAGTGTAAATCTTGAGCTCGCCGGCCGCCCAACAATAGCATTGCCAAGAGAACTATCATCGGTAAATTTGAGAAGGTTTTGTTTTCCATTGCTTTTCAGCTTCTCTATATCTTAACCCGGTGGGTGCTCAATGGAAAATAATGAACCCAAGACTTTTTCAACTCCAAAGAAACCTCGGTTTCTTTTATACCTTTACTTTATATCCTCTCCCCTTCCTGGAAAGAATTTTTCCCTAAGCCAGATTTCCCCCTTTTTACACAAACACCTCTTGCTCAGTAACTTGTCCACGCAACTTGGTAATAAAGTACAACAACCCAAACAAAGAAAAAATAAGGAAAATCACAACAAAAATTTTCAGTTTTCCTGATCGTTTATTGCAACGGTTCAAGTTCAACCGAGTTTTGCGCATCACACTCTGCAGAATTGGAGGCCTCATTCTTCCTTCTTCTACAGAGGAGCGCAAAAAATCCGCGCACAAATTCGAGGGGGGAAGGATCGTCCGCCTTCCTCTTTCTTCCACAGCGCCAGGTGACGTAAATGAAGCCTAGCAGACTCGCAAATAAAAGCGAGCCCACACACCACGCGAGCACAATCTTCTTGTGGTCCTCCACGTCGCCTGGTTTTCCCCAGTCCTTTGTTGCGAATCTTGGAACCCTCTCAGGTTCCGGAAAACTCAATTGATATCCTTCTTGTTGGCTTAAACGATCAAGTGCACTGAACTCCTTTTTCGGCTGTTGGACTTCTTCCTCTTCTTCTCTAAGGATCAGTTCTTTTTTCCTCTTAAGAAGTTTCTCCATTTCCTGCTTCTCTTGCCTCACACTATCCATTACCAAGGCTTCTTCACCCGAGGTGAGTAACCTTGGCTGTTGAGGCTGCATTGGCTGGTTCACATCTTTAAGGAGGAAAACATTTAAGGAAAATTCGAACTCTATACCTTAGCGAAGTTTTTTAGGAACAAAGACTTCAAACAACAAAATTAATTCTTACCCCCATCAACTTCATTCCAAGATCCATAATTAAAACTTGGTTGGACCGCAGGTACCGGTGGTCGTTGAGTATAATTCTCAACGAGCTCCGTTGGCACTTGCCCAGTCCGGATCGCATTGGCCAACACCTGGGAAGCAAACTCGCTCTGTTGTTTAAACTTCTCATTGGCGAGTTTCTCCCGCAGAAGATCCGCCTCCAGGGTGTCCGTCAGGTTCTTATGCTTTTCCGCAGTCTTCTCCTCCGAGTCGTCCTGTTTCTTCTGGATCGCGCGGTCAATCTGGGAGGCTGTTATGTAAGCTCCCAAACCCGCAAGACCAGTCCCAGCATACTTCCCTGCCTTTGTCCAGTAAGGATGTCGTTCGGAGAAAGTTCTCATTGCATCGCCGACCCTATTATGAAGTTTAAAGTCTTCCCTTACCTGAGGCAAGAAAGACCCCCCTTCATTGGTGATTCGCGACGCAGAACGGACATCTCCAAAGCTGGAATCCAGGGAATCCAAGGAAGAGGTTGACGATGATCTTGACAACGGTCGATCACCAGCCAAATTTCTTCTTTGCTGTGGAACAGGACGCTGCTTGTAATTGGGGATGAAGTAATTCGGAGGTTCCAATGGTGGCATGGGATGCCATCCCGAACGAGGAGCCGGTACCGGTCGTGGTACAGCTATCGCGCCTCTCGTAGGAACTCCGGAAGAACCTGGTAAAGATGCCAACGACGAAACCGATGGTGAACGTTGAATGGGGTTAGGAGGTTGGAAGGAGTCTAGCGAGGTGGTCCTGGCACGAAGATTGGTGAGAGACACTGGTGGAAGATTCGCCGCCTGAGGTCCGGAACCCGAGGTGAAACTGTGGGTCCCCGATGCACTCCCGACCCTAGGACGTGTTTGAGTATTCATTCGGCGAATATCTTGAAGACTGAGGGTGTTGAAGACCCCAGGACCGGGCGCACCCGGCCTCGTCTTCGCCGCTCCCATGCCAGCTCCGACTCCTGTGCCAGCTCCAAGTCGCATCAAAACGTTACGACTCGGAGAAGGTGGTCCTCTCCTCGATCCACCACGTGAACTGCCAGACTTCGAAGAAGAAGATGAACCTCCCTTCTTCTTAGGTCTCTTCCCCAACTTCCTAAGAGGTGACCGCTTTCTTCTATTCGAGCGTGATGGAGGATCCGAGATGATTAAGGCCGGTTCATTCCCCGCTGGCGTATACTGCCGCCGGTAGCTCAATAGCTCCCCGAAGCTATTCACCATCTCCCATTGTCCGAAACCGTATCCGGGAGGAGGATTTTCCCTGGTGAAACAAGGGGTGTACTGCGTCGCCTCACAGTTTCTCTTGTCCTCCTCGGTGATAAATGCGCATGGGTAGGTGGTGAGCAAAGTCCGACATCTGTCCACAAGCGTTTGCTGTAGCATTGTGGTGACGATGACCTTGCCTATTTGCTCCGGCAACTTCGTATTGTCCAAGGGAATGAACATCATCTCCATCCGTTGAGACATGATATAGGAGAAGAAATCCTGTAAGTATCCATAGACCAGGGTAGAACGAGTGTAGGGTGCCTTCCGGATTACCAGATCATAGAGAACCTGATCTAAATGTACCCCGGCCATCACCGCCCGAACGTTTTCTGGACTGAGAACGTACTCCTTGTTCGCTCTCTTGGATCTCCGAAGGACCTTCTTTTCCAATTCAAAATCATGTCGCCCATCTAACAATCAAAGTAATTAGAGCCCAGAAAATTTCAGAGAAATAGAAATTTATTTACCTAAAACTTTATTGAGGCCCAAAGCCTTGTTGTTAGTTCGAGGTGGAACACCTCTAAAATCTCGAAGCATCTTGGAGAAATAATCGAGGACACAATCACTCGGTTTGCGTCCACCTCCAAGTAGCGGTAGCGGGTAAATCGGTCTTGATGTAGTAGTCGTTGTCTCGAAGCGCGTAGGACGCTTAGGTCTGCACAAGGGAGAAGGTCGAGCACAAACGACCCCAGTCCTATTGGAACGTCCCCCTCGCGGAATCAGACGTCTCCTCCACTTCGGTCTTGGCGTTGGAGACGCTTCCTCAGTAGACCTCTTGCGCCTCGCGTTCATCGGCCCGATTCCTGGTGCAAACTTACTAAGCAGATTCTTCAGAAAGTTATTCTGTTTCAGAAGCTGCTCCAGGTGTTCCGGGTCCCGCTGATTGCTCCGAATCCGATCCCATTGGCGAGGTGAAGTTTTCGTTATTCACGTGGAAGTTGAAGTTAATCGAGCCATGATTGGCCGACGGTCCTTGTGTGTTCCACACGTTCGAATCCGCTGAAGAATCCTGAGCAGTTGACGTCATATGCGCCATCTCTTGGTACCCCGTGTACCCTTCACCGGAAAATCCACCTCCCATGGCGTCGAACAAGAGCGGTAAAAGGAATCCAGCCATCCTTAAATTATTCAGTTTTGGTTGTTGTTGAAAACGAAAAGCGAACTTAAGTACCCTTACTGCTGAAGAGCAACTTTGTAAGTGAATGTCTAAGTGAAAATGAGTGATTTTTATATGAAATTTGTGGTTCCAATTCAGGAACCCCAAGATGAATACTTGGATCTGATTGGTGGAAAAAGTTTTGGCGCAAAAAATGGACAATATTTACGACGCAATTTGTCTGGCGTATTTGACAATGGGCTGCAATCTATTAGCCAAATGACAGAAAGTGATTTTGACAGCTTCCGTCTCCGTAATAGATTACAGTCAGGGATTTATTTGAATAACCCACTAATGGGAAGGGGTTTGGTCGAGTTCATTGTCCCTGCAGGCTTCCAGAGGAAAAATTTCGTGAATACTGCGTTTCAATATTTTCCTGGAATTTTTGGACCTCAAAAGAACCGTTCGAACTTGACCATCTGTCCCCTTAATTATTCGAAAAACCCTACCTAATGGCCATTGATATTGTTTCCTATTTTGCTCCTCAATTAACACCAAATCTCCGATCTTCAAGTTTGGATGTTTAGAAAACCACCTATGTCTGGCATGAAGTTGGGTTAAATATTGTGATGTCCACAACTTCTTAAATTCTCGAGACAAATCCTGACGTTGCTCCCAACGAAGTCTCACTTCCGAGGAGTCATCGCATTCTGTCTCAGAGAAAAAATCCTGCCATAGGCGAATACGTCTTCCAAGACAAAGCATAGAAGGCGTAATCACATCAAATGCTTCTTCAGATACGGCAAGCAGAGGGCGATCGTTAACTTGCGCCTCCGCATCCTTCATCAGGGTGAGAAAGTCGACGTAGGTCATGACTTCTGACTTATCAAGTAACTTTCTCATGGGAACCTTGATGAGTTTCACTGCCCTTTCCCAAATGCCGCCTCCGGCCGAATGAAGCTCCGTAGAGTAACTCCACTTAAACTCATACTTGTCCGCGGCATCCTTAATGATCTCGTTATTAATGGCGATCGTTTCCTTCAACTCTTTATCGGCCTTTTTGAAGTAAAGGCCATTATCAGAGTATAAATGGACTGGCACGCCACGAATCGACATCATGCGTCGCAGAGCAAGCAAAAAGTCTTCAGCCTCATTCGATAGAACGAGTTCCGTATGAACCGCTCTGGTAATAAGGCAAGTAAATATGACCATATAGCAAGGATGAGTATTCCTCGCCCTTATAGTCATTTTAACTTGAAACTTTGCCGTGTAATCTACCCCAACTTTAGTGAAGGGTGGAGAATACTTTAATCTGATAGTAGGGAGAGGAGCCATGATCTGCTGACCTCTCCTCGCATTTGATTTTTGGCATTCTAAACATTTTCTCAATACACTTCTTATTTGAAGCCTACTAGACATAATCCAGTATTGTTGCCGCAAATGGAAGTGTGTCCAATCAACAGGAGAATGTTGATTGTCCAGATGAGTTTTTAAGATGAGTGATGTAACAAATCCATGACCTTTTGGAAGAATGATTGGAAACCTCTCAAACTCCAAAAGTGGGGCTTCAACTAATCTACCGTGCACTCTCAACACTCCCCTTTCGTCCAACTGCGGGTTTAATGGCAAAAGTTTGGAGTGTCTTGGGATATCCTGTCCCCGGTTTAGATTTTCTATTTCCTCAGCGAAATGAGAAAATTGGGCCTGTTTGATCCAATAAAGTCGTGCACGTTGTTTATGGTGCGAAATTTTATTTGGATCTAGAATAGCTGATTTCTTACTTAGGGCTTTAATTTTCCAAATATCCACGATTTCCATGATTAACATGGTCTTCCTCAGAAGAAGATCGTGGTCTCCATAATAGTCAGCCATATTGACGACCATCATGTTTTGTGGATATTCCTCGTAAGTTTTACTTATAGTCAAATGACTATAGACAAATTGCTTCTTTACTTCCTGCAATTTATCTACTTTGGAGAAATCCACTTTGGGTATTTTCCAATCCTCTCGCGAGAGTCGCAAGAAATTTGGGCCCTGAGTCCACAAAGTTCTTTTCAATGCGCTAGGAGCACATCCACGGCTTGCAATATCCGCTGGATTCATTTGCGTGCTCACGTATTGGAAAACATACCCAAACCCTTGAATTTTTTGTACTCGATTAGAAACAAAGGGTAACAAGGAATTTGGCTTCTTTGTTAGCCACCATAGTGTTGTTTCTGAATCAGAATAACAAAAAATCCGGTTCTTTGGAAAATTGAGTTCTTCCCTAATCATATCAGCTATCTTTGCACACAAGAGTGCAGCCACTAATTCTAAGCGAGGCACAGAAATATCTTTTGTGGGATTAATTTTCGACTTTGCAAACAACAATGTAGATTCATAACGATTTTCCTTATTGTTAAACGTCCGTGCATATGCTGCGACTCCATGGCCCATATTCGCAGAAGCGTCGCCAAAGACATGTAACTCCGTAGAGTCATTGAACTCCACATGTCTAGGAAACGTAACATCTTTCAATTCAGGTAGCATTTCCAACCACCTGTGCCATTCCTGCTGCAAATTTGGGGAAAGTTTACTCTTCCAATTTATTTTCTCCTCAAAAGTACTCTTCAAGATTTTTCTTGCAAGAAGGATAAAAGGAGAAATAAGTCCCAAAGGGTCAAAAGGTCTCGCAAGCAAACTGGCTACGGAGGTTTTAGTGTCATCATTATGAATCGCCATACTGCAATAATGTCGAAAAATAAATGTATCCTGTGACGGATCCCATCTAATCCCCAAAGAAGAAGTTTCTTCGCTTAAAAACAAAGAACTTTCCTCTTTGTCAGTGGTTGTAGGTGCACGAGCCTCCTTAGGAATTCTCTTAAGGAGCTCTGGTGAATTAGTTGCCCATTTATGGATTTTAAAATGACCTCTATCTAATAACTTACAAAGTTCTCTATACATGGTAAAGGCTTCTTCTACTGAATCACCCCCGGTGGTGACATCATCTACATACGTATCCTTCAGGATGGTATCACACGCCCTTTTTTCAAAGGTCGTGAGGCCTGCCTCTAACAACCGGTCTTTAACAAGTCGTTGCAAGCAAGATATGGCTTGAAAGGGTGAATCTGCCGCGCCAAAGATCAATGTTTTAAATTGATAAACTTTGGTAGTGGCCTTGGGATCGTCCGGATCCCTCCACAAGAATCTAAGATACTGTCGATCTATTGGGTCCACCTCAATTTGTAAAAACATTTTACTTATATCGCCAATAAGAGCAATTCTCCTAGTGCGAAATCTCAATTCAACAGCCACAATGGCCTGTTGTAGAGGTGGCCCTGGCAATAGGGAGTCATTCAGCGAAAATCCCGAAGGGGATTTCGCCGACGCATCAAACACGATGCGACATTTCGTGCTGACGCGTGTAGGATCATAGACAGCCCTATGGGGAAGGAAATATAGATCGGTCCGTCCTAAATTGCCCATTTCCTCGATCGTCTCTGTGGTCACTTCCTCAATTGTACATTGGTCAATGTAATCATTCATTGCCTTGAGGTAAGCGGCCTTTAAATCTGGATCCTTTTTCAACCTTCTCATGAGACCTTCCAGGCGGGCCTTCGCCGAGGCAATATTGTTGACCAACTTTGGTTGCTCACTTCGCCATAGAAGTCTCGTGGTGAAACGACCGGAAACTGGGTTGTATCTCAGATTCTCCGACATGCTTTCGACAGCCATAATCTCATCCACGCTGAGTTTCTCGTCAGTGTGATCTCTGGGGAGTTCTTCAATAGTCCACATCCTCTCGATATTCTTGTTAAGCTGTTCCACAGTCGTAACAAAAGTATCGATGTCCTCTTGTTGTTCTCGTAGCATCCCACAAGGTACAAGTCCGAATTTCGTCTTGATGATGACCAAAGACTCGCCGATCTTCTGGTCAATGCCTTGTACGATTGTCCACATGTCCACGACTCCCAGGAGAATGTCCACATCGCCTCCCTTCCTCGGGATCGATTCATTCAATTCAAGGGAATTCAGCTTCTCGCGTAAATTGCCGTCAACATGTATATTTTCATAATTGATGCTCATTATGAAAGGAACTACGAAACAATCAAAGGAAACAAAACCGAACGATGCCTTTAAATGGCATCTAACCTTCCGCGAATGTTGTACTTTTATACCATGAAGCGTGTTAATGGACAAAGTTACATTTTTATCAAGAGTTTCATGTCTTACCCCTCTCAAAGCCTTTGCAGTAATGAAAGAAGAAGTAGAACCTGTGTCCAATAGAACCCTTAATCTACCATCCTTGGAAGCTTGGTTTTGAACCATCAATGTGGGGAGTAATTGTGGTGAATTTAAATTAGGGTGTGGTAATTGAAGTTCTCCTCCCAGAGTTCTGCCTGAAAAATTAGTGAAATTATTAGAACGATGAAGGTTTGTTAAATCAAAGACTACATTAGCGTTACAAATTTTCACGGTAGGGGATTTCCATTTGTTAGAGGGCCCCCTTACGCCCACCGGTAAGTCCGATGGGAGCCCCAAATTTTCCTAACTACTTTGGGGAGGGACTAAATCTTTCGACCGACCATGCAGCGATCGATGATGTCTTCCGCGACAATTATCTTGATCGCATCCCGGATGGGGACACGACGAAGCCCAATGACCTGCCTTTAAACAATTAAGGCATAGCTGAAATTCTAAAGCCTTTACATACATGGTATCAGGTTTCATCTTTTGTGTACAATGATTAGAACTATGTCGCGGACTGTTACAAAAACAACAGGGTATCACTTCCCTTTCTCTATTGTCTTTATCACTCATCGCTGATTGGTCAGTCTTGGTTGTAGATATCACTGGTGTTGATCCTCTTCCTCTGCCCCTTCCTCTGCCTCCGCCACGACCTCTACCACCTCGAGTACCGCCTCTTCCTCTACCTGTTCCACGGCCGCCACGTGCTGCACCACCCCCCATGTTATTTGTAGCGGTTGCAGCAACCGTGTCTGTCGCCAAGACCGTGGTTACGTCTTCTGGCTCCGACTTCTGTGAATGTTGAGCACCTCCTTTATTTCCCTTGGAATCCTTCTTCTTGCTTTTGTTATCCCCAAATTCCATGGCTATACCAGACGGTTGGCCCAATTTGATTTTGGGGTTACTTGGATCGGCATGGTAAAAGGTCCTCGCCATAGAGACCTGCTTCTCCATCCAATCTAACATGAAATCCAATTTATTCCTATCACTCATTTTGCCTCTCAAAGTTTCCTCCCTGTCGAGTGCCCACTGATAATCACTGCGCATTCTCTGATTGAATTTACAGTGCAACTCGTGACAAATTGCCCTAGCGTTAAAGGTAGCTCCATCCTCGTATTGCAGAAGGCTCATCACGTAGTTGGTGGCAAATCCGAAGAACTGTGCAAGGTCCTTGTACCTATTCTCAGGGACCATCGGAAATGCAATAAGCCTCTCCCTTAGTTGACTTAGGGAGGCTTCAGTGTCACCGAAAGCTTTCTCCAGGTTCCTTTTCAATTGATCGTAACTCCCAGGTGAAAAGGTGATCTGGTGAGTGAGGTAATTCGCTGTTCCCTTGAGAGAGCTACTGAGTAAATGAAGTTTCATGATTTTAGGAATTTTTGGATTTCTATCTACCAAACAAGTAAACATAGCATAGAACTTGTGGAACTCCAAGGGGTTACCATAAAAGTTTGGTAACTTGACATCAGGTAGAGTGTGGTATTGGCCTGAGTAAGGCTGAGGAGCAGAAAAAAGTTCTGCACCAGTTTCCTCAATCTTCAAATGGAAACGTTGGGCCAAAGAATCCATGTCATGGGTCATTGCCCCTGCCTGTGACTGCATGCCTGTGCCTTCTTCTTCCGCAAACCCCCTCATTAAGTTATTCATCATGAACTCCTTTTGCTGGGGAGTCAAGCTTTCGCTTTCCAGTACAAATTTAAGCATTTGCTGCCTCTGCACGTCCTTCCTTTCTTCTGAAGGCGCTCTGCTTCCCCTCCTGGTTGAGGACAAGCCTGGCACAAAGGCTCCAGCACCTTCATGCTTCTCCTCTTTTGGTTCCTTTCTCTGGCCTGCTTCAGGTTGACCTGATTCTGGAACATTATCTGCAGAGGAAGCATTAAAAGAAAGGAAAGTCTCCCCCGGTTCAGGAAAGTCTTGAAAAAGCACTGGCACGGAAACACCATCGTCTGAAAATGCAGTGTTCAGCATTTCTATCACAGGAAGCACACTTTCTCTGACCCAGTTCGTGTGTGCTTGCACAGCATGACCTAGATTCTCCCCTGACAAGAACATTAAGTACGTGACAGTATCTAGAAACTCACGAAAAAGGGATAAGGCCATTGCCCTATAAATGTCTAAACCTTTTGTCCATCCCCTTTCTTGAGTAGTCACACCCTCCCTGAAAGACTGAAGCTTCTCTACGTAACTACAAACTAGAGCTCTTCTTGCCACCATAAACCTTTTCACTTCATCCTCGGCACAATCAGATATTAAGGCTTCTGATGTGCCAGGATAAGCCATTCTACCGAGAGATTTATCAAGTTCTCTCAGCAGAAGGGTGACGATGGGTATTTCCCTATTGACTGGTATGTGTAACTCAAAGGGAAACCCAATTAAAAGTCTGATGAAAAGACGCATCCTATCTAGCTGTTCTTCATCACCTAAGTCTTGACCAGCGAAATAATCCTTTACCTCGCCGGCCCTGATGGCATTTCTCACGGTTTCGTAGAATGCAAGCCATTCTTGATTTCTTCTTGATCTGGCTTGCTGCTTCAGATCCATCACAGTTGGGTTATCACGTACTTCTGACCTTGTTCTTACCATTTTGTTAAAGCTAATGTATATATATATATATGTAATAAATTAATGTCTTAAAGTTTTTGTCTTTGATTTATCACAACTTAATCACTAATTAAATAATAACGATGATGATTGACTTACAATTTCACCTCTGACATACTCAACGTTCTCTACTGGAATTGTGTCTTGAGGGCAAATCTGACCATAGATCATCACTCTGACAAAACCCTGGATGTAGATGATTTCTTTCACAGGCTATACACAGAATTCCTCTCTCTAACCTGATCAATCTACAAACTGGGCAGTCAAAATATCTGATACGCCGCGTCATGATATCGTAAAATCTGTCCCCACACGTAACACACGTAGCGTATCTGATCCATCTTCTTATTGGTCGATTTTGTTGTTGCTCGCTCATATTATAATTCCAGTATTAATAGAAGTACAGTACCTTGGTTCAATTGGTATGATGTTTTCGCCTGCCTTCGGCCCTTAGAGGTTTGATTTCCCGGTTAGCATGCACCAATGTTATATTCCTGCCGAGGAATGACATAAAAACAGCAAGGAATATAGGTGCGAAATGATAACCGTCTCTTCTAAGTCCCTTTTTTGGTGTAACCAAGAACTGTCTCTCTATATTTCACAAACGTCTTTACTCATCAAAGACAAGATTGTAAGTAACTTGAGGTTCAGTGGAATTTGTACAACAGGGCTGCTTTGGCACCTCCGGGTAGTTGCCAGCATTCACATCTAGGTTACATTTTATGGTTTTATATGGTGTGGGCAAAAATACACATAAGAGTCAGTACTGTGATAAAAGAAAGCAAACCATTGCATGCAGGTTAGTGAACCCACCCTTTACATGCTACAAAGGGAAAGCCACGTCCTTGCAAACCAGATGAAAGATTATTTAAGTATAAGATTTGTTTTGTGTTGGCAGCATGTATATTGATGAAACGCCTGTTGATGAATGACTTTTGATCATTGAATTTTGGGTAAAAATATCTGTAAATAGTTTGAAGAGTGTAATTATTAGATCCTTTTCATGTAGTTTATCAATTTTTATAATTTCCCTTGAATTTTTCTCAATACACGGAGGAAATTTCATTGCCATTTTTGTCGTGTAAGTGTTTGCTCAAAATTTGGTCCTCAAAATTCATTCCTTTAAGGACACCTTCCCAAAAAAAAGCATTACAGATTAGAAATGCATGTACTTGGACCATGCCAATGCATCTATTTTTTGAAAGTACTGTGTTGAACATTTCAGCACTACATGGTGCTTTTCTTTTGATAGCCCTGCCAACTATTTCTATCAGGTTTTCATCACTCACTTTATTCATTTCTTAGCGGATCTATTAGGTTTACTTCTGAATTGCCAAACAAGCAAACCTTTATGTTGCCATCTGGTGTTAATCTAATTATGTTGCAGGAACCACATAAGTTTTCACTCATAGATGTAATGAATCCAACCCTTCCCAGAAAGCCAGGAACCCACCAGGCTTTGGAGGTGTCATTAACCTCATCTTCGTGTTTTTGTCCTTGGAAGGTTGGGCTCTACAAGCTCCTCATGTGATGCCATCTGGAAGATAAAAATTAATCAATAGATAATACTTCTCGTTGTGTCCTCCACTGATAGGCAATCATCTAACGTCAGCAATAAAAGTCATCTGACGAATAACGTCAAATTCCTAACTTACCTTCTTGGCAGCCCGACAGGTGCAGTCAAATGGCATATACTCGGTAACTCTTAGAATGAGCTTCCTTTCATTTTACCAGTCAACAAAATCAATGACTTTGTTCTCATTAAGACCACGTTTGGATACATTGTTTATTTTGAGCTTAAGTGGACTAGAACCATCAATGACCTTGAGTGTTTTCTCCAGGGTATTTCAAGATCATGAAAAAAAGTGATTTCAATCACTCACCAATCACCTGCCAAAAATAATAATTTCATTTACTCACCAATCACAATTTCGAATGGTGATTGGACCAATCACCAATTAGATCACATAACAGTACTTTTTTGAAATAAATTTTGCTCACTATATTTCTAATGAACATTCATTTTCATAAATAGCTGTTCTTCAAAGTGAAAGTCAGTCAATATTGACCTATTTTTCCGAAAAATATTGCCTACAATGCAGAATGGACATTTCACTATGGATGGTAAAAGGGTGTTGCACTTCATGTACAGTTCCTTCGGTTGAGGGGTTTTGATGAAACCTTGAACTATCTTGATGCCATCTGAATTGTTTAGATCAAGGATTTGATCAGCACTTGAGCTCTTCACATCGCTATGGTTGTTTTAAAAAGTTTATAAAGATATTCATAGGATGGCAATAAAATTTTTGAACATGTATTCATATGCATAATGTTATCTGATGAAGAAGGATATTGTCCACATTTCCATTCAAAGTCTGAAACTTTATTAACTATACCATGATCTGGAGCTATAACACATGGAAACACATAATAAGACATAATTTCACCTGGTCTTCCACACAATGGTCTTCCTTAGGCCTATGCAATGAGGAATGGACTAAAAATTTTGTAAAATTATTTTTCAGTCAAAAGTTATGGAGCCTTCATTGATCTTATGTAGTGATTTTAAAGAACACCTCTACGACTTTTGACTGAAAAAATATTGTGTTAAATTTTTTAGTCCTTTCATAATTGTATGGGCCTAAGGAAGGCTCCAAATGTCATTAGTGAACAGAAACTTTTCCTCTTGTACCATGTTATCTTTATAAATAGGTCACTGTAATTTTTGTAAAAATTCTCCAGTAATGTTTTGAGAGACCTTATTTCAATCATTTCTATATTCATCACGCACCTTCTGCATTAATTTGAACTTGATTGGTCGAGTATTTCACTTAGAATTTATTTATCAAAAACCAACTTCTACGAGCACAACTCCCGACTACATAACAGGAAAGGAAGAAAGGAAAGAGTCCCTCTCAACCATATAATGGCAGAATTTCAAAATGCAATTACAACTTATGTCGGAATGTTCCAATTCTTGCTAGAAACGATTACTGGAGTTGTTAGGAAGCTGTTTATACCAAAAAACCACATTTCACCATACCATCATGTATTCCATTTTTAAGGTCCATGGCAAGGGGGTCATATTATGAGGTAATTATAGATAATTAAGGATAAAATATTAAACAAAAAAGATGGTCCTGCCGACATGAAGAGATATCAGTTATTTTTATGAGAGTCCAATAAGTGGTTTACGCAAAAAACACAGTGACCTGCTTTAAAAACATCACTGTAGGCAGTTGTAGGCTGATGTTTAAGGCATCAAGTCCAGCATCTATGAATGGAAAAAATGCATTTTAGTCTCACTTGTTTTCTGCAAGTCTACACGAAGTCTGGCACGAAATAAATTGCGTTACATTGACCCAGAGAAAAGATTTTTCCTTCTTTTTTTGTTAGTCAATAGCTCATGATTTATTAAAAGGTTGCATGATTATTTTTTCTTACCATTCAGCTAAGCTGAAATGATGAACAACACCATTCTTTTGCCAACTTTTGAGGCTAAAAGGTCAATAGGTTGTGTTAACTAAAATCAGAATTTTCCGCTAGCGCCACCTACCGTTTTTACAAGCAAAATTGAAGTGTAACTACCAAAGTGTTCATATACTGTATTATGTACTGTACTAAGCAAGACAAAACAGCCATTTTTCAATTAAAACAATCAACAACTTCAATATGATACCAAATGTAAGGCTATTAATGATCAAACGGATTGACATGCTGAGCAAGATAAAAAAGATCTTACCTAATAAATAAATATATACGAAAATACTCTAAGCACCTAAACATCTGACGGCACAAATTTGAAGAAAATCATAATTTTGTGGAAGTGTATTATTTTGTGGAGGTAGAGTCATAAAATTGTAAGATGACAGAAAATCATCAGAAATATTCATGCCACCTTTTTAGTATATCTCCACAATTTTGTGACTGTAGAGTCACAAATTTGTGGCATCAGAGTCACAATTTTCCACACTTCCACAATTTTATGATTTTCCACAAATTTGTGCCGTCAGATGTTTAGGTGCTTTACATTAGTAACAAAACCTCATTTGTATTTACATTCATTACATTTACAACTCAAAAGCTAAATAAAAACAAAATAAGATTATTTCATAGCTTCTTAGTGATCTTTTTCTTGTGTCCTTTTTCCTCTATTACCCTATCTTATAAACTTTTTTTCCTGAAGAAGTGGATTCTTGGCCAGTTGACATTTTTGACTTTGACGCTTAATATATCTGCTAAAGGACCTAGTCCTAATGACTGGCTGTCAGGATGATGAGGCCATTTTCAAGGCCAATTCTTGTCCATTCTGCAAAGGAGCTGCAACATAGCAAAACCATATACATAAATATATATGAATATATTTTAAACATTAACAAAACTTCATTTGCATTTACATTCATTACATTTACAACTCAAATTTTCAATAAAAACAAAATAAGATTTTTTCACAGCTTCTTAACTTATCTTTTTCTTCTATTGCTCCATCTTCTGAACTTTTTTCCTCTTGGACAGCTTTTGCAAGAAATCCCAGTTGAGCCATTTCCCTCTTGGCATCCTCGATGATTAATGGGATTTGGTCCATGTTCAAGCATCCTTGATGATGGTTATTGGAATTTTATCAACATCCAAGCATCCTTGATGATGGTTAAATTCTTTTTCTCTTGGCCATCTTTTGCAAGAAATCTTGGTCAATAATGATGGTGATAATGGTGACTGCGACGGCGGTGGCCGCTATGGCAATGACAGGTCCCACTACGGCAATGATGGGGGCCGTAACGGTGAGTTCTTCTGCTTGCTGCTCTTCACAACTCTGAAACCATCTTCTGAAGGGTTGTCTGGATAGCTCAGAGTGGTAAGGTGATAGTTTTTATCAGAGAGATCTCGGGTTCGAGTCCTGGGGCCAACCATATCCCCAGTGTTTTCTGGCCTCCTTTGGTAGAGATGTGGACTTCGGTTAAAAAGTTGATCAAAGATGATCAGAGCCTGCAATTCGCAAGCACCGACGGGCAGTGACACACTCAGGGGTTTGGTAGGAAAAAAAGGTTTAGAGTGGTACTTCCCAGCCATGGGCCAACTTAGGTTTCTAGCAAGCCAGGAAGTGATGGTCTTTCTGGTTGGTTGTCATGTAAGTAAGACCTGGGAATACAAAGAGCATCTGAATGGGGGTGCTGGTTGTTGCAGGCTGTGTGGTCAGCTTTACTTGGGTGAGAGCCTAGGCTTTCTGATGATTAACTTGCTAGTAAGAGCGAGACGACAGCCGTTGTGGGATGATTGGCACCTCCTATAATTCCAGCGACTGGAACGCAACCTGTTGACCAAGGGTGAGATAATGGTCAAGTAGGGTACTGAAGAAATCCCTTGACCTCCCATGGGTCAAAAGCAAGTGGAAACACTGGGGATTACCCCCACTTCTAAAAAAAGACTCTTCTCTTCTAGGTCTGTTGTGGCAAGAAATCTTGGATGGCCAGGTGGGTACTTCTTAAAGGTAACAGACTCGCTATAAAAGATAGGGTGTACCCGTTTCAAGACATAAGTATTAATAACGGTGATGTCACAATGTGACACTAAAGAGGTTTTGTGACAACGAAAGTTGCGATTTTTGTTAAAATTAGAGGCGGGGGGGGGGGGGAGTCCATAGGGAATAACATGCAAAAAGGTAAAATAAATCATCATTGTTGATGGATCTGCTTGTTGAATTGATTTGGTAATCATATTTTTAGTTAATTTCTTGACAAAACATATATTCTTATTCTATTCTGGTTTCAATTGTTCTCCTCACCACTCTGGTAGAGATGTCAATTGCTAATTTAAAAGAAATTATCTCTTCACCCCAGGCCATTTTGGATTATCTT
The DNA here is from genome assembly GCA_965233585.1 of bacterium. Classification (GTDB taxonomy): domain Bacteria; phylum SAR324; class SAR324; order SAR324; family NAC60-12; genus CBDDTI01. The sequence goes on from CBDDTI010000068.1 coordinate 21,894, forward strand.
CAGAAATGCAAGGTAATTAGACGCACTGCAATCTACAAATGTGGCCAGCAAATGATATTGATAAAGGATTGTTGGAAGATGGATGGCTATTTCTGGAGGTGCCCATCAAGATGTTCCTCCATGAGCATTCGGGCAACATCATTCTTGGGGAAATCACGTCTTAGCACATAAACATCTGGTGGCTGAAAATTGTGTCAGTGCTCAATTTTGCGGCCTGTCTTAATTTTGTGTAATCACAAAATTAAGGCCTGCCTCAATTTTGTGTAATCATTGACACAAAATTGAGCATTGACACAATTTTCAGCCACCAGATGTTTATGTGCATAGCCTGAATAGTTTTCTGGAGCTGGCTTATTGTTGGTCACACAAGCAATCAAACCAGAATACGGAGTTCATGACTGGTCTCTCCCAACCAGCTGTCATACAATGGTTTCAATGGTTCCGTAAATCATGCTCACGCTGGTTAATCAACCACCCTGAAAAAATTGGAGGACCAGGAATTGTAGTTGAGATTGATGAGAGCTTGGTAGCAAAGGCCAAGTATGGACGAGGACGTGAAGTGGAGGCGAGGTGGGTCTTTGGTGGCTATTGTTCTGATCAAAAAAAGGGTTTCCTTCAATTTGTGGATGAAAAGGACTCAAATACAATTTTGCCTCTGATCATGACAATATTGCTGCTGGATCCATCATACATTCTGATGGTTGGGCTGCATATGGTGGTAGCAAAATTATTGATCTACCTGTTGACCCTCCCTATCAGCACTTTGTTGTCAATCCCTCGGAACATTTTGTTGACCCTGAATCCGGGGCACACACCAATCATGTTGAGGTATATTGGCGTCATGCCAAAGAGAAGCTGAAAAGAATGTATGGTTGTCACTTCTCTCAACTTGCTTCGCATCTGGATGAATTCATGTGGTTTCAGAGATTTGGAAGAGGAGGACCAATTGCCACAATGGATTTTCTGATGGAGCAAATCGCTGACTGGTATCCAACCCCTTAAAGGTAACAGACTCGCTAAAAAAGATCGGGGATACCCAGTTCAAGACACAAGTATTAATAACGGTGACATCACAGTGTGACACTATAGAGGTCGCGCACCCCTGCGAATAATAAAAAAGCGATTTTTTTTTTGTCTTCTTTTTAAATTCGCTAGAACACGCAAGCCGTGGTTCACTCGTTGGTCGCGTAGTGAAGCGTGAGTAAGGGAATAATTTCCCGCTAGGCAAGCCGTGCGGAGCGAAGCGGAGCGGAGCCGGCGACCGCACCGCTGCGGGAGTCGGTTGAGGCTGCGGCGGTGCGGTCGCCGGCTCCGCTCCGCTTCGCTCTGCACGGCTCGCTTAGCTGGAAATTATTCCCCTGCGCATCCAAAACTACGAGGCCAATGGGTGAACCGCGGCTCGGACACACTAGCGAATTAAAAAAAAGACAATTTCAGTTAGGCAGGGTCAGGCTTGTTGCCGAGCGAAGCGAGGCAACACAAAATTGCTTTTTTATTATTCGCAGGGGAGCTCGTCGCTGGTGGGATTTTTCATGCGCCAGTGGGATATTTTTCCCGCTTGGAATTAAAAAAAAAATCGTAACTTTTGCTATGTAATCACGAAACCTCTTCAATGTCTTGCCGTGACGTCATCGTCATTAATATTCATGTATTTTTATTATTTCCATGTTTTTTTAGGGAGTCTGTTACCTTTAATAGGGTTGTCTGGATAGCTCAGAGCGGTAAGGCGCTAAGGTTTCGTAGGAGAGGTCCTGGGTTCGAATCCCAGGGCCCACCATATCCCCAGTGTTCTCACCCTACACTGGGGA
>CBDDTI010000069.1:0-13424 GCA_965233585.1 bacterium
CCAGAGTCCCATTCATCGTCACGTATAACCCGGCCTTACCTAACATCCGTGAAATTCTTCACAAGAAACAACCCATCCTCGATTCAACAGAACGCTTACATAACATCTTCAGCGAAACGCCAGTTGTGGCCTTCCGTCGTTCACCTAACCTACGCGATTTATTGGTTCGCGCCAAACTTAAAACTCCCGAAAGTAGTACACTCCGCCATCCTCCTGGTACTTTCCGTTGCAATTCGAGACACGGCTGTCATAGCCAGAAATTCCGAACCAAAGTGGGCGGTGTTTATTTTTGTTACGCGCCAGCACACATGTCAGCCTGTCAATAAAGCTAGCGTGTGATTGGTCTATGTGTTAAAGGGGAAGCGGTCCGGGAAGCCTGTAGTCAAACCTTTTATCTGTCATTGAGCTGTTGGTATCAAAATGGCGATTGTTTTCACAGAGCATTTAATGCGAAGAAAAGAGGCAATCAAGACTGTTTATTCCGCGCGATCGAAGTAAGATTAATGTTCATGGATGTGCTGATATTTGCTGAAAGTAGGCTAAAAAAGCCGCAATATTTTCAAGGTATACAAAGTCTTAACTGCCGTAAATGTTGAAAGACATCTTTGAACTTAAACAATTTCATTGGGATGGATCGATACCAGGAGAGGATTTCGGCTGAGTCAAGACGTGGAAAGGGGCATTTATGAAGGTAGGCGCCATTTTGTGAGTTGTAAAGGGCATTTCTTTGGAATGAAACACTCCAAGTAATAACCGAAAAAGCCGCAACTAGTTTTTGATTTACCACAACAAATTAATTCTGGAATGAAAGTGCTGATGAGTATCATTACATCTGGCATTGGGATGGCCGGTTTATGTCCATAATACGAATTTTAGAAACCAGTTTTCTATGACTCTCCATACTTTTCCTTCTATTCTTCTGCAAGTTTAAAATACCGTTAAAATTCTAAGTCTTGCGGACTATTGCGCACGCGCGGTTCGGAATTTCTGGCTATGTCTCACTTGCCCTAACATCGATGACGGTAGAACCACCTACACGTTCAGCACCACGGGTGAGACACGGGAGATCAAACAACACATCACTTGCAAATCAAACAATCTTACTTATATGATTGAATGTAAAAAATGTAAAAAACAATACATTGGAGAAACCAAACGTAGCCTTCGAGAACGATTCACTGAACACAGACAAGCTACAAATAATTCTGATCACGCCAGCGCTTCAGCAGCAGTACCTACGCATTTCAACTTGCCTTCGCACTCCGTCAAAGACATGCTACTTATCCCTCTAGAACTTCAAGTAACCAATAATCCATCCCGTAGAAAAGCCAGAGAGGCCTATTTCATACAAAGAGGTCAAACGTTAACACCTTATGGCATCAACCGACGAAATGAACGCTAATTTTGGCCGTTTTATTTACGGTAATAGTTTTTTTTTTTTTTTTTTTTCCCTATTAGTACCATATATCATTTACTATTATCACTCTATTACTCTCTTTATTACTCTTTATTTACCGACATTTTCAGCCCATAGCTTTGTGCCATACATTTGTTTATCTTTTTGTACTATATATATAATATTACCTACTAGTTAAACATTAACTGCCATGGTATACTATAATTCAAATTTAGAGCCGTTATTTTCTTAGTATTAGTACTGGCCCTGAAGAAGACTAGCTCTGCTAGTCGAAATATTGGCCCATTAAAGTTTCAATTGCCCTTGCCAAAGAACCTTTGTCGGGTTTCATAACCATTCCCCTCTATTAAGAATGGTTGCACCCTCAAAATCGAAATCTCCTACATCACATGTTATTAGGAATGATCGTCAAAATATGTAAGTATTAAAGTGCACCTAACACCAAATTTTTTTTTCACTAAAATAATAAGGCTTATTTTGTGGAGTAATTTGGCACAAAATTTTTTAAATTGGTTAAATCCTCGAATTTTTATGCCCCATCACAGGAAAAAATAACGGATTCCCATTTTTGGATATTTTAGGGTATTTAAAGTGCCTATGAAGTAAAAAATAATTGCTGCTTATTTGAAAGGCCTTTCAAAGTAAAGAAGAGTGGGGTTTTCCTTTTTGGAATATCTTTTTTCGTTTTAGAGATATTCACGTTTTTGTATTATGTAAATGAGGAAAGTGATGACGTCATAAATAGTTCCACTAAAACGACAAGATACTGAATTAAGAATATCTCCAGAAATATTGCATCAGTGATCTTCAAACTTGTCACCAGAAATAAACATCACAAAAGAAACAAAATGACACCTACTATATTGTTGTCATGGCAACACCCTTGGTTCCAGCTTTTTTCTAAGAAAAACCAAATATCCCCGTTTGCAACCTTTTTGAGTGGGACAGGGGTCTTCTTCGGGACAGAAATGGTTCCCACATTGTCTTAACTCTCCCATTAGATTGCTGGAAGTGGATGATCCTTGTGTAAAGCGAAATCTGGGAATTTAAGTTGTAATTAAAACAGGGCCAGCGGCATAACTGTTGTCATGGCAACGACATGACAGCTGTCATTTTGTTTCTTTTGTGATGTACATTTCTCGAGCCAAGTTGTAAGAACGCTGCTTTAATAGCGGAGCTCCGGCGGCCAAGCGGAGCCCCATAAGCAACCCATATATGGGAAACAAAAGGAAACCCATGAGTTGATTTTCTCATGGTTATCATGGCTAGCGGTATTGCTCGTGGGCGCGTACGCACGACGACGACGACGACGGAGGCGCGCAACATGGCGGCCATACTCCAAATAACAGGTTGACAGAGAGACATGCAGCCTTGTTTTACTGTGTACTTCTCTGGTATTGGACATCCATGTTATAATCAACTGACACCTGTCAAAACAAGGTATCCGCTGACCAGTATCACGTGACCATATCAGCTCATCGAGGTTAAGTGTTTTTTGAAGTTGACCGCTGACCAGGTGCTGATTTTTCCATTGGATCGCGGGCTCATGTCTGGTTAACTTGTTGAGAACAGGGCAGGATTGTTCGGGAGGCCAGTTAATGCTCACAAAGGATTTAACGTTAACCAAATTGTAGCTTTTCTTCTATGCAAATGCTTTTGCTGCTTTTTTTGTGTAGGCAGCGTGGCCGAGTGGCTAGAGCGTCGGATTTGAAATCCGTAGGTCGCGTGTTCAAATCCCGTTCTGAACGCCAGCTGATGTTGTTCTCGGTAGCCCCGAGTTCAACGTCTCGGCTACGCTTGTAAATAGCCAACTGGTCTGCCTCCCGTCAGTTGGGATTCTTAACTAGTTCTGTTTATTTGAATATTTATTTATCATTGTCTGTTTCCATTGGTCCTGAAAAGCCCCGATGGGGAGTGGCCAATTACGTATACACATACGTATACGTACACATACACATGGTGATTATTGAAACTTAAAACAGAAGGCCAAACAATATACAGAAAACCTCAGCGCAAAGTTACAAAACTCAAATCAAAATTGTACTCTTTGCTGGGTTAGCTTAATCGGACTCTGAACAACCCGGTCCAGGAGCTACGCTTTTAGGCTGGCCTAAATCTTTATATTATTTCCAGAGATATTCTTGATTGAGTGTTGTACTGTTTTAGTGAAACGATCTATGACGTCATCACTTCCCTTATTTGCATAATACAAAACGTAAATATCTCTAAAACGAAAAAAGATATTCCAAAAAGGAAAACACAGTTCTTCTTCACTCTGAATTGAAAAGCCTTTCAAATAAGCAGCTATTAATTTTTACTTCATAGGCACTTTAAAAAATACCCACAAAAATCCCAAATTTGGCAAAGTGAGACAAATCCAATCAGGAAATTCCCAACCAAGTTCCCTAATTGGGATTTGTCTCACTCTTCCAAATTTGGGATTTTTGTGGGTATTCTTTAAATACCCTAAAATATCCAGAAATGGGAATCCGTTGTTTTTTCCTGTGCGTCAAAGTACTTCAAATGCCGCCATTTTGGTTCGCGACCGAGTTTAACGGGGCATCAAGTCGAGGGCCGGATGTGACGTCAAATCGAGAACACGATGAGTCTTGTTTTTCTGGGAAAGGCTGAGAAAGTAGTTCGAAAAATTGCCAGCCAGGTGCATTGTAAGCAAGCTTACAGGAGGTGTTACGCCTCATGTTTTACCGATTTTGTTTAGGGATGATCGTCTCGATTTCGTGAAAGCGAAGCGTGGCTTTATTGGTTCATATCTTATGCTCCAACTCTAAGCTTCAACTGTAAGCTCGATGAAAGTTTGGTTTACTGCCTCAGTAAACTCAAAAGAGAGTGGCGGATCTAGGAAAGGGCCGGGGGGCAGAGTTCCCCCCTTATTTTGGGTAAAAAAAGAAGCAATCGCACAAGGAAGAAAAGCCGGCAAGCAAAACAAAACCACTTTCCTCCTCTCCCCTTGGCTCAAGGTGTGGATCCAACACTGAGAGGTTTTAGCCGAATTGTTCGTTACTCGTTACTCCTTACTTCAGTTACTCTGTTAAGTAACACCCTGGCAAGAACGTCGTGTAGTTAGTGGTTTTCGTACTTTAACCGTTAGTAGGATTTAGCTAAGTTCTCAGACGATCAGAAAGAGAGGTTGTTGTGTTCTGCTCAAAAAAGTCAAATTCTTTATTACGTATTTCAATTGAAGTGATAGTCAGTAAGTCACTCGGTCAGTCCCTTGGTCAGTGAGTCGGTCAGTCAGTTAGTCAGTCAATCAGTCAGTCAGTCAGCCACGTCAGTCCGCCTGCCAAATGTTCAGTTACTCAGTGCGTCGGTCAGTGAGTTAGTGAGTCAGTCACCTTGCTCCGTCAGTCAGTCAGTCAGTCAGTCAGTCAGTCAGTCAGTAAGTCAGTCAGTGAGTCAGTAAGTCAGTCAGCCAGTCAGTCAGTCAGTCAGTTTGTCAGTCAGTATTCAGCCCGTCAGTAAGTCAGTCAGTCCAAAGGTCACTCAGTCTGTCTGTCTGTCTGTCTGTCAGTCAGCTAAAACAGCCGTCCTTAAGGGAGGAAGCATCATTAGTTTTCTAAAGTGAATTTTTGTCTTTCTTGCACATATATGTTCACGATTGAACGCTAATGAGATTCAAATTCCTCATGATAAGCATCACAAAGCGTCCTCATTGGTAAAAAGTTACCAAACCACAAACAATTCTGTCAAATATGAAGTAATATGAAAATGTCAAATTACCCTGCCAAATATGAAGTACCAATTAAACACGGTGAAACACTCCTTCAAGTAAGTTTACCCCCAGCAACTAAGAAACCTTAGTCTGAGTAGAAAAAAGAAAACTTGAGTTTAAACGGTAAATTGGTTTTATCAACTGAGTTGATAATGTAGATTGGCCACCGTAAAGAGATTCGGAAGCTGACGTTTCGAGCGTTAGCCCTTCGTCGGAGCGAATCGAGGAATTGTGAGTTGTGCGTGGTTTATATACAGAAAGATGGAGCTACGCTATTGGTTGCTGCCTAGTAACGTGAAGAACAACAGAATAAATTAGCTGAATGAAAAGCGTTCGTTGATACCGTGAGGATTAAGAGTGCTGATTTGAAAAATAAATTTTTGTTCTTGAGTTTTGCGGCTTTCCCTGCTTCCTTGATGTAGGGAGAGGCCACAGACTGTCATATGTTGTTTAGAATGATTAAAGGGTCTAGCGACTGGTTTAGATGCGTTTTTGTGGTCTTTCTTTTGAGTTTAAACGGTCGACTTGATTCAAATCAATACTTATTCAAACTTTATGAAAACATTAACATCAGGATGTTTGATTTGACTTTCTCAGAGATAAAACAGAGTAGCTGAGGGTAGAAAAGGTGCGTGATTTAGTGCCTTGAAGGCCGCAACGGATGACTTAAACGGAATTTCGTTATTCGGATTTTTCATGGAAACAAAAAAATCCTTAATCGAAAACATTATTCCGGCAGCGCGGTTATTTTAGCCCGCCTTAGTTAAAAATAAATATGAGCTAAATCGATAGTTTTGATTTTTACGAAAGGGCGCGTAAAACAAAACGTAAGAGGCTCTTTTAAACGTAGCCAAAAGGAATGTGCTGTAATTTAGTAGCACTGGAAGACCCTGAAAGGCACTCGTTCATTATAGAATACTAATGATAATTATTCAGAGATAATTAACAGAACTGTTCTTTATTTCGTCATAGCAAAGTGTCGTTGAAGAGAATGCGCCTTAGCGCGCGGCTCTCAGGTCATGCTTTGGCTTACTCTTATCTCGATTCTGCTTGGTTGCATTATGGCTCCTCTCATTTTCTTTATTCTCGGAATCTCGCGGAGACCTTTAGAAAGTAGGGAAAGTGATGGCATTCAAAACGAACAAGATGAAAGCGCTTTGCTACGGAGCCACGGGTATGAGATCGGAGAGAAAATAGGCGAGGGAGCCTATGCCAGCGTGAGGAAAGCTTACTCCATCGCCAGCAAAAAAGAAGTTGCCGTCAAAATTGTCAACAAAAGAGAGGTACAAACTATAACAGTGACAAAGATTTGATTCCTTTGTATCTGTCACAGAACTCAGTAAACTATGATTTAAAAATAAATAATTTAATAACACTTGCACTGCAAAGTTTCGATTCTATGAATGTTTTGTGATTTCTCGAGGTGCTTACAAAGTCTCAATTTTTTGTTCTGAGAACTAAAATTGCAAGCGATTTACGTTTTGATCGAGTTAGAATCTCCACTGAACCCTAGCAGACGCAGTGAGTTGGTGTTTCCCGAATGCGTGCAAGAAAAATGTCGCAAAATTAAGACTTTATTTCATTTCACTTCACTTCACTTCACTAAACAAACTACAAAACGAATAGCTTTTATCAAAAAAATCATATTCTCTTGTTTTTGATGAAAGAACTTCTTTTAACTGGACCTTTAACTCCTTTTTGACGTCAGTGATCTCAGCCACTAGTTCTCCTCGACATTTTTAACGGCAGCCGGGCTGCCATATTGCCTGATTTCATACCGTGAGGGACTAGGTACGAGTCTGTTAATTATGGGATTAGCAACTATTTATCCACATAGTCAGAAAGAGCATGCCGAGATTCACAAAATCCCCAAGTTTGGTGTTAATCGGGCCAGTTTTGACTGAGATACAAGCATTTAAAAACGTAAAAAGTTTACAAAGAAATGTATGGAAAACCGGACAAGTGCGGACATTTGTCCGGAATTGTCCGGTTTTCCATACATTTCTTTGTAAATTCTTTACGTTTTTAAATGCTTGTATCTCAGTCAAAACTAGCCCGATTAACACCAAACTTAGGGATTTTGTGAATCTCGGTATGCTCTTTCTGACTATGTGGATCAATAGTTGCTAATCCCATAATTTACAGACTCATACCTAGTCCCTCACGGTATGAAATTAGGCAATAACGCGACCTCTGATTGGTTATATAGCAATTTTTGCTACCCAGGTCATGTAAACTCGAGTATCCCAAGTATATGCTGACTCCGAGAAGAAATATGCCACGCGAAGATGTACTGGGCCTAAGTTACAGAATCGTATACCGAGAAAAATATTTGCAAACTTGACATGGATATTTTGACTAGACTGATAGTTACGGTAGTAATTATACTTTATGTTCTTCTTGATGTCTTTTATACATTTTTATCTTAGCTTATCTTATCTTAAGTATGTTGTGCATTTTTATCTTATTCATATTTTTATATTGTAAATACTTTTATTAGCTTTTTGAACAATGTATTACATGTAAGTTCTCGTTATTTTAATTATTTATGTTAATGTCCCCATTTAGTGCTTTTATTGTTGCTATTTTAGCCCGTCGCCGTTTAAATGAAGCTTTTTACTAATTACTTTACTGGATTTCCCTCCATTCTAACATGTTAACATTCGAGATTCGAAAATACATTCGAACCTAGTATCCCTACTCTAATAAAGACACTATTCAAATTCTAGTTTCTCTGGGACCGAATGAACTATACGTATAAGGTGAGGTGATGCGAAAACAACCTTTGCTCGATTCCCGGGTTTAAATAAATCGTCTTCTCTTATTTATAACTTAACATAGGATGTTCATACTCATTTAGTTTTTATCATTTTTCCATAAATTTCTTAATTTTATTAGTACCTGGTACCATGTGTCTAATAGTGTTACATTTTTGTTAGTGTCTCCAAGTAGTCCGGCTTTCTAGGCTGGACACATTGACACTCAATTAAGGTTTTTACTTTTTTACTTACTATGTGCAGCTGTCGTTGTTCCATTTAGGAGCACCAGCAAAAAAACAACAGAGGTAAAAAGGTCAAGAGAGTTACAAGTCCTTACAAGTCTTATTTCTAAGTTAATCTCTCTCAAGTTATTTTTAGACTGATGGTACCCAGCAAAATCTGCGTCACAGCCGGCACGGTTAGCTGTTTATAATTCTATTGCTGTTCTTTGTTAGCCTATGCCACGTGCACTTGTTTCAGATCATTTACGAAGTGCTTTCTTGCAAAGCCGCTATATGACAATGCTTACCATGAAACTGTTACTCTTTTTATTTCTTAAAGAGCGGAACAACGTTAAATGACAGATTTTTAAAGAGAGAAGTAGAAATTCTGAGATGGTTGAACCACGATAATGTGATTAGAGTTTACGACCTGATTGAAGGAGCTGATCAGTTCTTCATTGTCATGGAATTGGCTCCAAACGGTGATCTTCTTTCTTTGTTGCAAGAGCGCTCCAAACTGGGAGAAGACGAGACCAGGGTTATGTTCAAAAAGATCGTAGATGGTGTTCTTCATTGCCACAGAAAGGGTACGTACATGTATCAAAACCTACCTCAAATACACACTAATGAAAACGGAATGTAACTGGCTGTTGTCTGAAGAGCTAACTATAAACAACTATTGGATGAGGTTTTATGTGATATCCAGAATACAAGGTCGAGGTAAGGGCTATCAGCTAAAGCCGAAGGGTGAGGCTGATAACTGTTACCGATAATCCAATTAATAATTCTACTATGCTGATTGAAAGAAAAAAAATGGAAGTCATATTTTTGCATCTTCATTAACGGCAAGCAACACAAAGCACGCATGATTACCCTTAGAAATCATGCACCGCAGCTATAGGCGTATAAGTAATTGGACCGAGTGGAGTACAATTCTGGGAGTAATCGTATCTATAACAAAATTCTCGATCGTGATTAGTTCTCCGCGCGCTTAGTTGTCACGTAATCGGCGCGCGATCACGTGGATGTCAAATTTATTTGAACTTTTTCAAATCGGACACCTGTAATTAGATACCCACATGACTTTCACGTCAATTACCGGCCCTTTAATGGTTTCCTTAAGCAATGTTTTCTACAGTTTTCAAAACTTAGGAAAAGCGCTAGGAATGTTTTAGCTCAAAAGAAGTTCTTAGAAGACAATTTTAATTATGAAATTTGTTATAAATACGATTATTAGTAATTGAACCTCATGTCGTACAATTCAGGGAGTAATCGTGCTCGTCCGATTTTGAAATTACTCTCGCGATTACCCCCTGAATTATACTCAACTCGGTCCAATTACTATACCAATCGCGCGAGTAATTTCAAAATCAGACAAGTACTCCCTGAACTGTACGACATAAGGTTTAATTACTAATTAATGGTAGCTATAACAAATTTCGGATTAAAAATGTCTTTTGAGAACTTCTTTTGAGCGAAAACGTCTGAAGCGCTTTTCATAAGTTTTGAAAACTGAGCGCGCGTAATTGACGTGAAAGTCACGTGGGCATCCAATTTCAAAAAATTCTAATTGGAGACCCATGCGATCGTGCGGGGATTACGTGACTAATAAGATACATGAAAAAATTACTTGATTCTGATCGATTGGCTGAGAGCAGTGCAGTTCAAGTATGGCACCAGTGCAAAAAGTGTAACACCGGTGCAAATTACACATCATTATTCCAGATATGATTTTGATTTGCTGCCATATGGACAATGGGAAATTTTCTAAGACAATGATATCAAGTGAAACAATGACAAAAATTTTATAGGGAAACTTTGAAAGATATACAAAAATATGGCTTCAAGAAAGATCTTCAGGCACTTCCTCTAGGCGAATTTTTTCATGTTTATATTATTAAAAAGTAATCATACGGTTTTTTTCTCGTTTAATTTGGAATTAATTTGCACTTGTAAGTTTTTCAAAAAGCTAAAATTGTACTCGCCGAAGCGGCTCGTGCAATTTCAGCTTTTTAAAAAAATCACTCGTGCAAATTAATTCCAAATTGAACTCGAAAGTCGAAACCGTGTGATTACCCATACAAATAGGCGCGCGGAAAACTAATCACGATTGAGAATTTGCTATAGATACGATTAACTATAAAATAATTAGTACATGCATGGTGTGATGTTTGTGGAGCATTGAGCAACGCAACATTCCAAACGCGTTTGTAAAACTTTTCACTGTGGTCTACCCATAATGTCACAAGCTTTAATGTCATCATCACATTTTTTTAGAATTTCTTACGGGAGCGGAGAACCCTCAAAACAGTAGCATTGTTCTTGTTCCGCATTTATTTTACAAGGAACCTGTGAAATGAGAATCATTGTTTTTAAATTAAAATCTGAATCCGAGTCTTGTATATTTCCCGTTCAGGAGTGACGCACAGAGATCTCAAACTTGAAAACATTCTTCTCTCTGAGGACAACCTGCCTATTGTAACAGACTTCGGTTTCGCTCGTTACATCGGTCACAAAGAGAATCAGAGAGTGCGAAGTAGAACCTTCTGTGGTTCGTACGCGTACGTGGCCCCTGAGATACTTCAAGGTAATGGTAAAAAAATAGATTCTCCTACCTGACCTCCACATAACTGTTGTAGTTCTATATGGAGAATTCAGTACACCAACACAATCTCATGTTGGTTGAAGATACTAGTGGTCACACTATAATCTTTTGCTCTCAGGACACGTGACGTGATGACAAGACATCTGTGGGAAACTTAAATTTGCCAGTGTGACTGATTTTTCCCAAAATAAATTACCTTGGTGAAAACTAGTCGTCCCTTGCAATTGAGGAGATGACTGTATAACCACCGGTTTTGATTAAAACAAACTGATATGTTTTGAACCGGAACACTTCTTTAAATCACATTATGGGTAAGTCTTGAAAACTGCGAGGATTTGGAAACATCTGTGCATGAGAATCAGAACAGGTGGTTGTGAACAGTTTAGCCCACTGGAAGACCTTCTAATACTTCGTTATGTTCGTAACTGTATAAAAAAATCTTTAAGAGGACTAATTTTCGCAACTGACGTGGCAACCTTGTAAATACTGTTATGAGTTCAGTGAAGAATCCACCTGTGGACAACTGTGAGTATTTTGTTGGGTCAACTTGAGGTCGCTTACCGTTGCGCTGAGAATGAAGTCCTGAAGAGAGAGAAGAAACCTTCAGACCAAAATACTAGTACAAGTGTTACGCCTGCGCAAAATCATGTATGGGTTATTGACCAAGTGTGAGGTCAAGATGGCTGGATATTGGCCAAGTTCTTTTTTTGCGTGTTTATGGACCGAGACGAAGTCGAGGTCCATTAACTCGCAAAAAAAGAACGAGGCCAATATCCAGCCATCTTGACCGAACAAACTTGGTCAATAAAGGATTTACTATATAACTTTTGGTGAAATTTTGCTTGCGGGATACAGCGGGTAGTCCCGGGCGGGCAAGATGGCTCCATCTTGCCCGCTCGGGTAGCCAATCACAGCGCGCGATTTGGTTCATTTTGCCCGCTCGCGGAGCTAGCCATATAATAACACATGTTATTGCACCGAACACAAATCAGAGCGAGGGCTCTGAAAACTAGATATTTGAAAGTCGTTTTGTTGCTCATACCGCAATGTGATTCATGTGCCGAACCTAACAGCCCAAATAAAGTACATAACAAGATCGACGTTTGAATCTCTTAAGTTCGACAGATGTTACTTGGGTCGACCCCAGAATTAAGTTCGACATGGCTAGTCGGTCAGTTCGACTACGAAGCAACTCCGATTCAAACGTCAAACTTTTCATGTGCCGAACCTGATGCATATATTACCCAGAGTTCTGCTCGTTTCCTATTTTTGTCATGTGCAAATGGCTTGTTTTGCTCTTTTGGAACAAAATGCTCGAAGAGCCCGGACGATATGTGTTCCTCTTACTTCGAGAGCACGAAATATGCTTGATTGATGTGCATACGGCCACTTCTGTATGTACTGCTCCGTATTTGAAAACGATGAGACAGTAGTGGGTTACAAACAGGCAGTTCGGTAATGTACGGCGAGTCATGTTGAGAGAAAATGACAAAATAAATGAATCTTGAAGAAACCGACGACAGGTACGAGCTGGACGAGGAACTGTGATGTTCCTTTGGGAATGAGCGATAATATCAGGCAAACCAAATTCAAACTCGTCTTTGGTTGTTTAATCCTAACTGCATCTGAAGTCATCTTCTTCGACTTGTTCTACCCTCCTTTAACGCATTTGCAAGAAAAGCAAGCTGTTCATTTCCACAATTTGTCTTTCCCATATTTTTTCCGCCATTTAGGTCAGCAGTAACCGGCGTCGTTTGAAAATTTCCCTTTTATTTTTGCAATCAAGTTCGATTAAATTGGGTTCGCCGTTTGAATTAACTGCCGAACTTAATTATTTAGGTCAACCTGAATTGGTATTAGGTTCGGTGCATGTAGTTCGAAGTTTGAACTGGGCCTTTAAGGTTCCCCTGAATCCATCGAACAGTAAAATCTTGAACGGCAAAGGCCATTCGATGCAGTATAACAGCTCCCTCTTTCGTATCTCTTGTGTAAGGTATTCCATACGATGGCTTGGCTAGCGATGTGTGGAGTCTCGGTGTAGTTCTGTATACCATTGTTTGTGGCCGTTTTCCGTTTGATGACTCTAACCCTCAACAGCTTTTGGAGGAAACAACCTCTGGTAAACTGGAATATCCCGTCACGGCTTTCAAGCTCTCAGCTCAGGTAACACAGTTAACAAAATCTGTGCCAACTGTCTTCCTTCAGCTTCCTTCCCATCACCATCACATCTCAGAAATGAACCACATCTACAACCTCGTTCCCAGAGCCTTTAACCAGCCCCCAAGCCAGGGTAAAGGCCACTGGAAACGAAATTAGGTAACCTATTGGGTTTTTATGAATGTTGTGCCGCGTAGCACATACCTTTTGTGGTTCCTTGATTCGCTTTACTAGGACTAACGCCCAGTGCTCAAGTGAATTAAGGAAAGGGTCTCGCTATATTTTGGAGAGGGCGGTCTAATTTAGGCCATCCCCATGAAATGTTTCGTTTCCCATCGCCCGACCGACCCATTTTTTTGGAAAAGTTAAAAAAAAATTCAGAATCACTTGTAAAGAAGCAAGTACTTTAGTTTACAAGCACACGATCTTGTCTTATTAACATCAATTGTCGTAAATTATCATCGATACTTCGTTTTTGTAGCCTTTTTAGACATTTGGTAGTCCTGTTCCTGTTATACCATCTGATTACGAACGA
>CBDDTI010000070.1:0-5000 GCA_965233585.1 bacterium
AACAGGCGTCCTGATCTGCCTTTCATTTGTGTTTACGAAGAGAGTATACATCTTATACAAGGAAAAGTTCTTATGCAGCAAGGCAGCTTCTCCTAAATGAAATGAAAATAATACCCATGGATAGCAATGAGTTTAAATAATATAAAATTATAGCTATTCAGGTGAAGATCCCTAACGTAGGCCTTCTGCTCAAGGCTATCCCTTTTAAGCTATTTTTTGGACTTGCTACCCAGTTCTCACGCGGGTGTTACTCCTGCGATGACTGGACACTCCAAGGGGCTTCACACACAGGCACTTGTTCATGTTTGGTTTACAAAAAGAAGGAAAGCCTCCAACGCTGCGGGGACGCCTGTTTTGATATTAAAACAAAGGAGCTTCGGCTCTAGCTAGGTTTTTTTAAAATACATACATAACTTAAATAGGAGTTTAAATAACCTCTACCCAAACAAAGCAAACTGAGTGAACGGTAAAAAAATGGACAGCCAACCAAACGCAAAGCAAACGAAAGTGCAGCTTTGCACGGAATTTTTGCTGTGCAAGAGACAGTAGTGGTGACCTTCTTGGGAAATTTTTTTGGCCAGTGAGACCTAACAAGAAGCAAAACAAGAAAACTTGTAGGCTACAAAACGTTCGGCCAGTTAAGGACGCTTGCGCGAAAGTTTTCCAGTCGATAGATTTTTAAATTTTTACTGCAGTCAGATATGCAAAAAATTGGGTCAAATTGTGGAATACTACCCTGATTTTGAAACATTGGCGCACGTAATTCAGCATGGTCCACAGAGGTTTATAGTTAACAACTATTCACCGCTAGGCCCCGACACTGAGGTGAATAGTTGTTTAAGTATACACTAAAACAGTGAGATAATGTACACCACAAAAAATTAATTTGGATGATTTCTTCACTTTAATTGTCACGGATGCAAACCACGATGCCATTTTTTCCCGAGTTGCTCGGAAGTAGATAGCAAATGATATTCGGAGTCTAACTAGCCAATCAGAGCGCGCCTTCAACGCTATCCAACGTTTTAGTATATACTAATTAAAAATATCGAAGCTGAGTCAACGGAAGGAAACGATCTTAGTCATATTTTGTAGAAGTTGGTCTGATGCTTACATAATTAATTTCAATGTTACCAACGTTCTTACAGAACGTAACCCTTCATTGCAAACCATCACACTGATAAACGAAGAGCCAAAAAGAACAGAGTTCGATGGTGCATTTTGCAAAAAATTCAAACCTCTAGTCAATAGATTTTCTTCATTTTTTCGCTTAAGGTAGAAAATCGGTAGAGAAAATGATCCATCAAAAGAATAATAGGGATCACCGAACGTTCAAGACCGTTAAATAACAATGGCTATCTGCCCTATTATTATATCATTTTATTTCTTAGCGCGAGCGCTCGTGCATGACGGGGAGTGTTAACTTGTGTGCGCAGAAAGGATGCGCAGGAACAGTTAGCGTGAAAGTCTTTAGATTTCTCGAATTCTAGTCCGCGGAGGCTTGTTGAGAGTTGATTTTATGCCATCATGAAGAATGTTATGGTCTGGCCCATGTGCTAACTGGAATCAAATCGTGTAATTTTAAGAGAATTTCCAAATATCACTTGTAGTGTAAATCCGTAATTGCACATGCCTTCATACGATTTCTTATACTCTACTTCAAATGTTAGCCAACATCGTTTAAAAGAATTATACGCCTTCGCTTCAGCTTAAAACTATAAGAGGTAGGTAAAGTTTAAATACAAGCCAAGTGGCCGGAGCTTATCCCGGTTTCGGCAGCATGAAGCGACTAGGAGTATTTCTACTTCCCCCTGCATGAATGGGAACCCATTATACAAGGGTGGAGAGGCATTATGAGCCGGAGGACAGTGTTCTTGCGCGGCCCAAGAATACAACAAAGTGTCCTTGACTAGCTAGGGGCCCGTTTCTCGAAGGTCTTGAAAAGCTTTTGCTCCCGTAAAGCCGTGGCAACCTTATTTCTGAGCTGTTTTATTCACATATTCTTAATATGAACAGAGGTTCACTTCAACCAAAACGTTTCAGCGCTTACGCCTCTCCGTCTTTAGTTACAAATTGACTAAAAATGGCTTTGCGGGCCCGAAAAGTTTCCAGGGCCTTGGAGAAACGGGCCCGGACTGCTCGATCCAGATAGGAGCGAACTAATCATGGGAGCACCGCGACTATAAGAACAATAACAAGCAATTGTTGGATGAGGTTGAGCATGATATCATGAATTATCAAAACCTCGTGTATAACACAGACACGAGGTTTTGATAATTCATGATATCATGCGAAAACCGAATTCAGTAATTGTTTTATTATACATTTTTCACATAATTCATCCTCAGAAATAGAAGCGAAGCGTTCAGCCATTTTATTTCTGAGGAGAACACTCCAAGGGGCTTAGTAACCAGGCCGACGTTGAACAGATATTGCATTTATCATGTCAAGTTCACAAGCTATTGTGAATTGACTGAATGCTCTCGACCAATCAGATTCTTCATAGTGAGTCTGATGTATAATAATATAAATTGTTATATAGCTGGCGTTTTTCTCGTTACAGCGCGTCCATTTATTGCTTAGTTCAAGGTTACATGACATCTAACAATAAAACTTTTTACGATAACTGCAGAAATTCACGCGCGCTCATTGGCTAATTTTTATTGTCAATATGCGGACAGACACATAAATTTAAAATTCATGCGACGCGTCAGCGAGTGAGAGCGGGCAATTTGACAATTTGTTATCGTAAAAAACAAATTGATGTCAGTTTTTAATGCGTCTGTCCTGTTATTGATCATGAATTTCGTCATCACATTGTCAAAGTAGTCTGCGGATCCACTCGGCTATCGCCTCGTGGATCCACAGCTACTTTGACAATGTGATGACGAAATTCATGATCAATAACAGGACAGACGCATAAAAAACGGACGTCAATTTGTTAAGTTTCGCACCAAGTGCTATGAGTTTTCAAGTTTCAAGTTTTTTATTGTTTTACACTGTTTTTAGAAAAGTTAATTAACATACTTTACAAGAAATGCAGAAATCAAAGAAGTAACGACAATTAGCTAGAAAAAAAAAACAATATTTAATCGTGTAGAGTGACCAAAGTAGCTAATGAGCTTTCGAGTTGGTCACTGTCATGTGTAGATTTAATTTGGCGTTGGCCGCATGTTAAGTGTAATTAAAACATAAGTACAAATTAGAATAACGGAAAAAAAATGATGTCCTGCATATCTTATACAGCTAGCAGTTAAACTATGGTCAGTGTTGAGTGCCTAGTAGGAAGGCAACACTGCGGGCAACATTGCGAAAGCTATGACGTCAAACAGGACAGTTCACTGTTACCCACGAAATGTTCATCGCTGATGTATGTCCTTTGTCAACAAGCAGATTATTTGTTTTCCACCGGTCTGACTCATTTGCTTTGCTATATAACTAATCACTTAATCACTGGTCCCTACGGGAACAGCGAATTTTGTTTCCCTCGAATCTCAACGTTTCCAGAGACGAAATCGACGGAAACATTGAGATTCCCAGGGACCAGTCATTTCGTGTTAAACGTTCCAACCTAACACTAAGGAAGAACTAAGTAAAGAAGAAAGTGAGTAAGTAACCTATAAAATATTATTAAGTAAGTAATAACATATAAGTGATAAATAAACATCCATATCCAAAGCTATTTTAGCTTCTTGTGACTCCAGTTATTGTAGTTCCACGTGAGTCTCCGTGCACACAACACAAAAGGTGCCTTGACACCAATTTTTTTAACCAATAAAAATCGTAATACTATCACGCGCGCCACGAATTCGCCGCGAGTCAGCTTGGAGTTTCATGTGCCTTTCGAAAATCTTTTATCCGCTGGTATTTGACCTTTTGTTTGCAAAGAATATTTATCATGCTTATGTTGTGTGACGGCGGTGTTTCTTGAATACAAATACAAACACTTTACTTTCTTCCAACTTGCATGCACATGTCGGATGTTGGTCCTCCAATCTCTTCTTCGTTTTTTTTCTTTCGAAACAAGACGGCTACGGGGCGAAAGTAGTTTTCATCTCTAGCCGCTTCGAAAACCCCTCTCGAGGAAAGCGTAATTCTCGACGGTATTCAACTCAAAACACAAAATATGGCGCTTAAATCTTTCATAGATGACTAGACAGTCCTTCAATGTCGGTATTACTATTTTCAAACGCCTCGTAAGGTCGATGGAAAAGTATTTTTGTCACAAATATCAACTTTGAAAACTGTTCCGTCGGATAAGAAATCAAACTGCCGCACATGCGCAAAAGGGTGTCAAATGCCCTTTAACGTTCTTTGCGAACACTGAACTGATCAACATGACACAAGAATGGGACAAAAAAATCTGAATCCTCGACAATAATCGAGCCCATAACCATCCGAAAACAGAGCGAGCGCTGTACCCACTGAGCTTCGAGAGCTCGTGAAGAGCAAAATCATTTAACTAAGATCACCGGCTCGTATAAAGTAGGACTGTTACTGCTTTAGGACTCCCATTTAGCCGACGTATAGCTATACACCTCGACTTTGTTTAAGTGTGTGGATTGCAATTTTCTAGAAACTTATTGATAATAAGCTGCTTGGAAAACATAAATAATAATAATAATAATAATAATAATAACAAAAAAAACTTTATTAACAAATTTTCGAAACAAACTAAATTACAAACTATGATCTACTAGTTTTCATATAAATATTACTGGTAAAAATTTAAAAGTTCTAACTATACTATTTTTCAAATTTCAAAACACAGCTATTTACTTTATATTTACAAATTATAAAACTGAAAACATAGAAGAAAGAAAATGTTAAAATGCTTTTTGCCATAAAATCAGTGTAATAATAATAATAATAATAAACTTTATTAAAATTTCCTCAGAAAACATATTTACAAATCATAAAAATTCTTTTTCTTTGGCCATCGTAGCTTAATAAGAAATAACACACAAACTGCAGTGACAAACATGACAAGAAAACGCATG
>CBDDTI010000071.1:0-7184 GCA_965233585.1 bacterium
GGTCATGCATCATGGATCACAAGAGCAACCTTTTTTGAAATAGCTGTATGTATCTTCGTTAATTGTCATTTAAAGCACGTCAGTTATTTTTTGTATCTGTAAAGACGTTCAGTGTTATCAACAGGCTACGTCGTTATAGTATTAAATGACACACCAGTTTTACAACTGATAAAAGTTGGAAGAGAACTCATTATCGGTTGAAAGAAAAATGACAAGTGACAAGAAAGCAAAAATCCGTCTGTATTTCGAACCACTGCATGGCAGTTACTTGGCAAACAAGCGTTGTACAAAGAAGACCTACAGATCTATGTATCTCTAGTGACAAAATAAAATGAAAATTGTACTCATTTAGCTGACTGGGTGGATGAACCATACCATAAAAAAAATAATTAGGGATCGGAAGTTCCTGTCAGACATTTCAAAAACTCTAACTCTGCATGGCTTTGTGTTGACATGAAGAACTTCATGAAAATGCAACATTCAATCCGCTAGACGAAGAAACGAAAGTCGCAAACGTCAATGAGCGATACGAGATTGATCAAAATAAGAAACTGGCTTCTGTCGGCTTAGAAATACTGCAGCCTATGTGGTATCTATGTAAAAATTACAATGTTATATCGTTCGCAGTTGTTCACTTCCCAGCATAATATTAGCCGTGGCTTACCATGTGGTAATTCAATAATGCAGGTATATCCAAAACCCACAGCACTGATAAACGCCTCTCATGTCAATATTTTAACCCCCTCCAGAGACAAACAACGCAGTAATATCGGTACTTTTGAAACATTCCCAGCTTCGAATTTTCTTTTCCAATAATAGATTTCTGCCTATGTTCCGAAACTTAAAAAGAATAAACACAATGCCGTTTTCAATTCTTACTCTGCTATTCCTTATCGTCTTTGTTCGTCACGTCCGTCGCTTAAGAAGGCTTCATGATCTCTGCACAATATGGTCAACTGAACGATAAAAAACAACGTCAACAAACTCCTTTTTATTCACTATTTGCCATGTTTGCTGCCCGTTTTATAAAATAACAAATGCAACTATCACGTGCCTTTTAAGTGCGCCAACAATTCCTTGCCTCGATACATCTATATTACATTTAATTTTCATTCTAAAGAACAAGTACTTCACTGGAAGACATTAATAAAAGCACTGATTTGCGATGTGATCTACCTACAGTTGGAACTAAACTGCTCATTTCAAAACATTCCCAATTTTTGAGGTGGTTATAAATGGAAACTACCCTGATTTAAAACTTCATACCTGTTCAGCTACCTCGTTGTAAAAGTCAGGCGTTGATTCTTACAGGCACCTCGTCATTATTATTGCTGTAAGGGAAAAAAATTGAGTTATGGAGTGGTATTCCCAAGTCTACAACAGATAGAGAAAACTCGTTCGATCTCCACCTAGACAAAACTTAAGGCTGAATAGGGTCGTGGTTCTGTCGAAAGTACTTGTGCAAACACGTTTACAACGGTGACTTGCGAGTCTGTCGGTCTCGCGGATTTACTGAGTTCGTGATGAACTCGTTTTTTTTTTCCTTACGCAAAATTGTCTGAGAAAACCTCTACTGATTTATTCATGACAAAATTCTATTTCAGAGGGGAAAGCAATAATTTATTTTTGCATTGGTGGCTGCTTTAAGGTTTGACAGACCTTTTAAAGTTCTTTTGGCATGATACGTATCTAATCAATGAAGAGGTAAAGAAAAATGCAAAAACGACTGTTTTTTTAAATGGATAACATGTTTGGGTTCCTTCCTGAGAAAAATTCCCACGCACTTATGCTAATAATATTTCAGTGGCCGGTTTCTCGACACATCTTATGTCCTGAGTTTCAACATTATAAGAAACATTCGAAGTAGTCGAACAATATAAAATTCATCTAACACCGACAGCGTACGTTTTTTTGCGAAATACTTCGAATTTACGAAAGCACTTATTATAAACTCTTCTAATTTTGCCAACTACTTGAGCGAAACCAGTTTCTTCGTTAACAGTCTCTATCTCTAACTCACGTTTAATTTAAAAATCGCGTAAAATTTCAGTTGAGATAATGGCCTAAGCAAAAAAGAATTATCAGTTATATCTTTTTTGAAAATCCACCAGACTACGAAGTGTGCTCAAATGTGGCTTCACTGATTTATAAAGTAGCAAACTAGGGCACAGATGGAGGAAGCTAAAGGCAACTTTTCTACAAACAGTGTAAATATAAAATGAGCAAAATGTGAATATTTTACAATAAATGATCACTGCAGAGGTTTCAGATACAATTTTGGTTCTCAGTTATGGGGTTCTTCCAGGCTACATGGTTTGACACAGTCTTTCATATTTATATTCAACATCATTTTAGTTTAGTTGTTGTTATTATTATTATTATTATTATTATTATTATTATTATTATTCCTTTTTAAATGGTTAATAAAGAATCGCAATTTTAGTTTTTATTTTTGTGTTATTCCTATAAACTAACTGGTGGGGTTTTCTCACAAAAGCTAAGCGTATATTAAAGTAATTGTTAATTTAAATAATAAGCGTATATTAAAATAATTGTAATTTAAATAATTGTTCCTGAAAAGCCCCATTGGGGAGGCGACAATAAAGTATGTATGTATGTATGTATGTATGCACAACAAACTTGACTTGAAACTTGAAACTTGAAACTGGAAAAGCATTTAAACTCGCAAACAAGGGGTAAAGTGGCCGAGAAAAACGCCTACAAATATACAACACAGATGAGATAGAACTCATACCAATATGATGCGTAATTTGGTATTTTCTACCACTAAGTACATTTGCATTTGAGTAAATCTGAGTAACGTTAACCGCAAAATATCAAGTTTTGATGTTAATAAACAGTCTTGGGGGTTCTACTCAATGAAGCTCTACAGACGACATGAATGCTACAGAAAGCAACAGTATGCCATTTAAACTGAATAATGTCATCAACGGGAACAACGAATAAATATAACCAGATGTAGATATACAAAGGTTTACAAAGTAAATCCAAAAATTCATTTAACTACAATACTTCGGGAATTGATACCAAACCCAGAATGGGCGTAAGTTATGATTCTAAAATTAAAGCGTCTTAGCTATCCTTTAGTGACCACTTATCAACACTCACGCCCTTTCATAGTTATAAAATGGAACGAATTGTAAAGTCTTAAGTTGTCAATATATTTTCTAACCGCTCGACTGGATTGTTTTTTGACGGCTTTTTTAATAAACAAGAAATAATATAATTGAATGTTGCTAAGAAAGAACATAAGTGAATCGGTTGCTAACCCTTTCGGTTATCACGATAAAAGTTTCCATAACGAACGTGCCTCTTGAAGCGGTAATCTCGAGTTAATCTTTGACATGTTTGAAGTGCCTGTGCTGCGAATTATTCATTTGGCGGCAACACTCGGTCGCTTCATAAACACTTGTGATAATGACCTATCGGAAAGACCGCAGATTCGTTTTAACTTGACAGACAGTGATTCAAAAGCTTTATTCTCAGGCGTATATATTAAAAGGAACTATTTAATTCAGGACAAGAACGGTATAAAGTACGTTGCACGACTACAGTACTGTGAGTTATTTAACTTCACCTCCGCACATGCGACAGAACACTTCCTTGGACGCGTACGAAAGGTAGGGTATCACGTTTTCTCGTTACACTGTACGTATGTATTAGCAAAACAGCTTGACTTTACCACAACATAAATTCTAAACTACTGTGATGGGATTCACAACTAAATCTTATCGAGGACTTAGTTTATTCTCTAGCTGAGTCATCAAGACGTTGCAAAACTGTGACGGTTGGTTAATCAAACAGTGAACAATATAGTAAGAAATTATATTGACTAACAAAAACAAAACGCACTGTGTCATAGTAAACGCTGAAAAAGCAATTGCAAGTTTGTGTGCTGACAAGGTGTAAAAGGCCTGTTCGATACCAATTTCAGCGAGAAATCAGAACACGATTTAATTATCTGAGATGAGATCGTCTGCAGTTAAGCAGTCTCCAATAATTTTTCCTTGTCCGTGTAATTTGAAGGCAATATGCGAAGTTTACTTCGACGACTTCAGCTTCTCATCTGGAAAGTCAATCAGTGAAGAAATTATTACTTTTTGAATTGTTTATTATATCCTTGACTTATCATCAATCGTTGGCGATTTTCTAAAACTTCGAAACAGCGCGTACGACTAGCCAGCTTCGCATAGAGTTGAAAGCAACTGCTTTTAGAAATATAGTAAAAAAAAAAGGAAACGTTTTTAATTTTTTTTAAAAGCGCGATGTTACACGACATTAGACAAAACTGAAATCTTCGTTCAAAGTGTTTTTTTTATGAAGAATGTGTGAACAATATTTATGTTTTCAAATTCCAGTGTTGATTAAGAAAATCAGCCAATGGGCGTAATAGAGACTTGTCCACAGATATTAAAATATAAAAAAATATACGGTAATTTGCATAAGAAAGAGAAGATTATTGAATTATTGCACCACTACCATTGATACAACTCCACAATAAATCAAGGACAACTTCATAAGTGATAAGTGGTTCTAACTGACGACTTATTGCACTCAGTAGGTGCTTGGGACTGGTTATTGTTGCAAGAAAATAACAGAGTATGAAATAACCGATTATCAGGGCTCTGGGTTCACGTACGTGTTTAGATTCTGTGAGCTGCATATTTCCGGCTTTTTCTAGAATGTGGGTAAGAATTAAATTTCCAGTGCGTGTCATTTCTTTAAAACACCTTGAAGTTACAAAATATTACTCTATGGAAGCGGTAGTGCATTAATCACGTTTTTTTTTTTAAATAAGAAAAGCCTTTTTCGGACGATTTCCTACGTGAATTAATTAGTCATCCACATGCACTTATAAGCACCTTAATATAGGGTTGTTCAGAATTGTGTTAAAAGTATTGATGTTCAGCTTAATGTGATCTAATATACGCGAACCTTTGGCCTACTCCACTACTTGCGTACAGAGAATGACAGTTTATTGTATTTGATTTAGAGTCGGGTCTTTCGTTATTGCTCTAGGCGTATATCTATTCCCAACTGAAGCACGTGGTACGTGCTTCGGAAATGACTTCGCCACGCGGGATAAAATGGGCTGATCAGGTCATGGTGGAACAGTGCAGTACAATCCATTTGAACGATAGGCATACTAGCTTTTACCAGTATTTTATTTAGTTATTCAATGAAGGCGTTTACAGTAGTTCTGTTACTAATCCTTGTAGTGCAAGTTTTGTATAAAGTACTCAAGAGTTTTTGATTAAGTGTTTTGAACAGATGAGAGGATGATAAACCTAAATGGTTAAACTGTTTGATAGACTGTTAGGTTTTTGAAGACGGTTATCTACGTTAAACGTAGCCAACTCTCGTTTGCATGTACGAATATTGTTGTCTATAGATATGGTTGGTTAAAAGTACTGCCTGAAATTGTGGATTTTGTGTTTGCTTTAGTCAACAACCTTGAGTTATGCATGGTAGGTAAATTAACTTGAATCGAATATTGTAGAGGTCCAATTATTTGAACGTGCTCTTTGGGAAACATGCAGCAGTTACCATTGCGCATCTTTCAGTGCCAGCCGAAGGTGATCCACCGATAACTTCTCATTTCAACATCGGTGCAAGTAAACATGAAACGAGACTAAAGAAAACGATCAACAAAGACTTAAAACCAACTCAATAGAAATGCTGGACAAGCAATAAGGAGTTTTGATATTTTAAGTTTTCAAGTGGCCAATTGCACATAAACGAAGAGGTGAAATGCGCCACACGACAAGACAAAGTACTTTGCTCATTTGCATTACAATAAAATCTACATGTAGCATGTATGCGAGGCAATTTCAGGCTATGTTGTAGTTTTTGCGCAAAATTGCCTCGCATCCACGTTGGATTACATTGTAATGCAAATGAGAAAAATTAACCGTGAAAAGGGCTATCATGATTATAGGGTTAAGAATAGTTATTTTACGATTTCCTCGTCTAATTATAGGTTTACAATAGTACTTTTACGTTTTCCTCATTTGGTGATCTTTTTCTTTACATAATTGGGTCACTTTCCGTGGCGAAAACAGGAACTCTCAGTCAAGTCCAGTAAGGAAACTTAGTGTTTAATCAAGTTGCCTTCGTCGAGAAGGGAGACAAAACCTGAACTCTTTGCAACCGATTAAGATCCAGATGACGATAGGTGAGAAAATCAAAGACCCCGCAGTGTTCAAATTCCGAAAAAAAACATCAAATAGAGTTTAAAAGGTAAAGCTATATCAATACAAATATTTCGACGGCCTGTCGATTGTTCGGAATAATTGCTAAGAATCTTCTAAGTGCTTCTCAGCGCTAAATTCTCCTGATAAAAGGAAAATCATTTGTGGAAGTCTTTTTCAATAGATGCGATACACTCTAAAAGTCTTGCATAATGAATAGGCTGCGGCTTTTTAGATGAATAATTTATCCTGCAAGTTTCCTCAATCGAGATAAGAAAGACATGCATCATCTGCGAAAGGGGAAATGTTTGATGTACGTCAGTGTTTTTGGCTTCTTCCGACAGGCTGAGTTCGTGTGGTGTTAATTACCATAGCCACTCCCTCTTGTCAGTTTTGCAATGAAAGTAAAATGGCTTGACTGTTATTGTTTTTTTTTTTTTCCACAGACGTGATTTTCATCGATAAAGCGGAAGATATAAAGACAAGGTATTCGGAGAAAGTCATATTGCAGAGGTACAAGCAGGTGAACAAAGAATCAAGCTTCCCGGTTCTACAGGGTGAGTCTGTGTTTGTTTTTCAATTCAGCTTTGCTGTTACGAAGGCCACCAAACTTAGGTACGTTTCTTAGCTTCACTATCTTTTCGAGAAACTGATCTTGAAAGAATTGAAAATGTCAGTTTCGTAGCGAAATAGGACCTCTGGGCCAGGGAAGCGACACGAACGATACGATACGATACGTATTTTTTTAACTTAATGTTTGTATACTTATATTTTTCTCAAATAGCGACTATATGTTTTCAAGATCGAAGAAGCGCACAAATCAAAAGCAAAAAATCGGCTTTTAGCCATAAGGAAAGAAATTATTTATTTACTGTAGTAATTCGAAATGTTCCAACGAGCGCTTTTTTCTCATGTTTCAGTTTTTCCCCCTCTATCTTTCGTCGAACTTACCTCATACAATCTTCACATTAC
>CBDDTI010000072.1:0-2500 GCA_965233585.1 bacterium
TTAACATTAGATTCAGACACAAGATCAAGAACATCATTCCTTTACGGACTGAAACTGACACAGAAAGCAACAACAGGATCAAGAAGACTAACAGGAGGTTCTCAAGGAAGGTTAGAAAAGCTAGAAAAGAACGATTTTTTAATACTTTAAATCAGCACCGCCTAAATGGCATTGCTAGGCAAGAACAATTTTATCCTATTAACCTTTCCTCACAAGAACTTGATGCAGATCAAAAATCCCTACTTAGTAAGGGCCCCTCTTTTTGTCCTGTTCCCCGGGATATCAACCGGACCAAATTATTAGAGGATTGGGAGAAATTTGAAAGTAGGCTTAGATCAGCGGTTTTCTTCCACAATGAACATGACAACGATGACTCTAGTGTTGGTGACGACGCACCCCTACTCCCCACGATTAAGAAATCTACCCGCTGGAAGGCTCCCGCTTCTCGCTTTCCGGAACTTGAATTATTTTTAGAGTCCGTTAAAACTGATTTATTTAACCCTGACAACGTCCGTTATATTCCGGACAATCTTTCTCCTGGGGAGCGGCGTGCGTTGTCAACTCTAACAGACATCGATACCATTTCAATTAAAATCCAGGACAAAGGTTCCAAATTTGTTATCATTGACACAGATGAATATGACGCAAAAATGAGGGAACAATTACAAAACCCGCTCCATTATGATAAATTAAATTCAGATCCTAGCTCTCATCATGTTGATGTTATTTCACAGTGGACAAAAAAGTGGCTTGATAAGGGACAAATTAGCGACGACATTGCTCTATGGGTTGTTAATGGCAATGCAAAACCAGGCAAAGCATTTGGCACCATCAAAACTCACAAAGAGGGTAACCCCCTCAGGCTAATTACTTCTTGTTGTGGCACAGCCATCGAAAATCTGTCAGCGTTCACCGAATTTTATCTCAAGCCTCTAGCTCAAAAATTGCCATCTTTCGTTAAGGACACCACTCATCTTTTACAGAAAATTGAAGATCTCAACAAATTGGGCCCGTTTCCCAGAGAAAGCCTTTTGGTCTCATGGGACGTTGTCGCCATGTTTCCCAACATTGACAACAACTTGGGAATCAAGGCTATCACAGAAGCTTTAAATTCTCGAACAACACATTTTCCATCAACCGACTGCATTGTCGAGGCTGTTAAAATCTGCCTCCATCACAACAACTCTCAATTTAAAGATGAACATTTCCTTCAAATTCATGGGACGGCCATGGGACCAAAAAATGCTTGCAGCTACGCCGATCTAGCCATGGGAATCATCGATCAAAAAGCCATGTCGGGGAACATTAAGCCCAATCTATGGTGGAGGTATAGAGATGATATTTTTGATCTTTGGACAATGGGACATGCTAAATTACTTGAATTCACACAATTCATCAATTCTCTGTATCCCACTATTAAATTTACCCTTGTTCACTCCCCTACTTCACTTGATGTTTTAGACCTCACGCTCAGCCTTGTTGATGGCTACATTCATACTGATATATATTGTAAGCCCACGGATAATCATATATATTTGCTACGCAATAGTGCCCATCCTTCCCATTGTTCCAAAGCCATCCCCTATGGAGTAGCCACCAGAGTTAGAAGAAATTGTTCTTCCTCTGAAGCATTTGAGAAACGTAGCGTTGAATACCAAAGCTACCTTATTAACAGGGGTTACAATCCCTCTCAAGTCAAACAACAATTCGAGAAAGTCAAATCTATTCCTAGAGAGAATCTGCTTGTTTCCAATACTAAGGAATCTAAAAAGGTCTTTCCGTTAGTTTTAGATTACAATCCCTCTTTGCCGGTTATCGGGAAAATTTTGCATTCCCATCGGCACCTCATTTACAATTCACCTTCTTTGGCCAAAATCTTCCCTAGAGGATCTATTATTCCTTCATTTAGAAGAGCTAAAAACATAAAAGAAATTCTGACGCGGCCTCGCCGCATCAATTACACAGAAATACAAGGTTGCTTCAAATGTAAGGGCAAGTGCGATCTCTGTAAGAATTTTTTAGTGGAATCCGACCATTTTTCTAGTATTAGTACAAGCAGAAAATATTTTATTAGACAACACCTTCATTGTAAATCTAAAAACGTTGTTTACTTGATCACCTGTAATAAATGCAATGTCCAATACGTAGGATCCACAACTAACGAGTTTAAAGTCAGATTTCGAAACCACAAATCAGCCATGAGTACAAAGAAGAACACTTGTGAAGTTGCGATACACTTTAACAAAGAGGCTCATGTTTTGTCTGATTTTGATTTCGTGATCATTGAGCAAATTTGTAATTCAAGTGATCATAATAGCCTCGACCACCGTCTGCTTACAAGAGAAGCTTTCTGGAGTGCACAACTTTGCACCCTTCAACCTTACGGTTTGAATAAAAGATCAGAATTCAACTCTAGGAATAGAATTAGATACAATTAACACTCTATTTTTATCTCCCACAAGTGTTCTCCTTTTTAAGCCGTTAATTAGGTTTTTAGCCG
>CBDDTI010000072.1:7500-12500 GCA_965233585.1 bacterium
ACAGTCGCCTGATGATTGCTTCCAATGAAGCATGAAACTCTGAGTTGCGATTAAATGTCTTGGACCAAATAATCCAGCTCTTCGATTATATTAGTATATATATATATATAATCTTAGTTAATTTGGAGAACTGTTGCCAGAGTGCTCAATAGATATACTAGAGCAAAATATTTGGAGACAGTCTGATCAACTTTCGATTTGACTTGGCATATTTATTACTATATAGTTTCGTACCGCACGACTAGTGCAGCACTCATATATATATATATTGGCTCCACTTGGGTTTTTAGGCTTTTAAAAAATTATGGCACACCTTACGAGATAGGTCCAAGAGAAAAGCAATAAAAACGTATTCATTACTGCCTTCTTATGCACAGAATACGTATGCAACACGGTGGAGGTACAATACATACAATACATAAAAATATGTTTTTCAGTTGCAAGAGTACATAACTATCATTGTAAAATAACTAAAAAAAATAACCAAATCGGAGAGTGAAATGATTAAAAGTGAGAAAATCATCAACAAATGTACGAACGATGCACAGTGCGCTATTTGCCCAACTGCTTTGCGGCATGTTTGCATGCAAACCTTAGCTTCGCTGCACTTTCTGGATGGAATCCATTACTCAAGAAACAACTGTCAACCCCGCGGTACTCAGTTGTTACTGTTGTCATGTATCTAAACATTCTTAGTCATCACAACACCAAAACCCCTTGACACTACATGCACAAGTTCGCCTAACATGTGTAACTAGTGCCGAATTCAGACGGTTTTGAAACTTGCATGGAACATCATGCACAAAATAGGGCGAAATCGAAAGATTGTTGTTGTGTCATGTCCCATTAAGACTTTAAGACTAAAAGCTAAATAAATAATTGTTATTAGAGGATAACTGAGTAAGTATTAAGTAAACAGTATTCTGCCATGTATTTCCTTCTTAAAAATTGTAAGGAGTTGTCTACCTTCTCACTTGTAGCAATTCAACTCCCAGATACTGACACTTGAAGACAGCATTCACGCCAACCGAAAAAATATAGAACTAAGCTTAAAACCGCAAGTACGCATTGCGGAGTTATTTTATATAGATGGTAACTGCATGAGTGAGGTTTAATTTAGCGGACGACATTGTGGCACACGTGCTACTGAGAGAAATGACTTGAAGATACAAATAAATTATAAATTTTGTAGCATTTTACATGCTTTTCTTTTTGTCATACCACAAGGACATCCCTTCAAAAGATATCATGCGGTAATACAAATCAGGAGCGTATGAAACATCAAAAGAATGCGGCTGTGTCGAATAGACTTCTTTTAATCAGCAAACAGCCTAATCAAAATTTATGCGTCCTAACTTTCTCACATGTCAGTGTTCTTTTAAGGTTTCGTACTGATTCAGCCGTTAACAACTGCGGCAGTGAGAATTTTTTTCACTGGCATTTTGGCCGAAAAGGCAGTTTATTTAGTATTTAATTAAATCGTCCTTACTGAAATTAATGAATGAGACCTTCTGTCACATATCAGTGTTCATTTAACGTTTTGCACTGATCTATTTAAGAGTTAATAACTGCGGCGGCGGGCGTTCTTTACCATTTCGGCCGAAAAGGCAATTTAATTAGTGTTAAAATCGGACTTATCGATTAATTGCTCCGGAGCGAACGCCGTAGCGAAGGAGCAGCAATGATGATGTCGATGCTCAACGGAAGCTGGATCAATCCCTTTAAAGGAGAAGAACGAGACCTAGCAGTGGCAAGTTCACAACTCCTGAGATAGAGAAAGATCTGCTTCAGGCAGAAGCTTTCGGGGAGAAGGCCTTTGGGACTTTATGTAAGGACCGACTTGAATCTGACCCACCTAAGGTTCATATTCCACGACAAAATGACAATACTTGCTTCGGCTGATGGATCGCTGAGGAAAACCAACAAAGCATTACTTGTCAAGGAGCTCCAGAAAAAGACGACAGGAACTGACATGATTCCACAGCCGTACGCGCGAATTGTTGACGGAATGGCAATGGCCCAGAAGATGAGAGGCGACCAGAAAACATTCGCTGAAGTAGCTGACAGTTTGATGTACATGGTTTTAAATGAAGGAACAGATAGCCAGCGCGTTGAGGTGGTCTTCGACATTTACAGTGATAATTCGGGAGAGAGGCTGCTGGAAAGACAATCTTTGTAACCACAAGAGATTACTGCTATGGAGTCTCCTCTATCGGAGTGACAACCAGGGAAGAGAAGAAGAAGGAGCAGATGCCAAAGTGTTTCTCCATGCAGCGCGTGTAGCAGCCGCACGATACAGAGCTGTAGTTATTACGTCAGTGGATACTGATGCATTTGGTCTCTCTTTGGCATTTAAAGCGTATATCCCGTGTCCTATGTTTGTCAAACGCAGTCAGCAGACTCGAAAAGCATACATTAAGGTGATTCCTCAGTATTGCATTGCGCATCCCTACTGCGCACGATTTTTGCGTCATTAGCGCGCGCAAATTAGCGCGTGCACGTACACAACAAAAGAAATTTCCCTCAAGCTAAGCTCGATAGCGAAATAAATGTTCGTTTTCTTTTAAACGAGCATGGTGACCTATATTTTTTATTGCATAATAATAGTGTACATATTACCCTCTTTAATTTAAAAGAAAACTAAAAAATTTTATCGGAAGGAAAAAAAGATACAGGCGATAGCGTGCACGAAACCGTTACTCCGTGATGCAAATTATGACCGCCAAATTAACGACTCTACGAACGCTTTAGGTCCACGTCGTTTCAAATAGTGTGATGTTTCCACAAATTTTATACGATATTGTTCTATATGCTCGACACTTTCTACCTGTCAAGTTTTTTCCTAAGTATTACTTTATAAACTATGTTTAGAGCTACCGCAAAATGTAACTAGGACCGATGAATAACGTGCGTGATTAGCACGAGTACAGGCACAAATGAGGTATGATTGGCAAATCACATCTCTTAAACTAGAATGGTGACCTATCATTTTTATTGTATTTTTCAAAACAGTGCTTGGTAGAGAACATTCAGGGAAAGTTTCAAAAAAATTCATCGGTAAATTTTATTTCTGAGGAATCACCTTAATGTGTCAAGAACCGTTTGAATGCTGGGTCAGATATGTGTGATTTCTCCCTGGTCTGTACGCCTTAACTGGCTGCGACAGTGTCAGTGCTTTTTCGAGAAAGGTTAGGATAACAGCTTTGAAGCTTGTTAAACAAAACAAGTTATTTCAAACACTATTTCAAGAAATAGGTATGGAGTGGAACCTCACATATGAGAGATTTGCAAAGCTCCAAGAGTTCACTTTTAATCAAATCACCTTGTCTTAAGCCTCAAAGAAATAGTTTAAATCATTTTAACGCCTTTCTCCAAAGTGGTTCTCTCAGCAAAACCACAAGGAAAGGATTAAAACAAAAACGCTTACAGCGTTAAAATATATCCTCCTTTAAGAATGCTCTTATATTTCCTTATGTACAAGTCTCATTAAATTATATTGCGAACCATGTTTCTTGGTTCATTGACTGTCTTACTTGTCATTCATTCGGACTGCCGACTGCTGTACCAACGACGTTAGCTATTCTACTATAAAATTCGTTTTGATGGTGTTAACTTTCCTTTCGATAGTCCAGTTATGCAGAAGAAGACCATGAAATGTGCTGAAGGGTGATGTTAATATGGCTCTGTTGCTTGAAGGAGGTGGCCTTTACCGATGTGACCTTAAAATAAAGTACTTATAAGTACGTTTAGTATGCGTTGAATTGATTTTATACTGATATGACGAAACGCGTTCAGTTCTGAAAAATGATTGATTTTTAGTAGTAACTTTTAAGGAGGAATCAGTTGCTAAAGCACCGACTGCTCGTATACGGATAAAGAACATTAACGAAAACCATGTCCATCTCAAGGCAAGACCCAATTATCTAACCAACAATAAATATTACCTTGGGTGATATAGTAAAATACTTGTTTGTCAACTTCGGAAGGAAGCGGAGATCAGTTCTTGGAGTATTCCATTCACGTAACAGTATTGCGCTGTTAAAATCTTGTGCTTAAGCACCCGACACAGTGTCATTGATTCAAGTTTGCTCCTTTACAGAGCTAACAAGGTTACCCGGTTGCCAAACTATCATTTTGTGGACCACCGGTATAGAGACATTGAGCCACGACAAAGATTACAACCATGTTAGGCTGCATGAGCATGCCCAAGCTCATTTCGATATGCCGAGGCAGATCAATTAAAGGCTCAATGGTTAAACGTGCAAGACGGCAAGAAGAAGAAAATAATTATTGTTTTTGTACTTAATTCTTTGTTTTGTTTTCCTTAAGGAAGACTTTTACTAGGAAAACAAATTTATTTTAGGATTTGGTAGAGACTAGCTCTAGTGTTAAATTTGATTAAAAAAAAGTTCCTTGTTTTACGGGGTTACAGCACAAAGGTAGACTTTTTTAATTCACCGGTAGACAAAATCAGGAAGGAGAACTGAGCAGCATGCAATTTTGGACATTGTGAGTATTATACAAACAAATATGGACAAGAAAAAGTTTACTTGTGGCATTTTTCTCGACTTTAAGAAGACGTTTGATACGGTCAATCACAGTATTTTACTTGATAAATTGCACCATTATGGAATTAGAGGTGTTGTACTCGAGTGGTTTACGTCGTACTTGGCCAATCGAACACAAACAACGCACATTGACAATGACCACATTTCATCGAAGAAGAACTCGGTAACTGGATTTCCACAAGGGTCTGTTTTAGGTCCCTTACTTTTCCTGATTTATATCAACGACATTTATCTATGTAGCAATATGCTTGGCTTTTTCTGTTTGGTGATGACACAAACCTGTTATATGCTGACAGCGACTTGAAACCCCTGGATACCGTTGGTAATAATGAGCTAAATAATGTCTGTCACTGGCTTAATGCTAATAAACTAACCATAAATGCGAAGAAATCGAACTTTGTCCTCGTTAGGCCAGCACAAAAAAGAATCAAT
>CBDDTI010000073.1:0-34306 GCA_965233585.1 bacterium
ACATAGAACTTAATGGATGTTGAAACATGTTCTTTTCAGTGAGTTTTTTTTTTTGAACATTCCATATTCTATCTACTCCAGGATGACTATATACATTTATCTAATGTTTCATTGTGTGACTGCAATTCTTTTTCGCTGGGGTGTGTTCAATCCTCGCAACAACGACACCCTACCAAAGTCTTCTCCCCGTCATTTCACTATGAAATACATATGGGTGTTCTTCAAAAATTGGGGTATATACCCCTTATTGCGCTCTTATCCTCATTTAATGAAGACCAATCATTTGGATACTACATGATTCCAAATGCTGTTGTTTTTTTATTATATGAGGAAACCCAATTTGATGAGTCCAAAAGCATCTAAAACCTAAGACGCCATGGATGACCATGGGTGACCATCCTATATTGTGTGGTCCTCAAGTTATGACGGGATCCCATCAGGTGTGTGTCACCACTGCGACGGAATACGTTGCGTTGCCGAGTCGACAGGCCCGAATCTGTGTGGATCATAATGGATCTAAATGGCCATATTTTGGTCATATCCTGCATTTATATCTAATCTAAATGGCCATATATATAATTATATAATTGTATAATTATATATATATGTACAGTGTATATATATATATACAGTATATATATATAATCCATATATTGGGGTATGCCCTAGTTACTGAGTTTCTTTATGTTTCTTTTATAACTAGTTCCAGGCCATCGAGTTTGATGCGATCGCCATCCTCAGCCGCTTGGTGAGAGGCCATCGACTCTATGTGTATGTTCATAGTGGTTACCTTCTGGTTATGTCAAATTAGCTATTGAAAATGGTCATAGAAATAGTGGATTTACCCATTGATAGCATGGTGATTTTCCATAGTTGTTTGCAGGTTTACCAGAGGGTAATAGTGTTTAAGAATGACAATTAATAGTGCTTAATAATGATATTTTTCTAGTGTTTCATAATGATAATTAATGGTGGTTAATGATCGGTTAATGGTGATCAATGGGGATTAATGATTAATGGAGTACCCTTTGGTAATTTCTTACATAGCTACTGAAAATGGCCCATTTAAGTTGATGTACCATATTTACCTATTAAAATTATTGTGATTTTCTATAGCTGTGTTCGTTTACCAGAGGGTAATAGACTTGATGCTTAATTTGATGGTGAAACCCAGCAACAATCATTAACCATGAGTGTTAATTATACAACATGTTTTTCTCGAAAAAGACATGTGTAGTTGAGTGTTGTATTTAGTGTTGAATGCTCCTGATATCCAATGTATTTGGTGGTTCAATCCCATTTCATAATCCCCATGAGACCGATGTTTACAGGGCAACCTTGGATGGTTAAGTTTAGTACTAACGAATAACTCACCACAAATGCGGGTGTATCTATCTATCTACCTATCTACCTATCTATCGTTCTTTCTTTCTTTCGTTCGTTCTTTCTTTCTTTCTGTCTGTCTCTCTCTCTCTCTCTTTCTTTCTTTCTTTCTTTCGTTCTTTCTTTCTTTATTTATTTCTTTCTTTCTCTCTCTCTTTCTCTCTTTCTCTCTTTCTTTCTTTCGTTCTTTCTTTCTTTATTTGTTTCTTTCTTTATTTATTTCTTTCTTTCTTTCTTTATTTCTGTCTTTCTTTCTTTCTGTCTGTCTTTCTTTCTTTCTCTCTTTCTTTCTGTTTTTCGTTCTTTCTTTATTTCTTTCTTTCGTTAGTTCTTTCTTTTTTGTTGTTCTTTCTTTATTTCTTTATTTATGTCTTTATGTTTTTCTTTCTTTCTGTCTTTCTTTCTTTCTCTATTTATTTATTTTGTTCTTTATTTGTTTCTTTATTTCTTATCTATCTATTTATCTGTCTGTCTATCTATCTATCTAGCTACCTATCTACGTGTATATCTATTTTTCCATCCATCCATCTATCCATCGATCTATCCATTTGCCCATCTATCTAGCTATCTATCTATCTATTTTTATGTTGTTGTTTCGTTTCTATCTATCTATCTCTATCTATCTCTATCTATCTCTATCTATCTCTATCTATCTCTATCTATCTCAATCTATCTCTATCTATCTCTATCTATCTCTGTCTATCTCTATCTATCTCTATCTATATCTATCTATCTCTATCTATCTCTATCTATCTCTATCTATCTCGCTATCTCTCTATCTATCTATCTAGCTAGCTAGCTATCTATCTATCTATCTCTCTAAGTATCTATCTACGTATCTATCTAAGTATCTATCTAAGTATCTATCTAAGTATCTATCTAAGTATCTATCTAAGTATCTATCTATTTGACTATCTAAGTATCTATTAGACTATCTAAGTATCTATTAGACTATCTAAGTATCTATTAGACTATCTACTGTAAGTATCTATTAGACTATCTAAGTATCTAAGTATCTATCTAAGTATCTATCTAAGTATCTATCTAAGTATCTATCTAAGTATCTATCTATCTATCTATCTACTTAATGTTGTATACTAGACTATACTAGTACTATGTAAATTTACTTTCCAGCACTAGCCAGCTAAAAGTGTAGTTGTTTGCAGGGCTTCGAAGATAGGTCAAGTTTGTCAGGTTGTTGCATCCGATGGCAGTGGTGTTTGGCCTTTTAGATATTTAAAGACCTGAGGCTTGAAGATGTTGATCAATCACATGAAAACGTTGCTTCAAGAGTTGATGTTTCATAAACCAAGAGTCTGTGGCTTTCGGCTCCAAAATGATGCAAAGCACTTCCCCCAGATGCTTCATGTTCAAGCTGTCTTGAAATGTACAGTAGGCGGCTTGTGCCCCACTACACTATGATTGCCATTTCGATTGTTGATATATGCTGGTATCCTTTAAGCTGTTGCTTAAACCCTGGTTTGGTTAGGTACAACTGGCACAATTATACTGCATTATCCTTACAACGATGAGAGCCCTTTGTGTTTGCGATTCTATCAGCATCTAAGTTCATTGGGTTTCCTTAAACCTATTGGTTTCCCCAAAACCTTACCGTTGGTTTCCCCAAAATATGTCGCTTACCCCAAACACCTCACCATTTTTTTTGCTCCAGAACTTGGATGCCGATTCTCAGGTGGGATGGTGCAGGTGTTGTGTCGATGCTGGCTGTCTTTGGTACGGCGCCTCAGCCGGGAAGAGGTCATATATTACCCTAATCGGAAGAGCCTGTCAAGCTGTCAAGCTGGGGAAGACCTATTGGGCTGGCTGAATTTCGCTTGTATCTCACACTTGGTGCAGGGTCAACCCCCCTATTTGGTCAACCCCAATTTGGGGCAAGGTTTCTGGAAAGACGGCAAGACCCTTGAAGAAAGTTCTTACATTTCTCAAGGTTCGGTGACGTGTGGGTCAGTCCAATGATCATGATCGAATCGATATGAGAGGTACCCCATTTTCAGTGACATATCTAATCTGGTTCGTATCCCATGATATTGCCGTCTCCCATCATGGTAGATTAAAATCACATGAATTCCCATTTTAACCCAACATCTCCCCATCTTTAAATAGCAGGCTCAGTCCCATCATTATTCAATATTATTCATCATTGTCCAAAGGATATCCAAGTTTACTAACCATAGGATATCCAAAGGATATCCAAAGGATATCCCATCATTCATCATTGTCCAACTTTACTAACCGCACGATGTCCCCATGATTTCCCCACGATGTCCCGGCGTGGCTGTCAGGTGTACATCAGATGCTTCTCTGCCTTCGAGTTCGAGGAGATGGTGATGTCTGGATCCCCGGGATCCCCGTCGTCGTTTTTTGGGATGAGAACTGGCGGTACCCCCATGCCTTAGGAAAGCTCCAGGTATATAAATACTGTATTATTTACATATACATATATATACTTATACATATATATATATACTTACGTACATAGGGACATATATACTATATATACAATATATACTATATATACTATATATACAATATATACAATATATATACAACATATACAATATATACAATATATACAATATGTACAATATATACAATATATACATGTAGTTATATGTACATCCTGTATCATCCTGTATGTATATATACATATGCAATTATATGTACAGTATGTTAAAATATGTAGATATATATATATATATATATACGTATTTTATGTTAGTGTAGAGAAAGAAGAACAATATGGCCATATCACATATATATATATATATATATACACATTCATATGTATTTGTACAATGAAGTGTTTTCATCAATGTAGATTGACAATGTAGACTACAAAATGTACATGTAGAATCACACCATCACAGCGTCTCCCTGTACCTGTATCTTGAGGTGGGATCAACATTTCCACACTCTTTACGAAATGTCAAAGGTGTACAGAGCTTTGCAACCAGGTATGATTCCTTGCGGTGGAATGGTAAGGTCGCTTCCTGGACTAGCAGCAGTTTCGCTGTCTAAATTCAAGCAAATGATGCATAGAATGGCTATGATATCTATGATTCTTGGATGCTTGTCCTAGAACTGAGCTGTTTTGGGGGGGAATCGCTGTCACCTGGCACCAAACTGAGGTGTTCCGCGGAATTCAAGCGCTGAGGGGCAAGAAAGTTCCGTCGAAGCAGACGATCCGTGAAACCAAGAGCCCTGCCGGTTGATGAGGTTCGGACTAGGCCCTACCACCTGGTTTGATGGGGATTATGGAAAGCTATGGACATGGACTACTCGTATGGAAACCAATATCAACCAACCAACAGGTCCAGTAATGTCCAGTATGTTTCTGATGCTGTCTATTGTTTCTACCACACTCCGCTTGGTGTAAGAACGAGAAGCAAGCCAAGATCTGGTGTCTTAATTGTCCAAGTCTCACTGCAAGATATCTCATCCTCAAGTCAAGGGTGAGCTGTGGCAATGCAGAGTTGTTCCGGCCTCGTTTGTGCTGAATTTCATAGTGCGGCCTCATAATATTATGTTTGTTGCGGTGACATGTTTACCAAAGCAACCCGATAGCTTCGCATCCAGGACCCCAAAATGAACAGATCCACTACCACACCTGGGTTTTCCAGTCAAGGCAGTGAACCACCAAAGAATGGCAGGGAAGATTAACACGCCTACATTCAGAAGGCCTGCTATCACGTGGCGCTTGAGCTGTTGCATGAAGGGGAATGACGTTTGATACTTGGGATTTCCACGGTCAGCTCCAAAAATATTAGGCTTTGTTTGCGAATTATGTGGGAAAACCATGGAAAAGCTCTAAATCCAGCGGCTTATCATCAGTTTCCCATAGTTTCCCTATGAAACAGTGCCATTTTGAGGGCTACCATGGCCCGCTTGAGGTGGATCCGTCGAATGTCCAGTGCCGAGTCAAGTTGCGGAAGAAAAATGAAGCTGCCAGCGACCACGTTGGGGAAACATGGTATACATGTAGGATTTCAGTTTGCTTACCTCCATCCGTTGAAACACGACAAAGAAGAACAATTCGGGACCCTAAAACCAATTGCACCTGCGAACTTACCGGCAAACAAAACAGCGCCTATCCACTGACGCCAAGTTCCCGAAACCAATCAACCTGACTCCGTTACCTCAGATGAGCATCCGACAATATTATCGTCTGAACAATCAAGTAGAGGGCTGCCTTGAACTTTGCCTGTCTGCACGAACCTTCACAATCGATAAGGGAAGACTACCCAACACCGATGCTGCTAGATTCCATCAAGTTCCTAGAACAATTTGCAGTAATTAATAGTAATTGTATATACAGATACATAGTAGATTGATATAGATTGTCTATTCTATTTCTGCTGGAACGCAAGCTTATTGTTTGGGCAATTCAAGCACCATTCTCACCGATACCCCAAGCTATGCTAAGCGATACCCAATTTTGCCGTCTTTATCATCGGCCAAGACCTTGCCCCACATGTACTACTGGCACAACTACTTCTGCTTTAACTAATTTCTCATCCTCCTGCAACAACAACACCAACCAAAAAGAATAGTAAGGAAGGAAGGAATTAAGCAAGCAAGGAAGTAAGCAAGGAAGTAAGGAAGGAAGTAAAGAACAAAGGAACTAAGTAACAGAGCAACTAAGTGACTACGTAGGTGAGTCAGTCAGTTCATCAGTTAGTCAGTTCATCAGTTAGTCAGTTTGTCAGTTTGTCAGCTAGTCAGTCAGTCACTCACTCAGTCAGTCAGTGTTTGTTTGTTCGTTCGTTTGTTGGTTTGTTTTTGTTTGTTTGGTTGGTTTGTTTGGTTTGTTTGGTTTGTTTGTGTGCTTGTGTGTTATTTACTTAGTTAGTTACTTACGTAGTTACGACCCTATGTTAAATTCAAATTCCAAGGGTTCTGCAGGGCAGCCAGTGGGAACACCATTAAAGACACACATCAAACATCTCGAGTTCAGATGCAAGAGGCCTGGCATAGATGGCGCAACCGACTATGAAAAAGGGCAAGCCCTTTTGAGGTGTCAAATTTCCCAAAAGTCGCCGCCATCTATACGAGCACGTTCGAATTGGACAGAGCCATACTTTTTCAAACCGGTGTA
The DNA here is from genome assembly GCA_965233585.1 of bacterium. Taxonomy (GTDB): domain Bacteria; phylum SAR324; class SAR324; order SAR324; family NAC60-12; genus CBDDTI01. The sequence goes on from CBDDTI010000073.1 coordinate 6,500, forward strand.
GTTGTTCAGTTTCTTAGTTAGTTCCCCACCTGCCAGGTGAGGGTTGTTAGATTTTATGTCAGTTGCTTGCTCCTCCTCCTCCTCTCCTCGTCTCCTCTCCTCGTCTCCTCTCCTCGTCTCCTCTCCTCCTGCTCCCTGCCGGACCTCAACCACGACCATCACCGCCCAGTGTTCCCTGCCGGACCTCAACCGCGAGTATCCACGCCCAGTGTTCCCTGCCGGACCTCAACCACGACCATCCCCGCCCAGTGTTCCCTGCCGGACCTCAACCACGACCATCCACGCCCAGTGTTCCCTGCCGGACCTCAACCGCGAGTATCCACGCCAAGTGTTCCCTGCCGGACCTCATGTAGGAAGATAAAATGTCAGATAGAGTGCCAGAAGATTTGCCAGGTAGAATGCCAGAAAATATGCCAGAAGATATGCCAGATAGATATGCCAGAAGATATTCCAGAAGATATGCCAGATAGAATGCCAGATAGAATGCCAGATAGAATGCCAGAAGATATGTCAGAATATATGCCAGAAGATATGCCAGATAGAATGCCAGATAGAATGCCAGAAGATATGTCAGATAGAATGCCAGAAGATATGCCAGATAGAATGCCAGAAGATTTGCCAGATAGAATGCCAGAAGATATGCCAGAAGATATGCCAGATAGAATGCCAAATACAATGTCAGAAGATATGTCAGATAGAATGCCAGAAGATGTGCCAGTAAGAACATGTATAAATGTCATGGTGGGGATCACACGAAGTAAAGTATTTAGTTAGTTAGTTAGTTAATTTGTTTGTTTGTTTGTTTGCTTGTTTGTTTGTTTGTTTGTCTGTGTGTGTTTGTTTGTTTGTTTGCCTGCTTGCTTGTTTGTTTGTTTGATTGTTTGTTTGTTTGTGTGTGTGTTTGTATGTTTGTTGGTTGGTTTGTTGGTTGGTTTGTTTGCGTTTTTTGTGCTTGCTTGTTTTTTGCTTGCTTGTTTTTTGCTTGCTTGTGTCTTTGTTAGTTCCTAGTAACCTAGTTTGTTTAATAGTTAGTTCAATAGTTTGTTTGTAAGTTTGTTACTTAATTAGAAAGTAAGCAATTAAGAAAGTAAGCAAGCAAGCAAGTACGAAAGTAAGTAAGAGTAAGTAAGAGTAAGTAAGCGTTTAACTAAGTAAGCAAGCAAGCAAGTAAGTAAGTAAGTAAGAAAGTAAGTAAGTAGGAGAGTAAGAGTAAGTAAGAGTAAGTAAGAATAAGTAAGAGTAAGTAAGAGTAAGTAAGAGTAAGTAAGAGTAAGTAAGAGTAAGTAAGAGTAAGTAAGAGTAAGTAAGAGTAAGTACGAGTAAGTAAGAGTAAGTAAGAGTAAGTAAGAGTCAGTAAGAGTGAGTAAGAGTGAGTAAGAGTGAGTAAGAGTGAGTAAGAGTGAGTAAGAGTGAGTAAGAGTGAGTGAATGAGTGAGTGAGTGAGCAAGCAAGCAAGTAAGTAAGTAGGAGCAGCAGGAACAGGAGCAGGAGCAGGAGTAGGAGTAGGAGCAGCAGTAGCAGTGGCAGCAGCAGTAGAAAGCAGAAGGAGAAGTAGAAGTAGAAGTGGAGGTAGAGGTAGAAGTCGAGGTAATAGCATTAGAAGTAGTGAAGCGAAAATATCCACAACCGATTGGGGACGACCTAGTTTTGCTTGTGGCATTTACGAGGAACATCGAGGAACATAAAATATCGTCGGCCATTCATACAATGTTAGTTTGTACGGTGCGTCGTGTCGCACGCTATAGTCAAATGCGTTGGAATACAATTTTTGTTTGCCTTCCCATGCCGTGAAACACAAACTCAGAGATTCCCGTAGGCTCCGATCCCATTTGAGATGCCATGAGCCACGAAAGGCACAGCCAGAACCACTGGCTCCGGAAGCTGCACCCAAATCTTCGAAACGACGCTGAGAGTTGCCTGAATAAAATGTTTCGATCCGCCCACAAATTACTTTAAAATAGGCTATACAGAAAAAAATCACAAGAATCCAACAGTCTATCGTGTATCACCCCTTTTACACGCGCTAATGCGAAGTCGTGACGAACTCAAGCGATGTACAGTGCGGACGCAACGCGGCACTCGCGCTGAGGCCTGAGGGCCCTTGAATTTCACTGGCACGACAGGCGAATGATACGACAAACCACAACAGCGTCAACGATATTTCTGGCCGGCGTCATAGCTGATTTATATAGATTTATTTATATGTTATAAATGTGTTTGTTGGGTTGGCAGCAGGCCGTGGAAGCGTGCTGAATTTTTGTTATTGCTGTTGCTAATGTTGTTATCCTTGTCCTTGTTTGCTTGTTTGTCACTGTTTTGTTGTAGTTGCGCTGTTGTTTTGTCGTTGTAGCTGTATTTGCTTTACTTGCGGATGCTTTGTTGATGTTTGGTTGTGTGTGTGTGTGTTTCTCTTGCAGGTGTGTTTGATTGATTTGTTCTTCCCCACCTGCCATGTGAGGGCATCTAGATTTTGACAACACATCCCGCACCCTTCCTTCCCTATCCTTCCCCTTCTTTTCCCTTCCCATTGTCCTTCCCTTTTCCTTTTTGCTCTTAATTTTACTTGTCCCTTTCCCTTTCCATTCCTCTTTCCTTTTCCTTTCCCTCTTTCTTTTTGCCTTTACTTTCCTTTTTTACTTTTTTTTGCTTTTCCTTTTTCCTTTTTCCTTTTTGCTAGTCCTTTTCCTTTTCCTTTTCCTCTCCGCTTCCCCTTCCCCTTCCCTTCCCTCTCCCTCTCTCCTCCCTCTCTCCTCCCTCTCTCCTCCCTCTCTCCCTCTCTCCTCCCTCTCTCCTCCCTCTCTCCTCCCTCTCTCCTCCCTCTCTCTCCGTCTCCCCCTCTCTCCCTCTCCCTCTCCCTCTCCCCCTCCTCAAAAAAAATGATAAAAGGGGACTCCTGGGGAGTATATCTTGGTATGTTGGTAGTTTTGTTTTTATGTTGCTGTTTAGCATCCTATCACTGTTTTTGATGTTTTTCCTGTGGGGGATTCTGGTGTTAATTTATCAAAAAAAAGTCACGCTGACCCTCTTTTGTTTTTGTTTTTCTGTTTGTCTTCTGGGTTGTTGATTAGTTCATAATATTTTTTGTTAAGATATTATGAATTAATCAGGTTTATTTTGAAGTTTCTCTTTGCTCTCTTAAATATTCCTCATATTGTTCTTCATACATTTTATCGTGTTCTTCTCTCGTTTTTGGCGACCATATATCATAAGGGTCGTGCATATGTTCATGTCCGTCGCTTTCATTCTCCTCATTCTTTATCTCCTGCATCATTTTTCTAATTTTATCCATACCATGTTCTTTGTCGTATCCTTCCATTACATTTCTAACTTTTTGAAAGCTATGTGTCTTTCAATCTCTTCGTCAGTCATCTTTCTAAACTGTTCTTTATATTGTTCATCATATGTGTTTTTTCTTCTTCTTCATTTCTACTATACATAAATGTTTTCATCCGTTTCTTTTCCATTTCTATATGTTTGTTTTCCATGTGTTGAAATTTAATCTGTTTATTTCCACATTTCCCACCCACATTTACGACGGTTTTAAGTATGTATCCCCAGTAGAGTTTGTCATATTTGCTTTTGTTCAAGTTAATCACATCAACCATAATACGACATCCACACTCAAATTCCGTCATCTGATTTACTCTTGATATACTAAGGCACTAAGGCGTCTTTTTTTCAAGTATATTTTTTACACTGTTGATAAATTAAAAAATAAAAATAATAAAATTAACTATAATGGCAAGAAGGTTAACAAAAGAACAAATTATCAGCAACACTTACTACGATGTTGAAAGTGGCTTCGGAAGTATTCAAGAAACCTTTAAGAAAGAAAGAACATAAAACCAACAAAATCCAGAAATAAGTCTAGATGATGTTCAACACATTATGACAAAACAACCAAACAAACAAATGAATGCCTATAGAGGTTCTAATTCTTTCACAGCCCCGTTCGCCCGTTATGAGTATCAAATAGATATAATTGATATAATGGTTATGGCGCCACTTTCCAAAGAATCAGAGGTAAAAATAACACCAACCAAAAAAGAACCAAAATATGCATTAGTAGTCATTGATATTTTCAGCAAATACGCTGATGTTTTACCAATGAAAGAAAACAATTCGGAGAGCGTATTAGAAGCATTGAACCAAGCATTTAAAAAGATTGGTTTTCCAATGTCCATTTATTCAGACAATGACGTGCGTTCCAATCAGTCGTTAGGAAGTTGTTTGATGACGAAGGCATACAACACATCGTCACGCAGACCCACGCAAATGTAGCGGAAAGGTTTATAAAAACAATGAAAAATATAATGCACGAGAGGCTCAGGTTTAATAAAGCAGGTTGGACATCAATGCTGACACCAGCACTGAACAAATACAATTCCACCAAGCACTCATCAACGAAGATGTCAACAAAACAAGCACACAAGGACGAGAACAATAGCACTGTGAGGGTAAGTTTAACATTAAGAGAAAACAACCGAAGAAAGTATCCAACCATACGAGAAGGTGATAATCGCTTCTAAGAAGTATCGCGAGTTTGAAGTTCAGAGTTTATCAGAAGCCTTTTACTTTTTGCGTGGCACACTTCATTTCATGATTGCACACCAGAACTCAGTGAATATGTCATACCGCCAATTTAGAAAAAACAAATATGTACAGGCAGATGTTGAAGGCGGTACCGGTGGTATAAAATAGAGCTGTTCCCTTGTAGAAAACATTCAGGTGAAGGCGGTACCTTTAGCACTTAGTATGCGTTTCACAGACATTGGATTAAGCATGCCAGACCTTGGATCATCTACTAACGCTAGCGTTAAGTCGTATCAGCTCGTAAAAGTCGTATCGGGAGGCCGTGCGCCTGGAAAAAGTTCAAATTTGGCATCACCACAACTTTTAGTAATTGAACGATTTCATTGTTTTGGGGCCGTGCGCCAGGAAACAATTAAATTTTTGTATGGCGTTGATTTTTAAAACTTATATTTGATCATTCCCCACCTGCCAGGTGAGGGTTGTTAGATTTTATGTCAGTTGCCTGCTCCTCCTCTCCTCTCATCTCCTCTCCTCCTCTCCTCCTCCTGCTCAACCGCGACCCTCGACCACAGTGGTCTCTGTCGGACCTCAACCACGACCATCCTTCTCAGTGTTCCCTGCCGGACCTCAACCACGACCATCACCGCCAGTGTTCCCTGCCGGACCTCAACCACGACCATCACCGCCAGTGTTCCCTGCCGGACCTCAACCGCGGGTATCCCCGCCCAGTGTTCCCTGCCGGACCTCAACCACGACCATCCACGCCCAGTGTTCCCTGCCGGACCTCAACCGCGAGTATTCATGCCAAGTGTTCCCTGCCGGACCTCAACCGCGAATATCCACGCCAAAAGATATGCCACATAGAGTGCCAGAAGATATGCCAGATAGAATGTTAGAAGATATGCCAGATAGAAGGCCAGAAGGTATGCCAGATAGAATGTCAGCTAGAATGCCAGAAGATATGCCAGATAAAGTGCCAGAATGTTTGCCAGATAGAATGCCAGCAGATTTGCCAGATAATATGCCAGAAGATATGCTAGATAGAATGCCAGATGGAATGCCAGAAGATTTGCCAGATAATATGCCAGAAGATATGCCAGATGGAATGCCAGAAGATATGCCAGAACATATGCCAGAAGATATGCCAGAAGATATGCCAGAACATCTGCCAGAAGATATGCCAGAACATCTGCCAGAAGATATGCCAGGTAGAATGCCAGATAGAATGCCAGATCGAATGCCAGAAAATATGTCAGATAGAATGCCAGAAGATTTGCCAGTAACAAAATGTATAAATGTCATGGTGGGGATCACACGAAGTAAACTATTTTTTTCAATGGGGCAAACGCTGGTTGCTGCTTGCTTGCTGCTTGCCTGCTGCTGGCTGCTGCTTGCTGCTGCTTGCTGCTGCTTGCTGCTGCTTGCCTGCTGCTTGCTGCTGCTGTTTCTTGCCTGCTTCTTGTGTGCTGGTCCAGCACAATTTTTGATATGGAACCTTTCTGTCCAAACCTGACTTTTGAATCCGGAGTTCCAGTGCGAATTAAAACACACTGTTCATGAGATTCTGGCAGGAGTAGTCTTGAGAAGCGGAGTTCACATGGGGATTTGCTCAAGTGGTTTGGGCAGGTCTGAAGCATCAGTAAAAGCCAGCGTTCCATGGGAACGGCGAGTCATCAACCAAATATGTTTAATAGTTTGGGTACCGGCGTTCCATTGGAAAGATGTTTCCGGAAATGGGTGTTTTCAAGTCTACAAACCGTAAGCGTTAAAGCGTTTTCATTGGGTTTCATAGTCCATGCCCTGCCTTTCCTGACTTAGCCGTGACCACGGCGTTCCATGCAGGAACGCATATTCTAGCACCACCGGTCCTGCCTTCAACGTTCTCCTGTAATTGTTTTTCGCTTTGAAAACATGCAAGAAATTAATTTTATCGGCACTTTTGAAGCAAAAGGAACTGAAGGAAACTTAGCTTAAATTGAACAAATCCAAGAAACGTTTGTTAATTTAGTCCTTGAGAATGTCCTTGAATTAACTGAAAGCGGGGCGACATTTTATGATTCAAATATGTGTTTAATTACTATTTGATCAATTTTCCAAGCCTTTAAAAAACCAAACAAAGCAAAACTACAGAAAACAGATGAGCAAACTTGAGGGGAAACCATCTAGGACGGGCACGCACAAGCATCAGGAGGCAAGGTATATGAAATTGTTAAAAGAAAAACAGGATGAGAGAGAAACCAGAGACAAACTACTCGCAATAAGAAATGCCAGTGAATTATAGTAATGAAATCCGAAGGGACAACCTCACACATAATAGTCTAGAGCACCTACCGCATCAAATAAATAAATGTAAAATTGGTTCTACATAATTTTTTACTATAGCAACAACAGTGATAATTAATGTGAACAAGATGTCAAAAGATGGTTTAAAAAGAAAAACCTACCTATGTTGAAATTATATGAAATTATCGGAAGGCTTGATGACAATGAGAGGGAAAAATACCAAATAGGGATGATTTTTTTCAAACGTAACCCTGAAGGATCATTTTTTGATGGGTCAGATGCCATGGAACAATTTAGGGAAGAACGGGGAAAATTATTATTAAGACAAATGCTAGATGTTTTTGTAAGGCAAAATGCAAGAACAGCAGGGTTTCACACTGAAAGCATGCAACAAATACCCACAACATCATCAACAATAGCACAGCCAACTCAACCCATGGATGTAGATGCAGAATTTACACAGCAGGCTACACCGGCAATACCAAGTTCATCAACAACTCAAGCATCTCAACTCAATGCTGAACTGACACAAAGAGCAAATACAGCAACCAAAGGAGAGAAGAAACAGAAATGAACCACATAGGAGAAGTGTTCAAACAAACCAAACCCACAATAACTGAGAAAATACATCACATAAACCCACCAGGAAGTTTTTTCCCATAAAACATGAAAGTTACAACATAGCAACTGATGATGAACCAATGCCACCAGTTCCAAAAGCAAAACTTAAAGCAGAGGCATCACCATTTTCAAGTTCTCACGCATTTCCCGTTATAAAAGTCATGGATGCAAGTTGCAAGTAGCAGTTCTAAAAGAGCCTCACTTGAAACAACAGTAGAACCAAGAGGTAAAGCAGGGAAACCTAAGATGTTCAAAGAAGGAACCGACAGAATGAATGCAGACAAGAGGAACGGAGGTAGTCTTGAAGACGAACTTAAAGTGAGAAAGAAACGTAACAAAAGGAAAATTGAGTTCGAAATAGGAGGAGGGGAAACTGACGATGAAATTGATGAACCAAAAGCCATTAGGAAAAAACAATGCAAAAACCAGTAGGTCCAAACACCATAGGAGTGCAAAGGTTAAAGAGGAACTTGTTAATGCCAACAACAACAACAAAATGATTTCAAAACAGCAGTGTGACATGTTTGACCGTGTTTGTTACGTATGGCTCAAATCGAAAGGCGGGGAAAAGATGAAAAAACAAATGTTGAAGCAAACGCGGGTTACTTACAAAGCGAATTTGTTTCAGAAATTGAAGGATGAATATAAGAAACAATGAGTTGTTTCGAACAACTGAGTGATTTTTAAAAATTATGATTTGCGGAGTGCGTTGGTGTCTTTATTTGCTATTTTTGTAAAATCCAGAAATTATTTCTTGCAAAGGTAGAAACCATTTGCTAAATTCAAGAAACTATTTGCGAAATACTAGAATTTTTTGGCAAAATACCAGAAACTATTTGCAAAATACAAAAAACTATTTGCCAAATTCTGGAAAACATTTGCTAAAAACTAGAAACGATCTGCCAAATTCTGGAAACCATGTGATAAATACTATAAACCATTTGTTAAATACTAGAAACCATTTGCTAAAGAAGTGGTATATGTAGAAACCCTTTTTCAAACAAAGTAGAAAATGCTGAAACCATTTGCTGAATCATGTTGATTTTCGAGAAACCATTACTTGAATCAAAGGGGTAACATTTGCAAGTAAAAATTGTTATTGAAAATGTTGTCAGGGCAAACCTGGTCAATCTTGGAACACGCATTCGCCAATGGTAGTTTGTGGTGAGAAAAAACTAATTAATGTCCTTACCGCACATGCCAGTTTAATAGTACTAGAGCCTCCTTCACCCATGGCTCGCCACACTGAAACTGTTGACGCTTGAAACTTGAAAACATCTAGAATCCAATGGGGGGTACTATCGCGCCATACCAATTGCAATGCTGTTTCAATCCAGGAAAGGGTGTATCAAACAGCAACATAAACACATTCGTTGTCCCAATGCAGTTTTTGCAAAATGCACCATACAACGCCATGAATACTTCCACACGCGATACCCACAAGCTGTGGGATACAAAAAAAATTGTTCCCCAAACAAAACCATGTGGCTGATAGCCTTTGCGGGTGAGTTGGGGGATGTTGTTGGCAGGCCTTTGCCACATGGCATTTTAGACACTTCAGAAGACCCCAAAAGTCCGGACTGGTGTGTGCCTGAATCTTTCTCTATTTGTCAAGGTCTGTCGGGGGGAGCCTGGGGGGGCGTCCGGTTTCGTGGGGAGCCTACCGGCTTAACCCTGCTAAGATGTAAATATGAAAGGAAACTATTTCTTAAATCCTGGAAACTATTTTCTGCATCTTGGAAACTATTTTTTAAATCCCCGATTTTTTCTTAAATCCTGGAAACTATTTCTTACATCCTAGAAAATATTTTTTAAACCATACAAAACTATTTCTTTACCTGGGCCCCAAACCCAGAAACCATTTACAAAACAAGGATTGCTTTTACCAAACCCAACCATTGGACAAGGATAGCAGTCAATCACTTGAAGTCCAGAGATTGCCCCAGACAAGTGAGCCATGCTCTCACCGAGAGAAAGGGGCTGCCAGGCTGTTGGCGCAGGCATTCTTCATTTTGTTTCGTTCTATGTTCGTTTGTTCCTTGACTCCTCATTTCAGAATCAGTCACTGTTTCGTTCTTATTTATCAGTCTGTACAGAGTTTCAATATATCATAATGTGTCTTGATTTGTCAATCTAAGTTTTGTTCATCTTTAATTATTGGCGTATTGTCTTGTTTGATGATTTAAGGCAGAGCAAGGGTATCACAGAAACCGTTTCACGCTACTTGCTAGGGAATAGTCCGAAACCGTTTCAAACTGTTTTTAACCAATCCCTAGAAGGCCTAACTTGCATTACTTCTTTAGGTTTTAATTATATATAATTTATTGGATATTTTTCACAAATTGCATAGATTTAGATTTATTTTGGAATTAGTTTCTGTAAATTGGGATCGTTTAAAAAATAGTTTCTGCAAATTGGGTTGGTTTAAGAAATAGTTTCCGTAAATTGGGTTTGTGTAAGAAATGGTTTCAAATAGTTTCCCAGCTTAGGGTTGGTTTAGGAAATAGTTTCTGTAAATTGTGGGTTTTTTTTTTTAGAAATAGCTTCTGGTTTCCACAAAAAGAGGCCAAGGCACTCCCCAAATCATGCTGAGATTTTCAAGATGCAATGAGTTGTCCAAGAACCTGCATTTTTCAGGAAATTGGCATTAATTAATTAATCTCAGTATTAATTAACTTATTTTTTTCAAGCACTTATTGAATAATGTCCGTATGGCACGCTGTCAGTATCGTTCAACCAATACCTTTTATTATCACAACTGCTCAGTCCTACTTTGTTTGCTGTGTCAGGAGGTTTTTGCTTTTGATGGCTTTGAAATTTACATTCTTGGGTATGTGCTCGTGTAAGGTGGTTTCATAGTTTTTCATATCTAAGTTTTGTTACCTTTTAGTTTTGGAATTCCCTTTGTTTTCTTTTCTGCTTCCTTTTCCTTGAAATTTTTTCGACAATACATTTTCAGGCCTCAACGTTATGAATTTAGTTGTGATTTAACCGCCCATTTCGTTCTTAAATTTACACTGATTGTTTTTATTATAGCCGCTAAAATCCACATACTCATTAATTTCCTTTCAGTTTTCTCAAATGTTTTCCGTAAATGTTTGTATAACATATTTGTCCGGTGATCCTGATGTCGTCCTTACATTTTTTCTTAAAACATCATAGTGGACACTACACATATGCACATTTGAAGGGTTTAGTAGTGACATACGTAAAAAAAAAAAAATGGTTTGTTGAGTTTCAATTTCGTTTTTTTTTTCCCCACCTGCCAGGTGAGGGTAGTTAGATTTTATCAGAGCTGTTGTCCTCCGCCTCCTCCTCCGCCGTCTCCTCCTCCAGTTTCTCCTCGACCATGTCTGCATCAACTTCCACCTCCACTTCCGCCTTGCCAACTCTTCGCCAAGCTCTTCGCCAACTTCCCAGCTCAGTGCGCACTGCTGGACCTCAACCTGGGACCTTCCCAGCTCAGTGCGCACCGTTGGACCTCAACCTGGGACCTTCCCAGCTCAGTGCGCACCGCTGGACCTCAACCTGGGGCCTTCCCAGCTCAGTGCGCACCGCTGGACCTCAACCTGGGACCTTCCTAGCTCAGTGCACACCGCTGGACCTCAACCTGGGACCTGCTGAGCTCAGTGCGCACCGCTGGACCTCAACGGCCAGATAGAATGCCAGAAGATATGCCAGATAGAACGCCCGATAGAATGTCAGAAAGAATGCCAGAAGATATGCCAGATAAAGTGCCAGAATGTTTGTCAGATAGATGGCCAGAAGATATGCCAGATAGAATGCCAGAAGGTATGCCAGATAGAATGCCAGAAGGTATGCCAGATAAAGTGCCAGAATGTTTGCCAGAACATATGCCAGAAGATTTGTCGGAGAGAATGCCAGATAGAATGCCAGAAGATATGCCAGAAAATATGCCAGATAGAGTGCCAGAAGATACGGCAGAACATATTGCAGAAGATATGCCAGGTAGAATGCCAGAAAATATGCCAGGTAGAATGCCAGAAGATATGCCAGATAGAATGCCAGAAAATCCGCCAGATAAAATGCCAGAAAATATGACAGATAGAATGCCAGAAGATTTGCCAGTAACAAAACGTATAGATGTCATGGTGGGGATAACTCGAAGTAAAGTAATAGTTTTTCAACTCCTGACAGTTCTTCGTTGATGATATGACATCCCGTGTAATTAGAATTGTTAATGCATTTTGGTATTTTATTTTGTGTTGCTAATAATCCAAAATCAATGTGGTTGCTGACGTTCTCGTTCGTTTTACCATAGCATTTTTCATCAGTTTCAACATATCTCTGTTTAAATTTGGCCCCTTTATGGACTTTTGTTAGTGTCATGTCTTTCGTTAAATAAAACTGTAGAATTTGATGTGAACCACATCATTTGTTTTGAATTGTTGGTTTAATATGAGTTTTGGTTGCTTCTTGTCCCTTGTTTCTTTTCCAATCATTATTATAATGTATGTATAAATCCCTCTGGTGTTTTGATACAATGTTTTTGTTCAACCTTCATGTTTTTTGGAACTAACGGATAATCTGACTGTTCGTCGTGTATCTCCTTTTTGGGTATTCAAATTCAATTTCAAATATGTATGCGTTGTCATCGTTTTCGTTCCAGTCCATTATTTTTTTTCTGTTAACCTGTTTTTTTATCCACTTCAATTTTCGTATTGGTAGTTTCATTGACATCGCCAGTCCGTAAAGTTTATTCGCGTCCAAGTAGTTGATATAATTAGACCGTTTGCTTTCATCATAGTCGTCCATCATCGCCTCCGCTTCCTTATGACTGACCTGACACATCCCACCCCTGAAACCCTTCTCTATCATCTCATACATGTTTTTATCACTTAAGGGGCCTATTTCAATCCCAGTTTTCAACAACATAGCGTCCCAAGCAAAGTTAGGCAATGTAAAGTAATGCGCGGGTTCTAAACCGTAGTATTCCAAACATAAGCCTCCAAAATTTTCAGAAGCATCAGTGAGCAACAAAACACCGGTTCTCAAATACAAATCGTGATACTGTCCGAGGTTTCTTTTCCCGAAGTGCTTCCATATTTTAAGTGTTTTTTCATACTCATCATCTTCAATATGATGTTCGGTGAGATTGCTGTAAAAGGGTTCTTTCGGTGATACAGTGCAGTTGTTTTCCCCTGAATTTATCAAAGGCACCTTCATCAGTCAGTAAATCTAAATTCTCGCCATTACTCGCATATGGTTTTTTCTGACTAAACTTGATTTTTCCCAGTTTTCCTTTATGTTTCCTTTTTCACATTTACTCAATTCAACCCGTTTGTCCGAAGAAAATGATAAGAAAGAAAAACCGTCCTTGAAACAAAAATGTTTAAAAGCAAAGGTGATATTTTTTTCGTCGTTCAACGCTATTACATCATTTCTATTTCATTTCTACCGTTCTGCGATACTTCATTCGCCCTCTCAATGATTAAATGACCGTCTTAGTTTTGTAGATTATGAGGGAAGACTGGGTCTTTGTAATAGCGCATTGAAAATTGTAAATTACAATCGTCGTGGGCGCACCCCCTGTATTCACATGTAAAGTGGCAGTGGTCGCGAACGTTGTTGTCGCCTTTTTGAAACTCATTACCACATATAAAGCATGTAGTGACGGTTTTAAAGCCTCTCCAGTCATCAGCCCTGATAATGATTTCTTTATTTTTTCATTTTGTTCATAATCTTATAGTTTTTTACTTCAACCGTTTTTTTGGACGAATACATCCATACAATATTCGCCACTGTATAGGAAAGGCTCATTGGAATTATCAATGGAATTATCAACATGAATCATAAAACTGCAGGGTCTGTGATGTTGGTAGCGGTCGGTTTTAAGTTCTTTCGTGCTGACCGTTCCTGGTTTGGTTGTTAAGCATGCAAAGTCAGCATATATCACCAATGGAGGTTTTAACTTTTTGTAACCGTTCTTGAAAACCATAATTTGTGTTTTCTTTTGGCATTTTTATCTGTTGCCCTTCCACTGCCATACATCCCGAAACTTTTCGGTGTGTTGGTTTAAAAGTTGTTGTGATTGAAAGCCACGACTGCAATGAAAGCAATGATACTTCTTTATTTTTTTGGTTTGGTTTCCCATCAACTTGTCATAATTTTTGATAAACACACCATGGTAGTCGTCTCCGTGAAACTTGAAGGCTTACTTGATGAGTTGTTTTTAGTGTTTTAGTTTTTCCACATAATAGGATTGACTGTTTATTTTCTTCGGGGTTCGGAAAATAAACATTAATTTAATTGCAATTTTGCCTTCGTTGTTTTTTTCAAAGGTGTCTATATCAACATTGGGTGTTAGAACATTTACATTGTTCCAGTTAAGTTCATCATTCAATTTTTTATAGTTATATAATCTGTTTGGATTGTCTTTCATAGTCTTTGCATATACCACATTGGACGGAATACTTGAAACATTGGTTGTCTTCGTTTTGAATTTTGATACACGCCTTTTTGTCTGAAACCAATTTGGTAATGGAATGAATTTGCCCCCACGAGTTGGACTGAATTTGTCCATGTTGAATTGCAATGTATCAATTTGGGTTATTACTAAACCGCTCTTTGATAATTCCATCTTACCCATTTGAAATTCAATATCTGTTGCTATTTGGGTTGAAACATTTGTGATTTCTTCTTCGTTGGTTATTTCGTATCTCCTGTTTTTTACTGTGTGTCTTACCTCTTCGTTGGTCTTGATGCTTTTGAAGGTGTTGAAGGTTTTTAAACATTACTTTCATACCCTTGTTCTGTCGTCGTAGATACTCTTTCATTTTGAAGTCTTGATGTTTAAGATATTGTAATGCCTTGATGCCTCTGACCCTGATGTTGCTGATGGCATTAGAAGTTGTGTAGTTCTTGAAGGCAGATTGTTCGTCTGTAACGGTTGTTTTGTAGCGTTTTTGTATTCCTGTAAGTGTTTTTTGTTCTTGTCTAAATTTACCAATCTAAGACCTTTCTGTTCTTTCAGTTCGTATTTCTTGTGTTCAATGGTTTGTTTCACTTTGTTGAATTTGTTTGCAAGTCTCTGTGTGATGGGTTTGTTCCTATCAAAATTGTAGGTCTTGTCTCCTACCTTCAGCTTCTTGAATTTTCTTCCATTCTGTTTAACGATTTCCCCCTCTTTGGAGGTTGACAGACAATCTACAGTAAAACAATCTTCTGTGAGCCTTCCATCATATTATAGCCTATATGATTATACGTATTATTATTAGTTGGTGCTTTTTTAAGTAGATTTAGTGATGGATTTTGGGGTTGAGGATGTTGAGACTGAAGTCGTTGTTGATTGGGTTGAGTTTCAGCATTCATTCTACTCTTTCACCTTGTATCCCCTGCCATATACTCCCCAATATATAATGTAATATTTTTTAAGTTGTTTTTGGGGTTTTGGTTTGCTGGTGGATTTTTTTGTGATTGGGGTTGGAGTTCAACCCATAAACATTTTTGATAAAATTTATCACGATTTTTTCCGATTTGTTCAGCAATTGTCTTTCTGGTTCATGCACCTGTTCGTTTGGCGATGCTTTGATAGGTTGGATTTGCTTGATATTGTCCGTCCGCAGTTGGGGCAGATGTAAGGGGTTTTGAGTTTTTTTGATAATGGTTTCTAAAGTAGTTGGGGTCTAAGGGTTTCTTGTTATATGTTCCGTCGGGTTGCCTGCCTGTGGATTTTGTGTGGGTTGGTGAGTTGTGGATGTTGTCGGATTGGCGCAGTGTTTCCACCAATTGGTTGAAAAGGTCTTCGTCTATTTCTTGCCTAAGTCCGTCTATAAACATGTAGCAGGCCACACTTTCTCTTAATTCTAGAAGATATGCCAGATAGAATGTCAGAAGATATGCCAGTCATATAGAATGTCAAAAGATATGCCAGCCGTCGTCGTTGTCGTCGTCGCTTGAACCAAAACGGCTATATAGTATTTTTATATTAGGGCAAATGGCACGGTAATAAGTCTGCCTTTGTCAAACCCCCCTCGCTCCTCTTTTACCGTGCCACCCCCTTTTATCTGATGTAAAATTTGTATATAATTTATGTATCACGTATGTATATATATATATATTTGTTTATTTATGGATGGATGGATGGATTGGTGGAATGACGCGTGGATGAAAGGATAAGTCATGAACCTGCATCAAACATATATATATATATAATGTCAAGTTAGGATTAATAATCCCCGCGGTATTAATCAACCCCCTCTGCCCAATTTTTTTGGTAATTTAAAAAAAGGTGGTCCCCCAGGATTAATAAACCCCCCGATTAAAAAAACACCAGTGCTGAAATAATTTTTTTATCCAACAATTTTTATTTCCAATTCTATTTATTTCCAATTTGTTTTTACCTTTTTTTAAATCATCATCGTTATACTTAAGGTTTAAGTTGATCATTGAAAAATTCAAAAAATGACTATTCCCCAAATGATCGATTTCTAATTAAAATCTTTATAAAAATCATCAGTTTGGATAGCTCCCAAAGGGTACCCCCCATGAGCCCATGTCCCCCACTAATAATAACCATGGTTTGCCCCTGATTAATCAACCACCTTTCTGATCCATGAGATTTTAACAAATCCAATAGAATTCTATTAAGATCTAATTGACGTAAGCCATATCCAAATTTTTATGGTTCAGAGTTGCTTATATTATTAAGGGGTGGTCGAGAAACTAGCCAGAAGGTACCCCCCTACCTACCAGGGGCGGGGGTTGATTAGTCCGATGTTGGCATTATATATATGTATATTTTTTTAAAAAATTAGACATAGATATAATTTAAAAAAATAAGCATATGTATATATATATATACATTACATTCCTAAAAAGGTTCCAGATTGTTGCACGCTATGGTTAAAGAGGTTGCCAAACGTCAGTCTCTGAAGACTGCTGGACAAGGTCAAAGCTTCAACGCTTTGAGGTTGATGTTTCTTATCAAAAAATGAGGTTATAACTCAAAATGAGGGGAATTGAAGTTTATGCCTGATGTTTTTTCCTGCCCATCTCCTGAAAGAGCTTCGCGTTGGTGTCTTTTAAAACCTGTCGCAAGAGAGCGAGCTGGTGATTGTCAAAGGAATCACAGTGAAAGATCTGAAAGACTGTCGCTCAAAAACTGTTTTTTTTCACCTATTCGGCGAACTGATGTTTTTGAAGTGTGAAACCATAGACATTACCCTATCCATATTTGGTCTCCCGATACTCCTACATGGGGATGCTCAGTCCCGAAACTGGGGATTGGGAATGGTCAATCCCAAAAACTGGGGATGGTCAATATTGAAACTGAGCATTGTGGATTTCTTAATTTGATTTTGAGGATTGGCAAGGTTTATCAGAACAACCCCTTTGGACACATCCAACTCTGCCACAATTTGGCCAAGGTACTAAACAACTACCTCAATTACATAATAGCACGTCGTGCTTCCTGTCCATTTGAACTTTCAGCATCTTCACTCTCAATTGACCGACGAAGTCTTGCCCGATACTGTCCAAGCGAGCGAAGTTCTTCAGCAAAATCATCATTGTTGAAGGTGAAGGACGATGTATCACTAGTGTTGTGATACTGTTTTCCATACCCCAAGGCAACGGTCTCAAGAAGTTCCTTCTTCGCCAAGTTGAGATGAGAGATTGCTGTGTGAATGTCCGCCATCTCTTTGAACATCACGTATGCCATTTGGATGATGCGGTCTTCGGTGTATCCACCCGAACGACGTTTGAAGATGGAAGAGAGAAACTGAGTTGGTCATCATTCATTGTCTCCAAAATGTCCTTGAAAGAGATCTTACCCGAAGTAATCTTCCGTTTGGCATCGCGGACTTTTTCAAGCATTGGGTCAATGAAGGTAGAAAGATTGGCAGGGCAAGGTCCAGTGGCATCCTCAAAATCGCTTTCATTGAAATGCCTCGACTTGATTTTGCTAATGGCGTTTTTCAAGATAGCATCCAACTTCTCATTCTCCTTCAGATATCCCTTGACGACACGCTTCACCTTGTCTCAACGGACGCTTGACGAGCGAAAGAGAATAACTTGATGCACAAAATGGTTTTTCCCAATTGATACTTCAATCGGTGCATCTTCTGTGGAATGAACAACGCTCAACGTTGAAACTCAAAACGACTGACAACTCAGCGATGGGTTCTTTCTGCAAAATATCTGAACTGAATGACGGGCGCTTTTCCAGATAATGTTTCACTTAGTGCATCAACTGTGGAATGACAAACGCTCAATGTTGGAAATAAGAAAAGACTGACATCTCAGTAATGGATTTCTTCCTGCATCATGTCTGGGTCTGAACTGATTGAGTGACGCTTTTGTTATGACCATCGGGCGACAGTGCAGTCTGTGAGATGCATCTCACCAGCAATGTTCCAACGCAGGTGTCCAAGAACTCTGTTCAAACGACCGTGAAAAATTGTTGGAGATGAACATATGTCTATAGAGTTTTCTTTACCTTGGTGTCCTGCGTCCTTGCCGTAATATCTATGTTCAACCGTTGCTCAGTTTCCTCCAGAAATTCCAAGCGCGGCTCAGAAGTGTCCTCTTGCTCGGTGTTGCAATCATCAAGGTTCTGAAGCTAGGTCGCATACTCATTGGCGGAGAAAGCATCAATCTGCTCGGTGTCCTTCATTTTCAACTCAGGCCCTTTCAAGGTAGGACGGGCGTTGTCCTTCGTGAAAGTCTTTTGACAATGCCCTTCAAGAATTCATCCTTTGCCTTCTTGGAGGATTTCTGAAGTCCCTCCCAATCAGGATGAAGCATCCCAACCTCATTGCGCAACTCAGCGATAGTGGAAGTGCCAGTCATTTCCACAATCTCCACAACATCATCAGAACTCCGAAAGGAGGCCGTGATTTCAACCATCTTGGAGCGCTCCGCCTTGATGTCAGCAGACTTCTTGGCATTGCGTTCCTTGGCACGTTCCTTTGCATTTGCCTCACTGACCTCCTTCTTCAACTTGATATGCAGAGCTTTCAAGGTTGCAAGTTTGGAGGCAGTCATAATCAATTCACCTTGGAGATTATCAACCACTGCCTTCACATCCGCAAAGGTCATCGTCTGGATAACATCAATGAAGTCCTTTCCCACCTCCACACGTTTGTAGTCAATCTTTGGAAACTTGTCCTTCTTATTCTTCTGGACAGTCGGTGCCGAAGTGGTAGATGAAGCAGGGGCAGAGTAACCAGACATTGCTCGCACAAATCGCTTTGAAAATTAAGGCAAACAAGTAGTGCCAAGCGGTCTTGAAAAGAAAATCCATGTGCATCAAGTGATATATTCATCTATCTTTCCATCTGAAGTCAAGTCTGAACAATCGTCTCACATACACCATTGAAGCCGGAAATGAGAAGCGCAACAACCCGCCACATTGCACACTGGCACAGCACTGCTAAACAAGTCGGGTCGGGACTACCATCTTTTGGATGAACACGTTGTTCCCGTGGCATGGGGCGAACCGGTTGAAAAGGGTTGGAAATGAAGAATGATACAAGATGTGAGAAACGAAGAAGAGAAACCAAAAGAACAATACGAAAGTGATGATAGTAAAATTCATACAACAGAAGAAAACAACCGCAACAAATCCTTTCCTCATTGAAACCAAATCATACCAAATCCATTGAACATGTTTGATAAATTGCCCCCCAGAACCCCCACACACAAAAACATCAAAGACAGTGATAAAACATTTGCGCCCAACCTAAAAACGAAAGAACCAACATACTAACCTATACCCCCCAGGAGCCTCCGTTTGTCATTTTTTCCCCCTCCCTCTCTCCCTCTCTCCCTCTCTCCCTCTCTCCCTCTCTCCCTCTCTGCCTCCCTCCCTCTCTCCCTCTCTCCCTCTCTCCCTCTCTCCCTCTCTCCCTCTCTCCCTCTCTCCCTCTCTGCCTCTCTCCCTTCCTCTTCCTCTTCCCTCTTCCTCTTCCGCGTCCTCTTCCTTTTCCGTTTCTTTCCTTGTTTCCTTCTTTCCTTCGGCACCTCACCTCGTTCCCAAAATTTTGCCAGCAGATCACCGCCGGAACCTACTACACGGCTGTTCTCTCGCAAGGTTGCCGGCTCGCCGGAGCTGAACGGTTTTTCCGGGACTCCGACCCGAATAGTACCTTTCTCATCCCACCCAACGGTATAACAGGATATGTGTCGTACAAAATGTTTCAAAAGAAGTCGCGATAAATTCTGTTTAATTTCATTTAGTGTATATATATATATATATATATCCATCTTTATATACACAGATGTCTTTATTTGCATAATCTGCATATATAATAAACATATAAATAACATATATATATATAATTGTGTATATGCAAAAATTTCTTTATTTGCATATTATGTATCTATATGATTATAACATGTTTTTATGATTATTTATTTGATTATTTCTTTACATTATTATCACTATTGTTTTTATCATTATTATTAACCCACTCTTCATTCGGTTAAAACGCCACCAAATGAAAAAAAAGGATTGGTGTTGCACTTCCCGTTTTTATGATTGAGCACACTTGGATTCTTAATTCTCGTAATTGAAAATGCACAAATTCAAACAAGATGCGCGGTACATGATTTTTTTGACAACATTGCGCGCCCAGTATATAGCCCGTTCAATGAACAGGAGGCACTGGGCATTCATGGCCTCTCTTGGCCAGGTTTGTGGCTCGAAAACTTCAATCACCAGCATTAGGGCATATTAGGGCAATTGTTTTGGTTTAGTGGCGATTTGGCTGTGTTTGTTTGATGGTGGTTTGCTGGGGGGGTTCAGTGCTGGATGGTTGGATTGTAGTGGTTTGTTTTTGGATTGGTGGTGTTTTGGATGATATTTTGGTGGTGGTGGGTTCGCTTTTATGATGGTAGTTGAAACAATTTTTAAACAAACCATGTCGTTTATTCCCATGGTGATTTTTTTGCCAAAATGTGAAAGCATATAATATTCTGACCAAGGAGTGTTTTTAACAATGCAAAACCATGTCTTTTAATGATTGACATCGAATTTAGTCACTGCTGCATGGCAAGGGTCACGGCAGCAGTGCGATGTTTACCCCTGACTGCGGCCATTGGTCTCCTCATGTTTCCTCATGTTCTTGATGGTTGTCCTAGTAAGCTTACATGTGCTGAAATAACCCGTAACATTTACGTTTGTGTACGTCTACGGGCAAAAAACATCCAAACATTATTTAACAATGAAAACATATTTTAAATTACAGTAGAACTGGTAAACGACGGGCGTATGATCCCTTTGGTGCGCTTCCGTTGGGTGATGGCTTTCCCACACCTGCACCCATTTTGGCCGGCAATTTTTCTAAAGCATCGTATTTTTAATAATTTTATTGTGGAAAATGTTTTGGTTGGAACACATGCCATGCTAGTGCCTTTCCCCGGGTCAGCCGCAAAAAACAATTACATCCGTTCCGCGCGGCCCTGTTCCGGAACGTTTGCCGCCTGAGCACTAGGAAACAATAGGAAACACGTTCGACCCTGGTAAAAAAAAAACATGCGTCAATGATCAGCCAAAAAGGACTTTCCAATGTTCGTTCCACTGTGAAAATGAATTGCCCATTGGGTCCTACCGGTTGGGCATAAATGTCAGGTTACTTGATTTGGTGCGCTTCAAGTTTGCAACCGCAGCCATCTTGATTTTCAAGTTTTCAAGCATTTGAAATCAGCGCAACAACCCGCCAATAGTCAAAACATGTCAAAACAACCCACACACTGTGTGCCGCCAACGTGAAACCATGTAACAATGGTTTGATTTTTGGTGGCATCAATGCAGTCAAAAATTGTTCTTCCAAATTTCATGATATTGTCGAACAGTGCTTAGAGCAAATGCATTGTTTTTATGTTTTTGGTATAGTTCAACAGTCATTTTCACAACATGCAAACGAAAAATGCCAAAGAGCATCCGGCACATTGCATACATTGCATGCCTGAAACCGCCAGGGTGGATTTGGCAAACATGTGTTTTTGTTTGCATGGAGCGAAACCAGAAACAATTAGTTTGCATATTTGTTTAGCAAAATGAACGATGCCAGCCACATTACTTTCCATTCGCCAGACTGACCTGACACATCCCACCCCTGAAACCCTTCTCTATCATCTCATACATGTTTTTATCACTTAAGGGGCCTATTTCAATCCCAGTTTTCAACAACATAGCGTCCCAAGCAAAGTTAGGCAATGTAAAGTAATGCGCGGGTTCTAAACCGTAGTATTCCAAACATAAGCCTCCAAAATTTTCAGAAGCATCAGTGAGCAACAAAACACCGGTTCTCAAATACAAATCGTGATACTGTCCGAGGTTTCTTTTCCCGAAGTGCTTCCATATTTTAAGTGTTTTTTCATACTCATCATCTTCAATATGATGTTCGGTGAGATTGCTGTAAAAGGGTTCTTTCGGTGATACAGTGCAGTTGTTTTCCCCTGAATTTATCAAAGGCACCTTCATCAGTCAGTAAATCTAAATTCTCGCCATTACTCGCATATGGTTTTTTCTGACTAAACTTGATTTTTCCCAGTTTTCCTTTATGTTTCCTTTTTCACATTTACTCAATTCAACCCGTTTGTCCGAAGAAAATGATAAGAAAGAAAAACCGTCCTTGAAACAAAAATGTTTAAAAGCAAAGGTGATATTTTTTTCGTCGTTCAACGCTATTACATCATTTCTATTTCATTTCTACCGTTCTGCGATACTTCATTCGCCCTCTCAATGATTAAATGACCGTCTTAGTTTTGTAGATTATGAGGGAAGACTGGGTCTTTGTAATAGCGCATTGAAAATTGTAAATTACAATCGTCGTGGGCGCACCCCCTGTATTCACATGTAAAGTGGCAGTGGT
The DNA here is from genome assembly GCA_965233585.1 of bacterium. GTDB lineage: Bacteria > SAR324 > SAR324 > SAR324 > NAC60-12 > CBDDTI01. Next base: position 28,777 of record CBDDTI010000073.1, read on the forward strand.
CGCGAACGTTGTTGTCGCCTTTTTGAAACTCATTACCACATATAAAGCATGTAGTGACGGTTTTAAAGCCTCTCCAGTCATCAGCCCTGATAATGATTTCTTTATTTTTTCATTTTGTTCATAATCTTATAGTTTTTTACTTCAACCGTTTTTTTGGACGAATACATCCATACAATATTCGCCACTGTATAGGAAAGGCTCATTGGAATTATCAATGGAATTATCAACATGAATCATAAAACTGCAGGGTCTGTGATGTTGGTAGCGGTCGGTTTTAAGTTCTTTCGTGCTGACCGTTCCTGGTTTGGTTGTTAAGCATGCAAAGTCAGCATATATCACCAATGGAGGTTTTAACTTTTTGTAACCGTTCTTGAAAACCATAATTTGTGTTTTCTTTTAGCATTTTTATCTGTTGCCCTTCCACTGCCATACATCCCGAAACTTTTCGGTGTGTTGGTTAAAAAGTTGTTGTGATTGAAAGCCACGACTGCAATGAAAGCAATGATACTTCTTTATTTTTTTGGTTTGGTTTCCCATCAACTTGTCATAATTTTTGATAAACACACCATGGTAGTCGTCTCCGTGAAACTTGAAGGCTTACTTGATGAGTTGTTTTTAGTGTTTTAGTTTTTCCACATAATAGGATTGACTGTTTATTTTCTTCGGGGTTCGGAAAATAAACATTAATTTAATTGCAATTTTGCCTTCGTTGTTTTTTTCAAAGGTGTCTATATCAACATTGGGTGTTAGAACATTTACATTGTTCCAGTTAAGTTCATCATTCAATTTTTTATAGTTATATAATCTGTTTGGATTGTCTTTCATAGTCTTTGCATATACCACATTGGACGGAATACTTGAAACATTGGTTGTCTTCGTTTTGAATTTTGATACACGCCTTTTTGTCTGAAACCAATTTGGTAATGGAATGAATTTGCCCCCACGAGTTGGACTGAATTTGTCCATGTTGAATTGCAATGTATCAATTTGGGTTATTACTAAACCGCTCTTTGATAATTCCATCTTACCCATTTGAAATTCAATATCTGTTGCTATTTGGGTTGAAACATTTGTGATTTCTTCTTCGTTGGTTATTTCGTATCTCCTGTTTTTTACTGTGTGTCTTACCTCTTCGTTGGTCTTGATGCTTTTGAAGGTGTTGAAGGTTTTTAAACATTACTTTCATACCCTTGTTCTGTCGTCGTAGATATTCTTTCATTTTGAAGTCTTGATGTTTAAGATATTGTAATGCCTTGATGCCTCTGACCCTGATGTTGCTGATGGCATTAGAAGTTGTGTAGTTCTTGAAGGCAGATTGTTCGTCTGTAACGGTTGTTTTGTAGCGTTTTTGTATTCCTGTAAGTGTTTTTTGTTCTTGTCTAAATTTACCAATCTAAGACCTTTCTGTTCTTTCAGTTCGTATTTCTTGTGTTCAATGGTTTGTTTCACTTTGTTGAATTTGTTTGCAAGTCTCTGTGTGATGGGTTTGTTCCTATCAAAATTGTAGGTCTTGTCTCCTACCTTCAGCTTCTTGAATTTTCTTCCATTCTGTTTAACGATTTCCCCCTCTTTGGAGGTTGACAGACAATCTACAGTAAAACAATCTTCTGTGAGCCTTCCATCATATTATAGCCTATATTATTATACGTATTATTATTAGTTGGTGCTTTTTTAAGTAGATTTAGTGATGGATTTTGGGGTTGAGGATGTTGAGACTGAAGTCGTTGTTGATTGGGTTGAGTTTCAGCATTCATTCTACTCTTTCACCTTGTATCCCCTGCCATATACTCCCCAATATATAATGTAATATTTTTTAAGTTGTTTTTGGGGTTTTGGTTTGCTGGTGGATTTTTTTGTGATTGGGGTTGGAGTTCAACCCATAAACATTTTTGATAAAATTTATCACGATTTTTTCCGATTTGTTCAGCAATTGTCTTTCTGGTTCATGCACCTGTTCGTTTGGCGATGCTTTGATAGGTTGGATTTGCTTGATATTGTCCGTCCGCAGTTGGGGCAGATGTAAGGGGTTTTGAGTTTTTTTGATAATGGTTTCTAAAGTAGTTGGGGTCTAAGGGTTTCTTGTTATATGTTCCGTCGGGTTGCCTGCCTGTGGATTTTGTGTGGGTTGGTGAGTTGTGGATGTTGTCGGATTGGCGCAGTGTTTCCACCAATTGGTTGAAAAGGTCTTCGTCTATTTCTTGCCTAAGTCCGTCTATAAACATGTAGCAGGCCACACTTTCTCTTAATTCTAGAAGATATGCCAGATAGAATGTCAGAAGATATGCCAGTCATATAGAATGTCAAAAGATATGCCAGCCGTCGTCGTTGTCGTCGTCGCTTGAACCAAAACGGCTATATAGTATTTTTATATTAGGGCAAATGGCACGGTAATAAGTCTGCCTTTGTCAAACCCCCCTCGCTCCTCTTTTACCGTGCCACCCCCTTTTATCTGATGTAAAATTTGTATATAATTTATGTATCACGTATGTATATATATATATATTTGTTTATTTATGGATGGATGGATGGATTGGTGGAATGACGCGTGGATGAAAGGATAAGTCATGAACCTGCATCAAACATATATATATATAATGTCAAGTTAGGATTAATAATCCCCGCGGTATTAATCAACCCCCTCTGCCCAATTTGTTTGGTAATTTAAAAAAAGGTGGTCCCCCAGGATTAATAAACCCCCCGATTAAAAAAACACCAGTGCTGAAATAATTTTTTTATCCAACAATTTTTATTTCCAATTCTATTTATTTCCAATTTGTTTTTACCTTTTTTTAATCATCATCGTTATACTTAAGGTTTAAGTTGATCATTGAAAAATTCAAAAAATGACTATTCCCCAAATGATCGATTTCTAATTAAAATCTTTATAAAAATCATCAGTTTGGATAGCTCCCAAAGGGTACCCCCCATGAGCCCATGTCCCCCACTAATAATAACCATGGTTTGCCCCTGATTAATCAACCACCTTTCTGATCCATGAGATTTTAACAAATCCAATAGAATTCTATTAAGATCTAATTGACGTAAGCCATATCCAAATTTTTATGGTTCAGAGTTGCTTATATTATTAAGGGGTGGTCGAGAAACTAGCCAGAAGGTACCCCCCTACCTACCAGGGGCGGGGGTTGATTAGTCCGATGTTGGCATTATATATATGTATATTTTTTTAAAAAATTAGACATAGATATAATTTAAAAAAATAAGCATATGTATATATATATACATTACATTCCTAAAAAGGTTCCAGATTGTTGCACGCTCTGGTTAAAGAGGTTGCCAAACGTCAGTCTCTGAAGACTGCTGGACAAGGTCAAAGCTTCAACGCTTTGAGGTTGATGTTTCTTATCAAAAAATGAGGTTATAACTCAAAATGAGGGGAATTGAAGTTTATGCCTGATGTTTTTTCCTGCCCATCTCCTGAAAGAGCTTCGCGTTGGTGTCTTTTAAAACCTGTCGCAAGAGAGCGAGCTGGTGATTGTCAAAGGAATCACAGTGAAAGATCTGAAAGACTGTCGCTCAAAAACTGTTTTTTTTCACCTATTCGGCGAACTGATGTTTTTGAAGTGTGAAACCATAGACATTACCCTATCCATATTTGGTCTCCCGATACTCCTACATGGGGATGCTCAGTCCCGAAACTGGGGATTGGGAATGGTCAATCCCAAAAACTGGGGATGGTCAATATTGAAACTGAGCATTGTGGATTTCTTAATTTGATTTTGAGGATTGGCAAGGTTTATCAGAACAACCCCTTTGGACACATCCAACTCTGCCACAATTTGGCCAAGGTACTAAACAACTACCTCAATTACATAATAGCACGTCGTGCTTTCCTGTCCATTTGAACTTTCAGCATCTTCACTCTCAATTGACCGACGAAGTCTTGCCCGATACTGTCCAAGCGAGCGAAGTTCTTCAGCAAAATCATCATTGTTGAAGGTGAAGGACGATGTATCACTAGTGTTGTGATACTGTTTTCCATACCCCAAGGCAAACGGTCTCAAGAAGTTCCTTCTTCGCCAAGTTGAGATGAGAGATTGCTGTGTGAATGTCCGCCATCTCTTTGAACATCACGTATGCCATTTGGATGATGCGGTCTTCGGTGTATCCACCCGAACGACGTTTGAAGATGGAAGAGAGAAACTGAGTTGGTCATCATTCATTGTCTCCAAAATGTCCTTGAAAGAGATCTTACCCGAAGTAATCTTCCGTTTGGCATCGCGGACTTTTTCAAGCATTGGGTCAATGAAGGTAGAAAGATTGGCAGGGCAAGGTCCAGTGGCATCCTCAAAATCGCTTTCATTGAAATGCCTCGACTTGATTTTGCTAATGGCGTTTTTCAAGATAGCATCCAACTTCTCATTCTCCTTCAGATATCCCTTGACGACACGCTTCACCTTGTCTCAACGGACGCTTGACGAGCGAAAGAGAATAACTTGATGCACAAAATGGTTTTTCCCAATTGATACTTCAATCGGTGCATCTTCTGTGGAATGAACAACGCTCAACGTTGAAACTCAAAACGACTGACAACTCAGCGATGGGTTCTTTCTGCAAAATATCTGAACTGAATGACGGGCGCTTTTCCAGATAATGTTTCACTTAGTGCATCAACTGTGGAATGACAAACGCTCAATGTTGGAAATAAGAAAAGACTGACATCTCAGTAATGGATTTCTTCCTGCATCATGTCTGGGTCTGAACTGATTGAGTGACGCTTTTGTTATGACCATCGGGCGACAGTGCAGTCTGTGAGATGCATCTCACCAGCAATGTTCCAACGCAGGTGTCCAAGAACTCTGTTCAAACGACCGTGAAAAATTGTTGGAGATGAACATATGTCTATAGAGTTTTCTTTACCTTGGTGTCCTGCGTCCTTGCCGTAATATCTATGTTCAACCGTTGCTCAGTTTCCTCCAGAAATTCCAAGCGCGGCTCAGAAGTGTCCTCTTGCTCGGTGTTGCAATCATCAAGGTTCTGAAGCTAGGTCGCATACTCATTGGCGGAGAAAGCATCAATCTGCTCGGTGTCCTTCATTTTCAACTCAGGCCCTTTCAAGGTAGGACGGGCGTTGTCCTTCGTGAAAGTCTTTTGACAATGCCCTTCAAGAATTCATCCTTTGCCTTCTTGGAGGATTTCTGAAGTCCCTCCCAATCAGGATGAAGCATCCCAACCTCATTGCGCAACTCAGCGATAGTGGAAGTGCCAGTCATTTCCACAATCTCCACAACATCATCAGAACTCCGAAAGGAGGCCGTGATTTCAACCATCTTGGAGCGCTCCGCCTTGATGTCAGCAGACTTCTTGGCATTGCGTTCCTTGGCACGTTCCTTTGCATTTGCCTCACTGACCTCCTTCTTCAACTTGATATGCAGAGCTTTCAAGGTTGCAAGTTTGGAGGCAGTCATAATCAATTCACCTTGGAGATTATCAACCACTGCCTTCACATCCGCAAAGGTCATCGTCTGGATAACATCAATGAAGTCCTTTCCCACCTCCACACGTTTGTAGT
>CBDDTI010000074.1:0-10000 GCA_965233585.1 bacterium
GCTAAGCCAATTCAGAATACCGAAAAGCATTTAATGTAACGCTAAACCAATTCACAATACGCTAAACCATTTGATGTAACGCTAAACCAATTTACAATACGCTAAACCAATTCAAAATAAGCTAAACCAATGAACAATAAGCTAAACCAATCCGCAGTACGCTAAACTAAATCAAAATATGCTAGGCCAAACCACAATAAGCTAAACCAACTAACAATAGGCTAAACCAATCCAAAGTACGCCAAACTAATTCAACATATGCTGGGCCAATCCACAATACGCTAAACCAATTAACAACAGGCTAAACCAATTCACACTACGCTAAACCAAATCAACATATGCTAGGGCAATCCACAATACGCCAAACCAATTAACAGCAGGCTAAACCAATTCACAATACGCTAAACTAATTCCAAATATGCTAGGCCAATCCACAATACGCTAAACCAATTAACAACAGGCAAAACCAACCCACAATACGCTAATACAATTCACAGTAGGCTAAACCATTTAATAAACGCTAAACCAATTCGGAATTCGCTAATCCAGTCCACAGTAAGCTAAACCAATTTGTAGTACACCCAGCCATTTGATGTAAAGCTAAACCAAATCCGTTTTTGCTAATTTATCTGCCCTAAGTTTAATCCATTTCTCCCTGTGCTAAACCGTTTGTTGCTGCACAGTTAAACCGATTCACTTTATGCTACACCGTTTTACAAAGGAAAGCTGAATTATTTTTATATAGGATAGATCGTTAATGGTTCTGTTGTACCGTTTTGTGGTCGAGGACCAAACAATTTCAAAATTGTCTAAACCGTTTATAAGTTGACTTTCCCACTTGAACGCAGCACACCTGTCTAAGTGCATTTTAACTTCATCATTTCTGAAATGTTTGGACCTTCTTGAAAAGAACAATTAGACCATTTGCAACGTTTGTATTTTTGGCGGTGACGGCGGCCCATACGAAGGGACGCCATGATGTTGACGCCACGAAAGTCTCGTTGCCGAATGATGATGTCACGAAAAATTTTGATATACTGCTTTCAATCGCAGTGCATTGTGGGAAGACGTTCATTCTGCACTGTCACACAAAATAAAAATTAAAGTGAAGAATGATCATCGCAGTAACTTTTCCAATTTAAGCAACTGGAAAGAAGAAGCCTGAAAAAAATCAAGGCTTCATCGGGATTCGAACCCGTGACCTCCGCGATACCGGTGCGATGCTCTACCAACTGAGCTATGAAGCCACACATTGGGAGCGAGGCCAATTTATTGAGTTCATATCTCCCGTGAGGAGTCAAATGATGTGAAGTATATATGAAATAATTCATATATTTGAACTGCGGTTGTAGATCAAAGTGAAGAATGATCATCGCAGTAACTTTTCCAATTTAAGCAACTGGAAAGAAGAAGCCTGAAAAAAATCAAGGCTTCATCGGGATTCGAACCCGTGACCTCCGCGATACCGGTGCGATGCTCTACCAATGAGGCCACACATTGGGAGCGAGGCCAATTTATTGAGTTCATATCTCCCGTGAGGAGTCAAATGATGTGAAGTATATATGAAATAATTCATATATTTGAACTGCGGTTGTAGATCAAAGTGAAGAATGATCATCGCAGTAACTTTTCCAATTTAAGCAACTGGAAAGAAGAAGCCTGAAAAAAAAAAATCAAGGCTTCATCGGGATTCGAACCCGTGACCTCCGCGATACCGGTGTGATGCTCTACCAACTGAGCTATGAAGCCACACAGTTCCAGTTCCTTCTTTCCAGTTGCTTAAATTGGAAAAGTTACTGCGATGATCATTCTTCACTTTGATCTACAACCGCAGTTCAAATATATGAATTATTTCATATATACTTCACATCATTTGACTCCTCACGGGAGATATGAACTCAATAAATTGGCCTCGCTCCCAATGTGTGGCTTCATAGCTCAGTTGGTAGAGCATCGCACCGGTATCGCGGAGGTCACGGGTTCGAATCCCGATGAAGCCTTGATTTTTTTTTTCAGGCTTCTTCTTTCCAGTTGCTTAAATTGGAAAAGTTACTGCGATGATCATTCTTCACTTTGATCTACAACCGCAGTTCAAATATATGAATTATTTCATATATACTTCACATCAAAATAAAAATTAATGATGAATTTGCCTCCTCTGAGCCAATTACAATGAAGTAATTTGATCAATTGTATAATGAAGACCTTCCTGTACACTTCTGTTGGTATCTTTAGTGAATAATGTGTACTTTGTTTGAACCTTTAATTTTGTACTGCTATCAGCCCCTCTAATTGTAATTATGTATTGGATGGGTTCATTGGCTAATAAACATATTTATAAACCTTTTTCTTTTTAGAGAAGCAGCGCAAAGAATGTTGAGTAACACGGTGTGCTGCAAGCTATAGCTATACTCTCTCAGCATTAGCAGAATATAGTTTCGAATAATTTACAAGGATATTCAATGGTGTAGAAGAGTTAACAAGGGTTCAAAAGGGTTTACATAGGTGCACAAGGGTTTAGAGGGGCTTTTAGTGGTATACAAGGGTTTCATGGGTTTATAGGGGTATGCAAGGGTTTGCTGGGGCTTATAGGGGTACACAAGGTTTACATGGGCTTACAGGGGTATACAAGGGTTTACATAGGCTTATAGGGGTACACAAGGGTTTACATGGGCTTATAGGGGTATACAGGAGCTAACATAGACTTATAGGGGAATATAAGGGTTTACATGGGCTTATAGGGGTATACAAGGATTTACATGGGCTTATAGGAGGATACAAGAATTTACATAGGGCTGTAGGCTTATAGGGGTATACAAGAGTTTACAGGGGCTTATAGGGGTATACGAGGGTTTATAGTCGTATACAAGAGTTTACAGGGGTATGCAAGGGTTTGTAGGGTATACAAGGGTTTGCAGAGGTGTGCAATGCTTTGCAGGGGCTTATAAGGGTATACAAGGGATTACAGAGCCTTTTAGGAGTATACAGGAGTTACAGGTGTCTACAAGGGTTTATAGGGGTGTACAAGAGTTTACAGGAGTATACAAGGGTTTATGGGGGTATATTAGGGTTTACAGCGGTATACAAGGGTTTACAGTGGTATAGAAGGGATTATGGGGGTGTACAAGGGTTTACAGTGGTATAAAAGGGTTTATGGGGGTATACAAGGATTTACAGGGGTATAGAAGGGGTTATGGGGGTTTACAGGAGTATAGAAGGGTTTATGGGGGTATACAAGGATTTACAGGGGTACAGAAGGGTTGATGGGGGTATACACAGGTTTACAGTGCCCGGGACAGTGGTATACAAGGGTTTATGGGGGTATACAAGAGCTTACATTGGTATAGAAGAGTTTATGGGGGTATACAAGGGTTTACAGTGGTATAAAAGGGTTTATGGGGGTGTACAAGGGTACACAAGGGTGTTTACCTTGTACCAAGGTATCACAGTAGTATACATGTACATAGTTACGCAGCTTTTTCTTGTTGTATACACTTGTATGAAGGCAAGTTTGGATATCATGAAATTATAAGTGACTGGTGGAATATTCCATGGGATAGCACGAGAAAGTGTCTCATAACCATTTTATACCATGCCATAATAAGTACAGTGGTGAACAAAATCAATGAAGTGCACTATGGGAAGGTTACAATCTCGTATTCTGATTGGCTGTATCTTTGTGGTAGGGGTATGCCGATAGGTACATTTGTATGTACATTTTAGACGTACATTTTTTCGGTGTTGCTGTAAGCACTGGGCCCGATTTGCTCCATGTTGGACGCGGGCTCACAAAACGCAGGCAGTTTGCGCCCAAATTATATGCGGTTAAAGACACAAAGACAACTCTATGTAGAGATCTGAAATGAGCTAATTGCTACAGCTTTATTTTAGCATATTCAGGACCAAAGTGAATTTTTTATACAAAGTCTATCATCCGTTGCGTATTAAACGTCAAAGAACAGGGAAAGTGAGTTTGAATTAACTGACCAATACTATGATCAGTTGGCACTATATAAATAGACGACTGTACATCTGATAAGAAGACAGGTTTATTATTCCAACTCAACCTTCCTGAACCACATAGCATGTACTCGCTTGTCGTGGCTTGTTTATCAAACTAACAATTGTTATTCAGTCACTTAAACCTCACAATTATTGTAATAACTGCCGTAATATAGGAAATTAACAATGCATGTTGACAACGCGAAGAAAATTAACATTACACTAAATTACGTCCTGTCAGGTAGTGATTCTGAAGAGCCAATAGAGGAGTCATGAACTAATAAGGTTTTGTAATGAAATAAAGGTGCTTTTTGTAAAATAGCGTGCATTAAATTTTCATCAACATTAATTAACATTAAAGTAACGCGAATTTTGCTTTGTAGTCATTGTTAATTTCCTACAATAAGGTAGGTCAGCAATGCGTACAGAGAGCTAGACAATCATCTATGGGACATCTTTAACACAGCCAAAATTTTCAAGTTTGTCATCCGTAATCTATTTTAATGTTCCTCAGCTGGAGGTATCCACCATCATTTCAGAGTTGCTACAACAGACCAATTTTGATATTAAAATCCAGCCTCAAACAATAGACCTCAATGCAAGGCTCTGGGTAATAACTACAGAGCTTGTGGAGTTTATTCCCCAGAGCCTCGTGCTGAAGTCTATTGTGTTAGGCTGAATTTTAATTTATCGAAAATGGTCTACTTGGACGCAATTCTGAACGTCCGAACAACGACACTGTATTAACTATGGTAACAAAACTCCTTTCAAGTTCTTTCTGGCTGCGAAAACTCAGCGAGCGCAGCCTTGATTTGTGGCGTTATTTAAATCCAGAGTTTGAATATTTGTTCGGCTTGATTCTCGTCTGTTCCTTCGTTAGGATCTCTATCTGCAAGCTCAGACTTTGAAGGAGCAGACAAAGAGAAGCGAGCTTCTTTAAATCGAGGATGTAGAAACCTGTAGTAAATACTCATCATGATCAGGCCCAGGGAAAAGAACAAATAAATGACAATAAATCCTGCTATTTCTAATCTAAGCGGTAAAAGTCTCGTTGTGTTGGTGAACCAGAGAAGCGAAAATATCAAAATCTCGATAAAAGTCAATATGTAGTATTTGACTGCCCAGCGTATCGTTTGCACGCCTTCTAAAGTAAAGAAACAAAACAGATGAATATAAGACGTTAGGACACGGAAAAAATGCTGCTTCCATTTGTTTCCTGGAAAGAAATAAACCTCATGACGGGAAAGGAACGCGAGGACTATGAAAAAATGAATGAAAAGAGCCAGAAAGAACCATAGTTTAAATTCTGTTGCAAAGAAGACGAGAGTGAGTATTCGAGAAATCATCATGAAGGCGCGCCACAACCACATTGAGAGGGATCCATACCAGCGTAACTGACCTTTATGACGTTTCGAGTCACGAAGGCAGCTTATATAGTAAACAAGGGCTCTGGAATAGGAAATAAACGAAAAGCAGATTGACAGAATGGTCCACAGGTCTCGGATACTTGTGGCCTCTAATGTATCAACGAAATGACGAGAAACAAGGACATAAAGTTGTAAAACAAGCTGGGGTGCGTCTTCAGTGAAGGCCAAGATCATCTGCAGTAACGCAACATCAAGTTTCATCGCTATCAATAACTTGCGATCAACAACGTGGTTGTCTTTTTGTCGTTTTATTCTGTACGATTTGACGAGAACTTTCCAGTACCTGTAAATTCGGAAAATGAAGAGATTCAGCCAAAAACATTAATGAAGACAGTCGAGGGAGCTATCATTTTCTTTTAGATGCTCCAGTAACACCCCCACTTCCCCTCCCACCCGCCGCCCCAGGGGTATTTCTTAAATTCACCTTTCCGGCAGAATTATGACCTGTTCCACCCTGTTGTATACAATAAGAGAGGTTTCATAATAAAAGAAGTGCGACGCAGGAGACTCAAGAGAATGTACACAACTCATTACGGAATGGAAATGCTTCCTGCTTGCGCCAGGGATTTTCAGGGAAAACTGACTCTACCAGAGTCGAAATTAAAGTAAAATAAACATCTCTCCTACCCTTGTTTATGAGTCAGAGAGGCAGAAGGCATACCCTGTTGAGAAACGTTGTGCGACGACTCAGTTTTGTCAATTCTGAGTTGGTGTTGCTCTTGAATAACAGGAAAACTTACCTCTCTACGAGCCCCCCAAGTAGTAAATGCGTTATTGACACAGTTTTCCAACCACTTTGTGGCTGTTCTCCGATCTGTTCATCTACATGTATCTGCTCATCTTCTTTGTGCCAGAAGAAAGACACGAGATTTGTAACCACTGACGGCAACAGTACTAACGTGAGTGTGAAACTCGCCCACCAAGTGCTCCCTGCAGTGTAATGATCCGCTGCAACCTTCAGATCAGTGACAATATCAGCGAAGAAAGCTCCCATCGCCACAACAGAGAAAAATACGCCGAACCATGTTGCGTTACCTCGCTTTCGCCACCGTTCAGATAAATCCTTGTCCATTACTAAGAAAACAGCTCGTGTAAAGCTGAGTTCATTGGTATCGTCAGGTTCATGTGAGTTTCCATCGTCGGTTCTGTCTTCAGGTAACGCCCCTGCCATGGTTTCGCTTGTAGTAACTACAGTTGGTCGCTCGCTTGGCAGGTTTTGCCGAGTCACCGCGACACTGTAGCCATAATCAGCCCCGTAATCGAGGTCGCATTCGTTTAAAGATGAATTTTTGCTGTTTAATTGTTCATATTCGTTCGTGGCAGGTTTCTTGTTTAATTCTTCGTCGTGTAATTCGAGACAGACTTGTTCCACAGCTCTAACTTCTTCCTTCTTGATGCGAACATAAAACCGTGCTGGGGTATCGTAACTTACGCTTCCACGAGTTGAGGAAAGAAAGCGTTTCACTGACTGCTTTTTATCTACTCTTCTGCCTTCGACGTTATATCTAATCGAGTCGGAATCCACTGTGAAAGTGGTTAGAGTTTGTGCGACTTTACGAAGTAGAAGAACTTCTCGCCCTGTCAGCTTTGCCACACGGTCGTCACCTATTGCCGAACTGCTTGCGGAATGAGTCGACAGTTGTCTTTTTGGAGCTTGTACAGTTTCCTTCTGTTTTTTATGTAAAGTCAGCATTGATCGTAATCCTTTTGGATGCTTTTGATCCATTTATCAACACTAGTTTCTCACTATCAATTCCGCGTAGAACGTTGAATTGTTAGCAAATTAAGAATCACGCAGTAGCATTTGCATGCCACGTAAATGGGCCGAAGGAAATAATTTACAATGCACGCATAACAAGTTTCAAGATATACAGTCAAGACTTGACTGCCGGGCATTTCGTTCCCCGGTTACTTCAAGAATGTAAATTAAAACTTTCCTTGTTCAATATTGAGATGGGTGTTAGACTCCCTCGTTATGAGTGCTGTACGTAAACAGCCTTGCGTTGCTATAACAAGATCTTGCTAATTCGTGAAGGAATACGTGCTTGATGATTCCGAGGAAACCTTTCCAGTAACAAAAGAAGGGAAAATATTTGGACATTTAGTTTTTAATAAGTTCCTTACGCGACATTTAATTCAAAAGGCAATTATGGCTTTTTATTTAATATTTTTTTAAACCCGAGGATACCATGGAGTGTCAAAGAAGGCCTGTAAGATTCGATGAAGTCGTCACGTAGTATCGATGTTGAAGCTAGGATAGCCACTAAACCAGTTTTTGGAATGATCTCGTTCAGCCTGAAGTTTGTTACAGACATTCGGCCTAACGAAGGTGCACAGTTGACTAGACACAAGTCAGAATTGCACGTTTCACCGCTTATTTAAACGGTGACCCTGATCTCAACGTGAATAGGGATACCAACGTTAGCATTAACTTTCCGCAGCCTGAAACATGCACTCGAGATTAATTAAATCTTATCGACAACAAATTGTGTCAGATGGAAGCATTCCACACATTGGAGTTGGAGATTTTAACTTAAAAAGACCGCTATGGCTATTGCACTAGTGAAGGTCACATGCACGTGCAGTGAGTGATGCTGAGGTTATTAAACACCGGCATTGTTGGACAGTTGCAGCTCTACATTCTGCACAGAATCCACTGATGAGGGGAGTATAAGAATAAAGATTTCCTCGACCACCTTGGAAAAGAAAAAAACGTCGAGCTAACAGCTTTATTGCTGTCTATCGCCCAGGACTTCGTCATCTTTGATCTAGACGAAAACAATTTCATAGCAACGTTAGTATACTTTACCTGTTCACACCAGAGCCAAGATCTCCGTCAAGAAAGAGGATATTCCAACTCAAGAAGATATCTATCAGGGAAGCCATAGGAGTGGTGTTTTGCCTACCATTAACTCAGAAATCAGCCTGACGATTTTAACCGATGTTACGGAGACCTTCAGCCCTCTGGAGGTCAAGAATAGTCAAGATCGCAGTCCCTACGCTTCAAGGACTCGCACTGGTTAGGCAATAACGGTCCGTAGACACCCTATTCATGGGGTTCGAACACAACACGCCTTGTTCAGTTGTTAAAGCTGCTCATAAGCGGCATCAGATGGTCGAAACTTATACAATCGTGACGTCAGTGAGTCGATTGCTGACTGCTGACATCAAGATCGGACTGTTCCAAGAAAAGTGGGTCCATGGCGTAACGGTGTGGTCCCTGTGAGATTGCTTTATCGTTCAGATATCGACTAGTTCCAATGCCTAACAACGCCGGGCATTCAGGCCGGAATTACTCGAAGACTCTTCATTGAGGACATTGTTGAAAGGGTATGCAAGAGAGGCACCCACCAAGGCCGAGTCATAATAATAATAAGGTCGTAAGGACAATTGTTTGTATTTTAAATTACCGTACATCGGTCCGTTTTCCATCATAACACAACGCAGAATTAAGAAATTAGTCAACACATTGTGCAGCGACCTGGAAATTAAGTTGATGTTCACCCCGTTTAAAATCAAGAGTTGGTTTGGGGCCATCCCTGCGGGTTTACGATCGCGAGTCATTTATAAGTTTTCATGTGCAGGCTGTAGTGCCTGTTATATTGGTGAAACCAATAGACTCTTTGCCACTCGCATTCGAGAACATCTTGCCTCCGACAAACATTCTCACATCTTTAAGCACCTAAGAGGTTCTGAAAATTGTCGCTCCCTTTGTTCAGAAGATTGTTTTAAAATCCTCGACTCTGCTTCAACAAGTTTCCAATTGAAAATTTAAGAAGCCATGCACATCCTTTGGGAGCAGCCGTCATTAAATTTCCAAGTCAAACATCTTAATTTATCCCTTTCATACTAATTAGTCTCTTTTCTTAGCTTAAATAGTTTGTGTGTTTTTATTCTGTTCTCGCCTTCATCCTTAATTATTCATATTAATGTCTCACTATGTGACACTATTTATTGCACAACTTCATTTTATTTTGTACAACTGACGATGGATGATGGTTCATCCGAAACATGTCTTGATTAAATATGAACTTCAAAAACATCGTTTGGTTCATTAAGGCAATAATAATAATAATAATAATAATAATAATAATAATAATAATAATAATAATAATGCAGAATTTATTCGATATAGACGTTGGAACTGATCGAGCGAACCTCTCATGTTTAGACGGTACAAAATGTACGCTTACTTGAGACGCCTGAGATTACTTAATGTAAAAGACCTTTAGTGTGAAAACAGGTTTCATGCCCTCACAAAAGGACAACGGACGGAGCAGAAACACGTTAAAAATCTCTCTGGGAAGGCCTTTCCTTGTGGACTTGCTGGCTGCGGAAGGTCGGGATCAAATTGCGGCGAGACAGAACTTTCACACAGAGGTTGATACCACGCAAACTTTAATTGAAGATTATACCAACCTGGACATAACCAGGACGTAACCAAAGGAAGTTGCATTTGAGCCTAAGCTAATGACGCAATACGAAATACATCATAGCCAACAGACTCGAATTACATCATACAAAAATAATTCTGGAAGTCTATTGGACGAACAAACATATCCTAAAACAGT
>CBDDTI010000075.1:0-39591 GCA_965233585.1 bacterium
GCTGCCCATGGCAGCCACGGGCTGCTCGGAGGTCTTCGTGCTTCAAGGCTACAGGCAGGAGTGAGTTTTTTTTTTTTGCAGCCCCTCCCAGCCCCCCAGGCCGTGGCAGCCGGGGGGGCAGCCACGCGCAACTCGGAGGCCTTCGTCTTTGAAGGCTGCAGGGCAGGACTGAGGTGGTTCCCCTTCTTGTGTTGGGGAACGAGGGGTGGGTGTGGGGGGGGATTAGCAGGTTTGGCCCGTACCGTAACGGACATCTCTATATGATATGATGATTCAGATGATTCATATTGGTTCGTAACGTAAATGTTTTTTTTTTGCGCTTTTGGCTTAGGCTTTGATCATTGCATCATTCCTGCTTGATTGAAAAACCAACTGTGAGCTCATCGAACTTCGAACATCAGTCATCAGGAATTAAACTGGTTGCAGTAGGTGGTCATAGCCCGGAACCCTTTACACTGCCCGGTCATCCTATCGTTGCGGCCCCGGCGGCATTGCAGGGCCGGCCTATCCGAGATCCTTTGCCCAACGATGTGGAGGCGAGGTCATGGGGTAGGTAGGTGGCCAGCAAGTCCAGGTGAATCTGCATTGATAATTCAGACTCTACTCTAGTCTCTACACTCTACACTTACACTCTACATTGCACTGTAGATTCACAATGTAGACTTGTAATTGTAGGCTGTAGTAGACTCTGTAGACTCTAGGCCCTCTAGAGTCTAGGACCCTAGACTCAGTGAAACTTGAAAATTTGAAACTTTGATTTGTTTCCCCAAATTTGTTTAGAAATTTTCAATTGAGCAATGCGAACCGTGTTAGTTTCAATCATTCATTTGCATCCTTTGACCAAACTGACCCTCCAGAGTTCGCATGGTGAATGATTCTTGGGCGCCAGGCTGATCATCGTGCGTCGGCTGCTGCTCCGTCCAACGCCAATTTTGCGGCAGATCGGGTCCAACCCATGGCCCAGGAATTTAGTTTAGTTTTGTTGAGTCTTGTTTTGTTAAGACAAAATTGCAAAAACTAAGTAGTTAAACACTGCTTAAACGACTTAACGGACTTAACGGGACTTAACGGACTTAACCGAACGGTTAGTTTAAATTTAATTTTATTTTAAATTTTAAATTTTAAACTTTTTTAAAACTTTAAACTTTAAAAACTTTAAACTTTTAAATACTTTAAACTTTAAACTTTAAATTTTAAACTTTAAATTAAACTTTAAACTTTAAACCGTTTAAAGTTTAAACCTTTAACTTTAAACTTTAAACTTTAAACTTGAACTTTAAACTTTACTTTAAACTTTAAACTTTAACTTTAAACTTTATAAACTTTAAATTTTAAACTTTTAAAATTTTAAATTATTAAACTTTAAACCATTATAGCTTTAAAATTAAAATTCAAAGTTTAAAAACTTTAAACTTAGACTAGACTTTAACTTTACCTTTAACTTGAAACTTTAAACTACTTTAAACTTTAAGGTTAATCGAAACTGCAAACTGTGATCTGTAAACTGTAAACACTGTAAACCGTAAAAACTAAAAACGTTAGATGTTAAACTTAAACAATCAAACCGTCTAATTTTTAAACAAACTTTAAATTTTAACTTTAAATTTAAATTATATTTGAAAACTTATCCCAACTTGTCATTAAAAATTTTTAAATCTACTACACAAATCAAAGAATTTAAAACTAAAATTTAGAAAATTTAAAACTTCAAAGTAAAACTTACCTATTACTAGATTACTGAAAATTAAAGTTCAAACCTGTTAGGCCTGTTAGGTTAAACTTTAAATTTTAAACTAACTTTAAACTTTAAATTTTAAACTTTAAAATTTAAACCGTTACTTTAAACTTGTAAAATCTTTAAAATTTAAAATTTAGAATTTAACAATTAAAACCGGTCAAACCGGAAACTTTAAACAACTCTAGAAAATCAAAACTTAAATTTAAACTTAGACAAAAACTGTCAATTTGATTGATTCATGGTGAAGGTTCAGATTTATCAATTGTTTATTTGTTCATGTTTTTGCCAAGTCATCCGTCCGCCTGCTTGGAGGATGGAAAAGGAGTCGGAGCAGGAAAAGGATATGGCAAGGCAGGGCCATGTCATGTTGAAAGAGTGTTTCTGACAGTTTCTGCAAACTTCTGGCAAGGTGTCATGTCAACAGTTAGACTGGCCATTTTTTTAACTTGAAGTTCCAACTGTTGAGAATTGATATGGTTTCTACAAGTTTCTACTTCACAGCAACATGTATATTACATTATGAATTATAATTATAATATATTATTATTACTACTTACTCTTATATTATTATAATATGTACATATTTTTCCCATCTCTCCGTTTTGATTTTGAAAAGGCATGCCGCCTTATGATTGAGTATGGAGATTTCCAAATGGAGGCAGCGGCAGCTAGCTTCACATTTGTTCATGTCATGCACATTTAAACATAATCAGAACCAATTACATGACATGATGTTATCAAGTTGTTTGAAATTACATGAGTTACATGTTCTCTATTCAAGATTCAAAGCTGTCAACTTTGTCAACTTTGAAACGTGCACCGTGCATCAATGTTCTTTTCTAGTTTTCTCAAACTTTCCTCTCTGTTGTGCAGCTGATCGTTTCTGTTAGTTTTGATGTTTGATGTCTCGGATGTTTGGCAGATCCAATCTGACAGAGCTCTCATCCGCCATGCCATTCGTTCCCCTGCGCGAGCCTCACTTCGGCGTTGTTAACAGCTAGCAGTGTTTTCAGTTGCATTATGTTGCATTTGATTCATTTGATTATGGTTGTGCAGCATGGGTCGTCAAGATGCGATGTGGTGACAGTTTAGCCGGTCAGTCAGTCGTTCAAGGAAAGCAACGAAGATGCATACTTGTGAGGCAGCTGCTGGGCAGAGGGAATCTTAAGAGCCTTGAGAGCTTGCATTCGGCTTTGATTAGATATGCAACATGTGACTGGAGTGATCTAAAAATACAGCAGTCAACCAGTAAACCAGTTAAAAACGGTAAGCTTTCAGTAACCGCCCAACTTCACTAAACAGTCAAACTTCGGAACCATTGGAATGGTCTTGTTTTGTTTGTAGTAGTTTTAAGTTCTGATTTGAAGTTTGCATTCTTTTCAGCTCTCGGTTCAGCGGTGGCGGCTTTTGGGCCAGCAGTGCCAAATTCCATGTCTCAGCCATTAGTCGTGGACTCTTGGTGTTGATGGCAGCTGATGCCAAACTGACTGTGTCAAACGCAAGCTGACACATTTTGATCACCTGTGCCAGCTTAAATGGTGTGACCCACTGCCACCGACCATGTTTTCTGCTAGCAAACTAGTTGTAGTTTCAGTTCGGTTTAGTTTAGTTAGTTTAAGTTTTTAGTCTTTGTTCTTGATGAAACGGTTTTGGGCCATTTGGGGTTACTTGCACAAGCACAGCTAGCGATGACAACATTGATGCGGCGATGTGCCGTGGTTGCAATGCAAAAAAGGTTCCTGATGAAGAGTGGATGATGAGATATCGGATTGCTGTGGAGGAAAACTGTCATCGGATATCGTATACCCAAAACTTCCTAAACGGTTGATAATTTTTTGATAACTGAAAACTGAACGCAATGAACTTGAATCCATGACCAATCAATGTACCATGATGATATGAAGCACAAGAGTCAAGAGGTTTTCTACTTCACTGAACTTACAACAGTGGGAATGTTGGTACTGTATTTTAAATTGACCTCTTGAAGCTTGGGATGCTAACTTCGGTATCGTCATCCGGCTCGCTCCCGGCAGGACCCGCAGGTCTTCTGCTTCCGTTAAAGATGTGGAGGCAGCGTCTCTTATGTTGACGCAAGTGAAGCGGCTGGCCGGAAACTTGTGTGAATTCACCACCACCGCCAGCGCCAAGAAGAAGCCGGTGAATAGTAGGACCACAAGTTTGGTTCTGGCGAGGGCAGGCAGGGCGTTTAATTGCTGCTATTGCTATTGCATTAAAACTTCCTGAAATATTGAACTAGTTATAAGTTATAAGTTATAAATCAAGTTATAACTTACTTATGACTTAGACTTATACTACTTATTATACACTCACAATATATTGTAACGTAACTGTAATGTAACCCTGTGACTCTGACTCCGGCTATAGATACTCTAGACTCTAGACACTCTACTCCAGACGCTAGACTCTAGACACTCTAGACTAGACTAAACTAGCTGACAGATAGACTACTGCAGAATATTGGGCGCGCAAGTGACCCGAGCCGCTTTGCCTGGGAATTTGAGGCAATGTCATTTCAAATTCAATGATACTGTTGTCGTCAGTCGTGCTACTGATTATCAATGAGTGGGGTGGGACTGGAGGCAAAGGCCGTCGCCAACTCCTACGGCGTGTGGACACAAGGCTCCAGACTGTAAGGCGGGTGAGTTGCAGATGTGTCCAACAAATTTAGCTTCCAACTTTTGAGCCAGCTAAACTTTAAGATTCCATTATTTTTTACTGACTTGCGTGTTATTGTTATTGTTTCAGCTTTGAATTAGAATTTGATGGTTTGTTTTGAGCCATTGGTGCCACACTGATATCACCGACGCAATGATATGAAATCAGTGACCTCAGCTGATATCATGGATACCCAATTCGTTGATGTTCTCAGATGCAAAAGGTTCCAGAGTTACCATCAGTCATGTCATGCAATGAATTCTTTGCTGTTGAGTTCGGCCCAGGCAGAAGGTGAGGCTATACAACAAGAATCATGCGGTTCGGAGGAGTGATCTCATCAACGAAGATACCGAGAACTGGGGGGAGAAAAAACATGACAAAGTACGAGGTAAAGGTGGGAGCGGAAGTTGCCGATGGTTGGAAAAACACGGTTGGAGATGTTCAACTCCAAGTGGTTCCAAAGATGGAAGTTGAGCATTCTATTTATTTTGTTTCGTTTCGTTATTCTGAATTCTGAGTGGTTACCGGGAATGTTTTTTTTAATCTTTTGAAAATTGAGTTCGATGCCCATGTGAGAGATTTCTGGTTGGCCATTGGCCTGCATCAAAACGGCAGGGAAGCACCGTGAGTGGACCTCAGCAGCAATCCTTCGAGTTGCGTTCCTCAGACTTGAATTTGAAGTTTGAAGTCTGGATATCGGCAATATTTAATTAAATTGGCTTGATCAGGAGGGTTTAATCCAGATTGGTTGCTGTACGTTTTCATTCTGATTGGCTGCTGCGCCCTAAAGATATGATATCCGTATCCCAGAAAAAGGCATCTGGAATCTTCATTGATATGAATTTGATTCTGATTTTAAATTGGTGTGCGCAAAGCACTGTGGGGGGGTCCTAAGCTGTGCAAAAAATTTTCAAGCAAGCACCTTGTTATTTGTGAATTGAAAAATATCCATCGCAACTCAGATGAGAAAGCCATGCCTCAGGCTTGGACGCGCCACGGACCAGGTGCTTCGATGGTCCAAGGGGCAACCAAGGCTGGCGAAATTGGCATCGAAGTCGCCATGCATGCCGCTCAACCAACAGCAGTTCATTTGAATGGTTCCAATTTCACTGTTCGATCTGTTCCAACAGTTCAAGCAGTTCAGCCGACGGTTAGAGTCATGAGTCATGAGTCATAAGGCTTAGTCTTAGTTATAGTTACTTAATTAATTAGTTAGTTAGTTAGTTAGCTAGTTAGTTAGCTAGTTGGTTAGTTAGTTAGTTAGTTAGGTGTATAGAGTGACAGTTACTAAAATGCTAAAGTAGGCTATAGGTTTGTGTTGATTAAATTACTATTATTGACTATTGACTATGGACTATTGACTATTGACTATTGTGGACTATTAGTGACTATTGACTAGTAAGTATTATTATTATTATAGATTAGATTCGATTGATTAGATTAAATTAGATTCGATTAGATTATTAATGATTACTAATTGATAAATAATATGGCTTGATTATGATTCATAATTAATAAAACAATAATTATATTTAAATTTGAATTCAAATTGAAATTTTAAATAACTATGCTATGACTATGACTATGACTAAGACTATGACTAATGACTAGACTCGACTATAACATAACTACTAAATACAATGACAAGACAAGACAATACATATGTCGTGTTCCTATTGCAACCTAGGTTTTCGGCGAATGCTTTGGCGTTCTTCCTACGAAGTGGGACTTCGACCATTGCCCAAGCCTGATCCCCAGTATTGAGCGCCGAAAGCCTGTGGGAAGAATCTAGAATCCAGCCATACCACAATATTGTAAGACTGCAAGACTGTACGACTCGTGACTGTACAATATTCAGTATTCACTATTCGGGAAAAACAAATTCGTTTCAATTTCAATCATTACATGAACCATGAATCAATCACCGCAATCACCCATTGTTCTTGAGCACAAAGCGCTGTTCACTGTGTTGCGCTGTTCGCTAAGCTGAAATCAGAAATTTGACTAATTTCTGCTCACTGCTCACCGTTCTCTAGTTGCGACTGTTTGGTGCGGTCAGATCTGTTGCTGCTTGAGGCCCAAAGTGCTTTGTGCAGTTTGTACCTGGAAAAACAGCAATCTGCCTTCGTTGCCATGGCCCAGGGCACAGATGTTCGTGCCCTGGCCCTCCACATTGAATACGACGAGACCGGACAAAAACTCCGACTCAAAAGGAGTTGGACACGTGACCACCAAACAACGCTTTCAGTCTTGGTTTCTTTATTGCAACAGCCCAGCAACGGTCTAGGCCAGTTCCGGCAAGTTTCCTTCCTGTTACTGTTAATGACTTAATGATCACTAAACCGTTTGACTGACTGACTTATTTGCTTGCTACTCATTTGATACTTTGATCATCACCCAATGACTGACGACTCATTGCTGAGAGCACTGATTACCCACTCATTGATGACTAGATTTCTGTAGCCACAGGCCACAGTCGCTGTAGTCACTGCAGTCAGTCTCTGCTGTCAAGGTTTCAAGAACCACGGCGTTCGTTGCTGGAAGCAACGGTATCATGTCACGAGCTGTCAGGGCCTCAGTCTTTTTTCGCTGGATAAACCACAGCAGCAATAACGTAACATCATGAATCACAGCTATAACTCATAAGAGACTTGACCAAACATAATCAAAGGTTCATGATATTGCGTGATGAGACTGTAAGAGGAACTAGCAGAAGGCGATTGTATGTTGGGAAGATGGTGTGCTTAGCTGAGATCATCAATGCACCTGCCGTGCTGTGGCGGCAGACGGCCCTTGCGCTTTGGCGCGGCCTAGTTGCCAAACAGATGGTTCACCCTTTCAGACCTGGCCTCAGGCCCCAATGGTGTGATGTCAGTCCTTGTCTTTCGAACTCACATCATTCACAGTTGTTTCGTTTGAAAAATGAAAAATGTGTTCTTTTTCTAAACAAACATGATGAGGCCTCTCTGGAGCGGCCCCTTTGGTACTTTTGCAGTTCATCTGTGACAATGCTGCGGCCAACGGCCTTATGTTCCGGCGGGTGGTGCAAACCTGCCCCAAAAACGTGCTGTCAGCTTTTCAAAAGTGCCTCATGTCCGATCCTCAGTTCATTTGATTCACTGATTCAGATTCATATGATTTGTTAGTAAATAGTAAATAAGTAAATGGAATAGGGAAGTTTTTTTTGCAGACCCCGAACTCCCTTACCAATGCCCTAAATTTTGCCCGGCCCTAAATAGTGGGTTTGACGGTTTGACCAACCCTTGGGGCCATTTGAGCTGATTTTGATTGATGAGCAAAGGCATCAGGCAAATCTCTGCAGCGAAATTGGTTGGAAAACCTTGGGTTGCCTACCAGACATGCCGCGGCCTGATATTGACTTGTGCTGTGGTGCAGAGTCCAGAGTTTTGAGATGTTCAATGTTGAATATTGACTTTGTTTTGCCGTTTTTTTTTGAAAATTCAAAACGCTAAAACACTGTACTAGTTACTAGATGTTGACATTGTTTTACCTCACTTTTATTTATTACTTAATTACTCTTATATTATTGTTGACTTAGCTTACTGAACTTAAACTTAGTTTTTAAAGTTAAGTTTAAAAAGTTTTAAGTTTTAAGTCTTAATTTTAAGTTTTAAGTTTTGAGTCATTTAAGTCATTTAAGTTTAAAAATTAAATTAAAAGGATTTTTTTTTTAAAAAAATAAAGTATTTGAATCTTAAATTTCATTTATTTAAAATCTTAAAACTACTTACTTTCAGATGATTCATTTAAAACTTAAAAGTTTGAAACTTTTAAGTTTAAAGTTTAAAGAAGTTTAAAATTTAAAGTTTAAAACTTTAAAGTTTAAAGTTTAAGTTTAAAGTTTAAAGTTTAAATTTAAAGTTTAAAGATTTTAATTTTTTTAAAGTTTAAAATTTTTAACGTTTAGTTTAATTTAAAAGTTGTTTAAAGTTTAAAGTTTTTAAAGTCTTATTTTTTTAAAGTTTAAAGTAGGTGTTTAAAGAGTTTAAGATTTTATTTCAAATTTTTAAAGTTTAATTTTACAAAGTTAACGTTTTTAAAGTTTAAAGTTTAAGTCGTTTTCAATGTTTCCTTAAAGTTTAAAGTTTATAAAGTTTAAATTTTAAAGTTTAAAATTTAAAGGTTAAAGTTAAAGTTTAAAGTTTAAAGTTTAAGCTGAAAGTTCGAATTTAAAGTTATTTAACACATTTAAAGTGTTAAACTTTAAAGTTAAAGTCTTTAAAATTTAAGTTTACAATTTAAACTTTTAAATGTTAAACAGTTTAAACTTTTAAACAGGTTTAAAGTTTAAAATTTTAAGTTTGTTTAACGTTTTGCAGTTAAAAAAAAGGACATTTAATAAAGTTTAAAGTTTTAATTTTAAAGTTTAAATTTTAAAGTTTAAGTTTAAAATTTAAAAGTTTAAAGTCTAGAGTCTAGAGTCTAAAATTCAACATTAAAATTAAAAGTTACAGTTCAAGTTCAAATTTAACAGTTAAAGTTAAAGTTAAAGTTCAAAATTAAAAAAATGTGAGTTTAAGTTTAAGTTTAAAGTTGTTTGAAAATAATCTAACTGAATTGTAAACTTTGAGTGTTACTGTTAAATAACACTGTTAAAGTTAAGTTAGGTGTGCTAAACAATCAGAGGTTTCAATTCGTTGAAAGCTTTGTAAGGTTGAAGCCAGTTTTGCAATTTTAAACTTCAAAATTCTAAAGGCGTTCAAAATAAAAAGTTTAAAGTTTAAAGTTTAAAATGTAGTAAGTTTAAAGTTAAAGTTTAAAAAATTAAAGTTGTTTAACATTTTTAAAAGAGTAAGCTTGCAGTTTAGTTCGAAGTTTAAAGTTTAACGTTTAAAACTTTAAGTAAGTTCATGTTTTTTTTATTGTTTCACGTTTAGCGTTTAAGTAAGTTAAAATTCAAAACAGTGTTTAAAATCAAAAGTAAGTTGTGTTTTAAAGCTAAACGGCTAAATATTTAAAGTTTTTAAAATTTAAAAGTTTAAAGTTTAAAGTTTTTAAAGTGTAGAGAGTTTTGAAAATGGAGTTTTGAAATTTGAGTAGTTTAGAAAGTTTAGAGTCTTGAGTCTAGAGTATCATCCTTTGAACCAGTTTTAAAAAAATAAAGTTCGATTCATTTTCTTTGAAAGTTTAAAATGTTTGAAGCACGCTTGCAAATTTAACATGAATTTTAAACTAAACACTTTAACTGACTTTAACTTTAACTTTAACCTTTAAACTTTAACAGCTTTAACAAATATCATTCAACTTTAAATTTTAAAGGTGTTTTGCACACACTAGGTTATGACTATGATGTATTTGATATCAATTATTTATATTATTAAGATTAAATATTAATAATGTAATCAACATCAAAATCACAATATTGTTTTTTAAAATTATATCATATTTCGTCTTTACTTAAAAAATAATGATACATTTTTTTTAAGGTTGGATTGATTACGTTTCATTTTATGTTCGCATTGTCATCCCGTAGGCATGGCTGCTTTGCACCTGGTTTAGTCAAGCATTCGCTGAGGTTCAACTGCAGCTCGCTTCTTTCACAGGGGTCTATGTTCTTTGAATTGATTCAGAAGATCCGGGCGATCCTGACTAACACGCTCATTGTGAAATACGACC
Source organism: bacterium (assembly GCA_965233585.1). Lineage (GTDB taxonomy): Bacteria > SAR324 > SAR324 > SAR324 > NAC60-12 > CBDDTI01. Next base: position 10,052 of record CBDDTI010000075.1, read on the forward strand.
CGCCAGCAGCTCAGTTCCCATTGGCCAGTGGCTTTTGTTAGTATTGTTAGACTCTCCCAAGGCCAGAGCAAGCCAATTTGGATTTTGCCCGAAGCCTGCTGGAGGAGGCCCACCGTAGAAGCACGGCACCAAGAATTCAGGACCACTGCATATTATAATGCAAATTGGAAGACTGCGCAAGGTTCTCTAGACTTTGAAAGATTGTAGACTAGTTTCTGGCTCTAGCCCCTACCTCTAGGCTCGAGACGCCCTAGACTCTAGACTCTAGACACTACCCTGGGAGAGTTTCAATCGTGAAGAACTTGATGAGCCATTCATGAGTCATGAATGGCTTACTTAGGTCCGCATCCCATCTGACGAGATTGAAGAGCAGCACACAGATGTCCACAATGACCGAACGCACGCAGCTGAAATGCTTCTTCTCATGGCGAACGGAGATCCTCACCACTGCCTTTGTTTTCACTTTTGGGTTGGTGGTGCGCGTGCTGGGGTTTGCTTGTCACTGTCACTGTTGTGGCTACTGGTACTGATACTGCTGTTGCTGTTTACTTAGTTTGTTAACCATGTTCTGTCATCTGTCAACATATGATTTAAATTTTAATAATTTAAATTTAAATTTAAATAGTGTTTCTGCGGATGAGGATTGGACCAGCAAGACCCCTGTACACCATTGCAAGCTGGGATGCTGTCTGAATCGGACAGAAAGCGGCACTGGCCTCAGCGCATTGGATGATGAATGCTTTTCTTTTCTTCAACGGCTTTGCGGCAATCCTGATTTTCTTGGATTAAGTCAAGTCTGATTAAGTCAGTAATGATTAAGGACTAAGACTAAGACTCGAACTTAAATTTCAATTTTAAGCCAATTTGAATTAAATTAACCTCTTCAGGACTTTAGAGAGTCTAGACTCTAGACTCAAGACTCAGACTGGCGACATCTGGGGACTATTCATGTTACAATGTTACAACTCAGTCCCCAGCTCCAAGTGTAGAGTCAGTACAGGCAGTATAGTAGGTTTGATTTTGAGTCAGGATTCACTTCAAAATTCATATTACAACAGATCCATGCAGATGAAATGTTTGAAGCTGAAGCTGGAACTTGAACTTGAACTTGATTTGACAAAACCACAAATCAACATACCAGCAGGAGTTTGAAACTAGTTTTAGTCTAAGTCTAAAGTTTTAGTTTCAGGATTTGCTTGAAGTTGAGGCCACAAGTTTTTTGCCGCTTTTTTGGACTACGCGCAGTGGGCTGAGACGATTCTGTTTTTGGTTTGATTTGACAAACTGTCACAAATATAATATATGATCCATTCGGATTAATTCCAGTGCTGATGCTGCAGCCTACGTACAAGTTACCAGGATGCTTGAGACTTGAAATTTGAAAGAGGTTTGAAGTTTGAAGCATCATTATTGACAATTTACTGTCCTTCATTCACTAACGGCCACACTAATAACTAACAACAATGGTAATTGACTTATTTTGCATTAGGATTTGAAGAGACACCCATCAAGCCTCTGTGACAGCCAGAGTGATCCTGTTGTTGCCAAGGCTTGCAAAGAGGCCATGCATCCCCAACATTTCAAGGTGGCTGTCCTGCGGTGAGAACGCACGCTTTTTCATGTCTGGACCTGAGCACTCTTTGATTTTTCTTGTCCAGGCTTACATTGGAATCGTTGACCGTGAAAACGAATACCTCCAATGGTCCAATACAGTAACAGTAACAGTAACAGTGTAACAGTACACATGTTGTACAAGTTTTGCTATTACATTACATTGTTTAGTGTTCATGGTTGAAAGAAAGTTAAGGGACGATGCCATTTTGTCACTTGAGGCTGGGTTTTGCTCTGCACAACGTTCTTGGGCAAGCTTGGTTCGAAGCTCATGGCTGGACGTGCTTATCATTGGACTGGATTGAATCCATTGAACATTGGCTGTGGTGACTGTGGTGTATGTAGGCAGCTGTAAGCACTGTGTACACTTGGAACGTGTAACACTGACACTGTAACGCTGTAAGACTTGTATACTTGTTACTTGATTATAATACTTGTATTGTATTGTATTGTATTGAGTATTGACATTGTATTGATTGTATTGATTTTTACTTTAGTTTAGTTTAGGTTTAGTCAGTCAGTGATATTATTATATTATAATTTATTAATATTATATAATAATTTAATAATATAATATAATTATAATGATTAATTAATTATATGAATTATAATTAAATTATATGAATTATATGTATACTGTATACTATATACGTATACTGTATAATGTATACATTATCATTACATAATATAAGTTAAGGCAGAGTTAAGATAAGATTCTCATATTATAATATGATATATTTAATTTTATATATATATATATTATTATTATAGACAGTAAGTTAGTATAGTATAATATAGATAGTATAGTAACTATTAAAAATATTAAAATATAATTATAATTTATTGTTATTATTATATAGTAGTCTTAGCAGTATATAGAGTCTATAGGGCATATATTTTATTTATTATATAGCAATATATAGTATAGGGCCTAGGGTAATATAGTATAGTATAATAGTATATAGTATATAGTAATAGTATATAGTATATAGCATATAGTATAGTATATACTATACTATACTATAGTAATAGTATAATATAATCAAGTAATATAGAATAGTATAGTACAGTAAGTATATATTTATATATTGATAGTATATATAGTATACGTATAAATAATATATTAATTATATATAGTATATGTAATATTTAGAGTCTAGAGTCTAGATTATATATTTACTATACTATACTATACTACTATACTATATAAAAATATATATATAATATATAGTGTATATATAGTCTATATATAGTGTATAGTGTATGTTAAGTATACAATATATATAGTATAGTATATAGTATACAGTGTACAGTATACAGTATACAGTAGTCACTAGTCAGTAGTTTGGTAAATCGAAAAGACACAGTAAGCAAGCATATATTTCCTTTTGTATAGTTTCAATGTATCATCAATAGCAAATAGTATATGAGTAATATAATATATTAATATTATATAGTATATAGTATATAGTATACAGTATACAGTATATAGTATATAGTATATAGTATATAATATAATATATAGTATATAGTATATATAGTATATAGTAATATAGTATATAGTTATATATTATATAGTTAAACAATAGTATATTAGTATATAGTAGTATATAGTAGTATTACTTAGTATAGTATATAGTCTAGTAGTCTAGTATATAATAATAATATAGTAACAGTAAAGTATATTACACAAATATTGAACATTGAATATTGTTGTTTGTAAGTTATATTTTTGTAAATATCAGTAGCACATGGCATATAGTATGTACATAGTAGGACATAGTTCTGGGCTGTACCTGTATACTGCATTATTTGCTTGCTGAGTTTCCAACTTATCACTAAGCAGTATTGTATTGTGACATAGTATTGTGAAGATGGACCTTCAGGGTCCGGCTAACATTGCTCTCAGCTTTTGAGGCAGCTTTTGTTCAAGCAGGCGCTTTCTCATTTGCTTCAGTGCATCTGATCACTGCCTGACAACCTGCAATTTTGCGAACAATTTGATTCACTTCAGTGAATATTGACACGGAAACTCAAATCACAAGTCCGAATGTCTTAAAGTCTTAAATCTTAAGTCTTAAATCACCACTGACCAGAGTTTCCTTTGCAGGGGCCACAGTGGCATTCTGAAGGTGCAAGTGGCCTAGCAGAGCAACAATTGGTTCCACTGCAATCATTGCTCTTTGATGATCACTTTGGTGATGCATTCCAGAGAGTGCAATGGGTGCGAGCAAAGAAAGTCACTGCCTGGATGGAAAAGCCCGAGTGTTTGCCTGTGCTGATTTCTTCTTCCCTGGTGTTCTCCCCGCTCGAGCGCTTGATGCCGGGTCCTTGGCAGCCTCTGCACCTGTGCAGTGCAGTCAACCCTTTGTTTGGCATCCCACATTATTTTGCTGTTTTTTATCAATGATGCTGACACCGACGCTGGTCATTGATGGCTTTGTAGGCAGGTTTATATAATAGGCATCACAGGCTAGTCACTGTCAATATGGATTACCACCGAGTGTCACGACTGTATCCGGCTGACAGGTTTCAGCTCCTGCGAGAGATGAAGAGACGAGAATGGATGGATGGAACTCAGCCATACGACTGCTTGCCTGCTGTGAGAATGACTTCGCCCCACAAGTTCCTAATTTTGAATTTGCTGGTTTTGGAATTGTGGCGTGCTAGCTCTTGTGCTCCCAGTGACTCAGGGTTGCTATTTTCACGTGTGAACCGTGAACGGCAGTGTGGCGGGCCATTTGTGATTTAGTCAGTCCTGTGTTTACTTGTAGCATTGAGGTCACTTGCAGCCATTGCCTTGAAGGAATATCTTGCGATGGCCAGCGGAGACACTCCTTTGTGCCTGAGAGGAGGGGGATGCTCCGCTCTTCTTTGTGACTTAAATTGACGTCAAAGAACTTTAATATAAAGTTAAAGTAACTACTCATTACTTAGTTATACTTAGCCTGCCATGAAGGATTCGACGATGTGTCGATGCATTTGGCCAACTTTGTGCTCTTCTCCTGCATTTGCCAAGTTTGGCAAAGGCTCTACAGAGAGTTTCAGGCCTGCCACATGTCACATACACATGATGCCATTCAGTCGTATTCCCAAGCACAAATCAATCAATGTTCACCTGGTGATGCGGATTGTCTCAGGTGTGGCCATACAGGTTGGGGAAGCTCCTGGACCCAGACGTGTCTTTTGAGCTGAAGGTTATTCTGGCCAGAGAGTTCATGGCTGCCCGAGACTGTTGTTGCGACAGGGGATTCTCAATTCCTTTGCAAAAATTCATGAAGGACTGAGGCTGAGGTTTGCAGTGTTTGTGGCTGCGGCTGCGGCTATATTAATTACTAGTACTGCTAATGCTCGCAGCACAGGACAACTCGATGATACATTGAATTCTTTGAACTTTGAATCATTCATTCATTGAATCTTTCTTCAAACTTCAGCCTTTAGTCAAACTTTAGTCACTTTAGTCTTAAGTTGTAATGATCATTGTCGTTGCTCAGGAGCACAACTACGGACCTGAAGCTTTGCTTCCTGGGGGGCCGCTTTGCCATATGGCCATGATCTTGGGCCCTGTGTTCTTTTAGCTTGTGGTGCTTGTGAGCATGTGTATCTTTCCTACTTCAATATCCCGTCCGGAAAGCCCTTATAGCCCTTAAGGTTGCACTGCTGATGATGAGGAAGTTGGTGAATGCGCAGATCGAATGCAATTTTTCACGGGCCGCTACACAGCGCTCGCCCAGTGCCCAGTTCGAATTCACGAAGTAGCTCCAAAATGTAGCCATTGCAAATTTCAATGGACTGACATCGCCACATCGCGACACCAAGGGTAACACAAGGTCGAGGACATGGCATCACCACTATGGTCCTAGCCTGACACCTTTGCCTTGCCTGTGTTGTTTCATAGGGAAAGTGAAAGCAAAGCATGAGAGATGCGCGTCGCAACTCTAACATAAACTCTTGAATCAATTGAAGTCGAATCAATCATTTTTCGGGCGCTGCTTTTTGATATGAATGAGGCTGCGAAATTCCTGCTCAGCGAACTTCAGAAAGAGCATCATCGGGCCCAGCTGGCAGCAGAAGCTGCGAAGGCTGAACAGGACTGCCAACTTGGCAACAGTGAGAATGCTGCTGCCAAGTCATACAATGGCTTCACGTTGTTTCTGAAAGATCGGCTCCAAACAATGGCGCCTGGATCGCATTATTTATTGATTGCTCTCACTCTTGGCTTGGTTGTGATACAGAGACCTGTGCAGGAGTTATAAATTATAAGTTTAGGAGCTAGTATAACTTACTAAGTATAACTTACTAAGAATATAAATAAAATATAAATATACTATTTTAATTTTAGTTATAATATAATTTATAACGATATAATAAGAACATAATATAATGTCTATAAGCAATGAATTATAACAATATATAATAACTATTTATAATTATAATTATACATTATTCATTATACTATATTCTACTATATACTATATATTACATTCATTATACAATAATAATTGTTGAATAATTTAAATATAAATAGTTTTATAATATTATATTTTACTAATATATTATAATATTATATCAAATATAAATAATATATTATAATTATAAAATATAAATAAATAATAACTATTTTTTGATTACATACATATATTATATCAATAATTAATGATGAATAGTCAATATATTATATATATAATATAAATTATAAATATATAAATAATATATAATTTATACAATATTAATATTATTAATATATAACATATTATATAATATTATATATTCATATAATCATATATAGTATATTATAGTATATGTATACTGTATAATGATTTATAATATATAAGTTAAATTTATATATTTATATTATATAATTATAATTTATAATAATATATTTCGATATACTATTTTTATATATGATGCTATTTATACAAATATATTTATTAACCTGTAATCTATCAGACTATGAGATAAATGTTTAACTCACAGATCATAATCATTGACTCATTGGGGTTGCGGCAGACACAGTGCACATAGGCCCTCGAAATGCTCCTGACTTTGATTCAGGTATCATACCCTGGAGAGAACCGGCAGGACACCATTTCCAGGACATGGTCTGAGGCATCACAGCAGTGGTCCGCAAGCAGCCATGAATTCAAACAGGAGAGAACATCAATGTAATTCGAGCATGTTGTTCCTCGGGAAAACTTATGAGAATGTGGCATGCTGTAGTAACTTTAAATGCGTCTTGACTTTTCAGGTGTTCCACTGCATGTTCCCACTCTGAAGGTGAGGAAACATGGGCCAGCAAACCCAAGATACCAAATGTTACTGTTATTGTCGGGGATGTATGTCAAGAAAACATATGTGTTTCATATGTAATATTTTTATATTTATGATGTATAGTTTTTAGTTTTTAGGGTCTTGAGTCAGAAAAGTATCAGTATCATATCGTCAGCGTCATCGAATCATAACCTTTAGGCAACTTAGACTTAGAACCCCAAGACTAATTGTAAACAACGCTTTTACAACTTTTGCAGTATACAAGTTTACAAGTTTACAGTGTATACAGTGTATACAGTGTTTACTGTTTACAGTGTACACTTGTACAGTTTACAGTTTGCAGTGCTACAGTGTACAGTGTTTACAGTTACAGTTAAAGTTAAAGTTTAAAGTTTCAAGTTTACAGAGTTTACAGTTTACAGTTTATAGTTTACAGTTAAAGTTTACAGTGTACAGTGTACAGTTTAAAGTTAAAGTTTAAAAGTTAAAAGTTTAAAGTTTACCAGTTTATAGTTTACAGTGAATACATGACATGTTTCCTGTTTCCATGGCTTTCGGTCAGCAGGAGCAGTCCCGCGCAGCCAAACAGCACAACTCACTGGTCAAGCGAAAGTCCTCCGAGGATTTGGCCGCCGTCGAGAAACATGACAATCCTGATTCCAGCTTGGTGCCTCATTTGGGCAAATCAGTCTTTGTTGACTTCTCTGGAATTGGAGACAAGCACTACGCAATCGCTGAGTCGATTTTGGAAGCTGAACGTGCAAAACACCCTCATTGGATGCAGCAAAAACATGCACAGTTTGAAAAGGAACACGGCCAACTGCAGCAAGAGGATGACGATTCCGGGGCAGAGGATCAGTCAGATGATGAAATGCTCGGCCAATGTCCCATTGATTTGTGCGCCAGGGATGCTGAGAGGCTCGATGATTTTGAGACCTGGTTTGAACAGATCAAGAGTGTTTTGAGGATTTTCAGAAACTCTCGAAAGACAAAAGGGTTTGCCCCTGATCATCCCATGATCACTATCAGTGCAACCAGCGATGTGAATGAACTCCAGGGTGGAGACCTTGTCTACCTTTTTGGAAAAGTGGGATTTTCACCCTTCGATGCAACTATGGTGAAACTCAAGTTGGAGAGGTTGGGCACAGTTGCTCCACGTGCTTTGGTGGCGAAAATGCATGCTACAGATGAAGGCTTGCCGGATATCATCTCCCTGGACCTTTTTCTCAAGTACTGCTGTGAGACATTCGATTGTGAAGAGCAGCAGGTTCAGATCCTTCAGTACTGTGGGGGCAGGTTTGGCGAATTGGACATTTTGTCCATGGAAAGTGTTGAGCAGGCTTCTCAGAGAACTGCCTCTGAACCTGCGACTGTAGATGAAGATGTGCGAGAAGATGACCGAGCTGTGAAAAACCGATCAGACTTGCTCAAGAAAGTCCTTGATGCGGGGAAGGACAAGCAGAAGCAGGCCAAGAAACCAAAAGGTGCTCCGAAACCAAAGACGAAAGGAGTCAAGAAAAAAACCAAGGACGAATCACGGAAGTCCAAACAGTCGCATTGCGCAGGGCAGGATCCTGGTCCCGCCGACACTCCAGATGTTGGCGATGTCAGAGCAGAAGATCCTGATGAACCTGGTGTGGCAGGAGCCATTCGCGATACAATCGAAAAGGAGTGGGCCAGTGCTTTTGATTCAGACTTGCCACAGGCCCCGGCCCCGTCACAAGCAGCGAGTTCCAGCTCAAGCTCCGCAACGTCCAATCACCCCTCTGCCGGCCCGTCTCCATCACCTTCACCTGCCCAGCCTGGGCAGCCTGGCCCTGACAATGTGCTGCCATGGAAGAACCCTCAAGGGTATTGCTTTCTCCCCAAGGATGGGAAGCAGATGGGTGTCTCTTTGGGTGCAGGGCTCAGATATTAATTAAGTCACAATGAGAATCAAATTCAAGTGACGTTATTCCTTTGCTGCCGTTACACCCTCATAATCTGACAACATTTCTGAAATTTGACTTGAAATTACATCAGTCTAGTTCAGGTCATTCCAGAAAACGTGTGATCTAAAATTCAAAAGGCAAAGGTGAATGACAAAACAGTTTTCTGTGAACTAGTGCAGATGCACTGCAGGCCGGATTACTGAAATCCGAATTGGATGTCCAGATCACGCGATCTCCATCCGGTGTGGTCACTGGTGCGAAAATCTGGCCGGGTCAGCCCAACTATAATAAATATGATAATTATCAAGACATATCAAGACACTTTCATTACCATTAGAAACTTTCACTTTAGACTTTGTTTATACTTTATTTTATTATACACAGTCACTTTACTTTACTTTACTCAACGCAGAATTTTACAGAGTGGAAGTGTAAACTTGACACTAGTCACTAGTAAACTTTGCATTTCATTTCATTTAATTTAATCATAATTGATCAGTTCACTTTAACTCAATTCTTAACTTTAACTGAAACTGTACAGTTACAGTTACAGTCACAGTGCAGTTTGGTTTTCTTTTCCAATTTCCAGTTTCCAGTATACTTAGAATCCTGGTCACCATCACCCCATGCATAGCTGTGCCTTACATTCAAACTGATAGGATCTTTTCAATTTTCAAAGTTTTTTTCTGGCTAGCACATTGTTTGATTATAGTAGTATTCAGCGTTGTAACTTGTATCTGTAAGGCTTGCTAGAATTCTTAGACTTCACCTCACTGGGCTGTGGCGCTGACATCTCTTGATTTTGAAATCAAGTTGAATGAGTCGAATCGAGTACCTATAGTGGCTTTATAGAGTATAATTGTTCTGATTTCCATGGAACAAAACAATGCATGATTGGACCATGGACTCGGGACAAATCATGGCCCCATCATCCAAGGCGTGCATCGCGATTGCAAGTGTTTGGTCGCAGTGAAGCGACTCGGTGTCAATGCGGAACCCCGCATGTTACAGTGGCTTGCGGCCGGAGTACGCTGCCCTGGTGGCCGAGATGGCGGTCCTGCTCACAAAGAGACGCCTCATTGGCTGCAACTTATTCCGTTCCATTTCATACCATGTCTTTTCTAATCTGCAATATTCCCAAACTGGAAGTGAAATTGGATTGCAAGCCATAGCCGCATAGCTGCATTGCCAAAGCAATGAGCAGTGCTGTATGTATGCATGCCTGTATGCAGGGTTATCATTTCCTCCCGGCTTACTTTGCTTTGAAACCATCAGACTTTGTGCTTGTGCCGGTCTCATTACAGTTTTGGCAATCACAAACTAAACATGGCAGTGCTTGTATTGTTTCTGTCAGCGATGGTCACTAGCAACACTAAATCAAATCAAATCTCTTTCAAGGTGGAAAGCATACTTGGGCTTGGCTTGAAGATGCTGCTGATGTCATTGTGCAGCCTTGCCTTGCAGCCTCCAGCTTTCTGCTACCAAGCAGCCAACAAATCAGTTTCATCTTCTTGTCTTGCTGAGAGATGAAAGCCTTTGCTGCATTTGCTCTTGATTTGTTCAAACATTTTGGTCGCTCAACCGTTCGGCATCAGATGGGTGACCCATGCCTTTGCACTTGAGATCAGTTGTGAGATGAGATGAGTAGTGAATGATTGATTAACGATGAATCAATGATGAATGCTGACTGCTGAATGTGATTCAGTTTGCATCCTCCGTTTGCGGTTTGTGTGTCACATGTCAATGTGATTTCTGCCATCATCAGGGAGCCGCTTTTGACTCGAAAGAGGGGGATCGGATTGCATTTGTCAGTTTCCATCACTTGACTTAGCAGCAATTGCTAAAATTCGTGGCTTATGCAAACTGCTACCGGTTGTCAACTGTTTGAAAGTTTCAATTTCCCCCGCCCTGCTCTATCTGACTTCGCTTTGTACGCGCACCGCACCTAGCTATTTTGCCTGGGCCACCAGTGAGCTTGCCATGCCACCTTCAGCTGCCGGGAAAAGCAGCCCCATGAATGCGCCGGAGCCTCCGTCCGGAGTCACACTGCCGGCAGATTACACTCCCAAACGATGCCGTCGCTGTGGGCTTCTTCGCAGCATGATGCTGTTAGTTAATTTATAGGTGATACTGATACTGCAAGAATTGCTTTATCTGATAAGACGTCAAATTGTGCGTCCATTATGCACTATCAGATTATCATATCATATCATTATTGCAAGTTCATCATGTCTTCAATTTTCAAAAAATTTTGGGAACTCATAATTCACATCCTCTGTTAGCACCACCAGAGGTAAGTTGTGCGAACAGTGGGGGGCCAATAGCGTTGCAGATTGCAGGTGTAGGTGTAGCTACACATAAAAATTGGTCATGAGATCATAAGAGTAAGAGTATCCGAAGAATCCAACATTCATTCATTCATAAACTTGCACAACTTTGCAAATTTGCAGCAGATATTGGCAACTGATCCGCTTTGCATGGATGACTGCTGATGACTACTCTAGACTTCTTCCTCATAGGAGCACAAAAAACAAGCTGCAGGAGACATGAGACATATTTTTTTTTTTTATCTATGTTGTTTTTAAAGCTCACAGTTAACGGTCAACGGTTCCTGGCTACCGTTAATTTTAAACAACACTAGTTAAGTTAAAAGAAAGTTAAAAGTTTAACAAGTTTAAAGTAAAAGTTAAAAATGTTTAATAATATTTCAGTTACAGTTAAAGTCAAAGTTAAAAGTTAAACAATTACAGTTAAAATTAACCGTTTAAACAAACTAAACTTTTTAAATTTTATTAAGCGTTAAACCGTTAAACCGTCAAAATTTAAAAAGTTAAAAGTTTAAAATGTTAAAAAACTTAAACATGTTAATAATTAATACACATTTTAAGTTTAAGGCCGCTAATGTTTAAAAAAAAATAAAGTCACTTTTAAATTTTAAACATTTTAAATTTTAACTTTAAATTGTAAAATTTTAAACTTTAAACTTTAAATCGTTTAAAGTTAAAGTTTAAAGAACGTTTGAATCTTAAAGTTAACAGTTCAGTTGATAGTTAACGAAATTTAAAGTTGTTTTAAACTTAAAAGTTAAACGTTTAATTAATTAAAAAAAAGGTTTCTTAAGTTCTATGATTCTGTTTAAGTCTAAATGTTGCAATTTTAAAATTCAAAGTTCAAAGCTTTAAACTTTAAACTTTAAATTTTAGTAATTTTTAAAGTTTCAACTTTAAACTTAGAGTTCAAACTAGTTCAGTTAAGTTTGCAGTTTTAGGTTTTACGTTCTAATTAAATTCCACAGTTTTATTTCAAGTAGTTTGTTTAAAGTTGTTTAAAAATTAAAGTTAAAGTTAAAGTATAAAGGTTTAAGAGTTTCAGGTTCGGCTTAAGTGTAAATTTTAAAGTTTGAAGTTTAAAGTGTTTTTTGTTGCACACTTACAGTAAGTTTGAAATCTAAGTTGAGATCTAGTTTACAGTTTACAGTTATCATTTACATTTAATCCTTTAAACAATCAATACAAACTAGTTTGAACCTGAAGCAAATTGGTTGAAGGGTCTAAGCCCCAAATTTGAAATTTATCTTAAAAGATTGTACCGTCTGTAAGTCTTAAATTTTAGATAAAATTTAAAAAACTTGAGTTTAGTTTAGAGTTTAGAGTTTAGATTCTAGAGTGTTGAGATTGGAAGACTTAAGGCAATTCAATCCGTGTTAATCGTACAATGCAGATTGTGTTTTTTGTTGGTTTCGGTTTAAGGTTTCTGGTTGTAAGCGAGTTCTAAAGTTTATGAAAGCTGAATGTTTCAAACAATTAAACGTTAAACTAATAAAGTTCAAGAATTTAATTTAAAGTTTAAAGTTTAAAGCTAACATAAACAGAAAAAGGGTGCAAATTTCAAGTATAACCGTTTTGAAGTTTCAAATGCAAGTTTCAGTTCAATATGGATGCCAGCTTTGGCCATATGAGCTTCAAATCATTAGAGTTTGATTTGCCAAGTACGAGCAAAATGCGAAAACACATATACATTACCTAATTCACCAGCTACCTTAACTTGAGGAACTAGCATTTTCGTGTTGGGTTTGCAATCCGTTTTGGCGAGCTTTTGACAAAAATACATATGGAAGGGATACTGGGCTACGCACTTTGGGTGAAAGCTTCCCAGAGAACCATGTTGTTAGATTTTCAGGTCTGAGATCATCACTACTTTAAACTTTTAAATTTTAAAAACTTGGAACTTTAAACTTTAAGCCTTTAAGCTTTAAACTTTAAACTCTTTAAACTTTAAAATACTTTAAACTTTAAACTTAACTTTAACTTTAAATTTAAATTGCTTTAACTTTAAACACACATACACTCGCATGAAGTGCGGTAATATTGCATGGACTTGAAATCATTTTATTTTTGTTACCCCGACTTACACAACTGTCATGACTTTAGCTCAGGCAACAGCTTGAGTCTCAAGCCCGACTCTTCAAACGTAAAAAGTAAACACCTAATCTTCTGTGTTTCTGTTTGTTTCATGGTTCCACTTAAAGATTTTAAATTTTACTGCTACTGTCACTGTTAAATTCTAGGCTTGCAAACCGTTAACTTTAAACTTTAATACTTTAATATTACATATTACCTGCTTATATGCCAGCAATAAACCAACACACATGAGTCTGATTACTAAACGTTGTGTGATCACAAATCCATCAAATTTCAAGTCAAAATTTATGAATCTACACAGACTCAAGGTCAAGTTTCACTGCAAGCAAAAAGGACACACCTGCAGTTCAATCCAGATCATAACACCGGCTCTAGGTTCTAGATTCTAACTCCTGCCAGCTTTTTTTGGTTCCCTTTGGTCCCAACATATGAAAGTGTTGAAAGTTTAAAATTTATATATTTTGTTTACTTAAAACTTAAAACTTTCAACTTTAACTTTAAACTTTAAACTATAAAAACTTTGAACTTGTTGAATTTACATGTTTATACTGTTTATATAAGTTAAACATGCAAAGCTATATAAACTTTCAACTTCTTGAATTTGGACTTTACCATTTTACATTTCAAGTGTCGATCTAAAGCACCAAACTCAAGTAATAGCTGATGTTGATTCTGCTGTCGTGAATATTTGTTTTCAACTGGTCATTGATTTATGACATCGCTCTCTTTACGAACTGCTATTTTGTCAGGATTTGGAGCACTAGCAGAGCGCGCTACGACCAATCCCATGCGCCGGAGAAGGGGTGGTCACTTTGCGCTGCATGGGCTTCTGGGTCCCTTGAAAAGCCTGTTGGCCACCATTGTTTGGTTTGCAGGGAAGTTTCTTGGCAAATCTAGCCTGCCACTGCCATGTGAGGTTTTCTTTGCACAGAGACAGAGACAGAACCAATCTGTGAAAGTTTCAAACAGAGAATTGACTTACATGTGTTGTTTTATTTCTATTTTCACCGATGTAGCGATCCATATAGCGACCGATATAGCGACCAATATAGCGACCGATATAGCGACCGATATGGTAACCAGCCCTGAGGATTAACAAAAACAACAATGGCGTTTTGATTTTATGATAATGGCTAGTCAGCTGTTGGATATAGTTTTCAATGTTTCAAGACTGCACGCATTTGTCACAACATGTGTACCCATGTAGCGTACCAGTGTACCAAATGTGATGTACCAATGTACCATGCCATGTACCAATGTGATGTACCAATCTTAGCAGCTAATCTTGATAGAATAGCAAGCAATTTGCTAAGATTGGTACATCACATTGGTACATGGCATGGTACATTGGTACATCACATTTGGTACACTGGTACAGTACATGGGTACATTCGTACAGTGCATGGGTACACACCATTGGTACAAGGAAGTACACAGGTACATCACATGGGTACATCACATGGGTACACATGGCTACATGGTACATTGACACATGTTGACACAATGCATCAATACACATAGTTGGTGCAATAAGGTACATTGGTACATGTCATTTGTACAACTGTGGGAAAATGTGTAGCCAAATTAATTACTTAAGACTTAAACTTTAAACTTAAACACTTAAACTTTAAACTTTAACACTTTAAACTTTAAACGTTAAACCGTTTAAACCTTTAAACTTTAAACTTTAAAACTCTCAAAAATACACCGAAACTTAAACTGACTAAACTCTTTACGACACACTGCAAGCTGCAAAATCTAAGGCTTTTGGAAGATGGTTAGCGCTCTGAGGTTGGCATTATGGCCCTAATGTATCACCCTAAACTCAAAGGGCCTTGGGGGAACACATGCCGCATTCTGATGTTGGCTCTTTGGAATGGGTACACTGGAATCATGAAACTTCCAAAACCCCTAATAGTGATACCGTACAGGCAGTTGAAGTAAAATAAAATCCCAACAAAATTCAACAATGTTTTGTGTTGGATTTTTTTGATTTTGCATGAAACAAAAATAACACCCTAAACTGGTACTATGAACATCTTATGGATTGGTGAGCCCTAGACTCCTTGAGTTGACGGCCTAAATCCTAAACCCTAAACCCTAAACTAAACTAAACCATAAGGCCCTAGGCCCTAAACCCTAAACCCTAAACTGTATGGAAGTGTCAAAAACGGACAGCATTCCGTTAATGTTTTTTGTTTGATTGAATAGTTGAAGTTAAACAGTTAAACAGTAAAAAAAAGAGTTAAAATTAAACTGTTAAACTGTTAAACTAACTATTATTAAGTACACGAAATAGTTTTCAAAACCATCACCATTCGAAATTCTAAACTTACTCTAAAATTACTCTACTCTCTAATCTCTAGACTCTAGACTCTAGACTAATCAAAAACAAGATTTTTATCGAACATAGTCTGAGGGATGTAAGGGGTCCTGGGCTGCCCGTGCACAGCTCAGGATCACTTTTTACACCGCGGAACCTTTTTCAACGTAAAAATTCTGAGCCCACAACCTTATTCCCCGAGCCTTAAATTTAAAATCTAAATCTAAACCTTAAAACTTTAAACTTTAACTTAAACCTAAAATAAAACTGAAAACTTCAAACCACGCTCCAACAGATCCAACCATTTGTTTTTTGCTTTGTTGCATGACTGTAAATGGGTATAAGCATGATTAGACATGACAATCCCACTAGACCTTTACGCCCTGAACCCTCAACCCTCAACCCTTAGTAGGCTTTATCAAATATCATTTCAACAACTATGCAACATTACCTATGAGTATCAGTATGAGTCAGTATGAGCATTGTTTCATGGACTACATATGCCCATCCGCAAAAAAATAACAACACTTAACTTTACTTCACGTTTTAACTTTAATTTTAACTTTAATGTGCCCGTAACTTGGGCCTCCTGACTCTAGACTCTATGATTTTACCAAAAAAAAGTAAAAACACAACTCAGGATGAGTGAATGGAATATGCATGACTCCATGACCAGGGGCAGATCTGCAGGCTTAGCGCATTAGGCATTACACTTCATTATGCCCGATTTTTTTGGGTCTGTGTTGGGTCCTTCTTGTTTGAACTTATGAGTTGCTAGTGATTAGTATTAGTATTGCTAGTATTGCTAGTGATTGTTGCAAATTTCAGTTTTAACTTTATCTTAACATGAACCGTCAAAATCATTCTTACTACTTTTTCGATGTAGAAGTCCTTACAACACAAGTGTGGCAATTGCGGTTATATAGCGTTCCAAAGGTTCGAGGTTCTGCTTGAAATTGTTTTTTGTCAGTTCCTTAGCCTTGTCAATTTTTCTGTTGACAGTTGACACTAGATTCTACTCCCCCGCTGTCCGCCGTGCTGTTATGTTCTGTCTTGCTGAGTCTGCAGATCATGGCGGATACATCGCGTCACTCAGTCAAGATATAGGCACAATGACTTCGCGTGACTGCAGTGGGACCAAGCCATATCATGCCATTACTACAGCAATTTACAGTCTTGTTTCCACAGGAAAATGTTTCGTCAAACTGCAGGCTGCAGGCTGCATTTTTTTTACTAGAAACTGACTGATCCTGTGGGTGTCAACTTGTTTGTTGCTCAAAATTGAAACATTTGTTGGACCTGTGGGGCAGTTGCATTGGTGAATGTGATACATAGTCTTAAATTATTTGTCATTTTATTATTGTTCGGAGCATGTTTGGGCATCAATTGAATTGAGGCAATTTGGATCGATGGCTGCTGTTGACAAGGCCTTGGACCAGGATCCTGGTAAGAACCACGAGTTTTTGCAGACTTGTGAGAAGTTGGTAAAGTTGAAGGAGAA
Organism: bacterium; assembly: GCA_965233585.1. Taxonomy (GTDB): domain Bacteria; phylum SAR324; class SAR324; order SAR324; family NAC60-12; genus CBDDTI01. The sequence goes on from CBDDTI010000075.1 coordinate 27,110, forward strand.
CAATCCCCGCATTCGCCTTTCTGGCACGAACCCTCTCCGCGAGAACCTTCTCATGTCGGAGGAAGAGACGACCGGTCTTCGCGCTCCAAAGAAGAGTTTTCTCGAACTTTCTCAGTATGAGAAGTTGCATGGTCCAGCTCCTGTGGGGAAAATCAAGACCATTAAGTTCCGAGGGCAGTTGTTGCGCGGAGTGGATGTGATCAAGGAAGAAGATGTTTCTTGTCATGTTTTCATCCCCATCCTCTCAACTTCACTTAACTTAACCATGGTTTTCCGGGAGGGGGACCCCTATATATGTAACTTAGAATTTCTGGGTGGGGTGGTGGTGGAATGATTCCAAACAAAAATGTAATATTACATTTTTGACACCTGAAATATAGAGGAAAGAAAATGAAAGTTACATATAGGGGTCCCCCTCCCCTGCTGAAAGGGTGGGGATATGTTTTGCCGTGAGGTGGATTCTAAGTTGGTCAAACTGTTCATCAAATCTGATTTCTTGAATTCTTGAATGATGTTTGGTAATGATTCATGTAATTTTGGTTTTTGAATTTTGCTGGTATTGCTACCGTCTACAGTGGACCTATAAAGATTTGTGGATTTGATTTGCGGATTATTGCACTTGGGTTAGGTTTCTTGTGGTTCAGCGGCCAGCGTCAAGTTTCAACTTTCAACTACAATTTCCAAACGACATCACGTGTTACACTCAGGTTGGCAGGTACGATTACATCGACGAATCCACCAGGCAGGTCAGTCGCAACACGGAATTGAATGATGGTGACATTGACATCGGAGGCAATGACAATGTCTTCAATTCAGCACTTCGGCAACTCAGCGATGGAGCAGCCAGTTCCTGTTCCAATGCGGTGGTTCAATCAGGCAACCCTTTGTTGTCTACCCCATCAGCATCAAGCGCGGGTGCAAACCGTACAACACCTCAATCCGATGAAGCTATGGGGCCTGGGACTGGTGTGGAGGACTAACTGTGGCCGTGTAAGGTGTAACAATGTAACTAATGTAACATGTCCATCACTCCATCACTGTGTCCCGTCCATTGGTTTGAAGTTTGAACTGTCATCCTGGTTGGAGTTGTAACTTGAGCTTTGACTTGACCAAGCTGGTTCTAACTGCCTTCAGTTTGGCTTTTCGTTCTGCTGTTGCTGCTTTACTGGATTGCTACATGGCCACTATGTAACGTGTTTGCTTTCTTGGAAAGCTATTGCCTGCGCGGACCCAACCATGTGCTTTGTCACATGGAAATGCACTGTTGGCCTGGTGCTTGCGCTTGAGCTGATTTCTTAACCAGCCTTTGGGGCCAACGGGCTCCTTTTGGGAAAGCGAGACATATGGGCTAAAGTGCTCGCTCGGGGCCAGGGCCGTGCAGCTCGCGGGCAAGCCGCGGTGAAAGCTGTGGGGCCTTGAGATCAGTTCTTTTGGGGAGGCCGCTGGTTCAAGTTGATTGGCTGTGTATGAAAACATGGTGTAATGATGAGTGTAATGATCTATGAACTTGTATATTTGTATAATGAATATGTATGTAACTTGTAAGGTGTGTATGTACGATATGTATGTATGTATTTTATTATTTTATTATGGTAATGATGGTAATGGTAATTAAACTATTTTGGCTGTAGTTGAGATATATGTTGGCCTAGATTGGCCGTGACATGAACTGGCCATTCATTACACCTGCTTTTTGCAATGGCAAATGCATGCTGTGGGACTTTGGTTCAACATTCGATATTTTCACCGTGTCATTTCCACTTCACAGATTCGGCCCAATCAAGTTCAGTGGTAGAATCACCGAAAAAGTCCGGTCATGACTTGGAATTGCGATATTTGTTTTGACTTTGCCCTTTCTATTGGACTGTGGTTTCCCATTCACGGCCTGTGTCTCTAGCGGACCTTTGATGGCGTGGCCCGGTGCAACTTCGCACATTTGATGATTCATGACTCACGACCTTGAGGTTTTTTGGAAAATGTTTCAGAGTGGTATGATATCTTTTGATTCAATAATACAGTACATTCATACAACAACGATACAGTGATACAGTAATTTAAAATTTAATAATATAGGTAGCGGTAGCATGAACCATATCATTTCATAATTGTAAGTAAGTATGAATAACTGCTGTGCTACTGTCATGCAGTTGAATTAATAGCGTTGCACAATGTGCAATGACAATCATACTGCCTGACAGATCACAAGCTATTTTTAAGTTGCAAATTCCAACTCCTTTTGGCGATCCAAAAGATTTGAACTTGCGACGGGGTTGACTTTGGTTACGTTTGGGTTAGACTAGATCCGACATCAAATTCAAACCAGATTCGTTGTTTGCGCAGGATAGCGGCGAGGAGGACGAGGACATCCAGCCATTTGCCAAGCTGTTTGAACGGCTGACAGGCGGCTTTGCAGAGAGCGACGGCGCTGATCAGACTCCCAGGCCTGGCCCAAAGGCAAAGGCTGGGCCCAACCACAAGCGACAGAACCAGAACAGGCGAGGCAATGTCACCGACGCAAAGTCTGAGAAGGGCATGGATGATCGTGAGGCAAGCGATGATGAACCATTGATCCCGGTTCAGAAACGAGCCAAGGCTGCCAAGACTCCCGGTGGTACAAGTGCCAAGGTGAATTTGAAAAGAAACTTCGATGAGGCTGCAGATGAAGCAGTTGGAGCTGCAGCTGCAGGGTCAGCTCGAGAACAGACAAGCACCGATTGTGGTGATGAGATGTGTGCCGATGACAGAGAGGTCATGAACAGGTTCGAGCCATTGGTTGCAGAAATGAAAGAAATGAAACCATCTTCGACGGATGAGACGACCTTCTGTCAATGGGCCAAGGACTCTTGGGCAGTCTTTTGATGTGATTATCACAATGATATCAATGATATGGGTCAAGATTCAAGATGATTCATGTGTGATCATTTGCCCATAGCTCCATCGTTCCACGGTGTTTATTTATACTACCAAACTAAAGTTAAGTTTAAAAAGTTTAAAATATTTAAAAGTTTAAAAATGTTTAAAGTTTGAAGTTTAAAGTTTAAAGAGTTTAAAGTTTTTAAAGTTGAATTAAAGTTTAAAGTTTAAAGTTTAAAGAAGTTTAAAGTTTAAAGTTTAAAGGTAGTTTAACAGTTTAGTTTAACGTTTAAAGTTTTTAAAGCTTAATTAAAGTTTAATTTAAAGTTTAATAAAGTTTAAATTTAAAGTTTTTAAATTCAAAATTACTTGACACTGTACACTTTACACACTGTACACTGTACACTGTTGTACACTGTAACTGTACGTTACACTTTACACTTTACACTTTGCACTTTACAATCTTTACACCTTACGCCTTACACACATTAATTTTAAGAGTAACAGTAACACTGCTGTAACACTACACTTTACCAAACTTTACCGCACACTTTACAATTACAATTTTGCTTTTGCACTTTACACTTTACACTCACTTTACACTGTAACACTTTCAACTCTTACACTTTACACTTTGCACTTTACAAACTTTAAACTTTAAAACTTTAAACTTTAAACTTAAACTTTAAACTTAAACTTTACACGGCGTCACTTTTTTTGTAATGAGCACTTGACACTTACAGTTTACACACTGTCACTACAGTACAATTCTGTTACACTACACCACATTGTTCACTTTACACTTTAAACTTTTTAAACTTAAACTTTAAACTTTACACTGTACTGTACACTGTACACTGACTGTACAAGTTACTTTCATTACCACTACCTTTCTACAATATACTCTCAACTCTCAACAATCACAAACTTTACAGGACTTGATGTTTTTAATGTGCTCGTGAATTCCATCTACAGCAGTCTCTACAGCAGCACAACGGGACCCCAGTTGGTTTCAAAGCATGTGAAACACATGGGGCTTTTTTTTGTTGATTAACCTGTGGTGCTAAACCTACTCATTGTGACTTGTAGGACCGGATTTCCTCCCTCACAGATTTGCGCAACAACATCCAGACGAAGCAGAAGTCACTTAAACGCAGACGTGGCCAGACTGCAACGTCTACTACAACGACGGCCTTGAAGGATGGCTTGAACAGACTCGCAGAGGAACTTTCCTTGCTGATTGATTTGACAAAGCGGCTGATGAATTGCTCTACTTCCGAGGGGAGGAATTTGGTCGACGCAATCCAATCAACCCCTGGCTTGTGTGGGCCAGGAAATTTGGAAGCGTGCCTTGAAGGCTTGGAGTTTTGAGGCTGGGCCAGAAACGCATTGTGTATTCCATCCACACACATTCAACTCAACCATACGGAGTGAACAGACCACAGACTTTGTGGCGTCGACATTGCAACTGATATGGATATCTCGCCCTCCCTTCAATCTTATTTTATATGAATCTTATTAATTTCATATATCTCATGATTTCATATCCACTGATCACTTGTTGTATCATTTTTTACTTTAGAAATAATATAGCACCCACCAGACTTATCACTTGACTTCACTTGTGGTTGTGAGTTCTAACTGTACTATACTATAGAATATTATATACTATATTACTATATGCTTATAACTTATAACTTATATGATTCACTACGAGTCGACTAAGAGACTCTGAGTGACCATGAGACTTCAAAAATCATGGTGACCTGCAGCATGAATACTAATCATGCAAGGTAAACGCCGCTCATTTTGACAGCCGTTCTGATTTTGCCTTTCAACTAATCCAACTTTCAACTTTTCAGCTAGTGAAACTTGAGATTTATAATACGTATTTGAATTTGAGATCTTTGTTCCACACGCTGGACGCTGGAGGTTCTCAAATTGGCCCACTGGGATGTGTTCTTCGGGGAAATTCTCAAGTTCTGCAAGGAGCAGGTCAGCGACTCGCCGGAATTTTTCGGGAGCCTGTCGAACTTGATCTTGACCCGGCTTGTCAAGGCTGTGCCAGTGTCCAAGCCGATCTCGGCCGAAAGCACGGCTTTTCTCCGTACATTCCTCGACAGCTTAGCAAAGAATGCGGCCGCAACTGGGCAAGGCATTGATCACAAGGACACTTTGCAGTGCCTCGCGTCTGTCCTGAACTTCGGGGCCGCCCCAGGACTGTTGATGCATGATGCATGATTCATATATATATATAATATAATATATATTATTATAAATTATAATTATTATAAATTATATGTTTAATTTGTTTAATTATGTGAGCATTCATTTTAACTTACTACGACCAAACTGAACGAGCAACATGAGCTGCACAGGAGATGGTATAGGGTTTCCAGTTGCAGGCTGTCATGCTCGGATTCTCACAGCTGTCATCCAAAGCTGGGTCTTGTTTACCACGGTTACAATTTGAAATTTGAACTGCGACCAATCACTAGTCCAAAAAAAATGACAACTTTCTTTGTCAGGACGGGTGTTATCCTTCTGCGCTGACATGGGCAAGTCAGGCCACTGGGCTTGCCAGGCTTTCGACAACCAGCAGGGCAAGAAGGTGCTGGATGTTCTGATGGACAACGCTCGCAAAAGAGAGAGCAACAACAAACTCCTTCAAACGATTGAGACGGCGATTTCGGAGCAGCTTGGTTCATCAGATAATGTGGCCGTTTTAGATTTAAATTTAAAGACTAAAGACTGACTAAAGAATGGGTTTGTTTTATTCGATTCCTCTTGCCTGACCACTACTCACTGCGGTCCAATCATGGATATGCAATTTGATGATTTGACAACCGATTTGGCGGCGGATTTGTGTTGTTCTTGGCTCTTCGTATTCCTTCCAGCTTTACTGCCACCTTCACTCCGTAACTGTGATTGTCTTGGGCAGCCTTGGGTCTTGAAGATTGAATAGTGGCACTGTGTTGAAATAGCAGGACATTCCCACATTTTTATCATTTTTACTTTTTTACCACTCATCATTTTCCATTTCCACCGAGGCTTGAGAAGACAGGCCTCTGTTGCAATGACACCCACGACTTCGACCTTTTGAGCAAGAAAGGGGACTTCAATGATGAGCATGGAAAACTCGTCAATGGGCATTACTCCTTTCTTGCTACAGGTTCCTTCAGAGCCTTGAAAGGCCCGGAACGAGATAGCCTGGCGAAACTCCAGCAGCTCACGCGGAAAGCAGGGCTCATGATTGTGAATGCGTTCTTCGTCAACGATCTGATTCCCTACATGGGAGACTACGACAAAGCCCTCCAGAACAAGAAATCCATCATGTCGCCAGTGCTTTCTGAGGCATCATGCCTTTGCCAGCTTCAGAGTGGTATCTTGGGAAGCGGCAACGGGGAGATCATTGAGTCCATCAAGGAATTCAGTGTCTTTATGAAGGACTTGGCAGGTGCTGCAGCTGACATCTTTTCCTCTGATTCTGAGACTGAATCATCTATCGATGCAGTCAAGGCCCAGGCATGGCTCCGGAAGTGGCAGAACCACTCGGGCAAGCTTTTGAAAACCGTTCAGGGGTTTGAGAAGGTTGACGCTGGGAGCACTGAGCCTGACAGGCCGGAACCAATCCTGTTTGCCACTGTGATGCTTGGCGTGATCCAAACAGACCGTCAGTTGTTTTGCACAAATTGCTTCCAACCCTATTGTAAGATACCACAATAAAATTTTAAAACTAAGACTAGGACTAGTTTAAGTTTAAGTTGTTTAATCGAATCTTAAGGTTGTTCAATGAGATGATAATGTGTTTTTGTTTCTGTTCATTTAAAAATTCAAAAGTTTAAATTAAAATAATATCTAAATTTTAAAATTTTAAAGTAATACGTAGTTTTAAATAGTTTTAAAAGTTTAAAGGTTTAAAGTTTAAAAGTTTAAAATAAATAAAGTTGTTTAAAGCTGTTGAAAATTTAAAGAAGTTTAAAGTTTAAAGTAAGTTTAAAGTTTAAAGTTTAAATAAAGTTTAAATATTTTAAGTTTATAAAGTTTAAAGTTTAAAGTTTTAAAGTTTAAAGTTTAAAGTTTAAAATTTAAAGTTTTAAAATTTAAAAGTAGTATAAAATTTGACTTTAGATTCTTTAGACTTTAGACTCTAGACTCTAGACTTTAGACTTTAGACTCTAGACTTTAGACTTTGACTTTTTATTTGTTAAATATATTTTATATTTTGTTTGATCTTTCATTTTAGTTTGAAATTTGAATAGTAACTTTAAGAAACTTTACTTTACGAATTAGTATTCATAATATGTTTTTCATTCGAAAACTTAAGCGAACTGTATTTTAATATTTTTTATTTCTTTTGAAACGCCGTTAGCTAACTTAACACTTTTCTTCAACATAATCTTAAACTTAAACTGCTTAAACTCTTAAACCCGCTTTAGCTTTAACAAACTTAAACTGTACATTTAAATTTAAATTAAAAACTAAAACTAAACACTATCAGTATCACTAAAACTAAATTGATTTAACTAATTTAACTATATTTTTAAAACCTTACACTGCTTTAAACTTGAAACATTAAAACTAGCTTTAAACTTTTAAGCTTTAGACTTTAGACTCTTTAGACTTTAGACTCTAGACTCTAGACCTTAGACTTGACTTTAGAATCTAGACCCCTTTGGCCCTTTTGATTCTTAGACTTTAGACACTTTAGAGTCTTTAGGCTTTAGACATTTTGGACTCTATACTCTGGACTTTATCAGACTGTAACAACTTTTTCAAACTCTAACTCTCACTGTAACTGAAACTTAACTTAATTGCAGTTTACAGCAAGTTTACGGTTTGCAGTGTTTGCAGTTTGCACTGCTTACACTACGGTCAAGTGTTGAACTTTTCAGATGAATTAGCAGGCGCTTAGATCTAGATTTTAAATCTCATTTTTAAATTTCTATTAAATAAATATGTTATTTTTTTAGACTTTTTAATGTCAGTTTTTTTAAAATTCAACCTTAGACTCCTTAGACTTAAACTTCAACTTTAAACTTTACTACACCTTCAAAACTTTAAACTTTATAAACCTGAGTTAAAGTAAAGCGAACTTTGGGTTTATAAAACATCTTTGAGCTGTTCACCTTTCAACTCATTTTTCAACCTTTTGAATCTAGAACTTTGAATCAGACTCAAGCTTGAACTTAAACAGTTAAACGTGACTACTTTATCCATTCACTTTAATTAGCTTTACTCAGCCATTCATTGTAACAACTTTGTAAAACTTTAAGCTTTCCTTTCACTTTCAATCATTCAATCTGTTAAAATTTAATCATTTTAAATTTCAACTTAACCTTTTAGACTCTAGACTCTAGACTCTAGACTTTATATTCAAACTAAATTTTTAATTTAATTGACTTTTAGCTTGGGCCCACACTTTAAACACTTTAGACAACTTTAAATTTTTAAACTTACTTAAATCTTGAATTTTAAAATTAGGTAAAACTTCAAACAAATGTAAATTTCTGTCAATTAAACTAATTAGACATAAACCGTTAAATTTACTTTAAATTTTAACTTTAACTTTTAAAAATATATAGATACTTGAATTTGACTTTAGCTTTACACTTTAAACTTTAAACTTTTAAACTTTAAACACTTTAACAACTACAAAACTTCAAACACTTTAAAACTTTCAAAAATAGAAATTAAAACTTTACTTTACTTAGCTTTACTTTAAAATATAACGTAAACATAGACTTAAACTAGTTTAAGCAACACTGCCAAACCGTGTTAACTGCGCTTGTCCATCTCAACGGCAATAAGGAAGGCTTTGGTCGACAACTTGGACAGTACTTTGCAGGAGATCTTTGGGGAAAAACTTCTTGCCAAAGCAGTTGAGTGCTCCAAGCCATGCTTAGAGCTGCTGGTTCAGTATCTTGCAGACAGGGCATGCTTGACAAAGGATGCGCTGAAAAGTTTCAAGAAGTCCTTGGAGGAAGCATCCCTGGTCACAACTGCACTTCCGAACGGGGCATCGATTCGAGCTTGCCTGGATATTGTGAAGGAGTTTCTGATGATGGCTTCCTACACTGACGGTCCAGACAAGACTCTTGTTGAAAGCAAGTATCAGTTCATCAAAGAGGCCAATGCTACCAAGTCCAGGTCGGAGGAGGACATCACCTCAGCCATCCAACGCGTGGCTGCTCTGGCCAACATGGAGGTCGATGTCTCTGCACTGGTCTCTTTGTACGGTGAGTTGGTTGCCAGGGCCGAAGAATCTTTTGATGAGACTCGGAAGAGCTTTCTGGAGAAGCTGGAGGAGGCCAAGGTGACCGATGTCAAGATACCGCCAGAAGTCGATTCGATTGCTTCCGTGACCGACATCACCCAGGATTTCCTTGCAAAGTTCTTTGACATGAAGGTATCTGTGGCTGTCTCTGAGAAAACAATTGCCATGACGCAATTGCTTCGGGACATCAAGCTGGCATGCAGCTACATGGGGACCGATGTGGGCACTTTCATCGACACCACACAGTATGAGATCAACAATCGCGAAGGTCTTGGCTTCTTGTACCCAGGCAAAATACGGTCTTTTTCTAGCTGATGCCAAGCGACGGGAAAGAACTCACTGTACTGTACTGAGCACTGATCACTGTAACTGTAAAGTTGTAAAGTTGTAAAGTAAACCATGCACATCCAGGCTCTAAATTGACACTAAAGTCACTAAATAGTATCAATGTAAATACTGTAACTAAGTAAGTGTAAACTGTACACCGTAACTGTAAACTGTAAACTGTAAACTGTAACACTGTAACACTGTAACAGTGTAACGTAAACTGTATATAAACTGACTCTATGTGACATTGTGTTAACTGTTAACTGTAAACTGTAAACACTGTAAACATTGTAAATGCCGTAAATTATCAACTGCAAAAAATGAACTAACTAACCAACCTACGAAATTAGTAAACTCAAACCCAACACTAAAGTTGTATCTGAATCTGTTTATCCCTGGGCAATTACTGACTGTTACTCAAAAGTCAATATAAGTGACTGAGTTGCCATTAATTGCAACCTCCCTGATATCCTGAGGTGTGTCGGGAACCTACTGCACTGTTTGGGAAGCAAAGCAGTTCAACGTGCAGTTCAGCGCGGCCAAAAGCCTTCAGACAATGCGTTGAATTCTCTGAGGGACTCATTGGCCGCAGCAATCCAGAACTCTATCGAGCTCCCGGCCTCAATTCAGGCTATGTCAACCAGTTTCACGTCCAAGTGACTGAAGCTCAGGTCAGTCAGGATTGTCCCTGACACATGGTGGGGTGCGGCCCAAGGTCTTCGGATTTGGGCTTTGGCTGCAGCTGCAGCGAGTCTATATCGGGGTTTGCAAAGGCTACTGCCTTCCTATACAATACCAATTACCAATGGTTGGTACTCTGTAGTCTCACATTTCAACAGTTGCCATTGCTTGGCCTGTGACTGTGTTTGGCATCGTGCAATCTTTCTGTTTCTTTAACAGTAACATGAAAAATAGTTGCAATCAAAGCTTCAAGTCCTTGAATCCAACGTTGTGGACAGATGGAGAAATTTATCATTTGAATCCAGGCCATAGCAGTCGGCTTGTAGACTTGTGTCATGCACTGCGTGGCCCCGTGGCTGTATTTAGCAGAAGTCAGCGCTGCAGGCATTCCACAGGCGCGACCAGGATGTAAGGTGCACTGCATCATGGCGCATTTGCCCCATTGCTCTTATTTATTTCCGGTCCCGTTTCTCAGAGGGCTTGCACATTTACTGAGGGCTTGCCCAGAAAATTCACAAGTTGCTTAGGTGTTGAGCCAAACATTGTAATGTCAATGCACCAGATCTCAGATCTGATTTTCCTGGCGCCTGTCAATAAGTTCAGCTTTCAATCGCGCTTGGCGGCGCTGGGACAACTTTTTCCTTCGCTGTGAACTGTGGACCAGCTGGGGGAGCCGGTCCATTTTTGCATCGCGTTGGATTGAGCGACAGAAAACAACCCAGCTAGCATGTGATAAAAATCTTGCTGGTGCGATGTTTGGTTCGGTTCATACAGTGGTTCATATCATTACATTGCATTGCCTGTCAGTCAGACAAGTCAGCACCTTCTTTTTCTTTCTATTCCAAACCACCCAGTCAGCCAGCTGATTGACACCTGCTCAAATGTTTTTGGACGACATGAGAGACACGACAGTGATAGTGATGATGTCGACTATTCAAGCCTCTATCAAGCCACTAATCTAATCACTAATCACTAAGGTCGCTATGTCACATGCAGGAGATCCAACAGCCATGTGATCCAATTGCCATCAACCAACAAACAGTTCCACTTGCTGTGTAGGAAAACAGGGAACATGAAACAAATCTCATCCTTCCACGTTCCTAGTTGCGATGGGACGAAGACCAAAGGCTGCTGCTGAACAGTCGATTGCAGCAGCCTTTGCGAAGACCTCCGCAGCTAAAAAGGCCGTGGCAAAGCCACGCGGGCCCGCCAAAGCGAAGGCTTCCAGTGTGACAGTTGCTTCACCGGAGTTGAAAGCTGACAACAGCAGTAGCAGCGCAGGCTACGAAAAACTCACCCCTGCCAAAAGAAAGGAGTACAAGGATGCATCCCAGGAGTGCTTTGGAGAAGCTTCGGGGGCTAAGAGTACCCAGGGGGGAGTCCAGGACGAATCAAAGCGGCAATGCTTGAATTCTGCCCTTGCAGACATGGAGCACAAAGTTTTTGTGGACGTGGTTCAGTCAACCATGGAAAAGGCAAATCAATGGCATCCTGGCATTGACATAGATTTACAAAGCACTTCAACGAATGATGCAGCAGCAGATGCCGTGGATCCTGCTCAGGCAGCACCCGAACCTTGCACTCTCAAACAAGTTGAAGTTTTTGAGGATGTGAATCAGAAGAAAGAAAAAGGGACAGAGGACTACCCCGAAGCAAAGACAGTTGATGGTCATGCCGCCAACGTGGCCGAAGTTCACCCTGCCGATGCATCAGCAAGCAAGCAGTGTGAGATGCCGCCATCGGACGGAGATGAGTCGATGCTTTCAAACCATGACAAGTCAGCTGTGGCTCCTTCAGCGGCCGCAGCCGCAGCAGCAGTCATTGTGGCTTCTGCTGTGTCAACACCTTGTCATGCTGAGGCGCATTTGTTGGAGTCAGGCTCTGAACTTGGGCAGGCCAGCAGCGAACCTGGAAACGCTGCTGACCCTGTTAAACCTGGCGAAGATGATGTCCCAATGGATGCGGCTGGCAAGCCATCTGAGCTTGATTGCCCTGAAGCAAAGACAATTGATGGTGATGCCGCCAACGTGGCCGAAGTTCACCCTGCTGATGCATCAGCAAGCAACCAGTGTGAGATGCCGCCATCGGATGGAGATCAGTCGATGCTTCCAAACCATGAGGAGTCAGCTGTGGCTCCTTCAGCGGCCGCAGCCGCAGCAGCAGTCATTGTGGCTTCTGCTGTGTCAACACCTTGTCATGCTGAGGCGCATTTGTTGGAGTCAGGCTCTGAACTTGGGCAGGCCAGCAGCGAGCCTGGAAACACTGCTGGCCCTGTTAAACCTGGCGAAGATGATATTCCAATGGATGCGGCTGGCAAGCCATCTGAGCTTGATCCCCGGCCAAG
>CBDDTI010000076.1:0-3420 GCA_965233585.1 bacterium
TTAATGGTTCCCAAAAGCATTCCAACGAGTCCAAATTTAAAATGGCGCAAATTTTAGAACAGTTATTCTGTAATCTGACTTTGTGAAGCTTCAAACTGGTATCATTTCAGTCTAGAAATTTTCAAGTTGAGTGAGCTGCAGCGAACGAGTGCCTGGTTAAGGCTTACATAGCAACAGTAAAACACTACTTTTTTTCGTGCAAAAATTATCACCTTGTTAACCTTTCGGATAAAACTGGCCTACGGTTCAATGCCATTTGAGCCCGATAAAACTAGACCTAGATCCAATTTTCCTGAGTCGAGAACATGCTTTTCCAAGGTACAATCGTGAAACGTTACAATAAAAATATTCCTCAATTTTCAAAAGTGCGCGCGTTTCTAAAAAAGATTTGAAGCATAAAAAAGACAATAGCCTCCATTTGTGGGAAAAATATGCTTGGATATTTGTCCTTGGACATTATCTGTTCCTTGTAGCTCACAGTTTTCCTCGAGCTTCGCTCTCGGAAAACTGTTTGCTTCTCGGAACAGACAATGTCCGCGGACAAATATCTTAGCATATTTTCGCGCCAAATGGCGACTATTGTTTATATAAATATATATCATATTGTTAGTCAAGAAGATTCGCTCGGGTGACAAAAAGTCCTGTTGAGCGAGAAAAGTTGAAATGAATAGGCCATTTCCGAGTTCTCTTGTGCCTCTGTTTCAAAGCGAGTCTAAGTGCGAAACCATTCTTATGAAAATGAGTTCTGCATGCAGTTTCATTTTCATGCAAATCAAACTCATTTTCATAAGAATGGTTTCGCACTTCGACTCGTTTTGAAACAGAGGCACAAGGGAACTCGGAAGTGGCCTATTGGTATATGTAGCGGCTCCTGCTTTAATTTAATTTAACACCCAAATAGCATGCATTCCATGGCCGTAAAATCACAAATGTTTGAGAAACTGTTTACTGCTTACTACTTTAAAATTGAAAAATATCAAATGAATTTCAGGGATCTTGATTACAACAAACTGAGCAGCCTCCCGGCTGGAATATTTGATCACCTGCTGTCCTTGGACAGACTGTAAGTTTTTGTGTTTTCCTTGATGAAATTTCTATCATAAATGATATCACCTTAAATGTTGGACATAATTTTCCTTTCGGTGCCTACTAGAGAGTGTTTGAGGGGTCAGTTAAAAGGAAGGCAATAACAATTCGTTGTTGAACTCTGCATTTGAAAATTTGGCAAGAACTTTTCAAAAGTTTAAACCGACAGCCAACACAAAAAACCCTTACAAGATGCCTCCTTTGCCGCCGCCTTTTCGAAACTTCTAATACAGTCGGCATAGCTTTGTTTCGCTTGTTGATGACAAGAGCGATTTTGTTAAAAAAACATTTCACGGGATTAGTGACGGCAGGCGATAAAGAGAGGACGTTAAGATTAGGAATCTTATTGAAAGAGTCACGAGATTGAAACACTCCTAGAGCAGCATGTATCTCGTGGCCGTCTTAGTAAATCACGAATGTTTAAAGTAACTGTATAGTGCTTACTGCTTTATAATTGAAAAAATATTAAATGAATTTCAGGGATATTGATTACAACGAACTGAGCAGCCTCCCGGCTGGAATATTTGATAACCTGCTGTCCTTGGACAGACTGTAAGTTTTTGTGTTTTCCTTGATTAAATTTCTATCTTAAAAGGATATCACCTTAAATATTGGACATAATTTTCCTTTCGGTGACTACTAGAGAGTGTTTGAGGAGTCAGTTACAAGGGAGGCAATAAATATTCGTGGTTGAACTCTGCATTTGAAAATTTGGCAACAACTTTTTTAAAAATCTAAACCGACTGACAACACACACACACACACACACACACACACACACAACAACAATTTGCCGCCTTCTTTTCCAAACTTCTAATACAGTCGACATGGCTTTGTCTCGCTTGTTACGGCAGACAGTTTTGTTGACAGTAGTTGGTTGACAAACATAGCCTGTTTATTTTTTTTTTCTCGGCTGATTGCATAAAATCATAGGACTGTCAATTAAGGGGTAAACTTTCAAACAATGATGCAAGCCTGATACTACGTAGAAAGGTTAACAGGTCAACGACATGATAGAGTCCAAACTGAAAGCCAAGAATTGCAAACGTGGACAGCTGTTTCGAACTTGTTGGCTCTCGTCAGCACGGTGTAGTAAGCTATATGAAGTATTCAACTGGTCGACTGATATCCATATACTCACTAAATGCAGACCGTGGGCAGCTGTTTCGCCCTTGTTGTTTGATCTTCTGGATTTTTCCTATTTTCCCTTGTCACGCGTTTTGCATGTGACATTGGCCAATTGGCAAAGGTTTGGATTTGAGTTTCATCTAAGGTCATGATCTTCTGCATTTGTAACCTTAAGTAATTTACCTTTATATGTTCAACAGGTTTAATGTTTGTAGTTAATACAAGAGGTAATTCCTTTTAACGAAAAAAAATGTTATTTAACTCTATTCCTTTTCCTCATGATGTAGTTAATTTGGTGCACCTACACGATTAGTTTACTTATAACCACTCAGGTGTCCCAAACTCTACACCGTAACAACATATTACTAAACTTACTTTACTCTTCTTCTTCTTTTTCTATTTTTGTTAAATAATATTGTGAAATCATTCTAACTTTATGTATATGATATGTATGTAAGTTAAATAAAATTGAATTAAAATTAAATGAATCCTAAATCTTGTTTATCGGCCTAATGAAGTGATAGTACATTGAAGTCATTTAGCCTTGACTCTTATGTACACTGTTATGCCACAAATTAGCTAAACAGGAACGAAACCAATTTTCTTAGAGTCAGGCCACCGTAAAGAGTAAAATTTCCATGATGTTTGATTAAAAGAACTGTGAATTCCAACATAGTGTTCCTCAACATTGCTGACGTTGGTTCAAGTACTTGCATAATTGTTATATTTATCGTCCTTCATGACAGGTACGTGAATCGAAACCAGTTACAGCAGTTATCTCCGAGGGTTTTTGAGCACAATACTGAGTTGACATGAAAATAATGAAAATAATATTAATCCCATCTCGCTGGAGATGGTGCTTGGGGACGAGGCGAGTCAGAAGTTAAAATATGCCATTTCCTCCAGACAGTTTTGATGAGAGTAGCTGATTGGCAATACAGCCTCTTTTGTCGCTAATCAAAACCATTCTCTCTGTTTAAATTTGTTTTAAGACGAATAAAAAGTACAGGAGTAAGAGCCGAGTTCAAGTAGAACAGGTCGCAACTCCCTAACGGTTGAAATGTAGAGGCCCAAATGTCATAATATCTCCATATTTCTTCTAAGTCATCCTTAAGTATGAGAAGCTTTTGTTGCTGAAATTGGTGTTATTTTTACACGGGAAAAATAATCAAACTAAAGTCATGCGGTGTTGAAGTAGTCCTGTCA
>CBDDTI010000077.1:0-28044 GCA_965233585.1 bacterium
GTAGAAGCTGATGCTTTTCGAGATAGACCACATCCTTGGGGGGGTAGTTGTTTTGAAGGTAGGTCCGGGTTTAGGGATACCGTGAGGGGCATGCCACCCAGATCCCTACCCCCTCAAGCCCCCACCTATGCCCTCATGGTATCCCTAAACCCGGACCTACCTTCAAAACAACCAATCTTAAATCAGCAGGACCCCAATATAGGCTTACTTTTTACCCAAAATTTTGGGCTAAAAAGTTTTGTGCAAATAGTGAGCCTATAATAGAGTCATTATTTGCACAAAACTTTTTCTTTAGGTAGTTATATTGATAAAAGCTGGTATTGAGGGGAAGTCATCGCTTTAAAAATTTATTTAACAATAAGAGGTTATGTGACAACTTACTTATTTTTTCCTATTGGCACCAAAGAGGGTGTTGACAAAAATATATAGAAAGGCATCATCATTTCTAAGGAAGTTGTA
Source organism: bacterium (assembly GCA_965233585.1). Classification (GTDB taxonomy): domain Bacteria; phylum SAR324; class SAR324; order SAR324; family NAC60-12; genus CBDDTI01. Next base: position 460 of record CBDDTI010000077.1, read on the forward strand.
GAAAAGATTTTTGTACCGAAAAAAAATGTGTTTCCCATCTCACTCAACCAGTAAAAAAAAAGAGGAAGGTAATTCAAATAGAAATTTGACACCCAAAACTTCAAATATTGCCCTTGTCATCCTGCCAAAGATCATTTCTGTTTGCACCCCTAGCCCTCTAACATAAAAAATCAAAGCTGTTGGACTTAAAGGTGGGAACAAAGTTGTTTGTGTTTCTTCTTAGAGGGAGAGGGATGGGAATAGAAGTAGCTTTGGGGAGGCTGACAAGGGAAAAAATTTTAAGATTTGGGGGCTTATATTTTTCACTTACCTCTGCCATCTTTTTGGTTACCTTACCTTGCTTTAAGAGAGAGCTCCTGATCTTTTTTATCTGGCTTTTTCTACCACTGATTCACTTACTCACTGTTTCTCTATTTTCTGGAGCCTACTTGGGTGACAAATGGCCGTCAAAACCTGGGGGACTATAGCCTGAGAATTATTTGTCTCAAAACGTAGCTCCAACAGGAGAAAATTTATTAATTATACATTTATTTAGTGGTGAGATGGTTCATGCGACAATTTCAAGTACTGAAGCCATAGAGATTGTTTTTCTCTTCCGAGAGAGGTAGTTCATAGGACAAAAAAAGGTGGAAAAATTGAAAGAATTTTACTTGAATAAAAAAAATCTTTGTTTCTTGTGGCCACCTTTCCCTGTTTTGGCATTTGCAATTAGAGCATAATGACACATAAAATTTTAATTTTAGGGGGCCTTACCTCACCAATGTTGTATTTTTAGACCTACCAATCGAGTTCACTTGAAAATTTTTGACTGAAGCTACGGCAGTCAGGGAATCCAAAGATTTTCAAGCAATCACAGATTGCTAGATTTTGGAACAGAAATAGGAAGGGTATGCTGAATAAAGGGTAATAGAGGTTATGTGTTTCTTACACAGGACACAGAGACCACTAATATGAGTAAAATACTGGATATTTAAGGGACATTCCTTTGGTCTTTCTACCATTTCTTTTTTTACATGAAATTGTCCTGGCCCTCTCAGAACAACAAAATCAATCTCCTTGGTGCCACTTGACTTTGGCCTTAGTATTTAGTGGGGTCAAAAAAAAAAATTAAAGCGACAACTTCCCCACTATATCGGCTTTTATATTGATCACTGGGATATTCCCTCGAGCGAGCTCCAAAGGTGCTCATGGCTCTCAGAGCGATGACAGCACATATCTGGCTTGGATATGTGTTGTAGTCTTTACTTCACCCTAGACCAGCAGGTTGTTTTCTCAGTTGCAAGAATTACAGGAGTTGCCAACCTCCCCCCTAAGGATGTGGTCTAGGCTCAAAAAGAGCATCAGCTTCCACTTACCTGGGCCCCTGGACCAGGAGTTGAACCCGGGTCCAGGGGGCACGAAGCTGATGCTCTACCACTGAACTATCGACACATCCATTTCTTTAGGTAGTCTTTACCCAAACTTTGTGTGGATGTGAAATGCAAATGTTGTTGTTGTTGTTGTTGTTGTATTGATCGCTGGGGGAACTCCATGAAAAGGTCGAACCCCGCTCGAGCGAGCACCAGACGGGGTGCTCATGGCTCTCTGAGCGATGTGAGTTTAATACAACATCAGAGATTACCCCGGCTGACCAGGGCGAGTCTCAGGATGTTCTGACCTATCATGGTCCAGTAGCTCAGCAATTGTTGGCTCCCTGAGGAACCTGCTGAGCTGACATATTGACCATTTGATAGGACCCCTAGCAGGTTCCCCTCCCCCCAGGTCCCGTGTTGTGGGAACACTCGGTCCATAAGTGAAGGGCATCCTCTTTACTCTCCCCACACAATCTGCACATATCACTTCCCCCCCAGCAAGTTTGCACCTGTGTCTGAGAAGGTTGTTGTGCCCAGTGGTGAAGTGGATAACATGGCTCAAATCGTAGCGATCGAGCCTTCTAACAAAATGTACTGGCACATTTTTAACTGCAGGGAACCAGACCTTTGTCTGTTGACAAGTTGCCAACTTCGCCCACCTAAGCTGCCATTTGTTGCTCCCCCATTGCGGGTAATGTCCCTACATCACTCTCATTCGAGCTTGTTACGCTCTCAAAACACCTTAAAACGTTCTCAAAACACCTTAAAACAGGCTGAAACCGTCTTTCAACCATCCGTTTACCGATAAAAACCATCTTGATGCGCTCTCAAAACACCTTCCTGGCATCTACATTGAGCCTGTTTCAACCTGAAATCGGCTTGTAATCGTCTGCAACCGGCTTGTTTTCGTCTGCAATCGGCTTGCAACAACCTCAATCGAGCCTGCAACCGGCTTGTTTTCGTCTGCAATCGGCTTGCAACAACCTCAATCGAGCCTGTAATCGGCTTGTTTTCGTCTGCAATCGGCTTGCAACAGGCTCAATCGAGCCTGTAATCGGCTTGTTTTCGTCTGCAATCGGCTTGCAACAGGCTCAATCGAGCCTGTAATCGGCTTGTTTTCGTCTGCAATCGGCCTGTTGCAAGCCGATTGCAAGCCGTTTGCAACCTCAATTTTTTCACTTTCCACGTCTTGAATCAGTTCGGGGGCGCGAAGAAAGGTTCTGAGAACGTCAATGTTTAAATTTCCGTTCTCCGAAACAAACACAAATTAAAGCGCGACTCGTTTTGCATCAACAAATTATAATTCGCGCCAAAACTATTGTCATAAACAATAATTTCCGCTCGATAATTTTATCAAAAATAAACACATGTTCAACTTTTCAACAGTTATTGTTTATCGGTGTTTACAAAAAGATTCTCAACCCAACCAAATGTCGCAATTATTTATTGACAGAAAAAATCACGTTTGATTTTGTTTTGATTTTATGGATGATTTTTTGCTACTGTGTCTAATTTTTAGTAGCAAACTATTATCCTTAATTTTAAAATAAAAGAGCGCGCTTAATTTTAAATTTATTATTTTTATGTTATAAACTATTTCAGTAATACATCACACGTCTTTGTATAAACATTTGCTGCAACTTCATGGTCATCAACAACAATCTCACGTATCGACATTTTAAAAATTCCCACGCTTTGTTGCGAAATATCTCAATTCTTCTCAACAGGATCAACAAAATCCTAAAGTCGTTGGATCAACAAGTATTTGCGTATCGTAAAAACGTTAAAGACCGCACGTGTTTCTTTTATATTCCAACATATGATTCCGAAACACGCGCGCGAATCATTTTTGCCATTCAAAGAGAATTACAAGTGTACCATTATTATAAAAAAATAACCATCAAGTTTTTGTCTAATACGTTTTGTTCGAAAAACAACGACATTTTTAATAATGTGGAGCCACGACTCGCCTCCCGCCAATCGCCGTAATTGTGTCCGGAGAAATAGAGATGGAGAAGATCCTTTTAAATATATTTATTTTGTAAAAGACACCATTTCTCCTTGGCTTTTAGTTTTTCTTTGGTCTTTTTTAATGCTGCTCGGTCTATACGTTTTATTTGAACATGAATACAAATTATGGAAGAATATAAATGTTAACAACAAAACTGTAGATTTTTCTATCCCTCAAAATACAAATGTGTTGTAAGCGCGGTGTGTTTTACATTCTCAGCGTGAGTTTTCTCGTTTCTTTGCGTAAATTTCGCTCAACCCTCCCCTTGCGAAGTGTTTTTCATAAAGAATCTTTCAAAGCATTTTATTGTACGAAAAAGTTCTTATTATTTAATTTAGACAACAACTTCTAACTTTATTTATAATAAATGTACAAATGTTCGCGTGTTTGACCGCCCGCTTTTATTATAGAAAATAAATAATTTCAAGTTTGCGATTCAAATACTTCACTTCATTTTCAATTCTTGGACATTTCAAAGTTCAAAGTAAATTTTTAAATCTGACACAATGAACTTCAACATTATTATCGTCTTTTTCATTGGGGTCTTTTATTTGGCTTCGTGCGAGGAAGACATCATTTTATTAAAAAGTCTCCTCGCTAAAATTGTTGGTTTTTCCAATTCTTCTGAAACAACCATTACGCCTACGATTGACTTTGCATCAACCAGTTCTTCCACTTCAAGCACCACGTCCACTTCAAGCACCACGTCCACTTCAAGCACCACAACTTCTACCAGTACTACCACTGTCCTGCCTACTACCGTTGCTACCACTGTCACGAGCTCTACTCCTTCAACTACGACTTCACCCGTGCCTGTGTCGGAAACAAGCACCGGTTCTGCCACCACTTTCAATCCGCCGATCTTTTCTGCTTCACCTAATGTGTCAACCACAGATAATAGTTTCTCCTTCGCCGGTTTTGACTTTGCAATTTTTGACAGTAAGTATTGATTATTTTCTTTCCAGTCAACATTTTATACAAAATCTTATTATTTTCAGATGTCTTCAAGATATTTGTCGGATTGGTGTTCGTCTTCATTTTTGTGACGTTCGCCATAATTATGTATAAATTAAGAAGACTGGACCATCATCACCAACAGCCGTCTAATGTCGAAGTATGATTATTACATTTTATAAAATATTTTGTCTATTCTATATTTTTTTTAGCCTATTGAAATGATTTCAATACAAGCTGCCGCAGATTCATCGACAAACGGAGAGGCTGTAGAAGAATCAAACGTCGAAATTTTGCCGGTTGAGTCAACCGCATCGGCGTTGCCGACCAACGCAACTCCCGAAAAAGTAGATCAAGCGACTAACACGGAGTATACGGTAGGAAATTTATTATTATTTTTAAATCACTTATTAAATATAATTTATTTTTAGGTTTATCATAGACGACCGTATTTTTCAAGCATGATTCCTCCGTTATTTAACATGCCTCGGACGGAACCTGCGGCGGCTTCTTCAATAAACAATGACCCTTCTCCTCCTCTTTGTGCCAGGCAAAATCTTTCTACTCCCGTATAATATATATATAATCTAGTTTTTATTTTTATTTGAATAAAATAAATGCGCATTTCATTTTATTTCTCAAAATACATTCATGCCTATGTACATTTTTGGTCGTTTTATTTTATTGTTGGATATGAGGCAGTTTTTTCTTGATGCCAAAACACAATTCCATGAAGGCTTTTGTTATTTCCTCCAGCCCTCTTAGCGGTACTTGAATCTTCATAATCTTGGTCGAATACTGTTGGTTGTTTTCGTTATACTGAAAAAATGCCTTTTTAGATAAGATTTTTCACGCTATTTGACGTACTTACGTGTTCCTTTTTCACATAAATCACCGGCCAGGCTGATAGTCCTCCGGCCTTTTGAATATGCCTTAACCCGGTGATTCCAACGGTCACTTGCGGATTAAGGTATACTACCTTGTACATCGGCTTGATTGGAAGGCTGATGCTTTTCTCATCCACTTTTTTTGTCTTGATCAGCTCAATAAATTTTTTGAGCGTGGCTGGATTTATGTACATATACTAAAAAAAAAATTAAAATTATTTTAATTCATCAAATTAAGTTAATATAGACTTACATTGTCTGGACCAAAAAAGTAGGCTTCTCTTGTTGAATGTTCTTTTTGCCATTCAGCAAAATCGATATCCCTTGTCTCGCATATTTTTTCGGTAGTCCAATTTCGAAAATATTGCTTTTGCTCATCTTCGTCCATTAAAATTTGATACGACATCAATGACGCACCTTCATAGACCGCATGATTGTTAATTTCATTGTCCACCAACAATCCTTTTTTATTTGACCTTTTTCTTTTCTTTCCTAAAATGTCTTGAGTCTGCTCATTAAGATCTTCGTCATCATCATCATCATCGTCATCATCATCGTCATTGTCATCATTTTCTGAACTTTCAACGCTCAACTCCTCCGCATCGGTTGAAACATCATCATCAGATTGAACAGTCGAAATTTCTGACTCTGATTCTTCTTCCGTTTCTTCATTCACAGACTCCGGTTCTGATGACGAAATGTCGTGGTTTCTTTTTTGTTTTTTTCCTTTAATTATAAAATCTTTAATTAATTGTAAAGCGTGTAAAAAACCGACTTAAAATTAAAATTACCTGATTTTAATTTATGTTTTTTATTTGTATTCTTCTTGGATTTTCCATTACCAATCTTCTTTTTATTAGTCTTTTTATTTTTCTTTTCCGCCTCTGACGTATTTTCAGCCTTTTTTTTCTTCTCATCATCAATGGCTTTATTATCAATCTCTTGCGATTTGCCATTTTTATTGACTGTGTTAGGCTTTTTCTTTTTTGCTGGTGATTTCTTCATCTTATTGCTTTAAATGCGGGTGATTTATTCTGACAATAAATCTGTACTGACGTTTGTCATCGAATGTAGGTTCTTTTTAAACTTTCTTGAGTTTAAGGGAGTGTCAGTATGGCAATGTTCTAAGGGGCTCTCAATTCCACATGCGCGGGCAAGTAGCTGATAAGTTTCATCAATTTTGATTGGTTACACAGCATAAATAAGCTATGGCGCTGATGGTTGTAAATTTTAACGATGCTGAACGCGTTTGAGGTCAATTCTTATTAATGTTTTTGGTTCATTCTAAATTATAACGCGTCAAGTCGTTAACAGACAATGCCCTAAGGAAATTATGGATAATTTTTGTTTTTTGAACATGTTAAATTGTGAATTAAACAATGGTTCAAGAAAATTACGGAAAATGAGTGCTTTTTGTGTGCGTGTATTTTCCATTAATTTTTCACATTCGACTAGTTAATATTTGTAACAAATTATATTTGTCAAAACTCGATCAAATCACCATTAATTTTTCTAAGTACTTAATGTTTCTCATGCTCAAGATTTGTAATTTGCTGTGGATATCCTTAATTTTTTGTGCTCAATTTGTCATTAATTTTTTCTCATGCAATTGGCTCGTAAATGCGCCAAACTATTTCCCACCAAAAATTGTATAAAAACGCGTTCATATTTTCAAATTCATCCATTATAAGTTTGAACATTCGTTGAAAGAAGATCTTCTGCCGTTCGCTATCAAAGGTAATTAAAATGTCTAATTCACCAAATGATTCAAACAACCCTCGCCAAGTTTTTCTTGGCCCTGCAGGGTTAAGAATAAGATTTCATCTAAGAAACGCTGATGATTTAACATCACCGCCATCTCCGCCGGTTGTGCCAATTGGACGAGGTCGAGGAGATTTAAGGTCAAATGATGGCCCAAGTTCCTCTCTTCCTGCTCGCGGTGTTGGTCGAGGCCAGACAACATCTTCCTCGTTTAATCAACGGGGTCGAGTATCTGAACCGATAGTTGTAAACCCCGAAGGATTTGGAGTTATGGTTCAAATCAATAACAATCCAGTCGATGATTTAACATCGACCAATAACTCCGCCGATGATTTAACATCGCCATCATCAAACAACGCTGTCGATGATTCAACATCGAACCCCATGTCTCAAAGAATTTTTGCTGAGCGCAACACCTCAAACACTTCGGTCGTTGGTCGTGGTGTTGGTCGGGGACAAAATATTTATCGCCCCTTCAATCAAACGACTTCACCCTCGATTGGGCGAGAGGTCAGACGTGGTGTTGGTAGGGCCGGAAGATATTCTTCTCCTTATCAACGTCCAAATCGATCAGCAGAAGAAATAGAAGAGGAAAATTATTTCCCCGCACCCTCAAATTTAGAAAGATCGAGTGACGGTCGTTTAGCCTCTTTCATTCTCGATTTAATCGATGCTGAAGGCGGCTCACCTTATGATTTGTTCAATCGTTATGCTGAGTACGTATTGCGTCAACGCATTCAAATGCTTGAGCGTGAACGCGAACGCTTACGTGCTCAATATCAAAGATTGTTGCGTCATTTTAGACAAGAATGATTTGTATTAAGTAATTTGTTTATATTTTGTCTGAGCTATATAGTTTTAATGTGTTTGTATATATTATTTCCAAAATTCATGCGCCAATAAATTTTGTTTCAGAATTTTAACAGAAATGCCAAAATCCTACGTCTGCCGTGAATGTCAAAAATCGTTTGCTAGAAAATCTTCCCGAGACAAACATGAATCGTTTCGTCATCGTGAAACATCGTCAAAATTCCAAAATCGGACTCCGTTAAATCAATCGCTTCAGTGTCCGTTTTGTAAGAATGAATTAAGTTCCTTTAAATCAAGAAAAGATTTGGTTTCTCACATTGATTCCTCTCATTTAGAAGATTTAAATTATTCTCTTTTTAAATCTGCTTTGAACGGTAAAATTAAAATTTTTCGGAAACATATATTTTCTACAGAAACGCTTCACGCCTTTGTTGTTAATAGAGCAAATAGACAAGAAATTGTTGATGTTATTCGTCATGAATTGAGTAAAACCTTTACAGTAAAAGTTGCTTTAATTTTATCAGCGGCGTATCAAATTCCTGATTTAAATTCAGCTACAAAAGACACTGAGACGGAAACCGCTGTTGATAATACTTCAACACAGCCTCAAACGGTTGTTAGCAACATTGATAATTCAACTGAAAAAAGTCTTGATCAGTCGTCACATGAATTAATGCCTAGCGATCGAGATGTCTTTGCTTTAAGAACCGGCTATATTCAATTTACGTCTTTTGATTCTTCTCGCTCGTTAAAAGGTAAAGTTCAAAAATTATTAAACAATTTAATAAGTCGAGAAGAGGATTTGTTGATGAGAGGTTCCGGATGGAGATTTGAATCTCTGTCTTTTAGTGACATCCAAATTACCAATATTTGATTTAAAGGACTTATTTTGTTGTATATAAAAAATTCAAGTAAGCTTTGGAAATGGATTTTATAGAAATTCCGCGAAATTTAAAAAGATCTAACTGCTTGGAATGGAATACTCGATATGATAAATTCAACTTTCTTTATCTGTACATTAGACATCTTTTTCCAGAAACTGCTTCCATTACAGATTTTCGTCAAATGCCAGTAAAATATCTTAAAAAATTTAACATAAAAGGTTTTACGTTTCCTCTTCAATTTTGTGACATAAAAAAATTTTTGTATAGAAATCGTCATTTACCAATTTCAATTTCCGTACTTTATGAGAGTGAAGGCCACGTTTCAAAGTTAGGGTTTATTACTAACAAAAACAACGATAGGAGAGAAAATACTCTCCATTTGTTAATGATAAAACACGATCCTAAAATCTCTTCCGATAAAATTTCTAGTAATTCCCGCCCCAAAAAATCGAGTTTTCCTTCCAAGTTTCCTAAAAAAATCAAAGATTTAAATCAACAGCATCATTTCTTTAAAATTACAAAACTCCAAGGTTTTTTGAATAATCGGGCCGGACTGTTGTCGTTTAACAAAGCGGGTCAACAGAAGTACATTCACTGTGAAAAATGTCTGCTGCGTTTCCGATCAAAATCCAAGAAAGAAAAGCATGAGCGGATTTGCTACGATAAGCAACGCACCATTTATCCCGGCAAAAATGCTGCTATAAGTTTTTCTAACCACAAACATAAGTTTAAAGCGCCTGTTGTGGGATTTTGTGATTTTGAAAGTGTACTTCAAAGAAACAAGGAACGATCTAAATGTCGACTTTGTTCTAAATTGGAATGCTTATGTGCTTTTCCCACAAGTGACGATATAAATGTGCATAGACCGGTAGGCTACAGCCTGATTTTTGTGGACTCCGAAAATGAAGTATTTTTTCAAGAAGAATATTTAGGAGAGGATGCGGCTAAACGTTTTTTGGATCGGATACCTCTCTACGAAAAAGTTGTTGAAGAAAGAAAACAAAAATTTAGAGATGTTCTCAAAACTCAAGCCACCCAGGAGGAATGGCAAATGTTTCGAAAAGCAACCGTTTGTCACATATGCGGTCTTCGATTTGCTACCCATCCTAAAAAGTATAGAAAGGTTTTGGATCACGATCATGTCACAGGAAAAATAATGGGTGCGGCTCATTCGCTGTGCAATTTGACAAGATCCGGACCCTATCATACGCCAATTTTTTTTCACAACGCTCAAGGGTAAAATTTTTTATTTATTTTATTTTTTCCAATCAATTTTACAAATTAAACGTTTCAGATACGATTTGCATCTGATCATAGAAGAGTTAAACATTCGCCGATTCAAGAGAATGCCGGAAGTCTTGGCTAGAAACAGCGAGAAATTCCGCACTCTTACATTAGGCAGATTCAAAATTCAGGATTCATTAGAGCACATATCTGCCAGCTTAGACGCTCTTGTCCAAGATTTAAATCAAACTTCAAACTTTTCTTTCCCTATTTTACAACAGATGGAAAGATTCAAAAAAATTCCTATCCGTCAAAAATCAAAAGCTTTTAAACTTTTAAAAAGAAAAGGCATTTTTTGTTACGAGCATTTTCAATCATTACAAGAAATGAAAAAGAGTCGAAACCTTCCAACCAAAGATGCTTTTTATTCTGAATTAAATGAAGAACACATCTCAGAAACGGATTATTCTCATGCGCAAGAAGTCTTCAAACTGTTCAAGTGCAAGAATGTGGCGGATTACATGATGCTTTATTGTTCTTTGGATGTTATCCTGCTATGTGAAGCGTTTCTTCAATACCGAAAAATGGTTATGGAACATTTTCAATTGGATCCAATCTATTACTTAGGTAAATTTCTTTTCTGTTGCTTGTCATATAAAGTTTAAATATGAAATTTATTTCGTTTAATTTAGGAATTCCTGGACTAAGTTTTGATGTTATGCTTATGTTCTATCAAAACTCTGAACGAGCTACAACAACAAAAGATAACCTCGCGGGTGAATCTTCCAAACCTCTAGGATCTCTGGATATCTATTCCGATCCTGAAATGGAGCACTTTTTCACAAAGGGTATCAGAGGCGGACAAAGCTTTATCTCTCAACGTTATGCAAAAGGAAACAGCAATCCGAGAAAAAGTGGCGATCATTTACTTTACATTGACGGTAATTTTATACTGCATCGTTTGATTAATCTATTTATTTTAAATCGGTGACTTTTTAGCAAACAACTTGTACGGGAGCATGGAAACTTTAAAATTGCCAGTTTCTAATTTCGAGTGGGTTGCAAAAAAAGATCTTGAAAAATGGACTGCCAAAGATATTATCAAGATTCCTTCTCAAGACGAGACCGGCTACGCATTTGAAGTTGATTTGCATTATCCTCCTCATCTTCACCCGGTAAATCTGATCTTTTTAACACGTTTTGCATTTTGATAAACGGTAAAATATTTACAGACACATGATCAATTTCCGCTGGCTCCGTATACAGACACGGTTTCTTACAAACATCTGTCTCCTTATAATCGTCGTTTACTAAAACATCTTAACCCTCGAGATTATAAGAACAAAAGATACCGAAGCAAGAAACTGTTGAGCACTTTTTATGATCGAAAAAAGTACGTGGTGCATCTGGAAAATCTACAATATTATTTGAAAAAAGGCATGAAACTGTTGAGGATAAGAAGAGCCGTGAAGTTTCGGCAAAAAGCTTTTTTAAAAGAGTTTATTGAAAAGGTCACGATGCTACGATCAAACGCTCGCAACGATTTTGAACTTCGGCTTTTTAAGCTTTTTGCCAACTCTACTTTTGGAAAGTTTATCGGTAAGTAAATACTCAGATTTAAGATCTTTTTTGTATTTTTATATTTGCACAAGCGTGTGGTGGTACTGCCAATATTTAGTGCAAAATGTATTGGCAGTACACACCACACGCTCATCCGCATCTTCAATGTCGTTGTCGGGGGGCGCGTGAATCTCAGCCTCCACGGTGATGACCTCCCCGTCAAAATCCGCCATCCGGTTTTCCGCCGCCCGGATTTTGGCCAGACGGACAATCTCCGTTGCCCGACGTCTGGCGGCAAAAGATCTGTCGTCAGCGGGGATTCTGATGGGGATGGGGGCCTCGATGGGGTTGTCAGCGGGAATCTCGATGGGAAACTCGATAAACGCCTCGGTGGGCGCCTCGGTGGGGACGTTGGAGGAAATTTCGTTGGTGGGGGCCTCGATGAGCATCTCGATGGGGGACTCGGTGGGAGCTTCGATGAGCGCCTCGGTGGGGACGGGGACCTCAATTAGCACCTCGGTGGGGATGTTGGAGGAAATTTCGTTGGTGGGGGCCTCGATGAGCATTTCGATGGGGGATTCGGTGGGAGCTTCGATAAGCGCCTCGGTGAGAACGTTAGAGGGAATTTCGGTGGTGGGGACCTCGATGAGCATTTCGATGAGGGATTCGGTGGGAGCTTCGATAAGCGCCTCGGTGGGAACGTTAGAGGGAATTTCGGTGGTGGGGACCTCGATGAGCATTTCGATGGGGGATTCGGTGGGAGCTTCGATAAGCGCCTCGGTGGGAACGTTAGAGGGAATTTCGGCGGTGGGGACCTCGATGAGCGTCTCGATGGGGGACTCTGTGGGGACGTTGGTGGGGAGATCGACAAGAATGTCGGTGGGGACGTCAAATTCAATAAAATTTTCGTTTTGAAGGCCTCGGACAGCGCGACCGCTGCCGCCACCGCCAGCGCCAGCGTCGCTGCCCTCTCTGTTGACGGCAAGCACAGCAACGCCAACAGAGAGGGCAACGGCAGCGGCGCTGGCGGTGGCGGAGGCGGCAGCAGACGGCGGAGCATCAAAAATGTCGGCCACGGCCGACCGGATCCGCCGGATCAGGCCCGGTTTCCGGTTCTTTTTCTCCTCCTTCTCCCCCTTCAGCAGCCACTGCTCATCGTCATCCTCCTCATCCTTCAACCTCATATATTCCCTCTTCATCTTCATCATCATCATCATCATCACTGTCCTCTTTCTTCTTTTTTGTTGTGAAAGTTTGTTTTGAAAATTGCCACATGGTTTTAGGAAGTTTTTAAAAAATAAATCTCCAAACTCCTACACACTTTATAATGAATTTTTATATAAAATGTTGTATTCTTTATAAAATATTTATTTAATTTTATATTTTTCAGAAAATGTTCGAAATTACATCGAAGTGGTCCTTTGTGGAGATGAAAAAAGTCTGAGGAAAGCCAGTCTTGGTCAACACATCAACAATTTTCAAATCATTAATGAGAATTTGGTGGCTGTCAACAAGAAGCCGGCAATGATAGAACTTAGAAAGCCTTTAGCCGTCGGATTTTCCATTCTAGAGTTGTCCAAGTTGTTTATGTACAGATCATACTATGACACCATTCAAAAACATTTTGGCAAAAACAATGTATCTTTGTGTTTTTCGGACACGGATTCTTTTCTTTTAAAAGTAAAATGCAACAATTTGGAAAGGGAAATGGAGAGATTGAAACACATGTTTGATTTTTCAAAGTACCCTAAAGAACATCCACTTTTTGACGACAGTAAAGCCAATCAACTTTTTTATTTCAAAGATGAATTAAAAGGTAGAGCGGCTATTACTGATTTTATAGGCTTACGTCCAAAATGTTATTCTATGAAAATAGTTGATTTTTTGGACAAAAACAAAATTGATGAGAAAAAAGTATGCAAAGGTTTAAAAAAATCTAGCATAAAAAAGCAATTAACTTATGCAGATTACAAAAAGTGCTTAAAACAAACTGTTGTAATTTACAAATCTTTTAAAAATTTAAGATCAAAGAATCACAAAATCCGAACGTGTTTTCAAAGAAAAATTGCGTTGTCGGCAATGGATTCAAAAAGATATGTTTTAAATTGTGGATGTCACACTTTATCGCTAGGAAATTGCCTTATTGTTAACAACAAAATGTCTAAATGCCGAATTTGTAAATAAAAATCATTACTTTTATTTAAAAGAAAATTTTGTAGTTTCTTTTTTAAAATTAAAAAAAATGAACGGTTTTGATTTGAGGTTTAATATTCCGTCTAACATGTTGGTTGTCGGTCCAACATCAAGCGGAAAAACAACGTGGTTAAAACATTTAGTGCTTCGTCGACACGAGTATTTTGCAACTCCGCCTGAAACAATGTTGTTGTTTTACAAGGAGCCGCAAAAAGCATATCAGTACATGGAAGATGACATGAACGAGGGCAAAGGTTCTGACACGCAATTTCCGTCTTTTCGTAAATTCAAAAATATTCCAAATTCAATCGAAGAGTTGAAAGATATTTTAGAATTATATCCGAGAAAAATGCCCAAATTGATTGTTTTTGACGATTATTTAGACGATGTTGGGCAAATATTAAAACATTTTTTTACGGTTTTGACTCATCATTACAATTGTTTCACCGTTTTTCTTTGTCAAAATTTATTTGACAAAAAAGGTGATTTACGGACATTGAGCATAAATACGCAATACATGATCCTTTTTAACAATCCACGGGACAGAAGCGCCATCACACATTTGGCAAAACAAATTTTTCCCGGTCGTGTTGGAATTTTAAATAAGGCATATAGAGAAGCAGTTAACGGCCGAAGTCACGGATATCTTCTTCTAGATTTCCATCAACAGCAAGACGATAAAGTCAGAATTCGAAGTAACATCTTTTCTTATGAAGGATTAATGAAAGCCTACGTTACTGTTTAAAATTTCATATCTATTTAAGAAAAATTAAAAACAATTACTGTTAAAATGTCAAAAAAATTAGAAAAAGCTAGTTCGCTTTTTAATGCAATAAAAAAATTAAAACATCAAGATTGCGCAAATTTTTTAAATTATTTGGACGATCGCGGCGTTGAATTGCTTTGTCGTATTTTACATTACGTTTTGAACGGTGAATTGCCCTTACATGGCGAAGTGCGAACACGACTTCAGAAAAAAATAAGAGCTCATTTAGGGGAGTTTAGACGTCTTGCCACGCCGCCTCGTCGCTCTTCCGACATTTCAAAAAAAAGAACAATACTACAAAGGGGCGGAATTTTAGGAACTTTATCAACAATTGCCAGCATTATCGTCCCTATTTTAGCTCAAATTATTGCAAAAAAGAGCTTGCAACGTCGTCGTTAAAGGATGAGTTCAGGCGTGAAAAGAAAAACAAATGACGAAATATACTCAATGTTTTTAGTCCCTAAAAGACTATATCATTCTTTAATAAAAAATATAGAAGATAATGAAACAAAAAAAGAACTTATTTCTATGAATGAAAAACCAAATACAACCAATTACATTGAAAATGCCATTAATTTTAAAAATTTACAAGACAGGCAAAAAATGAATCAAAGCGGCGATAAATTGTATCGTTTTGGTTCTGATAATATATCGAATGTTATGCCGCCAGTACAAATCGATAGCAGTGCAGGTCGCACGTACCAATCTATTTCAAGATCAACAACCGCTCAAACTCCCCAACAAAAAGAAAATACCGCTCAGTTTTCACCCACTACTCCCGTTATGGAAAGAGAACCCGATCCAGACTTGTTTTATACTGCTTCAAAACCAAAAAGCAAGGACGATACTTCAACTCCTGACGTGCCAGAATGGCGAAATTCGCCTGTTATAAAGGCATTGACACAAAAAAATTCAGACGGCAAAATAGTTTGTCCCTTTAGCGCATGCGGGAAGCAGTATGTTGACGATGCGCAATTCGGCAAACACCTTGTAAGAGATCATATGAAAGAATTGTCTATATTTGACACAGAAAAAATCGGTAAAGATATAGCCTCGGTCTCTTCACAAGCATCAAAGTCCCCTTCGGCTTCAATATCATCCCTCAAAACAGGATCAGGAGGTGCAAAAAAGAAAACTTTTACTATTTCTCCTGTACAAACTAGATCTAAATCAAAAAAACTTTCAAAAACTGATGCAGATGCTGTTAAAAAAAAATTACTTTTTCCGGGAAAATACCCAAAATTATAATAAAAGTAAAATATATATCATCGTTTATTTTCAAGTTTTTTTATAAAATGAGTTACAATTTCATCATTTTTTATTTTGGGTTTTTTTACAAATATTTTAACAAATTGTTGAGGAGACATTAAATTGTTGCCCACGGATAAACAAAAAGCGGTCACGTACCAGCCGCAAAACAATGAATGAAAATCCTGAATGGAGTAAGACAGAATTGTTTTGAATGAGTTTTTTTCTATCCAAGGTCGTAAAAACTTCATTAAAGATCGATTCCATATCGGCGGTAAAAAACCGAATGAATCAAAATAATAGAGTTGATTTTTTCCGTTAATATACATCGCTATGAAATGTGATCCTTTTTGATTTTTTTTGGATAAGTTAGTGATTAAGCAACAAGGCAACTTAAGCGAATTAGACGGCAAATTATCGCTTGAAAAAACCCCGATGAAATATTTACATCTTGGTTGAATATAATTGGATAAAAAGATATTTGATAATCCGTTTTCCATGATTTAATTTGTTCCTTTTATAACTTGTTGGAATTGATCTATTTTGATGCCGGAGTTGAAAACAGAAAAAGCCAGAACGTATATAGGATGAGGAGTTATTACGGAAAAAGCCAATTCTAAATCTAAATTTCCGTAATTTTCTGGATGCACGTGGAACGAATTACATTGATCCGGTGTTAAATCGGCCGCTAGAAAAAATCTTCCTTTTAAATATTGTTCATACGTTAAACCGATGGATTGATTGCCGTGCGAAATGCCAATACTGTCGTATAAATGCCGATACAAGTCAATGGCATCCCCCTCGTTTATATTAGGTTGAAATGGTCTGGGAAATACGCATTGACCGTTCTTTTTTAAATTAAAAGTAGACAGATTAAAATGTTGAAAGTTGAAAGGGTTTTTGTCCGGGGCGTGTGACATGGCTTGATTGTGAACCATCACAAAAAACACTTGTTTCGGTAAAGTACCATTAGCGATATTAGCGATGTTGAAGGACGACACACCTTGAGGAATAACATAATGTCTTAAACGTGTAGCGCTAAAAGGTAGGTAGCACGGTTCTTTTAAAAGTTTGTTTTTAAAACTTTCTCGCAGCAATAATGTGGGCAACACTTTTCTCATATGTAGTTTAACATCTTTTAAAACAATTTTAAAAGGTTTTTCTGCCGCAGCATCTTGAAGCAAACCAAACTTTTCAGCGGATCTAACCAGCTTGATTTTGATATCCACATTTGGGGGTAAAAATCTGTCGGTGTCAAACAGATCAACGGCTAAGCGCGTATTAAAATACACTTTTTTACCGTCCATAATTAACTGCTTTCTTTTATTCAAAGAAGGTGTGGCGGCTGTAAGATTTATGGTATCAACTTCGTCAGCATTTTCGGGATAATACCCTTCAGCAGCCAGATAAGTTTTTTTCACCTCTGAATTGTAACTTAAAAATGATTGTATGAACATTCTCCAAGGATAAGTGACCGCTGAACTTAAATCAGCTACTTGGACCCCGTTTAAATATACTTCTACTTGGCTGAATAAACAAGCGGCAAAATGATTAGCCAGTGTGACTTTAGTATCATTTTTTACCTGTTCGCCATCGTCATTTGTCACTACAAAATAGCCGCTAAGTCTGGTTTGATTCAGTATAAAAGAGCATTCGTTATCGCGAGGAACAAGAAATTCGACCGGTCCGGTATTGGTGATAGAAGCCACGCTATTGTAAATAACGTGAGCTCCATCTAATAAACCCGTTTCTACTTCTAACGGTGAGTGAAGCGCTAAACCACTTTCGGTGCCGTCGTTTTGTTCAACGGCCAATCCGGCAATTCCACTTTTTTCAGGTACGCCCATAACAAAATGGAAGTGTTGGTCAGCAATGTAAAAATTAGTTGTAAAGTTCATCTTATCAACAGCGACGAAATCTCTTTTAATACTGATAATACAATAAAACGTTATAATAATTTTGTTGTAATAAGAAAAAAATATTCCTTTATTATATTTACCAAAACAAAGCAAAATCGTCATTTTCACGTAAACATTACAAAAATCCCCTCTACAGAACACATTGCGAAAGCATTAGACGAACTAAAATTTATTATAAGTAACGAATTTGTTGTTGAAATATTTAAAGTAGAAAACATGACTTGTTTGTATCAATCAAAAGAAGAGATTAAATTATTAAAATTATACAACCATTTAAA
This sequence comes from bacterium, assembly GCA_965233585.1. Classification (GTDB taxonomy): domain Bacteria; phylum SAR324; class SAR324; order SAR324; family NAC60-12; genus CBDDTI01. Next base: position 18,307 of record CBDDTI010000077.1, read on the forward strand.
ATCGAATAAAGATTTTGAAATTATTCTTAAGAGATATGATCCAGAAAAATTCCCAGGCGTATTTTTAAAAATAAAAAAATGTTCAGCTTTAATATTTTCGTCAGGAAAAATAGTTATAATTGGAGCCTCCAGCGAAGAAGATGCTAAACAAGGAATAAAAATTATTATTAAATTATTAAAAAAATATAAAATTGAATGATGTGAATAATGTTTATTTAGTCGAGTTTTGATATCTATACAATAAACATTGAAATCATGCACGAGAAAGTAGATTATACTAAAATATGCAATCATCAATATCCAGTAGAAGACACCAGGCAAGGAGACGTGGTGTGTACCGAGTGTGGATTAGTTATTGATAAAATATATTGTCATAATTTAACAAAATCAAATTTGGAAACAGAATGGGACAAAATAAAAACATTTGATAAAGAAATTAAACAAAAAAACCAGCATTTAGAGAAAGAAAAAAATATTTTAAAAATTTTATGTAATAAATTACATTTAAATAATGATGTTACAAATGTTATTTTAAATCTATGGTCGGATATAGCAGCGTGGCATTATCAAAAAGGCGGAAAAATTAAAATGGATGTTAAAGGATTGGTGGTAATGACGTTGTATCAGGGGTTAATAAAAGAAAAAATTCCCCGCCCGATAAGTCATTTGTGTCAAGAAGTCGGCATTAATCCAAAGATAGTGTGGCGTTGGATGAAATTATACAGACGGGATTTGACTGACATGAATAAATTAGACAATTACATAAAGGCAAAAGATATGAAAGAATATTTTTTACAGCCGCTGCAGTTAAATTATCAAGAAATGACGTCCGTTGAACAAATATTAAAAAAAAATGAAAATAGTTCTTTTGCTCCAAGAACTTTATTAGCTGCATGCGCTTATGCCTTTTTAAAAGAATCCAAATTGAGGTATTTAAGCGTCAAAAATATGGCTCACATTTTAGGCGTCAGTGTTATGTCGTTGTACAGATGTCGTAAAAGTCTAAATCAATAAAGTACATATATGAATTACCACAGCGGTTTACATTGGCAACGAGGTTCGGGAATTGGATCGCTTTTTTCCGGAATTTTTCGCGGATTAATGCCGGTAGCGAAATCAACGATAAAAACTATTGGACGTGTAGCTAAAAGCGCCCCGATAAAATCTGTAGGAAAAGCTTTAAAGAAAGAAGCGACAAGAGCGGCTGTAGAAACGGCGATAGAAGCTTTGGAGGGTCAACCGGTGGGCAGAAAAGCAAAACAACGTTTGAAATCCGCTACGCGAGGTATTTTGCTTAACGCTGCCCGACAAGCCGATAGCAACGACGATTATCGAACTCAAAATTCAAACAAAAAAAGGAAATCCTCGTCAATCACGCAATCTAGGAAAAAAAGGCGCAAAATTTCTAAAGAACCTCTGTTTTAAATGTCGATAACAACGAAAGAGACTTTTTTAAAAGAATACGCGAAACCGGGTTCACCAATAGCTTTTGCGTCTCCCGCGCTAATTTATCATTATTATGAGAAAAAAATCCCTCTGACGTTAATCGAGGAGTGGCTAAAAGGAACAGACTCTTACACATTACACAAACAGGCTAAATTTCCCAGACCGAGAAATCCAACATTTGCTTATCGGAAACGGTATCAGTTTCAAATTGACCTTATAGATTTAGGAAATTTGGCTGAACAAAATGATTCTAATAGATACCTTTTGACAGCCATCGATATTTTTACACGATTCGCCTTTGTAGAACCACTTATTAATAAAACGGCAAAAACATTTATGGAAGGGTTTGAATCTATTATGAAAAGAGCAAAACAATTTCCGCGTAGAATTTTAGCCGATAAAGGAGCGGAAATTAAGAATAAATTATTTCAAGCCTACTGCAAAAACAATAACATTCTTTTGTTACACAGCAATAATTTTGTGCACGCCCCCTTTGTGGAAAGATTTAACCGAACTTTAAAAAACCTGTTGTTCAAATACATGACTCACGAAAATACTGACAGGTACATTGACGCGTTACCATTTCTTGTCCATACCTACAACAATCGTAAACATCGCATGATTGGAATGACACCCGCTGAAGCAGAACTCCCCGGAAAAACCTATCAAATTAGAAGAAAACAAGAATTGGTTTATTCAAAGATTAAAAGAATGAAACCAAAATACAAAATCGGCCAAACCGTGCGTATTAGCATTATGAAGGGAAAATTTGACAGAGGATTTACACCACAATTCAAAGAAGAAATTTTTAAAATAAAATCAATTTCTACACGTTTGCCAAAACCCACTTATGAGTTGGAGACTTTAGAACAGGATGAAACTTTAGAAGGAAATTTTTATGAGAGTGAACTTACACCCGTAGATGAGCCAGAAGTATTTGCCATCGAAAAAATTCTTCGGACAAAAAAAGATAAAAAAACCGGAGAAAAAATGGCTTTAATAAAATGGAAAGGGTATAAAAACCCTAGTTGGACATACGAAAAAGACATAGTTGATATGCCACAATAATACGGAATGGATTATAATATTTATTGCGTGTCAAACGCTAGTTCCGATACGGATGACAAAAATACTTTAAATTCTTTTACCAATTTATTTCCACAAAGTTTAGACTTGAAAAATAGAGAATGGGAAATTGGGGTAGTGTCTATTGGATTACATTACAACTACAACCAATTGACTTTGTCAAAAGGCCAACCTTGTTTCATCACGCTAAAAAACGAATTAACATCTATACATTCTTCGGAAGAAGACATAAGGTCCGAAATTTTAGACCAGACAAAATCCATTTGGGTTTTGCCTAATTTAGATGAAGAGGATTTGACAGTGCATAGACTGATGCAAAATTTGATGCAATATATTTACAAGGAAGGAATGAGATTGTATAATTTTGAACCCAAATCAGGGGGTAAAGATGAAAAAGCTTACGTAATAGATGAAAACCCGAAAAAAGAAATGGAAAATGAAAATTACAATTATAATAGATATTTTTTAATACATAAACATTTTATAAAAATTTTAAATTTAAAATACTACCAAAACGGTTTTGTATCCTCCCAAGCAAAATCAATCAAGTTTTTTGACAACGAATATGTGTATTTTTCTGTAAAGAAAAATTTTGCGCTTTTAACTACAGCAATTAAAGCGTATTCCGTTTTAAAACCCGGTCTGGTTCAAATAAAATCAAATATTATTTCTGACGTTCCCAGCGGAAATAGTTATTCCACAATTATGTTTACAACGACTTTGCCAAATCAAATGGAAGGTCATTATTTTTACCATAATGTAAAAAATATTAGATATTATCAAGTGCGACAATCTAATATTGAAACGATAAACACTCAATTTATAGATTCTTTTGGGAATCTTTTAAGTTTAAACGAAGGTCAGCCGTCTATAGTGCATTTTCATTTAAAAGAAAAAGATAAAAATATGGATTACGAATTAACGCACGTACGAATCGATTCACAAGTAGATACCAAATTGAACTACGAAAATACAAATAGTAGTTTTTGGGCACACTTAAAACATCCGATAAGTTTGAATCAAAACGCGAAAATAGCCTTGATGGATATATCTTTTCCCAACACCATATGTAGCATTCCAGAATCAATTGGAAGGAATCCGTTTATCTTTAATGTGTTGATGAACCAAAACGAAACAAAAAAACACGTCGTGGAAATACCAAACCTTTATTTCTGCAACTCTGATGATCTAACAACATCAATAAACCGTCTGTTATCCGAAGAACTAAAGGAAATTTTACATTTTGAGAACTTTAATGGATTCTTTAGGATTGTGGCTAAAACAGATAAACCTTTTTCAATAAGCATTCCCAAAAACTTTTGCCCGTTTTTAGGAATGTACGATTACTCGGAGAAAGAATTTGCAAGAATTGAGGAACGAGGTGATTACGTCACGCTTGCAGTGACTAAGGAAAGATTTTTTGAAGCGCCAAAACCAATGGATGTTTACAAATTATATCCCGGTGTTATGATATGTTATGCAAATTTTGTTCAACATTCCATTATTGGAGACAAATTTTACCCAATATTTAGAGTTATACCAACAATCGGTCAATCCACACAAAATGACTACTGTTCTATCCATTTCGAACATTTAGAATTTATAAGATGCAATGTTGATTATTTAGACGACATAAAGATCGAACTCAGGAGATTAGACGGAAATTTGATTGAATTTAACGACGATCGAAGAGTAATTTTAAACATTGTAATTAAAAATCCAATTTAAATTATATTTCAATAAAACAATTTATTTGAAAATAACGAATTATTGGTGAGATTTAATAAAGAAATATCTACTAAAGTCTGATTTGCAAGATTAAGCGCCTTTAAACCGTTATAAGTCAGTCCGTACATTAACCAAAGAAAAACGGAAGTAATCACAAAAATTGATAAAAACATCGCGCACACGCTACAGCAATCGTTTCTTGGACAGAGATTAGGAGATTGCAAATTTTGATGAAACGTATCTTGGTCTACTTCTTCGAAACGAGATTTTTTATCTCGGTCAGAGCTTGTCGTTTGGCGCAAAGAGACGCTCATACTTCTACTACTTCTTCACGAATTGGATAATGTTCTAAACAGAAATCTTTACACAACAATTTCATGCAAAATGACGCATAAAAATGAAACACTTTCATTTCATTTGAAATTTCACGATGCCACCACAATTTGGTATCGGAGTCGCGTGAATTATTGAGTTTGCCAAGAAGTTTGTCTTTGATGCAAGCCCTGTACTGCACTAATTCGCTGTCCAAAGATTCCAATGCTTCGTTGATTTTACGAAGATGCGCGCACATACGACGCAAAGAATGATGCACAACGCGGTTCGGGTCTGAAGTATCATAAATACCGGTAACATCAGGACCGGTATATTCGTCTCCCCAGTCGGAATTGTGCGACGATGATGATTTTGACTGCTTGTTGTCTTGACCACTCATGATGCACAACTGAAACGATATGTTACACAGACATTTCTAATAAATATTAAAAGCGCGCTCGAAGTTCCGACGTGGTTGTCACAATTTTCAAATTCTTGCACGTGACTTGATAAATTAAAATCGAGCCGTCGTACAGGAATTTAAAAAGCATGACCAATGTTCTTGTCAATGAAGTCTTGCGCTTGAATGTGCTTCCGACGATGTAGATTGCTTCCAATCTTAAGGCATTTGTAGGGCTCAAATTATTTTAAAAAATTTGAGCTGTACAATTACCAAAAGAACGAGAAGCCGATGTTCACAATTAATGATGAAAACAATCACAAACGCATTTGCTAATATTAACACATATTCGGTGAAGTATTCGAAGTAACTTCTCATGGTTTATAAACCGTAGAGTATTTGCTTGATAAAATAAAATTTAAGCAAATAATCGACGGCGAAAAAACCTGAGAGAATAATCTTCTTAATGACGATGTGGCGGATTATTTACAATCTTAAGGCGTTTGTGAAACGCAAATAATTTATGGAAAAAATTTGAGCTTCACATACTGCCAAAAGAGTGTAAAAAACGGTATTCTTGATGGATGATGAAAAACCACTCACAAATTAAATCGACATGTCACATTTTATAAAATTTTATTCGGTGGAGTATTTGAAGTGCCTTCTCATGATTTATCGGCCCTTGGGTAGAGCTTAATAAAATAATTTAGCAGCTACACAAAGGTCAAAAAAGCGTGAGAGAAAATGTTCTTGACAATTAGGATGAAGATATTCCGTTGTTTATGATTTTCTGGTTTTTTGCGTACAAAATAGACTGAGAAATTCCAAACTCATTCTAAAATGTACACAAAGACCAAAAAAATCGTGAATAACAATCTTGGCAACAGAAAAATAATGATTTTGAAATTAAAACAAAATTGTAGATTGTTTGACGTTTTAAAGTGATTATGAAAAATCTAAATAAATTTGTTAAACATTTAAACCCTTCATATTCACTAAAAAACATGAAACGTTGTGATTTTTTCTGGCTTGAGGATGTGTGTTTAGATGGGATGATGGTTGATCATAATTTTATCGTTTGTTGGAGATCCGAATTATTTTTTGGGGAATTTCAGACCACGCAGCCAAACAATAAAAGCATGAAACCTAACAGTTTTTTCTTTTATCACTTTTAAAATATTCGGTTGTTGCTTGCTCACAATGTTGTGGCATTCGTGAAAATCCAAAATAAATTAAAAATTTGGAAATTCTCAGGATTGCCACGAAATTGTAAGGTAAGTGCCGAATTTCTTGATACGTGTTGAATTTTGGATTGATCAAAATTGACTGTGAAATCAGTTACATCAATGTTGAGGAAAAGCATTTGGACACCCCTTCCCCTAACGTGATTAAAATTTGAGCCTAAATCTTTGCTTACGGCGCGAATTGAAATTTAAAACGCGTTGGCGCGCGAGTTGGTTTGATTTTAAAGACATAAAGTTTGGACATGAAAGGATATTTGAGTCAAACCGCACGGAAAAAGACGTTTTTTGTTCTCAGAACCTTTCTTCGCGCCCCCGAACTGATTCAAAACGTGGAAAGTGGGGAAAAATTGAGGTTGCAAACGGCTTGCAATCGGCTTGCAACAGGCCGATTGCAGACGAAAACAAGCCGATTACAGGCTCGATTGAGCCTGTTGCAAGCCGATTGCAGACGAAAACAAGCCGATTACAGGCTCGATTGAGCCTGTTGCAAGCCGATTGCAGACGAAAACAAGCCGATTACAGGCTCGATTGAGGTTGTTGCAAGCCGATTGCAGACGAAAACAAGCCGATTGCAGGCTCGATTGAGGTTGTTGCAAGCCGATTGCAGACGAAAACAAGCCGGTTGCAGACGATTACAAGCCGATTTCAGGTTGAAACAGGCTCAATGTAGATGCCATCAAGGTGTTTTGAGAGCGCATCAAGATGGTTTTTATCGGTAAACGGATGGTTGAAAGACGGTTTCAGCCTGTTTTAAGGTGTTTTGAGAACGTTTTAAGGTGTTTTGAGAGCGTAACAAGCTCGAATGAGAGTGATGTAGGGACATTACCCTTCCCCCGTGGGCGATCTCGTGGGACTTCAGGTTTCCCACTAGCCGTTTCCGGTTCCCCAACCGATGCACTATCACCTGACTGTTGACCTCGCTCTGCCTCTTTTCCACCAGCCCCTCCATAGCCCGAGCGATGGCATCCTCTCTTCGAACTGCACTGAGACTGCCGCCCCCTTTCCGGCGAAGGTGTCAGAGTTCGAGCCCTGCTTGCACTAACCCCCGGTAAACGATCTTCCTGTTCTCGATCCCTCTTAGGCCCACGCTTTTTCCCTTTCAGGACTGGCATGTCCCACCGTATGAATGGGGGACCCTGGTGACGTCCACCCGCCTGTCTGTGGGCCTCCTCTTTCCAAAGCCCTAAGAAATCCCGCCGTCGAGGAGGCGGAGAGGCTGTCTGATGATTGCAAATCTCCCTGTCTGAGGTCTTCAGACGAGCAAACTTCTTGCGGTCACGATCCATATCATCCGGATCCAATCCTATCCTGTCGTTCACTCTCCTAATCTTTTCTAAAGCGAACGGTTTGAGGATCGAGGTCCTTAAGGAATCCGGTACCTGCTGCATTGACACATGTTCCGGAATCACATGCTCACTTCCAATCAAAGTCACAAAACTGAGAGATTCCTCCCAGTGAGCCCAATCTCTAATCTCCTTGGGTCTTCTCTTGAGGATCAACTGATCGTGGTATTCAGGCACATCGTAAATATACGGACACTTACATATTCACCCTAATGGTTCTGAAACCGCCTGTTCCAGGTGACTCCATCTTACCACCTTGCGTCTCTCCAGCAACCTTGAGCTCCTCATGGCCCCCTCTCCGGATCCATCATCCTCCGTTTCGGTTCCATCTATGCGAAGGTTCCCGATGACCAGCAACTCTGGAGGCTCCAACAATCCCTCATGTTCGGCCGCAACTACTAGACTTCCCAGCTTGTCTAACGCCCCCATCTCTTCTGGATCTAAAGACGGCACAATTCCATCCAATGACATGAAGGCCATCCAGTTGGAAAGAGCAAACACTAACCGGGCCTGTTCCGGTGTTACCTTTTCTCCCGTCTTTGCTGCTTGCGCCGTGTTCCACCCGTAGGTTACATTGCCCCTAAATGGCGCAATCAACCTAGTATACGATATATATCACTCTATTCTCACTCTAACCTCTTTGGTTCCAGCCAGCCAGCACAGACGGAACATTTTCAAAACCAAGCCTTGCAACCTATTTTTTTAACTTTAACCTTTTTTGACTTTATTTCTGTAGGAATTTGTCATATTTTTTTATTATACGATAAAAAAATATTTGGGGAATAAACTTTAACAGTACCAAAAATGCCAAAAAGTTAATGCTTTTAGTAGAAATGGGAGGTTCAAAAAAAAAGCCTTAGTAGGGTTGCAGGCCAGCCAGCAGGCGAGATACGCGTCCTTCCTGCATGAGTCCCCCCTCAAGAAGGGGGTTTAACCAACTCAATATTCTGTATGGAAATGCAAATTCCCTGGGAGTTGGAATAAATTCTGATCTCCCGCCGGAAAGTAATCTCCCCATATTATGAAGCAATCTTCCATTTTCCAGTTCCCTAGTGGATAGAAAATTACTGCATAGGTGGCGAAAGATTATTTTGGCAAACAAGACAACTAAATCAAAGACAAACACAATATTTTTTTTTGTTAAAAGACTTAGCAAGAGAAGGGATTTGAGCCAGGGACCCTTGGATCTACAGCCTGACACTCTATCAACTGAGCTATCAGGGCTAGACAGAAATTCATGTCAATCTCTTGAAATTGATCTTTCAACAGAGAAAAATCAAAGATAATAAAAATTATTAGTGATAACATTTAGCAAGACACGGGATTTAAACCTGGGACCCTTGGCTCTGCAGCCAGACACTCTACCAACTGAGCGATCAGGGCTGGGCAGAATTTTGTGCAAATCCATGGGAATTTGTGTTTCCATAACGGAAAATATCGTCCCACACGGCCGGCATTTTCTTCCCTCGGAAAAATTTCCATCCTTGGGGAATCGTATTTCCCTCGGGCAAGTTTTGAATTGCCCTCTGGAAATACGATTCCCCTCTGGTGGAAATTTTTTCAATAGGAAAGAAAACGCCGGCCGTGTGGTAAATGTATATTTCCAAGGGATTTTCTTTGCCCAAGTGAAACAAGGTCTAAGAGAAAATACCCGTGGAAAAGACTTCTTCCCAAAAGCTGGAAAATTAGCAACCCTGGCGGAAAATCAAACCCATGTCAGGTGTAGTTTTCTGTTACAGAACATACTTTCCTAAGTCTGCTAATACTAAGGGCCTTTTCAAGTTGAGGGAAAAAAATATGGAGTTCGGCCAATTTTTGGGAGTTTGCCCAATATTTTGGGAGTCTGGCCAATTTTTTGGAGTTTGCCCAATATTTTGGGACTGGCCAATTTTTTGGCAGTTTGCCCAATATTTTGGGAGTTTACCCAATATTTTGGGAGTTTGGCCAATTTTTGGGAGTTTGCCTAATATTTTGGACCTTGGCCAATATTTTGAGAGTTTGCCCAATATTTTGGGAGGTTGCCAAATATTTTGGAACTTTGGCTAATTTTTGGGATCTCTTGATCTAGACCTTGGACAAGATTCCTAATCCATTATTTTGCTTGCCAAGGCTGTATTTAGAGAAATCCAGATACCTTTCCCCAGAGGTTTAGTCGCTACAGAAAAAATATATTGACGTT
>CBDDTI010000078.1:0-2500 GCA_965233585.1 bacterium
CAGTCATAAGTCTTCCATGGACATTGCCTCAGTCATAAGTTTTTTCTGGCTACGGCCCTGATTTACTTGACCTATAATTAGTTGATAGTTTAAATTTTTGAAATGACTTTTCCAAAGCCTTTTTGAAAGCGCATTCCAGTAGTATTTGTGCACTGGCACTAGGCAAGTAAACAAAAATCAAATTAAAGGCTTTTTATGCAGACTACTTATAGATTTTAAAATGGAACACCCGGATAGAACATGTTAATTAATTTTCAGTGGCATTGGAAAAAAATAATTATTATATTTACTTACTCGCACATGTCGGGTTAATTGATTTTTACAGTCTGTTGCACAAGAAAACCATTAAATGAGAGTTTACCAAAACCACCAGTCCCTAATTGACATCCAGTCAGAGTTGGTGGTTATAATATATATAAAAGTGAGTCAGCAGTGCATTTTGGGTGGATTGCAATTATTTGCTGTATTACAATTGTGCTGAAAGTATGTCACACGGTTGTCACTTTCATAATATATTTTAGGACAATCAGTTTGAGAATGCCAAGAATATCTTTTTCACAATTCTACTTTAATGGGACACAGATATTACAAGGGATCCAGTGTAATTGGCTAGGCTGTACTGGTCTCCATGCAGTCCATGCCTAATAATAAAAATAGTATGTATACAAGTATTTTAATTAGCCACAGGGAACCCAAACACTTTGTCAGCAATAAAAATAAATGTACTGTTATAAGTTACCTATGTGCTTGTGTCTTTTTTGAGTCGTTTAGAAGGGATTTGAATGAAGCGAAGGCGGTTTCGTGTAACGTTAATCTCGTCGGTAAACATAGCTCATCTGCCGCTTTGTTTATTATGACGCTCCGATTACCTCTCAAGTTTCGAGTAACGTCGTTAACTATTAACTCTCATCGGGGGAGACATTCTCAGGTTTCATAACGGCCGTGCGTTAATAGAGAAAAGAGACAAGGGGTGAAACTTTACAAGAGCTTTCGTCTGGTCTGTGACTACACTTGACTGGACCAGCCTGCGTGGTTCCTCGCGTGGATATGTACGAGGAAACACGAAGCGATGGACGGCGGCCTTTCACTACAATTTTCGTGCGAATACTTCGTCAACAGTAGGAGGCAATTTCAACGTTGTTTACTGGTGAGCCGACTTATACACTGCATTTTATCCTAGTTAGTGCTTTTTGTTCCTTTGAGTCGGTACAAGCGTTTGCAGACAACATAAATATATTTTAGCCTGAGAATACCTAAGCTTATGTTTTCACGGCTCCATGTCGTGAGTCAGTAAACATCTTATTCCTTCTCAGCCGTTAAAACCCGGTTTATTCAAAATTTGAATTTTGCTTAACGCAGTTCGTAGTAGACGAGCTTAAATAAAAAAAAACTACAAGCACTGACTGATTTAAAGCAATTCGTTTCATAAGATTTTCGCAATTTCCACTTTCTTATTCTTGATCTTGCTGGGATCGCACTGATCGTTGCTCGAAAAAAAATTCCACTAACACTGGTGGAACTGTATTTATACCAGGCGAACACTGAAAAAGGACCGGGAGAATTCTCTAGCGCATGTAATTCTGAAGTGGCCGCTCGAAGAATGTTACCACGCTGGAGTTAATCTTGCGAGACTGACAAAAAAGTCCGCGCGGCGTGCTCCGTTCTATGTTTGTGACGCAAGCAGCTGTCAAACATAAACAAAAGAGTCTGTCAAGAGAACAACAGGACCGCTTTGACGAAGTACGTGCTCCCAAGTTTAAAAGCACTTCCGGTCCAGTCAAGTGTAGTCACAGATCGGACGAAAAGCGGCATCTAAATACAACTCGAAAATGAGATAAAAAAGGGACGCCCAAGAAAACAAATCCAACTTTAGCTGAATATTCATTGCTTCATCAATCTTGGTGCAAAATTCTGAACGATTTTATTCTATATTAAGAGAATTAGGCACCAAAATAAAACTGGCCTCATTTTACTTTCATCCCTTGTCTCTTTTCTCCTTGTCTCCCCCGATGAGAGTTAACGACGTTACTCGAAACTTAAGAGGTAATCGGAGCGTCATAATAAACAAAGCGGCAGATGAGATATCTTTACCGACGAGATTAAATAGTTAACGACGTTACACGAAACCGCCTTCGCTTCATTCAAATCCCTTCTAAACGACTCAAAAAAGACACAAGCACACAGGTAAATAACAGTACATTTATTTTTATTGCTGACAAAGTGTTCGGGTTCCCTGTGCTTGGGTTGATAATGTCAATTGGCCACCGTAAAGAGATTCGTAAGCTGACGTTTCGAGCGTTAGCCCTTCGTCGGAGCGAATCCAGGAATTGTGGGTTGTGTGTGGTTTAGATACAGAAAGATGGAGCTATGCTATTGGTGGGTGCCTGGTAACGTGAGTATTAGAATGAAAAGCTTTTGTTGATTTTGTGAGGATTAAGACTGCCGATTTGAAAAAAAATTTTTGTTCTAGAGTTCTTGCGGCTTTCCTTCCTTCCTTGGC
>CBDDTI010000079.1:0-29882 GCA_965233585.1 bacterium
AATGGTCGCTCGGTGTTCCTGAGAGTAGGAGGTATCCAAAGAAGGTGCCGCTTGTTTCTGACCTCGGCGATCCTCTGACCCACTGTCAGTGTCGGGCGCAGTATCAGTCGTGGATGGAACCGTGTCCGTGGTCGAAGGAGCCGTAGCAGTGGTGGACGCGGCCCGGCTGGGTCGTGGTGATGGGGACGGCATGAAGATGTCATCCCTCAATTCCTCCAAGGCTGGTGGTAGGATACTCACTTCAGGTTCCATCACCGGACTACTGTCCGGGCGCACCAGAGCGCTCTGGTTGACCGAGAATTGCATTCTCGGCGCTAACCAAGTCCTCGAGGGACTGAGTGCCGGCTCAGTGGGAGCAACCGGATCAAGATCAGTCATGGTGGTAGAGTCGATCCGTGCGGCAGAATGTCGAATCGCGCCAGGCTGCTCAGGACCAACAAAACTAGTGCGTTCATGATGCACTACAATGGGAAGAGCCATGTCCTCCGGATCCTTGTATCGGCTGAAAAGACGGGGCGCCGGTTGTGGCTCAGCGGCAGAGATAGACTTCTCCAGGAAACTGGGTGCATGGACGTCCCCTGCCTCTTGGTCGAGTGCCGGCACGGAGGCGGCGCCTTCGTCGGTGACCCATGCATTCCTCGTAGGGCCCTCTGCATTGTCTTCGGCATCTTCCAGTCGGCAAAGATCATGGTCAACCTTTTGAGGCACCCAGCTCTCGCCGTAGCAGCACTTTACTCGCAGCAAGACGGTGATGTCCTTCGGTTGTCGACACCAATCACCTTCGGGCCGGTCCTTCTCATTCCCATACCTACAGCTGGTGCGTTGGAGAGCGCGGGCGAGCTGAACCTGCACAGCACGATGTGCACGGAGCTGGTGGTCTTTGAGTCGTCGCACATAAGTGTTGGCTGTTAATGGAGTACCTGGAACCTTACTCACCAAGTCCAGCGGGGTTGCTGGCTCCCGTCCATACAGGCACACGGATGGAGTGACTCCCGGGCTCTTGGGGACAGCGCTGCGGAGGGCGAGGAGCGCGGCAGGTAGCACTTCCTCCCAGTCGGCAGCGCTGTCCCCAAGAGCCCGTCGTGGTCCGCAGTAGCACTGAGGCTCCGGTGCGACGCGGGGAATGGAGCTGCAATGACAGAAGGGGGTGAAATGAGCACAACGGCATATCCTTCCTGCTTAGCCGCAAGACGTTCTCGGCGTGGCTCCGACTCATTCCCGTCGGTTGTCCGGAGAATCCATAGACGTTCCTTGGGTACCGCAGTCCTTGTGGTGTCAACGGGCGGATCAGGAATTCGGCAGTTTGTTGTCCTAGTAGACATTGGTGCCGCGGGGTTCGTCCAGGAATCGTCATCCTCTTTTCGTTGATCGTGATCCCCACGGGGAATTGCAGAGCAGGATTGCGATGGTAGGTCATGATGGCGGGGACGATGATGCTGGCAAACGTTGTTGACTTGTAATCCGGTGCTCGGTCGAGCGGAAGAGCGATCTCCGCAACCTGAGTACCGGTTTGAGCTACGGCTGCAAGGAAAAACAAAGCATCAATGGGAGGTCTTGAGTGCACTTGCAGTCGGGGGAGTTCCGTTTCTGGGGGACGGGTCCTGTGAGGAAACGGACGGTAGGGGCGGACCCTGGCATCTACCGTCCGGGACGGAAAATCCTGATCTTCCTTGGGCTCCGGGGTGAGAGAACCCGGGTCTCTCTGGTCCGGGAGGCTGTCGTCTTCTGGCCCACCGGGACGAAGTCCTGCTTGTTCAAACAAGATCCTGTTCCGGATGTCCTCAGCGCTGGGTGCCGGGGTGCCATCCTCTTTCTCTCTGAGAAGGGCTCGTGTCCGTTCGAACAGGACTCGTCGGCGGAGTTCTTCCACGTTGGGAGGTAGAGTGACCTCTTCTAGCCGTCCTCCTGGAGTTTCGATCCGAATCACACGGCCGTTGATCTCCGGCAACGGAGAAGGTTGCTGAGTGGAGGGCACCTGGCTACCACGCGTTGGCCGTGGTTTGAGGAGGCTCCTTCGTCCCATCTCGGATTGACTTTGGCGTCGGGGGTCCTGGGATAGCTCTTCTCCTTGTAGGCGGAGTATCCTTAAGTCTTCGAGCAGTTGGAACCTGGTCCCATAGGCGTCCAAGAATTGAGTGAGACTCTCCGGCCCGTAGTAAGGGATGTCCATCACGGCCTCTGTGGCCGAGTCCCTCATATACGCGAAGGCAAGTGGTTTAGCGACGCTGTCCGGCCATTGTTGGTGTTCGCAAGGGGCCTCAAATTGTACCCTCCAGACGGTGAAATCTTCCCCTGGATAGTAGTACGCTCCTCCTAGGATCGGGTAGGAGCGGTATTGGTTAACGGCTGGCATTTCTAAAATGAAGAGGACAATGAAGAGGACAATGAAGAGGACAGATGGGGTTATTCTATGGCCACAAGAGCCAGGGCTCAAGGTCTGAGGTCGCAGTGGCCAGCCACTAATAAGGGAGAGACTCCCTTATTCCCTACGGAATTTCAATGAAATGAAGTTCGTGGCTTGTTGCTGAACCAAAAGACCAAGACTTACCCTCCGGCTCACAGCCGGTAGCCCGGGAGGGGCTACTTACCCAACAATTTAGATTCACAAGAACTACTATGTAAGCCCACTCCGGGTTGATGGATTAAAATCAAAATAAAAAGAAATTCGGACCCTGACAGTGGATGTCACTAAGTTTTAACACCTACTGTAGCTTACCTTATGGGGGTTTCTTTTCAAAAGAAGATGAAATGATTTCACTAAGATATTGTGGGAAAAGATGAAAAGTCAGAAGACTCTTTGGACTTTCTAATTGAGGAGGTATCTTCACCTTACCTTAGAGTGAAGAGGTAATTCAGAGGAGAGGTCTGACCCCAGAGTTCCCCTTAAATGTTTAAGGTTAAGGCTTACCTTGATGATGAAGATCTCTAGAGTTGGGGAAGATCAACTTATTTACGTCACAAGTTTTTGGGATTATTTGACTATCAGTCAAAGAATTTGAAAATATTCCAAGTGTTGGAAGGTGTTGTCGAGGTAGAGGTCGATAACAGAACGATTTGATACCAGGTTTGTTGCTCCAAGGTGGTGACTGGACTGCTGTCCAGGTGATGTCAGAAAGGGGGGAGGGGACTTCCTCCCATGTGGTCTCTTTTTCCTAATTTTATGACCCTGAGAATTTCCGGCTCAATTTTTATTACCCTGTGAATTCCAACTTTTATGACCCTGTGAATTTCTCCACCCCTTGTGGATTTCTCTTATCAAAATTTCCTAGACCATATGACTTCTTATTGCTGATAATTCCCCATAGGTTCTAACTGCTATTTCCCTAGTCTAATTCCTTGAGTAGCCTCTGCTACGTACACTGAAGTACACTGATAACCCCCCAGCGCGTTTGGTTTGGTCAAAACAACTCTCTCACGACTGTGGTGAAGCGTCTCTCCCGATGTTCCCGGGCTTGGAGTCCCCCCAAAAGGGATTGTCCAGCAGATGTCACAATGTGGCCAGTTGCAATTGTGTGTGAAATTTCCTTATGACAATCATTACCCTGTGATTTTACAACAGGATGCAAATCTCATAATTTTACCATTGTGGGACACATTTTGTGCACATTAACTCCTTCCTGTGGTTTTATGACAGGATGCGAAATTCACACTTTTATTACTCTAACTGGCTGCGATTCCTGGCCACATGTGATGCCACCATCTGCTCTTGGACAGAGGCTGCCAAGCTGGGGAATTCGCGGAGTCCCTGACTTCGTCCCACCCCCGGGACCTGCCACAGCCTCGCGCCTACAGGCAAGGCATCCAGCTCCTGTCTGGGAGTAGCTGGACCCTGATCTCGCTCCCTCGAGACCCCAACACACTAGAGTTGCGTGCTTACCGTAAGGAACCCGACCCTCATGACATCGGTGATCCCAACCCTCTTCCAGGGCCCTCACACTTAATGCCCGCGCTGGGCGATGTTCTCCGGCGCTCTAGCCTCCTGCTCAGAGCCCAACATCCTTAAGTTACCCTGCCAGACGCTTTGACGGCAAGGAGCCCCAAACCTCTTGGCTTGGTGACCCGACCCCGGCTTTGTTGGCTCAGAGCCCCAGCGTCCTATGAATTCCTACCAATTTCCTTATTATTGCTAAATCCTGAATGAACTCTTAAACCCTAATGAAATCTTATCTGAATATTGCTGTTGCTGTTGATGATGATGATTGGGGGACGATGATGGCGATTGGGATGATGATGGATGATGATGAGGACGATGATGGTGATTGGGATGATGATGAGCCTTGTTGCAACATTCCTGTATCATTCTGCACCGGTTCCTCTACCTCCTCTTAGGCCGTTAGGCCATGGAGGTGACTTCTGTGCACCTGTAACAACTGAACAATTTAATTCTGAACAAGTCTTATACGAAAAAGGACGAAATGGTACCTAATGGCGGATGAATTTTGGACAAAATGAGCGGATTATTCGATTAAAATTTTGGACAATTGAACGGATTACCAGGATTAAGACTGATCAAACGATACTTAGTCTTTTGGTTGGTAGCATGGAGCGTGCAGTGGCGTTCTCCGGTGACGGGGTACGCCCTGTACACCTCCCCCCCGGAAAAGAAGAGGAGGGCACAGCGCTGCCACCAGATGAACCGAACCGGCCCTTTCCGGTTGGTTCTGGGGCGTAGACGAGTCCGGCCTTATGGGTTCCGGATGAGTGAACTTGGCTGAAAAGACAAAGAGAATGAAATCCGGAACCTACTGCGAAGGCCGGTCCTCCGTGGCCTTAAGGTGTGCTTAAGCACGGAGGAATCGGCTACACCTTGAGTAACTCGATCTCAATCAAAGGTTTCCGAATGAATCGTATTCCTGATGAAAGAGGATTTAGTCACAGAACAATCACCAAACAATCACAAGATAATTGTAAGAATTATGAAAGAATTCTGAAAGTCAATTCCTTCTGTTGAGACACGTCTTTCCTGTTTCCTGTCCGTGAATCAACTCATTTATTTACACTACAATTACACAGGAAATCAGAGACCATGTGGTCAAACAGGAATTCCCAATATCAGTGTGAGAAGAATGTTAAATCCATTATGTACAACAGAAATGAAGAGGGAATTCCTGCTTCAGTGTAAGAAGGGTAATCAATTATGTACAACGGAAATGGAAAGAAAATAGAATGGTGGTGGCGTGAGCTAGGGTTGCCACGTGAGTTAGTGTTGCCAGAGTCTTGGGCTTTTCGGTTCACTAGACAGTGCCAACCCGCATTAATTGTCTCCGTAGTCAAGATCAGCCTAGTCTTCACACCTCCACATGGTGTTCCTCACCTCAAATCCTCACCAAGGCTTTAACATGCTTCAACGAGTCTTCCTGGACAAGGATTTCCGTGATATCCAGGTTGGTTGATTACCTCGAATGCGGATTTCCTTGCCATTTTCCTTAAGGTCTTTCAGAATTTCCGCGAGTCCAGGTTGGTTGAGTATCTGGAACTGTACAGCGCAACGATTCCTGGACAAACCCAGCGGCACGAATTTCTACAAGGACAACAACCGTTGGTGCCACAAGGGCTGGTGTACCCAAGGAACGTCTGTGGGCTCTCCGGGCAACCGACAGAAATGAGTTGGAGTCACTCCGAGAACATCTTGAGGCTGCGCAGGAAGGATGTGCCGATGTGCTCGCTTCACCACCCCTAGTCATTGCAGCTCCATTCCCCACGTTGCACCGGAGCCTCCGTGTTACTGCGGAGCGACCCAGAGACCGTCGCCTCCCCCGGAAACAACCACGCACGCGGAGTTCGACACTCTCCCTCAAGACGCCAAGAGTGAGTGGCTAGTTGCACAGTCACGGCTCAATTCCTCACCGCTGTTGCAAAGAGACTCTCGCCTCCGCTACGTTATCCGGACCCTCTTCCGGTTCACCGACGTGATTTCAATCGGGGGCTACGGTTAAGACTAACCTCATCTCTCACACTATCACTGTCAACCCAGGCACCACCCCGATCAAGACGAAACATCGGCCGCTGAATCCTGTGAGGGAGGAATTCTTACGGCAACCAATCGACCAACGGATGGAACAACGGGTGATGGAAGAAGCGGACTCGCTGTGGTCTTTTCCGCTCATTCCAGTCCCAAAGAAGAACAGCCGAGAAGTCCGTTGGCTCATCAACTACCGGTGATGGGACACCATCACCGAGAAAGATGCCGTCCCCTTGTCTAACATCGCAGACAATCTATCTCGTCTCACCGGCAGCCGCGTCATCTCTGCCCTCGACGGGGCCGGAGCCTTCCATGATCTGCCCTCCTCTGAGGTCCTGTGCTACCTGGACAACACCGCCTCCCACTCTGAGGATGCCTGGGGCCATCTTTGGATCCTACTCAAGGTCTTAGCGGCCTCCCGCGCCAAGGGTCTCCTGACTTCCCCGGAGAAGGCTCAGTTGCTCCGGGATCACATCAAGTCCCTAGGACAAGAGGTCAGCGCCCACGGGACCAGCATCCCCCAGGAATACACCTCCGTCCTCAAGGACTGGCCGATCCCGGGACACCCGGAAGACCTTGCTAGCCTTCCTGGGCAAATGCGGATACTACCGGCGATTCATCGCGGATTATGCCACCATTTCCGCGCCCCTGATCCAATATACCCAGAAGGACCAACCAGAGGAAATTCCATGCCTCTGGCAGGATGCGGCTGCTGTCAAGGCCTTCCAGGCTATGAAACAGAAACTGATGTCCGCTCCCATCCTGGCCTGTCCACAGTTTCATGGGAAGCCATTCATCATTGACACGGATTTCAGCGTCGACCCAGGAGCCATCGGTGGTGTTCTCTCCCAGGAACAAGAGGGACAAGAACGGGTGATTGCCTGCTGCGCCAGACGCCTCTTGCCGCGGAAACGGAACTATGCCTCTACCAAAGGAGAGCTCTTGGCGGTAATCTTCTTCCTGCAGTACTATAAATATTACCTCTTACACCGGCTGTTTATTTTATGTACTGATAACCAGGCACTCACCTGGATTAGATCTTTAGAGTCCCCAACAGGAATGATTCTTCGCTGGCTGGCAATTTTAGCCAGCTTCGACTTCACCGTCAAACACCGAAAGGGCACTCTCCTTGGAAATGCCGACTCCTTGTCCCGGACAACACACGCCGTGCTTCCGTCACCTGTTGAAGAGGAGATCTTAGTGAGTGATAAAGCCGCGGTAGTCGCAGTCCTACTAGCGCCTCCAGGATTCCCCACGGTGGAGATCAAGGGACACCAAGAGAGGGATGATTATCTTCACGAGGTTCAACAGTGGGAAGAAGGAGCCGCCTTCCGAAATGGAGAAGCAGATGTAGTATTTTGACCAGAGGAACCTGCTTGCCTTCCTGCCCTCTTTGCACCAAGACCCTTCCTCTGGGCTGTGGAGCCTTCAGAGCCGGGAGGACGGGGTCCTCTGCGATCGCCTCTACGTTCCTCATGCCTTACGGCACCGGATTATGGAGGCTGCCCACCAAGTCCTGGGCCACGCCGGCACCAACTCAACATCCCACTTATGCCGAAAGAGAGCCTCCATGTTCCGTCTGGTTCCTGAGCTCCACGGGGTTCTACAACACTGCCGTTCCTGCCAGGTGAAGAGCCAGAAGGTACCAACACAGAAGGATGTTCACCGCCCGAGCATCCAAGCTGAAGGTCACCGGGCATACCCGGAAGGACCCCTTTTCAGGTTTGGAGTATGGATGTGCTAGGTCCCTTGCGCGCCAGTTCTGAAGGTCACCGGTACCTGCATACCCGGAAAGATGTCTTCAGCAAATGGTTCGAGGCCATACCCCTCAGCAACACGGCATCAGGCCGTCCAGGTTCCGCTTGCCCGCGTCATCCAACGCACCCGCCGGGGATATGGTGACGAGAAGGACACCATCAAGCCCATGGAAAAGGTATGGTTGTTTACATCTAAATCCTCTGCCGACAGGAAATGGGCGGTCCCCTACACTGATCTTGGACGAGTCGTACAACAACTCTCCGGTACTCTTCACACCTTACGGCCAGAGGGCAACTGGTGCCGACAACCAAAGGACATAACGTTGTCACGTTTCTTTCAGGTTTATGCCTGTCTTAAGCCAGGATGACCTGCCTTCGCAGTTGGTTCCGGAACTCGTTCATCTCGTCTTTCCTGATGAGTTCACTCGTTCGAAACCCATAAGGCCGGACTCGGCTACACCAGGGGAACAGACCTGGAAGAGGCCCGGCCCGGTTCACCTGGTGGCAGCGCTGTGCCCTCCTCTTTTTTGCGGGGGAGGTGTAAAGGGCATACCTCAGTCTCCGAAGACACGCCACTGCACGACCACTGCTACCACCAAAAGACTAAGTATCGTTTGACCATAAGTAGTACTAGTCTGTCATCCATTATTCTTTGAATTGTTCGCCATTAGGTACCATTCAGTCCATTTTTCGTGTAAGTTTTGACCTGGAATAGTTCTAGTTGTTTCAGTTAGTCGCCTCCATGGCCTAACGGCCTAAGAGGAGGTAGAGGACTCGGCTCAGAATGATCCAGGAATGTCGCAAAGAGGTACTCATCATCATCATCATCATCCCCAGGCCAGAGTTGGCCACATCAACATTCATGCAGTCGGAGTTTAAGGAGAAAAATATTAGAAGGACGCGAGGCGTCGGCAGGGTAACCTTGAGGTGCTGGACTCTGAGCAAGAGAGGCTAGAGTGCCGGGAGAGCACAGCCCAGCATGGGCAAGCAGTGTGAGGGCCCTAGGGAGAGGGTCAGGAACGCCAATGTCTCGGGGTTGTGTTCCTTGCGGTAAGCACGCAACTCTAGTGTGTTGGGATCTCGTTGCCAGAAAGGGACGAGATCAGGGTCCAGCTGCTCCCAGACGGAGCTGGATGCCTTTACCTGTAGGCGCAAGGCTGTCTTACCGGCAGGTCCCCGGAGGAGAGGGGACGAAGACGGGGCTTTCTGGATTCTCGAGCTTGGCGGCCTCTGTCCCAACGTGGCCCCAGCAGATGGTGAGATCACACATGGATGCCATTGCAACAGGAAAGGGTTGTAAAAGTGTGGAATTCGCGTCCTGTCATAAATCGCAGGAAGAGAGTCATCAATGCGAAATTCACACATTGCCAACGTGTGGGATTCAAATCCTGTCGTATATCGCAGGAAAAGAGACATCCAATGCAAAATTCACACATGGTTTCAATTGGCCAAATGGTGACATCTGTTGGCTAATCCCTTTTGGGGGGACTCTGAGCTCGCTACCATCAGAAGAGACCGCTTAAACCACAGTCGCGCGCTGGGGGGGTTATCGAATTAATGAGAAATCGAGGAATTAGCGATAAAACGATAAAGAGAAACCACATGAGGTGGAGAAATTGAGAAACCATGTGGGGAGGAAGTCCCCTCCCCTTCCTGTTATCATCCTGGACACATGTCCAACCCCTACCTTGAAAGCGACAAACCTGATATCAAATCATTCTGTTCTCGACCTCTACCTCAACAACATCTCCTATCTTGAAAAACTTTAGGGAATTACTTGGCTTGTAGCCCCATAGAACTAAAATCTTAGTGAAATCCACTACCAATTGTTCCATTCCTCTTCCAAATTGAACAGTCATCATCAGGTAAGCCTCAGTCGTAGCTTTTGAACTTCTTTGATCTTTGGGAGCCCGCCCCAGGCTACCGGCCCCAGGCCGTGAGTAAGTCTTGGTCTTTTGGTTCAGCAATAAGCCACCACTTCATTTCATGGAAACTCCGGTAGGGAATAAGAGGATTTTCCCCTTATTACGTGGCTGAATAACCGCTACCTTGTCTTGACTCTACTCATCCTCCTATTTTCTCCGTTAGCCATGCCGGAGCAGAGCCAACAGCTTCCCCACTTAAGCAAGGTCCGGGGCTCCTACTATTACCTGAACCATGACTTCTGGAGATGGAGAGCCCGTTTCGAAAATCTTGTGGACCAACATCGGTTGGCGGACCCCGTAGCCAAACAATTTGCTTTCGCCTGTATGCGCGATCTGACCACCCAAACCGTTATGGACATCCCACTCTACGGACCCGAAACCCTGGGCCAGATGCTGAACGCCTACCAAAACCGGTTTTGCCTAGTTGAGGACTTGGTGCGTCTCTGAATGCGAAGGGGAGGAAACTTTCGCGATCCCCGCTATCGACGCCGTGTCAGAAGGAGGAGGAGCCTCTTTAGACCACTACCAAAAAGAGGAATCCAAGCGCCGATCCCGACACCGCCCACTGAAAGGGTAGTCCCCATCGATACCGATGGGGGGGGCAGCTCGCCGAGATCATCCTGCCCCCTGACGCCAAAGACACTGAGGCAGAAAGGATTGCCAGAAGAACAAAACTGACGATTGCTGTGACGGAGGACCTCCCAGTCCCGCACCAAGAGGGCCCAATTCGCCGTGGCAAAATTCCATCGGAAGGGTCTCAGGATTTTCCGTCAGGACAGTAGCTGATAGGGTCCACCTCTACTGTCCTTTTCCCCACCGGACCCGTCCTCCCGAAGCCACTACCATATCGATTGAGCGACCCTCTTCGCAGGCCACTAATATCTTGTACTGTTTTGCAGTCTCAGTTCCCCTGAGAAGAAGGATGAGCACGAACGACCAACCGCGCAACATCAGGTGGGAGTTCCCAGCCCTTGCCCTCCACAATTCCTCTAAGGCTTCAGTCAACCCCGTGGAGAGCGACATCAGGGAAGAAACTCGAGTGGCCCCTCACCGACCTGGGACCTCAAAGCGGAGACTCCAACCACCAAGGGAGCCTTCCACCGGGGCGAGGGATGCCGTTCCCAGAACCATATCGCCCACTAGACCCAATGGTCCTGATGCCGACGGTGCCAGCAGAATAGGCGTCGACACCGATCAGAATCACTTCAGCTATACTCGGGGGGGGGGGGGCTACGGCCGTTATGGGACCGGAGGTGGATTATTTGATGACTACTCTACACACCGGGTCGACCGACAAACGGAATGACAAGCATGGTTGACGAGGAACCCGTTGCTCAGTCGAGCTGAGTAGGACCTCCCACAACTGCACATGGCTCCTAGCCCAAGGCCAAGAAGGTCTACTGAAAGGGCTCTCGCCAGGAAGAAAAGATCAAAGAGCTCTGCATGGGAAGAGTCAAAAGCTGAAGACGGTACCCATGACGAAGTCACCCTGGGTGAGGAGAGTGATGGAGATTGTTTTGTAGAACCACCCGATGCTAACCTTGGCATCCAGGCATTCGACGCTACAAACCCGAAGATCCAGGGATCCCCTGTGGAATTGTCCCCACCAGAGTCTTCAAAGGAGATGAGCCTGCTCCAGGGACTCCATGTTCCACCCATGACATTTCCCAAGAAAAACCTTCTCAAGCGGGACCTGATAAGAGACATTTCACCTTCAGAATCTCCAGACTCCGACGTTGAAGTGGTCGGACCCCTCATTATAACCACCGACCCGAAGGCCAAAGAGGGAAACACCACAGCAAACCCGAAGAATCCCTCCCCTCTGGTTGTGGTCATTTAAACAGAAAGATTGGGGATGGAGAAGAAATTGCCGAAGGGGCATTGGGCGGATTCCGATTCTAACGAATCCCTTCTGAGAACAGTCTTCCGGTCCAGCATGAGGGAACACTCTCCCTCCAGCGGCAGTCCATCTTCCAGTACCTCCGCTGTCAAGAGTCAGGACGATCTTGTGGAGTTGCCCTCCATCTACTGGGACGCGCCCTGCCCGGCTCGTGTTCCCAACATAAAGTTGTCGCCGGACCGGCACGCGAGCACCCTGTTTTGGTCGCAATGTAGGAAGACCCTGTAGACTTGGAAACCAACAAAAGTGATCTTTTCCGTGACGAAACCGGACGACCCGTGGTTGCCAGGTGAGGCAGTGTTGTCAGAGCCTTGGAGGCTGAAAACAGTGATCTTTTCAGTGACTAAACTGGACAACCCACGGCTACCAAGTGAGTCAGTGTTGCTAGAGCTTTGGGCTTGGAGGTCGAATGAAAAATTAATGATTCGGAATACTTTGGGAATTCGGGACTTGCAAATGATTCTTCCCAATTTGGATGTTCAGTTTGTGGGGAAGTCAGGTGACGCCTGTAGGACTGCGGCTGCCGCGGCTTCACTCCCCCCTTGAGGGCTTTCCGTAGGGAATGCCGGGGGAATTAATCATCGGAGCTTCTCCCCATAGGATTCGGAACCAAGACTCTGAACATTGGACAGTCGAAGAGTGGATTCAGGCTCCCCACAACCCGATCGCAGGTACCACCGGCCCGTGACTACCTCTTCCTGGCCTCCCGTCCTTCACCCACGGATGCCCCGCCAGACCAAATAGCGACCCTGTCAACAGAGGCCTCTACGAAGACAGATCACTACATTATTAATGGTGCCCTTTTTCACTTTGAGTGTCTCTTACACTGTGCCATGCTTGTGGTTAAGTGGTCACCAGCGTGTCTCCTGGTCAGCGGGTCTAGGAGTAAACCTGTGACATCTCTGGCCCCGTCCCGGTCACGCATCCCAGCCACCATTCTAAGGCCAGTCTGGTATTTCGCCACCTTCCGGAGGAGCGCTACACCGACGGCAGGGACTTGCCCTCTCTGGAAGAAGATCCCACACCGCTCCTTGAAGGAATGCTGCCCACCGCACAGTTGTAGTGACCTGAGCCCTGTCACCCTTGTCATTGTCATGCGATATGAACGAAACAATCCAGTAAGTTCCTGCTCCGGCTATAACATTTATCAGTTTCCCTTTTACACAGATTCTGATATGGCTACCACCCTGGAGATGAACGAGATAACCCAGCTCTGTCCATGGAGCCCCCTCGAGGGAAATGGCTTGCCATGACAGGTTTTTGAACAGGTACGCCGTGGAAGGACGACTCCCAGCCACGCAGACAGTTGAGTCTTGCCGACAGCCGCGATTCTTCCGGGCGTCGAGGGCGCGAAACAAGGGCTGCCGGCCCTCCCGACTCGGTCGGTCCTAACAGCTGCTTCCTTGTCCAGATCAACACCCCGACTAGCTCATCCATGTCCGGAGGGCTTCACCTCACTTCTCCATTCGCTTCTACACGGACCCCTCAGTACATCATCTTAGGTTCGCTTGCAGGACTCCTCCCCGTCGCCACGGCCAACCGCTTCACCCTCAAGAGTGGATATGGCACGTTGAAGCCTGGTATCACCTCACGGCGGACTGCTCCGACCCTTGGAAGTACAGGCCTACTGCAGCGTTCCAGCCAGCCACTGCAGCATCCGGGCTACCCCCGTCCAAAAGGATCGACCACCACAGTTCCAACTCTTGCAAAAGGAGAAGAAAAGGTATCTCACCGCATACGTTTGTTTCATTTTTAAGATGGATATCAGCTACAACTGCGGAGCATACGGACACCCGGAGCTGGATCCCTTGCACTGGTCTTTCTCAGTCAGAATGGTCTCATTCGAACAGTAATGATTATCTTTTAGTGTTGGGTCAACACTTCAAGAAAATATTTACATGTTATGACAGCGCTATTTCCACACTTTAAGAAAATTTAAAAATCTAAAATCTTCCAAAAGTTTATGAGCGTGCATGTGTTGTAGAGAAATGTACCTACATCAGGCTCTTTCGAGCTTGATGTAGGCACATTTCTTCTCAAAACACTCTCAAAACACCTTAAAACAGTCTAAAACGGGCTTTTAACCATCCGTTTACGCATGAAAACCATCTTGATGCGCTCTCAAACCACCTTGATGGCATCTACATTGAGTCTGTTGCAGGCTCAATCGAGCCTGTTTTCGTCTGTAATCGGCCTGCAACCGGCTTGTTTTCGTCTGCAATCGGCTTGCAACAGGCTCGATCGAGCCTGTAATCGGCCTGCAACCGGCTTGTTTTCGTCTGCAATCGGCTTGCAACAGGCTCAATCGAGCCTGTTGCAAGCCGATTACAGGCTCAATCGAGCCTGTTGCAAGCCGATTACAGGCTCAATCGAGCCTGTTGCAAGCCGATTACAGGCTCAATCGAGCCTGTTGCAAGCCGATTACAGGCTCAATCGAGCCTGTTGCAAGCCGATTACAGGCTCAATCGAGCCTGTTGCAAGCCGATTGCAGACGAAAACAAGCCGGTTACAGGCTTGTTGCAACATCTATTTTTCTCCATTGTCAAATTGTTCTCGATTTAAAAGCGCAAAGAAAGGTTCTAAGAATGAAAAATGTTTAAAAATTCCGTCCTTTTTGCTCCAAACCCGCTCAAATGTAATTTTTCAAACTCTAAATTTTAAAAAGAAGAATTTCCAAAGTTGTTTCTGATAAGACAAAAATTTGATCGCGCGTATCAAAGTTTTCATCCAATCCTGTTAAAAATTCAACTCACAGTCGTTTTCAACCGTTTCAATTATCAAGACATCTATTTTCTCATAGTTTTTTGATAAATGTGAGGGGTTAAAATTTTTTAATTATAATTTATCTCTCACATTTATTTTAAAATTGTGAGTTTTTACTACACTCAAAATAACTCCGAAGACCATCTCTATTTCTCATGCTTTTTTGACAAATGTGTGTAGGTCTAAATTTTTTAATTAAATTTGACCTGTCACATTTGGCATTAAAATTGTGAGCTATTACTCAACTCTAAAATCCGGACACTGCTTATCATCTCATGCTTTTT
The DNA here is from genome assembly GCA_965233585.1 of bacterium. GTDB lineage: Bacteria > SAR324 > SAR324 > SAR324 > NAC60-12 > CBDDTI01. Next base: position 14,592 of record CBDDTI010000079.1, read on the forward strand.
TTACTCTTGTACGAGTCTCATAATGTTTTATCATATATGACACTCGCCACAAGAGTAATTAAATTGTGAGCAATTATTTAGCATAAACATCGTTAAATCACAGTCAACCTTCATCACATTTCATCATCAAGATCAACGTCTTACGCTTTTTTAACTTTTGTGCGCGATTTAAATCTTTAATTTTAATATTTGAATCCACATAAAAGTTACAAAATTGTGAGCAACTACTTCACACCGAAAATGTTAACATCTAATCTTCATACTTTTTTGGCACTTGTTTAACTCCAAAATTTTTATTTATTTGGATTTGCTCAAGTACCATTAAATTGTGATCACCAACTCATCCAAATATTTGCCGAGCACGCTTTTATTTATTAGTTGGGTCTATGTTAAATGTTGTTTCAGTCGTGCAGCATGTGTGGGCAAGTCAACAACCAACCAACATCAGGATCGCCGCATAATTCTGACTGGGATTCTGGTCCTGACGAAGCCGGTATTTACAATACTTCAGATCCAACTCACATCGTGCATTGTATGCGTCGCATTTCTGCTCATCTTCGCAGAATCAACGAGTCTTTGGAATCATTGGACAGTGAATTGGTAAACTACAGGACCTGTTTCAAAGACAAACTTCTTGGAAAACCTAATATTTCTGGCGACTCAGCTACCAGGTTGTGGTGGTATCGTGAAATCCAAAACGAACTAAAAGTGTTTCATTTTTATGCGTCTTTTTGCATGAAATTGTTGTGCAAAGATTTTTGTTTGGAACAACACTCAGTTGATGGAGAAGAAGTATGAACAACACTATTCGACCAAATACGTATCAACGCTCAGAACCAAACCATCGTTTTGAAGAATTGGATCAATTTCATCAAGATTTGCCAAGATCTCCTAGCCTCAACCGTTTTTACTCTGACCCTTGCACTGATTTTTGTGCTGTGATTGGAATGATCTTTACTATTATTATCTCTATTTGTGCTTGTATATGGTTGATATCGGTATCAACTTGTAACGCTCTAAAATCGCTTGCTTTAACAAATCGTACTTTAGAACTTTCTTTAGTAAATTTTACCAATAATTCATTGTTTTTAAATGATACGTTTTAATAGAATAAAATTTAAATTGGGTTTTTAATTACAATATTTAAAATAACACTTTTTTCGTTGTCGAATTCAATTAAGTCTCCGTCTAATCTCCTTAATTCAATCTTCATGTTGTCTAAATAATCAACATTGCATTTGATAAATTCTAAATGCTCGAAATGGATCGAGCAGTAGTCATTTTGTTTTGACTGTCCGATCGTGGGAATAATTCTAAGTATTGGGTAAAATTTGTCTCCGACAATAGAATGCTGAACAAAATTGGCATAACAAATCATAACACCAGGATACAGTTTGTAAATGTCTATCGGTTGTGGTGCTTGATAAACTGAGTAATTTCTCACAGCAAAAAAATGGTAGTTGTTTTGATCACTAACTCTTTGTTTTTCTTCCATTGGGGTAATCGTACATTCCTAAAATCGGACAAAAGCTTTGTGGAAATCCAATTATAAAAATTTGTTCAGTTTTAGCCGTAATTCTTAAATATCCATTGACGTTTTCAAAATATACTAGTTCCTTTAATTCTTCTGTCAATAAATCATTCATTGCCGTTGTTAAATCGTTAGAGTCACAAAAATAATTTTTTGGTATATTCAATTTGTGTTCTTCCTCTCTGTTTTCATCCTTAATCAGTTTTATAATTATTGGTTCATTAGCGATTGATTCTGGAATGCTACATATGCTGTCGGGAAAAGAAATATCCATCAGGGCAATTTTCGCGTTTGGATTTAAATGCAGTGGATGTTTTAAATGCACCCAAAAGCTACTATTTGTATTTTCGTAATCCAATTTGGCATCTACTTTCGAATCGATTCGCACGTGTCTCAATTCGTGATCCATGTTTTTTTCTTTCTCCCTCAAATGGTAATGAATTAGAGACGGTTGACCTTCGTTTAAGCTCAAAAGATTTCCAAAAGCATCTGTGAATTGAGAGTTTATCGTCTCAATATTGGTTTGCCGCACTTGATAATATCTGACCTTTTTTACATTATGGTAAAAATAATGACCCTCCATTTGCTTAGGTAAAGTTGTTGTAAACATAATTGTGGAATAATTATCACTGTTAGGAACGTCGGAAATAATATTTGATTTTACGTGAACTAAACCAGGTTTCAAAACGGAAGTCACTTTATTTGCAATGGTTTGAAACCTAAAATTTTTTTGTAACGGATAATATACATATTCGTTACCAAAATATTTAATTGATTTTTCTCCAGAAAATAACACTCCATCTTTATAACATCTTAACTTTATAATTTTTATTAAATGTTGATGAATTAGTAAGTATCTATTATAATTTTCATTTTCCGTCTCATTTTCGGTTTCTTTTTTAGGACCTTCTTCAATTATGTAGAATCTTTTAGTTTCACCGTCTGATTCGAGGTCACCACTAGCCATTTTCATTCCTTCCTTGTAAATATATTGCATCAAATTTTGCATTAATCTAAATACTGTCAGATCTTCTTCATCTAAATCAGGCAAAACCCAAACAGATTTTGTCTGGTTTAAAATCTCGGTCTTTATCTCCTCTTCTGAAGAATTTATAGATGTTAATTCGTTTTTTAGCGTTATGACACCGATTTGACCTTTTGTCATGGTTAATTGGTTGTAATTATAATGTAACCCCATAGATACTATTCCAATTTCCCATTCTCTATTTTTCAAATCTAAATTTTGTGGAAATAAATTGGTAAAGGAATTTAAAGTATTTTTGACGTCCGTATTGGAACCAGCGTTTGACACGCAATAAATGTTATAATCCATTCCACGTTATTGTGACACATCAACTACATCTTTCTCATATGTCCAACTAGGGTTTTTATACCCTTTCCATTTCACCAAAACCATTTTTTCACCTGTTTTTTTATCTTTTTTTGTTCGTAAAACCTTTTCAATCATAAATAATTCCGGCTCATTCACGGGAGTAAGTTCACTCTCATAAAAATTTCCTTCCAGAGTTTCATCCTGTTCTAAAGTTTCCAATTCATAAGTAGGTTTAGGCAAACGAGTAAAAATTGATTTTATTTTAAAAATTTCTTCCTTAAATTGTTGTGTAAAACCTCTGTCAAATTTTCCCTTCATTATGCTAATGCGCACGGTTTGACCAATTTTGTATTTTGGTCTTTTTCTTTTAAACTTTGAATAATGCAATTCCTGTTTTCTTCTAATAAAATAAGTCCGACCGGGGAGCTCAGCTTCAGCGGGTGACATCCCAATCATACGATGTTTACGATGGTTGTAGGTATGAACAAGAAAAGGTAATGCGTCGATGTACCTATCTGTATTTTCGTGAGTCATGTATTTAAACATCAGATTTTTTAAAGTTCGGTTAAATCTTTCCACAAAAGGGGCGTGCACAAAATTGTTGCTGTGTAATAGAAGAATGTTATTGTTTTTGCAGTAGGCTTGAAACAATTTATTCTTTATTTCTGCGCCTTTATCAGCTAAAATTCTACGAGGAAACTTTTTTGCTCTTTTCATAATAGACTCGAATCCCTCCATAAAAGTTTTTGCTGTTTTATTTTTTAAGGGTTCTACAAACGCGAATCGTGTAAAAATATCAATAGCTGTTAAAAGGTATCTATTCCCGTCATTTTCTTCGATCAAATTTCCTAAATCTATAAGATCAATTTGAAATTGATATCTCTTATGATAAGCAAATGTCGGATTTCTAGGTTTAGGTAATTTTGGTTGTTTATGAAGTGTGTAAGAATCAGTTCCCTTTAACCATTCTTCAATTGTCGTTAAAGGAATTTTTTTTCCATAATAATAATAAATCAACGCAGGAGATGCAAAAGCTATTGGTGAGCCTGGTCTTGCATATTCTTTTAAAAAAATCTCTTTTGTTGTCATTTCTTTTTAAAACAAGGGTTGTTTAGTTATTCTCCGTCTTTTTTTCCTAGATTTAGCAATTGACGGGGTTTTCCTCTTTCTGCTCGAATTTTGAGCTCGATATTCGTTGTTGGTATCTGCTTGTCTAGCAGCGTTAAGCAAAATACCGCGAGTAGCTGATTTTAATCGTTGTTTAGCTTTTCTACCGACCGGTTGACCCTCCAAAGCCTCTAATGCAGTTTCTACCGCCGCCTTTGTCGCCTCTTTTTTTAAAGCTTTACCTGCGGATCTTATCGGTGCGCTTCTAGCCACTTTTCCAATAGTTTTTACCGCTGATCTTGCTACCGGCATTAAACCGCGAAAAATTCCGGAAAAAAGTGATCCGATTCCCGAGCCTCGTTGCCAACGTAAGCCGCTGTGGTAATTCATATATTTTCTTATTGCTCTAGACTTTTAAGACATCTGTATAAAGACATAACACTGACGCCTAAAATACGAGCCGTATTTTTGACGCTCGGATATAGTGCTCTTGTTTCTTTTAAAAAGGCATAAGCACATGCTGCTAATAAAGTCCTAGGAGCAAAAGAACTATTTTCATTTTTATTTAGTTTCTCTTTTATAGTTGTCATCTCTTGATAATTTAACTGTAGAGGCTGTAAAAAATATTCTGCCATATCTTTTGCTTTTATAGAATTTTCTGTTTTAATTGTGTTGGTCGAATCTTGTCTGTATAATTTTATCCATCGCCATACCGTTTTTGGGCTAATACCAATTTCCTGACACAAGTGACTTATTGGGCGGGGAATTTTTTCCTCTATTAAACTTTGATACAATGCCATAGCAATTAAGCCTTTTGGATTAATTTTAATTTTTCCATTTTTTTGATAATGCCACGCTGCTATTTCTGACCACAAATTAAAAATAGTGTTTGTAACATCATTATTTAAATGTAATTTATTACATAAATTTTTTAAAATATTTTTTTCCTTCTTTAAATGTTCGCTGTTTTGTTCAAATTCTTCATTTAAATTTTTTATTTTTTCCCATTTTGTTTCTAAATTTGGATCACAATATATTTTATCAATAACTAAACCACACTCGGTGCACACTACGTCTCCTTGTCTGGTGTCTTCTATTATATATTGATGAATGCACATTTTAATCCAATCTAATTTTTGAACATAATTTCATTGTTTATTGCACGAAGTTCAAAATTTAACTGATTTTACAAATAATCCGACGTAATCTTTTATTATATTGAATTTATTCAGTTTTATATTTTTTCAGCAATTCAGAAATAATTTTTATTCCTTGTGTAGCGTCTTTTTCGCAGGAAGCTCCAATTATTACTATTTTTCCAGACGAAAATATTAAAGCAGAACACTTTTTTAATGTTAAAAACATTCCAGGAAATTTCTCAGAGTCGTATCTCTTTTGGATAATTTCAAAATCTACATTTAATTTCAAATTGTTGTAAAATGTTAATAAATTGATTTTTGATGACATATGACACAAACAAGTCATGTTTTCTATTTTAAACTTTTCAGTAATAAATTTACTACTTATAACAAGTTTTAATTCGTCTAATGCTTTTGGTATATGCTCTGTGGAAGGGATTTTAGTAATATTTACGTGGAAATTTCGATTTTGCTTTGTTTTAGTAAACACAATAAAAGAATATTTTTTTTTAACAACAGTAAAATTATTATAATGTTTTAGTACATTATCGGTATTAAAAGAAATTTTGTCACTGTCGATGAGACGAATTTTGCAACTGATTTTAACATTGCTGACCATCACTTCCATCTTGGTATGGGCTTGCCCGACAAAAGCGGAATTGCTGGATTGGCCGTGGAACAAAACGATGGCACAGAAAGTGGTTTAGCGCTTCACGCACCCTTAGAAGTGGAAACGGGTCTATTGGAAGGGGCTCACGTTATTTACAATAGCGTGGCTTCTATCACCAACACCGGTCCGGTAGAATTTCTTGTTCCTCGCGACAACGAGTGTTCTTTTATACTGAGTCAAACCAGACTCAGTGGGCATTTTGTAGTGACAAATGATGACGGTGGCTTTGTCACGGACGCAAGTAAAACCGCGTTGGTAAATCATTTTGCTGCTTGTTTATTCAGTCAAGTAGAAGTGTATTTGAACGGTGTTCAAGTAGCTGATTTAAGTTCGGCGGTCACCTACCCCTGGAGAATGTTTTTACAATCATATTTAAGTTACAATATTGACGTAAAAGACACTTATCTGGCTGCCGAAGGATATTATCCCGAAACTATAGACGAAGTTACCACCACCAAAATTACCGAAGAAGTTTCCTCTCATTCTTTGAAAAAAAGAAAGAATTTGATTTTAAACGGGAAAAAAGTATTTTTTAACTCGCGTATAGCTGTTGATCTGTTTGACACTGATCGATTTTTACCACCAAATGTGGATATCAAGATAAAATTGGTTAGATCGGCTGAAACATTTGGTTTGCTTCAAGATCCTGCAGCAGCAAAACCTTTCAAAATTGTGTTGAAAGATGTCAAATTGCATATGAGAAAAGTGTTGCCCACGTTGATAATACGAGAAAGTTTCAAAAACAAACTTTTAAAAGAACCGTGCTACCTGCCTTTCAGCTCTACACGTTTAAGACATTACGTTATTCCTCAAGGCGTGTCGTCTTTTAACATCGCTAATATTGCTAATGGAACATTACCCAAACAAGTGTTTTTTGTGATGGTTCACAATCAGGCTATGTCGCATGCTCCCGACAAAAATCCTTTTAATTTTCAACACTTTAATCTTTCCTCGTTTAATTTAAAAAAGAACGGGCAATGCGTATTTCCCAAACCTTTTCAACCTAACATAGAGGAAGGGGACGTTGTTGACTTATATCGGCATTTATACGACAGTATAGGCATTTCGCACGGCAATCAGTCCATTGGCTTGACGTATGATGCTTTTATAAATGGAAGATTTTTTCTGGCGGCCGACTTGACACCAGATCAATGTAATTCGTACCACACACATCCAGAAAATTATGGAAATTTAGATTTAGAGTTGGCTTTTTCCCAAATCACTCCCCATCCAATATACGTTCTGGCCTTATCTATTTTTAACTCCGGTATTAAAATAGATCAATTTCAACAAGTCATAAAAGGAACCAATTAAAATATGGAGGGTGGGTTATCAAATATCTTTTTAAACAATTACATTCGACCCAGATGTAAGAATTTCATCGGAGTATTTTCGGTCGACGACTTGCCATCTGATCCGCTTTCATTGCCTTGCTGTCTGATCGCTAACTTATCCAAAAGAAATCAAGAAGGATCTCATTTCGTAGCAATGTACATTAACAAGAAAAATCAACTCTATTATTTTGATTCTTTCGGTTTTTTACCACCGATATGGAACAAATGTTTGATGAAGTTTTTACGACCCTGGATAGAGAAAAACTCCTTCAAAATTATCTTATCTCACTCAATTCAGAGTTTCCGTTCTTTGTTTTGTGGATGGTACACGTGCGCATTTTGTTTATCTGTGGGCAACAATTTAATGACCCCTCAACAATTTGTTAAATTATTTGTAAAAAATCCCAAATCAGAAAATGATAAAATTGTAACTCACTTTATAAAAAAAATTGAAAATAAATGTTAATATATTTTTACTTTCATAACTTTGGATATTTTCCTGAAAAAAGTTTTTTAACAGAATCTACTTTAGCTTCTGATTTAGACATTTTTCTTGTTTTTGATCTGGTTTTTGCAGGAGACACACCAGCTTCAATAGGGTCCCTGTTTATTGGGCTTTTAGATTGTGACATTTTCATTGATTTTGATCTGGTTTTGGTTTGTGCAGGAGTCATGTCAGCATCAGTGGAATTTCTTTTTGTTGCACCCTTCGATTTAGCTTTTCCGGCTGAAAATCGTATTTTAACAGGTGTGAGTGGAAATGAAGGAGAAGAGCTTCCAATTCCTCTTAATCTTCTTTTTCGAGGGGTAGAGGTCATTCCAAAAATTTTATCTTGATTTCTTACAGACAATTCTTTATAATGATCTTTCATCATATGTTTGGCAAATTGTGGAATGCCGACATATTGCTTCCCGCAATTGGGAAAGGGACAAACTATTTTGCCAGCCGCATTCTTTTCTTTCACTGCTTTTGCAATAGGTGTATTTCGCCAATTTAACACAACTGGAGATTTTATTGTGGAAAGTGCGTATGAGTAATCCGTTTCATTTGAGCTGTTTCTTCTAGCGTAAGGGCTGGAAATCATTCCTTTAATGGTCTTTTTGTCTTTCAAAGCTATATCTTTAGGATGATCTTTTAGCAAATGTTTGCCTAATTGCCCTTCATCAACATATTGCTTCCAACAATCAGGAACTGGACAAACTAATTTGCCTTTTGAATTTCTTTTCGTCATCGCTTCTAAAACAGGTGTTTCTCGCCATTCTTCTCGTTTGGTAGTAACAGGAGTTGAATAAGCTGATTCGTTCGGACTTTTTGTTTTTTCAGGACTAAGAGATTTTTCTGCAACAAATTCTCTTTCAATAATGGGGGTACTAGGTAAATTATTTTCTTCTTGTTGGGGAATTTCAGTGGGTGTTCTGTAAAGAGATACGTCCGTGAGATCCATATTGGTATCAATTCGAGCAGGTGTTAGTGCATTTGGTATTTCTTCTCGTTGCGTTATTTGGGTGGATGGTGATCTTAAAACCGGGTGGTAAGCGCGGTCAATACTGCTACCTTTTTGGGTAACTCGACCAGGAGACATTACATTCTGTATTTCTTCTCGTTGAGGAATTTGAGTGGATGGTGATCTCGAAAGAGATTGGTAAGTACGACCCATGCTATCAGATTGGGCAATTGATGTGACATTCGGTAATTTATCAGACCCAAAACGAAGTAATTTATCCCCAGTTTGGATTATTTTCTGTCTGTCTTGTAGATTTTTAAATTTAATGGCATTTTCAATATAGTTGGTTGTTTCCGGTTTTTCATTCATAGAAATAAGTTCCTTTTTTGATTCATCGTCTTCCGTATTTTTTATTAATGAATAATATAATCTTTTAGGTACTAAAAACATGGAATACATTTCATCATGTGGTTTTATTTTTACTCCTGAGCTCATTTTTAACGACGACGTCGCGAACTCTTATTTGCAATAATTTGAGCCAAAAGAGGGATGACGGTGCTGGCGATCGCTGATAAAACTCCTAAAATTCCGCCCTTTTGTAATATTTTTCTTTTTTTTGAAATGTCGGAAGAACGACGCGGCGGTGCAGCAAGACGTCTAAATTCTGTCAAATGAGCTCTTATCTTTTTTTGAAGACGTGTTCGTACTTTGCCATGTATGGGCAAGTCACCGTTCAACACGTAATGTAATATACGACAAAGCAATTCAACTCCGCGATCGTCCAAATGACTTAAAAAATTGGCACAATCCTGATGTTTTAATTTTTTTATTACATAAAAAAGTGAACTAGCTTTTCCTAATGTTTTAGACATTTTGACAGTTGCAATTTTTTATTTTTCTTAAATAGATATGAAAATCCTTTAAACGGTAACGTAAGCTTTCATCAGTCCCTCGTACGGAAAAATGTTGCTTCGAATTCTGACTTTATCGTCTTGTTGTTGATGGAAATCTAGAAGGAGATATCCGTGACTTCGACCGTTAACAGCTTCCCTGTATGCTTTATTTAAAATTCCGACTCGTCCGGGGAAAATTTGTTTAGCCAAATGCGCAACCGCACTTCTGTCCCGAGGATTGTTAAAAAGAACCATATACTGTGTGTTTATGCTTAATGTCCGCAAATCACCTTTTTTATCAAATAAATTTTGACACAGAAAAACGGTGAAACAATTGTAGTGATGAGTCAAAACCGTAAAAAAATGTTTTAATATTTGTCCAACATCGTCTAAATAATCATCAAAAACAACTAATTTGGGCATTTTTCTTGGATATGATTCCAAAATATCTTTTAGTTCTTCAATCGAATTTGGAATACTTTTAAATTTACGAAATGTTGGAAAGCGAGAGTTTGAACGTTTGTCTCGATTCATATCATCTTCCATGTATTCATAAGCTTTTTGTGGTTCTTTGTAGAACAACAACATTGTTTCTGGTGGAGTTGCAAAATATTCATGCCTACCAACCACTAAATGTTTAAGCCACGTTGTTTTTCCACTCGATGTTGGGCCAACAATTAACATGTTGGAAGGAATACTGAACCTTAAATCAAAACCATCCATTTTGCTAGTTTTTGAAAAATATTTAAAAATTTTTTCTTAAATAAAAGTAACAATATGTTTTATTTATTTACAAATAGGGCATTTAGATGATTTGTTGTTGACAATAAGACAATTTCCTAGTGATAAAGTGTGATATCCGCAATTCAAAATGTGTCTTTTGGAATCCATTGCTGATAACGCAATCTTTCTTTGAAAACATGTCCGAATTTTATGATTCTTTGATCTTAAGTTTTTGAAAGATTTGTAAATTAGAACAGTCCGTTTCAGACATTTTTTGTAATCGTTATAGGTTAATTGCTTTTTTATGCTAGATTTTTTTAAACCTTTGCAAATTTTCTTTTCTTCTGTTTTGTTTTTGTCTGAAAAATCAGTAATTTTCATAGAATAACATTTTGGACGTAAGCCTATAAAGTGAGTAATAGCTGCTCTGCCTTTTAGTTCGTCTTTGAAATAAAAAAGCTGATTGGCTCTACTGTCATCGAAAAGAGGATGTTGTTTGGGGTACTTTGAAAAATCAAATATGTGCTCCAATTTTTTCATTTCCCTTTCCAAGTTGTTGCATCTTACTTTTAAAAGAAAAGAATCCGTGTCTGAGAAACATAAAGACACATTTTCTTCGCCAAAATGTTGTTGAATCGTGTCATAATACGATCTGTACATAAACAACTTGGACAATTCCAAAATAGAAAATCCAACAGCTAAAGGCTTCCTGAGCTCTATTATTGCCGGCTTCTTGTTGACAGCCACCAAGTTTTCATTGATGATTTGAAAACTGTTGATGTGTTGACCAAGACTGGCTTTCCTTAAGCTCTGTTCATCACCACAAAGGACCACTTCAGAGTAATTTCGAACATTTTCTGAAATGCAGAATAAGATTTATTTAATAAAGAAAATTGATTATGTGCGCAATCACCTCAGCTAACTAGCCGTCCCATATCACATTTCATTTTCCTCTGTAATTAGCAATGTACTATAATTTACTTCAATTTGAAATCATTCCTTTTTTAAAGCCCGACATAAACGGACATCAAAAATTCCAACAAAATAAACACTAAGTCAAAATGGATAAAAAAGATCAGGAAAAGAGCAAAGCTTTTTGGTTAAAAGTAATAAAATCAGCCCAGGAGGAGGCAACTTCAAGTCCGACTTCTGGCAGTAGCTCTACCGGGGCTGCGGCTGGGGGAGCATGGTCATCTACTAAAACTGAGGGAGCATGGTCATCTTCTGGGGCTGCGGGTGGAGGATCATGGGCATCTTCCGAGCGTCCCGTGGCACCTGCTTGGCCATCACGGACTCCGTACAAGTCCGTCCCACAAAAATCAGGGTCGGAGTCGTGGAAGAGCGCATCTACTGCCGGGGTCGGGGGCGGAGGAGCATGGTCATCCACTAAAACCGGAGGAGCATGGTCATCTTCTGCGGCCTTGGGTGGGGAATCATGGTCATCTTCCGAACGTCCCGTGGCACCTGCTTGGCCATCACGGACCCCGTACAAGTCCGTCCCACAAAAATCAGAGCGGGAGTCGTGGAAGAGGCATCTACTGTCGGAGCCGGGAGTGGGGGAGCATGGTCATCCACTAAAACTGGAGGAGCATGGTCATCTTCTGGGGCTGTGGGCGGAGGAGCATGGTCATCTGCTAAAAATGAGGGGGCATGGTCATCCACTAAAACTGCGGGAGCATGGTCATCTTCTGCGGCCTTGGGTGGGGGATCATGGGCATCTTCCGAACGTCCCGTGGCACCTGCTTGGCCATCACGGACCCCGTACAAGTCCGTCCCACAAAAATCAGGGTCGGAGTCGTGGAAGAGCGCATCTACTACCGGGGCTGGGGGCGGGGGAGCATGGTCATCTACTAAAACTGGAGGAGCATGGACATCTTCTGGGGCTGTGGGCGGAGGAGCATGGTCATCTGCTAAAACTGAGGGGGCATGGTCATCTACTAAAACTGGAGGAGCATGGTCATCTTCTGCGGCTTTGGGTGGAGAATCATGGGCATCTTCCGAGCGACCCGTAGCACCTGCTTGGCCATCACGAACCCCGTACAAATCCGTCCCACAAAGGTCGGAGTCAGAGTCACGAAAGCAGACCTCTCATCGCGTGTCATTTGATTTGTCTTCACAATCAACACAAAAATCTAAACCACAACCCTATACTCACGTGGAACCTTCACCAACACCAGAAGTGCGTCAAGTAACGGCATTTCCATCAGTGTGGTCTCCGTCTACAGCTCGAAAAGTTACAAAAAAAAATTAAAATTTAAATTTGATCATTTTTCTTTTTCTTTTTGATTACAAAATAAACACATCATTTTATAAAAATTGATTTTTCAAAAGTTTGCGTACTTGATTAATTCATTTTGCGAATTTTTAATTTAATATTGATTTAATATTATGAATATTTATGAGATAATTTGCTAATTAATATGTGAAGGTTTGGAGATTCATTTTCTAAAATTGACAAAACCATGCGGGAAAATTCAAAACAAATTTAGAGAAGGAAGAGGAGAAGGAGAAGGAAAAGGAAAATGGACAAGGTAAAGTTAGGAAGGATGAGGAGGGGGAAATACGAGGTGTTGAGGGCGAAATGGACGGAAGAGGAGGAGGAGGAGAAGTTCAAGCTGCTGCCGGACCCGCCATTGAGCGAGACACCGCCGCGTCCACCACTGATGTGGGGCGGTGGCCGTTTTAGACGGCTTGCCAGAGGCTTGATCATGATGATCAGGACGGCCGCCGCCTCCGTCGCCGACTTTGTTGCCGGTCGTCCGGACGTCATCCCCACCGACGTCATCCCCGCCAACGTCATCCCCACCGACGTCAGCCCCGCCGACGTCATCCCCGCCGACGTCAGCCCCGCCAACGAAGCCGATGTTTCTGAAGATGACGATTTTGATGAGGCTAAGTGTGTGGTTGGTGCCGGCAGGACGTACTGCCGCAACTGTCGCCGGTACCACCACGCACTTGTGCCTCAAAATTAAAGAAAAATACAAAAAATGACCCCAAATTCGTTTGAGTATTTAACAAATTCATTTTTTACAGAAAAATGGACTGCGTCAAATTACGCTTTTGCGTCTTTTACAATCTCAACATCATTAAATTATCTTATCTCAAAACTTACCAATAAATTTTCCAAAAGTAGAGTTGGCAAAAAGTTTAAAAAGCCGGAGTTCAAAGTCATTGCGAGCATTTGATCGCAGCTTTGTGACCTTTTCGATGAACTCCTTCAAAAAAGCTTTTTGTCGAAACTTCATGACTCTTCTTATCTTCAGCAACTTCATGCCCTTTTTCAAGTAGTACTGCAGGTTTTCCAGATGCACCACGTACTTTTTTCGGTCATAAAAAGTGCTCAACAATTTCTTGCTCCGGTATCTTTTGTTCCTATAATCTCGAGGACAGTGATGTTTCAGTAAACGGCGATTGTAAGGAGATAGATGTTTAAAAGAAACCGTGTCTGTATACGGAGCCAGCGGAAATTGATCGTGTGCCTGAAAATGATATCATGTAACTTGTCAAAACAATAAATAACGTATCACAACAAAGATCGGATTTACCTGGTGAAGATGAGAAGGATAATGCAAATCAACTTCGAACGCATATCCAGTATCGTCTTGCGAAGGAATGTTGATAATATCTTCGGCAGTCCATTTTTTAAATTCTGTTTTTGAAACCCATTGGAAATCAGAAACTGGTAATTTTAAAGTTTCCATACTCCCGTATAAGTTGTTGGCTGAAAAATTGTACGGATCATAACAAAAATGATTTCATCAGATAATACAGTATAAAATTACCATCAATGTATAACAAGTGATCGCCGCTTTTTCTAGGATTGCTATTCCCTTTGGCATAACGCTGAGCGATAAAACTTTGCCCACCTCTGATACCCTTTGTAAAAAAACGCTCCATTTCAGGATCGGAATAGACATCTAATGATCCGAGGGGTTTGGAGGTTTCAGATTCGGATGTGAGCTTATTATCTGATTTAGCTTGTTCTGAATTTTGAAAGAACATAAGCATGACATCAAAACTCAAGCCAGGAATTCCTAATTTAGGTAGAATAAATTTAGTATTACGATACATCCAACAGTAAAGATTAAAGTTTACCTAGATAATAAACAGGATCCAATTGAAAATGTTCCATAACCATTTTCCTGTACTGAAGAAATGCTTCACACAGCAAAACAACGTCTAAAGAACAATAGAGCATCATGTAATCCACCACATTCTTGCATTTGAACGATTTAAAGACTTCTTGAGCATGGGAATAATCCGCTTCCGTAATGTGTTCTTCGTTTAATTCAGAATAAAAAGAGTCTTTGGACGGAAGGTTTCGACTTTTCTTCATCTCTTGTAAAGATTGGAAATGTTCGTAACAAAAAACGCCTTTTCTTTTTAAAAGTTTTAAAGCTTTTGATTTTTGACGAACAGGAATTTTTTTATATCTTTCCATTTGTTGTAAAATGGGAAAGGTAAAATTTGAGGTCTGATTCAAATCTTGAACAAGTGCATCTAGACTGCCAGAAATGTGCTCTAACGAATCTTGAATTTTAAATTTGCCCAATGTAAGAGTGCGAAACTTTTCACTGTTTTTTGCTAAGACTTTTACATTTTGCTTAAATTTGGAAACATTTAACTCTTCCACGATTAAATGCAAATCGTATCTGAAACGCGTACATAATTTGTGTTAGTTTAATAAATAAACCCAATTAAGACTTCTTACCCTTGAGCGTTGTGGAAAAAAATTGGTGTGTGAAAGGGGCCGGATCTCGTCAAGTTACACAGTGAATGAGCTGCGCCCATTATTTTCCCTGTCACGTGATCATGATCTAGAACTTTTCTGTAATTTCTAGAGTACTTTTTGAATTGACCACCACAAATATGACAAACTTTTGCTTTTTGATACATTTGCCATTCTTGCGGACTAGATTGATTTTTAACAATATGTCTGAATTTTTGTTTTCTTTCGTCAACAACTTTTTCATAGAAATGCATTCGATCCAAAAAATGTTTGGCTGCATCCTCTCCTACATATTCTTCTTGAAAAAATACCTCATCATTCGAATCCACAAAAAGCAAGCTATACCCCACTGGTCTATGCACGTTTATATCGTCACTGGTAGGAAAA
>CBDDTI010000080.1:0-4512 GCA_965233585.1 bacterium
AAATGGCGGAATGGCAAGTGCTTCGCGGTCATGTGATCACGTGCTGAAGAAAACAAATATTCCAACTCGAAACCAACAACAACAACAACAACAATGAGCTTTATTTGCATGGCCATAAAAGAGACTTACAGCATTACAAAAGCATTTTAACAATAACAATAACAAAAAGTAAATCAAATGACAATATCAAGCTTTCGATAACAAATTGTCTCGCATTTCAAAACAGGATGTTAAATATTGTATTAACTGCTTGTTAAGATAATAATCAGTAGAGTTCATTAGTTGGATAATTTAAGTTGAAATTGGTATGTGCTTGTAATTAGGGATTCTATTATCTATTTTATTAAAAAAGTCGTCTCTAATTGATGAATATTTTGGGAAATCAAACAGAAAGTGAATCTCATCTTCAATATCGAGGCTACAAACAGGACAAATTCTATCACACCTCGAAATCTTGTCATACCTGCCTGTTTCAATGTTAAGTTTATGATTACTTATTCTAAGTTTCACAAGTGTTTTTCTACCAAGCTTTTGTGAATTGCAAAGGGAATGTTTCCAGTGGGTGGTATATTTCTTCTGCATGTGATCTACAAAATGCAGGATCTTTGTATTAAAATTTAAGCATCTTTATAAGATTGGCATAAAAACTAGTTTTACCATTACTATGAAGATCAATGGACATCACTAATGATTGTATGACTCAAGAGCTTTCTTCCTTACTTCAGTTTGAAGATAGCTAATGTACTTAAGAATTCTTTTATTTATATCAAAGATAAGGAGGATATCGGCCAAGTTCAGCCCGGCACGCTATATTAGAAGACTTGTTGTTCACTTGCAAATAACTTTTACAAAACTGTAAGTGGCCTTAAAAAAAGATGAAAAGATATAAAAAAAGAAAAGAAAAAGAAAAGAAAACAAAAGATATAGAACGCATATTAAATAAAGAGAGCAAAATAGACAAAGATGAGCTAAATACGTATACATAAATTAATGGGAAGATATATAAAAAATATAGACGCAGAATAAAAAGGTATAGAAAGGAAATAAAAAATATGGCAAAGAAATTTAATGGACGTATTGTATTTAAATTTGTTTGAATATCGACTGAAGATGAAGATGAGTGACAAATCACAGACTTCTGATCAGGATATCCCTAACACCCCTCTTAAAAATTTCAACACTAGGTGCCCGACGAACTGAGTGTGGCAGAGAATTCAATATGTCTACAATCCTGTTGAAATAGCTATATTTAAAAGTGTTTGTTCTTGCATAGTTTTTCTTAAGTGCACAGTCACCCTTTCTTATGTTAAGGCGCGTGTACAATTTAGGGACGTCAAAGCGGTTCCAAATCTCGCTAAGTTCAGTTCTTATCCAGGACCAAACCTAGTGTCGTATTGAGAGAAGCTATATAGTACGTGAGAATTGTTGTCTAAGAACTGAAAGGATTTTTAATTGGCTTGATGGTCTTTGTTCATTCCTTCTTGGCTGACTACTACTGACTTTAAATTGTTGCACCCGGCTAAACCTAACACGGAATTTGTAGTGGTGTCTTCCTGAGTTGACCAAAGTTCTGGTCCGGTTTGCTACGTCAATAACAGCATCAAGTTGACAAGTGAACGGAACAACATTCAAAAACATTACTACGTAATGCACCTGTCTATGCTAATGTGGGGAAATCATTTATTCTCTAACTACAGTTGTCTTCTGTTTTCAGCCAGCTTGAGACTCAACAGCATTTGCTTAATTCTTAAAAGTAAAAAAAGATAATCTTCCCATACTTTGTTTCTATTTCTTGTACTCTTTACTTCTAACACGTGCAAGCCATCGTTGCACTGCACAAGGGAAAACCGTTCATTAGATTTGTTTTGTTTACAAGGGAGGTATTTTATAAAATCTCTAGTTGTCTATGGCTTTACTTCGTTCATGATCATTTCAAGCTTTCAATTCGGCCTCACTTTGTTGTATTTCATTCATGACAAAGTGCCATTAAAGAGGATCAAGCAATTGCGACGTCTGTCAAAAGTACGACCACCAAATGTTCCCCTTCAGATGACACCTTTTTCTAAAAATGCTTTGTTGGGGTTTTGTATTGCTTGCTTGATATGTTGCATTGTACATGTTACAAGTAGATGGCCATTAGATGGCTTATTGTTCCGCTTCAGAAGAGTGGTTAACTAAAATCGGTCATTAACGTGAACTATTGATTTACAACAGATAACTGATGCCCATAATGGTTACCCAAGAAGTATTGTTCCAACCTCATTTAATATTAGCATTCAAAACTGGCAATCGCAAGCGGACGACGGGAGAAACAAACCGAGAGTCCACTTACCGATTGTGGCTGTCATTTGGTTCAGCCTGTATAGCTTGCTTGATAAATTGAACATACTTGCATAAAGACAATTTTTTTAATGCTCTTTGTTCCGCTTCAGAAGTCTCTATGCTTAGACTGGTTAGCTCACTGACACCTGTGAAAAGTGTACAAACTCTTTGTTAACAACAGATGTATGATGCCGATATCTTGCGCACATTGCCGAACTAAGTCTGACAAACGACAACTGCGAACAATGAATAAATATTTCGACAATAGACCATTTTACAGTTCTCTTTTCAGTGAACTGGCCTTTGAACGTCAGCGAGGCAGGAAGTGACCTTGTTTTGATAGACGTCACTGTTTTTGTTGTGTAAATCAAGTTATTCTAATGCTAACTAGTTTTCATTTACATGAGAACAACAGAGAGGTCTGTATCAAAGCAAGGCCACCATCAGCCTCGTTTGCAGTCAGAGGCCAGGTAACTAAGCACACAACTCTAGAATGGCATATTTATTTACTGGACGTGGCCGTTGTTTATTCAGTTTAGAATACAATTAAAACTTCTTCCACAGATCCTGTTGGGTCAGTTGAAACATGCAGTTATCATGAGTATCTTTGAATAATTTTCCTATTACAGTGACATCTATACGATGTAAGCTTTTGCCCAACTTACAAGGAAGAGTTCTAGTTTCATGTTTTGTATGCATTAAAAGTTACTGGCAAACTCTTTTAAAGGGAACCTCCACTCCTACCAAAGAATCACTTTAAATCGCAGGACATAATATTTGCAATAACGTTAGTTTTAACTTTTTTCCAGAGGAGTTTCTATAGCGGAGAAAAACGAATTTCAGAATCGCGTATTTTTGTTTTCAAATTTCCTGGGCGCCGCCATCTTGAATAATTGTGACGTGTCTTGGTTGCTCTATTGTTCTGACACAAAGAGCTTTTGTCTAATAACAAAAGGGCAACCAAGACACGTCACAATTATTCAAGATGGCGGCGTCCAGGAAATTTGAAAACAAAAATACGCGATTCTGAAATTCGTTTTTCTCCGCTATAGACACTCCTCTGGAAAAAAGTTCAAACTAACGTTATTGCAAATATTATATCTTGCGCTTTTAAAGTGATTCTTTGGTATGAGTAGTGGTTCCCTTTAACATGGAGTAAAATACCCAAAGTAGACTGCGGCTATAACTTTCTTAAGGTATATCCTCCATATTGTTAGTGCCCCATGGTCTGTTATAATAGCCGTTTGTTATTCTTTTCCTCTACCTCATCTTGGCACATATCACTTATTAGCCAAAAATTAAGTCTTCTTTGGACAAGAGCTTTTTTGTCTCCTGGAAAAGAGCTTGCAGTTCGTGGTTTCCCAAATGTCGTTGTGTTGCAGTGGAAACTGATGAATACATGTAGCACCAATAGCACGGAAAGTAGTGTTAGTAACAACGTAATGCGTGTGTGTTATTTTGTGTTATAAAATAACTAACATAGTACGCACGCTCTGATTGGCCCAGAGGCGTGGTTGCATGAGAGTATGTAACCATGGTTGTAACGTCACGCTTTCTGTTTCCCCGGCACATTTCAAAGCCGTTAGTCTAACTCTCAAGTACAAATATTATGGAATTCAAATGAAGAACACTTTTCCAAGTTTTGATTTGGAGATTGACCATCTCTTCCCCTCTGAGCCGAGGAAAGAAAGCAAAAGAAAGAAGAACAACAGCGCTTGTGTTAGTAATCTAGACGACCTCCTAGAAGGGGCTCAAGCGAAGACAACAAAATATGCAACAAAATACGCAGTAAACGTTTTTAAGGTAATTTTTGCATTTAATTACTACAATAAAATTCTCACAACCACATACTGTTTTTTTTTAAAAAACTGTACAATAAAATTAAACGCGAACTCTGCTACAGACTGCGAATGTTTTGAAATCAAATTTTACACGGCCGATCGGCTGCCGTGTTTGACTGTCAAATGATCAAAAAATGACCCTTTAAACTTGGAAGAATGTACCAGACAGCTCACCAGAATGATGGATTTAATGCCCTCCGACTTTGCTGCAGTAAACTCAACCCTGCCTGCTTGTGCTATGATTCCAAACCAGCAAAACTTCACAAGGCAAGATGAGCGATTCAACTTCTCAACCATCTTCTCGGACTGCCAAGTCGGGCAAGTTTACGTCTGTTTCAAGAGCGATCAA
>CBDDTI010000081.1:0-12113 GCA_965233585.1 bacterium
TGGGAGAGCACTGCACCGGCATCGCAGAGGTCGTGGGTTCGAATCCCGCTCAGAGCCTGAAAATTTTTTCAGGTCTCTGTTCAAGTAGTGTTACGGCCGCACTTGCATTAATAACCGTTATCACTCAATTGCTACTATGGGACAAATTACTTTCATCTTTACTGTACTTGGGCCAAGTCTAAACGTCCCCCTATAAAGGGCTAACTCACATACGACCGCTCTCATGTGGCTTTGATAGCTCAGTTGGGAGAGCACTGCACCGGCATCGCAGAGGTCGTGGGTTCGAATCCCGCTCAGAGCCTGAAAATTTTTTCAGGTCTCTGTTCAAGTAGTGTTACGGCCGCACTTGCATTAATAACCGTTATCACTCAATTGCTACTATGGGACAAATTACTTTCATCGTTTTTTAGTATCATTTTGTATTGTGTTTTTTTCTGTCCTTTGGCAGGCTTCATCATTAGTTTATTATTTACTGCTTTATGCTGAGGATAACACAACACAGCACATGGAAATATTACTACAAGGGCTGTACAAGTCCAGCCAAGATGAAAATGAACAAGTTGTAAAACAGGTAATAAACTTATATTGGGTTAAACTGAAAATCCTTGCTGTGCCATGTGCAGAGTGACATGTTATTGAAAGATATTCAAAGACAGACAGAACTTTATTTTGGTTGGCACTCCACTTAGCTAAAAGCTACTTTGCAGGAAGCCCACAAATAAACAGATAAATTACAAAACAAAAGGAAAGATAAAATTTAGCTAAAAAAAAAGTGAAGCCTTGGAGCCAAGACTGGCTCATAGCTGCCGGTGCTTATTCCGGTTTCTGTAGCATGAAGCGGCTAGAAGTATTCTACTTCCCCTGGATGGGATGCCAGTCCATCGCAGGTCACTTCCTCGCAATTTGTCAGGTTTCCCCAACAATTTGCCGGTACCAATTTTATACACCTGGGTGGAGAGAGGCACTGTGAGAGTAGTGTCTTGCCCAAGAACACAACACAATGTCCCCAGCTAGGACTCGAACCCGGATCACTCACTCCGGAGTCGAGCACACTAACCATGAGGCCACCACGCCTCCCAAAAATTTAGCTAACAATCTAAAAATTAAGAATCCAAGCTACATGACAACATAGTATGTTGCTCCCTGGTTGTGAAATGTTTCAATTACAAGTTTAAATAGCCCATGATCAAAGCCTATCAATATACTATAAACCCATTTATCCACTCTCCCTTGCAGAATAGAAATCCTGGGATGTGTAGCTCTGCTACTGATAATTACGGAAGATATTTATTGAGTTTTGGATAAAATGAGTGAATAAATGAACATGCTGATAATAATGATAATGATGCTGTCCTCTAAAAAGCTGGCAGAGGCAATTTGCAATAAATTGCAGTGGCTATGTCTAGAATGTGCTGTGTACTTTTTGAACCCACCTGCTGTATCAAATAACTAGCTTTTGTTTGAATTGAATTTCAAAAGAATTTCAAATCCCCGTTGAACTGTGCTACCCCAACATCTCTGCTAAGTACCATATCCTTTGTTGTTTATTTTGAAGGTTGTATCAAGTGCTGAACTAGCTGGTTGTTTTGTTGATCCTGCATTATTCTGCAAGATAGCTCTTCCTCACCTCAAGTCAATGGTAGGCAGCTCAGCAACTGCCTGCAGCAGCTGTTTGATGATAATAGCTGCCTTATTAAGAGGGTGCAATCCACAGCTGCTCAAACCTCATCTCAAGGTACAAGTGTGTTCGATTGTTGCCAGAATGAGTCCTGACAACCTGTCTTGTTCAAGGATTAGGCTGTTAAGGCTCTCTGGACACATTGTAGACCTATGACACACAGAAAAATGTGTGATCAGCAGGTCTTATGAACTGTCTTATTATCATATGTTACTTTGTTATCTGGAAACACTACAAACTGTAACTTTGACATGTATGTAATAGAAAAACATGTTCAACTTCTTGAAGTTGAACCATGTGAAAAGAATGACACATAACATCTTTGAACTCTTGCTGTACATTTATCTCTGCTACAGGCTGTCTGTGACACAATTGCCCTACCAGACATCTGCTGCACGGAGCATTCGCCATGCCAGCGCTATCTCTTGGCAACTGTCTTGGCAATTCTAGACAAGGCTGGTGAAGAGAGCAGTGTACACAGCTTCACTTTGTTCTATGTGGTGATACACGTGATGGCTCTACAACCACAGGGGAACCTTGATCAACAGGTACTGTCAGAGAATTCACATTTTACTTTAATCACTGAAGACGATTTTGATACTTTAGTTTTCAATAAGTATGGGTTATTGACCAAGTGTGAGGTCAAGATGGTTGGATATTGGCCAAGTTCTTTTTTTGCGTGTAATAAACTCGCAAAAAAACTCGCAATAAACTCGCAAAAAAAGAACGAGGCTAATATTCAGCCATCTTGACCAAACAAACTTGGTCAATAAAGGATTTATTATATGGCTTTTGGTGAAATTTTGCTTGCGGGATACAGTGGGTAGTCCCGAGCGGGCAAGATGGCTCCATCTTGGCCGCTTGGGTAGCCAATCACAGCGCACGATTTGGTTCATCTTGCCCGCTTGCGGAGCTAGCCATATAATAATGCATGTTAATTTAAAATAGTTGATCTTCCAGAGGCGAAAAAGACAAGGATGATTAAGCAGATATCAGAGAATGTTAGTCCTAATGTTGCTTTGGTTGCAATTTTTCACAAGTTGTTTCTTTTGCGGTATTTTATTGTAACAGGTGAATACTGTGTTAACCAAACTGGCCACAACACAAAGCTTCGATAATATAAACAGGCTGTATGAAAATCACATCCAAGAATTCCTAAAAAAGCTGAAAGTAAGTTAGCAAAAATGAAATATCTAGTCCTCTCAACCTGTAGAAAAAAAGTATCAGTCTAGTATAACTTGAGTTCCTTTTTAGTACTAACAAAGGGAAGCCACAGAACACTATGTATACATTACATTCGTTTGATTCAACCTTTGTTGTAATCAACGGAAGCTTCAAATGCATATTATTGTGCTACAACACCTTTCATTTCTGTGTTGTAATAAAGAGTAATAATATTGTAATAAAATCACATAATTACCGGTATGTGGCTATACTCTGCATTTTAAAAACTTTTGTTTTAGGTGAACTACACCTCTTGGACCCACCACTCTCCAGAGTGTCGACTGTTTGATGTTTTGTTAACAGAATCTGGACCAGTTGTTGGTCAGCAACTTGGGGATGCCATGGATATCTTCACAGAGAATTTAGACAGTCAGAAAAAAGATCCTGAACTAAGACTTAGGTAAGAGATGACTCGAGCACTGTAGTTGTTGTACTTGCATATCAGTTAGAGATGTACATGTACACATGTAATCACAGACAAAATTTTGCTATATTTCATAAACTCCTGAAGACCACAGACTGGAAATTGTCTTTTTTTAATATCCCTTTTTTGTGCAACCATTATGCATTTCATCAACCTCATGGGTTGACAATAGAGCTTTCATTTGTTTGGTTTGTAATGAAAAATATTGCTGCCTTGCTCATTGGTGAATACATCCAACAAATATTAGGAAGCTTAAGCACACCACAACGGCGATGGCAATGAAAATGCCACGAAACAAAAGGTTTAACAGGCATAACAATGGTTGTGGATGTGCGTTATAAATCTTTGTAGATTTTCCAGCCGTTCTCTGCAAATGGACAGCATGAAATATTTGTATTTTGAAGAAAGTAGCGGTAGACTTTGACGGCAAATTTTTTGCATTTGGTTTTTGGAATTGATTGCTGGCATTACATGTTTAGCTTTGGTAGTCATTGCTTAAGCTCCCTATTAATGCTTGCGTCCTTCCAATTGTAGGATGTTTTCATTGCTCTCTCGTCTTCTTATGAGTGCTCCCCAGTCAGTGGACTTGGAGAAAGCATTCAGCTCATATTCAGTGCATGTAGTGCAGAAACTCATCATCCCTAACTGTGTTTGGCAAGCAGGAAGGTAGGTACACTGCCTTGGTCGTGATGTTTATGTCTGACTAACGTTTGCCTTGTAATACATGTAGTTTTGGTAAGAACAGTTTTACCTGAAAAGTATCTTTATCATCGACCTCATTGTCACCATTGTCCTCACCCTGATCATAATGAACATCCTCATGGTCAACATTTCACTTTAATTCTGATTGCTCTTAAATGGAACTCACTGAGGTTAAAGAAATGGGATTTACTGTTGAGGCAATAGGGAATAATAACAGTTTGAATTCATGGTTGTTTTTAGGACTGCTGCTGCTGTCCGTTCTGCAGCTATCTCCTGTCTTTGGGCATTACTGCAGTCAAACTTGCTGTCTTCTAGAGACGCTGGATTGGTAATGAAAGATCTTCTAACTCAGGTATGTGCAGTAAACAAATATTAAATAAATAACTCTTAATGCAGTTACATGTACTGGTACACATAAAAATAATCAAGATCCTCCTGTAGAACACTGTTAAACATGGCCTATGACCATCTCACTCAATTACTACATGTAGCTGTCACAAATGGCTCTGCCTCTAGTACACAGTCCCATGACTGTAATTCAGAATAGCTGATAATGATAACAATACTATTCCAGCTTTGTTCAATGATTATTATGTCACTTAACAGCCATTGGGATTAGTGGCGTGATAATCCTTGATTATTAATAAAAGTAAACAACACATATGTCTCAATATCTTGTTAAAGCACTTCCTTTCTTCTGTTGCAGCTTACAACTTGCCTTGAAGACCACAACCAAACCACAAGACTTGTATCATGTAAAGCTCTGCAGAGATTACTGCTGTCCTGCAAAGATAGTTTTACATGTAATGCTTTCCTTTGGGTTGGGATAATAAGAAGGCTGATGAAGCTGATCGTGAATTTACAGCAAAGTTGTATTCATTCGTCATTTTCTTTAATAAAAAAAATTAATATATTGTGTTGCATTTTCAGTGGATATGCTTCATCAAATTTACCCAGAGTTGCTGAAGAGAATGGATGATAGTAGTGATGAGATACGGATTGTTGTCACTAGAACATTTCTTGCTTATTTCAAGTGAGTGCTGGGCATCATTTTAAATGAAGTTTGCATATTATTGCAAGTTAATGAGTGTGTATAAACAAATTAAAAGTTGTCCTTTAATTTGCACATACAAGTGGTGAAAATGTGAATCACATATTATGTGTTGAGATATTGTTTTCATGTCTCTCATGCCCTATGAATGTCATTCAGTATCAAGAATTTAGGATTAGAGAACTAGCATTTAGCTTGGAAATGGCTCAATTTGTCAAATGGTAATCCTGTATAAATATGTTTGAATTATGATGATGATGATAATGATTAACGCCCAAGTCGCTATTGGAGGGTAGGTGCCCAAGAAACCCGGGGGCTGCAACCGCAATCACGACCCCAAGGCACTAGAACACCCGACTGGCCTGCCCAACCCACAACCAAGCCACGAGCCCCCCGTGCCAAGCCCCCCTCAGGCACCTGTCACACTCGAGCCAGATGGCTCAGTGGAAAGAAAATTATTATTTTTTTTTTAGGGGGGGGGGATAGGGAGGGAACACCGAGAACCGCTAAACTACCACAACTACTAAAACCCGCAAACGCCACACTAACAGAGTAATGAACACGCTGCGAGCACATGGGATGACAACGCATGAACTAACCCAGAATACCGCAGGACAAAGTCGGCCCCGGGACTCCCACTGCCATATGACTGCTGCAAACGCTATGGACTACACCAACGCTAAACAAACGCCGATACACAGCCAGAACATTGGCCAACCCTTACAAAGAACGCCACTGACCAGACTACCTCCTGGCCACAACTCTGTACATGCACAGACTATATAACAAATGCTACATAATGCATTAAACGCTAGCAGATGGCAAAAGCACTAACACCACCTGCAAACAAGATAAGCTCCTAGTCGTTAACTATGTTAAATTTCATTTAACTATATTTAAAAAAAGGGTAACTTAGTCCTGAAAAAGGACATTTGTCAATGATTAATGTTTTGATAACTTTTGGTCAAGCTAACAAACTACTCAGTTACCGATGACAAGGTCCTTTTTATGATTCTCATCAAGATGGCCACACAAGCCTGATTACTAATTGAGTCAAAGGTATTTCTGGCTTCAAATCACTTCAAGTTGGAGCTCATGTTTGTGGCCATCCTACCCACTGTTTTTGTTTGTTTTTCATGATAGAAGTTTCTTTAAGCGCCATAGTAAGCTATAGCATTTTTTGTTTTTCCCTCAGAGCCTTCCCATCAGGGTATGACAGTGATTTGTACAAGTTACATCTGCAAGCCATGTTCAAGGGTCTTCTTGTTCACCTTGATGACCCATCGGCTTCCATACAGGTAGGATTTTAATGAGGGTCCATTATATTCTCACTGGTGCTAACGGGCAGTTTAAGCCAATTTTGAGTGCTAGTTTGCAGAGACATTCACATTTATCACAGAGTTGTGGGAAATCATAAATTTAGCACAAGATTTTGGTTTTGCATGTTTTTTTTTTGTTGCAGTCTGGTAAAGGTGACATAAATTTCAATAATCAATTCCAAGCCCACTGCCTTCTCTCCCCCCCCCCCCCCCCCCCTCAAGTGGCAATAAAAGTTGTCCTTGGTATGCCAGGACTTTTACTAAATCTCTTAAAGTGTTGACCTACTTCAGTTCACATGGGCACTAAAGAGGCCAAAGTTAGCATTCTTACCAGAACTTTTGTTCCATGTACACATAATTTACTCCACAGGAAGCTGTGCTAAATGTGTTAAAAGAAGCTGCACATATACAACCTCTGCTTCTTAAAGAACAACTTGACATTGTTAGACACAAACACAGAGTGACCAGGTATTTTAAAAAATTAATGACTGTACAATTCTGTCTTGTTGTTGATGTTGTTTTCATAGATTAAAGTTAATCCCTTTTTGTTTCAACTCTAGGTATTGTGAGGAGCTTCTAACCCACTGTGAAACCCTGACTGCAAAGTAATGTTCACTTAATCAGCTCCCAGAAAGATTTGTGAAGTACTCAAGAAAGTAAAAACAAAATGTATTGAGTGTACTTCAGGATTGTAAGCAATTGACAAAGGTTTGTGTGGAAAGAGTGATGTGTACAGGAATCATGGCTGGAATTCTTTATGCTTCATTGGTTTTGCCAAGGAATGCCTTATGATCAACAAAAGATTAAGACATACACAATATGACAGATAAATTCTTCTTTATTACATCAAAATAATAAAGAGTGTCATCCACAAGAGAAAATGCTGGATCTCATTTTCATGAACAGTGTACATCTGTTTTGTTTTTTAAACTCTGCCACTGTACCTGGACAGAACCATTGAAATGAATGCGAGACAGACCTGCAGCAACATTTTAGTGTCTTTTAAACTCCACAAATTATCAAAGGGTCAAGCTTGTGGCATTATCGAAGTAAGGGATTCATCAGACTGGCTGAAAAGTTGAACATTTTTCAGGATGTACATGTAACAACCATTGTATATACTGTTTCCATTAGTTTTATATGATAAAGGAGTGACTTCAAAATAAATTATTTGGACCTCAAACACTGTTGACTGTTCAGATTCTTGCATTTTCAAGCATGAAGCAGAGACTGGTTTTGAGAATGTTGCTAATCTCCTTACACAGAAGTGCTTATGAGTTGTACTCAGGTAAACCCTAAAATTCTGCTTAAAGTCAACTACTTTGATCTGCTATAGGGTTTGCATGGATAGTCACGCTCTTGATTCGCACTTCAGTAAGTGGTCTAAATGTTTTCTCATTCACTGGCAGTTTTTCTAAATCGTCTAATGTTTCTAAGCCATCAATCACCCTGAAAAGGCAAAAAAGTGACAGCAAATTACCAATTGCAAACAAGTTGACTTTGTAATGAAAGGCGTCTGTCAACATAGATACTAGTAAGAGAATGTGTGCATGGGAGGCTTGTCTCATGTAATCTTTCCTTCACAGCAATAGGAGCTAAAATGCTAGCCTGTAGTGCAGGCATTACTGTATTTTGGAAGAGAATGCTTGATAAACCAGGTTTTTGATGCTGGCATCTTAGATTGTAATTTTTTTGGATGCTTGACTGGTAGAGGATAGTGGCCTAATGCCAAAATATACACTCCCGTGCCCAAAATATGCCTCCACTACAGCCTAATAAAAAAGGAAAACAACCCAGTAGACAATACACAGCTGTTTGGGAAACGTTGAACATCGGAGTGTCACAGTTTATCTCCAGCAAGTGATCAGAGTAGAGGTGAACTGGCCTAATGGTCAGCACCAGATCAGTGCTTTGGTTTGAGCACTGGTTTATATTGTTCTCAGAGAAGAACTTTTTCTGCTCCAACTAGATGTGTAAATATGTACTGTTTGGTAAATTTAATGCTGCGGGTAAGCCTGCAGTGGACTAGTGTCCCATTAGTTAAGTGAGAAGAAGAAATAATCGTAATCACTTGATGATATGGGAACCAGGATGTCAGTGGGGCTCAACAGAGACTTGTTCTCATGGTGGGTATTACAAGCTCTTACTATCTTTACTATTTTGGCTGCTGTCTGGTCTCTAGAGCCTGAATGTATGTCTGTAATATTGTGCAATGACAAATGATAGCTACACTTTCATAACGAGTCAAAAAAAAAAAACAATAAATAATAATTTATTTCACTCCTAGTTACAGGTGATAACTTACTTTCCAAATACTGTGTACTTCATGTCAAGGTGAGGCTGTTTACCATAACAGATGAAGAACTGTGATCCATTTGTGTCTTGTCCACTGTTTGCCATTGATACTGTCCCTCTTGCATTATGCTGGCAAAGGTGATATAGAAAAAGAATTACAACATGCAAATGTGTAACTTTGAATTTTCCATAAGTATAATCATATTTTAAAAATGTTTCAGTGTTGAGTTGTGTTGTATATTTTTACAAGTCTGACTGAATGTTGGACAACACCCAGGGTACATGCAAGTAAAAATTATGAATGATGGTTACAAATGTATGGAGTGGACATTTAACAAACATGGTGTCTGATCTTGTAAGAGATTTATTGTCCACTGTTTTTCTTGCCCAAAGAAAAACACTATGAGAATAAGAAGTAATAAGAAACTACTACAAATGATCTTTCAGACTGGTCTCCTACTACTTAAATATTATGGAATATTTATTCTTATCAGTGGTTGATTTGCTTGTTATTTTAGCCTTTGCAAAACCATCAACACATGCATGTTAAATATTTCACATATAACAGAGAATGAATATAAAAAGATGCAACACTAACTCGAAGTGCTGGACTAAGTTCATCAGCAAATTTCTTGCCCCAAATACTTTTTCCTCCTTTTCCAGTTCCTATCAGAAAACAAAACAACAACAACAACAGTACAGTCTTTCATAACAGTACAATGGAGTCTAATAACCTGTTGTCTGAGATATAAATTAAAATTGTCATAGTTATGTTATTCTACAGTATTTAATATAAATCACAGACCTGTAGGATCTCCAGTTTGTGCCATAAAACCTTTGATGTTTCTGTTGATGACCAAAACATAATAACAATCAAACCATTTTACCAGAAAAAGAAAAGAAAAAATATGCCATAGAGAAACAAATATATTTACTGTAAAAAAGATTGTAGACCTTAACCCTTTTAGTCCTGGTTACAAGTTCGAAGAAAGGATAAACAATATTGTTGGATGAGGTTTTTGAGACATCCAGAATAATCAAGGTTGAGGTAGGGGTTATCAGCCGCAGCTGAAGTCTTTGGCTGATAACCTTTACCGAGACCTTGATTATTCTGGATATCAGAAAAACCAAATCTAATAATTGTTTTATTATACATTGAACGAAAAAAAAAAAAAAAATGTCACAACAGTTACTGATGGCAAGCAACACAAAATGTGTGAACTTGACTTGATTACCCGTAGAAATCATGCACCGTGGTCATACATGACATGATTACCTGTGACCATGGGTGTCTTTGACATGATTATTTTATAATCTGCTGCTAGATGATGTCACAGGCTATGATTTTGAAAATTCACTGAACCCTTTCAGCCATTCAGAAAAGAGATAGCGAGTTCAATGTATAATAATTAAACTTATTCGCAATTTTGCCTGAACATTAGCTGTGGGTGAATTTATTAAGATGTCAAACTGCTCTTTGACTAAAATTGTTCAGAGTAGAGAATTACTTCAATTATTAAATGATTGACTGACAAAAATTACTTTATTTTAATTGGAACAGACTGGTCATTTTATTTGCACTACAGTGAAGATTAATGCGTG
Source organism: bacterium (assembly GCA_965233585.1). GTDB lineage: Bacteria > SAR324 > SAR324 > SAR324 > NAC60-12 > CBDDTI01. The sequence goes on from CBDDTI010000081.1 coordinate 10,296, forward strand.
TCAGTTTGAAAGAACTATGCCAGACTTTTTCTGCTCCTGATCATGTTTGCACAGCATGATACTGTTCTGTCGACTCACCTATGGAAAACACAGTTGTCATAGTAATTGCTTGCACAAAGAGCAAGAAAGTTCTGCAAAAGACAATAATAAAAAAACTTGTTTTAAAATAATTTGTCCAAACCTGTTAGTTAAGGTGGCTCGAAATAGTTTTCATTTTCCCCAGACTAGTTTTACAAATTCTTTTGTAAATACAGTTTGGTTTATCGTATCAGTGTGAAATTTACCACAGTAATAAATGAAACGTCATAAAATCATTTCATTATATTTTTTCCAGAAAACCTGTTACCATGACAACCATATAATGCATTCAGTTGCACCCCTAAAATCGAAAGCTATTATGTTATTGAGAGAACAGGTCGGTGAAATCTTCTCAAACTCCTATATTACATGTTATCAGGAGAGATCTTCAAAATATGCAAGTTTAAAAAAATTCTGTAGGGCAGATGAAACAAAAAGCCTACTTTTAGACTATTGCTTTTCTAACTTTTTTCCCACCTACAGAATTTTTTTAAAAATTGGTATATATACGGATCCGATCGATCTTAGTTGTCACCAAAAATTTGAAAAAAATTCACCTACCAGAAGCGGAAATATTAGCGCACGAAGTTGGAAAATATGAAAAAGTCACGGTCGACTAGATCCCACTTTACGCATGCGCGAAGTTCACGCGCGCTCAATCAAGTTCCCACGCGTACGAAACAACCAGCTTCTATCCGGACGTATTCTTTGTGAAAAGGAGATATTTTTCCTTTCAATCCTTTCACAGGTTACAGGAAAAGTAACTAACACCAATTTGAGAGAGTTTTGCCGTTCGCATTTGCTTTAACGTGCTACAAGATCTATCTTTTCTTCTCTCCTCTCTCTAATTTAATTCATTTAGCTGACGCGTGCATCTTAGTCATGGCGTGTGTAGATTGCGTGCGCACGTGCAGCGAAAAACCCTTTCGAGCCTCCTTGAGGAGGCTCGAAAGGGTTTTTCGCTGCACGTGCGTGCGCAATCTACACACGCCACATGCCCGGTTGTTTCGCACATGTGGGAACTTGATTGACTGTGCGTGAACAACTTCGCGCATGCGTAAAGTGGGATCTAGTCGACCGTGACTTTTTCATATTTTCCAACTTCGTGCGCTAATATTTCCGCTTCTGGTAGGTGAATTTTTTTCAAATTTTTGGTGACAACTAAGACCAATCGGATGCGTATATATACCAATTTTTAAAAAATTCTGTAGGTTGGAAAAAAGTTAGAAAAGCAATAGTCTAAAAGTAGGTTTTTTGTTTCATCTGCCCTACAGAATTTTTTTAAACTTGCATATTTTGAAGATCTCTCCTGATAACATGTAATATAGGAGTTTGAGAAGATTTCACCGACCTGTTCTCTCAATAACATAATAGCTTTCGATTTTGGGGGTGCAACTGAATGCATTATATGGTTGCCATGGTAACAGATTTTCTGGAAAAAATATAGTGAAATGATTCTACGACGTTTCATTTATCACTGTGGTAAATTTCACACTGATACGATAAACCAAACTGTATTTACAAAAGAATTTGTAAAACTAGTCTGGGGAAAATGAAAACTATTTCGAGCCACCTTAAAGCGACAACTTTTCTGGCATTTTTTAGGTAATCAAAGCTCAGATTACTGGTAGCAGGTGGTAACTTGTGATAAGCTTTGAGATAAGTCTCAAAGTGAGAATTTAATTACAGTGGGGATAGTAAACGATCCTTACCTCAGACACCTTAGGAGTATCCTCACAG
>CBDDTI010000082.1:0-15032 GCA_965233585.1 bacterium
CTCCTGTATGACTTACGTGTACTCCGGTGGAATGCTGATCCCCTGAGCGCTGACCTCATGTCCCAGGTATTTGATGTGATCCTGGAACAGTTGAGCCTTTTCAGGGGAGATCTGAAGCCCAGCGGCTCGGAACGCGGCCAAGACCTTGCGGAGGATCCGGAGATGACCCCAAGCATCGGCCGAATGTATGGCCGTGTCATCCAGGTAGCAAAGAACCTCAGACGAGGGGAGGTGGCGAAGGGCTTTGGCAACCAGACAGGAGTAGGTGGCGGGTGCGTTGGCCAGTCCGAAAGGCATCTTGACAAACTGATACTGACCGAAAGGTGATGAGAAGGCGGTCTTCTCGCGGTCAGTACGCTTGACGGGGACAGCATGAAAAGCCCCAGCACCATCAAGGGGCGAAAAGATGTGACTTCCTGACAACCGGGACAGGTTGTCGGCAATGTTCGGCAAAGGGAAGGCATCCTTCTTGGTGACGGCATTCAGTTTGCGGTAATCCACAGCCCACCGGATCTCCTTTCCGCTCTTCTTGGGTACCGGGACGAGAGGGAAGGACCAAGGGGAGTCGGCTTCTTCCACCACCTTCTGGGCCAGCCATCGGTCGATCTGTTGGCGGAGAGACTCCTCCATCACGGGGTTCAGGGGACGATGTTTCATCTTAATAGGAGTCGTTCCGGGTTCTACCACGATGGCGTGGGAGATGAGATTGGTCTCTCCGTACCCCCCAATGGAGATCACATCGGTGAACTGGAGGAGAGTGCGGATCACTTCCTTCCGGAGCTGGGAGTCCCGCTGAAGAAGTGGTGACGAGTCCAGGCGGAAGTGAGCCACTAACCATTTGATCTTGTCGCCCTGAGGTAGAGCATCGAACGCTTCGTGGGTGGTAGCCTCGGGCGGTGGAGTTGTTTCGGGATCAACAGTGGTCGGAGCGGAGGTGACCTCTTGGACGGATCCAATGAGCATTTCTGGCGCAAGTTCCTGGTCGGTGGTCTCCAAGTTATCAGCTAAAACGGCCAGGCTGCCGTCTGACCGAACCTCCTGTAAGATGGGGTTGTCTCCCAACAGTGAAGAAGTGGCTGGTTGGAGTAATACCAGTGAGCCGGCTGGAAGAGGTGGGTCGATACGCAAGGGAAGGATGGATCGGTCCGCTTGGGTACCTTGATGGGTGTCGAGCCCACCTTGGCAGACGACAACGGGCCACAAGGCACATATTGTTGCCTGGGGGGCGGAGCATCAGCAACGTGGAGTGTACAGACCCCTGGAGTAGGCTGTGGAGGAGGAAGACTGGAGGTCCGGCTCGCTGGCCGCGGAGGGCACATTGGAACATCTTTCCCGCGGACCCGAAGTACCCCCTCGGAGTGGATCTGGTCGATCCCCGAGCGAGCGAGGAATGGCCCGCTCAGGTTTACGGGGTGTATCAACCCTTGAAGGATGAGGGGTCGAATACGGAACTTAGCGGGGTGTTGCCCGATCTGGAGGTCAATCCGAGGCGCTTGTCCCAAGATCTTCATTGTCTTACCGGCGGCGGCGGTGCCCACCGAAAGTTGGGGTACCGGTTCCAGTTGCGAAGGGGAGATGCCCAAGGCGGTCATCGTCTGGGGTGAGATGACGTTGGCGAACGTGTTACCGCTGTCGACAAAAGCCGCCGTGGTGAGGTGACCCAGCTGTATGGGGATGTAGGCGCTGTAATCCTGCATCCGACTGGGCTGAAGGTGGATCTTCGCGACCTAGGCACCGGGGTTAGCCATAACTGCAATATACGATGAAGAGTGAGCGAGTGTCTTAACAGAGTGGTAGTGCAGAGGACAGTAATGGGGAACTGTTTTATTCTCAGGGGGGCGAGTGTTGTAGAGAAATGTACCTACATCAGGCTCTTTCGAGCTTGATGTAGGCACATTTCTTCTCAAAACACTCTCAAAACACCTTAAAACAGTCTAAAACGGGCTTTTAACCATCCGTTTACGCATGAAAACCATCTTGATGCGCTCTCAAACCACCTTGATGGCATCTACATTGAGTCTGTTGCAGGCTCAATCGAGCCTGTTTTCGTCTGTAATCGGCCTGCAACCGGCTTGTTTTCGTCTGCAATCGGCTTGCAACAGGCTCGATCGAGCCTGTAATCGGCCTGCAACCGGCTTGTTTTCGTCTGCAATCGGCTTGCAACAGGCTCGATCGAGCCTGTAATCGGCCTGTTGCAAGCCGATTGCAGACGAAAACAAGCCGATTACAGGCTCAATCGAGCCTGTTGCAAGCCGATTACAGGCTCAATCAAGCCTGTTGCAAGCCGATTACAGGCTCAATCAAGCCTGTTGCAAGCCGATTACAGGCTCAATCAAGCTTGTTGCAGGCCGATTGCAGACGAAAACAAGCCGGTTACAGGCTTGTTGCAACATCTATTTTTCTTCATTGTCAAATTGTTCTCAATTTAAAAGCACGAAGAAAGGTTCTGAGAATAAAAAATGATTTAAAATTCCGTCATTTTTCTTAAAACCCGCTCAAATGTAATTCTTCAAACTCCATATTTTAGGAAGAAGAATTTTCAAAGTTGTTTTTGATAAGACAAAAATTTGATCGCGCGTATCAAAGTTTTCATCCAATCCTGTTAAAAATTCAACTCACAGTCGTTTTCAACAGTTTCAATTATCAAGACATCTATTTTCTCATAGTTTTTTGATAAATGTGAGGGGTTAAAATTTTTTAATTATAATTTATCTCTCACATTTATTTTAAAATTGTGAGTTTTTACTACACTCAAGATAACTCCGAAGACCATCTTTATTTCTCATGCTTTTTTGACAAATGTGTGCAGGTCTAAATTCTTTAATTAAATTTGACCTGTCACATTTGGCATTAAAATTGTGAGCTATTACTCAACTCTAAAATCCAAACACTGCTTATCATTTCATGCTTTTTTTACTCTTGTACGGGTCTCATAATGTTTTATTATATATGACACTCGCCACAAGAGTAATTAAATTGTGAGCAATTATTTAGCAGAAACGTTGTTAAAATCGCAGTCAACTTTCATCACATTTCATCATCAAGATCTACGTCTTACGCTTTTTTAACTTTTGTGCGCGATTTAAATCTTTAATTTCAATATTTGAATCCACATAAAAGTTACAAAATTGTGAGCAACTACTTCACACCGAAAATGTTAACATCTAATCTTCATACTTTTTTGGCACTTGTTTAACTCCAAAATTTTTATTTATTTGGATTTGCTCAAGTACCATTAAATTGTGATTACCAACTCGTCCAAATATTTGTCAAGCACGCTTTTATTTATTAGTTGTGTCTATGTTAAATGCTGTTTCAGTCGTGCAGAATGGGTGGACAAGTCAACAACCAACCAACAACAGGATCACCGCATAATTCTGACTGGGATTCTGGTCCTGACGAAGCTGGTATTTACAGTACTTCAGATCCAACTCACATTGTGCATTGTATGCGTCGCATTTCTGCTCATCTTCGCAGAATCAACGAGTCTTTGGAATCATTGGACAGTGAATTGGTAAACTACAGGACCTGCTTCAAAGACAAACTTCTTGGAAAACCTAATACTTCTGGCGACTCAGGCACCAGGTTGTGGTGGTATCGTGAAATCCAAAACGAGCTAAAAGTGTTTCATTTTTATGCGTCTTTTTGCATGAAATTGTTGTGCAAAGATTTTTGTTTGGAACAACACGCGGTTGATGGAGAAGAAGTATGAACAACAACATTTGGCTAAAGATGAACCCAAATACACATCAACGCTCAGAACCAAACCACCGTTTTGAAGAATTGGATCAATTTCATCAAGATTTGCCAAAATCTCCTAGCCTCGAGCGTTTTTACTCTGACCCTTGCACTGATTTATGTGCTGTGATTGGAATGATCTTTACTATTATTATCTCTATTTGTGCTTGTATATGGTTGATATCGGTATCAACTTGTAACGCTCTAAAATCGCTTGCTTTAACAAATCGTACTTTAGAACTTTCTTTAGTAAATTTTACCAATAATTCATTGTTTTTAAATGATACGTTTTAATAGAATAAAATTTAAATTGGGTTTTTAATCACAATATTTAAAATAACACTTTTTTCGTCGTCGAATTCAATTAAGTCTCCGTCTAATCTCCTTAATTCAATCTTCATGTTGTCTAAATAATCAACATTGCATTTGATATATTCTAAATGCTCAAAATGGATAGAGCAGTAGTCATTTTGTTTTGACTGACCGATTGTGGGAATAATTCTAAGTATTGGGTAAAATTTGTCTCCGACAATAGAATGCTGAACAAAATTGGCATAACAAATCATAACACCGGGATACAGTTTGTAAATGTCTATTGGTTGTGGTGCTTGATAAACTGAGTAATTTCTTACGGCAAAAAAATGGTAGTTGTTTTGATCACTAACTCTTTGTTTTTCTTCATTGGGGTAATCGTACATTCCTAAAATCGGACAAAAGCTTTGTGGAAATCCAATTATAAAAATTTGATCAGTTTTAGCCGTAATTCTTAAATATCCATTAACGTTTTCAAAATATACTAGTTTCTTTAATTCTTCTGTCAATAAATCATTCATTGCCGTTGTTAAATCGTTAGAGTCACAAAAATAATTTTTTGGTATATTCAATTTGTGTTCTTCCTCTATGTTTCCATCCTTAACCAGTTTTATAATTATTGGTTCATTAGCGATTGATTCTGGAATGCTGCATATGCTGTCGGGAAAAGAAATATCCATCAGGGCAATTTTCGCGTTTGGATTTAAATGCAGTGGATGTTTTAAATGCACCCAAAAGCTACTATTTGTATTTTCGTAATCCAATTTGGCATCTACTTTCGAATCGATTCGCACGTGTCTCAATTCGTGATCCATGTTTTTTTCTTTCTCCCTCAAATGGTAATGAATTAAAGACGGTTGACCTTCGTTTAAGCTTAAAAGATTTCCAAAAGCATCTGTGAATTGAGAGTTTATCGTCTCAATATTGGTTTGCCGCACTTGATAATATCTGACCTTTTTTACATTATGGTAAAAATAATGGCCCTCCATTTGCTTAGGTAAAGTTGTTGTAAACATAATTGTGGAATAATTATCACTGTTAGGAACGTCGGAAATAATATTTGATTTTACGTGAACTAAACCGGGTTTTAAAACGGAAGTCACTTTATTTGCTATGGTTTGAAACCTAAAATTTTTTTGTAACGGATAATACACATATTCGTTACCAAAATATTTAATTGATTTTTCTCCAGAAAAAAACACTCTGTCTTTATAACATCTTAACTTTATAATTTTTATTAACTGTTGATGAATTAGTAAGTATCTATTATAATTGTAATTTTCATTTTCCGTCTCATTTTCGGTTTCTTTTTTAGGACCTTCTTCAATTATGTAGAATCTTTTAGTTTCACCGTCTGATTCGAGGTCACCAACAACCATTTTCATTCCTTCCTTGTAAATAAATTGCATCAAATTTTGCATTAATCTATATACTGTCAGATCTTCTTCATCTAAATCAGGCAAAACCCAAACAGATTTTGTCTGGTTTAAAATCTCGGTCTCTATCTCCTCTTCTGAAGAATTTATAGATGTTAATTCGTTTTTTAGCGTTATGACACCGATTTGACCTTTTGTCATGGTTAATTGGTTGTAATTATAATGTAACCCCATAGATACTATTCCAATTTCCCATTCTCTATTTTTCAAATCTAAATTTTGCGGAAATAAATTGGTAAAGGAATTTAAAGTATTTTTGACGTCCGTATTGGAACCAGCGTTTGACACGCAATAAATGTTATAATCCATTCCACGTTATTGTGACACATCAACTACATCTTTCTCATATGTCCAACTAGGGTTTTTATACCCTCTCCATTTCACCAAAACCATGTTTTCACCTGTTTTTTTATCTTTTTTTGTTCGTAAAACCTTTTCAATCACAAATAATTCCGGCTCAATCACGGGAGTAAGTTCACTCTCATAAAAATTTCCTTCCAGAGTTTCATCCTGTTCTAAAGTTTCCAATTCATAAGTAGGTTTAGGCAAACGAGTAAAAATTGATTTTATTTTAAAAATTTCTTCCTTAAATTGTTGTGTAAAACCTCTGTCAAATTTTCCCTTCATTATGCTAATGCGCACGGTTTGACCAATTTTGTATTTTGGTCTTTTTCTTTTAAACTTCGAATAATGCAATTCCTGTTTTCTTCTAATAAAATAAGTCCGACCAGGGAGCTCAGCTTCAGCGGGTGACATCCCAATCATTCGATGTTTACGATGGTTGTAAGTATGAACAAGAAAAGGTAACGCATCGATGTACCTATCTGTATTTTCGTGAGTCATGTATTTAAACATCAGATTTTTCAAAGTTCGGTTAAATCTTTCCACAAAAGGGGCGTGCACAAAATTGTTGCTGTGTAATAGAAGAATGTTATTGTTTTTGCAGTAGGCTTGAAACAATTTATTCTTTATTTCTGCACCTTTATCAGCTAAAATTCTACGAGGAAACTTTTTTGCTCTTCTCATAATAGACTCAAACCCCTCCATAAAAGTTTTTGCTGTTTTATTTTTTAAGGGTTCTACAAACGCGAATCGTGTAAAAATATCAATAGCTGTTAAAAGGTATCTATTCCCATCATTTTCTTCGATCAAATTTCCTAAATCTATAAGATCAATTTGAAATTGATATCTCTTATGATAAGCAAATGTTGGATTTCTAGGTTTAGGTAATTTTGGTTGTTTATGAAGTGTGTAAGAATCAGTTCCCTTTAACCATTCTTCTATTGTTGTCAAGGGAATTTTTTTTCCATAATAATAATAAATCAACGCAGGAGATGCAAAAGCTATTGGTGAGCCTGGTCTTGCATATTCTTTTAAAAAAATCTCTTTTGTTGTCATTTCTTTTTAAAACAGGGGTTGTTTAGTTATTCTCCGTCTTTTTTTCCTAGATTTATCAATTGACGGGGTTTTCCTCTTTCTGCTCGAATTTTGAGCTCGATATTCGTTGTTGGTATCTGCTTGTCTAGCAGCGTTAAGCAAAATACCGCGAGTAGCTGATTTTAAACGTTGTTTAGCTTTTCTGCCGACCGGTTGACCCTCCAAAGCCTCTAATGCAGTTTCTACCGCCGCCTTTGTCGCCTCTTTTTTCAAAGCTTTACCTGCGGATCTTATCGGTGCGCTTCTAGCCACTTTTCCAATAGTTTTTACCGCTGATCTTGCTACCGGCATTAAACCGCGAAAGATTCCAGAAAAAAGTGATCCGATTCCCGAGCCTCGTTGCCAACGTAAGCCGCTGTGGTAATTCATATATTTTCTTATTGCTCTAGACTTTTAAGACATCTGTATAAAGACATAACACTGACGCCTAAAATACGAGCCGTATTTTTGACGCTCGGATATAGTGCTCTTGTTTCTTTTAAAAAGGCATAAGCACATGCTGCTAATAAAGTCCTAGGAGCAAAAGAACTATTTTCATTTTTATTTAGTTTTTCTTTTATAGTTGTCATCTCTTGATAATTTAACTGTAGAGGCTGTAAAAAATATTCTGCCATATCTTTTGCTTTTATAGAATTTTCTGTCTTGATTGTGTTGGTCGAATCTTGTCTGTATAATTTTATCCATCTCCATACCGTTTTTGGACTAATACCAATTTCCTGGCACAAATGACTTATTGGACGGGGAATTTTTTCCTTTATTAAACTTTGATACAATGCCATAGCAATTAAGCCTTTTGGATTAATTTTAATTTTTCCATTTTTTTGATAATGCCACGCTGCTATTTCTGTCCACAAATCAAAAATAGTTTTTGTAACATCATTATTTAAATGTAATTTATTACATAAATTTTTTAAAATATTTTTTTCTTTCTTTAAATGTTCGCTGTTTTGTTCAAAGTCTTCATTTAAATTTTTTATTTTTTCCCATTTTGTTTCTAAATTTGGTTCACAATATATTTTATCAATAACTAAACCACACTCAGTACACACTACGTCTCCTTGTCTGGTGTCTTCTATTATATATTGATGAATGCACATTTTAATCAAATCTAATTTTTGATCATAATTTCATTGTTTATTGAATGAAGTTCAAAATTTGACTGATTTTATAAATAAACTGACGTAATCTTTTATTATATTGAATTTATTCAGTTTTATATTTTTTCAGCAATTCATAAATAATTTTTATTCCTTGTTTAGCGTCTTTTTCGCAGGAAGCACCAATTATTACTATTTTTCCAGACGAAAATATTAAAGCAGAACACTTCTTTAATGTTAAAAACATTCCAGGAAATTTCTCACAGTCGTATCTTTTTTGGATAATTTCAAAATCTACATTTAATTTCAAATTGTTGTAAAATGTTAATAAATTGATTTTTGATGACATATGACACAAACAAGTCATGTTTTCTATTTTAAACTTTTCAGTAATAAATTTATTACTTATAACAAGTTTTAATTCGTCTAATGCTTTTGGTATATGCTCTGTGGAAGGGATTTTAGTAATATTTACGTGGAAATTTTGATTTTGCTTTGTTTTAGTAAACACAATAAAAGAATATTTTTTCTTAACAACAGTAAAATTATTATAATGTTTTAGTACATTATCAGTATTAAAAGAAATTTTGTCGCTGTCGATGAGACGAATTTTGCAACTGATTTTAACATTGCTGACCATCACTTCCATCTTGGTATGGGCTTGCCCGACAAAAGCGGAATTGCTGGATTAGCCGTGGAACAAAACGATGGCACAGAAAGTGGTTTAGCGCTTCACGCACCCTTAGAAGTGGAAACGGGTCTATTGGAAGGGGCTCACGTTATTTACAATAGCGTGGCTTCTATCACCAACACCGGACCGGTAGAATTTCTTGTTCCTCGCGACAACGAGTGTTCTTTTATACTGAGTCAAACCAGACTCAGTGGACATTTTGTAGTGACAAATGATGATGGTGGCTTTGTTACGGACGCAAGTAAAACCGCGTTGGTAAATCATTTTGCTGCTTGTTTATTCAGTCAAGTAGAAGTATATTTGAATGGAGTTCAGGTAGCTGATTTAAGTTCGGCAGTCACCTACCCCTGGAGAATGTTTTTACAATCATATTTAAGTTACAATATTGACGTAAAAGACACTTATCTGTCTGCTGAAGGATATTATCCTGAAACTGAAGACGAAACTACTGCCACCAAAATTACTGATGAAGTTTCTTCTAGTTCTTTGAAAAAAAGAAAGAATTTAATTTTAAACGGAAAAAAAGTATTTTTCAACTCGCGTATAGCTGTTGATCTGTTTGACACTGATCGATTCTTACCACCAAATGTGGATATCAAGATAAAATTGGTTAGATCGGCTGAAACATTTGGTTTGCTTCAAGATCCTGCAGCAGCAAAACCTTTCAAGATTGTGTTGAAAGATGTCAAATTGCATATGAGAAAAGTGTTGCCCACGTTGATAATACGAGAAAGTTTCAAAAACAAACTTTTAAAAGAACCGTGCTACCTGCCTTTTAGCTCTACACGTTTAAGACATTACGTTATTCCTCAAGGCGTGTCGTCTTTTAACATCGCTAATATTGCTAATGGAACATTACCCAAACAAGTGTTTTTTGTGATGGTTCACAATCAGGCTATGTCGCATGCTCCCGACAAAAATCCTTTTAATTTTCAACACTTTAATCTTTCCTCGTTTAATTTAAAAAAGAACGGACAATGCGTATTTCCCAAACCTTTTCAACCTAACATAGGGGAAGGGGACGCCGTTGACTTATATCGACATTTATACGACAGTATAGGTATTTCGCACGGCAATCAGTCCATTGGCTTGACGTATGATGCTTTTATAGATGGAAGATTTTTTCTGGCGGCCGACTTGACACCGGATCAATGTAATTCTTACCACACACATCCAGAAAATTATGGAAATTTAGATTTAGAGTTGGCTTTTTCCCAAGTCACTCCCCATCCAATATACGTTCTAGCCTTATCTATTTTTAACTCCGGTATTAAAATAGATCAATTTCAACAAGTCATGAAAGGAACCAATTAAAATATGAAGGGTGGGTTATCAAATATCTTTTTAAACAATTACATTAGACCCAGATGTAAGAATTTCGTCGGGGTATTTTCGGTCGACGACTTGCCATCTGATCTGCTTTCATTGCCTTGCTGTCTGATCGCTAACTTATCCAAAAGAAATCAAGAAGGATCTCATTTCGTGGCAATGTACATTAACAAGAAAAATCAACTTTATTATTTTGATTCTTTCGGTTTTTTACCGCCGATATGGAATAAATGCCTGATGAAGTTTTTACGACCCTGGATAGAGAAGAACTCCTTCAAAATTGTCTTATCTCACTCAATTCAAAGTTTCCGTTCTTTGTTTTGCGGATGGTACACGTGCGCATTTTGTTTATCTGTGGGCAACAATTTAATGACCCCTCAACAATTCGTTAAAATATTTGTAAAAAATCCCAAATCAGAAAATGATAAAATTGTAACTCATTTTATAAAAAAAATTGAAAATAAATGTTGATATATTTTACTTTCATAACTTTGGATATTTTCCTGAAAAAAGTTTTTTAACAGAATCTACTTTAGCTTCTGATTTAGACATTTTTCTTGTTTTTGATCTGGTTTTTGCGGGAGACGTACTAGCTTCAATTGGGTCCCTTTTTATTGGGCTTTTAGATTGTGACATTTTCATTGATTTTGATCTGGTTTTGGTTTGTGCAGGAGTCATGTTAGCATCAGCAGAATTTCTTTTTGTTGCACCCTTTGATTTAGCTTTTCCAGCTGAAAATCGTATTTTAACAGGTGTAAGTGGAAATGAAGGGGAAGAGCTTCCAATTCCTCTTAATCTTCTTTTTCGAGGGGTAGAGGTCATTCCAAAAATTTTATTTTGATTTCTTACAGACAATTCTTTATAATGATCTTTCATCATATGTTTGGCAAATTGTGGAATGCCAACATATTGCTTCCCGCAATTGGGAAAGGGACAAACTATTTTGCCGGCCGCATTCTTTTCTTTCACTGCTTTTGCAATTGGTGTATTTCGCCAATTTAACACAACTGGAGATTTTATTGCGGAAAGTGTGTATGAGTAATCCGTTTCATTTGAGCTGTTTCTTCTAGCGTAAGGGCTGGAAATCATTCCTTTAATGGTCTTTTTGTCTTTCAAAGCTATATCTTTAGGATGATCTTTTAGCAAATGTTTGCCTAATTGCCCTTCGTCAACATATTGCTTCCAACAATCAGGAACTGGACAAACTAATTTGCCTTTTGAATTTCTTTTCGTCATCGCTTCTAAAACAGGTGTTTCTCGCCATTCTTCTCGTTTGGTAGCAACAGGAGTTGAATAAGCTGATTCGTTCGGACTTTTTGTTTTTTCAGGACTAAGAGATTTTTCTGCAACAAATTGTCTTTCAATAATGGGGGTACTAGGTAAATTATTTTCTTCTTGTTGGGGAATTTCAGTGGGTGTTCTGTAAAGAGATACGTCCGTGAGATCCATATTGGTATCAATTCGAGCAGGTGTTAGTGCATTTGGTATTTCTTCTCGTTGCATAATTTGGGTGGATGGTGATCTTAAAACCGGGTGGTAAGCGCGGTCAATACTGCTACCTTTTTGGGTAACTCGACCAGGAGACATTACATTCTGTATTTCTTCTCGTTGAGGAATTTGAGTGGATGGTGATCTCGAAAGAGATTGGTAAGTACGACCCATGCTATCAGATTGGGCAATTGATGTGACATTCGGTAATTTATCAGACCCAAAACGAAGTAATTTATCCCCAGTTTGGATTGTTTTCTGTCTGTCTTGTAGATTTTTAAATTTAATGGCATTTTCAATATAGTTGGTTGTTTCCGGTTTTTCATTCATAGAAATAAGTTCCTTTTTTGATTCATCGTCTTCCGTATTTTTTATTAATGAATAATATAATCTTTTAGGTACTAAAAACATGGAATACATTTCATCATGTGGTTTTATTTTTACTCCTGAGCTCATTTTTAACGACGACGTCGCGAACTCTTATTTGCAATAATTTGAGCCAAAAGAGGGATGACGGTGCTGGCGATCGCTGATAAAACTCCTAAAATTCCGCCCTTTTGTAATATTTTTCTTTTTTTTGAAATGTCGGAAGAACGACGCGGCGGTGCAGCAAGACGTCTAAATTCTGTCACATGAGCTCTTATCTTTTTTTGAAGACGTGTTCGTACTTTGCCATGTATGGGCAAGTCACCGTTCAACACGTAATGTAATATACGACAAAGCAATTCAACTCCACGATCGTCCAAATGACTTAAAAAATTGGCACAATCCTGATGTTTTAATTTTTTTATTACATAAAAAAGTGAACTAGCTTTTCCTAATGTTTTAGACATTTTGACAGTTGCAATTTTTTATTTTTCTTAAATAGATATGAAAATCCTTTAAACGGTAACGTAAGCTTTCATCAGTCCCTCGTACGGAAAAATGTTGCTTCGAATTCTGACTTTATCGTCTTGTTGTTGATGGAAATCTAGAAGGAGATATCCGTGACTTCGACCGTTAACAGCTTCCCTGTATGCTTTATTTAAAATTCCGACTCGTCCGGGGAAAATTTGTTTAGCCAAATGCGCAACCGCACTTCTGTCCCGAGGATTGTTAAAAAGAACCATATACTGTGTGTTTATGCTTAATGTCCGCAAATCACCTTTTTTATCAAATAAATTTTGACACAGAAAAACGGTGAAACAATTGTAGTGATGAGTCAAAACCGTAAAAAAATGTTTTAATATTTGTCCAACATCGTCTAAATAATCATCAAAAACAACTAATTTGGGCATTTTTCTTGGATATGATTCCAAAATATCTTTTAGTTCTTCAATCGAATTTGGAATACTTTTAAATTTACGAAATGTTGGAAAGCGAGAGTTTGAACGTTTGTCTCGATTCATATCATCTTCCATGTATTCATAAGCTTTTTGTGGTTCTTTGTAGAACAACAACATTGTTTCTGGTGGAGTTGCAAAATATTCATGCCTACCAACCACTAAATGTTTAAGCCACGTTGTTTTTCCACTCGATGTTGGGCCAACAATTAACATGTTGGAAGGAATACTGAACCTTAAATCAAAACCATCCATTTTGCTAGTTTTTGAAAAATATTTAAAAAATTTTTCTTAAATAAAAGTAACAATATGTTTTATTTATTTACAAATAGGGCATTTAGATGATTTGTTGTTGACAATAAGACAATTTCCTAGTGATAAAGTGTGATATCCGCAATTCAAAATGTGTCTTTTGGAATCCATTGCTGATAACGCAATCTTTCTTTGAAAACATGTCCGAATTTTATGATTCTTTGATCTTAAGTTTTTGAAAGATTTGTAAATTAGAACAGCCCGTTTCAGACATTTTTTGTAATCGTTATAGGTTAATTGCTTTTTTATGCTAGATTTTTTTAAACCTTTGCAAATTTTCTTTTCTTCTGTTTTGTTTTTGTCTGAAAAATCAGTAATTTTCATAGAATAACATTTTGGACGTGAGCCTATAAAGTGAGTAATAGCTGCTCTGCCTTTTAGTTCGTCTTTGAAATAAAAAAGCTGATTGGCTCTACTGTCATCGAAAAGAGGATGTTGTTTGGGGTACTTTGAAAAATCAAATATGTGCTCCAATTTTTTCATTTCCCTTTCCAAGTTGTTGCATCTTACTTTTAAGAGAAAAGAATCCGTGTCTGAGAAACATATAGACACATTTTCTTCGCCAAAATGTTGTTGAATCGTGTCATAATACGATCTGTACATAAACAACTTGGACAATTCCAAAATAGAAAATCCAACAGCTAAAGGCTTCCTGAGCTCTATTATTGCCGGCTTCTTGTTGACAGCCACCAAGTTTTCATTGATGATTTGAAACTGTTGATGTGTTGACCAAGACTGGTTTTCCTTAAGCTCTGTTCATCACCACAAAGGATCACTTCAGAGTAATTTCGAACATTTTCTGAAATGCAGAATAAGATTTATTTAATAAAGAAAATTGATTATGTGCGCAATCACCTCAGCTAACTAGCCGTCCCATATCACATTTCATTTTCCTCTGTAATTAGCAATGTACTATAATTTACTTCAATTTGAAATCATTCCTTTTTTAAAGCCCGACATAAACGGACATCAAAAATTCCAACAAAATAAACACTAAGTCAAAATGGATAAAAAAGATCAGGAAAAGAGCAAAGCTTTTTGGTTAAAAGTAATAAAATCAGGCCAGGAGGAGGCAACTTCAAGTCCGACTTCTGGCAGTAGCTCTACCGGGGCTGCGGCTGGGGGAGCATGGTCATCTACTAAAACTGAGGGAGCATGGTCATCTTCTGGGGCTGCGGGTGGAGGATCATGGACATCTTCCGAGCGTCCCGTGGCACCTGCTTGGCCATCACGGACTCCGTACAAGTCCGTCCCACAAAAATCAGGGTCGGGGTCGTGGAAGAGCGCATCTACTGCTGGGGTCGGGGGCGGAGGAGCATGGTCATCCACTAAAACCGGAGGAGCATGGTCATCTTCTGCGGCCTTGGGTGGGGAATCATGGTCATCTTCCGAACGTCCTGTGGCACCTGCTTGGCCATCACAGACCCCGTACAAGTCCGTCCCACAAAAATCAGAGCGGGAGTCGTGGAAGAGCGCATCTACTGTCGGAGCCGGGAGTGGGGGAGCATGGTCATCTACTAAAACTGGAGGAGCATGGTCATCTTCTGGGGCTGTGGGCGGAGGAGCATGGTCATCTGCTAAAAATGAGGGGGCATGGTCATCAACTAAAACTGCGGGAGCATGGTCATCTTCTGCGGCCTTGGGTGGGGGATCATGGGCATCTTCCGAACGTCCCGTGGCACCTGCTTGGCCATCACGGACCCCGTACAAGTCCGTCCCAAAAAAATCAGAGCCGGAGTCGTGGAAGAGCGCATCTACTACCGGGGCTGGGGGCAGGGGAGCATGGTCATCTACTAAAACTGGAGGAGCATGGACATCTTCTGGGGCTGTGGGCGGAGGAGCATGGTCATCTGCTAAAACTGAGGGGGCA
>CBDDTI010000083.1:0-19635 GCA_965233585.1 bacterium
CAAATTTTGCGTCTTCTAGAGAACGTGAGCCACGACGGCTAATTTTTTAATTTTTCATTTCAAATTTACCGCTGTGTTCCGGATTTAGTTTTGCGATAGTTTTGACAGTAATATACTAAGTAAATGACTTTAGAGTATCGTGAGATTCGTAGGTAAAATATAAATTCATTTTTTAATGTCCTCGGCGTCGCCGTCGTGTTTCGTAAACTCCCTAATAGGCGTCGTCGTCTTGGTTTCGTAAACTCCCTAATAGGGAGTTTACGAAACCAAGACGACGACGCCGAGGACAACGTCGAGTAAAAAATGAATTTATATTTTACCTACCAATCTCGCTATACGCTAAAGTCATTTGCTTTGTTTATCACTGTCAAAACTATCTTAAAACTCAATGCGAAACACAGCGATAAATATGAAACAAAAATTTTAAAATTGAGTAGTCGTGGTCCACATTCTCCAGACAACGCAGAATTTGGTCATTTCACGTTGTTGATTTGCAGAGGACGGCAAAGAAATGTACTAAGATTCAAAACGCACGTGCACAGCCATTGTTCAGCTCATTAAACCTTTTGTTTGGTGGCGTTCCCGTCGCCGTCGCCGTCGTGGTTTCGTAAACTCCCTATTTAAATGTATTCGACGCGACTTAGATTCGACGTTTGCCCTAGGCCTTAGTGTCACAACACAACTAAACACGCGGGTGTTTTTATTTTCAGATGCTCTCCCTCATGGAGCATATGTACCAAGTACTGGGACTGACTGAAGAATTTGGAATCAACAGTGTTGTGTTGAGGCGGTTTTTGGTAAGTAAATGATCTCATCACTCCCATGTAAAATTAACGGAAACAAGATGTGATTGCCTGAAAATTGTTAAACAGTCCCCTTATTAAAGGTGCCTAACGTATCGTTTTGGGGGCTTGTTTTTTAGTCGAATTTTACCACTGATAGATACCAATCACAAGACAGCACAACTTGACGTTTCAGATTTAAATTGCAAAATGGATTCCTTGGATTAGCTTTCCTTGTTACAGCGCAGAGCGTAATTCTCTAAATGGTACCGAAGAAGCTCTGACGTTAGACGTAAATTTTAATTAGTTAATACGATACTATTTTGAAACGGAATTTTCATTCATTCCTACCTTTGTGTGATATTTTTTAGGCGGCTATTCAACAAAACTACAGAAACAATCCTTTTCACAATTTTCGCCATTGCTTCTGCGTCACTCAGATGGTAAGATATGTCACATCTACATTAGTCTCTGTCGCTGCCGTTACGTGTATTTCCCTGTAACGTTTCTCCTAACTGTAGTAGTGGAGATGAGCATCCATTAAGAGCGGCATCAATGCTTGTCGCGGTTGAGGCAGAATGTGTATGTCACTCAACGTGGGAAATACCACTGAAGATGAGTGGGGCTATAGAGTTATTTTTAGGATCTAAAGTAAATATGTCTTCAAGAATATCATGCATTTGCCCAGTTACTAACTTCAAATGGAAGTCCATTCCATCTATTCCCAACGCTGCTACTGCAAATGCCACTAAGTTCTCTTAATGAAAGACTTTCTCGGTTTTACCTGTAGATGCTAAGAGCAATCCAAGCAGGCTGAAGCCGGCTTTTTCCTTGACGTGCACTAGATCTCAGTTCAAATATTTAGACATATTTTTTCACTTCGTTGAATTGAATTGTCCTCAGATGTTTTCCATCATCCATCTTTGCAATCTTAAAGACTTGCTTTCCAAAATGGATCTCCTCGTTCTTATGACGGCCTGCATTTGCCACGATCTTGATCATCCGGGATTTAACAACACGTAAGTTCATTGCGAAATAGCTTAGAAGACGTGCACTTTGATTGGTGAAAAGGAGGGGCAGATCTAGGGGGAGGGTGCAGGGGGTGCGCAACACCACCCCCCCCCCCCCCCACGAGATGACCTGCGGCTTTCTTATACAACTGGTGTTTACGTCCGTTCACCAGTCAGACACACCATTCCTTAGTGGTGCACCCTTTCCTAAAAAAAATCCTTGATCCGCCCTTAAAAAAGGATCTCTATAGCTATGCCAGATTCCTCGTTTGATACCGAATGAGAAAATTCTATTCTTATAGCGCTTTGTTTCTCACTGACTTTAAATGATTCTAGTAAGATACAGTGATAGTTAATGCGACAGACTAAGGATTTTTACGGAGTCGGAACTCTACAAAATGTTTGATATTTACTGTTGGTAGAATTCTACCAGCATACTTATGTAAATGCTGCAATGTGATTGGCTGAGCAACTGATTGAGCTAATTCAATTCCTATGAACACTAAAGAAAAGGAAATTGACCGTTATAATTTCTTTGGAACCTCAAACTTTAACAAAGACTGACTGACGAGCGCGCGAGCACAGTTTCAAGTCATTTTAACAATACAGCTCGAGAGATGATGCTAGGCATGAAGTTCAAAACTACCTTCAGAAATTATTGGAAAGAGTTATTTAAAGGAAACTTAGTGATGATTCGATTAATTATTTACTCTCAATTTCTATGATATGATAGTTGAGATCATAACCTAATTGCAAATTATACTTTTTGTTTTCTATAGTTACCAGATCAATGCACAGACAGAACTCGCCATTCGTTACAATGACATCTCTCCTTTGGAAAATCACCATGCGGCTGTGGCATTTGAAGTAATCAGCCAGGTATTTAAGAATTCTTGTTTGCTTGTGTGCCATAACGAAACGCAGGGATATTTTTATCAAATTTTACATCCTTATTATGGAATCGTAATTCCTGGAGCAAAACCTTTCATATCAAACGAGTGTTTTTTTTCTCTTGTTTTACCCATGCAAATCGAACACATTTCAAGAGAAATGTTTTTAAATGACCTCCTGTTGAAAGTAAGCTGGTCCGCAATGCATACTTGTGAGCAAAAAGTGCTAGCTGTAATTGCGGACACTGAATTTATGGGACTTTTAACTGCACGATAGGAAGCTCACCAGTTGGCTCTTTGCAAAGTGCTGCCCTGCCGGAAAGACGGAATTTCAACCAAGCACCTCTAGATTTCAAATATTTAGCATGATTTTGGAAATCTCAAAAACATATATCTATCTAAAAAGACATAAAAGCAGCAATTTTGTAACAATCGAAATGAAGAGAACAAGACTTTAAATTTGAAAGACATGTTTCGGCAACTCGTGTGCCATCGTCAGTTTACGGATGGAATTACAATGATGAACAATATATAGTGGAAAATTAGAATAACAATGGTATGATACAGCAACTACTTAATTATAAACCTTGTGTATCATACCATTGTTATTCTAATTTTCCGCTATATATTGTTCATCATTGTAATTCCATCCGTAAACTGACGATGGCACAGGAGTTGCCGAAACATGTCTTTCAAATTTAAAAGTCTTGTTCTCTTCATTAAGATATATCTATCTTAAGACAGAACAATAATTTATTTTGTAGAGCAGTACTGGACAAACGATCAAAACCCATTATGAAGTGAGGATGGCTCATGATGGCCAGGATGGAAATGGATTGTGATATGGATTTTTGAGAAAAGCTCAGAATGTTAGTTTTTCAAAAGTTCAAGTTTGGCTTCAAAATCGTTGAAATTTTGCAAAACATGTTGCTGCAGTGTGGACTTTCTTCAAGAAATTGCTTTTAATGATATAGTTAGAGTTAAGTTCTTGTTACCTACATTTGGGGACCCTGTCGTGAATTTATAACAGCTTTAAGCAAATCATCGTGACAGCGTCCCTTTATAATTATCTGATGTGTATTGCGTGCACTTTGAAAACCATCATGGCAGCAATCTAATGAGAATCAGAAAATTGGTCCGCAATGCATGCGTGTAGGTAATCAATATTTATTTTGATTCCAACCAGCCTGACTGCAATATATTCTGCAACATGAGCAAAGAAGACCAGAAAAAGGTTCGCCAGGTGAGGCATTTGTAATACACTGTAACATGAAAGAGCAAAGATAAATAAATACTAAAATAATTTGTTATTTTAAAGAATAAATATAATTGTGTCTTTGTAGGAAATTGTGATGCTGATCTTGGCTACAGATATGGCTCGGCACAGTGAGATAGTGGAGCGGTTTAAGAGTAAACTGGACACATTTGACTTTCACAACGATGATTACGTTAGCTCGGTGAGCAGGCAAATGAACTGAATAATTCTTTCTTCAGTTTGTCATGAGCAGGGGACAAGAAAACTGATAGTCCGGCAGCAGCCAAGAATCATCACTTATACACAAGAATGGCATAGAAAATCCCATTAATCATTGGCATGGTAAACTTTGTTACTTTCCAAATAACATGTCTTTTTTCTTTTGCCGATTAGCTCAAGATGATTCTCATCAAGTGTTGCGACATTTCAAATGAAGTCCGACCGTTCGAAGTATCAGAACCCTGGGCCGACTGTCTACTTGAAGAGTACTTCATGCAGGTTAGAATGAAGTGTAACGTTAAATGAAAACACCTAATGAACGTAGAGGGAGTATCTGTTGGAGTACTGCATGTGAGAAAAATATAGAAAATCTGAAAAAAACAGACGACAAGCCACTCAGAATTACAAGCAAAACGAAGCAGCTGGTGGCATGCACGAAAAACGCAACGGTGATTGGTTTGAATTTTCTTATTCGCTGAAGAAAAGAGTCTTGCCGGTCTTACTTAGGGAGGGGCCATTATTTTGGTAGGGGGGTGGGGGGTGGGGTAGAAAATTTTCTGGAACATTTCTTTAAGTGGGATTTAGCTTGTGCAATATTTTTGAACATCTAAAATAGGACCTGGAAGGTAGAGAGCACTTGCTCAATTCTTTCTCCGTGGTCACCTTTGCAGTTTGTTTCTGTACGGGAACATTGTTTTGAAAATAGCAACCTAGTAGCCCTCATTTAGATATGTTGGGGCACGTTGCACAAGCTTTATTTGACGCAATAACAAAGTGAAACAAGCCTCACAATTATTTTACGTTCAGTACGGAAGACTAGCAAATATGATTATTTGAAAATGTTTTCATGCCTTTGCTGATCCTTAGACACCAAATGCTGACGAGGTTCGAAGGCGAAGGATCTTAGTGACATAATCACTGCTTTTTTATTCACAGAGCGATCGTGAGAAGTCTGAAGGATTGCCAGTGGCTCCTTTTATGGACCGTGATAAAGTCAGTAAACCCACTGCACAGATTGGCTTCATCAAGTTTGTGCTCATTCCATTGTTTGAGCTGTTAAACAAGGTACTGTTGCTATCCGGACCGCGTTTTTAGAGCTACCGTGAAATCTTTTTTGTTACAAGCAAGTCAGTCCTTGAACCTACGGCAGCTGGTCTTTCCTTTCAGGGTTGGAAGGGCATTTATCTTGAAACGGATGCATAAGCGCGGTATGGCTGAGAGGGACGTGGGCAAGTCGAGTGGTTATGAGTGTCAGAAGTTAATCCGCGCCCATGTCTTCTTGTTTTGATACACCAAATTCGCTTGAAATTGACACTTATGGGGGGAGTCTTTTTAGATGCAAATAAAATTAATCTTTTTTAATGATATTCCCCCCTGACGAGCCTCCATTGTAAGTTATTTACCGTCCAAAACCGAGAATGTGAATATGACCTGTTCCTTCTAGGCTGAAGCGTCTTGCCTCCTACTGACTTTCTGCCTGAAGTAGGGGGAAGGGATAGAGCGGTGGAATTCGGGGCGGGGAAGCTCGTCGACTTGCTTAGGGGTGAAAATCACAGATTTTATGGTCTCACTTAAGGCCGATTTACACGGTACGACTTTGTCGCATACGACAAGCTTACGACAGGCCTACGACATGAATTGTTTCGTGTAAATCAAACCTACAACTTGCTTACGACTGTTGTTTACGTCAAAAAAGATGTCGTAGGATTTTGAAACATGTTTTAAAACGCTGCGACAATCGTAGCCAGGAGTAGCCGAAGTCAATAGAAAATGACGTATTTTGCGACAAATTCCTACTGAGTAGGGGACGAGATGAAGTGTTCTTGCGTCAAAATGGCGGACGAACTTGTTGTTGACTGATTCGCATGAGAAGTTTCTCGAAAAGTACTGAACGGATTAAAGTGAAAAACATCTTGTTAGAAAGCTTTTTCAAAGCGCAGGACAACTGAAATATTTTTTTGCCGTTTGTTAGAATTTTCGCTCCGTAAATCCCGGTGCAAACTTTTGCATATTTAATTTTGTAAGTGAAAATGTCGTTCGCTTGTAAATGGTCCTAAGACATGTCGCAGGCCTGTCGTAAAGTTGTCGCGTGCGACAAAGTCGTACCGTGTAAATCGGCCTTTAGGATATGCAGGACGAAAGGCAACTATTTTTTAGCCGTGAAACTACAATAAACACAAAAAACACAGAAAACATAAACAAACCCTGTCATGTTTTTTTGAAGTGATATCTTTTAAGGATTAAATAAGCCGAGATCCAAGGCTAGATTTCTCTCCCCCCCCCCCCCCCCCCCTACACTCTCCGCTATTCAGATGGGAGACCCCCCTTTCCAGGCTTCTCTCGTCACCTCGCACTGCACAGCCCAGTGCTTTGGCAAATTCTGACATGTGGCCTTCTGTTGCCAGTTGTTTCCTCAAGTGGCCCCGGTAATGATAAAACCTCTCCGTGCAGCTTACGAAAACTACGAAAGGATACGTTTAGAAGAAGAGGCCGTGAAGTCCGCCGCGGACGTCGACTCCCCTGAAACAAGCACCACCGAGAATGGATTGAAAGCCAGTTCAGATGTACAGCTGTTTCGTGACAAGAAAGCAAGTAAAATGGCCAGTAGAGACCAAGAGAAACTGAATCATTCTTCCTTCAAGAACCAGGTACTAATGTAAGACGGGTATTTTACATATGTCATGTAGAGGGACAATTGTGTGTGTGTGTCTGGAGCTCGAGGGGAGGGGGAAAGGGAATTTAGGTGACCAATTAAACTTCATGCTACACGAGGGGGGTGAATAGGTCTACGGATCGGCGGATTAGGTAAATATTTTTGCTCGGATTCTGGATTCAGAGGGAGATTTTAGCGGATCTGCGGATCCTATGATCACAGCGGATCGCGGTTTTATCCAGTTTTTGGGCCCGGATTTTGGATTTTGGTTGTTAGGAAGGTCGGATCGTAGCGATCGTGGATCTCAACGTTCCCGTGGAAATCTCACTTTCTCTCTTTTATGTGCAGGATGTCACGCAGTGGAGAAAACGACGTTGGCTACATAAATATTTCGTTGATAGTCATCCTCAACGCTAAACCACAATATCACATGCAAAAGACAACTCCAACAAATGAAGACGCTTTGTATCTCGCGCATCATCTAACGCGGCAAACAATTTGTGGATTCGGATTTAGTTGATTTTTTGAGCGGATCAACGGATTCAGCCATTAATTTTTAGCGGATCGGTGGATTTACATACCCTTATTTACCCCGCTCCTACACATAACGGAGCTACAATAAGAGTCTCAAGAGGACTGGGACTACCAAATTCACGAATTTGATTGGCTGAAATGGATATTGACCGCGGTCTAGATTTTCCCATCTAGACCGGCATCTAGACCGGAAATGTTTTGAAGTGAAAAAGTTGCAAACTAAAATGCACAATCATTGACTGTTTTTATCTAACAATATTTATTTCTGTAAGTCCCAAAAAGCCTAAAAAAAGAGAAAGTAACGAGGACGAGCAAACTTTGGAAGAATTAAATTAGATTCATCGACGTTCGCAAGAAAAATTTCAGTCGGTTAGTACAAACCAGTTACATTAAACGAATTAAATTATTCTTGTTTTGTCATAATTATAATAAACATCTTATTAGCCGAACTAATACCCCGTTCACACCAAAGCTGTTTAGTTAAACACGGTCTAAAATCCCTTTCCCTCTCGAAATTTAAGAAGGGTCTTAAACTGAATTTTTGCACCCCCAAATCTAGTAAGAGAGATTGAGCTTATAATTTATATAGATTTATTGACTTATCTATTCGTTCCTAAGTTATTTTTCGTCTAGTTATTTATCCACTTGTTACCTATTTATTTCAGTTATATGTAAATTAAGTATTTCTAAGTAACAGCCTGTATAAATATTGCTTATGAATAAATAAATAAAATTGTTTTCTTTATAAAAGCTGCTTACTGATGTTTCTTTACTTCAAATTCAGCACAAATTAAAAAACATGTTTAAGTTCATCTAAATCCTACTTAAAAGCCTGCGTTACAGTTTTTCTTTAATAGTTTTCATTTTTCTAAACGTGGTTTAATTAAACATGTTTAGTTGGTGTGAATGGGGTATAAGTCGATCTGTATTGGAGGATCTTGCCCTCCGTCATGTGTACAGTCCTCACTGCGTACAGTTACGACTTTGGTCAAGATTCTCCCTTACAGACCCTCTGCTTGGTTAATAAGAGCTAAGTCGGAACCACATTCAGCTTGGATTTCTCGCCATGATGTTAACTGACTTACTATCTAAAGTAACACCAAGTTATGATTTTACTGTTTTTTATTTTGAATTAAGGCCATCCCCATAAAATGTTTCGTTTCCCATCGCCCGACCGACCCATTTTTTTTGGAAAAGTAAAAAAAGAAAATTCAGAATCACTTGTAAAGAAACAAGTACTTTAGTTTACAAGCACACGATCTTGTCGTTATTAACACCAATTGTCTTAAATTATCATCGATACTTCGTTTTTGTGGCTTTTTTAGACATTTGGTAGTCCTGCTCTGATTACGAACGAAAGGATCACGTAACCTAGCTTTTGTACTTAGCAGCCCGGCCTTCGCTGGCACTCAGAACCCTTTTATGTGTTTGTATTTGTATTTTTTTTATTTTGCCCGACCGACCGACCCACCTTCACGAGAGCGAGGGCGATGGGAAACGAAACACTTTATTGGGATGGCCCAAACTGAAAAAAAATTCTTTTAAATATTCTTTTTCTTTTCAGAAAGACACAGATGATGCTGAGCAAGCTCCATCTACGACTACCACTAACCAGTTCAAGTTGCTAAAGGAATGATAAAAAGCAAGGATCACCAGCAGTCTTGTCCGTGTGTGCATGATTTTTTAGTTCTACACGGGGCCAAGGGTGGGACGTATAAAACAGTCTTTTTCTCAAATTGTTTTAAGGATCTGTGTCGGAGATGGTCAGATGTCTAAGAACATGTGAGTCACCTTAACCAGCTACAAAGGGATTTTCTAAATCCTGTTCACCATTTATAAGGGTCGGTTAAATTCATACACTTTCGTATATTCGCACATTGTTATCACGTGTTATTGCATTGTCATCCCATTGGTTGCTGATTTGATTAGCTGGTCATTTACTCAAGATGGTTTATTTTTCGTGTCAATCGCAAAGATTTCTCTTTTTTGCCGATTTCAGGCTGAAAATGGTCTTGTAAATATTATTAGATTACAGCCAGGTTACAGCATATGGCATTTCTGTTTTCGATTGTATTTGGTGTCGGGATGGTGTTAGAGTAATTGTGGAGCCAGACTGAAGGCATAAACACCTGATATGACACACATAACAGGGGCGGATCTAGGTTATTTAATTAACATCGAACATACATCCAGTGCTGTGCTTGTTGCTTAGTTTTGGCTGGAGTTTTGCTGGGTAAAGAAAAGAACAATTTTGTACGATTTCATATAATTGTATTGTATTTGCGAATTTTCAACTCACAGAAACTCAGCCTCGAGTTTATTTGTAAAAATAATCTTAAAATTTCGCAAATGTCCGCCTTAGTATACTTCTTTTTTCTTTTTTTTTTTTTGCCCTCAAACTTTATTCACACATTAAATAGCAGCACAATGCATTACAGAGCCTAGTGACAGAGACTTACAATGCGCTATATTACTTACAATGAAACAACAACTGACATTACCTACTTTTTTTTTTTTTTTGTATTACACTAACAAAACAAATAACAAATATAGCTAACAATAAAATAAGTAAATAAATAAATAAACTACGAAAAAGGTGCCCAAGTTGTTTCGAATTTATTTAGTGACTTGTTTTTTATAGCTATCGTACGCAGGACGTCTAACTTGCTATTTAAACGTAAAAGAAAGCAATCAAAGCTCAGCTTGTTGTCGCAGACACTTGTTGTGAAGATATAATATTTGGCGATGATAAGAATGTAATTGAGCACTCTCTTATTGTTCGCATTTTGGTGCCAGCCAAATAAAATCGCATCTACAGATAGGACAATTGTTTCAGAAAATTTTTCTTGCCACCATTGCGTAAATTTTTCCCAAAATAGGAGCGATTCGCTGCAATTGTATAACATGTGAACAAGCGATTGTTTTTCTAACTTGCACAAAGGACAGATGTCATCATCTACAAGGCCAGCGCGAGATAAACTGGAGCGACATGGCAAAATATTATGTATTATTTTGTACTGGAAAGCAATAAGCTTTGTTTCGTCTGTAACTAAGAAAGGGAGTAAGTAGACGTCGTGAATATTCTCTTTGGTGAATCCGTAGTTTAAAACTTTGTTTTCATTTGTTGGTGGTATAAAAGTTTTATCCAGGATATTTTTGTATGCCGTTCGAGTGCTAGGATATGTTGTTGGCATGGAAGTTTCGAGAGAAGCGCTTTGTATAGGTCTGTTTAAATTCCGAATTGATCTTTTCCACTCATTTGGAATAGCATTTATAAGACCGTGGTACAAGGTGAATGGTGTATCGATGTTAAATTTTTGTTTGAAGTCGGCCAAAGAAAGAAACTCCCGGTTTACATTTAGTAGGTCCTGGACCTGTACAATATCACGATGAAACCAGCTTTTGTAAAATAAGGGTTTTTTATCAACCAAAATGTTTTGGTTGTTCCAGATAATTTCATGTTCTGGGGGTATTCTATTACCTGGCATCAGTAGTTTGTAATCTTGCCAGTACCTCAGTACGAAATGGTAAAACGTAGGGAGATTTTTAAGGTCGAGTAGTTTAAGGTCGTAATCACAACTTGTTAAAAAGGACAGACCACCATATTGAGTTAAAGCTTGCTCCGGAATTATTTTCCAAGAGGCGTCACTTTCATCTTTTATTCTGTTGACCCAAGCTATTTTTAAAGCCTTCTCCATAATTTCAAAATCCATCATTTTCAATCCGCCATGTTTCCTTTCGGCAATTATTGTTTTCTTCTTTATTTTGGCAGGTTTGCCTTCCCAGATGAAGTTGAAAGTGAGTTTATTAATTCTCTCCGCCAAAAGTGGGGGGATAGGAAGCACAGACGTGCTGTAGATAATTTTAGATAAGCCCAGAGACTTGACAATTTTTATACTTCCGATCAAAGTGAGATTTCGTCGTCTCCACGCATTTAGAACTTTTTCTATGTTTTGGATCTTTTCTTCAAAATTTAGCCTGTTAGAGTATTGTTCATCATAAGAGAAATGTACACCAAGGGCCTGCACAGACTCCTTTGGCCATTTAAAATTGTATGGGGTTTCTCGGCAGTTTCTCCAAGAACCTAGCCACAAAGCCTCGGTTTTAGAGGTATTGATTTCCAATCCACAGTTTGTTTTGAATTCTTCTAAAAGTTTCAAAAGCTGGGTTACTGACTCCCGATCACGAACAAAAACCGTGGTGTCATCAGCATACTGCGTGATTTTAATTTCTTTTGGGCCAACGTTTATACCGTGGATAGTACTAGCATTTTTTAAGGCCCTGGAAAAAAGCTCAATTCCAATCACAAACAGAAGGCCCGATAACGGGCAACCTTGTCTAACCCCCCGTTGTAGGGGGAAAAATTCAGACGCGTGGCCGTTGTTTATAACACAGCTTGAGACTTGGCGATATAATATAGCAAACCAGTTTAACAGATGAGGACCAAAATTGAAGAGTATTAGGGCAGCGTTGATATAATTCCATTCAATTGTATCAAAAGCTTTCCGAAAATCTAGAAAAATTGCGATTCCTGTTTTTTCCATAGTTTTTGTGTAAGACATAAGGTCTTGCCTTAGTATACTAATAAAACCGCCCAATCAGTCTGTACAGTTAAATTATTACTAACGCCATTTAGTTTAACAATAACTTTATTTCGTCCTCCAAACTAACGTTCTTTGTACACTGGCAACATTAACAACTTTATTTTTTATCTTTAACATTCTATATGTAACTGAGATTATAAATAAAATGTTGCGAACACTTGTATAATAAAGTAAATCAGAAACGATAGGTTTGTTCACTGTGGAATTCAGCCCTTACTAAATTGCTCATGGTTGTGTGATAATTGAACGTTAAGGCCTCGGCCTCAGCCCGAGAAGTCCACCTTTCCGAAATGGTACATGAGTGGATATGGCTAAAAATTTTAAAACACATGTAAGGTGTAGGGGAAATCCTGCAGCGATTGACTAGAAAGCGCAAATGGCAGAGGGCACCAACCTTTAGCTACTGAGCCCAGAGTATTAGCACTGAACTACGGACAGCATTTTAGGCTCAAGGCTCCGGTTACAAAAAGTAAACCAAGTGATGTAAAATATATATAAATATGGCTAAAAATGGCGAAATATGTACACAAAGATGACAATGGACCACAATGGTAGAGGGAGTTAATCCCACAGTCAACTCAATAATAATAATAATAATAATAATAATAATAATAATAATAATAATATCAGGATGTGAAGTCAAAGCATTGGCAGCCATGAAGTGAGGTACTTAACTGGTCAGAGACCTGCTTGAGCGTTTCCTCTTGGACACTGTTCAAAGCGTGAAGCACTCGACATTAACAGTTTTGGAAACGAGTTGGCGATCGCTGATATTGCCCACAAATTATTATTTTCCGAAGTCGTTAATTAAATTAATTATCAACTTGGGCTTGTGAAATCAAATTACTTGTCAAAGTCAGCCCTGCGTTGTGAATTACCAATGAATCGCCGATAAGAGCACGTTACGTCTTTGGCGGTGTACCGTTAACTGACGTCATATCAGACAAAGTAATCCCGCCTTGCAGTACATACCCGTGGCTTTTTCAGTGCTCGGTTACCCACGATCTCATCGCGAGAAGAAGTTTTTAATGGAGTTCATGGGTCCGTTTGCCTTCTTGTTCAACTGAAAAACTCGCAACTGTCTGACAGCGTCGTGGAAGATAATTTTGACGTTGATGTCGTTTGCTGCCGACGTCTCCTGGAAGAAACATTCATATTCCGAAGCAAACTCCAAGGCCTCTTGTTTGCACACTGCTCGTGAGTGACTTAGGTCCACTTTGTTACCAACTAAAACTATGGCAGTTTGTTGGCCTCGCTGTTTCTTTAGTTCTCGGATGAGCTTGATCAGTTGCTTGGCTGTTTGGAATGTGCGTGGCTCGTCTATGGCGTACACCACAATAAAACCCTCGTTTTGGCTCAGATACACAGGTTCATGCTAGAAGGAAAGACAAATTGAAGCTAACAGTTTGCCTGGTATTCAAACTCATTTCAACTCGTTAAGTTTCAGCCTCTGCAGGTATTCTTCACAAGGGAAATGATGGGGGGGGGGGGGGGGGGGGGGAGGGGGGGTGCTCAGAAAACAAGGTGATAATAGATTAGCCAGGGCTTAATTTCGGCGCAGTTTTGCCAAATTGAGGGTATACTGCTTCAGCAATAAAATGACATACAACAACACTTAAAGTTATAAAATGTGACACAAGAAAAAAGATAACAAAAAGGAGGTTTTAAATTTAAAACAGCTTGTAAAACATTTAAATCGTTTGAAGCAGCAGGTGAATAACAAAAACAAAGAAACATGGAGAATTTATCTTGTGATGATCAGCTTTGGTGGGCTGTGTGCGATTTAACAAATTGACGTCAGTATTTTATGCGTCTGTCCTGTTATTGATCATGAATTTTGTCATCACATTGTCAAAGTAGCTGTGGATCCACGAGGCGATAGCCGAGTGGATCCGCAGACTACTTTGACAATGTTATGACGAAATTCATGATCAGTAACAGGACAGACGCATTAAAAACTGACATCAATAATTTGTTTTTTACGATAATAAATTGTCGAATTGCCGCCTCTCGCTCGCTGACGCGTCGCATGAATTTTAAATTCATGTGTCTGTCCGCATATTGACAATAAAAATTAGCCAACGAGCGCGCGTGAATTTCTGCAGTTATCGTAAAAACCACTTTTTACCATGTTGTGTGATAGCAGTTCCAAGGTAAAATACCCCTTGTTTCTCTTCGGAGGTGTATGTTTCTTCAGATACTTGTCTAGAATCAGTAGGCGAAGGAAGAAGAGATGGATCAGCTTCACAATGCTACTGTACAGGCTCCTTCGTCTCCATGCTTGCCATACTTAGCTGGCGGGTATTCCCCACCCTGCCCCCAGCAAGGAGATTTTTACCCTACCTATCCCCCGCTGAAAAGCAAACCCTTAACTTCACACTACTGTGCATCAACGCTAACTCACCGTGCTAGCGGTGTCGGTGATGTGTAAGATGGCGGGATCCTCGTCTATTTCGGCGCACATATCATACGTCATTTCTGCGACAACGAAACGTACTTCAGTACAAATGAAAACAGACTACTCACAAAAATGAAATTACCAAGGTGAGCCATTAATAACTGCCAAGTATTACATCTAATGTGCTTCAAGAGAGAAAGAAAATTACTACCTCGAAGTTTTCCTTGCATTCCTGTAAAGTAAATTATGTACAGAGAGCGCAAATCACTAGCGAACTGGGCCGGGTTGTTCAAAGCCCGATTAAGCTAACCCAGGGTTAGCAAGAATTTTGATTTCAATTTTATAATTTTTTGGTGAAGTGTTCTGTTTATATTGTTTTCCCTGCAGTTTTGAGCTGTAGTAATCTCAAACTACACCAAACATTAGAGGTAAAAAACATTTTTAACTGGACAAGAAAACAATGCTTCAGTTAGCATTTAACCCTGGGTTAACGTTAACCGGCTTTCGAAAAATCCGGCCCTGGTAAATACAGCGTTCTCACTGCGAGTCACTGCACATAAAAATCCAAAACAAATACAAATCTACACGACACGTACACGTGTTTGTCTGTTCTCTTGGTGTGTGTTTCCTTTTTCGCAGCCTTTTTTCTCTCCCGGCGATTTACACAATGGTTTGTTAATAGCATATGAAGTCTTTCAGGAAATAGCTTGTAAATTAGATTATAGAGTGTATTACACTGACTCTTCCTTTTTGGGTACATTCAATGGCTTGAATGGTACATTAGGATATTTTTAAAATAAATCTAATTAGATTTAAATTAATTAAATTTCAAAAAAAGATGAGATAATGTAAATTATAAAACTAATTTAAATTAAAAAATGAGGGAAAGATTAAGAAATAGACCTTGGATCAAGCTGTGGTTGTAAGCCTGCTGCAAATTAGGTCTGTTTGTTATTACAGTAATTTAGTATGTTTATAGTTCTTGCTCCTATTAGTAGGTGAACATCGCAATGAATATACGGGGTGCTAACAAATCTACAGACGTCGCACAGTAGCGGACACCACGTTGAAGTTTGCTGTAATAAGAGGGTCGTGAAGGGGTAAAATGGGAGCTGGGATTTGCCTTTTTAGAGGCTGGGAAATGGGATTTTGTGCACTGGGACTGGGATTCATGAAAAAAAAAAACAATAGAAAAATGGGAATGGGATTTCAATTTGAGCAACACAGGCTGGGATTGTGGGATTTGAGCTGGGATTTGAAAAAACAATTTCCTGGGAAATGGGATTAGGACCCCCCCTTCACGACCCTCTAATAAGTTATACATGTTCACTCAGACGTCTGCTTATCACGGATAGTGTTTTGCCTGGAGGCCCCACACATGTTTCTCAAGCAGACATGGCTAGCTTTTGTTGCTTGCCCGGCTTTATCAACCTCTCGGCTTAGATACGTCGTCATCAAAACCAACCTGTTTTGGTTTTGGCATCTGGTCACAGCCGCACATGTATGAGATGAATGAATCATGACTGTCTGTGGTCTTTACGGCTGAAGAAAAGTTTCAACTGCGCGGTTATGTGGAAATCGACCGTAAATGTCAATGCTGTAACATTGCTCATGAATTGACTAAAATCTGTCCTGTAAAGGCAATTTACATCACTCATAATCAGAAATAGTCATAGAAAAATGTTTAATGAATTAAATCCAGAGTGTACTGATGTGAGCTGAAATAAAAATCTTTCAGTTCAAACGAGATGTGCAGGAAGAGATATCAGTCGTCACATGTAAGTTACTGATTCAGTTGACTGATAGAATATGTTGGTATGGATGTTGCTTACCGCAAGGCGCAAAATGTCTGGAGTAGTTTGATTTTGTATTCTTTTGTGTGTGTTTAGTTGGGAGGCGGCGAATGAGATTGCACACGAACCAAAATGAAGTATGGGAGGCACTTTTAACCAATAATAGGGTTCGTTCTATCTAGCTATACCCGTTTCCGCGAGATTGATTTGCGATGCTGCTGGAGCTGAGGGAATTTGTGATTGTTAGTTACCTACGTACAAATGTGATCACATCCAAGTACATTCGTTTAATTTTTCATGTATGTACTAAACAATTATTGGATGAGGTTTTTGTGATGGAGTTCAGAATAATCTAGGTCGAAGTATGGGTTATCAGCCGAAGCCAAAGGCTGAGGCTGATAACCCTTACCGAGACCTTGATTATTCTGGATATCACAAAAACCGAATCTAATAATTGTTTTATAATACATTAAACGAAAAAAAGGGAGGTCATGTTTTTGCTTCTTCACCGACAGGAAGCAACACAAAGCACGCGAACTTGACGTGATTACCCGTGACCTTGAGTGTCCTTGACATGATTATTGTTTATGTAATAACCAAATCAATGCGCGCGCTCTGATTGGTCAATCAGCTGGGGGTTATTGTGCCAATAAACCCACGGAAAAATCGTGCGTCTTCTGAATTATTATATAAAGGCAATAGACCACAGGTTTCTATGCTTTATAAGCTGATCAACCACTTGGGATGTTGGTAGAACACTCGAAGAATTCGTAAACTACTTGTCTGCGGCTCTTGGTTGACAAATTCTTCTCATGTTCTACCAACAGCCCGCGTGGTTTATCACTGAGCTTACATTGTATAAACTATAGAAACTTGTGGTCTATTGCTTAAATAATTTGCAGTTATAACGTCACGGACGCTGATTTCGAAAATTAACTGTACGCTTCCGGCCAATCAGAAAAGAATTAGTGAGTTCAACGTATAATAAATCTAAAAAAAGACTTAACCAATACATTTCACAAAGCAATCAATATAATTGGAAACATTACCGTAGTTATTCATAATTATCCATTGTTGTGCAGAGGTTAGAAATGAGCTAGCTACGTAATCAATATTGGACGACAAATGTAAGCGTACGTTTTTTCTGTTTTGAGTAGCACTGCATTATCAGAATTATTACTATACGGCCTTCCTCCTCGCATCAGATTCCTCGTCATAAAAGGATAAGATTTTGCGTAAATTTGTTTTGTATGAGCTGATTAATCCGTAATTAGTCAACTGGGAAGCTTTGGCGAGCAAGTGAAACGTTCAGGAATCATTCATGTAAAATGTCAAACACGAGAGACAGTGTTTCATCGGGATATAATATTCAAACACCGAGAAGAGAGTTGAAAACAAAACAGGTAGTATTTTTGGACGAAATTGCGAGGTGTTTGAATAGCTGATGAAACACTGTCTCGAGTGTTTGATATATCTTCTCAATCGAAACAAAAACTCAAGAGTGAACGGAGAAGTAAACTCGACGAAATCTATGCTAATTTAGACCAGGTATCCAAACCTCCTTCACGGTTGTGATTTTCTCTGTTTTAACTTGATGAATTATTAATGAGTTTTAGAACTAGCCGTGTCTTACGGAAATCATGGTAGTCAACAAATATCCAAGATGAAAACTACCATGATTTCCTGTCGGCCCATCTCGTAGAGACCCGCTTTAAGTTGGGTGCTTTGAAGCGAGTTCGTAAACCTGACGTCAGGAGTGCAGAACAAAAGTGTACAAATATTGCTCGGGTTTAACTGCAATCTTTTTTGTTTAAGCGGATCACAGGAACACGGCCCAGGAACACCCGCAAATATCGCAAAATTTCAAAACAGGAATATTTCGTGCTATGGCAAGGAAGACTGAAAAAAAAGCCGCAATGCACATTGTGGTAGAATTCGTTTCCAAAGGGAATGCGAGATAGTCTAAACGAGACTGTTTCAGTTACGAACATAATGAACGGAGTAGAATCGCACGCCTTGCCCGTTGCGTTTGCGTGATTGTGGTTGATAACATCTCGTTTCCCAAAATAACATGAGTTTGCATGACTCATTATCATAGCCACACATGTGTGAATTACCTGCATCATCTTGGACAAATTACTTTTAGATTATAAGGGCAGACACGCGATATCGTTTGCGCCAATCTCGTTGACGTTAAGCTTGAAATTAAGGCTGAATCACTTAAAGTCCAAAGCAAAACCCAAGGGAGAGAGAAAGAAAAAGCACTCTAATTCAGTGTAGATCTGAAGCTCCCAATTGTCACACATGAAGAGTACACAAAAACAGGTTCTCTTTATGCTTCCACTGAACAATTAATGAAAACAGCCATTACTTACCCAGTGTTGGGTCATATTCATGAATGAATCGTCCCGTTGTAAATCGAACCAGCAAAGCTACAGAAGTAAATTAAAAACAAATGCGTAACAAAAATAACGTTTGCGATAACAAACCCCAGTTTCTCCCCAACCCACAAACACCACCATCAACTACAAATTCAGAAATAGAATATAGCACACAAGGTGCACGTTAGACCAAACCAATTATAGATAAAAATAACAATCGCAATAGGCTTATAACTGTAAGCACATAAGCGAAAAGGAATTAACAGACAAGATTGCTAAAATAGTTCCAAAAGTATTTAACTTTCAAGAGGTTCTAATTCTATCCCCGGAAATGAGTTCGTGGGCTTTTATTTATTTCAATGGATTGGTACATTATATTCTTCCACTACTTTCCTTCGGCACTCAATTAGAATATTCTGCTTCATATCGTTAAAGCTTGACTTTCAATCGTTTTGAAAAGAAAAAATTAACTGAATATCTCTGATAATGACGTGCTCTCCCGAATATAAGCCAACTAGATCAAAAACCTTTAAAACAAAAAGAAACCCAAAAAGACAGAACCAAAGAACAGAGTATAAACGGGGTAAGCCTTCTAAATTTCTGAAGAACAGAGTATCACTGATCCTTGAAAATAATTGCAACTGAACACTGGTATGATAAACATTCGAAAACGACTTTTTACTCCGCGAAAATGATACCGTGCTTATCAATGCGAATTATTGCGCAAGCGATAAACATTCTCACCACATGTTAGCAAGATGAAGTTTTTCCTGCTCTGCTAAAAATATCTGTAAAGGTCGACTTACCTCTTTTAAGCTATTAAAAGATCATCATTATTTTTATACCCCGCAAGAATTTGCTCCAGTTGGTCGGCCATGTTAAAAAATGTCACCGTTTTCAATTTTAGCTTGCCTGTTGCGGAATTCTGATCATATTTACCTTTTCAATTGTGTTTGAAAAACAACGTAAAATAGAATTTTTCAGTGAAAGCAGAAGCCGAAAAGATTCTACTCGAGTAATCGCAAGACAAACCGAAATATTCCTTTCTTTAACAATTCGTGCTTGAGTAACCACTTGTAACAAAGTATCAAAGTAAAGCATTGAACAAATAAACCG
>CBDDTI010000084.1:0-9226 GCA_965233585.1 bacterium
GTCATACAAATTCCCAATCATTAGTAAGCCAGTTGTGGTCATCCTGTCAATATATCAGGTTGCCATAGCAACAATATGACCTGCTTTAAAAAACCTTAATTTTAGCTTTAAGTTCTTATAACTCAAAAGCAAGCTTGCCGACTCCCTTTTTATCATTGAATTGTAATAAGCATCATAAGATGCAACTATTTGCAAAGTTTAAAAAAGTTCTGCAGAATGGGTTCAGAGCCACCTTCAATTTAGAAAAATTTACAGACCCTTAATACTTGGTATGTTAATAATGTCCTCATTCAGCTTTGCCTGATGCCCGGTTCTCGGTCCTTAAATAGGGTATCTTTTTTTACTCTTTTGTTTCTCTGTTCCTGGTGTGGTCCTTAGATAGGGTAGCTAAACTGTATTATCTAATACTGGACACATGCTGGAGTGTGAAAACGCCTGTGTAATCATCTGGTTTTTTTTAAACTTGATGTATCCGTTTAAGTTAGGCGGGTAATGACACGTACTGGCTCCTTAAGCCACATTATTAATATGACTCTCGTTCATACATCCAATGTTACAGAAAAGAAATACAGTTTTCCCTTTCATGCTATTAATAATTTTTTTTTTCCCTTCCATAGGTGTCATTTTTCGGGTTTGGTATCAGTTTTCGCTTTCTTAGTCCTTAAATAGGGTTAGGGTTCAAGAACCTTCACAGCACATCCCTATCCAAAATTCACGGGAGTACCTCCCCCGAGGCCCGACGTTTACATTTGTTCTTTAATCACTGGTAAAAAGCAGCCTTAAGGTGTCAAGTTGCAGCAAATGGTCTTCTATTAGATGAAGTAAATAAGTAACAGCTTTTAAGATCGGAAGATTTTGATGATTTCATATGCATGCAATTTACTGGACACTCTGGTAATTACCTTATGGGCCATCATACTTGGTCTATGTAACGTTGGCTGCCTGTTTAGCAAAAGTACATCACCATTCTTGAGGTGTCTATAGACCTGTTATGTGATAAAATACAAAATAATACCTTAGTCACAAACAGAAATAATACCTCTAAGGCTCTCTGTTTTCCTCCTCACATAAATTCACCAGGGAGTTTTAGACTTCAAAGTATTGTTTTGTTGAAATCTGGGATCTCCTTTGTTCCTCTGTCACCTGGGGGAGCAAAGACTATTGGCCCATATTTGCACAACTTTCTTCTGTTTACAATTTATCAAGTGTTGATCTGTATTCACCTTTAAATAAATACTTCATGACTAGTTGAAAAAACTAGCGAGACAATCTCAGATAGTGCAGAGTGTTATGCAGGGCTGTTAGTACCTTTTGAGTCATCTGCTGCATGACTGTAACATACAATTATTTATTTCTTTGATCGTGAGCGAGCGGTATCCTGAGAATTCTGCAATCTGATTGGTTGCAGGAGCAGGCAGTATTTTCCTTTCTCCTGACCATGGTCACGGTAACGGGGGGAAACAACGCGGGTGAAATTGTCATGTTCGGCTAGTTTTTGTGAATGAACTAGTGGTGATCGTCCATTTTTTCCCTTTTTACACTTCCATGGATGATTAATCAATGCAAGTTTACCTCTGTTCAGTTTTCAGTTGCAAGAAGGCCACTGTAAGTAGATTCAATTTAGTATTTTGTAGCTCTGAGTGTTTGTGTTGTTTGTAGCTCAGCGTTGTAATGGCGTGTAATTCTGTGTTTCTCTCACTGCACAGTTTTAAGCAAAAGAAGTTAATGCAATTAAGTTTAGCCTTTCTGATCGTTGCTGTATTTAAGAGAAATTCTGTGGAATTTCCTCGCTTTCAGCTACCGGTACTTAATTTATGGTAAAGAAGTCTGATTTCGAGTGATTCGCAACGACTGATAGAAATTATTTTTGTAGTGCAACTTCAAACTTTACACAAAATTTCACATCGGAAAATCAATTTTGGAGCACTTAACCGGTGAAGTAGATGCAGCTTTCATAAAGTAGTTCGAAATAAATCTGTTCTTTAATACATGTTTCTTTAAGTTACTCGCTCATTCGCTCATTAAATTTAATTTTTTATGATGGTTTCTAGACGGCACGTAAGCCAGGCCAATTCAATGACAAAGATGCGTTTATAAATTTAAAACCATCTTGACAAACAATAAATATAAGTTATTTGCCGGCTTAGGGTCAGTCCGTATAGTGAAAAACCGTGACCTTGGGCACAGTTTTTCACTATACGGACCTTCCAGCCAGCAAATAACATATATTTACTGTTTGTCAAGATGGTTTTAAATTTTACAGTGGTGTTCTACGTTAAATTTTGTTCATTTTAAATTCATTAACTAGCAATCCTGATAATTTTATTTTTTCAACGCCAACATTTGTAACTCGATACTTTTATTTTCCTTGCAAAGTTTGTAACATATACCCTTGTTTTCTCAAAAACATACAAAGCAAGATATGCTCGCTTTTTCCTGCTGAAGAAAAATGAAATAATGCTATAGTTATGAAAAAAATGGAAGAGAAATGATTTTGTTTCCTTCAAAAGGCAAATTTTCATATCATCAATAAACAGTTACTAATCTTATTATCAAATAGCCAAGTCGTGTTTCGGAATAGCACATTCTTATTAGGTTGCCAACGTTGGTGTTAACAATAAACCAGTTCAAAATACACAATGATACTGAGCGTTTCGACAACACTGACCCCCTACTGACCCCCTATAAAATCAATGAGAAAATGAAAATTAAAAAAGCCCAGAACTATCAATGGGACCTGATTCAAGTTCATCAATAAATTTAGCCTACCTGAAACTTTTAAGATGGCGGACGGGTAGCAGATTTCCGACTCTTGTTCTCCTTTTACTATTAAGTGGAGGTTTTGTTGGCAGAAAATTGAGCACAGAGTTAGATTGAATATCATCATATATTGCTTTTGTATGCATTGGGAAATGAAGCAAAGAGAAACGTTGAAAAATGAACAGGCTCGCGAAAGGATCGCAATGGACTGCTCGTGCCTCAACTGGAAGACAAATTTCATATGGTACAGTAGTTCCAGGCGTTAGGCCTCTTGCCTAGTTCTCGCATTTTAACTGTAGCAGCTGTGGTGTTAACTTTTTGGACAAGCCATATAGAGGGGACTAACTAACTAACCAACTATGGACAAGCCCAGCGGATTACTTTCTCCTTGATGCGTGAAGTCGTCAAAAAGACCATGGTTTCTCAAGGCAACTTAATCTAATTTAATCATTTTCTTACATAGCTTTGTTTGTGCTAGTAATGTACTCATGGCATAATTTGGATAATAAAAGGTGCAAAATATGACAACAACAACAACAACATTGACTTTATTTTCACAATTCTCAAAAGGCCCGCAGTTTGCATAGCTATTCTAGGCGGGCTACCTAAACTGATACAGGGGTAAATCGATGGAAAACAGTAACGCCACTTCCGTCCATGACCAAAGCCATGCGCCACATAGTTTGCGCATGCGGAGGATGAGGGACCTGGGACTACAAGCTTGCCATAATAAACTTCCAGTTGATGTAATCATGTGAGTGTCACTCGCAATTAGTTGTGTGCGTGCTAATTTGCCATAATTTATAATTTTCTCGCTATTTTTATTGCTTAATTTTCTAGCAGGTACAAATACCATCTTGCTGATATTCCAACTTATTCTGTGCTTGAATTTTCTGTGACAAATCTTTCAGTCAAATGAGAAGGGAGTCGAAAATCTGCAACGCGACTGCCATCTTGAAAGTTCAAGTTCATCAATAAATTATTTATTGATGAACTTGAATCGGGTCCCATTGATAGTTCTGGGCTTTTTTAATTTTCATTTTCCCATTGATTTTACAGTAGATCCAATCTAATTGGTGTGAAATACATACATCTCTCACTCACTCACAAGTTCGTGATTTTCAGCTTGAAAATATGGCCACAAACTCAAGTTAACATATATCGCTGGATCATGCATAGGAGGTACCATTGCCAACCATCAAAATGGAATGCCAAAGTTGGCAAGAAAAATCTTAAATATTGAAGACGTCTGGAAACCAGTATGTTGCCATGGTAACAGAACTGTTATGCTCATATTGTGGAGCACATTTTAGTAGAATTCATTTGCAAAGAACCATACATTTCTGATACAACTTCGCTGAGATATCTTTCTTCATCATATTCAATCAAAATCTGTGCAAGTAGATATCTCACTTTGTTAATTTGCAAATTTTAAAAACTTGAATATCTCTGGAATGAAAAGAGATATTTGAAAATAGTAAACATCATTTTTTCTCTCATACAGACTCCTTTTTAACTTGGAAAATTATTTTCCAAGTTGTAGTGGTGGGCCGATTTCACTCCATCACTCCATCACTCCTTCACTCCATCACTCCATCACTCCTTCACTTCCCGTTAGACATTTGGAAATCCGGGGGGAGCTCCCATATGAAAAGGCAAGGAATACTCGTCGGAAAATTTGAATTAAACTCCTACGGAAGACTTATGTGGACGTTACCTGAGCTTCATTATACCCCTAAAAGATACAGCTTAAAACGGAACAGGTTCGATTACTAGCTATCGTTCAAGAGGATCCCATGGGCACTTGTAGAGACTGTAGACTCGACTCATGTAAACGAGAGATCAGCAGAAATCAAGCCTGAAAACAGAAATTAAATAAGAGCGTTTCTTTTAATTATTTCTTCGAGTGCACCCTCCACGACACTTTGACAGCAAAAAATGGTGATCAGTTTCGTCATCAACACCGTAAGTGAGACCAGAATCCTTGATTTGTACCTGAGAAGACGAGCATTTTATCAACCTTTGCATATAGGAGTTCCCCCCGGGTTTTGAACATCTGCCGTTTAAGGCCGTTTCACGGTCGGTTGCACCATGTTAAGTTAGTTATTCTTTGAATTCTGACCCAGGTACTCAAATATCTTATCGCAGAAATGCTCTACATTGAATAAATTCTCGCATGAACGTTTTTATAAACAGAAGCTACCCGTAATTGAAGGCTTCGGTGGAAAAAGGGCGCTAGGATTTTTACTCAAAATTGAACTTTGTCGAAAACGCTCCAAATTTCGCATGCAGTTTTGTTTAGGTGCGTTAAACAATGTTCTGTATGTTTTTTTGCTGAAGTTTTCTTTGTTTACGAGATAATATGTATGCAAAAAATCCTGTATTTGTTGTCTCATCAGCACGTGACCGGAAAGACGGTAATTTCACTTAAAATCCAGCAAAATATTGATCTTTTGCAGCGTGTAACCTTAAAGTGTTGATTTTAGGGTAAAACCGTTACAATTTTGATTTCACGTTAACGTGCGACCACAAAGACGTTAATTTCACTCAAATTACCGCTCAAAACTAGGGTTAGCGCTGAAAGTTAGGGTTACGGAACAGGGTTAAGGTTAGAGTTAAGATCAGCATACGTTAGGGTTAGCGCTGTGTTAGACCACGGACGGACTTTGATTTCACTTAGAAAACAGTGTAAAGTTCATTTCCCGCAGCGCCTAAGCTCAAAAACCTCGATTTCAGGTCAAAATAGGTTAGAATGTTGATTTTACGTTAAACCCTGACGGCAAGGCTGTTGATTTGACTTAAAAAAGAACAAAATCTTCATTTCATGCAGCGCATAAGCTCAAAAACCTCGATTTCAGGTCAAAATAGGTTAGAATGTTGATTTCACGTTGAGGCTTGACGGCAAGGCTGTTGATTTGACTTAAAAACGAACAAAATCTTCATTTCACGCAGCGCGTAAGCTCAAAAACCTCGATTTCAGGTCAAAATAGGTTAGAATGTTGATTTCACATCAAGGCTTTACGGCTAGGCTGTTGATTTGACTTAAAAAGGAGCAAAATCTTCTTTTGACGCAGCGCGTAAGCTCAAAAACCTCAATTTCAGGTCAAAGTAGGTTAGAATGTTGATTTCACGTTAAGGCCTGATGGCAAGGCTGTTGATTTGAGTTAAAAACGAGCTAAATCTTCATTTCACGCAGCGCCTGAGCTCAAAAACCTCGATTTCAGGTCAAAACAGGTTAGAATGTTGATTTCACGTTAAGGCCGATGGCAACACTGTTGATTTGACTTAAAAATGAGCAAAATCCTCATTTGACGCAGCACCTTAGCTCAAAAACCTTGATTTCAGGTCAAAATAGGCTAGAATGTTGATTTCACGTTGAGGCCTGATGGCAAGGCTGTTGATTTGACTTAAAAACAAGAAAAATCTTCATTTCATGCAGCGCGTAAGTTAAAAACCTCGATTTCAGGTCAAAATAGATTAGAATGTGTATTTCACTTGAACGTGTGAGAGCAAGGATGTTGATTTCAGTTAGGAAACAACAAAATGTTAACTACCTGCAACGTATAAGCTCAAAAATGTAGGGCTGACAGATAACACTTCTGTGCCGCAACATACAGGTCTCCATACATCTGCATGGCTGCTGATCCCAGAAGTTTAAAAACTGCAAATCGTGCCGATTTGAAATAAAATCAACGCAACCTGGATCACAGATCTATGTTTTAATCGATCGCTTCTTGTTGGCCATTATTATGTTGAAATAGAAAAGGAAAAAACAAGCTCTGTAATTAGTTTAACTTTGTCTTGTCTCTTGTCCTGCAGAACGTGATCGCAATGCATGCCGGGAAGGTTCTTTATTCCTCGTGCGTGGGTAAACATGGCGCTTGATATAAGACAAATTTTATAAGTCTAAAAGCAGTTCTCACTTTCCAAACTTTGGTGCTAACAACACTTGGCAAATGGGCCACAACTCACGACAGGGTTATTTTCTTGGACAAGAACTGCTCTTGGACTTCGCTGCCTGGATCGACCTGACTTCAAACGCCGATAACTCGCTTATATCGGTCGAGTTTGAAGTTACAGAACACATTTTGCTTCTTTAAAACGTGTTGACGACTTACGGGTTATCAAGGCTTTATGATGCCTCTCAACCACCAGGCAGGCTACAAGGTACTTTTTAAAACAACGCTTAATATATTAGTCGACAGAGCTCTAATGCATCACATCTCTTTTCTGTCTGTCCGAATGATATATGTTTTGACGCTCGATCGATCTATACGTCACAATAACCTGTGCAAATAATCTGACCCAGATCTCGCCCTATACGCAATTTGTGTTTAAATAGATATCTTGGTTTTTGAAGGACGTAAAGAAACAGAACGGGGAAAAAAAAAATTGGCCGACCTCGTATCGAACAGGTGTCACGGCAAAACAAAGTCGACTCTGGCCC
Source organism: bacterium (assembly GCA_965233585.1). GTDB lineage: Bacteria > SAR324 > SAR324 > SAR324 > NAC60-12 > CBDDTI01. The sequence continues at coordinate 7,208 of CBDDTI010000084.1, forward strand.
ATTCAGCGTCTTATCCGTTTGTGCTAATGAAACAGTAGTTAATGATTAATGTATTATAGTGACTTCATCGTTTAGCGAAACAAAAGGTTCTTTTGTTTTTCATTCAGCAAAAGGTCCCTAGAGGATGCCCTCGGAAAAATGTGTTTTTTCACATACGTAATATCTCAAAAAGGAAGCAAGCTTCAGGGAAAAAACATGCAGAACATTGTTTAAGACACCTAAACAAAACTGCATGCGAAATTTGGAGCGTTTTTGACAAAGTTCTATTTTGCGTAAAATACCTAACGCCCTTTTTCCACCAAACCCTTCAATTATAGAAGTCTCTTTTGAGAAAGTAGCTCATTTCCCGAAAGTGCCCGCTCATACAGGCTTAACCACACTCGATTGCTGAAAAAGAAGACGCTGATGTAATGTCTTGAAAGATCAACAGTCGAGAGAATTGAGGAGAATTCGCACGACGTGTCGCCTTGTTTATTTATACGATAATGCAAATAAATTCACATAGATACGGCCATGGCGAAATGAGGAACAAAAAGTTGATAAATAGAGGAAACGACATTACACAAGGATGGCAGTTCTGCAGTCCTTAATAAATCGCCTTGGAAAAGGAAGGAGAGAAAAAGAAAAAAAAATTATTACAACACGGGGTATTCGTAGTTGGTCACCCAGCCAAGTACTAACCCCGCACATCAGGGCTTAACTTTATTGAGCGGACGAAGCATGTTGCTGTCCTTGTGGTATTACCGTATAGTAAATCTACAGTGAACACATTTTTAAAATTTCTAAGATGCGAAAACGTATCAAAAAGAGAAAAAAATCTCTGATACTGCATGGCTGGGAAAGTAGAGAACAAAAAAAAAATTAGAGGAATATGAAAATGGGAACAATTACTTGCTTTGGTGATTGGACAAGCGGCGCTTTCCTTATAATTGCCTCGGTCTCTCGGACGAAGACTCGGTCTCACGGACCGATAACTTTGTGAATGTGAATGTTTTCAACAGTGTTACTTCTCCTCGTGTACTCTCTTACCATTGTGTTTTGCACTATTTCTTAACAATGCCAGTGGGCTTGAATTAACTTTAACTTAACTTCGGATTAAAACCTCAAGTCGGTGGCATCAAAATTGTCACTGTTTAGAAACGATACATTTTCCAAGTTGAGTGGTTCATAGCCACTTTGATTTGTGTTTTAAAGTGGCTTAGATAGGAATGATGCAATCAGTGGGGGGGTCAGTAAGGGGGTCAGTAGGGGATCAGTTGACCGGGGGTCAGTGGTTTGTCGAAACCCATGTTTCCAATTATTTCAACCGAGAAGAATTTCAACATGACCAATATTACATCCTAGATCGGTGAATGAGTCCCTTCAAAGACTGACTAAATTTATTTGCAGTTTCCGTAAGTGCCACAGTGTCTGCAGCAATATTTGAGAAGTTTCTTTAGTCACGACATTACCAATTTCAATGCCACTAACTCGGAAATGTTTCGGGTGAATACAATTGTGAACTTCTTGTTCTCTTTCATAGTGGAGAAAATAAACTAGCAGCTCATCAGGAGATCCATTTGTTTCCCTCTTTAACCCATTGACGCCTGTGCCGCCTGTAACCACCCATGACCAACCTTGGCCTTTCTTCCTCTTTTGACGTCACCACTTTTGACCAAAATTGGCATCATCTATACTCATATTCTGCAGGAGGAAAAGATCTTCCCAATGATGCCCAGATCAGAGTGACTGGCCCAATGGAGCCTTAGATATGCAAAAAAATGCTCAAAAAGTTGAGTGAAAAACTCAGAGCAAAATTTCCTGCCACTACACCTGGCTGCTCCATGCTAAAAATTGCCCGTCTCGATGACGCTTTCTCAGAAGTTTTTTAACCGCAAGCAAGCCCAGTAGAAGGTCAATCACTGCAGCAAAAAAGAAGAGAAAAGGAGAAAAAGGAAAGGCAAAAAAAAAATCCCAAAAATCGAAAAGCCTCAAGAGTAGGTCACTTTCAAAATTTTGATTTCTGCGCATGCCCAAGTC
>CBDDTI010000085.1:0-5000 GCA_965233585.1 bacterium
AAGGTCTCAGGTCAAACCCGGTTTCTACCTAGATAAAAACGAATTTGGCCCAGGTGACGAGTTCAGTCTGAAAACCAAATTTATATTGTTAAATAGGTACCAGAATTTCCCAGTGATTTTGTTTCGTTCTTTTTCGTATCTTGCAGTGTTACTATTTGGGTGGTTTTTAGTCTTGGTTCGTTGGTTGCGGCCATTTTGAGCATCATGGCCTGTAAAAAATGGCCCCTCTACTGGTGCCTCGCTGATCCTTTGTGGAACTGCCTAGATATCTTCTGGCAACAGCTCAAAAGGTTCTTCAGGTTTCTTGTTCGAAACTTTAAGACTATGCTGTTTTATGCCAGTCTTATCGTTACAACGATTGTCTACACATTCGCCTGTTGCCTTTGTTTTGTCGTGACGCAAGAGTGGCCATGGGTAGCGGCTTACAGACATGTGTCAAAGAAATTTAAGAGAGCCGAAATACCAAGGTGCTGTGGCGGAGAACAGGGTTATGAAAACATTAATTGAAAGAAGCCTTGACGCCGGAATGATACGTATAAAACGCTGAATATGTCATCGTGTAACGTTGATCTCAATACAAACATTATTTCTAGTTGCCTAACTAAGGCTAACTACTTCATATGAACTATTTGGTAAGATAAAATCCGAAAATCAGATCTAGCTGGGATGATGGAAGATAATTGTAAAAATTGTACACTATGCAGTAGTTAAATAAGCATCCTAGCTAAAGAGCGGGAATTACGGGATCTAGGATTTTACCCATGGATTGAAAATAGTGGTTTGGGAGGGGAATAGTTTTAAGGAAGCATGGGTTTATGGGATACTGATATGTCAAGGAACTAGGCATAGGCGATCGTGTTCGTGAACATAAATAAACAGGGAAGCACAGTCCAGAGAAAGCACACTAAACGCGAAGGGGAAGGTCAAACTCGACAAGGAAGCACACCAAGACGCAAGGCAAAACGTGAAACTCGACTCCTGTTAGGAACAAAGCACGTGCTCGATGGAAATTACGACATTCGCCCTGAATAATTTCGCCCCTGAAAAATTTTTTTGGGGGCCAAATTTGTAACGATGAATACACCTCAAAAATTTCAAGAATGTCGATTTCGACTGCATTATGAAAGCGTTCTTTGACGAACGCAATTAGTATTTCGGATCAGATTAATATATTTCTTCTTAACGTTTAATTCACTAGTAGTTAGATGTCCCCAATTAGTTTACCTATCTTTAAGCTAGATCTACCCGAGTTATTGATTGATTGTCGTATCCCGCACAATTTATCTGACTTGGTCCGAATGAGATAATTTCTATCTCCAAAGTTCAAATGAAAATCGATGGATTGTTGTTGTTGCTTTTTTTTCTTGAGAGGCAAGGTTCACTATCTTGGGGCCACATTAAAGTGACATAATTCAGCCGGGATTAGCGTTGTTTTTGTTCTATTCCCACCAAAACAATTATGAGCTTTACGTCATCTTCTGTACGTGAGGAGCTCATGTAGGCCACGACCCGGAGCGTGTAACTCTTATACTGAGTCTATGCAACGGCATTTTCACAGACTGACCTATTTAAAGATATGTTTTACATTAAATTTCGGTCCGCACAGGTGGCCACGCCCAATCCCAACGATAATAATTACAGCTGCGGGGCTTATGATTGGTCGAAAAGATCTCGTTTCGCGGGAAAATCGATCAACAATCTTGGACAAAACAATATGACACAGAAAACCCCCCTTCCTCCCATAATGAACGGTGACGTCGTGCCTTGATTTGGGGGTAGGGTGGTCTCAATTTTCCATTTTTTTTGCCCAATATAGTCTTAGATATATTTAAGGAAAGCTTATTATTTGCAAACCAAATTGACAATTTCTCCAATTCACTATTTAATTAATTTAAAAGATAGATAGGGTCACTGTGGGAGATGAATGAGGGTCGGAAAGGGGTTTTTTCGTGACCTGTGAATGCTTATTTTTAATTGAAGAAACTGAACTCAGAAAGGCTGACCGTACGGTTGGGGTGAACTGTAATATATTTTCCAATATTTCGTCAGGCACGGCCTAACTTCTTCAGGGTGAAGAAGTTAGGCCGTGCCTGACGAAATATTGGAAAATATATTACAGCCAGTCTTAGTCAGTCTCAGTCTTTCTGAGTTCAGTTTCTTCAAGCTAGCCTTTCCATTTGCTGATCAGAACCCACCAGGTTCCGGTACTTTTGATTTGTCCGTTGGTCCTTTCTAGAGTTAAAAGTTATTTTTAATTGCCGTGAATCGTGAAAGAATGAAATTATTTCCCGTGATCCGTGAACGAAAGTACTCCCGTGATTTGTGAAATAAGTAATTTATTTCCCGAGATTCGTGAACATAGTCTATAATTAGCTCATTTTCCACGAAATTTTCCAAATGTACATAATAGTCACGCATTCCAGAACCCAAATTTATTCAGAACTTAAAGGTCCAGTATGTAAACAAAATGCCACGCTCGACACGCATTACCAATACTACCAGTCCTAGACATGTCTAAACGTCACATGACTCGCATGGATAACTCCGTCTTGACCTGTAATGATTTTACGTCATTTGAAATATGGACAAATATGGCGAGCGAAAGTACAAGTGCGGACAGTGAGGGGAGCGTTTTTCAAGTTTTGGAAGGTGTTGCCTATTATGTGAATCCAACAACATCTTCAAATGCAATGAATGCGTTTGTTGAAAGCAAAGAGTGTGTGCGTATTCCTTGAATTAGTGTAAAATATTTTAGTATTTTTGAGGGAGAAAAACAATTATTTAATGTGCATACAATAATTCAAAATGGTCGACACGTCAGTTGTGTAGTACTATATAAGGGTGAAAAATTAAAACACACGCTGAATGGTGCGTGATTCGTGAAAAGTCTGTTTGAATTCCCGTGAATTTTCGATTTTAATTCCCGTGAACCGTGCACGACACTCCCCTCCCTTTCCGACCCTCATGAATAAGTTGGTGTCGACAGCAAACAAAATCGCGTCCAGTTGTGAAGCATTAATTTAATCACCAACGTATAAGATGAAAAATAAAGGACCTAGAATTGAGCCTTGTGGCACCCCACAGGAAATCTGGTGGTAAAAGGATTAATTGTTGAACTCAACAAACTGTGACCTTTCAGAATGGAATGCCCTGATTTACCGTGTCAAAGGTTCTTGAGAGATCTAGAAATATTCCAATTGCATGTCTTTACGGGCAGCAGCTGAAGAAATCTTATACAAATCAATTCGCGCAAGGCGAGAGGAACATTTTTTCTAAAGCCATAGTGATTGTCACAGAAGACACTAATAAGTCATTAGTCCTGAAAAGATGTTAAGTCCAAATAAATCCAACTAGTTTTTTTTTGCCGTGTTATGGAAGAGCTGTTTTAAATATTCAACATGTGTGAAACTTAGAGTGCATGGAGTAATGTGGAGCTCTTGTAAAAGAGACAGCGGAACATAACTCTGTGCTCAGTGATATAAAGCGGAACATAACTAAATTCGACACTGTCTGACTTTACGCAAACTGAAGCAGCGCACGGCGAAAGTACTGAAGCAAAATTCCAACAGACATTTAACAAATTGACGTCAGTTTTTCACGCGTCTGTCATGTTACTGATCATGAATTTCGTCATAACGTTGTCAAAGTAGCTGAGGATCCACGAGCCGATAGCCAAGTGGATCCGCAGACTACTTCGACAACGTTATGACGAAATTCATTGTCTATAACAGGACAGACGCATGAAAAACTTTCACTCATGGCTATATATAGTTAAGGGTTCTTCTATAAGAAAACAATTCTATTTCAATGTGGAACCACTTACAGTTCAAGCAGCGCTTAAAGAGGAATTAGTTCCGTTGTTTCAAGCAGTAAAGTATAACAAAATGTAACCTCACTCCTTGTGGCGCGCCGGATAAACCAAAGGACAGCCTTATCTCCTGCAACAGTTTAGTATCCACTTAACTGACGCTTGACCGTGTTTGCTACTAGTAATCACTGTTACAGTTTGAAGTTTGAAAATCTTTCCGGAATAGTATGAGACTCTGACAGCAATCGAAAACTACAATTATCAACCAAAGTCATTCATAAAAGTTTTGTGAAGCATATGTTTGAAGAACCCTCTGTAAAACAACGCCTTATTGCCAATGGGTTACCACCGGACCAAATAAGCAAATACTTTAACTTAGCCTTCTCCATTACTTTAGAAACGAAGTTAACTATGTTCCAGTACAAGATTTTACATGATATAGCTTTTACTGAAAGCAAGTTATTTAAAGCTAAACTTGTAAGCAGTGATCTTTGCTATTTATGCTTAAAAACAACACAAGATCTAAAGCATATGCTTGTTTCATGTCCGGTGGTAACAGAGTTCTGGAAAATCTTTCTGGAATGGTATAAGACTCTAACGGCAGCAAAACTAGAATTATCAACCGTGAAAATCTTGTATGGTATAATAGAAAACGATCGCTTTTTAAAATTAACTAATCACCTCTTACTAATTGCAAAATACTACATATACTGTTGTAGGATTAATAAGGAACCTTTGCATTTTTGTACTTATCTAACAATAGTGATAAGCAAGGCCGAAATCGAAAAACAAATATCAACAAGGACCAATTCAAATGAACGTTATGACAATAAATGGAAACCTATAATTGACAAGAAGTTTGTAACCTAGGGCTGTCTATAACTTTCCTTTGTGCTTTGTATATGTAGGATTTAACGCAACTTTCTTTGCAAGTCATAGTAGGGAATGCAACTGTATTTTTTTTCCTTTGTTGTATTCTAATGTTTTGTAAGTATTATTTGAACGTATTGTAAAGGTAATATATATATTGTTAAAAAAAAAACAAAACAAAAAAAAGAAAACCGTGAAAATCTTATTTGGTATCATAGAAAACGACCGCTTTTGTAAGTTAACTAATCACCTTTTATTAATTGCGAAATACTACATATACTGTTGTAACATTAATAAAGAACTTTTGTATTTTTGTACTTAT
>CBDDTI010000085.1:7500-10654 GCA_965233585.1 bacterium
AACACGCGGCAAGTTATAGAGGTGTCAAACTCAATGAAGCGACATACAGATCACAGCCTCTGATCACAGCGGAAATCACGCAGACCTATGACCTCTTAAAATGTGCCATAGCACGATCTAACGTGCCCTTAATAAACTACAGTGAAGCGACAAAAAAGGTCGGGAGACCGACAGGAAAACGGCAAATGTACAAATGCCACGAACCGTAGGAGTCGTGAGGCCTGTCAACCCCATTTTACACATTTATATATGGAAGTCATTTCCCTAAAGATTGTGTGACAAAGTTTGTCACATGTCGCTTCCCGTGTTTATGTGACTGCTCCCTAAAGATTGTGTGACATTTGTCACGCATTTGTCACGCAAATCTATCGGCTATCGTCTATCATCTATCGCCTACCGTCTACCGTATATCGTCTGTGTTTTAGCACATGTCGTCGTTGCAAACCGTGCCAGTCTTGACACGTGGATGTCAATTTTAACGCACCGTAAATCTTCTATGAAACCTCTTCTGGGACACTTCGTTGATTCGAGCTCGTCTGAGGAGCAGGATTATGACCCTCTTATTCCAACATAGAGGGTGTGTAAAGGTGGGGAGTCCGACCTGAGAGGAAGCGACGACGATTCACAGCTTTTGATAGTAAATGACTAAAATAATCACTTCCAACAGTCTTTCACTGATGATTTGGACGCAAAATACAGCCAGAAAAAAAAAATGGTGGATGTATGCAACTTTGCACTGATCTGAATATTCAAAACAGCGAACAGAAACAAGCAAGTAATTGCCTTGTCTGTCATCAGTTTGTGCGTGGAAAAGATTTCCTCAGAAAGATTTAGCTGTTTATCATTACCATCTCGAAACACGATCTAACATATCTAAAGCTCTTATTCTCGGAAACAAGGCATGCGTACCATCATCTCCAATTTCCTGTCTGCGTGCATCAAGCTACCTATCCATCGGACAGATCAGTGTCAGAAACGCCAGAAGTTTTATTTTTTCCCCGGCGTAATGGAGCTCAAATATATCATCGTGTTCCTGTTTAGCTGCATCTTATCCTACAGTTCTACATCAGGTAGGTAAATTTTCACTGCTTGGGCAAAGACGGAGATATTCGGGCTCTTCAGGCTACCATCACGATAATAATCAATTTTTTTTACTCAGTTGGTTCGAGCTTTTTGAAAATTGCACGAATCTTTGCTAATTCGTCAAAAAGTGGATTTCTTTTAAAATGACCTCTAAAAAGATTGGTTAAGAGCTATATATCCGATTTTTAAGAATTCGAGAATGAAAAACTCTGCATAGAGACTTAAATAAAATGTATAAAACAATATGACGGTTAGCCAGCGTCAACCTCTCGGTCAGGGTTAAGTCTCTAGCTCCCTTCCAATATCCAAAATCTACCTTGATTGCTTCCAATTCAGGAACCGTCCTTGTAAATGCTTAAAACCCCTGTCAGTTGAGAAAGTTAATTGAAAACAAACTTTTGTCATCAAACTTTTCTCACTAACATCATCAAGCCCCGTTGTTGACCGTTAGACAAAAGCAGCTCTTTTATTTTCTTTGTATAATTGTAGCCATGTTTTAATCTGCAGCTATTGCAAGAATCTAAAAAAAAAAAACAATTTGCCTTTTAAAACGGCAAAAATAGGTTGCGTGTTGCGTTAGACTGTGTTGATATGTTCTCAGAAGTCTTACAATGTTATAATGTCATTACAAGTTGAGACGCATCACCTTGATTATTTACGACACACCTGGTTTCATATTATGGCATAAATTTTGGATGGGAGAAAATTTGGACTGGACCAGTGGACCCCATGGGCTGTTGGACTCTATTGAAAGTTTATTTTGGACCATTTGTCTACTCTCAATACTTTTGGGGAAGGGCTGGAGTCGGTAGTGTTTAGTTGTGAGGAAGGGTACAAATTCTAACAAATTGTCTCTACACAATATGGATATTGCCACTGCAACTCGAATCAGGTGTAGAGTACGTTTATATTAAGTAAAGCCTACTGGTCGTTGAGAATGGGCGTCGACCACTAGTGTGCAAAGGAATCTGGGTTGGAACCGAAACATCGCAACAACTTGCTTTGATTAACATCCTCAGAAGTGCATTACACTCACAGCCTTAGAGACCTACTGATTGGTAAAAAATCTTTGCCCCGAGCACAGTCCTTTTGAGCCGATCATGAGTGTCCTGCAGTGTTCTCTATCGCCTATGTCACGGCCGCCTGTGACACAGGTTACGTTCTTCTCTAATCTCTAATCGTAGCTTTGACATGAGCCTTAAATAAACAAAAGCCGCTAATCAGTGCAGCAAAATGGAGTTAAAGGATTGCAGTCGCTGTTCTCTTTTTTTCTCGGTCTTCTTCTCACTTTGGTGCACTACCTGCTGTGTGGTAAGGTTGAGGTTTCAGCGAAACAATCGCCGTTAGACTATCAGCTACTGTGGTCTGGCGTCTAACGAGCTTATCAAAGGTCATAGGTCTGAATAGTTTCCGGTGTTTACATATTTTCACGTATAGCAGAGCTTTGTTTGCTGGCTTCGTAAACAAATTTCTCTTCGATAAAGCTTAAACCTTTTCCGCCCGAGAGACTGCGTGTGTAAAAGAGAAGATTAAGTTTGAATACCACTCTTTCTTTAGCTCAATATATGGTTTTGTTCTTTTATGTGAATGCTATCAGTTACTAGTGTTATGTAATGGAATCTCTATTTATCCACGATGATACAATTAGCTACATTTCAATGGTTAAGGTATTTTTATGTAACAAATCGTGACGTAAAATTACTGTGTGTAAAATTGTGATACCAAACGCCAGAATATCCAGCTACTTATTGGTCTTTATTAGCATCTCATTGAATAAGAATAGCACTGAACTATTGTTATACACCTAGTTCTGCAAAGCACACCCACACGTGTAAATAAAGTGGCCTATTTTGACGTTGCTCCAATCGTGTTGTCACCGTCTGAGATGACATAATCTAAAGGCAACTAATCACCGGACAGCGAAAGTATTTGATTCAAGGTGAAATGAACCCGGGGGGGGGGAGGGAGACTCCCATATGGAACAGACGGGGATGCTCGTCGGAAATTTTAGCCTGCGTGGCAGGCCGTAGAATGGGAGGGAAAGGGCCAAAAGGAGCGCGGAAGTATTGGG
>CBDDTI010000086.1:0-12658 GCA_965233585.1 bacterium
AACATGGCGGTCGCGAGGGCAGATCTCATCGGTTCTACTTCAACTTTTACTCTTTGCATTCAGTAACAGCAAATTTGGGAGACACGGGAAATGATCTGTTACAAACAGCAGTGATAAACATATTGAACTTGCACATTTTGATTATGACTTGACGTTTCGTATGTACTCTACATACATTTTCAAAAGTAACCGTTGAAATTTAAAACAGCTATTTATATATATATATATATTACAAAGGTGAGGGGACTGGAACCTAGATTAAGCAAATACTTAACAGTAAAATAAAACAGAACAGATTAATAAAGCATCAACTTTTCATTTCCGACGTTGACATTGAAAGCTGGCTCAAGTTCTTGAATATATAAGGTCTCTTTTATTTTACAATGATAGTCTGTTTTGCCCTTCGCTAAAATATCAAAATGATCCCACTTGATGTTGTGTCCAGTGGCCTTGACGTGGTCAGCAATGGCTGAAGTATTGTCAGTTGTGAACGATTAATACAAGTGGGATCATTTTGATATTTTAGCGAAGGGCAAAACAGACTATCATTGTAAAATAAAAGAGACCTTATATATTCAAGAACTTGAGCCAGCTTTCAATGTCAACGTCGGAAATGAAAAGTTGATGCTTTATTAATCTGTTCTGTTTTATTTTACTGTTAAGTATTTGCTTAATCTAGGTTCCAGTCCCCTCACCTTTGTAATATATATATATATATATAAATAGCTGTTTTAAATTTCAACGGTTACTTTTGAAAATGTATGTAGAGTACATACGAAACGTCAAGTCATAATCAAAATGTGCAAGTTCAATATGTTTATCACTGCTGTTTGTGTCTTATTTTTGATCAAATTACGATGGCCCAAGAACAAAAGTATTTATGATCTGTTACGTTTTGGCAATGGGAAAACAACGCCTAAGACCGCACGTGGTTGTGGGATACGGCATTAAAATTTTCTGGCCGGGCCTTTTCATTACGTCACCAGATTACCTGGATATTCCGCGAGATTGAGCAGGGTAATTGTTTTATTATTCAACAAATTGATAACAAAACTCGTAACATTTTTAAATCTTTCTGTCGACATTTTTTCACTTCACTTTTTCTTCCCACGTACGAAGTTACGTATACCGCCGGATATCTGTTACCTACGGATGACAGATATCGAGAGCATCATGACCATATTTGGATAGTGTTACAATTTGGATCCACGAGGCGATAGCCGAGTGGATCCGCAGACTGCTTTGACGATGTTATGACGAAATTAATTGTTTATAACAGGACAGACGCATGAAACACTGACGTCCATTTGTTTTTTACGATAACAAACTGTCAAATTTTCCGCTCTCGCTCGTTACTGCATAGCATAAATTATAAATTCATGTGTCTGTCCGCTTGCTGACGATAAAAATTAGCCAATGAGCGCGCGAAAACTTGTGCTGTTATCGTAAAAAGAACTTTGGATCGACCGTAACTCAACCCCCTGTAAGCACGTGATTAGGCATCATGACAACGAGAGCCATTGAGTCGTCCATCAAATATAGCAAACTTAGTTTTGAATTTTGTAACAAGTTAGATATAGAAATATTTTCAAAACTTCTCCCTCGTGACCAAGAAAAGAATTTAAGGTGGCCGAATAATCTCGTTCCCAGATCTCTTCGGCTTCGTCCACAAGAGATCTGGGAACGAGATTAGTGACCGAACACAGTTTTCGCGCGCGCGTTCTTGCTGATGCGATTCAGCGCGCGCACAAGGATTGCAAAAACAAACATGTCGTCGATGCGATCATTTTGTTTGCTAAATGCCCGCTCTAACTTTGATGTTTATCTTCCTAATTGAACGCAGTGTGTTGATGGTTTTAGTCTTTATAACAAAGGTGTGTTAGAAAAGGTAACGGCTCGAAGAACGCAGCAATTCTCGGATTTTTCTACATTATCGAAAGGACCGTCGAAAGAACCCAGTTAAATGCAGCGTATGCGCGGTTGCTCTAAAAATTGAGAACGATTGCTTTTGCGGAAACTTGCCGATTTCTAACGATGCACTCGTTCGAAGATCAAGAAATTTGGTAAAAAGGTAGTTCAGAAACCAAGTGAATGATCTATCACGAAAAATATGAATTTTGACGCAGGGAACTTTTAATAATACAGAAAAAGATTTACGGCGAATTACGAAAAACGCCTATGTCAAAATTGTATTAGAACAGTGTTGAAAGAAGGGATTTTATGTGAATTTGAAGTGAAAAAATCTAACCACTGGATTTTTTTTTTAAATAAACAAAAACCATTTTTAAGTCTTGTTTTTAACCAGCTCCATTGCCATGGCAACAGCACACACTCTAGCCAAAATGCGAGAAAATACTTCTGTGGTTAACCTTGACTCTTGCAAAAAACGGGCGCCAAAACATCAATATTTAATGGTGAATTAGGCCACCTTAAGCAGTCAACAAGAATCCATCCTCGGAGAACCAGGGGCAGTCAATGGGGGCGGGAAAAAGTCTAAACGGGCAAGAAAAAAATTCGGGCGAAGAAAGGTCAAAAGTTTTTTTTCGCACAGAATTTTTTTTCTCGCCCTTTTAGACTTTTCCCCGCCCCAACTAACTGCCCCTGGGTCTCCGAGGATGACAAGCACAACCCCAGTTGAACTCAGAGACTTTAGGAGAAGGGAACAAGCGGAAATGTGACATGGTGTTCATATCTTTTAGAAATACACCTTGATCAGAAATGCCTGTTCGTTGTTTAGGTCTGCTGTCATGAACCTTTCTAGAACCTCTAATTTCATTGAATCTTGTTAGCACGAAGCTCTATTGTTTTAGGGCTAGGGTCCATTGCTACTATTGTTTCTAAATCATTTTCTCAGCCAATCCTGTGAGACATTTCGAAGAGCTTTGTGGCCGTTCAGGTTGGGCAAATCTCTGCATGTGCGTTAAACCAACAAACTTGCACCACTGCATTTCAAAGTTACTCTAATCTAGAAAAATTGAGAAGTGTGATTTAGCTACTGCAGCGTTTGTGCGAGTCCCTACCTTTAAAAGAGTACAGTAAACAAATACACAACTTCACACATAAACCCTTTTCTCATAAGTAGAGTATTTACAATGCTAGCAGATCAAAATATGTCATTTAAGATGTTCGTTTGTTACATCAAGTAAACAATCTTTGATTTTCTTTGCGGAGCTCTTTGGAGAAAAACACCACGGTTGAACTCTCCGCTTTCGTTTATTAGGTAAAGGATGAAGACTTCTTGAAGCACAAATCGACTTCCCTGAGTAAGGAAGATCTCAGTTCAGGAAGTTAGAATTCAAGGATTCTGAACAGAGAAGAAATGAGGGAATTCAGAACTAGATGGAAACTCAGTTTTCAGTAACACTTTACAGTTGTGGCTGGCTGCGTAGATCAGAATTAGACTCTGAATTCTTGCTTAATAACGCCACGATAATACAGCCTCGCTTCCGTCAGCGGCCTCGCTTCCGTAAGAGTGAAGAAACATCGTAGGAACGAGGCTGCCACCGTGCGCAGGTCCAGCTGTTCTTCGTAACCATCCTAACTTCGTTTGACGTAATTTGATACGCCATCTTGAGTCCAGCTTCTCAGAGAAGACCTGGGCTGGAAGCGATGGTGTGCAGTATATAAGGTATGTACGCATGCACGCTGCTAGAGACCCAGGAGAGTTTTAGCTTCTTGGCTTTGTTGTATTAGGGTCTCGCTGGCATACTTTTCGAGTAATTCCTGTAACGAAAAAATCAAGGCGTTAGAAGTTGGTTCACTAAGCTTAAAACACGAACAAAATAGTTTAAATACTTCAAATGTCTTGGTGCCATACCATTTTCTTTCTCTGAACAAGCATTTCCTCGACCTGGGAATGCAACAGAACATAGGATATAATTTAATAAACCAAAAGAAAAACAAACTGATGTCACTTCTTGGGAAGCATTGTCTTATCTCTGGCCGCCTTTATCAGACGGCATTTTTGCAAGAAGAAATAAAAAATGAAACCTTTTAAGAGCGAGCAACAAGAGTTTTACGTCAATTCAGACGTAATTCTTCATTTATTTTGGGCCACATAGCAAACTACTACTTTTTGAGTAATCATGTTAACTCATTAGAGTTTCGTCTACTTCACTCGTTAAAGACTATTGTTACTCTGACACAGTTGTTTGCAAGCAACATGATGAACTTCAACATGCACCACGTGATGGCTCATGCCATTACTGATTGGTCATGAAACTCTTAACCAGAGGCTCTCCCTAGACGAATTCTTGTACGATCAAAAAGCGACCCTTTTTTCTACAGCTAAAACCCTCTCCTGAACACACCTCTTTTTGTGATGGTACTGGTACATGCGCTACGAATGGTTGATTTCCCTCTGTTGTTTGGTCGGTTTCCATCTCATCATCGCTATCCTATGGAATAAAAACAAACATATATAAAGGGAACGTTAGGCAAAATTTAAATTATTGCTACTATTACAATTTTCATATAAAAATCGAATCGGAGCAATTTTAACCATTCCACTTAACTGAATCGTCTGAGTGACATCGCGCACAATGCCACGACAGATCCGGGACTTTTCCGCGCTGTGCAGCGCTAAATTCGAAAGCCAATTAAGGAAATGTAGAGAAAACAACAAAAGAAATCGACCGAAACTTGGCAGAACCGCTCGAAAATTCTTGCTTCGCGGGATAGCTATTCAGTTTAAAATTTAGTATTTATATGGCTTTGGTAGTTGAGAAGTCAATAAAGAAAATGTGACTGTTATTACACATGTGGTTCGCTGGGAAGTGTTATTTTTTGGGCTTCAAAAGTAGCTATTTCGGCGCTCCCTTTATATGGCCTTGACTCTTTCAGACGTAAAAGTTTGAGAAGCAATGGGTGAGGAAATTAGTATTCATACGGCTTTTTTTTTTGACACTTTAAGATTGCCCTTCCGACCAATGCAAGTATTATTTTTCCACCTTTCGTGCAACCAACTCCCGCAGCTCTGAAATGTACTTTGCGTCCGTAAGTGATGTTCACATAAAGAATTTTCATCGCCGACGACCGTTTTCTTGCCTGCGAAGTACAGGTAAGCCGGCGGTCAATGCCTGGGAGAGATTATGATTCGGCGATGTTCGGCGGTAATGTTCACATATGCCGTAACGATGTCCCAGGTACACCGGCGGCATATGAGAACCAGGCTTATTGGGTTGTCACGAATGACTCAGAAAAACTGCGTTGCTTGGCAACCTAAATAACAAGTGATTGTTTCAATCTTAGTGGAAGAGAGTACAGCCTAGTTCAAACGTCGCGTAATTGCCTTACAGAGCTCAAATGACTTTGGCTCGGCAGTGACATGACAAAAGGACGGCAGTGGTTTCTTTGCTGAAGACCATTTTAAAAGCTCTGCCTAGAAAGCAACAGCAGCTGTTGCAGCAGACTATGAATTCAGTTCCGCGCGGCATCAGAGCACGCCGTTTGAAACCAAGTCGCAACACTGCTGTGCGGTGCTGCAAGGCCTGTCGAGCTAAGTAGTCGTGCCGATTCCGCCTGCCGAACTGAGGGATTTCACTACCGTGCTTAAGTCGAATTTAATTCTTGAAACTTAATTCGGCACGGCAGTTGCACGATGTTTGGAACGGGTCTAAAGTTGCTATAATACTACGCCATCAAAAGATCGCTGTTGAACGAAACGACTTTAAAGTTGGAGCGAAGCGACCTGGTGCGAAACGGACTTGGGGCGAAACCACCTGTTTCCGCCGTTTACAATGAATTTTTTTCCTGCCTTTTTGTACAGTGATTTGGTAATTTACTTTAATTTGTTCTATCTGAAGTTCCTCCTGACTAATGTGATCCAACACTAATACACACCTCCAGGTCTTTACTGACAGCATAAATGTTCTCCTCTTCTTGTTCCGGTTCGCTTCCCAGCTCTCCTTCTTCTTTCCGTCTTTCCCAGTCTTCCATTGCTCTGGCGATAGCTTAAACAAGACAGAAAATAAAGAATGAAAATGGGATTTAGCAATTAAAGGGGCCAGACTACAGAAGGCACCTAATGAAAAAACTTGCCTTTAAAAATATCAATTTAGCCCCGTCTTATTAGATCTCTCAGTTACTACGCGCGCTGTGATTGATCACTTTAGCGTAGACCAGTCTTGTTAGATCTCTCAGTTACTACGCGCGCTGTGATTGGTCAGTTTAGCGTAGCCCAGTCTTATTAGATCTCAGTTACTACGCACGCTGTGATTGGTCAGTTTAGTGCGTCGAGTTAAACTGCTTTGCCCGCTATAAATTTCGTGATTTATCGCCAAGCGTTCTTAACTTTTAGAGTAAGTCAAAGTATAAAAATTTATTTCACTTTAAATTTTGTATAAAAACTTGCTAACAACTTAACAATTTCAAATTGACTTGGTTTGCTTTTGATTTGCGTCAGAAATTCCAAGCCGTCCCACGCGAATAGAAATCGTCCCCGAACCCATCAGACAGATAGTAGAGACGTCATAAATATCTAACTAACCTCATCTTCTTAGTCCGTACTACAAGTTACGGATCCTCGATTTTTCCCCTCCGATTTATGGCCCGCGCGTTTCACGCACGAGCCATAAATTGAAGGGAAAAAAAAAACTCAGTATGTAACTAACAGTAAAGACCTTGTACTTGGCTTAGCTGTAGGTATTTATCCATCTTTGTCCCTATGGGTGTTAGTCTACTTATTTATGGGTGTTTATCTCTCCTAGTCGATCCTTTCCTTTTCTGACCTTGGTTAAGCCCCAGATTGACAATTTTCTCATTTGTTTCTTATAGTCTCCTAATCTATGCAGATGCCCTTTTGGCTTACTACAAGTTCCTCCCCCAAATGAAAAGTGACAAGCTCAAAGGATGTCTGTGTGGAAGGATAATGTTCTATTCACCTAACAGTGTTGATTCATTCACAAGCTAATCACTCATGACAAGTGACAAAAGAGAAAGAGCATGAGTTTCATATGCTTCACTGAGAAATACTTCCTGATTTACAGTGTAACATCACTGTGGTCTGATACTGTATCTTCTTTGTTCTCAACACTTACCTGTAGGCTTCACAATATACTGATAGTTTAAGGAGTATTTAACTAGATTTTAATCACATACATTCAGGGAATACCGGTAACCAAATGTTAATGACGCACCTTCCTTTTCGACGTCTTGTTCTAATGGAACCAACACTCCATCATCTTCATCTCTGTAGCCATAGTAGTCTGCGTCGACATCTTTGTACAGTTCTCCTCTTGTTTTCCTTGGTGGGGCTGGTGCTGCAAGGTAAATGAGACACTAGAAGTTGAAGTGGAAAAGCATATCTTGGCTTAAGGTAAATTAAAGGTAAAAGTAAACTATATTTTGTCAGGGTTGCCCATTCAGCCACAAGGCTGATATCCAGAGGGGCCCTGGACTAAAAATATAATAATTAAACATAAAAAACACCATCATGATGGTAATTTAAAAATACAACTGAAAATAAAATTTAAAACTAAAAGAAACAAATTTGAAAATTATATTAGCAATAATTTAAAAGGTATTAGAGTATAAATAAGCATGCAATCATTTATAAAGATCTACTCTCTGTAAAATTTAAAAATTCTAGGTACCAACTGAAATTTTGAAAGAAGGAAGTGACTCGGTGTTTTAAATGCTACGGGTGAAAGGTTAAAAAGAGCTGAGCCTAAATGTCTAAAAGTTTGTTTTACAAGCTAAGGGTAAGTTTGGGTTTTGGCAGGTGCAAATATTTTCTTCTGCAAGTATTTTTAGCTATGCACATTATAATATCTACTGAAATAATCACTCAAAGATTTAGGTACTATTTATTATCTAGACATTTATATACTAAAGTACATGTGCACTTGGTGTCAACATGACACGAATTGTGGTTCTTAGCATCGATCATTACACTACATTGAGTTTCAAATTCCTCTACTTTATTAATTGCAGCTTGTATTATGCCAAGAAAAGCAGTTACATCTTCTTTTGCTTATCTCAACCATTAATTATTATAATTATTACTATCATCATCATCATTATTATTATAATTATTATCATTATTATTTTTATTACTATTATTATTATTGTAATTATTATTTTTATTTTTTTTTTATAATAATAAAACAACTTTATTTAAATCTCAAAAAAACCCTATTTACAATTCTTCACCCATTTCACTATCGTAGACTAAAATTTTGATAAAGATACAAATAATTTTAAAAATAATTTAAGAATTGCTAATTGGAATATATTTATTATTATTATTATTTATTATTATTATTATTACTATTATTATTATTATTATTATTATTATTACTATATTACAAGGTAAAGACTCATTGTGACACTTACGCTCTTGTTCAAATAGTTCTCTGACACCAGGGAGATCTTTCGCCGCTCCAAAATACCTTGCATAAAATACATGTAAGACAGGCAAATATCAATTTAGCACTGTTAATGACAGTAATTAAAAAATATATTGAATATATTTATTACTCGGGCTTTCCAAAGGAAACGCCCGAGTTGAAATTTTGGCTTGGTTTTTTTTTTTTCGTTCAGCCACAGTTTGCAATTCTTTAATTAATACGCATGCGCGAAGATTTTAGTGATGAGCACATGGCATGGTGTAATGGCGGACGGAGAAGAGTTTATGCGGTGGAAGATCAGCACAAATACTGTGGACGGATACAAAATGGATACAAAATGTGCACACAACGTTCACGGTAGACCCACACTAAAAGATGAGGAGCCCTTTCGGAACGGGTTGGTCCACAAACCTTACGAGAGATCTCTTTATGAGCGAACATTTATGAGTGAACCTTTAATCGAGAAACATGCTATATCAACTGAGTTATGTAATGTTAATCGAGAGAAGCATAAACTAAAGTCTCATCGTGTATGTAGGCGCGATCGTGAACCAAGCAGAATAACAATAAGAAGTTTGAAAAGTCTAAGGGACAAAAGCAGAAAGGTTAGAGAATTTGTCTATGCACGTATTCTTTCGTGTTTTCCCATGTCATCTACATTGTACTGTTATGTACATGCTAAAAATATATTCAAAACAAAGAAGTTTATGTTTAACTGTCGTAGTCGATTTGTACGAGAGTTTTGACCGACCCCACCCTCGTTAGTTTTTGACATGTGATAACTACCAAATAAGGTGATGAACACGTGTGAGCAGCACAGATGATCGAAATGTGAAAAAAGGTAGCGAGTAGCGAGGAAGCTTTTCTAGAGTTTTAGATTGTAAGTTTTAAGTGTTTTCAGTGAGTCATTGAGCAGTGAATAAAACTAGAAAACGGAGAAGAAATTGTGAGTTCTACATATGGTCGGGAGAACGGTTCAGATTTGGTCAGAGTAAAAGAGAGGTATAAAATCCCGCAGTCTTTATCAAAAATTGTTCGTATAAATTCTCTTTGAAAAGGTAGAACTCATTCGTTTTGCCGATATTTGTTCTGAAATGAATATTTAATCACAGGAGTGAAACTTGAAACTCCGAAAAATGCCTCCCACGTAGACTCCTTTCCGCAGAATGATTATGTAAGCAGTAACTCCGCGCTTAGGTTTGCTTCTGATAAACACTCCACTTTGCTTTAAGTTAACTTCACTTACTTTACCTTCCGGTTACCTTTAAGTTGTATGTTAGATTAACTCTATATTAATCACAGGCGGCCCAATACAACACCTCCATATGCTGCAAGCAAGAGTCACGTCTTCGCATGGTCAAATTCATTGTTATGTAACAATATATGTCACATGTTGCGAAACTACGTCCAACAAAACCAGAGTTTCTCCAAACATAAAGCCCGAGTGAACGCAAATATGCGTCTAGTTACATTGGAAAGACTAGTTGCAGTCTGCGTAATTTAAGAATAACTCACTTGTATCCTCTGTTACCAGGTACTTCTTTACCTTCATGATCAAGCATTTTTGGTCCAATTTTCTGAAAATTGAGATTTCCCAAAACAAAACATTACTCACCAGTTGAAGTAAAGTACTGTCTACACCATGAATAGTTTACTTGATACAGATCGATGACTCCATAATGTATTGTCCCAGAAAATCACCAGTATACCCCTCCAAAAGAGGATTTTGGTTTCAGTTCCCTTCCCCACCCCCCACCCCTAGTTTTAGTCCACGCTTTCCAGTAAAAAATCAGCTTTGAAGACTCTTCTCCTCCTTGGAATTTCCAATAATTCTACTTAAGGTGGGTATGAATGTTTTCTAGTTCCACAAAATACAGAGTGGACACTTATCTCTGTGTACCAGACTTACTTACTGTACTTGATAATAGATGAGTCCATAGATTTGCGTATAATCTATGTTTGATTTGTATACAGTTCACTCACTCCATAGTCTGGTCCTCCTAGCTCTTTGATACGATCCTCCCAATGTCGCTTTTCCCGCAGTAGTTTGTTAATTTCATCATTCAGATCACGAATTCTGAACTCACCAAGACCCGCTGTGAATTAATCAAGCATACCGTTTTGAGCAATATATTTATTGGATGAAATTGAACAACCTGTAGTAGGCAAAATATATTTTACTAAAACCAATTGAAGGCTTCGGTGGAAAAAGGGCGGTAGGATTTTTACTCAAAATTGAACTTTGTCGAAAACGCTCCAAATTTCGCATGCAGTTTTGTTTAGGTGCGTTAAACAATGTTCTGTATGTTTTTTTGCTGAAGTTTTCTTCGTTTACGAGATATTACGTATGCAAAAAAGCCTGTATTTGTGGTCTCATCAGCACGTGACCGGAAAGACGGTAATTTCACTTAAAATCCAGCAAAATATTGATCTTTTGCAGCGTGTAACCTTAAAAAGTGCTGATTTTGGGGTAAAACCGTTACAATTTTGATTTCACGTTAACGTGCGACCGCAAAGACGTTAATTTCACTCAAATTACTGCTCAAAACTAGGGTTAGCACTGAAAGTTAGGGTTACGGAACAAGGTTAGGGTTACAGTTAAGATCAGCATACGTTAGGGTTAGCGCTGTGTTAGACCACGGACGGACTTTGATTTCACTTAGAAAACAGTGTAAAGTTCATTTCACGCAGCGCGTAAGCTCAAAAACCTAGATTTCAGGTCAAAATAGGTTAGAATGTAGATTTTACGTTAACGCCTGACGGCAAGGCTGTTGATTTGACTTAAAAACGAACAAAATCTTCATTTCACGCAGCGCCTAAGCTCAAAATCCGAGATTTGAGGTCAAAATAGGTTAGAATGTTGATTTCACGTTAAGGCTTGACGGCAAGGCTGTTGATTTGACTTAAAAACGAACAAAATCTTCATTTCACGCTGCGCCTAAGCTCAAAATCCGAGATTTCAGGTCAAAATAGGTTAGAATGTTGATTTCACGTTAAGGCTTGACGGCAAGGCTGTTGATTTGACTTCAAAACAAACAAAATCTTTATTTCACGCAGCGCGTAAGCTCAAAAACCTCGATTTCAGGTCAAAATAGGCTAGAATGTTGATTTCACGTTAAGGCCTGACGGCAAGGCCGTTGATTTGACTTAAAAATGAGAAAAATCTTCATTTCATGCAGCGCGTAAGTTAAAAACCTCGATTTCAGGTCAAAATAGGTTAGAATGTGTATTTCACTTGAACGTGTGAGAGCAAGGATGTTGACTTCAGTTAGGAAACAACAAAATGTTAACTATCTGCAACGTATAACCCTTCTGTGCCGCAACATACAGGTCTCCATACATCTGCACGGCCGCTGATCCCAGAAGTTTCAAACACTGCAAATCGTGCCGATTTGAAATTAAATCAACGCAACCTGGATCACAGATCTATGTTTCAATCGATCGCTTCTTGTTGGCCATTATTAGTTGAAATAAAAAAGGAAAAAACAAGCTCTGTAATTAGTTTAACTTTGTCTTGTCTTGTCCTGTCTTGTCTCTTGTCCTGCAGAATGTGATCGCAATGCATGCCGGGAAGGTTCTTTATTCCTCGTGTGCGGGTAAACATGGCGCTCGATACAAGACAAATTTTATAAGTCTAAAAGCAGTTCTCGCTTTCCAAACTTTGATGCTAGCAACGCTTGGCAAATGGGCCACAACTCACGACAGGGTTATTTTCTTGGGCAAGAACTGCTCTTGGACTTTGCTGTCTGGATCGACCTGACTTCAAACGCCGATAACTCGCTTATATCACCGAGTTGCGTTCGAAGTTACAGAGCACATTTTGCTTCTTTAAAACGTGTTGACGACTTACGGGTTTATCAAGGCTTCATGATGCCTTTCAACCACCAGGCAGGCTACAAGGTACTTAAAAACAATGCTTAAGAGCAGTTTGCTGTAAGGATCAACTAAGGTCATGCAATATAGAAAAAACCGATTTTCCCAAACTTTGCCAGAACAAAGGCCTAGGTAAACTAGTTATAAAAATATAAGTTTCAGGTCGTTTAGATTTTTATTTATTTTTTTGGAATTTTTTTTGTATTTTGCGCTCTTGGCGGCCTAAATTGACATCGAAATCGAGCATTTTCCGGAAGCTCCCGTTTAAAAAGTAGAAGTGTTGTACAAAAGATCAACCCAGGATATCAAAAGACCTTATTTCTTCTGCTTATTGCCGGTGAAAAATTTGAAAGGGAGTTGAACCTGAATTTTTGACGAATTTTTTATATTTATGCTTCGCGACTGAGGTCACCAACTCTGAATTTGGACGAAATTCA
>CBDDTI010000087.1:5000-12559 GCA_965233585.1 bacterium
AAAGCAGGCCGCCTATGCCTACAACGGAAAGAAAGTGCTGCAATGCTGCACTGAATTACTATTGGAAAATACAAAAATTTTAGGACTCCAATGCCGAACGCAGTTCGTTGTCAATTTGCATGCGGTGAGGTCGACCCAAACTCTCCTTTTAGAAATGTAAAAGCTCTGTAGATGAATAGTGGCACGAAAATTTTGATATCTCGCCAAGCCTTTTCCCGCAAAACACCTGAAACGGCATCTGCCGCGGAGCACGGGTGATGTGAACGTTTAACGGTACTTCTTCTTATTCAGGGCCGATCTAACCATTTCGTTTGTTTTCCATATACTTCGATTATGATTATTTTTCTGTGTGGGTGTGTGGTAGGTCTTCTTTTAGTTGCGCCTGCATGTACACGGCTACCGAGCTAGTGAACTTTTAACAGAAAGGAAACACGGCACTTGACGAGGATTTTTTTTTGCGTAAACATGAGTTAATTTAGCCTTTTTGCCCGTTGACTTGAAGCCTACTTATATCAGGATCTTTGTCTATTTTTCTCTTTTTCGCTCGCTGATCATGAACGCGTGAACACTTGCTGTCAAGATGTCGCGACAACGTCTGATTTTCCTCGGTTAACGTCGGTTCCTGAAGAGGCGTTCAACTGTCGACAAACCTAGGTTGGCTTACTTTTGATTTTGCCGCTATTTACCGAGGTTTGTTACTGTGTTACACGACTAAAAACTTCTCTTCAGTAAAGTAAAAACAAAACCAAAGCAAACATCTCTCGTGAAAACACGGGCTCAGTTGTGTACACAATATAAGCTTTCTAAGGAACTTTGAATTGTAGAAATCCGTTCAGTATTACCCGAGATAAAATATTTTCTGCTGTATGCACTCGCTTACAATTCAAAGTTCCTTAGAAAGCTTATATTGTGTACTTAAATGTTAAGCAATTTTTTCTGTTGCGCCGATAATAGGAATAGAGCAATAAATTTTCGCAGAATCGCAATTGTCTGCGTACTTAAATTCCCTCGAGGACATGTAAGTGAGTGCATACAGCAGAAAATATTTTATCTCGGGTAATACTGGACGGATTTCTACAATTCAAAGTTCCTTAGAAAGCTTATATTGTGTACTTAAATGTTAAGCAATTTTTTTCTGTTGCACCGATAATAGGAATAGAGCAATAAATTTTCGCAGAATCGCAATTGTCAGCGTACTTAAATTCCCTGAGGGAGTCCCGTAATGGATAATTAGATGCACAAAAATCAACTACGTCATCTAATGACATGCCTCGTGCTCTGATTGGTCGAGAGCTGTCACGTGTGCTGTATGCTGCTCTCTGATTGGTTACGGAGTGGTTAAGCTACCTTAACTACTACGAGCAGTCTCGTACAAAAAAAAAAACGGCCTATAGTAATCACCCATAGTCAACACATGATAAACGGGCAGTCCCGTACAAAAATGACATAGCCAAACGGCCCATAGGGCAGTCCCGCAAAAAAAAAATGACATGGCCCAACGGCCTATGGTAATCACCCATAATCAACACATGATAAATGGGCAGTCCCGTACAAAAATGACATAGCCAAACGGCCCATAGGGCAGTCCCGCAAAAAAAAAATGACATGGCCCAACGGCCTGTAGTAATCACCCATTATCAACACGTGATAAACGACCAGTCCCGTACAAAAACGACATGGCCCAAAAGCTTTAAACAATGTAATCACCCATGGTCAAAACATAATAAACGGACAGTCCCTTATAAAGATGACATGGCCCAACGGCCTAAAATATCGTAAAATCATTTTTAGTTAACACATGATAAACGGACAATCCGACACAAAGTAATCAATTAAACAGGGATCCCAATTAGAATTTATTTTACTTTATCTTGCAGAAAAACAGATTTCGGTCAATCGATCTGACCTGCTGGCGATCAACTAACCACTGCGTTTACGATTCTCGAAGCAGTCATTTTGAAAATTCTTCATCCTTTCAAATATCCTGGACTAACAGTGATGTCTTCCAAATAAACAAATAAAAAATCATTCTAAACTGTCCGCCCTGTTTACTTGCTGAAATGGCAAAGGTGGCGGGCTCAGTAGCCAGGTCTCGAAAATGTTATATAAACAAATTACACTAAGAGTTCTTCGATGGTTCTCACAGAGTTAGTTCGCTTGTTCGATGGTTCGACAAAATCAACCATCGTTTACTTTTCTATTGTACTATTGACCGATCATCGCCATTAAATTGTACAGTATATCTTTCTTTACATCTGGGATATTGCTGCAACAGCCGAGAGCTCTTCTGGAAGGCGTTTCTGCGCACTTTTTGAATATGTATTACATTATCCTCAATGAAATGAGAGGACGGGAGATATTCGATCTTCCTGGGTAGACGTCACAACAGCTGCTGGACCCATTCTCCTCAGAGTCGGTCGTGCAACAAAAATGGCGGTTTTTGGAGCTATTTTCGAGATTTCGTCGGGGCACAGAAAATCGAGGATTTATCCGAATCAAAAAATTTTTTCGCAGAAGTATTTCAAATAAAAAGTAAATTCCTTTTAGCGAAAAAAAAAGAATTGGGGTTAGGTGCACTTTAACGGCATATAAGAAATCGCTCAACCAGTGAGATTGCTGGAAACTCTTTGTTCAGCTCTGAAATTTTACTGAATCAGCATACTATGCCATCGTCCTCGATCGTTCACGGGCAGTTGGTTGAGGTGTTGTAATGTCGGCCACATGAGGACGTCAACAAAGCCACTAAACCCTTACAATGATGTTCAATTGTAAAGGCTGGTTTTCGTCTACACCTCCGACTCCGACTACGACTCCGATTTCGTCGCTACGAAAAACTAGCCTTAAGGAGGCTCGAAAGGGTTTTTCGTAGCTATATTGTTTGTGAAACGAAGGGAGATAACAAAAAAGAGTGTTTAATGGTGTGGGCAAACTATATGTCTCCTTGCAACTCTATTGTTGAGCTATACTTTAAGGGTACTTGTGACGTCATATCAGTTACCATGGCAACACACAAGGTCCACAAAAGCGTCCTCTAAATTCCAGTTTTTGTAAATTATCTTAGAAACTAATTCGGTGACCTACCATTTTTATTTCTTTGTTGGAAAGTTCCCTAAATTCTTTAACTTTTCAGACAGTATGGAAAAAAATTATCTAGTAGAATTAAATATATTTAAAGAAGACGCGTTTCGTTTCTTACAGAAAATTCCACTAGATAATTTTCCCCGAAACTTTTATATCTGGAGTGGCATCGTGAGTGGTGCGTGCATGCAAAAAATCAAGATAGGTCACCGAGCAAACTTTCGAGCTAAAAACAAATGTTTTCGGCAGATTTCATTTCCGGTTCGCGCGATTTTACGCAGCATTAACTTCCGGTATGCTGATTTTAATACTGATTCAGCTGACGCGTGCATCTTAGTTATGGCGTGTGTAGATTGCGCGCGCTCATGCAGCTAAAAACCCTTTCGAGCCTCCTTAAAAGATTATGATAATGCTATCAGTATTGCAACATTTTCTACGTTCTGAAAATGGCAGTTGCAGTGGCCTAATGATTAGTGCACTGATCTGGGTCACTGTCTTGTGTCCTTTAGAGAAGCACTTCACTCTCACAGCGCCTCCCCACCACCTCTCCAGTCTATAAATACATCTGTAATTTGATGCTAGGAGTAACCATACCACGATATTCAATATAGTGCGAATAGAAAGTCTTGCCGCTTCATCAGTGCCATAGACAACGGGAATAAGCCGGCTCGATGATTATGGGCTCCTGGGCTCGAAAGCAGACTTAACCTCCGCCCCCACTCCCCACCCCAAATTTTGTAAAAGCTACACTTAATCATGATATTTTTAGACAATTCAGTTATCATTTTAGGTAATACCATCTATATATGGGAATACCAATAAATTGTTGTTGTTGTATTCTAATAACCTGTGATAACCGGCGCACGTTTTTCCATCACCGCAGCAACGTTGAAAAAGGTGTCGGCCTGTGTTGCTGAACAGAAAAACTTCGGCAATCGGAAAGCATTTTCCTGAAGCACATGTTAGGAGCGATCTTTTGAATGAGAGCCATGTTTTAACATGAAAAGACTCCGAGAAAGTGCCAGGCAAATTTGATTGTTTAGTGTTTGAAATGCTTTACATCAAGAAATTCAAACCTAATCTGAACGTGCAAACGGACTCCATGCGTGCGAAACCTTTTGTTTAACTTGTAAGTTCTTTTTTTCGCTTATTGTTGGTTTTAGTATTTATAGAACCAAGTTGTTATATATCTTTGACTTAATATGACTTTGCTGTAACGTCAGAAAGTCGTCAATTTTAATTCAACTTTTTAGCCGTTTTAAATCTTAGAATGTTTTCAAGAAATTTTCTTTTGCAATTTTTTTTATCGTCAAATCACTTCTCCTCGGCATTATTATTATTATTATCATTATCATTATCATTATCATTATTATTATTATTATTATTATTATTATTATTATTGTTATTATTATTATTAATAAAAATCATTCGCTGTTTGTATCTAACAACATTTATCTCTGCAAGTGCCAAAAAGCTGATGAGAAAAAAAAAAAGTAAAGAGGACGAGCAAACTTTGGAAGAATTAAATTCGGCTCGCCATCGTTTGCAAGCAAGATGTCAGTTAGTACAAACCAGTTACACTAAACGAATTTTAATTAAAAGGCTGGTTTCAAAAGAACGGAAACGTCACTTGACGACGGCGCGCGCTCAACAAATACCCAAATATGGCCAAATTAGAACGGAATCAAGGCTATTTCGTACGCCCTCCAGTCGTCATCTGACGTTCCCGTCCTGTTGCTAAATCAATGTTTATTTTTACAATAACTGCAGAAATTCTCTTGCGCTCATCGGCTAATTTTTGTTGTCAATATGCGGACAGACACATGAATTTATAATTTATGGGATACGTCAACAAGTAAGAGCGGACAATTTGTTATCGTGAAAAACAAATTAACATCAGCTTTTCATGCGTCTGTCCTGTTATTGACAATAGACTGATTTAGCAACAGGACGGGAACGTCAGATAACGACTGTAGGGTGCGCGGAATAGCCTGGATTCTGTTCTAATTTGACCATATTTGGGCATTCGTTCTGCGCGCGCCGTCGTTAAATGACAATCCCGTTCTCTTGCTAAATCAGCCTAATGATTCGTCATACTCATGCATGTTAATGCATGGCTCACAGCCTAATTTGCATAAAATCTTAAAACAGCCATAATTTTTCAGTGATTCAACAAAACGGCTTCAAACTTGGTCACAGTATGGAAAACCACACCGTGTTTGGAAATGATTTTAAAGAAAGCAAGAAAAACACATGACGATAAGCAACTTTATTTAATCACTCTCCGAATAAAGAATGAATATTTATACAGGGGGTTACTCTAGTCTATATATACAGGGATTACTCCTGCTTATTTCACACCAAATTTAAGAGTGGTTAGCTTATGATCTTTTGTCTAGAGTGAGTTGAAAACAATCACTAAACTTCAGGATATAAAGGCGAAAAACAATTTTATAGCATTCTATAAGAGAAATGAAATGTCTCCACTTCTCTAATACTCTAAGGTTAGCCAGTGCGATATTTTGATACGGTCCTCATACTCCATTTCCCGATCATTTTTGTCCAAGTGCAAGGCGACATGCCCTCCTCCACATGGACCTTTTCGAGCGCTAGTATGTCTTTTACAAGATACGGACCACAACTCTGGTGCTGCGAAATCAAGGATAGGTGAAGGTCTAGATGGGGTTAACGTACAACTGAAAAATCACCACAGAGTGGAGAAGAAACATCCGCGAATAAATTAGTTGAATATTTGGCAAAGGCACTGGAGGTAAAAAAAATTCGTGCAAGCTGAAAAAGTCCCACCATCTCCCCCCCCCCCCCCCCTCCCCCACCCATCACCTTTCTGATTTGCCTTCCCTGAGATACGCACTGTCAGCTAAAGGGTGGTTGACAGCTCGTCGCATGGGAAATATTTAACCTTAGTTCCGTTAAACCTTTTTACAAATTGATCAATGCGAAATCTGGCTGATTATATATAGTCCAACCTCCGGTTGTGACCGCCCCCAAAATATCAAAAGTTTTCATGTCAAATCACTGTATCTGGAACCTTTTGTAAACGCCACCTCTGAAGTAAACTTGAGGTAAGCTTGAGGACTTACGAGCGAGAGCACAGAACAAGTGCTGTGCGCAACACTTCCCACATCCGTTCGCGAGCGTTTAATCTGCCACGCTTTTTATTTTAACCGTGTCCTCGTGGATCTATTCCTTATGTAGCCTGTAACCAGACGTGTTAATCAAGCTAATAAAATTCTAACATGGCTCCGAGGCTTTCAGGTCAAACTTCTATATTTGGTGTTGTTTCCTTTGCATCTAAGTCTCCTTTGGAAATTGAGAGACAAAAGAAACTTGAATATTGATATATCGAACATGGGCTACTATAAGAGAGCTTTTAAGGGTAGGTTTACTTGATTTTCAATGACAGCCAGGCATGACAATCGCTTGAAGTTATCTAGACAATTATAAGTGTCAGTAAATTTACTCTTTGAGAACTGACACTTACTAGAGATAAAACGATTGAGCATGCGTACGCAAAACGAGAATATTGGGTTCTCCATCAACATTTCTCACGACGATCAATGGTAATGTGGACCTAAAGGCCGGGTCGCTAAGCTAATTTCAAACGGTCGGCGGTCAGGCTAGTCTTCGATGAAGAGTAAGCCATAATACAAAGTAAACAGCCCCACTCCCTCCTCCCAAAACCCAAACGGGAGTGTTCCATCCACCGCCTGGTTAGCTGAGTTGGTATAGCGCCGGACTACCGTGCGGAAGGTCGACGATTCGAGCCCCAGACCGGACCAACACTCAGGGTCTTGAAATAACTGAGCAGAACGTGCTGCCTTTGTAATTATATCTGCAAATGGCTACACATTCAAGTCTTCTCTGATAAGGACTGTAAACCGAAGGCTCCGTCTCCTAAATCTTCGATGTTATGGTTAGTAGGAGGCGTAAAAGAACCCACACGCTTATCGTAAAGAGTAGGGCATGAAGTTCTTGGTGTTGTGGTCTGGCCTTTGTTCTTATATTGAGGGCTAGGGTGGGAAATGCTCGGAGATATTAGCTACGATAAAGCTACTCTACAATCCGAGGGTAAATAAAGTATTCACTCACTTCACTCGCTCCACATCCTTAACTATTTGCATTGCAAGCGCAAATCGAAGAAAAATTTGTCGCTGCTTTTTTTTCCGGCACAAAAGACATTTGCCAAGGAATTACCGATGAATTTAATGAAGATCTGTATGTCTGGATTTTTGAAAATGGTGTTAAAGAACTGGAGCCCTAACCTTGATTTCACTGAACTTTAAGGCCTTCTTTAGGCTCTGTAAAAAGCAAAAAGAAGAGAATGGAGGGTAATGAAAGGAAGATAAAGGGGTAGAGGAAGGAAAAAAGCACTGGCTTTCCTTTTAATTTTTATATCGTCGACTTTGGCGAGAAAAAAAACACCCGCTAAGAGCGCGAGTTGATTTGAATTTTGATTTCAC
>CBDDTI010000088.1:0-5000 GCA_965233585.1 bacterium
GAAGGTGGCTGAAGGAATATAAAGGTGTATGAAGGTGTATGAAAGTCCATGAAGGTGTATGAAGGTGGCTAAAGGTGCATGAAGGAGTATAAAGGTGTATGAAGGTGCATGAACGTGCATGAAGGTGTATGAACGTCCATGAAGGTGTATGAAGGTGCATGAAGGTTTCTGAAGGTGTATGAAGGAGTATGAACGTAGATGAAGGCGTATAAAGGTGAATGAAGGTGCATGAAGGTGTATGAAGGTGCATGAGGGTGTCTGAAGGTGTATAAACGTGTAAGAAGGTGTATGAAGGTGCATTAAGGTGTACTGAAGGTGCATGAACGTGCATGAGTGTGTATGAAGGTGTATGAAGGTGCATGTAGGTGTATAAACGTGCATGAAGGTGCGTGAAGGTGCATGAACGTGCATGAAGGTGTATGAAGGTGTATGAAGGTGCATGAAGGTGTATGTAGGTGCATGAAGGTACATGAAGGTGTATGAAGGTGTATGAAGGTGTATGAAGGTGTGTGAAGGTGGATGAAGGTGTATGAAGGTGTATGAAGGTGCATGAAGGTGGATGAAGGTGTATGAAGGTGTATGAAGGTGTATAAAGGTGCATGAAGGTGTATGAAGGTGTATGAAGGTGCATGAAGGTGCATGAAGGTGTATGAAGGTGTATGAACGTGCATGAAGATGTATGAAGGTGTATGAACGTGCATGAAGGTGTATGATCGTGCATGAAGGTGTATAAACGAGTATGAAGGTGTATGAAGGAGTATGAAGGTACATGAAGGTGTATGAAGGTGCATAAAGGTGTATGAAGGTGTATGAAGGTGTATAAAGGTGCATGAAGGTGTATGAAGGTGTATTAACGAGTATGCAGGTGCATGAAGATACATAAAGGTGCATGAAGATGCATGAAGGTGTATAAATGTTTATGAATGTCCATGAAAGCTTATGAAAGCGTATGTGTATAAGTTAATCTATTAGCTACCCAATTGCCCATATATGGCGGTGGTATATTATCATATCCATATATGGAAAGTGCTCTATATGTAGGCTAGCATGAAGGTGTATGAAGGTGTATTAACAAGTATGAAGGTGCATGAAGATGCATGAAGGTGCATGAAGATGCATGAAGGTGTATAAATGTTTATGAGTGTCCATGAAAGCTTATGAAAGCGTATGTGTATAAGTTAATCTATTAGCTACCCAATTGCCCATATATGGCGGTGGTATATTATCGTATTCATATATGGAAAGTGCTCTATATGTAGGCTAGCATGAAGTTCTGACCATTTGATAAGTTGTTCAGGTTGCGCAAGTGTTTTCTGATTTGTGTGGGTGTTTCGTATTTGTGGAAATGCCGTATAGCGATCTGTGAAAGCGTTTGTATTAGTAGAATTGTTTTCGATCTGTGCAAGAGTTTTGTCACCCGTGCAAGTGTTTCCATCCCAGCAAGTGTTTTGTATTTGTGGAAGTGTTTTGTAATTTGTGGGAGTGTTTTGTAATTTGTGGAAGTGTTTTGTGTTTGTGGAAGTGTTTTGTAATTTGTGGAAGTGTTTTGTATTTGTGGAAGTGTTTTGTAATTTGTGGAAGTGTTTTGTATTTGTGGAAGTGTTTTGTATTTGTGGAAGTGTTTTGTAATTTGTGGAAGTGTTTTGTGTTTTTGGAAGTGTTTTGTATTTGTGGAAGTGTTTTGTGTTTGTGGAAGTGTTTTGTAATTTGTGAAAGTGTTTTGTATTTGTGGAAGTGTTTTGTATTTGTGGAAGTGTTTTGTATTTGTGAAAGTGTTTTGTATTTGTGGAAGTGTTTTGTAATTTGTGGAAGTGTTTTGTGTTTGTGGAAGTGTTTTGTATTTGTGGAAGTGTTTTGTATTTGTGGAAGTGTTTTGTATTTGTGGAAGTGTTTTGTAATTTGTGGAAGTGTTTTGTATTTGTGGAAGTGTTTTGTATTTGTGGAAGTGTTTTGTGTTTGTGGAAGTGTTTTGTATTTGTGGAAGTGTTTTGTATTTGTGGAAGTGTTTTGTATTTGTGGAAGTGTTTTGTATTTGTGGAAGTGTTTTGTATTTGTGGAAGTGTTTTGTATTTGTGGAAGTGTTTTGTAATTTGTGGAAGTGTTTTGTGTTTGTGGAAGTGTTTTGTATTTGTGGAAGTGTTTTGTATTTGTGGAAGTGTTTTGTAATTTGTGGAAGTGTTTTGTGTTTTTGGAAGTGTTTTGTATTTGTGGAAGTGTTTTGTGTTTGTGGAAGTGTTTTGTAATTTGTGAAAGTGTTTTGTATTTGTGGAAGTGTTTTGTATTTGTGAAAGTGTTTTGTATTTGTGGAAGTGTTTTGTATTTGTGGAAGTGTTTTGTGTTTGTGAAAGTGTTTTGTATTTGTGGAAGTGTTTTGTATTTGTGGAAGTGTTTTGTATTTGTGGAAGTGTTTTGTATTTGTGGAAGTGTTTTGTGTTTGTGGAAGTGTTTTGTATTTGTGGAAGTGTTTTGTATTTGTGGAAGTGTTTTGTATTTGTGGAAGTGTTTTGTTTTTGTGGAAGTGTTTTGTGTTTGTGGAAGTGTTTTGTAATTTGTGAAAGGTTTTTTGTATTTGTGGAAGTGTTTTGTAATTTGTGGAAGTGTTTTGTATTTGTGGAAGTGTTTTGTAATTTGTGGAAGTGTTTTGTATTTGTGGAAGTGTTTTGTAATTTGTTGAAGTGTTTTGTATTTGTGGAAGTGTTTTGTATCTGTGAAAGTGTTTTGTATTTGTGAAAGTGTTTTGTATTTGTGGAAGTGTTTCGTAATTTGTGGAAGTGTTTTGTATTTGTGGAAGTGTTGTGTATTTGTGGAAGTGTTTTGTAATTTGTGGAAGTGTTTTGTATTTGTGGAAGTGTTTTGTCCGTATGAGCCACCGTACTCTTCTCTTTCGTTACGGCTTCTTTATCTTGTGTGGTCTTGTTTGCCTTAGCTGTTAAAAAATTGTAAGATAATACATTCAGTTGGTAGGGCCCAAACTACCGAAGGGGAAGGTTCCACATCGAATCTCGAACTACCAGTCAGGCTCTTTACGTAAAATATCAAGTTCAGCTCAGATAATTACGCCATTGGGCGGTGACCTTTAAATCAGTAGAGGGCCCACCGAACTACGTAACGAGGGACATATTCTTACAGTTATTTGGCCTGTTCATACACAGGAGCATACGATAAATTAACTTAAATTAAGTAATAAAGGTCGCGACGCTCACAGCCATTAAACATTACCCTCACCCTTAAATTCCGAGGACTAATTTGCATCAAAGTTGGAAGAACAGGAGAAAATACCATGAACCACAAACGTCAGCGTGCGACAGTAAGTCAAATGAGAAATGTTAATTATCATTCCAGTTAGTCCTGATGGCGATCCCTTGGAGCTACTTGTTCCTTCCTGTTCGAAGAGCAAAAAAACCATAGTAAAAGCAGCATCACTAAGGAAGGTGAAGTAGAAAAGATCAGTAGGTATGTAAAACTTCTTCAAGTAAGAGAGTTGCTCAACATAACTCTAGTCTTGCAGCTAGTGACGAAAGCGTCGTAACATTGTGTATTTTAAAACCCAGAAGTTAACACAAAAAACCGACAGAAGTGTTAATTAACTTACCACACTCCTTTGTTGCACTGGGACACTCGGACTCGGTAGCTCAGCATCACTGTCACTATCTTCTTCTGATCCAGGCTCTGTGTCATCTGTAAAGACAACAACAATGGAATACCAGTTAAGTTGCTATTGACATAAGAGGCAACGAGACAACTCAAAAAGTAGGCACATATTAAATAAAGCTGCTGGAACCAACGTAAGTTACAACCTTGCCCATTAACCTTTCATTCATGAGGTGCTTGTCGCACCATTCAATATGGCAATTCTACACAACTTTCACAAGCCCACTAAAATTGTGTCTTATTTACATTTTGGTAGTAGGATTTGTTTAAGCTTATAATAAATGAACTACACGCGTTTCATGGATTTTATTAAGATATTGCAGTCACGATTAAATTTGATTATATCTTTTTGTTTTTCAATTAAGGAGGTAGACCTGACTTTAAAACTCCAGCACGCTGCAAACAAAAGAATTACACCTTGCAAACAAAACACCAACAACTATAAACATTAACAGAAATAATACACAAACTGCGGTTACAAACATGACAAAACTTGATTAATGACTTAACGTTTCGTATCCTCAACATACATCCTCAGAAGTGACGGTTGGATAAGATTCAACAAGATTTAAATGCTAAAGCGAAAGACTGGAACCAGGCTAATTTAGACAATGGTGATGAAAAACTGATAAAAAAAACAGACCTATCAAAGTCTGCTGGACAATAAATAAAAGGCTAGTAAAGAAAAAGTTTCTCACTACCCACATTTACATTTAAAGAAGGTTTTAAATCCTTAATCAACAAAGACTCTTTAATTTTACAGTGAATATCAGAACGCCCGGTAGCTAGAATTTCAAAATGATCCCACTTAATATTGTGTCCAGTTGAAGTAATGTGATCCGCAATGGCTGATGTTTGACAATTCATCGAGAGTGCTTTGAAATGTTCAGTTTTCATCATGTAATCGACGCTTCGTTTTACCTATATAACATTAAACAAAACAAACACATACTTCTTTAAAGTGTATATGACACAAAAAATATTTTCTGCTCATTTGAAAGGCCTTTCAAAATACAGAAGAATGGCGTTTTTCTTTTTGAAATATCTTTTTTCGTTTTAGAGATATTGACGTTTTTCTATTATGCAAAGTAGATCAGTGATGATGTCACAATGTTGCAACTGAAAAATTTTAAAAACTGAATAAACGATATCTCTGGAAATACTAAAGCATTGTTCCTGAAACTTGGCACCATAAATGCCCTTCACAAAAGAAACCCAATGACACCCTTAATGCAATTGACATGACAACAGTTTTGCCACTGGTGCTGTCTTAAAAAAACTGAAATTCCCAGTTTTTGTCTTAACCAAGAACCATCTACCTCACACAATCTATTGATGGGAGTTACGAC
>CBDDTI010000089.1:0-9392 GCA_965233585.1 bacterium
TTCTATTGTTGTAATTTCAATGATAGAGCTGTCCCATGGGTTTCTCCGTTCGAGTTTGTCAGTGTGCAAACCTAGGGTTGAAAGTGGAGTTCAGTGCATGACTAACCGAGGGGAAAACTCGACCAGCACATTAGCTAAGAATTAATTCTCTCTCTCGTCAGCAAAGCTGAGAGTTCAGATAAAAACATAGTAGTCAATCAGGCTTAACTATAAGCCGGAAAGTTTCGAAAATCGAAGAACGCTTTTAAAGAAAGCTAGAGAACCTCAGAAATTATTACGCGTTCAAAAAATTTGCGCTTTTCAACGTTTCCGATCACAGACAGTTAAACAAGCGTTCAAAACAGTTTGAAAATCATCGACGCTAGTGAAAAAAAATTAGCCATCTTCACGATAATCGTTTCGAAAATCGAACAAAGTTTTCAAATTTCCAGCGTGTTCAAGTTGAATGAAGGAATCGCTCTTTCGTTAAAATGCGCGCTTTTATTTTGAACACATAATAGATTTCTCATGAACCAATCAGGGTTAAAAGAGCCCGGGCAAGCCCAGGCAAGTTTATTGTTTTCATTGTACTAGAGCGACGCTTATTAGTAAACCTATACCGAATTAGTATGGAGGAACGCATTTTTATCTATGGAAGAACCCAAGGTTATAACAATAGATGACGTCATTGACTCGACCGTTATGCATATTAATAAAGGGAACCCACTTTTTGCGAGGGAATCCAAAGGGAACCCACACGGAACTCAAGGGGAACCCAGTAACGGGGATAATTCTGCTAAATATCTACTACTCACCTCCATAATTTGCCATGTGTTAGTGTATTGTTTTGGCTCATTTCTATCGCAAGATATGTTTTTAAGTCTCCAAGTATTTGCTTTTGAGTGACAAAATATGACGTTTGCTGTGAATGAGTTGCTAACTTGCTTTATAAATTGTGACCCCGGGCCCGGCGAAATTGGGGAGGCGAAATTGTAACTCGATGTAGCAGAATCTTAGCAAACTCGCTATGAGTCCTGCTTCCATATCCCAACTGATTCTTTCTCTCATTCCAGGAATGATAAACTGATTGTCTAACCCACAACGTCTGCTACTTATGTCCAGAAATGACCCTGATTAGATGCAAGCTCAATTTTGACATCCAACACGAAGTGTCCCTATAAGTCTAAGCCTTTGCTACCTATTCTAAAAATAAGGTTATCAGGTAAAGGTTAGTGTTATTTTTGTCTTAGGGTAAATGCAGCTGTTAATCCTTACTTGAAGAGAAGCATTTGGGGGACACTTTGTTACATTTATTGTCAGTATTCCGGGAAACGAGTAATGTTAAAGCTGAGGAGAAGAGCAATGAGACACTTCGTGATGCTTATTGAAATGCACGTGCATCTAATTGGGGTCAATCCTGGACATATCTGATAACTTCACACGGCATTCATTTCGAGGCCGCCGTCCCGTCTTTTGTTTCGGTGGCATGTTTTGCATGACAAACCAGTCTACCACAGATCGGGGTATCCCAGGTAAATTCCCCAAAACAGACTTTACGATACCTTATCTACCTAGCGAATCTATTTTTAAATCAAAGCATGAAAAGACTGTTCAGATGGAAACAGATTTCTCCGCTGCTAAAACTAGAAACTCTGATAGCGACTTTCTGGGTCCCAGAAACTACAAAGCGACCGCGATGCATCACGGTAAGTGAGAAAGGGTCTTTAAAGCCAGTGAATGTCTCCAAAAATTATTTTCCATGTGTTTATATTACAGATCTCTTCACGTTTACTAACAATTATCTAGAAGTAGTTTAAATATTTTTAACTAATATTAATTTGAAATATTACTGTGAATTAATTTCTTTTTTTCAATTTACTTATTGTATTTTAAGTTTTATTTTATTATTGTTTACTTCAGTAATTTTAGGGGTAGTAAACATAAGGGGTACTTCTGATTCTAACGTACATTTGAAGGAGGTGATGATGTCCGTCGTCTCGGTGTCTCAGGTGTAAATTTCGGATTTTGGTCTCCCTTAGGGTGTTCATCATAACCGTGAAGGTCTCGTTGAGGGTTTCACGCGAAGAAATATGAAAATATCAAGGATCACAAAAAGCGCGGTCTCCAGATCGGTATCCTCTAAGGTTTTAATTTAAAATTAACCACGAGCATCGCAACTCCTTCATATGCAAAGTCTCCCGCCCTCTCCCCCCCTCGTGGATAAAACTCAACCCACCCCTGACAATTGGATCTGATAAGTCAATGAAAAACACTCCTAATTAGCCTGCGTAGCAGGCGTTTACAAAAGCTTACGCGAAGGAAACGAAACTGGGTGGGAGGGCGAAAACTAAGGAGCAGACGGAAGGGGTGAGGCGAGCGAAGGAAATGCCTGCAATCAATCCCAGACATTTTACCGAACGCCCCCAAACATGCCGCTCTCCCTTGGGGCGACAACTGTCACCTGAGAAGCAATGCTACTTCCTTTTGTCAAGTTCCCAGCATAGGCTTGATAGAGTCCGCGAAAAGCAAATAGTACGCGTGAATAGGCTTCCCTCTAATTGTCGCGTCTATCATTGTTCATTTAAGAAAAACGAGGTTTGGAAAATGGAGATACATAAGCTCAGTCAAACTGATGAAAAAAACCGACGTCTCTGTACAAATATATAGCTTTCTCGAAGTAAAGGCGGTCCGCTATGGCGAAAATCCCGACAAAAGTGGAAAAGATATGATATCCGTGATATCGTGACAAGAAGGAACGTACTGTACTTGACAGTTCGACTAAACCAATAAGCCGGCGGCAAAATAGATTGCACCATGCATGTTCCCAAAATATGTTAAACCTTTTCCCTCGAAAGTCAATGACTCAGTGTACTCAGAGACATTTTTACATATCTTTACAGCATATCTGGGAAGCGACATGCAGATAACAGCGGCAACGATGTAGTCTTTTACGTGTATTTGATAAATTGATTGCAAGGACATCCTGTCTACGGACTAGACCCGAATGGGCGAGGTTGCCGTTTTGCGAAAGGTCCTGCGACGTTTCCTGAAAAGAAAATTCAAAGACCCCTTCGAACGCTTCTTCGGACTCGGCCATATCTATTTTGATCTTGTAGTATTCCGTAAGTCGGATTATGCGTGAAACACAGAATTCTGATGTCATATTTTGATTTACTTGCTAATAACCAATCACATTCCGTTATTGCTCCCCGTTCGTAGGCGAACGGAGTTCGGTAAAATGGTTGAGATTGACTGCAGGCGATTCTCCCCACCCCTCCCCCTTCTCGCTTAGCCCCTCCCCACTTCTCCCCAATTTTTTGCTCACCCCGGCCCAGGCGTGCTCCTTCTCTCGCCCGCTTTTTCGCTCGCTTGTTCGATCTCAGAAAGGAAACGGCTGATACGCAGGCTAACCCCGAATGAATACCGCAAAACACCGTGTTAATTATTCGTAGCCTGAGTCTCGTGTTGATGTGAAAGCCCATGTTAGAGCAGTCAGAGACGACAGAAAATCTCGCAAATTTCGAAACGGGGACAAATGGTGCAGAAAGTTTCAGGGAAAATTTTCGAATCATTCAACCAGAAACTGCGCAAATTCCGAGAGGAAAAATGCTGAGACAATAATTCCCGGGAACAAATTTTGTGTATACCTCACGTGGTTGACTTTTTTCATGGAAATTCCGGAAATTACGTTCCATTCGTGACTGGAGATTTCATGAATTTCAATCCAGAATTTTTCACCGAATGGAGAGCACCCAAGGATCGTAATCCCCCCTCTAACCTGAAGAGTACTTGTGCACGATTAGCGAGATCGCTTTTTCCGCCCTAATGGAAATAGTTTTCACCCGTACGCAGGTTATAGTTCTCAAGGCAAAGGACATCTAGATTGAGCAAGCAAGCAGACATATTTTAAGGGCGGGTGGGAGGGCTAGGGTTAGAGGTTAAATACCAAGAACATAAGAGAAGAAGCGGTAGAGCCAATACCCCATGTGGGCCTTATCCTTATGTTTCCCTCTTAAATTACTTTTGGATCAATCCTGGCTTCAGCAATCCAAGGAAGGTTGAGATGTAGCCAATCCTGTGGCGCGAAGTTTAGTCACGCGGACAGAAACTTTACGGACATTTTCACCATCTGCCAAAACATCTTGCGTAGCACGCATGGTAACGATATTATTTGCAGAGTACTGGAAATCTTCAGTCTAATAATAACTTGGCAGGTATTCTATCGAGGATAAGGTCTATTTGGGGATCTACTCTTGCCCTTTATCTTCTCTTACTCCTTGGCAACTGCAATATCACTTTAGGCAAAGTTTAGTTTTTAAATATAGTTGATGCTTGATTGATTTTCAGTCTCAACTGAAGCTTTGGATTCCAGTAGTTTGGGATGAATGTGTCCACGCCCTGCCGGTTAACATTCCGCCTCGCCCAGTCTGGTGATTTCGATGCAATTGTTAAACTGTCTGAAGGAATTTACGATGAACATGACTATCTTCCATTAAAATTTCACAATTGGCTTCAGAGGGACAATTTGGATGTTCTACTGGCTTATTCTGGTGACAAACTTGTCGGTTTACAAGCATGCTTTGTGGTGGATGAAGGTCGAACATTAATCCGTCGAGCAGAACGAATACTGGCCGAGCTTCGAGGCCAAGGTCTTGCGAGACAACTGAGAGAGTTTGCAAGAAAATACACTAGAGAGCATTATCCAAATGTACAACGAGAACGATTCACGACAAGTCATGATGCACGTTCTGTGGATCAAACAAAACTTTCAGAGTACGATATGTTGTCATACCGTGTTCAAAATAAATTTTATGGTGAGGCTGAAATATCCAAGACTAGTTCGGTCGAGATAGAGATATGCGCGAGAGAATATTTTTCTGAGGTTATTCTCTCTGACCCCGTGAGAGCTCAGCTATTTCCGGACAACATCATCGTCGTTAATTGGTGTCCTTTCGAGCCTCTCCGATCAAATATCGATCACATGATACAAGAGAGCGATGAATTTTTCGTCGAAAAATGCGCTGACGATACTTTACCAAGATCGTTTAGTTCTGGGACATTTTCACCGAGAGTGAAATTTCTAGAATGGCATGCGACATTTCACACCAAAGATCCCGTCCTTTTTGAAGCGCATCTCTTGCACCAATTGAAGCGGGCCTGTGAGGTAATCAATGGTGATCTTATTTTTCTTTCTGTTCAAGACAAAAGCTTAACTCCTTCAGCAAGGAAAATAATGGAAGAAAACCTGCAACAGAAAGAAAACGATTGGCCATCGGAAGAGACGGTCAATCTCTATGAAAGAAGTGTTTAATTTGCATGTAAACTTAGTAGTATAGGACATGGGGTTATAGGTACGCAGCTCCAACTCGGCCACTTTTCTTCACCGACAGCTCTAACCGAGTAACACTTTTGGGAAACTAAATTTATATAAAAGTAAGTCGCTATGTATGATTATGTCGAGAGGACATGTTGCGAAAATCAGTAATGGGAAATCTGATAAAAGTTTTTCGAAAAATTCGGAAAATAATAACCATAAAATTATCTATCCTAATATAATAGATACCATGAATTAAGAGAAATTTGTCAAAGATTCAAGAAGGGACTTTGATCTCAATGATGATGAAGAAGAGGAAGGCTTTATTGAATATTTACGAAAAGAGCAGAATCTTAATGATGATGCAATTTAATTTATGATTACACTACAGAACTAGTGGTACTTATCAGTAGAAGTGCCAACGAGTACAATGGGAGAGAAGGGTTGCTAGGATAATAATTAATTGTAAATGTTTGGTTGAAAGTATGCTTCATGATCTCGAACCTATCAATGTACATGGTGCATTTTATTTGAAGACCTTTAACCCATTGCCTGTATCAAACTGTCCGCGACCCACCCCTAATTTCCTAGGCGGTTTGTTATGGTTGGCGAAATGGTACAAAATTCACAAAGTTTATATTCATTCACATTCAATGCTGCTATTGTTATTCACGAATATATTTATTCACATTCAACAACCGATTTTACGTTCAAGAAATATATTTATTCACATTTAACGGTGTATTTATTATTCACGATCACATTTACGAGACGTCTTTATTCACTTTTAACGCGTTATATTCATTCATATTCACGATCGAAATATTCATTCAACATTTTATGCGCACCACCTTTGGGCATCATTAGGTGCTAGCTCCCGCTCCATAATTTCCGAACGCAATATGGCGGATGAAAGGTAAACCAAATACCACTGTCCCTAAACAATAGTGTTACATTGGCAGGAAATTTTTCTCCAGCTCTCGTTCCCCTACAAGGTTGCAAACAGGAATGGAACACTGCGGAAGTCGGGGTTTGAGAGAAGCTAGAGTGTCTTTTTGTAGCTCTCCATCGAGTACTGCTACCGAATCAAATACTATGAATTATTATTCAACAAATTGTAACACTATCTAAATATGGTCATGATGCTCTCGATATCTGTCATCCGTAGGTAACAGATATCCGGCGATATACGTAGCTTCGTACGTGGGAAGAAAAAGTGAAGTGAAAAAATGTTGACAGAAAGATTTAAAAATGTTACGAGTTTTGTTCTCAATTTGTTGAATAATAAAACAATTATCCTGCTCAATCTCGGGGAATATCGTCTGATTTTAGCCGACTCGGCCTACGGCCTCGTCGGCTAAGTATCAGACGATATTCCGCGCGATTTCGCAGGATAATTGTTAAATATATGTGTTACAGGTGTTA
The DNA here is from genome assembly GCA_965233585.1 of bacterium. GTDB lineage: Bacteria > SAR324 > SAR324 > SAR324 > NAC60-12 > CBDDTI01. Next base: position 6,719 of record CBDDTI010000089.1, read on the forward strand.
TGTATGGAGAATGGATAGGACACGACTCATCAAACTGCACAAAACTTGCAGTGTATTCTGTGACCAACACTGGGGCCTTCCAAACTGGGAGCGCAGGGTAACCTGGGTATTCAAATTATATTGGGGAACGTCTTGGGAAGCAGGGATGACGCAGAGGTGAGGGCACTTGCCTCCCTCTAATGTGGACGGGGGTCTATTCAGGTGTAATGAGTTTGTTGCTGATTCTCACCATACTCCGAGGGTTTTTCTCCGGGTTCTCCGGTTTTCCTCCCTCCATAAAATCTAACATCCCTAAACGCTAGAGGACCCATTTTAATCGCCACCAAAGATAGTCGAGTTTCACGCGGACAAAAACGCTCAAATACTCGTTTCAAGGTGGACATCGAGGTGTCGTATTGTGAAGTACGGGCTAGAGGATGGCCCTTGGCTAGACGAGATAGCAGGCTTCTCGATGATTTCGGAAGAACAACTAGACAATCTCATTGAACATTTTATAAGTGATTAATCAAAGGGATCGAAGCAGCGGGAGTATTTACCGCGTTACCCCTTTGATTACTTCGCACTCTTGATGGCCACTCAAACCTTTGTAGCGTTTAAAGTGCCACTAACCCCCAAAAAATGTTTTTCGCTAATATAAATTTCCTTTTTCTCCTGATCACCTTTGCGAAAAAAATTATCGTTGTAGCTATTTTTGTTAATTTTCTGCGGATTTTCAAAGTTTATAATTCTGTACATTTCCATGTTGACGACCGAAGAATAGCGGAGAATTGGACGAGTTGGTCTCTGACGTCACTTCGGGAATAACAATGTGAATATATGGGAGTATGCGATAGTGTGTGTCAAAATCGTCGCAGAATGCCTGTAGCAATACAGGATACGCAGCATAGAGTATTCCTCCTCATTCGATACCTCTATCCCTATGAAACTCGACCAGAAACGAGAAAAAGACTAAAGAAGTGGGCTGATCTGCGCGAAGTGAAAGTCGGGGAGCCAGTTCGGGGAGCCGTCGAGGATTTCTTCGATCTCGGGTTCGCTACTATAAAAACCTATAGCTTTTCATGGCCTGTATATTCTTCTCTATATCTAGTGGAAAGCTTGACATTTTCATGGTACTGCATACGACACGAATTTGGGATAAGCTGGAAGCCATCTGACTATTCAGGACTATTCCAAGCGTAAGCGATCGATCCTCCGAGTCCATCACATGAAATTTTACGGTAAACTAAACGCATCGGTTTTTTTTTTAACTTGAAATAGACGCATTTTCAAACGAATAGAGAAAGAAATCTGCGTCCTACAACGAAGCGATTTAAACTGTTGAGCCTTCGAATTAACTGGTGAACTAGCTATGTATTTGTGAATTTCAAAACACATGCACCCTGAAAAGCCGTAATCCGACCGTGTTATCTCAATTGCCATACCGAACACAGAATTGTTTCGTTCTTTGAGCTTCGTCTTTGAGGAACGAAATATATCTTAATGTCAAACTTAGAATGGATCAAGCATTTATTACTATTTGAGCAAAGTGAATCAAATGATTAAGATTCGACTCTAGAGCTACCGACGGAGTTCGTCGTGCTAAAAGTAAGACTGCGTTTCTCAGTCAACCGAAACGCAAACGAATAGCAAACTAAAAAGTTGGGAACTCTCAAGTTATTAGCGTACGTAAAATGGACATTTCATTCAAAATAACAGTGAAGTAGAAATGTATTCATTTAACTAATACTATACTGAATCTCTTTTCAATATCCTAACGAAGGATTTGCCAAGATTTAGTGGTACAAAATATGCCGAAATTTGTATAGCTTGTGTTCGTGCATAATAAAATTACACAGTAATTGACTATGCATATACTACGGGCAACAGTAATAAAGCGAAAATTTACCTCGCCTTTGAATATTGTTTGCCGACATCTCTGCTTATCTCCCATGTTAAAGCTATTCTCAATCATTGGTCTGGCGAAGTAGGCAGAAGTGGACAACGACTGCATCGCATTTTCACTCAGTTTTATTTCGAGGGAAAGTAGTGTGTCAATCTAAAAGTGTTTTGACACACCGAAATCTGGACGTTCCTTAAGGCCAACTTACAGGCCCTTCGTGTCCATTGGCATCTTCATAACTCTTTAGGAGCTGTAAGTTAACTCTACTGCCATTACTTGTACCGTTATAGCCCAGATGGACCGGCAAATTGTCGATCCTGATCCTGGCAAAAATTACAACGCTGGCGACCCGCACTTCGAAATGGAAAAAAAAAAAAAACATCGCAGTCGACCAAATCGTAGCTAGACTCCAAATTGTAATGCTAGATGATACAGTTCTTTTAGGTAAAAATCTTGTTCAGTTTCGATAAAACATGAATCACAAATAACCCAAAAATGTTTCACAGCCCTCTAAGCTCAGTCAAAAGTCTCTTGAGTGTTTCAGCTCGGTTCCCGAAGTGACGTCACTAGTAGCCCGACCCAGATCCCACTTTGCGCGGTCGTGAACAAAGAAATTACGTATTCAAACGCCTGTAGAAACGCAAGTATTTATCATTCGAGATAATTTTTTCGCTGATGAAATCAGCGAAACTAGCAGATTTTTATAAAAGAAAAAAAAATTGGGGGGTTAGTGGCACTTTAAGGAACAAACCTAGGACAACCTTACTTGTGTTAGCAGAAGAATATTGAAAAAGA
>CBDDTI010000090.1:0-4348 GCA_965233585.1 bacterium
CGACTCTAGTTGGGTGTATTAAACAACCCTCAGAATGAGGATTGGCCGCGAAGGTAAGGCTTAATTTTTTGCTCATAAAACAACAGCGTTTAAAGGTAAGACATTTAACAACTAGAAGGAAAAATTTCTTTCTAACATTGAAAAGAAAATTTTGCTGTCACTCTCACTTCGCACCTGCTTCATGACGTGTTGTGCCGTTTTTCTGTCATTAAAATGTCAACATGTCATTTTTTTGTTAAATAAGTTCCTTATTAGAACCAGTACTCATCGTACATAATACAATGATTCCCATCTAGGCCGTTTAATTTGTTTTGAAATTTAATATCATCGCCCGTCCCTTAATTGCAAAAATATTTCTTGCAAAGGGAGAAACAAAAGTCAACTTTCAAGGACATTTTGGCCGAGGCAAGGGTTTTGATCGATGAAAAGCCATTTTTATCTGCAAATAAGCATTAACATCAGTAATAAAGGGCTGTTGACTACTGCCTTATGTTTGAAAATTTTCGTAATATCTTACTAAAGATGAACAACTTCCTGTGTCTGTTTCATAATGTTGAGTTTACCTTCTGAAGCATTGAAAAGGTGACTCCTTGTTGCTCATAGAACTCGCTTTCAGTGTTGATGGCTCCGTGCTTGTTCAGTTCACAAGTTCCTTTGCCATTGTCGCCGGAGGGTGCCTCAAAGTTTGTGGAAGTACACCAGGAGTTTCTCAAGCACAAATGGCTACACGAAATCAAACTAGCTGACTCCAATCGTTTGACAACATGGCCTTCGAGTCGCTTGTTTTCTCGCGTAATGAAATAAGCCGAACGAGAAGATGTGAAGTTTTCTTGGACGCCGAAAGCGAAACAATTTACCAATCCCTGAAACAGGATAAGAAAGAAAAACAGCACGGGGTCCATACTGTCGGTGAGGAACGTAGATCTGAACAGGTGGACTATAAATAAGCACGGTAGAAAAACATCCAATATTGGCGAACCAATAGTTTACATAATTGCTTTGTTTAACTGACAAATAGATGTCACGTGGCCTTGGGTCTGTGCAGTAATAGATTACAGGTGACGTCAATACATGGTAAGAACAATTAAAGAGGTGGCACACGAGCCGTTAGTAGAAAGTACAAGGCCTACTCTGGGACCTTAAGTCGCCTTAAGTCGCCTTAAGTCGCCTTAAGTCGATATTGATTACACAATGTTATAAGGGTTCCCTTGTTTTAAATTGTGCCCATAAGGAGGATATAATGCAGGACAATAGGTAAACTCAGCTTATATCATAAGGATCAGAGGAGGAGGCATGATTAATGATTAAGAAGTCCAATTTTGTCCCCTAGCAGGGATCACCCATTGTGTTCTTGGGTAAGATACTGTACTCTCACAATGCCCTTCCCCCTCTCCCAGATGTAAAACTGGGAGGTGCTCAGGGGGAAGAAACACTGCAATGGTGTACGGGTTGATATGAGGTAGGCAATGGCTTCCACATACATGGAAACCCCATGTTATAACAGTTGTGCACCTGTTAAACTCCCCTGTGTTAAATAGCATGATTAATTCCTGCAAACAATACTGTCTCTGTGACAATGTAAACTCCTACTTAATTTTTGTCTTGTATTTCACTGTGAGTTGATCAAAAGGTTGACACTGTGTTATCACCAGGAAATGAATAAAAATATGATTGATGACAAAAAAAGCAAATAAATGTGGCTGCAATAATTTATTTATTTATTCTTCGAGATATTACTGAATCAGATCAAACCTACAGTTCTGGGTCATCAAAGTAAACACAAAGTAGAAAGGTATTCTGGAGAAAAGCTACATTTTTACCAGTCACTTTTACATTGAGCAGTAGAAATGTGGTAATCCAAATTTAGTTGAACTGAACTGAAGCTAAAGTTTAGAGACTTTACTTACCCAGAGTAAAAGAGTGACAAAAGTGGGCCATTTCTCCAGCATAAACCTGCACTACAAGCTGAAGCTTCCACCACCGTATCGACCAACTGTACATGTTCGAACTTTGCAAATCAACGAACTGACTAAAGGCATAAATATTCATCCAGCATAAGACTGTGACATTCCTTCCGTATATATCTCCGTTAGTTTCATGTAACATAAACGAATGAACCTCTTCTGACCTCTTCTATTTTGAGAAAACTCGGTGCTCAGCGGCAAACATGGCCGCCAGTCCAACATTTGATCACGTGACTTTGTTTATCCCGTGACTGAAGTACTCACGAGACTCTCACGAGACCGCTCCAATGAAAACACCACTCACGTGCTTAGATTTTCTGTTGACTGGCTACCTGCCTGGGCTACCTGCTTGTATTGTGGAGAGAAAAATCGTCCCAACGACACAATTAGAGGTAAAGTGAAGAACGTTTTTTGCTATAGCAGATAGTATGGCCGTACTTGGCGGGAGAGCTCGAATTTTCTTCAGTACGGGCGAAAAGAATGGAAACTCGCGAGGTGTCCCGCTCCTCACTTTGAAGCATGGAAACTAGATAGCGGCGCAAAGGTTACTGGGAGAATTAAAATGGCGGAAGGAAGTGTTCGTAGCCAATTTCGTAGTGCAACTCGATAATTTTTGGACAGCTGGAAGGTATTTTAATAAGCTCTATTTTATAAATGTTTGTGTCAAAGTCTTCCTGATACTTGCATTTAGTTTCTGCCGACTAAAGATATGCTGCTAAATACTGTCACTGGCCCAAACACAAAACTTAAAGCTTATTTCATTTTTTGTAGGTCATACGCTGCGGGGTTGAATCAAGTCAAAACTTGGAACTAATTGTATGTCCTGGTGATCCGATCAGCGGGAATAGAACATCAAATTTGGTTTTCTATAAGTGGGACGTCAAAGTTTTCTGAAGCCAGAAAAAAGGTTGGGAAGACACGAAAGGAAGTCACTTCTTACGAAGGAAAAGGAAGTCTTCTTGCGAAGGACCTTATCACGTGGTTCGCAAAATGGTATTGGTGTTTTCTCTGACAGAGGCAGGAGAACAACAAATTGATTGGGTCCTTGGAAAGTACCAAGCATCTATGGGTGCTGTTGGAAAGGCATGCCATATTTGCCAAACTTCCATGCCAAAATCGACAGTACAATTACCAAATATATTGGACACAATTTTACCAAGGTAACAACTTTTATAATAATTATAATAAAAAATAATTATAAAAATTGTTACCTTGGTAAAATTCTTTTCGAAGGCTCCTTGGTGTAGAAGATGTCAACACAGGGCACATCACAATAGAACACCGCCTTGCTAAGCTATTGTTTTCATTGTTTTTCCTGTTCTTTTGTCCTTTTATTTTCTCTTGTTGTATGCCAAATGTGTCTTCTACACCAAGTAAGAGCCACAAAGCAACAAAGCTTTGTGAAATAATTAAGCTTAACACATGCAAAGAATCTTGTGTCACTTTAATTATTTTGTGGAAAATTCATTAGTTTACTGTAAATCATCTCTATTTTCTTAAACTGAAATGTTTTGTCACTATTTTTATATTTTTATAGTATCGTTTGATGTTGCTTCGTATTTTGATATAATTAGTCTAGGCATATACAAGTCACCATGTTGATTCCTGGCTATTTATTGACTAGCTTTGATTATCATAATTGAGCAATAACTGTAGTTGTAATCCTCTAACCATTTTTAGCTAAAATGGTTTGAAAATGGGATATTTGAGACTATGGTGACTTATAGCAATACAAAAGTAAGCAAGATAATTATCATAATACATGTAATTAACTACTGATGGTTTATTGTGAGACATTCTGTAAATGTTTTTGAAGTTTATGGAGTGACTTTGCTAACTTTAGGTTTTATTTCCCGAGTCAAATAAAATCGCCTTAAGTCGCCTTAAGTCGCCTAAAATCGCCTTAAGTCGCCTTAAGTCGCCTTAAATCGCCTTAAATCGCCTCAAATCGCCCAAAGTCGCAATGACTTTTTTGCCAATTTTGCTTAAGTCGCCTTAAGTCGCCTTAAATCGCCTAAAGTCGCCTTAAGTTACGGCGACTTAAGGTCCCAGAGTAGGCCTAGTACATTTAAAACTAAGTATTAAACTAAACTAACAAAGATTATTTAACCACTGTATTGTGCCTAAAAATGTATAAGAATATCAATTGTATATATTAAATTATACAGACAAATACTCTGCACAAGTAAGATATGAAAAGGAAAAATTGTTGACATTAGTTCATGTATGGCAGCTGAGGTCCATGTCACTTAATGCCGATCTAAAAGCTTTATAACCGGCCGAGGATCTGCTCGAGGCCGGGAGGCTGTTTCATAATTAGCACACAACGTATCGCCATGATTTAAGGCCGTACTTAGTGCTGTATACCTTATGGAGATTAAGAA
>CBDDTI010000091.1:0-6731 GCA_965233585.1 bacterium
AACTTACCCCCTGTATTCGTCTGTTTCAGCACAGCCTAACCAGAATTTTTTGATACTCAATGGATAAATGCATAGCAAATTTCTCCCTCTTCCAACGTTGGCTTCGGATATTAGACTTCGTTTCAGTAACACTAGACATAGCTTGAATTTTTTAAACAGTTTTTTTGTTTTTTGTTTTTGTTTGTTTTTTTGTTTCGTAATAGGTCTAGCCTCTCTTGTGCTACTCTTGTGCTAAAGCTTTGAGACTAACCTTCTGATTTTGGTTGCGCAGTTTGTTGTAACTGGCTTAGTGATAAATTGTTTTGCTGTGTCATTTTGAAGTAAAATTACAAGATAATCCACTAACTCGGTAAACCGAGCAACAATGCAATGAGAAAACAGATGAACAGCATGCAATTCATACAAAGCAGGCGCTAAATGTCATGGAAATAACGCAGTGGAATAACAAATTCCTGTTTTTCATGGTCTGACTAAACTTCACTCAGAAAAGTAATTGTGAATTGTTTCTCGTATCAACTTTCAGGTAGTGGGTGATCTTATAAACAATCAGGATTTAGATATCATTGGATTTGAAGCAATTAATACAGGTTTTCTGCTACAGCAAAATTTAAACGAGGAAATCAGAATGAAGCTTGAAAAACTGAAGGTAATTATTCTCCCGTAAGCTGAACATGAGAGGATCCACTTCCTCTAAAGACCTTATTCCCAACGTTGTCCATCTTCGGTGTTAGATCACTTCCGGTTTGGAAAATACTACCAGAGACTAGAAATAGATTAACTTGATATTTTAAGTATTATTGGAAATTCTATGCAAATTATTAGACAATTTTTGGGCATGTCCAAGAGACCAATTTCGATATAATAAAATTCTGCCTAAGAACCTTGAGCCGAGTTCTATTGTGTGAGGCTGAACATTATGTGAGGCTGTAAACAATACTTAATAGAAAAATAAAGAACTGACAGAACTGAGAGAACCACGTGTCACGCATGACCTACGACATTTTAGTCTATTTATTTAAGACTAGAAATCTCCAATCCTGTGACTCAGAAACTGCTCTCGTGGACAGCCAAAGCAGCCCGGTGGTAACACTCGCGAAAGACCTGGTCAACATATCCTGAGGCTGACAAACCTGTGACCCTCGGATTCTCCAGCAAAGTGGATTTTCAAAATGTTGCATTCTCTTTGGAGGAAGGAAACCGTAGATTTCAGAAAACTTCCCCGAGTTAGGAGAAAAATACTGCGCAATGGCAATCTGGTCTCCAGTACCAATCAAAACTCTAAACATTAGGTCAGGAATTTGCACACACCGTATACCGAAATATTCTGATGAACTCAAGGATACATGACTAAAACATGTTTGGGATATCCTACAAGAATCTGGTCTGTTCTTTCCGAATTTAAGAGGGGCCTCTATACTTTTTACGTGAAGCGTGAATGGGCATTTTTGATTTGCGTGAATCGTGAATAAGGATTTATTTTTCTCCGTGTTTCCTGAATCTATACTTTCCGTCCTCGGGAACTGGTTTTTGATTTTTTTCGTGATCCGTGAAACATGCACTTAGTTTCGCGTGATTTTTAAACCAACGACTTTTGCGAGAATAACTTGTAAACAACACCAATCTAGAAGTAAAAACTGCCCATTTGAAGCACTTGCGGGTAGAGTACTGAGACCTAACCACAGTGACAGTGAGCCGGGAGGGGCTAGAGTCTACAATAATCTCTTGGGAGAAATTTGCACTTTTTTGCGTTTTTGCGCACGTCAGACGCAAATACACTCTCACCTGCCTAACGTCACCATTCACCCACCATACAATGTTGAAAACTGCCTGCAATTTCTTCTGATTTTCAGCATTGTATTGAGTGGAAAAGGGAAAAGTAGCGCGTTTTTGAAAGGAAACAGCTCTTTTTGAAACTTCAGTAGAAAAACACAAACAAGAAATTGAAACAAGTTATAACCGCGCTTTTTAACTCCTTTGCGCTCACAAAAACATTACGCGATATCTAGCCACTTCAATGGAAACTCGGTCATATTCCAAGGAAGTCACATTGACATTGCCAACCTTTTGGCGAATAAACATCGCAGGTTGTGTGATTCAAAGTTTGGCCGAGTGGAACGTATGGCCGAGCTGAAGTTTGGGTTTCGTCGTGCACAAAAAAATATTAAAACCAAAATAAAATATATCTTACATACAATAAAGAAAACAACATCCGTACCATTGTCCGTGTATTTATGTTTCAACAACGTTTGGGGAGTAAACATTACCTGGAGGCATTACAGATTGCGTGATTCAAAGTTGGCCGGGTGCATGAGTTGTAAGAGATTTTATTTCACATTCTTTGCATAGTGTTGGTTTAGCGTGATTTGTAATCGGAGATTTTTGTTTACCTCGAAGGAAAAAAAAATACCCTGGAAAGGTCTTTTCATTGACCTTTCAAACTAAGATAAATTTACATATATTCCGAGATGAAATACAGTGCACATACTAAATTAGTCCTTGATGATTCATGGATTACTGTAGACACTACAACACTTCATCAACACAAACTAAATTATTGCACGATCGCTCTTATTTGCCACATAGTGAATAGTACAAGTTGCGTGATTCGAAGTCCCGATCATTAGCACTTCGCCGAGCGGAGGTCTGCGTCTGATAACCGACAAAACTAACAAATAATAATAAACCACGTACAGAGCAAGAGCCGCGCGGCCGCCTACGGCCGCGTGGTTAATAATTCGTTAAATTACTTAAGTGTTTAATTTTCACGTCTCATGGAAAAATGCACAATTAAAATCGTTTTTTTTTAGCTTTAAGTGCACTTAGGACCCGACAATGTGAACATCTGAGACTAGAAGGGCATTTCTGAGAGTTTTTACACGGTTTCTCTGTTTTTGTCAATGGTTTTGGGCCCACTGGGAAAGGTATTGCTCTCAAATAAATATAAAAACTTTTTTTGTGTCATGGCAGTGATATATAATGGCGTCGCTTGAATTGGATACGTAATCAATTGTTTACATCGCAATATACAGTTGTGCAGGTACTTCAAGTATTTAAACGAAAAATTGGGTATTCAAGTCAATTTTAGTGATCACCTTAACAGTTATTACAGCTCGTTTCAGTGAGCAAGAAGTAGTGACGGGTAGTGACGGGTAGTGACGTCAGCGTTCATTGGTCATCGCACAGTACTTAGTGGCAAAGGAAGACAGTGTTAATTCAATTAATTCAATTAATTCAACGGAGAGAATCAGCGAATATATTTTCAACATGAGATTTATGGTACTTTTTCGAAATTATTTCACAAAAGTCACGTCACAGCGCGCTGGCAGTGAATGGAGCAGTTCTTTCTTGATTCAGTGACGGAGAGTTGACTTTAAAACAACTATGAACTATGAAAAGTGACTACCGTGTTTGCAGAGCTCAAAATTAGTTTCTCCCAGTTAAAAAATTGTAGAAAGATCGATTGCCAAGTACAGTTAACTTCAACATGTCTTAATCATAGTTAATAGAGGGGACTGGTTATGAAGCCCGGCAAACATAAAAGAAGCAAACAAAGACGCCAAAAATTTATGTGGGAAGGTCCACGACAGTGCACAGTCTTTTGTTGCGCGCTCATACATTACACGTTTCTATTGGTTATTTCCTCGGCACGGAGTAAAAAAGCTATTGTGTTTTGTGCACGGTCAAGGCCAAAAAAGAGACCAAAAATATACAACAAAGAACTTTGTCGAGTTTCATAACCATTCCTCTCTATTAACTTTGTCTTAATTAAATGTGAGCTTTCGGAAATAAGTAGGCAGATTTTAGGGTTTCAAAGTGAGTAATGCTGCTGAGTACTGTTATGCAAATAAAAAGTGACCAAGTCATTGTGCAGAAATGTCACGCATGTACAATATTATTTTGTAATTAAATAAAAGGAAATGACTTCTAATGGCTGGAAACAACTTTCTAATATTTGGTTCGGTATCCTCTGAACGAAATTATAGTTTGCAATGCCCGCTCATGCCACTGCATGCATCACTCGATTTCCCAGGGTGTACACCTTCTGTTGTTCTTTAAAAAAAACTTTTGTTGGTATCGCCGCACGCACCATGATCTACACTACCCGTTGCTAACCATGCTTGTCCTTTCAAATACCGCACGCACAAGTACGAGATGGAAAAAGTTCCAATTTACACTTCTCGTGTGAGAAATTCAAAAGGAAAGAAGCGTCAGTAAACCACCAAATTGTTCATAGGTAGTCACTGTATTACGATCTATTCATAGAGTCGAGAAAAATACAATTAGAACGTGAAAAAAAAATGAAATGTTTGATAACACTTTTGTAATGATCTTATATTTGTATGTATGTTTTATGAAACGTGAATATGATTTGTAATTTTTTTGAGAAACATGATTTAGCTTTTTGCGTGAAACTGTTTTTTAGAAGAAGTATAGGGGACCCTCTTTCAATGAGTGCATCCGTGGATACTTTACGCACGCCACGTGTTGGGTGCACCTTAAATGGTCTAGGACGCTCTGGTGTCAGATGGCATTTTCAAAGCTCAGTCACTCTAGGATATTTTCGCTTTGGTTGAGAGCAGAGTCCTCTCAAAAGTCCATCTCAAAGATGGAGTCCAGGGGCATATCCCTTTAACACATTCGACAGCGTGAGGGACGAAGGTTGCTACAGATTGTTGCAGTGCGTTTTGTTGATAACATTGGGATGCAGAACTCAATCAAATTATTAATTTGCAAACCATTCGATCGATTTAGTCTCAGACCAGCAACCAATGAACAAATGTATTTGCCTCCGTGTGTATAAATAGGCATATTAGTGCACCGGACTCCGGGCCCTTGACAGGCTCACTGTGTTGTGCTCTTGCGGGAAGACCCTTTGCTCTCACAGTGCTTCTCTCCATAAAAGCGTGTAAATGGGTGCTGACTATTTTTCCATCCAGGATGCGTAGAAAGGCTTCAAAGGAATGGTAATCGGGATAAATTTCAACGGTACAGACTACTTGGCCTGTCGCAGACTTCCGTAAGTCGTGAAATAAACTAATAAAATAATGAGTCTTGATACAGGTATAATTCCCTTCGTAGGATTTAGATGCTAAAATATTTTTGGGCCAATTCAATACAAGGGGAGCTCAACTGGTGTTTTGTGAGGTGCGTTTATACTTTATAACAGTGTCACTTAACTTTCCTAATTATTAACATCTAATTCTAAAAAGTTCGAATTAAAGGGCAATGATTTTTTAAAGAGTTAAAAGGCGTTCTCTGGTTGAAAGTTTTAAAAAACACTGAGCTTTCGATTGCCAGTCTGCAATCTTTAAAAAGTGAGGTAGACTCAAGAACGAAGCTCAACACCGACGAAATCATCTCCCTCTTGAAACTCACTCTCTCTAACAACTACCTCATGTTTAACGACTCTGTGTACAAACACATACATGGATGTGCAATATGGACCCAGTTAGCCCCGTCGTAGCTAATCTCTGTATGGAAGTAATTGAAGAATCGGCAATCACCGCCTCGACAACACCACCAAAAGTGTGGAACGTTACGTACACGACAGTTTTGTCATAATCAAAGAACACTCGGTAAGTAAGTTCCATGACACTCTCAACGCAGTTAACCCTAAGATATTTTTCACCATTGAAACTGAGAACAATGGCCAAATTTCCTTTCTAGACACCTTGATAATCAGGAAGAATGGGGCAGTTACTATCAGTGTCAATCGAGAGTCCACACACACTGACAGATACCTAGACTTTAACTCTCATCTCGAGTTAAAACACAAAATAAGTACGGCCTCTACCCTTCTAAATCGAGCACTCGACCTCCCGAGTACCGCTGATGGAGTACAGAAAGAGCTGACCTATGTTTCTTACGCGCTAAAATCAAATGATTACCCATTAGCAACTATATCGTACATCGTAAAGAAGAAATCGACCTCTGAAGTCATTCCATTCCCTGAAGAGTTAGTAGGAATGTTCTTTAGGTAGACAGACCCACCAGACTCCCAAAATGGCTTCGCAGTTTTACCATACATCAAAGGTGTCGCTGAACTACTTACAAGAATTCTCAACAACAATGGCTTCCGAGCATCAGTTTTAGTGTCTTTCAATTGCCAGATATGTTTACTGAGTTCAGTACTGTGCTTTTTGCTTGGGGTTGAGAAAGAAGCTTTGTGGTTTGCAAATCTGGTCTTAAAAGAGTTTTCAGTTAGGCCAACGTAGGTTTGGTCGGGTCTGCCGTCGTTGGTTGATACAGTCGCTTGGTAAACTACAGACTGTTTCAGGCAGTCGCCATTCATGGGACAATCAGCCGGCCACCAACCTAGGAAAATCTTTTCTAAAGATTTTGGATGAAGAATTTCCAAAGGACCACGTGCTGCACAAGATATTCAACCGCAACACCGTAAAAATTAGTTACAGCTGCATGTCTAACATCAAACACAACATTGACGGCCACAACAAATCAGTGTTAAGCAAGAAGAACGTGGCGACAAGAAATTGCAACTGTAGAAAGCCGGCTGATTGTCCCATGAATGGCGACTGCCTGAAACAGTCTGTAGTTTACCAAGCGACGGTATCAACCAACGACGGCAGACCCGACCAAACCTACGTAGGCCTAACTGAAAACTCTTTTAAGACCAGATTTGCAAACCACAAAGCTTCTTTCTCAACCCCAAGCAAAAAGCACAGTACTGAACTCAGTAAACACATCTGGCAATTGAAAGACACTAAAACTGA
>CBDDTI010000092.1:0-4970 GCA_965233585.1 bacterium
AAATACCATAACATACAAGCCTTAATAGCCTTGGTAAATAGGACTCGTTATATTGACCTAAGTTGGAAACCTAACTTTTCAGACATTTTCAATGACTTTAATCTCAAGGTAATCTCTCCCTCATCTTGTAATATTAGATTTAAGGAGCTTTCATATTCTTGATTTTAAATTGTAAGATTTTCGTTGTATTTTTTAGTTATTTTTTGTTTTTTGTTTTTATTACAAATGACACCACAAACCTCTTCACATCTTTATCAACTCTCGGGGTTTTTAAAGAAACGGCTATTTATCTATCTCGAGGAACATCCAAGACCAGAAAGATATACAGACTTACTGTGCGTAATCTGACTCTATAAGGTCCTCAGGTAAAGGAAGAAAAAAGTTAATCACAGGATCTGATCCAGAGATGTGCGGTGGACGGTGAACTACTGACTACAATAAAAAGAGTGATATTTCAGTTTACATATCTCTTTGCATTAAGTCGGAGAGGTCTTAAGAATAGACCAGTCGGCAGCTTGCGGGATTTAATCAGAAGTCAGTTTCCAATACTGAACAACTTATTCGTACCATATGTAAAGGATGTTTGGTCAAATAATTATAAGTTGTAGGAGTGGAATAAACGTTTTTGGTATTCATTTGGTTCAAAACGGGTGCTAGCAAGACTTACTTTAAGAAATTCCTCCACAGCAGGCATTCGTCGGAGCGCTTTCGCTCGCTTTTTAATTGTGAATCTGTCGGAAAATGACTTTCCTGTCGAAGAAAATGATGTCGGTGTTGAGAGCTTTACTGAAAATAAACATTTTAACCATTGTCTTATGTTTTTCTAGCCTCTTAAGTTCACTCAAAAACCTTTCAAATTACTTTTAAGAAGTGTCCCAGTGTTTGCTTCATCGTTCTGCCTTAGTAGGAAGTCCTCTATTCTTAGCAGCCTTTCCTGCGAAATAAAAAAATTCAATACCGTGTATAGCTTACCAAGAGGCTGAAAATAAGACTGATTATGAGATTAATGCAGCCTGTTTGAACAAACCTCATCAGTATACTGGTTAAAGGTAGCAAATTTAAAATCTAACTAAACTTATCTACACTCAATTAAAAGTTTGTCATTGCATCAGTTAAAGAAACTCAGTTAAGTGCCTGGTATGTTTGTCAAGCTTGACCAAACGTATACTGGAAGTTTCAGATAGCTGCATTCTCAAAAGGTTCTTGTGATATGGTACGGCATCTCGCACCTGTGTAAAATGTAATTAGTAAACCGCTGCAGGAAGCTTTTGTACCTGAAGTTGAAGAAGAGTACTGTAGCTTCTGTAAACAGGAGTGATAGGTCCATTTTTCCAATGCACATGAATGAAGAATACCTAATGATTAATTACGTTTTCACAAGGTTAACAAGGTCTACTGAGGGAAACTTCAAGGGGTCTGTTTACACCATTAAATTTAATACAGCATACTGGCCACAATACAGCATTTCAAAGAAAGCTCGATGGTGATAATGCTGTAATTAAACAACTCACGATAAATGACAGGAGCCAATCAGAAAGTGAGAATGGCTGACAATGGCGAGAAGAGAAGTAATTGCAAATGTACCTGGAAAAAATCTATAAATCCTGGAACAAGCTTTTAATTTCCATCAAATAATCTCCTTCGTCTGAGCTAAAATTTGAAATAAATGCCCATACCTTCCCCGTGCAATAAGCTTTATCCCTAATTTGAAATGAGTGCCCTGAGCGCTTATTCGACAATTTTTAAGTTGCCAAGTTGTATCACGGGATAGATTTTTTCTATTTCAACCTGTCAATCACTTTTTTATCAATAGCAACACGAATACTGACACAGCAATAACTAAACAGGAACAATGTAGGAACCCCTCATAGCTAATTAATTATCTTTCAGCATTACGCAAAATACTGATCGAAATTTAAATTGTTTTGCAATACTTTGACGTAAAAATACTTACGTAGTGCTTTTTTGGCTTTCTTCTCATGCATATATCCTCAACTGAGACATCTTGAACCTCTGTAAGACTCATTGCCCTGTAACAAAAAAAAATCGCAATCAATTTTGCTTTATTTTCCTACAGGCTTTTTAGATTTAAATTTTCGATTTTACTTGGACTACTAGCGATAGAACCAATATCCTAGAGGGTAAAATATTGACAATGACTGACTTAAATGTCTCCCAGACTTCCTGTTCATGACATAAGCCAAGTGCACTTACTCAAGTGACCGACTGACTGACTGACTGACTGGCTGACTGACTGACTGACTGACTGACTGACTGACCGACTGATTGAGTGAGTGAGTGATTGATTGATTGATTGATTGATTAATTGATTGATTGATTGATTGATTGACTTATTTAGTTGGGTGCATAGGTCTGTTTGTGTCCATGTTAGTATATTATGGCAACTTGCCTTCTTGCATCAACTTGTCTGAACGTTAACATAAATGGAAAAACAACAAAAGTCTTTAAACAAAGCAACAGACATTTTGGTAAGTTCGACTGCCGAAAGGAAGAGGGCTTAAATGTCGATAACTGTGCAAAATGTCGAAATATTGGCGTGAGAAGTCTATGTATATATAGGATAACACTACGAGACATAAAAAGAACAGCAGATGAAACTATCTTGCTAACAGTTAATCAGATATATGACTTAATGCTGCTGCAAACGTCTCGGACGAGTTAAATAGCTTTTAATACTGTGCTTGGGTTCAAAATGGCGGCAGCAATGGACTGTAAACAGCATGAGCGATAGTAAGGAATAATGACTAAAGTTCGATTGGGTATGATTACCTAGCGTTCGATTGATCAAATCGGAAAAAAATAATTTGAATACTCCAACAACAGCTAGCACTGTGATTTAATAGCTAGGAACCTAAGTGATGATCATGCCGCGGCAAAATATAGTTTTGTTAGCTTCTTCTAACTGGCCAACGAGAAAACAGAGATGGAGCGAAGTGCCACCGGTGCCACGTACCTTCCTTTGACCGTGTTAGCTCATGTTTGATTTCATGTTTTCTTCTCCTTCGGCTAATCTACGCTTGATCTCTATAGTGTGTGGAGTACAACTCATCGTCAATGCCAAAATCGATCGATGTAAGTTAAACTTTGTCTGTAAACTTCGCTTGTGGAAAAAGCCATAATGTATAGTACATAGCATTTTAAACGTGTCCCGCTGAAAGGGTTTTGTGCTCTACAAAAACTGCGTTTTCATAGTCTGCATGTTCAAAAGAAGTTATGGGGTTTAATATATATCCCGCTTTGACCCATCACCCCAGGAATGCTCTTGTTCTTATTTATTCTAAAAGCAAAAGGCGCTTCTATCGACAAAACTTATTTCCAAGTGTACTGCCGTTTCACAGTATGACCTGGAAAAAAATCAGTATCATGCGGACCAAAAGGAAAAGGTGCTCTCGCCGCTTTCGGTAGAATTAAAAATTACTTTTTTAGAATTGGCACATCTCAAGCCTGGATAGGCTCGATTTCCCCCGCTCGCTCGTGTCTGGTCTACCCTCCCCGTCCAGTTCGGGGGAGGAGCGCAGGCTCCTTTCCCGAACAGCGGCTGGTAATCGAGCCTAAAACCTGGAAGTCAGGCCTGTTCCCTCGTGTTCTCGGGCCTAGCAAGAAAATTTAATTGGATTCCAAGTTGTTGATGTAATTTGCTGTCGGAAAACCAGCTTTAAAAAACTGATTCCAGCAAAAGACGTCAAGACATATTGACCAAATAAAAATTTCCGACCAACGGAAAATTTTACATGCGTACACATAAGATGTTGTTATTTTCAAATGAGATTTATCTAATCTTTCGGCTAGTTACCTGTAATTAGCTGTCGGTAAACTAGCTTTAAAAAATTACAAGAAAATGCAAACAGCGCCCAACGTGGGGCTCGAACACGCGACCCTGAGATTAAGAGTCTCATGCTCTACCGACTGAGCTAGCTGGGCACCATATGCTTGAGAAGGTGGCAAATACAAGAATCAAATAAGTAGTCATGTTTTAAAAACATTCTGACCAGGCAATTAAAATTTTCTTACTTTTAACCTCGGCTCCCTTACTGCTCTGGCCAACAGAAAGCTTTACATGAGTAAAAAGGAAGACGGATGTTCTTGAATTTAAAGTAGATGTCACTTTATAACTCAAGAGATTTATGCATCCTTTTCTATAAAGCTTAGGGTTTTACCATGTACAAAATGATCTCCGCACAAAACACAAAACTCGAGAGTACGTCGATCGCAGCGGAGGACCTGGAACAGCGCGTCACTAAACGACGAATAAAGGCTACCGCACACTAGCCGATTTTTTGTCGCAGAGCTGCAGATTTTTTGTCAGGTTTAAATCGGGTTAAGATTTGTCGGAACATCAGCTTGCCGCACACCAGCCGATTTTTTGTCGCGACTAACCGCGTTTAGTCGAAGCCGAGTCGATCTCCGCCATGTTTGAAAACAGGCTTGTTCACGTGACTCGCATGACAATTCCTCATTGGTTGAGGTAGCCGCGAGCCCCGACAAATTGTCTTGGTCCACCGCACACTAGCCGACAAGGCCCGACAAGACGTTTTGAGATCTAGCACTGTCAGATATCGCCCGACAAGCCCCGATTTTGTCGCAGACTTGTCTGAATTCACCACACACTAGCCGACAAGTGAAGCTCTTTTGTCGGCCGACAAACTGAATCGGCTAGTGTGCGGCGGCCTTAAGATCTTGTTTGATCAAAATTATCAACTCACTCCTCCCAGGCGTCCTAGCGATCAGAAGTAGGTGGTAGAGCAACAGTAATCTTACAAACACCAAAACACCACATCAAGAAATCCAAGCCAATCAACAACGTGCCCGGCTAGCTCAGTCGGTAGAGCATGCAACTCTTAATCTCAGGGTCGTGGGTTCGAGCCCCATGTTGGGCGCAAATATTTTTTTCTTTTGTTTAAAAGATATTTCTTTTGACGTAAGTTAAATAACTGAGAAACTGGAATATG
>CBDDTI010000093.1:0-18272 GCA_965233585.1 bacterium
TGGCGAAGAAGGGGGAACTTAAAGCTGTCATCTTTACACAAGTCCGATACCAAAGCATCGAGACTCGAAGGGATGTGTTCCAAAGAATCTTTTATTTGAAATCGACCGATGGAAAGCGTTCTAAATTTTTCCTCATTCCTGGCCATAATTTTGGCTTTGGTTTCCAGTTTTTCCACTAGTAAGTTTATGTCATATCTGAAAAATGGATGCGAAAAAAAGTTTTTTTTGTTTCGCCATTTTTTCCGAGCGTATAAAACATTTATCATCATACCCTTGAGCGTTGTGAAAATATAATGGCGTCAAATAGGGCCCCTGCCGTTGAAGATTGCAAATGGAGTGTGCGGCCTCGATGATTTTCCCCGAAACATGATCGTGGTCCACCACTTTTCGATATCGAAGAGATTGGTTGTCAAACGGTTTTTCGCAAATGTGACAGGTTTTGGCTCGGCGGTAAGTGAGCCATTCTTCGGGTGAAGCCACTATTTGACTCACTTTTTTAAATCTCTGTTTTCTTTCTGCCACCAATTGTTCGTAATATTCTAATTTCTCTAAAAAACGTTCAACCGCATCCTCTCCGCTATATGTTTCTTGATAAAAAACCTCGTTTTCCGAGTCCACGAAACAAATGGAATAGGCGCAAGCTCTGTGTTTGCATTGTTCTACACTGGCGGAGGTATCACACTGGCACGAAATTGGGTTTTTATCACATTTTTTGCATTTCTTCACCCGTTCCTGTTCGTTTTTTTCCATAAAACATTCGAAATCGGCGAATCCTATTACCGGAGCCTTGAACGCGTTTTTCTGATTTTGATAATTTATGGTATCGCCTTCATTCGGGTAAACGATTGTTTGCTTGTCGTTCTGACAGTATTGCCGATGAGAGTCTTTTTTTGTTTTTGATCGAAATCGAAGCAGGCACGTTTCGCAGTAGTGGCTGTTTATTCTCTTTTTGTTGGACGAACAGCTAAATCTTCTCATGTTGAGATATGCGCTCATGTTTTTAATTGTAAAAAAGTGATACTCGTGCTCTAGTTGACGCAGGCTAGAAAAAGATTCCGTTTTAATTCCGTCCGGGTCAGCCTTCTTGTACAAGCGGTCATATTTGAACATTAGCAAATTTAAAATGTTTTTTGTTTTGTTCTTATCATTGGTCCGATTGGAAAACGTGTCCAGAACACTCACTCCGTTTTCGTCGTCAAAAAGCACTCTAATGTTTAGTTTTAAATGTTTATTTTTTTGCACGAATTTGTTGATCTGTCTGTATTGTAGGGGAAACTTTATCCCATCGAAATTAAATTGATCTAGATAGTGCGCGGGAATGTTTTTAAAATGAGTAATATGACCCGTTTCAAGAGGCCATAAATGTCGAACCACGCAATATAAAAAGTTTTTCTCGTCGTACACAAAGTTCCATTTTATACTTTTACATTTCAGAAGTGATTTTGGAACGATGATTGATTTTGAATACGGTGGCTTCATGTTTTGTCTTTTATCACTCGTTAAAAAGAAGAATCGTAGGGGGGATTGTACAATAATATATCACAATATCTAAGATTTTGAAAACGCCAACCCGATCCTCTGGTTAATAAATCTTTCTCCCTGCTCATAATTCCCCTAAACATCGATCTTATCTTGCTTCTACGCTGTCTTTCGCTTTGATGCCCGTTTAACAGGAGACCTTTTGATCGTAAGGTAAAAGTATCATTATCCGCGCTTTTTCCCCTTGTTTCCTCCTCCTTGTTCAAAACGGGGATTTCATAATCGGCAAAAAGAGCAATGCTCATTCGAAAAACGGTTCTGACGGCTATTTGACTCTTAACCAAATTATTTATCAGACTAACCGTGTGATTGGAGGAGCAAAATTTAGCCAATGATGCGTTATTTCCCTCTAATGACATTCGGTAAATAACCACCTTTCGGGAAATTGAGCTCTCTGAAGTAAAAGGGAGTAAAGATCGATGTTGAGGCGACCACATGTGTTCAATTAATTGGTTTTTATTTTGAAAATAAAGCTCGCAAAATGGGCAATCTTTTCTTGAAGATGAGGACTGGAGGACGGTTTGCTCTTCATTGGATGGATGTTTTTTTCTCAAGTGTTTGTTTAAATTGTTTTTTCGAGAGAAAAAAATATCACACCTTTCACATTTATATCTTTTCATTACTTACTTTTTTTTTACGTCAAAAAAGAATAAAAGATGACAAGACAAAATAAAATTCCAAGTTTTTTTTTCCTTCCAATGTTTTATTTTTTAACTCGAGACACGACGATAAACTAAGTTGATTCTGAATGATGATTAGAATTTATATAAGATCTGAGATGAAAGACACAAACACAAAGGAACAAAGGAGGCATTAAATTAAAAAAGGGGAAAAGGAGTCCGCGCGAGTCAGAGATGGGGGTTAATAACCGCATCTATACCTTTACTCACGTTTTTTAGTTCCACCAAGTGGGATGTCAATCGGCTCACGATGTCGTTCAACCGCCTTATCGTATAGCCATTTCTAACAAATGCCCGTCCAGAATGAAGAAGGAGTGAAAGGAGGGCCTGACACTCTTCAATTTGATTCTGAACGGTCATGAGTTTTCGAAACGCTAAATACTCGCGATTTCTATCGAGAGGCAGCAAACGCTGCATCGCGTCCGCTTGATGCGGGTGAAAGAGGTAAGGGGGTTCGGAGTGGGTTAGGCCGGCATTTCTTGCTTGAATATGCCCTACCCTTCTTAATTCAAGCATGAAAGCCGATGTATATGACGGTAATTCACCCGTGGGTTGTGGGAGGGAAATATTGTTGTGACTAGGAGGAGGGTTTAGGTGTGGAGTCGAAATAGGAATTTGACGAGAATTGGTAGCGGCGGCGGGAGTCTGTATCTGTGGATTGTTTAAAACACGAGTGGTTGCGGTAGTGACGGTCTGTGGTGGGTTAGTCAAATAACGAGAGGTCAACGGTTGGGAGGGGTTGGAGACAAACGTGTTGTTTGAGGTCGAGAGTTGTTGCAGCGTGGTGGACTGAGAAAAAGGGGTGGAACCTAACGACGCGCGGTATTGAGTAGTTGGGATCGGGTTGTGAGAAAATGTCGTAGAATTTTGAGCGGTGGTGGTGGTGGTGGAGGATAATGGTAGGGGAGGAGCGTCTAATTGTTGAATTAATAGCGAAGGACGCGATTTCTTCGCCTTAATCTTAGAGGTGTCCTCCTCCTCCTTTTCATCGATCTTTCTTTTTCTTGATGGAGAAACGGCAATATTAGGATGCTGGCTTTCTTCCTCTATCGATTCCACATCAATGACGGGTTGTGAGGAGGTCGTCGTCTCAGGATCATCAATTGGGGTGTTTGTGTTTCTAAATAGTCGAAGTTTCATTAACCCTTCTTGAGAGCTTGTATAAGATTCCGACGGGGTTGTCACGTTGTCGCTAGAAGCGGTAGTGACAGCGGTGGAGGTGGTAGTGGCGGTTGTGATGGTAGTTTTGTCGGACTCGGACATGTTTCTATATATCAAAAAAATTTTTTTTTCGAAAGTAAATAAAAAAAAAATTTCCCTAACATAAAATTTCACTTACCTTTCAAGTTTTTTAAGTCCCGAAAATAAAAAAAGTTTTTTGGTTTATGTGAATTGTTTAACTGTTATGAGAGCAATGGTGATATCTGCCACGGCTTATTTTCAATTTATAGCTTTTTTTTCCTTTCCCGAAATTTTGAATTTGGCGGCTTTACAGTAATCATTAGGAAAAAAAGGCGAACATAATGCGCTGGAAGGTCAGGGTAGAAAAAAGAAAAACGAGGATATGGTACGTAATGATAGGTCAATTATATGCTTCTAGCTTTTCTTCGAAAGCCTAAAGGACGGGAACTACTTGTTTTTTTCTGGGTTTTTTGCACTCGTTTCTGCTAAAGAGCCTAACTAGGAAAAAAGGGAAGAAAATTTCCCTCCTCGTTTTTTGTTATTGATGTTAATGATGCCAAAAAAGTAAATGATGCCTGCGTAAAATAGGTAAATAATTGTTTTTATTTTAAAAAAACCTAACTGCAACGGGGAAAATGTACGTCGTCTTCTCTATTTCGTTAATTGTTTTTATTTTGAAAATTTAAAAACCTCGGTAAAAAGAAAAAAAGTGTCTTCCCTTCTTTGATAATTTCGTTTGAGTAAAATTTGAGCGTAATTGGGCGAAAAACCACAGTCGAGAGGAGGAGCAGTGGTCTTTTTTTCTTTTTTGTCAATTGAAAAAACCAACCGATTATCGTCAATGAAAAGGAGCCTGTAAATAGAAGCGTGTGACTTACTGCACACAAGTCTCGAGTATAAAAAGTCGAAATTGTTGGATAAAAATCATCAGTTCCGGAATAATCGTCATCATTTAAAGACAGACTTTGACTTTTTTTTTGTCTCTCTATATAAGAATTATCAAAAATAATGGCTAAAGTAACTGAAAAAGTCATCATCGCCAAATCCGTCGCTGCCAATAATGGCAAAAGGAAAAAAAAAGGTCAGCAGAAGGAAAAGAAGTTGGAGCAGCAAGACGAAATGGAATTTATCCCGCCGACGAAAAAAACGAGGCAAAACGGGCAAAAAAATGGAAGCGGCGATGAATTCTCTAAAAAACAAGATTCTATTAGCGCCTCCTCCCCGAAGAATCGTGACCAAAGACATTTCGAATTAAGGCGACGACAGTCGAAAATAATCAACGAGATGAGGAAAAAAATCGATGATGATGACAAGAAAAAAGCGAAACTCGATGAAGATGATGATGATGAAACTGATGATGAGATGAAACGAAAGAATGAGGAGGATGAAATCGCCGATTTCATCGACGATGATGACGCATCCGATGACACGACATCCGTTAACACTGACAACAACGACGATATGCAATCCGATACCACCGATGTAAACGATGACAATCAGGAGGAGGAAGAAGACGAAGAAGACGAAGAAGAAAATGAAGAGGTAAAAAAACTTCCTCCCAAAAAAGAAGTAAGATTTAGAAAAAGGACTCCCGCAAGGACTCCTGCTGCTGCTGAAGCCGCCGTCGACTTGACAAAGAAAAAAGCGGTTAAAAGGTACGCCGAACCGGATCAACCTATTTACAAGGTTGACACGATCAATTTACCCCCGTCCAGGCAAAAGGAAATTTTTTCCAGCGCCAATGGGTGGGATATCGTCAAGGAGGTACCGACCGTCAATATCGATTACTCCAGATGGCAAGAAAAACACGGCAGCAGGGAGGCTTATTTTTTCGCCGACGATGGGGTAAGTTTATGCGAAAATGATTAAGAGAATAAAAAAATAATTAAAAGTCTTCTGACATTTTCTCATTTACTTTAGTACATTTACCCGAACGGAACCACGATGAAAAAATTCATCGAAGCTCTCAAGAACAAAGAGGTGGACTTGGAACACATCAGTCTGCCTTTCACGCCGATGAGTAAATCCGTCTCCACGAACCCCCTGATCAAGATAGGGGTCACGGGTGTTCGTCACCTGCAGCGGGCCGGGGGACTGGCCGTCTGGCCAGTGTTTTACATTAGTCAAGTTCAGGTAAGGCGAACGAAAAGTACGACGTCGAAGGATGCCTCCTCGAGTTTAATATTCTTTTTTGTTCTCTCCCCTTTCGCAGTACAACGACAACAACAAAACTTACCATACCAAGACGATTAAAATTAATTTTCCCTTGCACAAAATGGACGTCATCGCGGAGGGACTCATTGAGCTCTGCGCCGGGTTGGACTTTGACATAAACTCCGCCGCGCTCGTGAAAAAGATGAAAAGGACATCATAAGACTCCTTTCTTTGTCAAGAGCAGCGAATAAAACAAAAAAAATCACCTCCCTTTTTTCTATTTTTTTTTCTTTCATGTAAATATCGTTTCTCGAAAATATACAAAATAAAATCGTCATAGTCGTCACGACTTATTTATTTTATTACACATCGATTTTATCAAATATTGTACAATTTTTTCGTTAAGGTTTAAATTTTGACGAGAAAAGAAAATTGAAAAATAACGAGGATCGCAATCGGTATAAAGCGCAACCATCATACAAAAGGCGCCCGCATACCATCCGCAAAAGAGGGAGTTAAAACTCTGCACTGGAACGTTGAGAACGAGTTTCAACCCATTTCCATTCTTCTTCTTCTTCCACCTTCGCAATAAGTTCATTAAATGGTGATTATGAGCGGGCGGAGGTAGGGCGTAACTGTCGAAATACCAAAGAATTTTCTCTTTGATGTAAACGGCTATAAAATGACCGCTGGACAAATGAGAGGGGGATAAATTGACGATGAAACACTTTCCCGTACGATGAAAATTTAATAAATGCGGGGGAACCGCGTCTACGGAATAAACTCCCGCAAAACAAGGATGGCAAAATTGAAGTAAAAATCTTTCCAAGACATCATTTCTTAATCCCTCGTTCGTTACGGCCGCCGCCGCCGCCGACTCTTTTCCCATATTCCTATGAATCGGCGACCTCGTCGGTCCTGATCACCTGACCTCCGTTATCAATTTTCAACCCGGAATTGAAAATGGAGTAGGCCAACAAATAAATGGGGTGAGTTTTTGACGCTTTAAAGCCCAGTTCAACGTCCAACTTTCCCTTTTCGTCCGGGTGAATATGAAAACTATTACAGCGGTCGGGGGTTAAATCCACCGTCAGAAAACATCGACCTTTCTTAAATGCCTCCTTACTAATGCCGCAAGTATAGTTTGATATACCGTAGCCGATGCTGTCGTACATGTGTCGATACAAATCTAAATAATTATCGCTGTCGAAATCGGGCTGAAAAGCCTTAGGAAAAACGCATTGACCGTTTTTTATCACGTTAAAATGATTCAAGCCGAAATGTTGGAAGTTGAACGGATTATGCGAGCTATGGTGCGACAGGGCCTCGTTGTGAATCATGCACATAATGAGCTGTTTGGGGAGAATTTGGGAAGCCACGTTGGTGATCGTATAGGTCGTGACACCGGCCGGAATAACAAAGACCTTAAATTGCGTCATTTTGTAGGGAATATAACACGGTTCCTGAGCTAGCTTTAGTTTAAAAGTATCTCGCAGTTGCGCGGAGGGTAAAACTTTTCTCATCTTCAGTTTCAAATCCTTCAACTTGATGACATATTTTTTAGCGTTCTCGTTGTGAAGAATGCCGAAGTCAGGATTGTTTCTCACCAGCTTAATCTTGATATCTACATTAGGCGGAAGATATTTATCGGTGTACATGATATCAGCCCCTAAGCGCGAGCAAAAGTATACTTTCTTCCCCTCTTTCACTAGATCTCGACGAGATTTTAAGTTACCATTAGAAGTGGGATCGTGTTTCTCGATTTCTTCCGGTTCTTCGACGAAATATCCTTCGCTTCTTAATTGGCATTTTTTGTTCTCCAAGTCGTAAGACAACTCCGTTTGAATAAAATTTCTAAACGGGTAAGCGTTGGCGGTGCTTACGTCGCAAACTTGCACTCCGTTCAGGTAAATTTCCACTTGGGAAAATAAATTGTAGGCGAAATTATTGGCCAGAAAAACCTTATCGGCGGCTTTCACATTCTCGTCCGCCTCCGTTTTCACGACAAAATGTCCGATCAATCTGGTTTGATCTAAAATGTACGAACACTCCGCGTCGCGAGGGATCAAGAATTCGACGGGACCTAGGTTGGTTACGCTGGACACGCTGTTGTAAATAACGTCCGATCCCTTGTCCAAACTCACATCGACCCCGAGGGGTGAATGCAAATCAAGAGCTTGTTCCATAAGGTCATCTTGCTCGAAACCTAAACCCGCGATACCTCCTCTTTTGTCGGACATGTTTGGTCGCGGAACAGGGGGGAAAAAACGCGCGGTGAAAATTGTTTTGATTTTTTTTTTATTTATCTAATAATTTTAACTATTACAATTTTTTACCCTTAAATAGAGATATATCGCGGTTTATTAAGAAAAAAAGACCGGTCAATAAAATTTCTTTAACACCTGTCGATCTTTACCGACCAGAAGAAGGGCGTTGTAAACGGCGTAAGAAATTAAAGTATAGGCCGATGCGGTCCCTTTTTTAAAAGTCAAATCCAATTCAAGCGAGCCATCTTCCGAGTTGTGGTTGTGAAACGAATGGCATTTGTCAGGCGTCAAATCGAAAACAAAAAAAGTGTATCCATTTTTGTAATTGTCGAGAGTGACTCGATTTCTGGTGTTGACATTACCCTGAAAATGGTCGTACAAGTGCACGTAATCGTCGTTATCGAAATCGCACCGCATGATGCGCGGCAGCAGAGATTTACCGTCTTGTTTCAACATGACGGAACTAATGTTGCAATGTTGATAGTAAAAGGGAAAAGAGGTAGCGGAATTTTCTTTGGTTAATAACTCGCTAGAGATCAGGGCAAAAACGATCTGCACGGGCATTTTTCTTCCCCCGTTAAGGAAAGAAGCGCTGTAGCTTAGAGATCCGACGGGGATGTGATAATGCTTTAGCTGAGTGTCCTTGTAGGGTAAAACACAGGGGTCGGGTAAGGCGTTGATCCTGTTGCGGACGCGAATGGTGGTCAACGCCTTTCGCATTCGTAACTTGACATCTTGCAAGCAAATATTGAACGACTTTGTCGGGGGCACGTGATACAAGCCGAATCTAGGATTAAACCTTCGCAATTTTATCTCAATTTCCACATTAGGCGGGAGGTACTTGTCGGAGTAGAATATATCGGCGGGAATGGCGGTGCTAAAATAAACCTTTTTTCCTTCCAGGATACGTATATAATTGGCCACCGTGTCTTTATTCGAGTTATTCTTGTCCGGCTTACGGGGCGAATCGGCGGCGTCTTGAGTAAACTTAAGATCAAGATTGCTGTTAAACCTCTCGGTACTGAAGTATCCTTCCGACTTAAAAAGGTAATTGGAAACGGAAAAGGGGTAGGATAAAGTCACGTCGATGTTGTGCTTGTACGGGTAGGAAACGGGAGCGCTGAGATCGCACACTTGAGTACCGTTCAGATAAATTTCTATTTGGGAAAAAATAGCCGCCGCATAGTGATTGGTTAAGGCAACCCCGTCATTTTCCGTCACATTTCCCCCATCATCGTCCTTGACCACAAAATAGCCCTCCAGTCGGCTTTGATTTAACAAGAAATGACACTCGGGATCGGGAGGGATGTGAAATTCGACATCGCCCTTCTCCTCTACCGGCGAAACGCTGTTGTAGAGAACGGTGCGGCCTGATATTAAATCCAGTTCTCGTTCCAAAGCCTTGTGCAAATTCAAACTTTCTCCTTTTAGCTCATTAAACTCCACATTCAACCCTCCAATACCGCCGCGAGAGGTGGCGGAAGACATGATGACGAGAGCGACGATCAACCGAGATAACTACACAATTAGCAATATTAAAATCAGTTGCATTATTGCGATAAAAGACGCGAATCTTTTACTCTTAAATAGCGATGATAAGGATATCAAATACTTTGGAAATTTTGTCGTCGTCAGAAGAAACAACTTTGTTTATAGCATTTTCAAAAAAAAAGAAAAAATCGGTGGGAGAAAAAAAAATGAGGAACAGAAAGGCAGCAGCAGCAACGTCGTTTTGTATCACGTCAACATCACTAAAATTCCATCGACTGACCAAATCGCGTCTTCCATCGACTGCCTGAAAAACGTCATCCGGAGCGAGTATCACGTGGTAGCCAAGAAAATCAACAACCTAACGTGCTCCTACGATAGCAAAATATCGCCCGTTCCGCTATTGGATTTGATGAAGATAGTGAAAAAGGCAATACCGTCCGTGAAACGAGTGAAGTTTAATCCGGAAAGGTTTCCCGGCATGTTTATTTCGTTTCCCAGCAACACTTTATTAATTTTTTCTTCCGGAAAAATGATCGTTATTGGCGGGAAAAACGAGCGAGTGAATCTTCAAACCATCGAAGAAATGGTCAATTTTTTAAATGTCCAAAGACCGAAAATGTATGAAACGCCTATAAATGCAGATTTTTAATGCAAAAGATCGCAGTTAACCATCAACCTTCGAACACGCATGTATTTTAAAAATTACAACCTTCACTGTGCGCATTCACAGCCGGTAAATGACGTCAGTAACAACGGATTTTATGTTTGTCCGGATTGCGGAAAAGTATTGGAACCGGGATACATGGACTCATTAAACGCGCATCACACCTACCTGTCGGAAAAGCCGATTCTGAACCACTTTGAAGAGGACTTATTAGATCGAATATGCGGCAAATGCCACATCGATAACGCGGAAATAATAAGCCATATAAAAAATCAATGGTTCCTCCTTAAACGCGAAAATAAAAAAACCCTGAACAACGTGGAGGCTTTAATGCTCGTCGCCGTTTTTTTGGCTCTGGTAAAAAGTGATGTGCCCAGACCTATGCAGCATTTGTGTCAACTGACCGGCATCGACCCGGCAAAAGTCTGGCCCTATTTAAACACGCAAGAATTTAATTCACGTCCGAGTTTGATGTGCGAGTATTTTCTTAAAGGACTAAACTTACCTTTCAAAGATGTTGAATCAATAAGAAAGAGGGTGTGTTATTACGAAAGAAAAGTCGTATTTTCGCCGCAGGTACTTATTGCCGCCTGCGCTCACACCTTTTTAAGAGAAAATAAAACGTCTTTTTCAATATCGAGCGGCGGAGGAAAAAAGTCTAAAAAATCTCGTCCGACCTACGCTGGAATGGCTAAAGAATTGGGTATCAGTTCGGTGTCGTTGGTTAGATGCGTGAGAAGAATAAACGACATAGAATAGCTTGAAAAGGAAAGAAGAAAAAATAAAAAAAAAATATCGTAATGAGATATCATCGAGGACCCGCGGTGCAACAAGGTGCGGGATTGGGTTCTATTTTTAGCGGTTTAATTAGAACTTTAGCACCGGCGGCCAAAAGTGCGGTAAAATCTATCGGACGAATTGTAAAAAGTGACGGTGTCAAATCGGCGGGACGATATTTAAAAAAGGAGGCCACCCGAGCCGCCGTTGATACGGCTTTAGAGGCGTTGGAAGGTAGACCTATCGGGAAAGCGGCCAAAAATCGATTAAAGTCCGCTACCAAAAACATATTAATAAGCGGAAGGCAGGCCGTCGCGGCTAAATCGAACAAACCACCGCGAATGGTAAAACGAAAACGAAGATACGTGAAATCGACGGCTGTTAAAAGAAGACGACTAACCAACCCGAGCCCGTTGTTTGAAGATTACGAAGATGACGACGATGACGAGTATTACTAAAGACAAATTTATCGAAGCGTACAACCGACCCGGCTCATCTCTGGCTTTCTCTTCCCCCTATCGCGCTTTTAAACATTTCAAAGGAGAAATACCCTTGAGCAAAATAAAAAAATGGATGCACGGATTGGATAGTTACACCTTACACAAACAAGCCAAATCTGCCAGACCGAGAAATCCGACCTACGCTTACTACAAGAGGTATCAATTTCAAATTGATCTGATCGAACTTGGCGATTCAGTGTCGAGCGCCAATGATAATCACCGGTACCTGCTAACCGCCATCGATATATTTACTCGATTCGCCTTTGTTGAGCCCTTAAAAAATAAAAAAGCCGCCACTTTTTTGGAGGGATTTAAACGCATCGCAAAAAAGGCCGTTACCTTACCAAGGAGGATTTTGGCCGATAGAGGTTCGGAGATTAAGAATAAATCTTTCGCGAATTATTGTCGTCAGAACAAAATTAAACTATTACATAGCGACAATTATGTACACGCGCCTTTTGTCGAAAGATTCAACAGAACTCTAAAAACGTTGATGTACCGATACATGACCTCGCGCGAAACGGAGCGATTCATCGACGCGTTACCCCGTTTGGTAGAGACTTATAATTCGCGAGAACATCGCATGATCGGAATGTCGCCCAACGAGGCCGAAAGGGAAGAAAATGCGAATTTGATAAGAGAGAGACAAGAGGAAAATTACATGAGCAGAGCGAGAAAAACGCCCAGATTTAAGGAAGGAGCGACGGTCAGAATAAGCAAGTTAAAGGGTCAATTTGATCGGGGCTTCGACGAACAGTATCACGAGGAAATTTTCAAAATTAAAAAAGTATTTACCCGCTTGCCCATTCCGACTTATCAGCTGGAAACTTTTGACGGGGACGAAATTATTGAGGGAAATTTTTACGGGAATGAATTGACGGAGGTAAATCCTCCCGAACTTTTTAAAATCGAAAAGATTGTACGACGGAAGAAGGATTCGAAAACCGGAGAAAAATTAGTTTTGGTGAAATGGAGAGGATATCGAAACGTCAGTTGGATACCGGAAAGTGACGTGGTCGATGTTTAAAGAAGCGAAGGAATGGATCGGGGAATTTTTATTCACTGTCTTTCTAACGCTAGCGTGGACGTTTATTACAACAATAAACTTTCTAATTATACTAATGTATTACCGAGAAATTTCGACTTATCCCACGGCGGTGAAGACCGAGCTTGGGAAATTGGAGTAGTTGCTTTCGGAATAGACTTAAACATAGCGGAGGCTGAGGGTGCTTATTACGAAGTGGTCAAAATCGCCTCGAATATTATTTCCGCCGAACCGAATGAAGAAGAGCCCGTCTTGTACACGTCATATTTACCTAGCGACAAAAGAAACAAATACTATTTTAAAACCGTTAAAACAGTGCATTATTTCCCCGTGAGAAATACGAACCTTAAAACCGTTAGCATTAAGTTTCTCAAGACGGACGATACTATCCTTAAGCTCCAAGACGGTCAACCGAGCATCGTCCAATTCCATTTGCGCAAAGTAGACAGCAAAATGCCCTACAACACCATTCACCTCCAGGTTGATAATCGGTTGGACGAGGAGACTCATCCGCAAAATAGGCTCGATAATTTTTACGTCAACTTAAAAACGCCAATTTATTTAAACCGGGGCGCCAAAATTGCCTTGACAGACATTTCTTACCCCAATAACATACAAAAGATACCGGACTCGATACATCAAGAAGAACATGAGGTTTGGGTAGTTACAAGTCACTCCTCAGCCATCGATTTTAATTTTTCAACGGACCTCGATGCAACACAATTAATCAATCAGATGAACGAACAGAGAGACGTTTACACAAAAAAAGTTTTATTTTGAGGCGATGTGTTGCTGTATTTTCGGTCGCTAGGGGATGCCTGTTGCTCGATAATTGGATGATTTGTCTTGTTTTCATACACAATTCTCGGGCAGCTTGATTTATTGGAAGTTGTTCTAAAAAATAACATCTTAACTTTCTGTGAAGCCTAAACATGCAATCTTCTTAAGTTAAATTATGAGATAATTCCTCACCAGGGAAGGAGCTGGTAAAGTTTTGTGTCGTGTGGCCAAGATAAAAGTCCTAATGCTACGTTATTTTGCTCTTTACACTAATCATTATATAATGAATTGTTTCTGCTTGACAAATGCAACGAGGAGTTTTGCGTTTTTCATTCACTCCGAAAGGAGTATTCACAGATTGTTATTGGGTTTGATAGAACAGGAGGAATATTTCTTTGTCCTCTGTCCCAAATTGAAGGATAAGGGCATTAATGTCTAAAAAGCTTAAAGTCTTTTCATTGTTACTAAGTAAGGCCAACGACTTTAGGTCTCCACAGAGAATTTCAATTTAAACGCGAAGAGATGGACAAAACCGCTACAAGGGGTCTACCGACTTTTTGACCAATTTATATGTTCTTATAATGACAATTAATGTAAAAGTCATACATGGTTTTTCGCCACATCCGACGTTAACGAGGGATCTCTGTATGTGGCGTATACGTACATTAGCAGATGCCAATCCCGGAATATTCTTTGTCCTCTGCCCCCACATTGGAAGATAACGGCATTAATGTCTAATTATTTTTTTCATTGCATATGAGAACTTTTTGAATGTCACCCTTTCAAATAAGACATATTCCACTGTCGGTCCACATCCAGTGTCAAGCCTCCATATTTACAGTTTCGTTGCCTCGCAGGCATTCTTGGCGGGTGCGGCTAGCCAAGCAGAAGACGCTGACTCCTCCCGGGCACCTGGTCTCACCTCTGATTTGCAGGGGTCCATGAATGTCTACCATGGTGCTCTATTGATAGTGCCACAGTGACAGTGCATCAGTTCTTTTGTATTTTACATATGACAATGTGAATTTTGTTACCTCCACCGAAGTCTGTTGTCATTTATAAAATATCTTTAGTTCACCCTAGCCATCTTAAAAAAAAAAAGAAATGCATGTTTTCCTCAATGTGCTTAAATATGTTCAGTCTGTTAGAAATAATTGTTTTTAATTTTTTTGACTGAATTGATGTTGATTGATATCTAGAATGGATTTTACCCTTCAAATGTAAACATTTCTTCGTTTTTGTCGAAATAATGATAATGAAATTAAAGATACCACAAACTACATTTGAAGACAAAAATAGTATATTTGAATAATTTTCTTTAAAAAGTGTCAGACAATTGTCAGGGCTGGTAAAGAAAAAGTAGGGTGGGTTGATGGATCAGACCGTAACATATGTTTTGCGTTATTCAAATGATGAAAACCAGCTTGAAGCTTGCTAAAATGTCACTTGAAGGTGGCTTTAAAAAACTTCCCTTAAGCCAACTTTAATTGACCCTTAAGCATCTTTAACCCCCTCTGAGTCACCTTTAAGCCGGTGTAAGATACAATTAGTGCCCCTCAATTGACTACCGACCCGGGTCAATATTTAATTAATTTTACATTGAATTATGACCGTCCTTATCTGTTGAATATCGACACCTTCATGAGTCACATTTGCACGGCTAGGTATGTACCGGTAGATGGTTAAGAATTCCACGTTGAGATATCACCAGGAACACGATTCATCGTTGAATTATGACCCGTGTCAATTTTTGACATGGGTCACAATTCAACGTGAAATGATGATCCGGGGTCACAACTCACTGTGGTATTATTCAACGTGAAATCATGAACTGGGTCACAATTCTACGTGGTATCCTGACCTGTCTAGATTGCTCGCTGATACCTCTGGCGTTTGAACTGCAAACAAATGCACATACATGAACACAGAACAAGTGAGCGTACAGTTAAAGCTAAGATCTTTGCATTAAATTCCGAACACCCATCTCATGTTGTACAGATGCCACTTCATTGTTTGACCATTTTTATCGATTTTTGCGATTTGTAGTTTGGCTGATTAGTGGACATTAATGAAGGTGTATATCATAAGAGTATATCAAAGTAATTATTGTGCATCCGAAGGTGCATTTCTTTTTTTCATTAACATATGTAATGTATCAAAATATTTCTTCTTAATGGTAAGGAAAGCAAATGAAGTCAAAGTTCGGAAATACCGTAAGTCGCACTTATGAATAATTTTCATTTGCGTACACTTCAATCAGCGTGATCTGCCTGAGTGCCGTACCATGATCCTTAAGATAAAAAATGTACAGCTGGGGTCATATGTCAATGACGGGTCCAAATTTTATCCCTCGGAGGAGTCGTAAACCAATTACTCCTTCTGGGGGACACATTTTATCACGAGAAACCTGTTGAGTCTTGAAAACAGCTCGTTGAAAGACCCTCGAGGTCAACATTCAATGGCCTATATCGGCTTAAAAGGGCTTAAAGGCTCCCTTTTATTTAAGACGTGCATGCTGGTGAAAATTAGCTTAGATCCGTAACTTTTGAATAGTAGCATTTGCCTGAAATAGTTAACGTGGATAAATTGAAACTAATGAATTTACCGCTTCTATTGAGGTCTCGTGTATATGTTATAGTTTTATTTTTGTTGTATTTCACAGTACGGAAGGTCAGCCTGTCGTTGGTGTTGAAAGTGTTGGTCAGCGTCTGGACTTACTCCTTGTTTTGGACGGTTACCCCACTGATAGGCTGGAGTAAATACGCCCCGGAACCGTACAACGTAACCTGCAGTATAGAATGGTACGGGGAAACACTTGCGGACATTTCCTATGTCTGGTGCTGTTTCTTCTTTCTCCTGGTGGTCCCCCTCGCCATCATGGTTTACTCATACCATGGGATCTACAAGCATTCCTCCAACCTGCGACACACTGCCTACGGCAACCCGCTCCCGGCCAACATCCATTCAAGGTTTCTATTGGAACTGGAGACGAAAGTGACTCGGGTATGTTATATCTGTTTTAATTTGTCTGTCTATGTGTTGATTTTGTTACCAGCTACTAACTTACCGCAGAAGGGGATAAGACAATCTGATAGTCCAAAATTTTGTTGTTCACGTTACGACTTTCCAAGGTTTAAAATACTACAGTCTTGGGGAGAAGGATCATAGAAGTATGTGTTGTAGAAAAGTGTGCACTAATTTAAAATTACCGTGTACTAGGAACTAGTATCGCTGCCATTTTTCTTTCAAATGATCATTCTCTCTATGCACCTATTACCTCGGATGAATGTCCTGCTTGATTTCATTTGCATTGGACCAGTCGACCTGCCAGGAGCGCGTCAAAAGCGACAAAAATACAAAATTATTGCCCACAGTGGGGCTCGAACTAACAACCTTGAGATTTGTAGCCTGATGCTTTATCGAATGAACTCCCCGAGCAAATACAAACATACAAAATACAAATACAAAATACAAATGAAATCAAGCATGACATTCATCCGAGATAATAGGTACATAGAGAGAATGATGATTTGAAAGAAAAATGGCGGCGGAATAGTTCCACGTACACGGTAGTTTAGTATATAAAAAGAGACTTTCTACTCAGATGTATGCACCATTTCGATCGGATTTAATTAACAATATGGATCATATGCGCATTTCGAGTACTGAACCCTCATCAGTGATCCCTATCCTAATAAAGTAATTTTAAAAAAATTGAAAGTAATGACTCAAAAGTGCCTAAACTACCTGAAGCCAAAAGGGATATTGTAATAAACCCACAAAATTACAATTTCAATCGATTTATAACACGGACCATTTTGATGCTCTCAAGTCCTACGAATCAACCGAAGTCGACCGTAGAACTTGGCTATGTGTACACTCTGAAGTAGTGCGCACTAGCTTTAACTTCACAATTTACTTCACGATAAATTACATAACATGCAAAATGCTCTCTAGTATTCCAAGGCAATATTCCTTGAATAATACGAAAGCAATACCACAGTAATAGGAGAAAAAGTTAATTGAGTTTTGGATGCGAACCAGGAGAACATTGGATTACTGTTACAGCACGACACTTTGACGACGACCAAGATGCTGTCCATTATCCAATTTATCACATACTGTTACCTTAGCAGGAATACGTATTCTGAATTCTGCACAATGTCATTATCTCGCAGTAATAAACTAATAACAAAGCGTGACGTCTTATATTTCCTTAGATTAAATCATCGTTAATTCTCAGAAATTTCATGGCTTCCTAGCCATAAGTTGCAAGATTAATCCAGCGCTCGGCGAGGGATCGGATTCTACATGACCCTCGAAGGCTGCGACTTTAAGAAGGAATAGAATTATTTGTTTTCTTAATAAAATAATAAATGAAACGTACTCTAAAAGTCAGTTAATTTTTCAGAAAATAAGAGAAAATCGGTGAATTTGTTTAAGGAAATCGCATTTCGTTCGTCAAAAAATGAAGCAAACATACGTCTCTTTTTCGATAAACCCTTTTAAATTAACCCCTAATAATTATTATAATGAGGTACTGTAGCTCTCGTACGCCTTGACAAAAATAATCATAGTTTTGTATGAATTTCAACAGAACACAATTACTCCTCTACAACAATCGTTTTCAATCTGTTTTCGATTCGTACATTGTAATTGCTAGTTAGTTAACTGCGCAATGTTTTTATTATTATTTTACTTAATCCCTTGCATCTGATTACTGTTGGTAATTGTCATTCTAGCATACACTCATTACTAGTGTAATTTATTGGAAATAAACATGTGTGTCTTTTCAGGTATGTGCATTCATGACACTGATATTCATGATCACGTGGTCGCCTTACGCCATAATCTCCATTGCGTTTGCAGCCGGGTTTACCTTCCATAACCCTGCTGTCCTTTTACCAACAATGTTTGCGAAGTGCTCATGTGCATACAATCCGATAATTTACTATTATACTCACGACAAATTTAAAGAATCGCTCAAAAATGCCCTCAAGATGTCGAGGAACATTGTCGGCGTGTCACGAGTTGAAACAACTCGGATTGGTGGAGAAAAAGACCGGAACGGGAGAAATGCTCACTCGAGGAGGGTGGAGATTACGAAACGATTCGTGACGTCATCTGAGAATTCGCATACAACGAGGACAAATGTAATGGAAATAATGAGCATAGAATATTGAAAAGACAAAC
>CBDDTI010000094.1:0-6130 GCA_965233585.1 bacterium
AGCCTTCTTGGCTGATAGCATATGGGCAGTCTTACCAAGTGACATTCATGGGGCCAAAACACCATTCCCTTGATGCACCGTGATAATTGGTAGGAAATCGCGTTTAAAATATACGTTTAGTGTAGAGTTACTATACCTCAAGCACAGCAACATGTTTCGTCCGCTGAACAAAGTTAAGTCCTGTAATGTAACGCTCACCAAAGCAAGTAATAGTTCTCATTTTCATATTCCTCTAATTTTTTGTTCTCTACTTTGCCAGCCATGCAGTATCAGATATTTTTTCCTTTTCTCATCGTAGCAATTTAAAAAAAATGCGTTCAGACAGTAACATGTTTCGTCCGCTCAACAAAGTTAAGCCCTGTTTGACGGCGTTAGTACTTGGATGGGTGACCAAATACGAATACCGCGTGTTGTAATACCTTTTTTTTTCTTTTTTCCCTTTCCTTTTCCAAGGCGACAGGACTGCAGAATTGCCATTCTTGTGTAATGTTGTTTCTTTGTTAATCAACTTTTTGTTCCTCATTTCGCCATGACCGTATTTATGTGTATTTATTCACATTATCGTATAAATAAACAGTGGGGCATGTCGTTCGAATTCTCCTCCATTCTCCAGCTGTTCTCTCGACTATTGATCTTTCAAAACATTTAATCACGGCTTGAATCATTCGAAAATTCATACAGCTCGTCAATTTTGGGACTTTCAGAGCTTCTTTTTCTTTTTCGGCAATCGAGTATGGTTAAACCTGTATGAGCGGGCACTTTCGGGAAATGAGCTATTTTCTTAAAAGACACTTCTATAATTTTAATTCAGGTAGCCTCTATTTATAAAAACGTTCGTGCGAGAATTTATTCAACTTCATGTTTTATACCGAGTCCGTAACGCTCGGTCCTCGTTTTATACCTGAGTCCGTCTTTTATACCCAGTCCGTAGTCCGTAGTCCGTGTTAACTACTGATTGCTTCCGGCGGCAAAGTGTGCGAGCCTGGTTACTCAGCTCAAGATGGCGGATAAAACATCGACACTGAAGTGAACAAAATTCATTGGCCGGATAAAGAAAGCGCAAAACTTCACTAAAGATAAAAAATGCTTAGAAAATTAGGGGATCTTCGCTTTAGAGTTTTTGGGGTCTTAGGGTCTTAGGGTCTTCGTTTTAGAGGTCTTCGTTTTAGAGACACCTTGTCTTGAAAACAAAGACCCCTAAGACCCCCTAAGACCCCCAAAGACCCCAAAACTTGAAAACAAAGACCCCTCATATTTTTCGGGGCTCCGGAATTATTGCCAGTTGGTCGCCAATAGGACTGTAAGTTGAGCATTGGTGACAAGAATTTTGAGGATACTTTTAGCGTCTTGGATTGACATTCGAGGAATTGGTGTTGTTTTAAATCAGAAAACTTTGTGTTTTGTTTCAAGCAAGAAACTTACCCCTTGTCTCTTCGAGGAAATAATTTAGATCAAAAATGAAGGTAAGATTACTGTTAATTGCCCCCAAAACAGTTATGATCCACGCAATGTAATCGACATTTAGCGCCGCCATGTTTTCAGCGGTTTCAATTGCCAGCTATATCGTGGCGCATGGCAGTTTTGCGTGGCTTCTGGAAGGCTTCGTACTGACGGCACGTAAGAAGAAAATGTTATGTCAAGTCTCCAAACCAGGGGAGCTATCTATTTGACGAAAACGCCATTTCAACTACACAATATTTTAATGCCTTTAAATGTAGAATCTGATTCTTACATTCTTGCGATCGTTCCGGAGTAGGAATATTTTCATGCAAAAAATCAACTTGAATACTTACCGTTCTTGTGTTTGGTCGGGAAGGAAAAATTTTTTGACACTATTTGGCGACCACATTTTCCATCTGGTGACCATGAAAATATTTCAGTCGCCAGTTGGCGCCTGCCTAATAAAAGTTATTTCGGACCCTGGGTAGATTAAAATATCGTGTAGTTGAAATGGAGTTTTGGTGAAGTCGATAGCATTCTTATTA
The DNA here is from genome assembly GCA_965233585.1 of bacterium. Lineage (GTDB taxonomy): Bacteria > SAR324 > SAR324 > SAR324 > NAC60-12 > CBDDTI01. Next base: position 1,986 of record CBDDTI010000094.1, read on the forward strand.
GTTTGGAGACTTGACATAACATTTCTTCTCACATGCCGTCAGTACGAAGCCTTCAAGAAGCCACGCAAAAAGCGAAAACAAGGCACTTGTTTCTGCCATGCGCCCACAACATACACTGAACATAGCTGGCAGTTCAAACTGCTGAAAACATGGCGCCGCTAAATGTCGATTACATTGCGTGGATCATAACTGTTTTGGGGGCAATTTACAGTAATCTTACCTTCATTTTTGATCTAAATTATTTTCTGTGGACGTTATAAACTTCGAAGAGACAAGGGCTAAGTTCCTTGCTTGAAACAAAACACAAAATTTTTCGATTTAAAAGTAGCCTCAAAATGTCGCCAACGCTCAACTTTCAGTCGCATTGGCGACCGGCTGGTCGTAATTTCGGAGCCCCGAAAAATATTGGGGGTCTTTGTTTTCAAGTTTTGGGGTCTTAGGGGGTCTTGGGGGTCTTTGGGGTCTTAGGGGTCTTTGTTTTCAAGACACCCCTTAAAATCTACATTGAATCTGGCGTTATACCAATCTAAAGGAGGCAATTCTCCACTATTATCAATTGAGAAAGTATGATTGTCTTTCTTTTGACGAGAACCGTTAGCAGGAATTATTAAGGTGGCTTACTACAGTTTTTCCGAGATTTAATTAGCGCGGGCTACGAAAGCGTGCCACACGTCAGCATTTGTCGCACGTGCAAAAATGACGCAAGTAGAAGTAGCAAAAACAACTTCAGCACTTGAAAGGCGTTAAGTCGCTTTGATATATGAAGCGACAGCTGCAAACTCCGTTCAAACACGTATTCAAACCTAGGGCCAAACAATTATGGAAAAAAGTTTGATAAACTTGCAGTAAAAGAGCTCTAATTTACTCTTGCTTTCGCACACGCGATACATGACGTCACATGAGCGCGCGCTCAAATAAAGGGCATGCGCAATTCAATTCTCGTCCAAGGTTGTAAAAACCTGTGTTTGATCGAAGATTGCTCGAAAACCTACCGTACAACCTATGATGAAATTTTCACAGTTGATTTGTTGGGGTAAATCACGTTTATAGCCAAAATTTTTAAAAAATCTGTAAGACCGATTTTGAGCTATTTTTGATTTCACATTTTCTTGATTTGCAAAAAATCTGTCTTACAGATTTTTATTTCACTTTGCATGAATGTTAAATCAGACCCAATTTCTTATTCCTGAAATTTTGAGGTGGGGTCATACGGGTAGATTTTGAGAAAAACGTGACTTAACCTACTAGTGCCCAGTCTCTCATTGGGTGCTCGGTCGCTCATTTTGGCCATTTGTTGACATTTAATTGTTCAAATTTCACATAGAATGGTAAAAGACTTAAGCAAGCATTAAATAGTGAAGGGAAAAACCGCTTGGAACCTTTTTCAAAAGAGTTAAAAATTGTGCTCTTATACTCCATCAAAACTGTAGTAAGCCACCTTAAGTTTGAGTCAAGTTCAAAAATGATATCTTCATATCTTTCCATTAGCAAGTCATCTCGATATTCTACTGTCTTTGTCATATATTATATGTTTATATAAAATTTCTTCTTCTAAGTTTTCCACCTGAAAGCAACCGATTTACTCTGTCATTTACTTCCTGAGCAGTTAATACTTTCGGTTCTGATAAACTTAGTTGTTTTGGCAAACTTGGTTCTATCATAACTGATGGAGTTGTTGTTTTATTATTGTTTAGAAGCTCAACTATCTTATCACCAGCCTTCTTGCCAGCATATTCACTACTTTTCATGGCTGCCTTTTTTGTTGCAGTTTCAGCTGCTTTCTTTGCAGCTTTTCCAAAGATTTTACTTCCAACTGCCTTTAAAAAATCGCTTATACCTTCACCGTATATACGTTTTTTTTACATACTTACCCTGTTTTGGATCATAACGCTTTTTAAATTCACAATGTCTCATATATTATAAGATTATACTAAATTTTTGTTGATTTAACAATTAGTTCAATATACCAATCAATCCCATTCAAATCAATTGGATTTCCAGATGAATCAGTAACATAAAACCGCATTGGAGATATCAAATGACCCGATAATGGACTAAAAACAATTGGACGAAGATTGTAAGAGAATGGGAGAGATCTAACAAGATTTTGAACTGGAATGACAGCTAATGTGTTGGAAGATTGACCATCAGTAATACTATCTGTTACTTTATCACAGTTGATATGAACTTCATCCACTCCTCTTGTTATATCAGGAAGATTAGTTCCATACTCAGTTGATGTAACTATTTTTGAATTAAAGCCAATAAGTTTTCTGAAATCTGAGGTTGTAAGATCTACTTGATAATCTTCATGCAATTCAATTAGTATTCGATAAGTAGATAAAACAAAATACAGATTGATTCCATACTTTTCAGGATCATCACCAGGATGATGATTTTGGCTTTTCATGTATTTTTTGATATAATCATCAATATCATCATAACTGTACATCCCATCAACAAATGTGATTGTTTCCCAAGTTTTACCTTGATCAGGACTGTATTTTATTTGATTGTTTCCAAATGATTGTGATATGTTATACCAGCTGTAAGTCATCTTTATTAATCTAACAGCGACTTCATGCTTCATGTTATAAGATAGTTGAATAGGTATATTGAATTTGGTTGTGAAATCATGACTCAAACTTACACCCACCTTTTCTCTATTTTTTGATGAAAATCGTAACAAGAATTCGCTCATATATTATTAGAATAGATAATTTTTCATGATGCCATTCATTTGTTTGTTATTTATTACTTTCAATTTATTCAACATATGTGCTATATTAACAAACTCTTCTCTGATATCATTACTATCGTTTCCAGCAGACATAGACCCTCCAAGCAACTCTAACCGTGAAAGTAAATCTTGTGGATTATTATAGTAGACTACACCACTTCCAAGTTTTGAATACTTTTTAGAAGTTCTGTGTATTGGTATTTCACTTAGTCTATTAAGGTCATTAAACACTGATCTTGCTAATTCAGAGTATTTCTTTTTGCTGTTGAATCGTTTTGTTAGAAGATCAAGTGTGTCAAAGTCAGCTTGTTTGTCATATACTTTCTGACCGTTTTTATGAGCCACAACTTTCAGATGTCCATACAGTTTTGGAAGATCAATGACTAGACCACCATATTGCCCATTTTGTGATATCTTATAGGCGTTTCTCTTTTTCTGTGTATAAATACCTGTACCCACTGTTTTTGCACCTTCTTCAATAATATTTATTCTTTTTTTGTACTTTTGTAACAATGCGATTTCATCTGACAAACCTAAAATTGCTTCTTTGTTTTTTGTTTTAGATTTTGTTTTGGATAATTGACCTTTCTTTCTCCCAAGCTCCTTAGTCATTTCTCCGATGTTTTTTAGAAATTCATTCAAGTTGATTGTATTATCTAAGTGTGATTTAAGAATGATTGAAGGAGGTGGTAAATTTCTATTTATCAGTTTTGTTATCTCCTCTTGTGAAAAACCCGAATCAAGATTTGACTTTATTTTACTGGTGCTTGGTTCGACCTCTCCCAGCTGTATTAGATCTTCATCGGATCCCTTATCTTCAATATATTTGGGAAGTTCATATTGGAATATGTTTCCTCTCTGATATGGTTCGATAAGGTCAGAGAATCCTTTTTTTAAAGCCTTGTGGTTTTCTTGTATATTTGTGATGATTTCATCTTGTCTATTATTATTCTGTTGCAATTTTGCGATCACTTGATTTTGTTTCATGTTGGCAAGTTCATCGTTAATTTGTATTTGATTGATCAACTCATCCTGCTTATCATCAATCGCTTTCTTGATGTCTTTCTGAGCTTTGATTGAAGGTTTAAATAGTTTTTCTGTATAATCATACATATCTTGTTTTTCTTTATTGTAATTCTTAACGACTTCACGGACTTCATTCACCTTTTTTCCAACTTCTATTTTGCTGTTTAGAAGCTTTTTCATACGTTCAATATCCATATATTATTATGTTAGATTAAATAACTTATCTCAACTTATCTCAATTTCTCTCAATTTATCCAACATAATAATATATGGATATACCAAACTATGATAGTGGTGAGAAATCAGATAATGGTTTCAAACAATTACATAAATACATGCCAAAAAACACATTCAGAATGCTTATAGTGGGTAACTCTGG
>CBDDTI010000095.1:0-21316 GCA_965233585.1 bacterium
TATATATGTAAGTATTCATTGTCGTGGGGTAAAATATTAGTCAGAGTGTAATTTCTAGTTCTGGAAAGGGAAATTACAACATTTCTGCCCCTGATATCGATGCTGATAGTAATGATTACAAGTTATTATTGTTTGCGTAGTGCAAGATTTGTCGTGTGACAACGTTCCTCTTCGTCTTTCCACAATAGATATTAAACAAAAAATAATAATCATCGTGGCCACTTATAGCATAATCAGTGCATGATAAAGAAACACAAAGAGCAATCCATATTTAAGGTTTCTAGTCAGTAAAGATTCTGAACACAATTCAGTTTTTATTTTTCAGTTCAAAGGACTAACAGATGATTAATGTTTTAAATATAGCTAAAGTTTCTTTGAAACAACTGATAAAGAAATTACTATCGAATGACATTTTGAAACCTTGGGATTCGTGTTAATGACTGTTGGAACCTCGGGATGTATTTTAAGGAAAATTATAGTTTTAGGTTATAGTACGAAACTCTGTAGGTTGTCTTTCTTTTTGATAGCAAAATACATATAAGACTTTTGTTTTTTCAGCCGAAGCTAAATATTGCAATTTTTATGTCCGATTTTAGGATTTTTCTTTTTTAAATGCTTAGATTATGTAGGGTATGGCATTTCTTTAAATTTGAAGTTTCAATGGCTTTGGAGTCACTGAGTGTGCAGGTATTCAAGCCTGCTTGATTTAACAAAAATAACTTCTAGGAGAAATGTTATTAGCATCGAACATTTGACCAGTCCTATTTTTTTTTTTTTTCCCGAGAGAGAAGGAAAAAACATACTGTTTAGTTAAAAGATGTGATTGTACTGTATCATGACAAATTTTCAACACACGAAATAGCTGTTGGTGGAGTTGAGTCCTCTGCCAAATATACCTTTGTTTAGAGGAGCACACGAACGAGGCTAAAGGGTCAAGGCAATGCAGAATTGACCCTTTCGGCTCGTTACCATGTCAAGACGCTGATAATTGCAATAAGAGCTATTATAATCTTTCAAAGAATTCCAGTCTCGGGTTTATTCTAAAAATATTCCTAAAATGTTACAAATTTCAGCCTCGATATTCTCAAATAATATATTCTTATAAAAAAAAATAGTAATAATAATAATATTTGTCGATTGGGACAAGTTTAATGCAAAAAGCGTTTTAAATACAAATATAGCATACTCTCTGCAATTTTTAAAGAGAAGAAGGAAAGGTATTATTTTGAAGCGATAGCTGCGTCTGCTGTTTGTTCATTTTGCCATAATATGAGGTTTGCTGGCCCTTTTCATATACTTTTTGAAATTTTGTCCGGTTGATGTTAAAACTACGTTCATTCTACCTTTCGTTTTTCACATTTCCCATTTCGTGTTTTTTAAATAGACATGGTCTTGCAACTTTATAAAATTTCCAAAATAACTGATGTGAGGTAATCCGTTTTTAACGCATAGCTTTATTCCCATTTCGTCACATGACGTTTTTTAGAATACACTATTTAACACAAAGAAAACACGATTTGCGTAGCATTTTATGCATGAGTGCGTTATTAAAGATTAATTGATTAGGCTAACTTCTGCTACGACCAAATTAATTATGTCGGTTGCGAAATTCAAAGAAAATCAAAGACAAAACGCAGCAGCCCTCGCTATTAGCAATTTCATTAAAGAAAAGTCATTTGAAATTTGTATAAGCAGTTCGGGAGTGTGACGCTAGGGAGATAGGAGAAAAATATAAAGAAGAAACACAATCATGACGCGCGTATTACGTTAAGAGACAACGGGTTTTTCAAGATCTTTTTGTTATTGGATATTTCAAGAAGTTAAGAGAAGTATATTGGGATAAAGCGGAATTACTTGTATGTATCCGAACTAAAAGCAATTCTATTTTTTTCTGGTCGCTGAATTTTCGGATCGTCAACGGTAGGTAAGTGCTTATTGTAGCGGCAAGCTCCAGTGTAGTATTTAGTGGTATGATATTCTAATGAGGGAGCTTAAAGAGAGCTTTAGCAAACCACGATGGCAACACCAGCGAGAACGTTACCAAAAAAAAAGGCCTGATGAGCAGCACAGTGGTTATGCCTGTTGATACACGCGTGGTTTCTTCTTTGAAATGACCAAGTTATGCGTGTTTTCGAGCACGTTAATCGCAATGGCTGATTTTTCGTATCTTCTTATGCAATTGAACGCTGTTATTGCATATCTAGCATAAGCACGTTTTGACACCGATCGGTGTATGTGCTAAACAGGGATACCCAGTTGTGAATTTCGAATATGAAATAATAGATATAATATTTTCAAGTCGTCGTCCTTGGCGTCGGCGTCGGCGTCGGCGTCGGCGTCGGCGTCGGCGTCGGCGTCGGCGTCGGCGTCGGCGTCGGCGTCGGCGTCGGCGTCGGCGTCGGCGTCGGCGTCGGCGTCGGCGTCGGCGTCGGCGTCGGCGTCGGCGTCGGCGTCGGCGTCGGCGTCGGCGTCGGCGTCGGCGTCGGCGTCGGCCTCGGCGTCGGCCTCGGCGTCGGCGTCGGCCTCGGCGTCGGCGTCGGCCTCGGCGTCGGCGTCGGCGTTGGCATTCAGCTGGAGCTTCCTCAGTTGGAAGGGATCAAGACGGTGACAAACTAGGAACGATTCTTGGTAAAAATGGATTTATATTATAGTTATTTAGATCTTTTTAGGGCACTGATCGGTCAAAACCTGCTCAAGCTGTTAAGAGCGTGTCCGTGCAAGAACCGACCACTCAAATTTTCGTGGAAAATGGATTGCCTTCATTTTTTCTACACAAGTCAACCAACATCTGCAATGACCTAAAATGAGCTTTATTTTGATAGATTCGTCTTTTTTAACTTTTTGAGGAAATGTTTTTGGACACAGCACGAAAAGCACACAAACGGGTAATTGAACCCCAAAAATTTGGGGTTACATTATGCCTGCTCAAACTTCGCATGTTGGATGAAACAGCCTCATTCTTTCAGGATCACTGCATAATCCTTCATTCTTTCCTCGCAATTAAAAACTATTTGCTTATCTTAAACGCAAGCAAAGTTATGACGTTTTAACCTGCTCCTCTAATAAAGGTATTTGCCATCCTTGCTGCCTCCAAAAATACAGATTATTTTTGCCAAAAATGGGACCTCTTCATGAATGATGACTGTATTAATTAGCTACAAGCTTAGCCCAAGCCTTAGCTACAATCATCTGTATTAAAAGTTGTGAGCACTCATAATTTTGATGCGCGAAAAATTCTACTAAATCGCGGAAAATTCAACATTTTGTGTAGAAATGACCAATCTCATCCTTTGACTGAAATGCGATTTTAAGTTTCTCAGCGAACTTTTTGTTATTAAGAGATCAGAATTATTAGTTTTAACGCTTGAAGAACTCGATGAGCTCTCAAGCCTTGCTTTGCATGACTGATCGTCACCGGCTGTTCAGTCACGCAGCACGCATTTTTGGTTGAAGCAGGCGTTGATTTAAAATCTCGTATTCCTAGAGAAATGAGCAGCCTTATTAGATTATTTTATACGTTTTCAACACTTCATCTTTTCATTATCTTGGTTTTAAAAGCCATGCTCTAATTATAAGTGGAAAACGCACCAAATAATACTTCAATTTTGGGATGAGTTTTGGATGGGCATGGCCCCGGATCCCCTAGTGGTATGGGCCGATATTTGCTACTGGACGGTGACTCACACAACCCTAGCTTAAACCTTGATTCAATGCATGTCGAGAATGAATTTCATCACCAGAGTGATGAATCAATAAAATTGATATCTTCCTGAACATCAAACCAAAAAAGCAATACTTTATTTTGTTTCCCCGAGTAAAATGTTTTGAAAGTTAAACATATTTACAAACATATTTAAAAACTATTCTGTAAGAAATAATTGACAGTTCATAGTCACGTGATTTAGACCACATGCTTTCGCAAGCTAGTTAGGTTTCGTGTTTCAAAAAGAATCTTGTATGATTTTCGCTTAGTTATGATGGAATGTGAATCGAACGATTAAACAAGTTAAAATTGGTGGTGGACGAACTCGTATTATTTGATATGGCGCCCAACGTGGGGCAGTGAACACACAATCGACGAAATGAGCGAGGAATTAGCGCGGTCTTGCGCTAAACGTGGTGGTAATCAAACTGTATTGACGAAGCTTGCGAACGAAGCACATGATTTGCTGAAAAAGGAGGTGTTGAATCGGCCACGATTGAAAACTCTGGCGGAATAGATATTAGAGAAGTTGGCAATTGTAAAATCCCTCGACGAAGCGATTCTGGAAACGTGTAAGGTCGAAGACATCGAACTCGAAAAAGAAGAATCGTACGAAATTAACGAAAGAGCGTTGGAAACACGACGAAGGATCATGGATGCGTTAGCCGCTGTCGAGAAGGGCCCCGACAAGTCCGACAACAAGGAAATTGGTGGAGTTAATGTGCCCTTGGTGTCCCTTGAATAGCCTCCTATTTCTGGAGATGAACACGCAAATGAACCGTTAAATTTGGATTCTGGAAGCCCCTCAATTCATGTGCCGGGGAGCTCGAACGCAACACACGCTGGAAACACACAATCGTCGGGGAGCTCGAATGCAAACACACTACACGCTGGAAACACGCAATTATCGGGGAGCACTGATAATGCAGGTATGGTTCAACAAACTAACTTTAGTTCGTTAGCTAATCCAAAGGCAAAGTTACCTAAGCTCGTTCTACCGAAGTTTAGAGGTGTAATAACTCAATGACAGACTTTCTGGGATAGCTTTAACAGTGCCATTCACGTAAAGCCCGATCAATAAATTAAATCATTTACACTCGTTGTTGGAAGGCCAAGCAGCCCGCGCTATACAAGGATTGACTCGAACAGACGCGAACTAACTTTAGTTCGTTAGCTAATCCAAAGGCAAAGTTACCTAAGCTCGTTCTACCGAAGTTTAGAGGTGTAATAACTCAATGACAGACTTTCTGGGATAGCTTTAACAGTGCCATTCACGTAAAGCCCGATCAATAAATTAAATCATTTGCACTCGTTGTTGGAAGGCCAAGCAGCCCGCGCTATACAAGGATTGACTCGAACAGACGCGAATTATCAATCGGCTATTGAAATTTTGCAGAATCGTTTTGGAAGGCCCCAGAACATAATTTCAACGCATATGGATGAGTTGCTAAAAATTCCTGGGTGTACTAGCGACAAAGCTTCACAGCTCCGATTCCTGTATGACAAGATTAGCGTAACTGAACGTGCGCAGTCTGGAGTCCCTTGGTGTCAGTTCTAGCCATTATGGTAGCTTGTTAATTCCCTTGATTATGTCCAAATTACCTCAAGAACTACGAATTCAATTCGCTAGAAACACGGCTCAAGAGGTCTGGCAAATGTCTGACATATTGGATGTGATTCGACAGGAAGTAGAGGCACGAGCGAAGGTGTTAAGGTGAACGCTGACAAACCTAACCCAACATACAATCAGATGAAAACACCGTCTGCTGCAGCTCTTAGCGCTAACGTTAACGAAAGCTCGTTTGGAATTCCTCCGAAGAGATCGAAGATGTTTTGTTTGCTTGCGATTTGGTCATCAAAGCATGCAGTTCGTGTAGTTTGGACTGTCGGCGTTCTCACGGAAAACGTCATCAGTCCCTGTGTCGCCAAACGAATTCACCGAGAGAGACATCTAACCCAAACGAGTATTCGCAAAACACGCAGACTCTTGTGGGTCACGTTACAAACAGTCACACAATGGATGGTCACGCAGCGAACTCACAGACTCAGAGAATCACAACAGCTGCCAGTTCGGAGACGAAAGGACACGTTTTATTGCAAACCGCAACTGCACTCGCAACAAATCAAGATGGGTCGAAGTCCACAAGGGTGAAAATATTGTTCGACTATGGAAGCCAACGTTCGTATTTAACAGATAGTCTTAAGTCTAGGCTTAGCCTGAAACCAACGAGGACGGAAACCCTCCAACTCAATACATTTGGGGAAAGGAACTTTCGAAAACAAAAATGTGATGTTGTAACTTTGCATCTTGAGAGCTGCAACGACGAGACTGTGGAGGTTTCGGTCCTTAGTTTTCCTGCTATTTGTTCACCGCTCCCGACAAGAGTAGACGCAAGCAGCTACCCGCATTTGAAAGGACTGCAATTAGCAGACTGCTCCGATTCTCAAGATTCGATTGATGTCCTAATTGGATCGGACTATTACTGGGACTTTGTAGCCAATGAAATCGTGCTCGGAGACTTTGGTTCTAGAGCGATCAATAGTAAATTCGGATGGCTGCTCTCAGATCCAGCGGAGTTCGCTACCAGTTCTGAAACAACTGTGACAAACCTGATCATATCGGGCAACAACAATGATTTGTTCGACCACACCCAATACCCCCTCGTTGGCACTTTGAAGCAGTTCTGGGAAACTGAATCTATCGGAATAAAAGTAGAATTGGAATGCGAGCAGTCAAGCGATTGTTTCAACGACAATGTGCGATTTAATGGTGAACGTTACGAAGTGGAGCTCCCGTGGAAGGAGAATCGTCCTGTCATATCAAGTGATTACGAACTGTGTGTTGACCGTCTCAAATCTCCGCAACGAAGATTGTTGAAGGACCCAGAGTTAATTCAGGAATACCATCGAATCATTGAAGATCAAATTAGCCAGGGAATTGGGGAAAAGGTCCCGGCAGAGCAAGGCGAAGTCAACGAAAGCGAAACTGTGCATTATTTACCGCACCATGGTGTGATCCGAAGGGATCGAGAAACGACTAAATTAAGAATTTTGTATGACGGATCAGCTAAGCCACCTGGACGCATTCACTCCTTGAGCGACTGTCTTCAAACTGGTCCTAATTTTACACCACAGTTGTTTGACACTCTTGTTAAATTTCGCTGGCACAACATTGGTCTGACTGCCGATATCGAGAAGGCCTTTCTGATGGTAGGAATTCGTGAGACCGACAAGGACATGCTGAGATTCCTGTGGTTTAAAGATCCTGGCGACCTGAATTCCGAAATTGAACTTTTGAGATTTACGAGACTGGTGTTTGGACTGAGACCATCGCCAGCCATTTTAGGATCGACGATTCGACACCATTTAGATACGTAACTATCAGAAGAAATCAATATGGAATTGATCGAGCGGTTAAAGAATTCCCTGTCTGTGGATGGTCTCGTTACCGGAGAACCGAACAACGATAAGGTGTTGGATTTGTACTCCAAGTCTGAATCAATTATGCAGCGATGTGGATTCAATTTGCCAAAATGGAACACTAACTCGACCGTTGCAAGAGAGGTAATCAATCGATCAACCGAAGGAGTGACGCCCCCATCTGTATCCGAAGGCGCGAAGTTCGTCACCGAAGAAGATGAATCTTATGCAAAGGCCACAACAGGACCACCAGTCAATGACGACAAGACCGCTGACCGAAATATTGTCAAGGTGTTGGGCTCAATTTGGAATATTGCAACCGACGAGTTCACGTTCAACTTGTCTGATCTTGCAGAACAAGCTAAGCTGCTGCTGACTACAAAGCGATCATTGCTGAAGATCTCGGCTAAAATATTTGATCCACCTGGACTGTTAAGCCCATTTACTATACAGTGGAAGGTTTTATTTCAAGTACTCTGTAATGAGCGCACCGATTGGGATGAACAATTGAGTGACGGACACTTGACGAGATGGAATTCACTCATCGCCGAACTTCAAACACTGAACAGTGTTCGCATGCCGAGATGTTACTTCGACAGCCATTCAGCAAGTTTGCTAAAATCAGCGCAACTTCACTGTTTCAGCGATGAATCTGAGAAAGCGTACGCAGCAGTCATTTATATTCGCTCGCTTTACGAGGATGGACATATGGAAGTCAATTTAATGGCATCGAAAACCAAAATTGCACCGTTAAAGAAACAGAGCGTCCCCAGGCTTGAGTTACTCGGCGCTACCATTCTGGCACGACTGGCTAAAACTCTGCAGAACGCGTTGCCCCAGAAGTTAGAAACTGTGTACTGGGTCGATTCCATGACATTCTTATGCTGTATCAGGAATACAAGGCCATGGAAACAGTATGTCATGAGCAAGGTGCAAGAGATCCGTGAGAGCACTACTCCAGCGTCTTGGAACTTCTGTCCCGGCGAACAGAACCCAGCAGATATCCCTTCGCGTGGATTGACAGCGAGCGAACTGGTCACCGAATACAAATGGTGGAAGGGTTTGGAAATTCTGTACAACGTTGAAGAAGAATGGCCGCGTGAGGACAACTCCCACTCCGAGAACGAAAATGCCATGAAAGAAATCGTGAAGAATCCTGCAACTATCACATATGTTTTGGTCAGCGGTGAACAAGTGTGAAAGACTGGCTTACATCAAATCATTGATGCTAACCACTACAGCAGCTTGACAAAATTGTTGCGTGTCACTGCTTACGTCCTTCGATTTACGAGGAGATCAAAGGAGAAGAGAGGTCCCGAACTGAACGCAGAAGAAATACGAGCTGCCGAAGAACTGTGGATTAAGTCCATACAGAACCAATCGTTTCAAGAGGAAGTGTGCCAATTGATGTCGAAAGGAAAAACGCTCGTTCCAATTCTTGTGCGACAGTTTGACCTGTACATAGATGAGAGAGGCATCATGCGATGCAAGAGTAGAATTCAGAACAGTTCACTCAATCAAGACGCCAAAACTCTAATGTTGTTGCCTTCAAAGCATCATGTGGTGGATTTGATTGTCGGTGTCAATCACCAGCGGATGCTGCACAGCGGAGTAAACGCAACGTTGACGTCTGTGAGAGAGCGGTTTTGGATATTGCAATGAAGACGAGCTGTCAAAAGGTGCCTAAGAAGATGCGTGACGTGCCGAGGGACAGCCATTCCCACTACCACAGACACCCGATTTACTCGAAGAACGAGTTTCTGATTGTCCACCTTTCACGCACACAGGTGTGGACTTCGCAGGTCCTTTATACACGACAGATAAAGGTTGAACAAACACAGATGAAGCTAGAGCTTACGTTTGTCCGTTTACGTGCGCCTCCACTAGAGCCGTACACTTGGAGCTAACAAGACGAGTGACTGCCGAAGCCTTTCTATTGGCCTTTCGCCGATTCACGAGTAGAAGAAGTTTGCCAGCCACATTACTATCGGACAATGCCAAGACATTCAAGTCTGCTTCAAAGGAAGTTGTGAAAATAGCAAGAGCCCAAGAAGTTTTACATTACTTGGCAAACAACGGTGTAACGTGGAAATTTAATGGTTGACTAGGCTCCATGATGGGGCGGATTCTGGGAACGCTCAGTTCAAACCGTAAAAAGGCCACTAAAGAAAGTGATTGGACGGGGTTGTCTGAATTTCGAAGAGCTCAGTACCTTGCTGACGGAAGTGGAATGTGTCGTCAATGCTAGACCTGTAGCATACGTTTAAGATGACTTGGACGGTGTGAATTTTGCGCTAACTCCTTCACACTTGATCAATGGTAGACGCTTGCAGAACACTCCCAATTCAAGCCATTTTGAGGTTGTTAGCACCCATGACAAGGGCGGATCCAGGATTTTGAAATGCGGGGTGAATTTTTGTAATAATGTCAGAGAAATCAAATATTATTTTAATATTTGAGGGATAAGAAAAAAAAAAAGGAATGGGGGGGGGGGGGGGGGGGCTCAGAAAAAAAAAAGGGGGGGGGGTGAAAATTCACCCATTTCACCTCCTCTGGATCCGAGCCTGCATGATACGCTGACTCGACGATCGCAGCACCAGAAACGCCTGCTGAATCAGTTTACAGCTGCCTGGAGATAGAAGTATTTGGTCAACTTACGCGAAGCACACGCCACGAATTCGAGGAGAAAGGGAGAGAATCCCGGAATTGCTGTTGGCGACGTAGTACTGCTTCAGAATGATTCGACCAAGAGAGCACTGTGGAAATTAGCGATCGTGACAGAATTGCTAGTAGGAAGTGACGGCCAGGTCAGAGCGGCTGTTGTGCGGGTAGCAGATACTGGAAACTTACTCAAGAGGAGTGTCAAACATTTGATTCCCATTGAAGTGAAGGCCAACGTTGACCCATTGCCGCAGCCCGAGGGTTCAGTTCGGTCTAAACAAGGAACAGTAACTGTTGATAGCAGACCTCGACGTAAGGCGGCGATTGATGGAGAAATTCTACGGAGACTGAGATCATAAGAATTTTGACTATTTGAAATTTGCTGAACCTTTTTCGTGTTTCAATTTTCTCGAACTTGCAGTATGTTGCAATGGAACTGAGACCACAAGTGGTCTTCAAGAACTCATTAATTTGCGAGCTTCATTTGTTGTATTAGTTTTGTCATTTCACAAATACATCTGTATCACTAAGTGTGAACAGATGCGGGGAGTGTAAGAAATAATTGACAGTTTATAGTTACGTGATTTAGACCACATGCTTTCGCAAGCTAGTTAGGTTTCGTGTTTCAAAACGAATCTTGTATGATTCTCGCTAAGTTATGGTGGACTATGAATCGAACGATTAAACAAGTTAAAATTGGTGGTGGACGAACTCGTAATATTTGACATATTCAAAGTAGTGGATTTAGCTGTGCAATGTTCTACTAGCTTCCGGGGAATTCGTTTGCAAATTGCACAAAACTGCATGTCCGGGTTTTTCGGGTATCAGAACGCTTTGTGAACACGCCATCAAAATTGGTTTCTCTAACAATAAGAGGAAATTCTGCTTTAATCTAGTATGCCATATAACTTTGTGAAAATTGGCAAGTCTGGGATGCCATATTTTTATGACTTTGATATGGATACTTGTGAAACTTCGCCCACATTATGTATTCGATTTACTCGGAATCAAATCGAGCGGCTACTTAAGAACATTTGTATCGGCATGGTATCGGTAAAAAGGTCCATTTCGGATATCAGTTTGGATAAAAATCTTTCTATGAGCTCTCCCGAATTATTAACAACTGACATTCGCAAAAAGAGTGTCCCGGACGGTCTAATGTGAGCAGCGAACAAATCACTCAAATGGTGTTGACATTGACCCAACTGTTGCTTTGGCGATGACTCAATTAAAATTAGTATAAGAGCAATCTTATAAAAAGAAATAAGAAAATAAAAAAGTCAAAGGTGTTAAAAAAGTACGTATCAAATAGTCTAAAAAGGCTGCTAATTGCTATGGGAATAAGAGGTTTTAAATCAACGCCTCCTTCAATCAAGAATGCGTGATACGTGACGAAACGGTCGGTGACGATCACTAGTGGTCCGTCACAAGCACATCCTGGGAGACCCAGGGGCTACTAGCCGGGAGGAAGCGATATTTTTGGGCGAAAGTTTACTTCAAGAGCTGAAGAGCCCCTGGGAACTTCTTCTTACAGAACCAGTTCCAAAAGTGGTCAAATTCCGTCCCACTGATTGGACAAAGGCCAATCACCGAGGAGCTCCAGCCGGGTAACTCTGTCACCTTCTTACACAAAATGGTTTTCTTTATTCGATCGACCTGCTCGGCCCGTACAGCGTGAAAATTGTCTTGGAAAGTTTCATAAAAAAAGTTTCAACGAAGCCGATGAGATCACAAGCCGTAACATGGGGGCTGGGAAACAATACTCTGCCATCAATTATTTCATGAATTTTTACAGCTAATGTACGTGATCTCTACACTGCACCGTTGTTTTAGGTTTCGGGGAGAGCTAGTCGTGTGCACAAGCTTACTAATTATATCCCCTCGATCGTTGAACAATTTCTGAAACTTACAGCATGTGCAGATCGTCATTGCACGGGCCATGCAACTGTGTCGACCGAACGTGGGAACGATCGACTAATTACAGTGCACGCGCCTTCTTGTTATCGCGCCAAACCAAAAATCCCTTAGCAATATGGCTTTCAACAGTGTTGGGCGTAGATTCCACTACAACTCGATAATTTCTGGCTATGATCTATCCCTGTTGTCGTTCTGTTACAGTGCGGACACTCGAACCATGAACGCTATGGCTTTATTTTCGCTTTATTTGTACTTTTTTTTCACTTATTTTAATATTTTTTCCCAACTAGCCAATCACAGCCTCGAGTCGATGCAACGGCCGAGACTTTTTCCTGCCTTTTTTCCACGTTATTTTCAAAGTGGTGCCATGATTTCAAACAACGGCGGAGACATTTTTACAATTTTTTTTCCGATTTTTTATCAATCACGGTTGTTTCGCTTCCTTACAAAAGTGGGATATTGTACCATTGAAACCAGTATAATGGCGCTTTCTGATGGAATACTTGTGTTTTCCCACCACCGTGGCTATAAATAGCTTGCGTGCAAGAGACCAGATCTGGAGATAAGCTGTCAATCATGATGTTATAAATAACCGCAATTCCTAATATTTGAATCATCTATTTTGGAAACAGCTTCGACAATTGCTATTTCGGTCTCATTGAGATCGAGTGAGCGATGTATTTTGTTTAAGGTAGCATTTTACCTGGTTGAAGCAAAACTCGCAGGTATTTTAGAGGTGGGGCGAGTACGAAGGCTGGAACAAAATATTGTAGTAATCAAATGAGTGAAACAGGTTTAGCGTCTAGTTCGCATTCGAGGCGTAGCGCAGTACTTCGATGGCAGGCTCGCCGATTTATGAATTACCCAATACAAGATTTCATGAAGTAAATTTGACACCGGTCTCATCAAAAAAGTGAAGTGTAGTACAGTCTAGTTGCGCAATTTGACCAAGAAAATAATCTTTTAAGTTGACGTTTACGTCTGACAATGACTCCGTCGGTAGTTGGCTAAGTTTTTTCTTCGTCATAAAACAGTCCTCCCGAACGCACTTTTTTGCACTTTGAGATGGCGAAAGATGAGGTGGCGAAACTCCATCCAGCAATAAGCGCTGTTGAAGTTCAGAAGTGTATGTGCTGGGCTTGCACAATTTCTCGGATTCAATGTAATCAACAACGTCTTGTGTAACAACATTACGAGTCGCTAATTTTCACGTCGGAGGAAGAGACATGTTGTTGTCGATGTCCACATAGTTTTGAACTACTTTATTGACATAGCCAATACTAACTCGCATTGTGCCTGAAATTCGTCTTTGGGAAAATCCCTGGTAGTGGAGATCAAGAATTCCCTCTCGATAAATATTTGGTAACGCGCTTTCATTATCGTAGATGCCTCGTTGCTGATTAATCCTGAGATTACACTGATCTAATTATATCAAGACAAATAATAGAAAGTCATTTTTTCGTTCCCCAAAACAACAAAAATATCTAAAGATGCATCTGTTTAGATGAAAGTAGTACTTACTAGTATAATTTGCTGGAGCTTAGGCCATTTCACGGTGAACTGAATACCCGAGTCTGACTTCAGTGAACGCAAATTAATTCCGGCCAAAAAACCCGCTAACCTTGTTTGGAATACATGTATAACCGTACACCGAAAAGCGTCTCAAACGTGTTGCGTGGAACAATAAAAACACTGAAAAAAAGAGAAAAAATGTCTGTGCCATTGCTTCGGTTCACAAATGTGATTGGTTAGTTCTGGAAAAATATAAAAAATAACTACAAGATAAGTGGAAAAAAAGTACAAATAAAGTGAAAATAAAGTGAAAATAAAGCCATGGCGTTCATGGTTCGAGTGTCTGCACTGTAATTAGTCACGCAAAAGCGAAAGCGTGAGTTTTTCCCACAAGTTTTGCAGTTATTTTATCGGCTGTGGCTTAGCCTGCTGTGGCTTTGCCTATCGCGCTAAAAGCTGAATTCAACTTCGAACTAATATGTACATTACCATTTTTGTTTTCTTAAGTCCAGGCAGCTGCTTTCAATCCGCTATCTGTGTTCAAAACTCGCTTGAAAGCGCACCGATCGCCTCGTTAATCGTTTTCGTCGCGGTTGAGCTAAGGGAAGGAAAATTATTCACAAGAAATGTTTGAGGGCTCCGTTCACCTTGATCTTCCATTCTGAGGCCACCTAAACATCGATTCATGTTTTTAATTTTCATTTTAAGTGCCAAAGAAGTAATTTGTCCGTGTTAGGAATGAAAACAAGACCCTGGAAGTTTGTAGATTTGATCCGCAAAACGTCATGATTAGCTGCACTATTCGAGCGCGTGATTTGAAGACAAAAAACCGTCTTCAATAGCACCGGGTCACCGCGTTTTTAAAAATTGTATACTATGACAAAATTAAATTTCCTTTTTTGGATATCGTCAAGAATCAGCCTTTTGATTTAATGTAGATTTTATGCCATTTTTATGCGACAAAGCATAGGCGCCCTTGGCCGGCGTGATTTTTATTTCCGGCCCTGCTGGCAGAAGAGACCTCTGCTAACAGGGAAGATTTTTATGAAAGCCGAGGCGTAATTCTGTTATCGAAATGAGTACACAGGCAGATGTTATTTTCTCTTTTCACATTAGTAATTAGAAGGTTTTTTTTCATTAAAGAATGTTTGCCATAAAATAGATTTTCATGTCCCGCGACAAACTTGTTGATGTGAACGACTCTAATGCATGCTAGTGTAAACGTGGGTTGCCAATGCAAAAGTGACCCCGGTAAAATTCACGAAGTGATTCTCGTTGTATTTAAGTATGTAAGGCTGGCAAATTATCCTTGGCCCCCGCAGAGATTACGTGAGACCCTGAATGCGTCATTGTGTCAAGGGCTGTGCTGTAACCATTATCCCATAGGCTGCCCACAACAAGTCACCTTGACCGTTGTGGTCTGATTGCATTGTTAATCTGAATGAGATGTTATTTATAAAATTGAAGGAGCCAAGCCGCGCACAATCACACACAATCAATTATGTGAGATCCTGAATGTGTCATTGTGTCAAGTGCTGCGAAATATTGTCTTTTCTTATCACAATGTGATCTGCATCATGGCAGCTTTCTATTGGTTACACCCAAAATCATGTTTAGTTATAAATGCACCATTATTCCGTGTAAGTTAGAGCACTTCTCTTCGGTGGCGTGCTGTACTGAGTAAGCTTTGTTCTAGTCGCTGTAAGGTTTTCGTTATTACTTGACACAGGAACGTTACATTAATTTTATTTTGTTTGTCTTTATTCTTAGATCTACGATTCACATCAGAAATTGAGGCTGGAAGCAAGACTACCCAATCAAAGGTAATCACTTTACGAATAGAGGAAAGATCAAATTATGCAGTATTTAAGAACGAGAATCACTTCGTGAATTTTACCGGGGCCACTTTTGCATTGGCAACCCACGTTTACACTAGCATGCATAAGAGTCGTTTACATCAACAAGTTTGTCGCGGGACATGAAAATCTATTTTATCGCAAATATTCTTTAATCAAAAAAACCCTCCAATTGCTAATGTGAAAAGAGAAAATAACATCTGCCTGTGTACTCATTTCGATAACAGAATTACGCCTCGGCTTTCATAAAAATCTTCCCTGTTAGCAGAGGTCTCTTCTGCCAGCAGGGCCGGAAATAAAAATCACGCCGGCCAAGGGCGCCTATGCTTTGTCGCATAAAAATGGCATAAAATCTACATTTTAAAAATCAAAGGCTGATTCTTGACGATATCCAAAAAAGCAAATTTAATTTTGTCATAGTATACAATTTTTAAAAACGCGGTGACCCGGTGCTATTGAAGACGGTTTTTTGTCTTCAAATCACGCGCTCGAATAGTGCAGCTAATCATGACGTTTTGCGGATCAAATCTACAAACTTCCAGGGTCTTGTTTTCATTCCTAACACGGACAAATTACTTCTTTGGCACTTAAAATGAAAATTAAAAACATGAATCGATGTTTAGGTGGCCTCAGAATGGAAGATCAAGGTGAACGGAGCCCTCAAACATTTCTTGTGAATAATTTTCCTTCCCTTAGCTCAACCGCGACGAAAACGATTAACGAGGCGATCGGTGCCCTTTCAAGCGAGTTTTGAACACAGATAGCGGATTGAAAGCAGCTGCCTGGACTTAAGAAAACAAAAATGGTAATGTACATATTAGTTCGAAGTTGAATTCAGCTTTTAGCGCGATAGGCAAAGCCACAGCAGGCTAAGCCACAGCCGATAAAATAACTGCAAAACTTGTGGGAAAAACTCACGCCTTCGCTTTTGCGTGACTAATTAATTCCAACTATGTCAATAAAGTAGTTCAAAACTATGTGGACATCAACAACAACATGTCTCTTCCTCCGACGTGAAAATTAGCGACTCGTAATGTTGTTACACAAGACGTTGTTGATTACATTGAATCCGAGAAATTGTGCAAGCCCAGCACATACACTTCTGAACTTCAACAGCGCTTATTGCTGGATGGAGTTTCGCCACCTCATCTTTCGCCATCTCAAAGTGCAAAAAAGTGCGTTCGGGAGGACTGTTTTATGACGAAGAAAAAACTTAGCCAACTACCGACGGAGTCATTGTCAGACGTAAACGTCAACTTAAAAGATTATTTTCTTGGTCAAATTGCGCAACTAGACTGTACTACACTTCACTTTTTTGATGAGACCGGTGTCAAATTTACTTCATGAAATCTTGTATTGGGTAATTCATAAATCGGCGAGCCTGCCATCGAAGTACTGCGCTACGCCTCGAATGCGAACTAGACGCTAAACCTGTTTCACTCATTTGATTACTACAATATTTTGTTCCAGCCTTCGTACTCGCCCCACCTCTAAAATACCTGCGAGTTTTGCTTCAACCAGGTAAAATGCTACCTTAAACAAAATACATCGCTCACTCGATCTCAATGAGACCGAAATAGCAATTGTCGAAGCTGTTTCCAAAATAGATGATTCAAATATTAGGAATTGCGGTTATTTATAACATCATGATTGACAGCTTATCTCCAGATCTAGTCTCTTGCACGCAAGCTATTTATAGCCACGGTGGTGGGAAAACACAAGTATTCCATCAGAAAGCGCCATTATACTGGTTTCAATGGTACAATATCCCACTTTTGTAAGGAAGCGAAACAACCGTGATTGATAAAAAATCGGAAAAAAAATTGTAAAAATGTCTCCGCCGTTGTTTGAAATCATGGCACCACTTTGAAAATAACGTGGAAAAAAGGCAGGAAAAAGTCTCGGCCGTTGCATCGACTCGAGGCTGTGATTGGCTAGTTGGGAAAAAATATTAAAATAAGTGAAAAAAAAGTACAAATAAAGCGAAAATAAAGCCATAGCGTTCATGGTTCGAGTGTCCGCACTGTAATACTAGTGCACTGCGTAATCATCATTAGAAGAACTTAAAATTCCCCAACAATATTTTGTTTCCTTCCTTTATCCAAGAAAAATAGACCCACACAATCTGCAACAATCCACTTCACACTGTGGATCCATCGTGCAGAAGACGAACTATATTTACTCCTACAGTTACATTTGGTTTGGCGCGATGGCAAGAAAGTGCGTGCAGGGCGTGCACTGTAATTAGCAGTAATTAGTCGCTCGTTCCCACTTTCGGTCGACGTCGTTGCATGACCTGTGAAACAGCGAAAAGTTTCAGAAGTTGTTCAACGATCGAGGAGATATAATAAGTAAGCTTGTGCACACGACTAGCTTTCTCCGCAACCAAAAACAACAGTGTAGAAATCGCGTACATTAGCTGTAAAAATTTACGATATAACTTCGATAAATCCGCCGAGAAACCTGAAGGACGAATATTGTTTCCCAGCCCCCATGTTACGGCTTGCGATTTCATCGGCTTCGTTGAATCCGTTGATCTGAAACTTCCCACGACAATTTTCCACTAAAGCTGAAGTAGCTGGTTACCTCCATTTGGCATGTAAAATACTGAAGCATGACAGAAATTGTAACTTGTGTATTATTAACAAGTAAGTAAATGATTTTTCCCGTGCAATCTTTTAGTCGTTGAAAAATTTGCACGAGCTTATTTAATCCAAATTGCATTTAAAATCATTTAATTACCTATACGAATAATTTAATGTAAAATGTTTCCTTTCTACCTCGTTATCATTCCCATAAATTTGGAATAACAAATTGTTCTCCCTCCATATAACCTCGATTGCCTTACACTAAACTGGCCCCAGGAACGCTTAACTAATGCCTTTTAGAGCATAGTCCCGATTTTTTGTTTGCTTTGATAAATGTCATATATATTTTATGAGATGCGACATATTTCAATTCAATGCGAGTCAGTCGAATATTCGACTGATCCACGCCGGGGCCAAACGCTCCTAAAATCGGTCATCTAGATGTCCAAAGTTTGATTATTTCATCATAACTCTAAATGTAAAAAATATCTCAAATGTCCACATTTTTTGACAACAAAATTGACATCAAATATCAAAATATGACGTCACAATTAATGACGTCATGCCTTAACCTTGATAAAAAAATTCCAACTATTTTTTGTTTTTCTTTAGAAAGAGCATAGCGAGAGGAGTTAAAAGCTGAAAACCGTTTGCCCATATCTTAAAAATTAAAGGAGATATGACATTTTGCATTTTATAGAAATCTCAGTCCAAAAACGGTGACCCCCGTCAATAAATATTTTTAAATTGAAGTTGTGTTTTCTTGTTAGTAATCTCGCTTGTATTGCATGTTGACTCTCCTATATGAGTAGAACTGGTCCAGTTCAAAAAAATGTCCATCGATGTTTTTCCTGCCCCTCTAAGCACCTTAAAATGTATTTGTGATGTCATTAGAAGTGACGTCATCAATTATTTAAGCAACAAAAACTTGTTTAATAATCCAAAACTAAAAAATCTAAAATCATACGATTTTTAGTAGTACTAAGTACTCTATATTACTACATTCTCAGAGTTCCTCGAAGAAAACTGAAGAAAACAAATTAAGGGGTTTTGATATTAGAGGAACAGTCTGGTTCCAGGGGGGAAGCGAAATTTCTTTAACTTGCTATAACTCGAGAAATATTTGTCATAGCGAGGAACGGTTTTCAGTATTGTAGTCCCCTTGGCCCTGGTCATGCTCTTTCAGATGGTATATTTGGTGGTTTGAAATTAGAAAACTTGTATACCACGTTTTGATGACGTCACAAAATGGCATTTTGCCTTTTTTTACTCTGGAAATGATCAAGACGCTTAAGCAAGGCAGTGTGCAAAGTTTGGTGAGAAAATGTGTGAAGAGTGCAAACTTGCCCTAGATGACCGATTTTAAGGTCGTTTGGCCCCAGTGTGATCCAGTCGAATATACGACTGACGTTCGACAGTTGATTTAAACGCCGTATTTTACATGTGCCGAATCGAATTCAAATTGTTATATAATTAAAGTTTGATCCAATGGTATTTAAAAACACGTCGCTCGCGCTCAGCAATTTTATTTGGCAAAAAAATGCGACGTTTAAATCAAACGTATTCATTCGAGTCGCCTAAAATTAGTGTTTGATTCGGCGCATGTAAAATGCGACATTTAAACCGGGCCTTAGACTACTTTAAAGTCTGCTAATTTAAAACTCACCTTCTCGCGGAGTGTTGCATTTACCATTCACCGCCTGTTAATTTAGCCCGTGTTAAATTCAACTTGTCAAAATGGTTTTCAAAAAGTCGTTCCGTTTTCGGCAGTCAACATTGCCCCACCTAGTCTGAATTTTCAAAAATCCCATTTCGTTGTTGTCAACTTTATCAGTCGGTGTTTAGAGATTTCATTTTGCTTTATAATTATTATACATTTTTTTTAATCTTTGGATTCATACCATTACCAAAAGACCATGATCTAGATCACACGGAAGTATCGAGGAGAACTTTGTTCAACACCTCCCTGAAAAAAAAAAAAAAAAATTGAAAGATAGTTTATCTCAAAAAAGTTTCTAAGCAAATGAGGGGAGGACAAATACACAGCGACAGGAAACAAAGATGGGCCTTTTGATCTACGCCTGTTTGCATGACTTCATCACAAAATCGATACAGTATATTGCTTATAAGTACTACTGCTCGTGAGTACTAAATCCAGCGAGACCGCCTCACAATTCCTTTGTTTTCAATCTCCAACAGTTAATCTTTCCGCGTATAGGTTTTATTTGGCAAACTTTATTGTTATTCACAGTATCAGCTCAGCAGTTGAAAGTCAATTTGTTTTTTTTCTTTTCGCTCCATTCTTCTACACCCGAAGGTCCAATTAGGAAAAAAAAATCAGCAACCATATTACCACACCTATCATTGTCGCCTACCTAAAATACAGGTCGGGCTTCGGATAGATGACTGAAATTAATGATCACAAGTTAATGTGTCTGTTGGCAAACAAAAATACACTAAGGCCTCGTCCACACTAATCCGTTTTCGAACGAAAACGGAGCTGTTTTGCTCTGGATACGGCTCTCGTCCACACCACAACGCCGAAAACGATGACCGAAAACGGAGCCATTCGAAAACGCTCTCCAGGGTGGAGCGATTTGAAAACGATGCTTTTTGAAAACGCTGTTTTCTAGTGTGGACGGAGAAAACGATGCTACCTGAAAGCGGTGACGTCATCAAACCAGATACGACCGGGCTCCAGACCACTCGACCGTCATTATCTAAAATGGTGGACAGACGCTACCATGTGGCTTCACTTTCGCGCCAATTCCGCGGGCTGATATATTGAAATGCGCATGTGTCCGGTTCATTTGTGCATGCGCTTTGAGTGTATAAAAGCGTTTTCAAAACGGATACGGCGTTGTAGTGTGGACGGGGGAAACGATACGAAAACGATAAGTGTGGACGCAAATCTTTTTGAAAACGAAGGAAAACAGCTCCGTTTTTGTTTGAAAACGGATTAGTGTGGACGGGGCCTAAAAGAAAGCGAGCAACGTCAACCACGAAGCTAAGGTACTTATTGTACAGAGATGTTTTTTCTTTGTATTTTTCCCTGATGACCGCGGTTAGTTTAAGAACAAGTTGATGGAGATCTGTTTTCGATTCTTTACAGTACAGCTATTAGACATTCTTTGCATAACAAATTGTGGGAAGTTTTCCGATGGGATGACGAACAAGATTCTATCGCTGCGGTTAATATTTTGCATGGGATTTCAAGAAACTTGAAGAAGCGCAGTCACGACATTTTGTGCTATTTTCAACATTGACAAAATACCTTTGAGTTGAAAACTAGGACAGGAAAACACGGGAGAGATAACGATAAATCATAAAGGAGAACCAGGATGGCCACAGATTACAAACAACGAACATCAAACGGCGATTTAGCTTCTTTAAAATAACTTTTCGTTGTTACATCATTTTGACTTGCCGAGAAATAAATGTCTGGCGACCTATGATGTGTGGTATCAAAGTGATACAGGAAATAGTTTTGTGCATGTCCGTCAAATCATTTCACAAGAGGTGAAAGAAACCAGAAAACTGTAGTCTAGTAATACATGAAAACACTAAATTAAAGAGATAATGATAAACCATAAAGGAACAAGGCTGGCAACAGATTACAAACTACACCAACATGTACATCGAATTATATCGCCAAAACT
>CBDDTI010000096.1:0-14154 GCA_965233585.1 bacterium
TAGACTGGGATGGAGACACCACTTGGTGCTTTGTATTCATATTTGCTATCCTTTGTACATCCATATGTCAGGACTTGAAATTTGTCCCCTTTAAACATCATGTTCTTTTCGGTTGCCCACTTGTAAATCTTGACTAAATCCTCCTGTAAATTGAGTTCATCAGTTTTACCCCTGATCCTGTGAAGCACCTTTGTGTCATCTACACAACTGGACACCTTAGAATGTGTAACATTCTCATTGATTATTTTCATCATGCAGATGAACAGGGTACCAGCAAGTACTGTTCCTTGTGGTACTTACAGGAATTGGGTCACTTTCTGCCCCATTGACCTTGACCACTTGGCTTCTTCCAGTTAGGAAGCTATAAATCCATTTACCAAGTGGCCCTCGGACTCCCAACCTTTGTAAAGTTCTTAATAGAATCCAGTGATCCACTTTGTCAAAAGGTTTTGCAAAATCAAGATAGATGACATCCACTGCATCACCTTCTTCTAGCCTTTCTTTCGAGCTTGATGTAGGCACATTTCTTCTCAAAACACTCTCAAAACACCTTAAAACAGTCTAAAACGGGCTTTTAACCATCCGTTTACGCATGAAAACCATCTTAAAGCGCTCTCAAACCACCTTGATGGCATCTACATTGAGCCTGTTGCAGGCTCAATCGAGCCTGTTTTCGTCTGTAATCGGCCTGCAACCGGCTTGTTTTCGTCTGCAATCGGCTTGCAACAGGCTCGATCGAGCCTGTTGCAATCGAGCTTGTTGCAAGCCGATTACAGGCTCGATCGAGCCTGTTGCAAGCCGATTACAGGCTCGATCGAGCCTGTTGCAAGCCGATTACAGGCTCAATCGAGCCTGTTGCAAGCCGATTACAGGCTCAATCGAGCCTGTTGCAAGCCGATTACAGGCTCAATCGAGCCTGTTGCAAGCCGATTGCAGACGAAAACAAGCCGGTTACAGGCTTGTTGCAACATCTATTTTTCTCCATTGTCAAATTGTTCTCAATTTAAAAGCGCAAAGAAAGGTTTTGAGAATAAAAAATGTTTAAAAATTCCGTTCTTTTGCTCCAAACTCGCTCAAATGTAAAACTTTTTAACAATAAAAATGTTTAAATTCAAACTATGAAGGAGAGCGCTTAATTTAAATGTTTTACAGTTAAACCATTTCAGTATATCATTGAACCTTGTTCAGATAACACTCGCTGCAAAAATCATGTTCTGTAACATTGATTTGTTCCAAAATAATCCAAAAGAAGACGTTGTTCTGCGACACATCTCCATTCTTCTCAACACAATAAACAAAACTTTAAAATTGTTGGAAAAAGAAGTATTAGTTTATTGTCAAGATGTCAAAAATCACACGTTTTTATTTTATGGACCAAGAGATGATTTTGAAACTCGCGCACAAATCATTCCTGTTATTCAAAAAGAACTAGAAGTGTACCATTATTACAAAAAAACTTTGGAACTTTTGTACATAATTTTTGCTCAAAATTTTTACACTCAGTTTTTTTGTTAAAACATCAATATTTCAAATAATGACAATTTTAGACTTTTCGTCCGAAAGCGAAGATAAACAACAAATTATTCCATACAACGTTTATTATGACCCTAATTATGTAGAAGACGATGTTTCGCCTGGGCTATTGAGTTGTTTGTGCTTTTTATGTATGACACTTGGTTTATTTGCTTTATTTGAATATCATTATCAAATATATTATGTGAATGTTAATAATAATACCAATGATTCTTTTTTACGTAATAAAACAAACAATTCGTTGATTTGACGTACCATGTCTTATTTTTCCAGCGCGTGTCTTTCGTTCCTTTACATTCAATTCATGCAATGCTGTCAATGCAAACAATTCATTGATTTTGCGCGCAATGTGCATTTAAATGTACAATATTATATGCATAGTATAAACAGTCAAAATCGTTCCTTATTTATAATAAATATGTAGAAGAGCGCGTTTTGACCAAAATTTTTATTATATAAATAAAAATCACAAATTCCATAATTTGAAATCCTCATTCTAAATTAAAATTTTGTTTAATTGACATCAACACCCAAACCCGTCATGAAATTTTTTATTTTATTTTTTTGTGTCATTTTTTTGACACAAAATTCCTTTGCCCAAAACCTTTCTTTTTTTGAAAATATTTTAAAAATGTCTTCTGGATTTTACCCCCTCTTTAATTCCACTATCAACTCAACTGTAACCAACCAATTGACGACCATCACCTCCACAACTACTGTGTCTACCACCACTACAATTACTACGACTTCTGCTGCCTCGTTTACAACCACTACAATTACCACTTCAAGCTCCATTACTATTACAACTACCTCTACTTCATTGTCTAGCAGCACCACATCCGCAACTACTGTTTCTTCTACCTTACCAATCATCTTCTCTTCGACTTCATCAATTACCTCTACCACCAACAGCGTCACTACCACTGTACCAACGTCCATGCCTACAACTTCAACAACTTCGACTGTATCAACAACTAGTTCCACAACCGCAACAATCACCTCTAACACCCCATTAACCACTGTCTCTTCACCTACATTAATTACCTCAACTACCACCCCTACTACCTCAACCATTAGCCCCACATTCACAACAAACCCATCCGCAACAATCACCTCCACCATCACCACTTCAAAGCCTTTAATCACTATTCCAAAGATGACATTTGGTGAATTTTTGCTTGAACAATTTACCTTTGACAGTAAGTCTCATTTGTTTCATTTTTACATTTATTTTCTCTAATATTCATATTACTATTTTGCAGACGGATTTAAATTATTAGTAATTGTTATTCTTATGATCGTATGTCTTTTGGTGACGGTCCTAACAATTAAATTTTGGAGATTGAATAACCAATTAACTCAACACAATCAACCCAATTCTGAAGTAAGTATTTTATTTTAAAATTTCTGTTTTACAAAAATTATAATTTTCCTATTTTATTTTCAGTTTTATGAAATGTCAACACTTCGTCGTGAGAAAGCCGATCAAGATTCAACTTCTGAAACAAATGTTGAAGTTTTGGACGCTCCTTCTTCTCCAGCTATTGACAATTCAGGACCAAAAACATGCAACAAAATAATGAATACTGATGAATCATATTTGACGGATTTGGCGGTAAAAATATTTTTTATTCTCAAAATCATTCATTATAATCATACATTTACTTTATTATTTTTAGAAATCTCATTTTCAACCAGTGATTCGCCCAATTCCGTTGTATCCACGTACTACGCTCGAGAGACGACGGGCTCAATATTTCAATGAGTCTTTCAACCCTCTTTTTCCCGTCACCACCGCTCAAGATGACCCAACTCCGTTATATTCACGTTCTATATTTGACAGACGACGAACTCAAATTTTCAATGATTCTTCCAACCCTCTTTTTTCCGTCACCACCGCTCAAGAGGAGTCTTCAAAATCTGCTTCTTCTGTTTTGCATCCGCCTACTTCGCTTTAAATTTTTATTTTATATTTTATTGTATTAGTAGGTAAGGTATTATTTAGAGTATGCGCATCTCTTTTATTTTAAAATATACATATGTACACAGTAACCACCTCATTTCATTGTTGAATTTTGGGTAGTTTTTTTTTAATGCCGAAACACAATTCCATGAACGCCTTTGTTATTTCTTCCAATCCTCTCAAAGGTACCTGGATTTTCATGATTTTTGTCGAATATTGTTGGTTGTTTTCATTATACTGAAAAAGCATGCGGTTTAAAAGTGATCAATTTTTGCTATCAATTTTACTTACGTGTTCCTTTTTCATGTAGATTACCGGCCAGGTCGACAATCCTCCAGCTTTTTGAATATGCCTCAAACCAGTGATTCCTACGGTCACTTGAGGATTAAGGTATACGACCTTATACATTGGTTTTATTGGAAGGCTAACAGTTTTTTCATCCACCTTTTTGTTCTTGATTAGTTCAATAAACTTCTTTAGTGTAGCCGGATTTATGTACATGTACTGGAATAAAAATTTTATTATTTCTGCAATAAAATCAAGCCAAATTTAATTATCAAAACTTACGTTATCTGGCCCAAAAAAGTACGCTTCTCTTGTAGAATGTTCTTTTTGCCATTCCACAAAATCAATGTCTCTAGTGTCAGCCATTTTTTCAGTTGTCCAATTTCGAAAAAATACTTTTTGCTCCTCTTCATTCATTAAAATTTGATACGCCATCAACGACGCACCTTCATAAACCGCGTGGTTGTTAATTTCATTTTCTAACTTCTGCATCTTCTTAATCGGATTTTTTCTTTTCTTTCCTAAAATATCTTGTGTCTGTTCGTCAAGGTCTTCATCCGTACTAATTACAT
This sequence comes from bacterium, assembly GCA_965233585.1. Classification (GTDB taxonomy): domain Bacteria; phylum SAR324; class SAR324; order SAR324; family NAC60-12; genus CBDDTI01. Next base: position 4,354 of record CBDDTI010000096.1, read on the forward strand.
TGTCATCATCAACATCATCATCATCATCATCATCGTCATTATTTTCTGAACTTTCATCGCTCGGTTGTTCTACTTCAGTTGAAGCATCATCAGAGTTGGAAGTTAACTCTTCCGCTTCCGATTCCTCAATTTCTTCAGACATGTCATCTGATTCCGATGTTGACATGTTTTCTTTCTCTTTTTGTTTCTTTTCTAAAATGTTGATCAAAATAGCAAATAATGTTCACGTAATAAAATATAAATTTCAAATTACCTGATCTTAATTGATGTTTTTTATTTGAATTCTTCTTGGAGTTCCTAGTTTCACGTTTCTTCTTACCAATCTTTTTATCATTTTTTTCTGTCTCCTTTTTGGTCTTCTTCTTTTTCTCCTCCTGAATAATCTTATGATTGTCCTCTTTGGCATCTTTGATGCGAGAATTTAATTTTCTCTTTTTTATTGGTGATTCCTTCATGTTCTTTTCTTAAATGCGGGTTATTTACTCCAAACTCAAATTTATACTGACATTCAAAATAAAAATTCCATTCTTTTAAACCTTTTTAAAGTTTAATGTCTACCACCAACATGCGTTAGTTGACGCCCTAAAGGACCCAACACCGTCCATGTGAGAGGGCAAGTGTTCGATACGATCATTGAAATAAAATTTCAATTAAGAAACTAAGCTTGTGATCAAAAAATTTAAAAACTTAAAATGACACGAACATAAATTTTCCGTTGATTGAAGTATTTAACGGAGATTAGATGATGTACATTGCATTGTCAACCAAGCACGTGTTCAAGGAATTTTAAAAACTCAAAATGACATGAACATAAATTTTCCGTTGATTGAAGTATTTAACAAAGATTAGATGATGTACATTGCATTGTCAACCAAGCACGTGTCCAAGGAATTTAAAAAACTTGAAATATCATGATCATAAAATTTTCATTGATTTAAGTATTAAACTGAGATTAAATGATGCACGTTGCATCGAGAATCAGTGACCATAAATTTACTGTCAGAAATTTGATTGTTCAGGGTGTTGGGCAGGATTTTTCTCGTGCAGTTATTTCCTGGTGCGATTGGTCTAGAAACCGTTTAAAAGTGAGCGCCTCACCGCTTAAATTTCTATAAAAGTCAGGATTTATATTTTCCATTCCGTCATTCCATTTTCGTTCATTTACCAAGAAAAGTCTTCTACCCCAAGTCAATTCTCAAGGTAAAAATGCCTGGTCTTAACAATTCTGAATCTCGTCAAGTAATTCATGACTCGCAAGGGTTAAGGGTTACAGTACGTATTGCTGATGATTCAACATCAAACTCTAACAACAACAACAACAACACCGCCGATGATTCAACATCGGACCCTACAATCAATAATAATAACTCCGATGATTTGACATCGACCATCAACTCTGATGATTTAACATCAGTCTCTCCAACTGTTGTACCGATTGGACGAGGTGAGAGGTTAGCGAGACCAAATAACGTCTCAAACCCCCTTTTTGCTGGACGCGGAGTTGGACGAGGTGGGTCTGTCCGCAACACCTCAAATATTTCGAATGTCGGGCGTGGTGTTGGTCGAGGTCAACCAATTCAAAGAAATCCTCAACCATCTACTTCTGCTCCAACGGCTGGGCGGGAGGTTGGAGGCGGTGCTGGCAGGGGTGGAAGATATTTTCACCCTTACCGTCGTCCAGCAACTCAAACTTCGGCCTCTACCATAAACGGTTCTCGTTCAAGTTCCGTTATTTTTATAAACAGCGATGGGGAAGAATTTGAGGAGGAGGAGGATTTTGATGAGACGGATTATGACTACCATTATTCTACTTGTGTCGAACATTTATTCAACAGAAGAAGAGTAATTTTCGATATTAATGAAAGATATGCTGAGTCTTTGATTCAACGTCAAATACGATCACTTGAGCGACAAAATCTTTGGCTTCGAAATGAATGCCAAAGATTAAACACTCAATTGCAACGATGTAGGGAGTTGTTGTCTTCTTAAGATTTTTTGAGTTCATAATGTATATATTATAAAATGTAGTCTCAAATTAATGTTAAAATAAATTTTGATTTCAGAATTTTGTAAGAATGCCGAAATCTTACGTGTGTCCCGAATGCCAAAAATCATTTGACAGAAAATCTTCTCGCGACAAACATCATTTATTTCGTCATCGCGAAACTACAAAATCTCGAGCTCGGACCCCACTCAATCAGTCGTTTCAATGCCCATTTTGTAAGAACGAAGTAAGTTCTTTTAAATCAAGAAAAGATTTAGTCTCACACATTGACGCTTCTCATTTAGAAAATTTAAATTATTCATTGTACAAATCCGCACTTAACGGAAAAATCAAATTTTATCGAAAACACATTTTTTCAAAAGAAACACTTCAAGGATTTGTTGCAAATAAAAAAAATAGACAAGAAATAGTTGACGTTATTTGTCACGAACTAAGTAAAACTTTTACGGTTAAAGTTGCTCTTATTTTGACAGCGGCGTATCAAATTCCTGATTTGAATTCTGCTGCAGAGAAGAAGGACATTGAACTAGATACTACCAATATTGATGATACCTCTGATAAACCTTCTGATCAGTCGTCGCCTCAAATATTGTCCAATGATCGAGATGTTTTTGCTCTAAGAACCAGCTACATTCAATTCACGTCTTTTGATTCATCCCGCTCGTTAAAAGGCAAAGTCCAAAAATTATTACATAATTTAGTAAATAGAGAAGAAGATTTGTTAATGAGAGGTTCTGGATGGAGATTTGAATCTTTATCTTTTAGCGATATTCAAATTACTAGCATTTGATTTAATAAACTTATTTTGTTTTATTCAAAAAAATTTCAAATAAACTTTGGAAATGGATTTTATAGAAATTCCACGTGATTTAAAGAGATCTAATTGCTTGGAATGGAAAACTCGTTACGATAAATTCAATTTTCTTTATCTGTACATTAGACATCTTTTTCCTGAGGAAACGGTTTCCGTTGTTGATTTTCGTCAAATGCCGATAAAGTATCTTAAAAAGTTTAATATAAGAGGTTTCAAATTCCCTCTTCAATTTTGTAATTTAAAAAAATTCTTAAATAGAAACTCCCATTTACCAATTTCAATTTCAGTTTTTTATGAGAGTGAAGGTCAAGTTTCAAAGTTAGGTTTTTTTACTAACAAAAACAACAACAGAAACAAAAACATTTTAAATTTGTTAATGATAAAATATGATCCTGAAATCTCTCTTGAAAATGAATCTCCATTTTCTCGCCTTGCAAAACCAATTCAACGCAAGAAAAAATCTTCTTGTAAAAAGATTGTCAATTGTAGTTCTAATGTCAAATTGGGTTTTTCTTCCAAGTTTAAAAAGATCAAGGATTTAAATCAACAGCACCATTTCTTTAAAATTACCAAAATCCAAGGTTTTTTGAATAATCGGGCCGGACTGTTGTCGGGTAAAAAAGCAGCTCAACAGAAGCACATCTATTGTGAAAAATGTCTGCTTCATTTTCGATCCAAATCTAAAAAAGAAAAACACGAAAACACTTGCTGTGATAAACAACGTGCTATCTACCCAAGTAAAAATTCCTCCATAAGTTTTACCAATCATAAACATAAATTTCATGCTCCTGTTGTTGGATTTTGTGATTTTGAATGTGTACTTCAAAGAAACAAAGAACGATCTAAATGTCAACTCTGTTTAAAAACTGAGTGTTTGTGTGCTTTTCCCACCAGTGACGATATAAACGTGCATAGACCAGTGGGGTATAGCTTGCTTTTTGTGGATTCGAATGATGAGGTATTTTTTCAAGAAGAATATGTAGGAGAGGATGCAGCCAAACATTTTTTGGATCGAATGCATTTCTATGAAAAAGTTGTTGACGAAAGAAAACAAAAATTCAGACATATTGTTAAAAATCAATCTAGTCCGCAAGAATGGCAAATGTATCAAAAAGCAAAAGTTTGTCATATTTGTGGTGGTCAATTCAAAAAGTACTCTAGAAATTACAGAAAAGTTCTAGATCATGATCACGTGACAGGGAAAATAATGGGCGCAGCTCATTCACTGTGTAACTTGACGAGATCCGGCCCCTTTCACACACCAATTTTTTTCCACAACGCTCAAGGGTAAGAAGTCTTAATTGGGTTTATTTATTAAACTAACACAAATTATGTACGCGTTTCAGATACGATTTGCATTTAATCGTGGAAGAGTTAAATGTTTCCAAATTTAAGCAAAATGTAAAAGTCTTAGCAAAAAACAGTGAAAAGTTTCGCACTCTTACATTGGGCAAATTTAAAATTCAAGATTCGTTAGAGCACATTTCTGGCAGTCTAGATGCACTTGTTCAAGATTTGAATCAGACCTCAAATTTTACCTTTCCCATTTTACAACAAATGGAAAGATATAAAAAAATTCCTGTTCGTCAAAAATCAAAAGCTTTAAAACTTTTAAAAAGAAAAGGCGTTTTTTGTTACGAACATTTCCAATCTTTAGAAGAGATGAAGAAAAGTCGAAACCTTCCGTCCAAAGACTCTTTTTATTCTGAATTAAACGAAGAACACATTACGGAAGCGGATTATTCCCATGCTCAAGAAGTCTTTAAATTGTTCAAATGCAAGAATGTGGTGGATTACATGATGCTCTATTGTTCTTTAGACGTTGTTTTGCTGTGTGAAGCATTTCTTCAGTACAGGAAAATGGTTATGGAACATTTTCAATTGGATCCTGTTTATTATCTAGGTAAACTTTAATCTTTACTGTTGGATGTATCGTAATACTAAATTTGTTCTACCTAAATTAGGAATTCCTGGCTTGAGTTTTGATGTCATGCTTATGTTCTTTCAAAATTCAGAACAAGCTAAATCAGATAATAAGCTCACATCCGAATCTGAAACCTCCAAACCCCTCGGATCATTAGATGTCTATTCCGATCCTGAAATGGAGCGTTTTTTTACAAAGGGTATCAGAGGTGGGCAAAGTTTTATCGCTCAGCGTTATGCCAAAGGGAATAGCAATCCTAGAAAAAGCGGCGATCACTTGTTATACATTGATGGTAATTTTATACTGTATTATCTGATGAAATCATTTTTGTTATGATCCATACAATTTTTCAGCCAACAACTTATACGGGAGTATGGAAACTTTAAAATTACCAGTTTCTGATTTCCAATGGGTTTCAAAAACAGAATTTAAAAATTGGACTGCCGAAGATATTATCAACATTCCTTCGCAAGACGATACTGGATATGCGTTCGAAGTTGATTTGCATTATCCTTCTCATCTTCACCAGGTAAATCCGATCTTTGTTGTGATACGTTATTTATTGTTTTGACAAGTTACATGATATCATTTTCAGGCACACGATCAATTTCCGCTGGCTCCGTATACAGACACGGTTTCTTTTAAACATCTATCTCCTTACAATCGCCGTTTACTGAAACATCACTGTCCTCGAGATTATAGGAACAAAAGATACCGGAGCAAGAAATTGTTGAGCACTTTTTATGACCGAAAAAAGTACGTGGTGCATCTGGAAAACCTGCAGTACTACTTGAAAAAGGGCATGAAGTTGCTGAAGATAAGAAGAGTCATGAAGTTTCGACAAAAAGCTTTTTTGAAGGAGTTCATCGAAAAGGTCACAAAGCTGCGATCAAATGCTCGCAATGACTTTGAACTCCGGCTTTTTAAACTTTTTGCCAACTCTACTTTTGGAAAATTTATTGGTAAGTTTTGAGATAAGATAATTTAATGATGTTGAGATTGTAAAAGACGCAAAAGCGTAATTTGACGCAGTCCATTTTTCTGTAAAAAATGAATTTGTTAAATACTCAAACGAATTTGGGGTCATTTTTTGTATTTTTTCTTTAATTTTGAGGCACAAGTGCGTGGTGGTACCGGCGACAGTTGCGGCAGTACGTCCTGCCGGCACCAACCACACACTTAGCCTCATCAAAATCGTCATCTTCAGAAACATCGGCTTCGTTGGAGGGGCTGACGTCTGCGGGGATGACGTCAGCGGGGCTGACGTCGGTGGGGATGACGTTGGCGGGGATGACGTCGGTGGGGATGACGTCCGGACGACCGGCGACAAAGTCGGCGACGGAGGCGGCGGCCGTCCTGATCATCATGATCAAGCCTCTGGCAAGCCGTCTAAGACGGCCACCGCCCCACATCAGTGGTGGACGCGGCGGTGTCTCGCTCAATGGCGGGTCCGGCAGCAGCTTGAACTTCTCCTCCTCCTCCTCTTCCGTCCATTTCGCCCTCAACACCTCGTATTTCCCCCTCCTCATCCTTCCTAACTTTACCTTGTCCATTTTCCTTTTCCTTCTCCTTCTCCTCTTCCTTCTCTAAATTTGTTTTGAATTTTCCCGCATGGTTTTGTCAATTTTAGAAAATGAATCTCCAAACCTTCACATATTAATTAGCAAATTATCTCATAAATATTCATAATATTAAATCAATATTAAATTAAAAATTCGCAAAATGAATTAATCAAGTACGCAAACTTTTGAAAAATCAATTTTTATAAAATGATGTGTTTATTTTGTAATCAAAAAGAAAAAGAAAAATGATCAAATTTAAATTTTAATTTTTTTTTGTAACTTTTCGAGCTGTAGACGGAGACCACACTGATGGAAATGCCGTTACTTGACGCACTTCTGGTGTTGGTGAAGGTTCCACGTGAGTATAGGGTTGTGGTTTAGATTTTTGTGTTGATTGTGAAGACAAATCAAATGACACGCGATGAGAGGTCTGCTTTCGTGACTCTGACTCCGGCCTTTGTGGGACGGATTTGTACGGGGTTCGTGATGGCCAAGCAGGTGCTACGGGTCGCTCGGAAGATGCCCATGATTCTCCACCCAAAGCCGCAGAAGATGACCATGCTCCTCCAGTTTTAGTAGATGACCATGCCCCCTCAGTTTTAGCTGATGACCATGCTCCTCCGCCCACAGCCCCAGAAGATGTCCATGCTCCTCCGGTTTTAGTGGATGACCATGCTCCCCCGCCCCCAGCCCCGGTAGTAGATGCACTCTTCCACGACTCCGACCCTGATTTTTGTGGGACGGATTTGTACGGGGTCCGTGATGGCCAAGCAGGTGCCACGGGACGTTCGGAAGATGCCCATGATCCCCCACCCAAGGCCGCAGAAGATGACCATGCTCCCGCAGTTTTAGTGGATGACCATGCCCCCTCATTTTTAGCAGATGACCATGCTCCTCCGCCCACAGCCCCAGAAGATGACCATGCTCCTCTGGTTTTAGTGGATGACCATGCTCCCCCACTCCCGGCTCCGACAGTAGATGCACTCTTCCACGACTCCCGCTCTGATTTTTGTGGGACGGACTTGTACGGGGTCCGTGATGGCCAAGCAGGTGCCACGGGACGTTCGGAAGATGACCATGATTCCCCACCCAAGGCCGCAGAAGATGACCATGCTCCTCCGGTTTTAGTGGATGACCATGCTCCTCCGCCCCCGACCCCGGCAGTAGATGCGCTCTTCCACGACTCCGACCCTGATTTTTGTGGGACGGACTTGTATGGAGTCCGTGATGGCCAAGCAGGTGCCACGGGACGCTCGGAAGATGCCCATGATCCTCCACCCGCAGCCCCAGAAGATGACCATGCTCCCTCAGTTTTTGTAGATGACCATGCTCCCCCAGCCGCAGCCCCGGTAGAGCTACTGCCAGAAGTCGGACTTGAAGTTGCCTCCTCCTGGGCTAATTCTATTACTTTTAACCAAAAAGCTTTGCTCTTTTCCTGATCTTTTTTATCCATTTTGACTTAGTGTTTATTTTGTTGGAATTTTTGATGTCCGTTTATGTCGGGCTTTAAAAAAGGAATGATTTCAAATTGAAGTAAATTATAGTACATTGCTAATTACAGAGGAAAATGAAATGTGATATGGGACGGCTAGTTAGCTGAGGTGATTGCGCACATAATCAATTTTCTTTATTAAATAAATCTTATTTTGCATTTCAGAAAATGTTCGAAATTACTCTGAAGTGGTCCTTTGTGGTGATGAACAGAGCTTAAGGAAAGCCAGTCTTGGTCAACACATCAACAGTTTTCAAATCATCAATGAAAACTTGGTGGCTGTCAACAAGAAGCCGGCAATAATAGAGCTCAGGAAGCCTTTAGCTGTTGGATTTTCTATTTTGGAATTGTCCTAGTTGTTTATGTACAGATCGTATTATGACACGATTCAACAACATTTTGGCGAAAAAAATGTGTCTTTATGTTTCTCAGACACGGATTCTTTTCTTTTAAAAGTAAGATGCAACAACTTGGAAAGGGAAATGAAAAAATTGGAGCACATATTTGATTTTTCAAAGTACCCCAAACAACATCCTCTTTTCGATGACAGTAGAGCCAATCAGCTTTTTTATTTCAAAGACGAACTAAAAGGCAGAGCTGCTATTACTCACTTTATAGGCTTACATCCAAAATGTTATTCTATGAAAATTACTGATTTTTCAGACAAAAACAAAACAGAAGAAAAGAAAATTTGCAAAGGTTTAAAAAAATCTAGCATAAAAAAGCAATTAACCTATAACGATTACAAAAAATGTCTAAAACGTGCTGTTCTAATTTACAAATCTTTCAAAAACTTAAGATCAAAGAATCATAAAATTCGGACATGTTTTCAAAGAAAGATTGCGTTATCAGCAATGGATTCCAAAAGACACATTTTGAATTGCGGATATCACACTTTATCACTAGGAAATTGTCTTATTGTCAACAACAAATCATCTAAATGCCCTATTTGTAAATGAATAAAACATATTGTTACTTTTATTTAAGAAAAAATTTTTAAATATTTTTCAAAAACTAACAAAATGGATGGTTTTGATTTAAGGTTCAGTATTCCTTCCAACATGTTAATTGTTGGCCCAACATCGAGTGGAAAAACAACGTGGCTTAAACATTTAGTGGTTGGTAGGCATGAATATTTTGCAACTCCGCCAGAAACAATGTTGTTGTTCTACAAAGAACCACAAAAAGCTTATGAATACATGGAAGATAATATGAATCGAGACAAACGTTCAAACTCTCGTTTTCCAACATTTCGTAAATTTAAAAGTATTCCAAATTCGATTGAAGAACTAAAAGATATTTTGGAATCATATCCAAGAAAAATGCCCAAATTAGTTGTTTTTGATGATTATATAGACGATGTTGGACAAATATTAAAACATTTTTTTACGGTTTTGACTCATCACTACAATTGTTTCACCGTTTTTCTGTGTCAAAATTTATTTGATAAAAAAGGTGATTTGCGGACATTAAGCATAAACACTAAATATATGGTTCTTTTTAACAATCCTCGGGACAGAAGTGCGGTTGCGCATTTGGCTAAACAAATTTTCCCCGGACGAGTCGGAATTTTAAATAAAGCATACAGGGAAGCTGTTAACGGTCGAAGTCACGGATATCTCCTTCTAGATTTCCATCAACAACAAGACGATAAAGTCAGAATTCGAAGCAACATTTTTCCGTACGAGGGACTGATGAAAGCTTACGTTACCGTTTAAAGGATTTTCATATCTATTTAAGAAAAATAAAAAATTGTAACTGTCAAAATGTCTAAAACATTAGGAAAAGCTAGTTCACTTTTTTATGTAATAAAAAAATTAAAACATCAGGATTGTGCCAATTTTTTAAGTCATTTGGACGATCGCAGAGTTGAATTGCTTTGTCGTATATTACATTACGTGTTGAACGGTGACTTGCCCATACATGGCAAAGTACGAACACGTCTTCAAAAAAGATAAGAGCTCATTTGTCAGAATTTAGACGTCTTGCTGCACCGCTGCGTCG
>CBDDTI010000097.1:0-4949 GCA_965233585.1 bacterium
AATCATAGTCTTCAGCCTTTAAGGAACTTAATACGCCAGGCAACAGTTGAAAGGTTAAACTTTTACCGTAACCTGTCGGCAATTGCCCGAAAACATCTCTCCTCGCTACTATTTTCTTGATAATAAGCCTCTGTTCCGCTTTCAATTCATCTACGGGAAATAAAGCCAAGCTTTCTTTAACGGCCGTTTGGAGGTTATTCTCAAATTTACGCCCAACACGTACAGTTGATAGTCATGTTGCTAAGGGATTTTTGGTTTCGCGCGATAGCAAGAACAAGAAAAGGTGCGTGCACCGTAATTAGCCGATCGTTCCCACGTTGGGTCGACATAGTTGCGTGGCCCGTGCAACGGCGATTTGCATATCGTGCAAAGTTTCAGAAGTTACTCCACGATCGAGGAGAAATAAGAACTTGGGTACTCGACTAGCTTTCCCCGCAAGCAAAAGCAACAGTGTAGAAATCGCGTACATTAGCTATAAAAATTTACGATAAATACTTTCGATAAATCCGCCGAGAATATTGGTTCCAAGCCCCCATGTTAAGGCTTGCGATTTCCTCGGCTTCGTTGAATATTTTTTTCTGAAGTTCTCTACGACAACCTTCCCGTTACGTTGTATGGGCCAAGCAAGTAGGTCGATGAATGAAGAAAACTGCTTCGTGTAAGAAGTCGACAGAGTTACCTGGCTAGAGCTCCTCGCTGATTGAGCAGAAAAATATTTTTCTGCCCAATCAGAGGACGGAATTCGACCACTTCTGGAACTGGTTCGGTAAGAATAAGTTCCCAGGGGCTATTCAGCACTTAAAGTAAACTATCGCCCGAAAATATCTCTCGCTCAAAAATATCGCATCGTCCCGGCTAGAAGCCCCTGGGTTTCCGAGGATGTGTGCTTGTAAGCTAAAGTACTTGCTTCTTTACAAGTGATTCTCAATTTTTTTTTTTTTTTACTTTTCCAAAAAAATGGGTCGGTCGGGCGATGGGAAACGAAACATTTTGTGGGGATGGTTTAAGCTAAATTTAAATTAGAATAAAGAATTTTGTTTGAATTTGTTATCCTAGATTTAATCTTTAGCAAGGATTTGCTTACAATTGCTGGAAGAATTTACTTTCTTTCATTCCCACCCTATTTGTCTTCGATAGAGGTTCAGCAATATATAGCCCTTGTATGTTTTAGAACAATAAATCATTGAATTAAAGTCCTTGGCTTACCGGCAAACCAATGCACCGTATCATTCAATCGAATTCGAGGGTTTCACTGGCCATTTTTTTTAACCTAGCTCTTTCCGTTGACAAATCCTTCGAGCTGAATCCTTTACACATTGTGTAAATTATGTCTGTCATTAGAATTGTTTTTCAGAGCCTAAATATTTTACCTTCCAACGTTTTTCTGACGCACATCACCATTTTTGTTAAGGTGATTCCTCAGTATTGCATTGCGCATCCCTACTGCGCACGATTTTTGCGTCATTAGCGCGTGCAAATTAGCGCGTGCACGTACACAACGAAAGAAATTTCCCACAAGCTAAGCCCGATAGCGCAATAAATGTTCGTTTTCTTTTAAACGAGCATGGTGACCTATATTTTTTATTGCATAATAATAGTGTGCATATTGTCCTCCTTAATTTAAAAGAAAACTAAAAAAATTTATCGGGAGGAAAAAAATATATAGGCGAAAGCGTGCACGAAACCGTTACTCTGTGATGCAAACTATCACCGCAAAATTAACGACTCTACGAACGCTTTACGCTTACGTCGTTTCAAATAGCGTGATGTTTCCAGAAATTTTATATGATATTGTTCTATATGCTCTACACTTTCTACCTGTCAAGTTTTTTTTCGAGTATTACTTTGATAAACTATGTTTCGAGCCATCGCATAATGTAACGTGGACCGATGAATAACGCGCGTGATTAGCACGAGTACAGGCAAAAATGAGGTAAGATTGGCCCACCACATCTCTTAAACGAGAACGGTGACCTATCATTTTTATTGCATTTTTCGAAACAGTGCTTGGTAGAGAACATTTAGGGAAAGTTTCAAAAAAATTCATCGGTAACTTTTATTTCTGAGGAATCACCTTAATGGCGGAAACTCCTCGAACCATACTCCTTTGAACCCAGCTTTCTACGTCATTACTAATCACGCAATCATGGCGCAATCGTGATAAAGAGACGTGCAGCCTCGTGTAACTTCAAAGAAGCTTACGTCAAGTTTCGCTCTCGCTGGGACGTCGGTAAATGCCACAATCGTGAAAAGCGAGATTGAGAGAGAACTGTCAAACACTTATCAAGTTCGATGATAGACGTTTTTCAATAACTTGATCTCTGATGTCAACCATCTGGGTTTGCAAAATTACAGTTCTGTGCTTGCCTCCTGAGCCTAGCTATCAATGGGGTAACTCCTTCTGCCTCTTGTTGAGCCATGCTCCTGAATACCTGGAATACATGTCGCTCATACGCTTCATTAAGCTTGGTGACAAAATCTACGTTCAGAATACGTACCGGCGCTTTCTAGAAATCAATAGCCGCGTATCCTCTTCAAATTCTTCTCTCGAGCCTGGATCATTAGGGAGTTTTAGCAACGAAGACGGCAACACCGAGGACGACGCCTTGCAAAAATAGTAGTTATGCTTTACCCTCGAGTGTCGCAACTGCGTATATCTGTTCAGTTCCCGGTTGGTCTTGTAATCTGCTTACCCTAAATATGTAAAAACAGCGTTCAATTCGAACGAAAGGTAGAAAAATTAGTCATTGCAGCGCACGCTCTCTAAAATGCGTACGACTTTGTTATTCAGTTAAGTTGCTGTTTTGCAGCGAAAGGCAAAGAAATGTACAGCGATTCGAAACGCACGTGCAGCACCATTGTTATGCTCACGTTCTCGTTGCCGTCGCCGTCTTGGTTTGCTCTTAAACTCCCTATTTAGAATTGCGCCCAACTCCTGAACCTCTAATCCCGCCGTTTGAAGTAACAAAGCCTTCTTTGGCGCATCTTTCACCACTCCGCTGGGCACAAGAAAGTATTAAAACGATTAAAGCCGTTTCTTACAAAGTGAGCGCAGTGCAGACGAACTACCTTTGCAATCGAACGGAGCTACACCTTGAATTTCAATATCAACTACCGTAATTTTTCGTTAGTTACTCAGTCCCACCCTCGTTGCCAGTGTTTTAAAGACGGAATGCGCCAGACGTTGGAGTAACAAGTGGACAGAAACCTTGTACCAAGATTATTTGCATCTGTAGGGCTCTTTTAATTATCTTCTAAAAACAATTCATTTCTAGCAACACCAAACGTCGAAAACGAATGTTGAACTTCGTATGAAACACTTCAAAGTTCTGGTGAAATGAAACTGATGATGAAATTTTGCCTGTGTTTCCACAAAATCACTGAACTTTGAAATTTATTTTCTCTCGTTCCCGTGGGAAATTATTTTTCGCTGTTATCTCAGGCAATTATTTATGTATTTAGCTTTAAAAAATGTAAAAATGACTGTAAAATAATTAAAATTACTCTGGTACAGATTTTTGTCCACTAAAACCTGAAATTACTCCATCTTCTATCGGATTTCGTCTTAATTCGTTAGATATCGGGGAATCCTCCGATTGTTTCGAAAGAGTTCGATTTGGGTGGATTTTAAAATCACACACAACAACTGTAATTCAACATGGCGAACCTAACAAGAACCGGGTCCCTCACTTTGATGGACAAGCGTTCAACCGCTGGCAATATATACATGTCAAGCCAAACGAGCGCAAAGCAAAGGAACGCCCGAAAACAATGCGAACGAACAAACGTTTGCAGCCTAAATAGCAAAACAGTCTTTAAGCGGTGGTGACAACAAATCCAAGGATACTTTACATTCAATCTATTAATCTTAAGACTTAAGATTCATTCAGTTTTGTCTATCACTGTCAGAGATATGCCAAACAGAATAAGTAAGAAAGCGTCAAGATTTGAACTGGCCCTCGTAGCTCACGTTCTCTCAGATACGCAGAAAGTGGCCTTTTCATTTTGTTGTTTTGTAAAGAACAGCAAATAAATAAACAAAGAATTATAACTTAAGAGGGACTAGTTTTGGTATGAGAGCTATATGGGTGATTGTCTCTTAACACTGCTCTAACCACTGCGACACCGAGGCAACCACACTAGAGTGAGTCTAATATTAGCTACCAAGGAAACATCGATGACCAGGCATTAGCTCCCAGACCTCTCAGGCACGGAATTACTTTTGCAGATCGTCGAGACACGCTTCTTAAGGAACCATACGTATATTCTATGGCTTATAACCCGTATTCAACGAGTTTCAGCTTCTCGAGAATAAATTAACTCGATTATAGCTGGCGCCTCCCTCATCTATTTGTTGCATTATAAGACAAATGTTTCCTAATCGACTGATCGAACCGTAGCTGAATAGAATGGAAAGATCATTGTTTGCAATTTACTTTCAAACTGGTTGTTGTCATCTTCTAATGACCATCTTGATCAACGTTTTCTTGTCGTGGAATATTTTAGAATAATTCATCCCAAGAATGAAGAAATTTTCTTTCTTTGTAAACACAAATACTGCATGGCAATCTTTTCCCATTCTTTTAGAAAGAATAGGCTGTACGTTCATTCGGGGAGTTGCTTTTGATACTTCTGTGTGCAGCCCAGCTAATTGTAGTTATTACGTATGAGATTACGTTCTCCCAGATATCCCAAGTTTACTCAACAACTGATACAAAACACAATAAAATAATTCAGAAATACTGTTTAATCCCACCACCTGAAATTCAGACTACCCACCACCATGTTTTCTTTGTTTTACAGCACTTCTTTGCTCAGAAAATCTACACACTAGACTAATCGGCAGTTAACTAAACAGCAGACGATGTTTCGCTTTAAAGGCGTTGGGTCCGCTCTTTTCACTGCACCAAGATGTATCCAAAGGCTTTGATGTGTTTATCTCCATTATC
>CBDDTI010000098.1:0-25199 GCA_965233585.1 bacterium
CCTCTCCACTCAGGTTCACTCAGGACATCCAGAGGCTGCCCATTGTTTCACCAGAAGACCTTAGAAGAGAGATTTTTGTTTATCGGATTTCTCCTGCTCATCTGGAGTCTGGGAAGTAAGTTCACCAGAGCATCCTAATCTCGATTTGGTTCAATATGTAAAAATCCATGTAAGCAAAACCCATTATAGAGTATTTATTTATTTCCTCTGCCAATAGTATGTAAGCCTGATAGTAATTTCAGGTTTCCCACATAAAACCCTGTTTTTGAACGATTTGTCTGAAGTTCACATTTGGTGTGAAAGTGAGGTGTGCAAATAGTGGACCCTATGTTTTCACATATATGAGTGCAAGTTTTGTGTGCCTATAGTAGTCTCTATGTCAAGTTCACTATTTACACACCCATTGTTTATGTAGTACTGGCACAAAAGTTGTGCCAAATAAATGTGCAAATAAATCCTGCCTTGAAGTACATCAAGGTCATGGTGAGGCAACTAACGCCTGTATAGAAACCGGGTAGCATGAAGCTCAAATGAGATGCTTTCAGCCTGAAAGCATCTGAAAGCAGCTCAAATCATCTCAAATGCATCTGTTTTCATCTCATTGCAGATGGAAAGCAGCTTGTTGCAATTGAAATGGCATCTGAATGCAGCTCAAAGCATCTCATTTCACCTCAATGTAAATTACATTGAGATGCTTTCAGCCTCAAAGCATCTCATTTCACCTCAATGTAAATTACATTGAGATGCTTTCAGTCTACATTGAGATGAATTCGGTTCACATCGAGATGAATTCGGTCTACATTGAGATGAATTCGGCTTGCATCGAGATGAATTCGGTTTACATCGAGATGAATTCGGTCTACATCGAGATGATTTCAGTCTACATCGAGATGAATTCTGTCTGCATTGAGATGAATTCGGTCTACATTCAGCTCGATGCAGTCAGGGTTTTTCACAGACAGAAGAAAAAGGCTTAGTTCAATCTAGATGGTAAATTCTAATCAAAAGTTTCTCTCATGTTCCTTATTTATTTATTTCTTTCTCGTCAGCTTAGGATATTTTCTAAACAAAGGATTTTTTACCAGGCGCGGCTTTTTCGTTTTAACAGTTAATGATTTTCTGTACATAGGGTTTCTCACTAAGCGAGCGGGTTGCGGAATTTCATCAACATCTAGTGCTCCAAGCATAACTCGCGGTTCCCTTTGAAAAAGTTTCTTGTCTTTTAAAAGTTCCAAACCGATTTTTACGGGTGGTTTCCTTTTCGACAGTTTCTTCCTCAAAGGTTTTACGTTTCGACTTGAGGGGCCCTCGACAATGTTCAATTTTTCTAGCCTAACCTGAGGTTTGGTTAGAAAAAGTTTCCGATCTTTCAACAGCTCTGAACTTATCTTAATAGGCGGTTTCTTTTTCTCCTTTGATTGCGCGATATTTTGCGGTTTTTTATCAACGACTAATTTCTCAAGTGCAACTTGCGGTTTCATTCGAAAAAGTTTCTCATCCTTCAAAAGTTCTACATCTATTTTAACCGGCATGTTAGTTTTCAACAGATTCCTCTCTGCTAAAGTTTTCTTCCCATCAAGTTTGAGGACATTCATCGGACTTTTCCTGATACCTAATTTCTTAAGCTCAACTCGCGGTTTCATTCTTAGCAGTTTCCTATCCTTCAAATGTTCCACATTTATTTTGACCGGAGTCTTCTTTCCCGGTTTCGGCACGTCCGTTTCTGATGACTGCGGCTTCTTCCCATCAAGACTCGTCGCATTTACAGGACCTTCGCTGATATCTAATTTTCCGAGCTCAACTCGAGGTCTCTTTCGCAACAGTTTCTCATCTTTCAAAAGATCTACACCGATGTTTACGGGCGAGTTCTTTTTCATTTTTTTTTTCCTTCGGTCTCTAACCTTGGCGCCATTATTCCCATTAATTACCATCGACGATGAGTTACCCGAAGGACTTATCCTTCGTTTCTTCTTCCTCCTCTCGTTTTCCAACCAGTCTTCAGAATCTGTATTTTTTCTCTTACGACTAATGAGACTTATCATAGGTCTTAATCGGGCATATTTTTTCGGCGGTTTTTCCATTAATTTTCCAGACAGAGCGAGAGGCTGCAAATTGCCCATCTTTTTCCGTTTCCTTACCGTTCCCTGGGAATTCTCAGACCCCATTTCCCTCCTTTTCCTTTTACGATCGATTAAGCTCACCGCCGGTTGTGATTGCAAATTATTCTCTCCCTCAATCAGCATTTCTTTCGACTGCTCAGCTTGAGCGTCAATAGAACTTGCGCCGTTTGTTGGTAAGGAAGCCCTCATTTCCAGTTCGTGTTCTTTAAGAAACGCTTCGTCCACGGAAATTTTTTTCCTAGTCGGTCCTGACTTGGACGAGTCCGCTGGAGATTGACTCTGATCATCGTTTCCTTTTTTTTTTTTCTTCATCGAGTCCTTTTGCCTCGGTTTGAATGTTTTTTTCCTGGGGGCTTTTTTCAAAGTTTGTTCCGCCAATCGCCTCTCGTTCGGACTTAATTCGTAACCGTGCTTCAAATGCATATGCTTGTCAAAAAAAGAGAATCGACTGAAGGATTTGTTCGGACAAAAGGGACACGCTAGTTTATGATTCTCGTCAAGCTTGCTCAGCGAGCTAAAGATTTTTTGCTTTGTACGGATGTAAATGTCCTGATAAGATTCGGGTGTCAATGAGACTTGAGATGAGGATGGGTTTGCATCTGCGATTGTAGGCTGTACTTCAGGCTCATTTTGCAAAATTGTCCGATGCTGCTGCAGGTGCAGCAGCGGCGGCGGCGGCGGCGGAGGTAGCGGTTGAGTTAGCTCGTTAATTCCCTCATCAATCGGCGCAAGTTGACTCGGTTCATTTCCCGACACGATGGGAGATGAAGTTGCCGCCGTGTCCGTCAAAGGAGCTTGTTCATCGTGTGCCAAAGCGCTGTCTAGACCTCCCTCATTCGTCAGGGCCGAATCCTCGTTGGAATTAATAGAAGAGTTTAGGGTTTTGTTGAAAGTAGTGACAGTCTCACTGACCGTTGGTGATTTGTAGGATTTGTGTTTATTGTACTGAATAGCATTTTCTATGTAATTTGAACCGGTATTTAATTGATTTAGCTTTTCCAGTTTATCACCATCGGACAAATTTTTTCGAATTGAAAAGTAAATGCTGCGAGGCACCAGAAACATGCTGGAAACCCCCTCCCTGAGCTTCCTCATCTCGTCAAAAGTTGAGTCAAGATTGGTATAACTGCGCTAGCAATAGCCGTCAACACGCCCACAATCCCTCCTCTTTGCAAAACTTTTCTTTTTTTTACAATGTCCGTTTTATTGCGAGGGTAGTTTGATAGCCTTTTAAAGTCGGACAAATAGTTTCTGATTTTACTTCTTAATCTTCCCCTCACGTGATTGCCGAGTCTGAGCTCACCGTTTAACACGTAATGAATTATTTGACATAAAATTTCAACGCCTTCATCATTCAAATGGCGAATGAAATTTGAACAATCGTGACTTTTCAAGTGTTTTACGGCAGTATAAAGAGAAACTGCCTTCTCCAACGATCTCGCCCTCATTTACCAAACTGTCCGTTCACAGTCTCTCCTTAAATGGAGGTATTATATGCTCTCATGGGCCGTTCGTCGGGGAAAATATGACTCCTCAACCTGACTAGATCGTTCTGTCGCTGATGAAAATCTAGCAAAATGTATCCGTATGGCTTTTCCTTGGTTGCCGTCCGATACGCTTCATTTAACAAGTGCCCGTTCCCGGGAAACACTTGTTTTGCAAGATGAGATACGGCGCTTTTATCTCTGGGGTTGTTAAATAAAATCATGTATTGCGAGTTGATGCTGAGCGTTCTGAGCTCGCTTTTGGCGCCAAACAAGCTCTGACATAAGAACACGGTAAAACAGTTGTAATGGTGTGTCAGAACCGTGAAAAAATGCTTCAACACCTGCCCGACTTCGTCTAAGTAATCATCAAATACCACTATTTTGGGTAGATTTTTCGGGAACATCTCCAGTATGTCCTTCATTTCCTCAACGGAGTTCGGCACGGATGCGAATTTATAAAAGGATCTATCCTCCTGGTTTGCATTCATCCGTCTCTCCATCTCATCGTACGCTTGCTGAGACTCTTTGAAAAATAGTAGCATGCATCGAGGCGTGGGTGAGAAGAACACGTCTTTGTCTTTGACCAATTTTTTCAACCATGATGTTTTTCCGCAAGAGGTTGGACCTACCACCATCAAGTTCGAGGGAATATTGAAACGCGTATCGAATCCTGACATTGCATTAATTTTTTTCCCCAACTACGAGATTTACTGTATTTTCTTACATGGATGTAAATGACATTTTTTAATTTGACTACTTCCCAAAGCTAACGTGCACTTTCCACAAGGCAGCACATATCGCTTCGAGTCCATGGCTGAGAGAGCAATTTTCCGTTGGTAAGTGGTGCCAATCCGATGGTTTTTTGACTTTAAATGGTTGAAAGATTTATATATCAAACTTGCACTATTCAAGCATTCCTCGTAATCGGCAAAGGACAATTGATTATTGATGCTGCTCTTTTTGAGGCCTTTGCAAATTTTCTTGGTCGAAATTTTTTTTGTTTTTAAATTTTTGACTGTCATACTATAACATTTCGGTCTCAGTCCAATAAATTCCGTAATTGCGGCTTTTCCTTTCATTTCATCTTTAAAGTAAAACAGGTGGTTGGCTCTGCTGTTGTCGTACAATTCGTGATCATTTTCGTATTTTGAAAAATCAAACATGTGCTCAATTGACTTTAATTGTTCTATCAAATTGTCACATTTGACACTAAATAAAAAGGAGTCTGTGTCTGAGAAACATAATTTTAAATTTTTCCGACCGAAATGCTCTTTAAACTTGTCGTAGGATTGATACATAAAAAGTTTGCTCAATTCCAAAATGGCAAATCCAACAGCTAACGGTTTTTTCATTTCAATCGAGTTGGGCTTCTTCATGACTGCTACCAGATCCTGGTTGATGATTTTAAAATTGGATACGTGCTGACCTATGCATGCTTTTCTTAAACTTTTCTCATCATCACACAAAACAATCTCGATGTAATTTCTGGCGTTTTCTGAAAAAAAGAGGAGAAAATCATTAAGTCAACATCTTTACAAAAATCATGCAACTTTCTTTTTCATGTTTACCTATGAATTTGCCGAAGGTCGCATTTGCAAAAAGTTTAAACAGTCGCAATTCGAAATCTGTCTTCGCCTCCGACCTCAATTTTGTAATCTTGGTGATAAAGTTCTTTAGAAAATCCTTCTGGGTGAATTTGATCGCTCTCCTGATCCTGATCAGCTCGAGTCCACGTTCGAGATAATATTTGAGGTTATCCAACAGAACCACATATTTGCGTCTCGTGTAAAATGTGGCCAGCAATTTCCTTGAAGAATATCTACGCTTCTTGTAATCTCGATAAGCGTGCTTTCTCAAAAGTTTCCTGTTGAATGGCGATAGATCCTCAAAGCCTACTGTACCGGTGTACGGGGCCAGAGGAAATTGATCATCCCTTTTGTGATACTTTGCTGGGTAGAAAAGGTCCACCTCGAAAGCGTAGCCAGTCTCGCTCTGTGTTGGTAAATTTAAAATATCTTTGGCAGACCATGTTCTCAGCTCGTCCTTCTCGATCCACTCGAAATCTCCTACGGGTAATTTAAATGTTTCCATGCTACCGTAGAGATTATTGGCTGTAAAGAACGGAGGGAAAAAATTAAACTCTGTTTAATTGATTTAGTCCCATAGTTTGTCTTGAAGGAGGAAAATGGAAAAAAAAAAAAATTTACCATCAACATAGAGTAAATGATCGCCTGGAGATTTCGGATCGTCGCTTCCCCTCGCATGTCTTGTGGCAATAAAACTTTGCCCGCCTCTTACACCTTTGGTGAAGAACTGTTCCATTTCAGGCTGATCAAACAAATCTAGAGAGCCGGGCGGTTTGCTGTCAAGACGTTTCTCGCTACTCCCTCTCTCATCCTCGTAAAACATCCGGAGCATAACATCGAACGATAAGCCCGGTATTCCTGTAATTAATTTTCCAAGAGAAAAAAGGATGATTTGGGAATAAGGAATTTTTTTTTTTGCACTTCGGAAGAGAAATACTCACCCAGATAATAAACAGGATCCAGCTTAAAGTGTTGAATGACCATTTCTCTGTACCTAGTGAAAATTTCAGCCAGCAAAATGACGTCTAAGGCGCAATACAAGTTCATGTAATCCTCCATTGTTTTACAGCCGAAAAATTTGAACACATCTTTCCCGTGTTTGTGGTCTTCAGCGGAGATATGAGTCTCATTTAACCTCGAATAAAATGCCTCTCTTGAAGGAAACTCGCTCACTTTCAACGACTCATATGATGTAAAATGCTCATAGGCATACACTCCTTTCCTTTTTAAAAGTTTCAATCCGCGAGATTTTTTCCTCAATGGTAATTTGACATACGGCTGGAACTGGCGGAGGATGGGAAAGGTGAATGATTTATCCTGACATAAATCTGTCATTAACGAGTCGAGACTGGACGATATGTGCTCCAAAGAGTCTCTGATTTGAAAACGGCCTATGGTGACAGTGCGATATTTTTCCTGGTTTCTAGCCATTACTCGTGTAGCGCGCCCCATTTTTTCTATTATCAGATGAATGTCGTATCTAAAAAAGAAAAAAAATCACACATCAATTAACACCTTTTTTCCATTCTCCATTCGAAAAAGTATTCTTCCTGCTAAAATTCTTACCCCTGACCATTGTGGAAATAAATGGGAGTTAGATACGGCCCTTGTCGATGTAGGTTGCAAATAGCATGAGCAGCTTGAATGTTTCCTCCCGACACGTGATCGTGATCCACCACTTTCCTGTACAAACGCGAATGATCATCGAATTTTTTCTCGCAAATGTGGCAATGGGTAGCTTCTCGGTATTTTCGCCATTGCACGTTTGAAGCCTTGATTTGACCAGTGCTCCGGAAGCGTTGTTTCCTATTGTTGACTATACTTTCATAACCGCTTAATTTCGATAAAAACACTTCGACAGCATCGTCACCGCTGTAGGTCTCTTGGTAAAAAACGTCACTGTCAGAATCTACAAAACAAATGGAAAAGCCACATGCTTTGTGTTTGTTCAACACTTGGCTTGTAGATTTTTCACAGTCACATTTTAATGAGTTTTTGTTGCATTTCCTGCATACTTTTTCTTTTTGCCTCGAGTCTTCTTCCATGTAGCACTCGAAATCTGCAAATCCAACGACAGGAGCTTTGAAGCCATTTCTTTGTTTGGAAAAATTTAAAACGCTTCCCTTGGGAGGGTACACCACTGTTTGTTTATCTTGCTGACATATTTCTTGATGCGAATTTTTCTTCTCTTTAGGGTATTGGTATTGTCATCTAGCGAGGATGATTTTTTCCCTCTGAGGGTAAAATTTACCCAGAGGAAACAGTTTTGAATGGGTGATTTATTTTCGAGTCGAGCCTCAATTTCCCTCAAAATGAAAGTGGCCTGCCCTTGCAACATCTCCCAAAACTAGCAAGACTACCCTTCACAATTACCCCAGAGGGTAAAAATTACCCCCACTAGATGACAATACCCTTAGAAACAAAATTCATCAGACACACTTCACAATAGTAATGATTGAGTGGATAAGGAGCTTGCTTCAGGCTTTGTTTTCGTCCATTTAAAAAGCCCCTAATGTTTTTGATGGTAAAAAAATGATGCTCATGGTTCAAACCGTTCAAAGATGAAGACATCTGCGAATGGAACCTTGTCACACCTGCTTGGCCTTGGCAAGATAAAAGTTCACGGTCACTTTTAATTAACAAAACATTTAAAACATTTTTATATTTTTTCTGTCTCCCTCTTATGTTTGAAAAAGTGTCCAATACACAAATTTCACTCTCACTTTCGAAGAACACTCGAATTGTCAGCGGAAGGTGATTGTTTCTTTTGACAAACTTGTTAATCTGCTTAAAATTTAAAGGGAATTTAATGCCACTCAAATTAAACTTTCTAATGTACTTGTCTGGGAAGTGGTCACAGTGCTTGATGCTGACAGTGGCTGGCCATAAATGTCTTATTACACAATACAAGAAATTCTTCTCATCATATGTGGTTTGCCAATGCACACTCTTGCACTTCAACAAGTACTTAGGCACAATGACAGAGTTAGAGTTCATATTTTTTTCTTGGGAGGTGCTCCTTTTTCTCCTCTAATTTCTCATCAACTCTCTCTGTCTCTCGGTCGGCTTTCAATCTTCACGTTGAACCGGGCTTGGTTGCAACAAAACAAACATCATAGAGTAAGATGTCACAAGCCTCAAGATTTTCAAAACGCCAACCTGACCCGCGTGTCAAAAGATCCTCTTCCCTGGCCAAGGCACCTTGCAACAATCGACTGATTTTTCTCTGGATACGCCTATCTCCTTCTAGTTCATTGAACACCAATCCTTTGCTGCGAAGGCTAAAAGTGTCGTTATCTGAGCTCTTGACTGGGCCTCCCTCTGATGATAAGTCAGAAATTTCGTAGCTGGCAGATATGACTATGCTGGCACGGAAAACGGTTCGTGTCATCAATTCCGTTTTTATCAGGTTGAAAATTTCTTTCAGAGATTTTTTTGAGTTGCAAAAATCAGCTAATGTCTGTTTTTCCGATGACAGGTCCTTTGTAAAAATGCAAACTCGATCATTGATAGCTGATTTTTTTCGAAACACTAAAAGATCCTCATGTTCAGTTGACACGTGAAACCTTAAATCTTTTCTTTTGCTAAAGCCATCAGAGCAAAAGGAGCAAAAAAATCTCTGTTTACTTGAGCTTGTGGTGCTTTCACTGTGTTGATGAGATAATAAATGCCTGTCCAGGGCTCTTTTTCTTGAAAAGGAAATGTTGCACAAATGACATTTCTTCATTTCTTTTTTTCTCCCTCCCTCTCTCAGACACTCAGAATGGACACTCTTGTCTTTTTTCTCAATATCAATTATCTAGAAACCGGAAAAAAGATAAATTCAATTTTACACACATGCAGATATTAGTGAGAAAAACACACACCATAATTTATTCACATTTTGTTATTATTTACATATACATTTTTTAAAAATAAAATGAGGGTCTCACACGCACAGCACTAGGGAAACGTTCAGCCTGATCCTGTACTTCCAGAGTTGTTTGACCCGTTACCAGGCTGTTGATAAACTGAAGGCATAGGAACGTCTACGCCGTGCATAATGTTGTTGGCCAGAGCCAAAGCTTGCATCACGGTTAAACAAGTCACCCTGAACGTTTCCCTAGTCATTTCATCTCTTTTGAACGCAAATTCCAGCGGTGTTAACTGAAACAGATTCCCCATCCACTTAGATGCCCTCTCCAGCAAATAGGAAATTTGCCCATAGGCTGCCATTTCCTCTTGGCGTGACAGAGGCAATCGTAGCGCGGTTTGCCTGAGCTGTGCTTCTGTTAACACCTCGGGAATGGGAATGTTCCACCTCTCGAATCGAACAAGTTTGCCTCCGCTGTAAATCGGCACCACATCGTATTTTTGACAACAACTGAGCTTTGTAAGGCGCCTTTTCACAGCTTCGGACATACCTGCCTCGAGTCTCAAGTTTCTGATAAATTGACTAGTGCTAGAGCTGGTGATAGGGGTCGGGGGTGCGGACGAGGGTGAAGGCTGTACAAATAAATTGGGGTTTGGAACTGAGGAAAACCGGAACCGTGATGTCACAGGCCTCCAAGTATTTGGAGCATAGGCCTGTGGCGCGGGTCTGGAGGAAACTGTGGGTGAAGCGGTTTGAAATAAATTCAGGATTGGGTATAGAGGTAGGGTTGACGGTAGGTGCCAGATTGATTCTTTTGAATCCCGCTGGACCGGCCTCCAAACCCTTGGCTTCGCTCAAAATCCTCTCACCCTCTTTCTGTGCTTCCTTTCTTGCCCTTTTTGCTCTCTTTGCCAGCACTCTGATTTTCAAAGGATCAGCTGTCTTCTTAATGTAAAATTCTTTCTTTTGCGACATCTTGCTGTTCATTTTGCTAGGACTTAGTTCTGAAAAGGAGGAGGTGGTGACATAATTATTTTCCATCCTGATCAGAAAAAGGCTAGGCCATAAAAGCAAATTTGAAAAAAAGTTGAAGTTGCAAAATATGAAATGATCAAAAGGTTTTAACTTTACCTTAGAGACTGGAGCAGTAGATATTGAAATCCTTAAACAGGTTTGGGGGTGTTTTTTCCTTGAGATGGATGGAAGGCAGAGAAGTTCTGAAAAAAACAGGTGTCAACATTAGTTGAGAGACAAGATCAAAATTTCAAAAGTAGTTTTTTTTTCCCACATACCTCAGTGATAGATGTTAAAATCTTCAAACAGAGTTTTTTCCTTTTGATGGATGGAAGTGAGGAGGTGGGAAAATTCTTCTGAAAAGAAGGTGATGACAAGATTAGTCTGACTAAAAAAAAAAACTGAAAATTGAGAGTTTCCATTCTGAACAGAAAAAGGCTAGGCCATAAAAGCAAATGTGAAAAAAAGTTGAAGTTGCAAAATATGAAATGATCAAAAGGTTTTAACTTTACCTTTGAGACTGGAGCAGTAGATGTTGTAATCCTTAATCAGGTTTGGGGGTGTTTTTTTTTCCTTGTGATGGATGGAAGGCAGAGAAATTCTGAAAAACTGAAAGTTGAGAGAAAATATTAGGAAAAAAAAAGTTAAAGTTGCTAAGATCAAAATTTCAAAAAGTTTTTTCCACTTACCTTTCAGTTAAAATCCTGTAGATGTTTTGTCTTGGAAAGTGAAATGATAATAGCTGTTGCACACACAATAACTCTCATTTATATGCAACATTTTCCCCCACCCACCACCTGCGTGAGAGGGAGAAAAAAGGAAGAAAAGAAAGCAGCACACTTTTTTCAATTATACCTTTGTCACAAAGGTTAATTTCAAAAAAAACTGAAAGACATTCCATGGAGCCACAGATGAGAGATTACCCATTTGGATTTCTTTTATTTTCACAGTAGTTTGTCCCTGGGAAGCAAGATGTCAGCATCTGGTCATGCTCATCCATCAAAATTGATTTGTCTAATTTCCTTTTTTGAAGAAAAATCTCTGGGGTTAGACCTTTTTCCATTATTTTTCAAACATAGATACATTAATTAGAACTAGCTTGTGGGAGGGGAGGAAAAAAAGACATAATGCATGGACAGGTGACTTTTTTTAAAAGAAGATGAGTTTATTTTTCTGACAGAGATTGATTTATCCAAAACTGAGCCCCATGGCTTCCAAAAAAGTCAGCTTTCTCTTTTATTTATTTGAAAAACCTTTTCCAAAACAATTGAGTTGATTTTTCTGGCAGAGATTGATTAATGCAAGCTGTGCTCAATGACTTCCCCAAGAAAGTAGGCTTTCTCTTTTGTTTAACAATATCTGGAGGCAAAAAAATTCCTACAAAACTGGAGAGTCCCCCAAAATTATAGCTCAGTCTGCTCAGACAAGTTCATCTATTAACACCTTTCAGCTAGTCTAAATTTAAGAACAAGGTTTTTTCCTGACTTCAAACATGGGCTCATTGAAATCTCTGAAGAATGGCAAAAAGAAAGCAGAGATCGAGGAGAAGAACAAACTCAAGATCAAAATCAAGAAAGTGGCGAAAGAGGGGCGTTCGAAAAGGTCTCCGCCCACGGTCATTAAGAAGTGCAAAAACTCTTCTTCTCAGAACAAGACCATTAAGAAGGTTGGTAGGAGCAGTTCAAAGGCAAATAAGGACAAAGGACATAAATTAGTAGCTGCGGAGGACGAGGACGAGGAGGGGGAAGATTCAGATGAGACAATGTCTCTGGCTGAAACCAGCGACTCTGACTGGGAGCAAGGTGATTCTGCTCATGCCATGTCAGACACTGAGACTGATGTTGAAGATGAGGTGAGCGAAGATGATGAAGAAGAAGAGCCGATCAAAAAGAAACCGAAATCTGAAAAAAGCAGCAAGAAAAACCAAAAAAACAAATCAAACTATTGCTATGATGAACCTCAGATTGTCAACAAGATTGAGCTGATTGATATGCCCAGGAAAAAGCAAATGCAAATTTTTGATCAAAGTCAGTGGAACATAGCCAAGGCAGTAAGAACTGCCGAAATTGATATCGACAAATGGATGGAGCATCATTCGACCAGGGACAGTTATTTTTTCGGGGAGGACGAGGTAAGGGAAAAATAGTTCAACTTAATTAAAAAACTATGCAGTTGGTAAATTGTGCCATTTTCCCCTTCAGTATATTTACCCCAACTTCTCGACCATGCGAAAATTTGTGGAAGCATTGGCAAATGGTGAGGTAACACCACAGTCTGTCAGCTTGCCTTTTACTCCAATGAACAAGACCATCAGCAACAATCCAAAAGTTGTCATAGGTATCAGTGGAGTGAGGCATCTTCAAAGAGCTGGGGGTCTGGCTGTTTGGCCAGTTTTTTATCTGTCCAAGGAACAAGTAAAATTATTTTACTTTAATAATTTGTCTATGATGATTCATTTCTTTTTCCTTTGTTTATTTCCAGTACAATGACAACAATAAATCTTTCAACACCAAGGTGCTGAGAGTCAATTTTCCTCTCCATAAATTAGATGAAGTTGCAGAGGGTTTGCAAGAAATGGCACGTGGATTGGGATTCACACCTCCAGCTAAATGAAACAAAAGAAACTCAGTTGTGAACATATGTCTTCTTGTTTTTCCATGAAATACAGAAAAATGAACACCCTGTAGGACTCTTCTGTCCAATTCTTCAAATATTCATGAAAAAAACTTTGCATAATTTCCTTTGACAGGCTTTTGATAAGAAGGGAAAAGGTCAAAAGCAGATCAATATATTCAGTTATAGGGAAAATTTGCAATGCACTGTTTTTTCATGACAAATGAAAGCTTTCTTTTCACACTTTGTCAGATTTTAGTGACATGGACTGAAACAAGACAAAACACATTTAGTTGTGAAAGTGTGAAATGAAACATGAGTCAGGTCAGTTTCTTGGCAATTAGGACAAGGCAGAACCTCCTAATTTAGTTTAGGAATGACTCATATTGCTTTGCTGTCTAAAAATATATAAAAATATATATGCAGAGATAAAATGAGGGGGGTGGGGAAGATTATTCTATGAGTTGGGAAAACATTCCATATATATATATATATATATATATATGAAGATCTCTCATAGAACATGAGATCCAATGAAAGAGGGGTGGGGAAGATTATCACTCTCACTTGAAAATTCATTCAATTTTTTTGAAAAAACTGGCACAGCCAACAAAAAAGAGGAATATGAAAAAATATCAAATTTCTCTGTGGCTCATCCGGGAAGAATTGGGAGATATGTGAGGGAACAGGTCAAGTCTGGACAGTCAGGTTGAGACAGAACATTCTATTTAAATAGAAATGTCGCCAATTGCTCACTTTTTTGACATTCAATTTGCTTTTTGGCATTCAATTTGAAAAAATATCAAATTGGAAAACATTTCAAGACTCTGAATGCAAAAAGTCATTCAGATCTAAAAAAAGAAGCTGCAGCTCCAATATTTAGAAACATCAGATTAATAGAGCTCTTTCTTATTTTCTGAAAACCTGTTGTGTAATTCCATTATTTCATGATGTATGTCAGTTAAAATAAAGTCCTGTGTAACCTTCTGTTTTTACATGTGATGGACAAATACAAAATGAAATATACATCTTTCTCTCATCATCAAAAAAGTTTATTATTGATATTCATTTCTGAAAACCTGTTGTGTAATTCCATTATTTCATGATGTATGTATGTTAAAATAAATTCCTGTGTAACCCTCTGTTTTATATGTGATAGACAAATACAAAATGAAATATACATCTTTCTCTCATCATCAAAAAAAGTTTATTATTGATATTCCTTTCTGAAAACCTGTTGTGTAATTCCATTATTTCAAGATGTATGTATGTTAAAATAAATTCCTAACCCTCTGTTTTATATGTGATAGACAAATACAAAATGAAATATACATCTTTCTCTCATCATCAAAAAAGTTTATTATTGATATTCCTTTCTGAAAACCTGTTGTGTAATTCCATTATTTCATGATGTATGTATGTTAAAATAAATTTTGTGGCATTTTCATTTTGTAGGGGTAATTTTTACCCTCTGTGGCTAAGCTCTCTTCTCTGGCTCTCAGAACTTTTTTCTTCTGCCTCTCCCAGTTTATAGCTCATTTTCTCATCTTGTAGGGGTAATTTTTACCCTCTGTGGGGTAATTTTTACCCTCTGTAGGGAGCTTTTTTTTTTAGACAGAATTTTTACTATATGTGAAACAATTCTCTCATTTCTACGTAGGGTGTTCCCATCAAACAGGGTGTGAAAAAGGGGAGGGTCACAATTAGGGTAAAAATTGACAAATAGGCAGAATGCTGCAGTGTGCCAGCCGCAAAATAACGAATCAAAATCTTGGATTGGGCGAGAGAGAACGCATTTAATTTTGCCACATCGTATCCATTTTTTTAGAAAATCAAAAAGGTGGGAATTGTAGATTGGTGGTAATAAAGCAAAACTATCGAAATACCACAATACATTGTCTCGGTCTATGTAGATGGCAATGAAGTGACTCCCAGGATGATCAGCTTTGGACAGATTTATAATGGCAGAGCAGCACCTTCCCCACAAATTGAGAGGTACCCTGTCAACAGGGTATACTCCAATAAAATTTTCACACTTTGGCAATAAAAAATTTTCTAGAAAATGATTGCTGAGACCAGACATCACGATCCTGTCTTTCTCTACTTCTCATCAGCTCTGATTACTTGGCCTTTTTCTTCGATTTTGATTCCAGAGTTGAAGATGGTGTAAGACAACAAATAGATAGGGTGATCGTGTGCTGATTTGAAGCCGAATTCAGCGTCCAATTTCCCTGACTCGTCTGGATGGATATGGTATCCGTTGCACCGATCCGGAGTCAGGTCTGCGGTTAGAAAGCACCTTCCTGCCTTAAAAACCTCTTTCGTAATACCGCAAGAATGATTCGATATCCCGAATCCGATACTGTCATACAGATGCCTGTACAAATCAATGAAATTGTCAGTGTCAAAGTCTGGCTGGAAAGGTTTGGGGAAAACGCATTGCCCGTTCTTGAACAAATTGAATCGATTTAAATCGAAATGTTGAAAATTGAATGGGTTTTTGTCGCTGCTGTGCGTCATGGCTTCATTATGAATCATGACGAAAATGACTTGTTTAGGCAGGAGTCCGGAAGCCACGTTTGTCAACGAATAGGAGGTAACCCCTGGAGGTATTACAAATTGCTTCAACTGAGTTCCTTTATACGGAATGTAGCAAGGCTCCTGAGTCAGTTTTAATTTGAATTGGTTCCTGAGCTGCTCTGTTGGTAAGACTTTTCTCATTTTCAACTTCAAATCTTTTAAAATTATGTTAAAAGATTTGGAAGGCTCGTTGTGAAGAAGGCCAAATTTCGGGTTATTTCTCACGAGTTTGACTTTCAGATCCACATTGGGTGGTAAATATTTATCAGTGTACATGATATCTGCCCCCAACCTGCTGCAGAAGTAGACTTTTTTTCCATTCTCTATCAGGCTTCTACGTTTTATCAAGTCAGCATCGTCAGCAGGGTCGTGTTTGTCTATTTGATTTTCATCTTCAACAAAGTAGCCCTCTGCTCTCAATTGACATTCTTTGCTCTCTCGATCATAAGAAAGCTCGGTTTGAATAAAATTTCTAAAAGGATAAGAGTTTGCCGTGCTTAAATCGCAGACTTGTGTTCCATTTATGTATATTTCCACTTGGCTGAACAGATTGTGCGCAAAATTATTCGCCAAATACACTTTGTCAGTTGCCTTCACTTCCTTTTCATCATCTGTTTTGACAACAAAATGCCCAATCAGTCTGCTTTGGTCCAAAATGACGGAGCATTCTTCATCCCGTGGAATAACGAATTCAATCGGGCCGGAGTTGGTGACACTCGTAACACTGCTATAAATCACATCTCTCCCATCCAAGAGACTAGTATCCTGTCCCAGCGGAGCATGAAGATCGAGAGCTTGTTCTATCAAATCGTCCTGCTCAACGGCAAGACCGCCGATACCGCCTTTTTCAGACATTGCAGAACTTTAACTTTTTTTCCCTCGCTCACTGTCACGCAAAAAAACTTCACCTTCTTAAATTAGTGTCACAATGCATTCATCTAATATTTGAGTTTCGTTACTTGGAGATTTTTATCGATAACAATTCCGGAATTGTAGAAAGCATAAGAGATCAAAGTGTATGAATCATTAAGGGGCCTTGAAAAAGTCAAATCCAATTCAAGATTTCCGGCAACGGATGGGTGATGGTGGAAAGAATTACATTTGTCAGGGGTCAAATCAAATGCCAGAATTGTATACCCTTTTCTGAAATTCTTTAGCGTTACCAGGTTTTTGGTGCCTACGTTGCTTTGAAAATGCTCGTATAATTCAACATAATTACCGCTCGCAAAGTCACATTCGATGGGTTTTGGGAGTAGCGGTCTTCCGTTGTTTTTCAAATTAACACTTGATATATATGCGTGTTCAAAATAGAAATGTCTCGCATCATACTTCCTGGTCAAAAGCTTACTCTTTACAAGCACGAAAATAATCTGATTAGGCAGAATTTGATCATTTATATGGTTCGCACTGTAGACGGTCGAATTTTCAGGAATATGGTGATGTATTAGCCGACTGTCTTTGTAAGGTAGGAAACAAGGTTCCTGAAGTAACTTAGTCTGAAACCGGTTGCGCACGCGTTCAGAGGCAAGCACCTTTCTCATGTGAAGCTTCAAATCTTTCAAAACAAAATTGAAAGTTTTGTCCGGTACTTCTTGATCAATGCCAAATGTCGGATTAAACCTTGACAATTTCATTTTGATCTCAACGTTCGGAGGTAAATACTTGTCCGTGTGTAAAATATCGGCCGGTATGGTCGAATTGAAATATACCTTTTTTCCATCCAAAATCATCTCGTGGAACTGAGTCCTATCTTTGCAATTATGAATTCTTCTAGCCTCCTCTGTGAACATCCAATAGCAATACTCCCTATGATCTTTGTAATAGCCTTCTGCTTTGCCTACATTATTGATGACATTCCAATGGTAGGAGAGAGAGGAATCAATATAATGCTTGAAGGGATAGGAGACTGGTGCACTTAAATCACAAACTTGTGTTCCGTTCAGATAGATTTCAATTTGTGAGAACAAGCAGGCTCCCCAGTGATGCGATAACGTGACATTATCGTTTGATGTTACTGGGGTGCCGTCCTTATCCAGCACAACAAAGTGCCCCTCTAATCTCGCTTGATTGAGAATAAAAAAACATTCAGGGTCTGGAGGGATTTGAAACTCAACACCTTCAAGACCTTCAACAGGAGAAACACTGCTGTAGCACACGCTACGACCCTTTATCAGATCGTTTTCAGCTTCGAGAGGAGTGTGAAGATCTAGACTTTTCCCCTTCAACTCGTTGATTTCAACATTTAATCCTCCCACGCCTGCGCGCATCAACGATGCCATTTTCTCAAGCAAATGACGTGACTATTAGCAATATAAAACTGAGCTGCAAAATTGATCTCCTAGATGAAACAACGATCTCCTTAAATAAGGAGGCGGACACAAGATCTCACGGGAATTTTACGGTGGTTAAAAAAAGATATGTCTACATTATTTTCAAAAAGCGGAAAAACAAGCAGAGCTACCACGTGAACATCACCAAGGTTCCATCTTCAGCAGAGATAATGTCCTCGATTGACCAATTGAGCCGCATAATAACTAACAACTTTATCGTGAAGTCTTATAACATTGAAAATATGACATGTTCTTTTGATGCAGGCTTTAACATTCCACTGATCGAGGTATTTGATCAATTGGAGAAAAAAAGCTTTGTCAAGAAAGCCCGATTCAACCCGGAAAGATTTCCTGGAATATTTGTGACTTTCGAATTCAACACAATTCTATTGTTTTCATCTGGAAAAATGGTAATAATTGGAGCAAACGACATGCAAAGTGTGGAGGATAGCTTAGACAAAATCTTGCACTTTTTGAAACCTTATAAAGCACTGCAAATATAAACTACCGCGTAGTTTGAACTTTACCGTAAAGGCATAAACACCGCCTCCCGCTGGAAACAAAAAAAGTATGCCTGCTCCAAATGAGCGGAGCTCCGGCTGTGAGCATCGGCATACGGTGGATGAAATATCTTGCGGGGATTTGGTCTGTATAGACTGCGGTCTTGTACTGGATAAAATCTACCTCTACCCTATGAAGGCTAATCGTGCGACCTGGAGAGAGAGAATGGCATCTGAGTCCTACTACGACAATAATAAAAAAAATGATCGCATTCATGTGCAAAACTGCATAGATATGATTGAACATATGTGCGGTAAATGTAACATTGACAGCGAAGATGTCAAAGCTTGCATATTGAAGAAATGGCAGGATTTAGGAAAAATATACAGAAAGAATGTTTGTCAGGAGAGTCTGATGCTAGTTTGCATGTACATGACGTTAATCGAAATGAAAGTGCCACGCCCGTTGAATCATTTATGCACCCAGACAAACATAGACCCGAAAAATGTGTGGAACTATCTCAAAGCCAACAACTCATTTTACAGGCCGAATTTAATGTGCGAATATTTTCTGCATGACATGAACTTACCATACAAAGACATTGAGCAAATAAGATCATTGGTCAAAAAGTTTGAATCAAAGTACGTTTTTTCTCAAAAAACCTTGATTGCGTCGAGCGCCTATATCTATTTAAGAAATCGAGACGCAACTGAGAAAAAGGCAAAGATCAGCATAAGTCAATTGGCAAAACAATTAGGCGTAAGCTCAACGGCCATGTACAGGTGCATTAAGAAAATTGAATCATCTAGCAGAGCATGAATTTCCACCGAGGTGCGCCTATTCAACAGGGTGCAGGTTTAGGTTCTATCTTCAGTGGGCTTTTTAGAACGCTGGTGCCTGTAGCTAAGACTGCGGCAAAAACTGTAGGCAAAATTGCGAAAAGCAAAGGAGTCAGGTCAGCAGGAAGATACTTGAAGAAGGAGGCCACTCGAGCAGCTCTTGACTCAGCTTTAGAGGCGCTGGAGGGGAAAAAAGTCGGCACCGCGGCAAAAAGGAGACTAAAAACTGCCACGAAAAATATTCTGCTAGCAGGCAAGGGAGTTGAAGCTCCTTATGCAAGGGAGAGAGGCACCAAGAGGAAGAATGTCAAATTCCAAATGGGAAATGCCAAAAGAAGAAGAAAAAAAATAGAACAGAAACCGCTTTTTGACGACGACGATGACCACTACGACGAAGACGACGATTACTAAAGAGGAGTTTATGGATGCTTACGCATCACCAGGAACACCTTTGGCCTTTTCATCGCCTTACCGTGTTTACAAACATTTCCAGGGGGCCATACCGTTGAAGACTATTAAAAAATGGATGCACGGCTTGGACAGCTACACATTGCACAAACAAGCAAGAGCGCCCAGACCGAGAAACCCTACCTACGCCTACAACAAGAGGTATCAGTTTCAAATCGACTTGATCGAACTAGGGCGGTTAGCCGAGGCCAATGATGGGCATCGCTTCTTGTTAACGGTGATTGACATATTTACCAGATTTGCTTTCGTAGAGCCCCTCAAAAACAAAACAGCACCGGCTTTCTTGGAGGGATTCAAAGCAATCATGTCAAGAGCTGAGCAATTTCCGCAAAAAATTTTAGCTGACAGAGGTTCCGAGATAAAGAACAAATTGTTCAGAGACTACTGTCGGCAAAATAACGTTCGTCTTCTGCACAGCGACAACTTTGTGCATGCACCATTCGTGGAAAGATTTAACCGGACGTTAAAAACACTGATGTACAAATACATGACGGCAAAAGAGACGGATAGATTCATCGACGTGCTGCAACCGTTGGTGAACACCTATAATTTACGTACACATAGGATGATTGGTATGTCACCTGCCCAGGCCGAAAATGAAGAAAACGCTCATTTGATTAGAAGGAAACAGGAGGAGCGTTATTCGGAAAAATCCAGACGACCACCCAGATTTAAGAAAGGACAGACCGTGAGAGTGAGTAAACTGAAGGGACAATTTGATAAGGGATATGATGAGCAATTCCTTGAGGAGATTTATAAGATTAAAAGAGTATTCACACGCCTGCCCATTCCCACCTACGAGTTAGAGACGTTGGATGGGGATGAGACGATTGAGGGGAATTTTTACGGAAACGAATTAACTTTAACGGAAGTGCCGAAAGTCTTTAAGATTGAAAAGATTCTGAAAAGGAGAAAGGACAAAACTAGCGGACAAAAGCTGGTTTACGTGAAGTGGAAGGGATATAGAAACCCGAGTTGGATTCCAGAGCGAGATGTGATAAATTTGAACCAATCGTGAAATTATGGACGGGCACATCATTTACTGCATTTCTAACGCTAGCACAGATTTTTACGAAAACACATTGACCAGCTTTACAAACTTTTTCCCCAAAAACTTCGAATTTGTTAAAAGGCATTGGGAAATTGGAGTCTCGGCATTCGGTCTTGATTTAAACATCAAGGAAAATTTAGAAACGGACGTGATTCAGATTAAGTCAGACATCACAGCTTTTACTGAAGCTGGGTATTCTTCAATTCTGTACACAACCCGCTTGCCTTCTTTGAGAAAACAGGAATACTTTTATCACAGCGTGAAAAATATTAAATATTTCCCGTTGCGCAACACATCCATAAAGTCAATAAAGTTGGAAATCATTGACGCAGCGGAAGAAAGATTAAAACTCAAATCAGGTCAGCCTACCATAGTTCAATTCCATTTGCGCAGAAGGGTGAAGAAGATGCTTACAAACCACGTGCAGATTGACTCGAAAATGGATGATGGCCTAAATTCTCAGCAAAAAAATAATAATTTCGAGGTTCATTTAAAAAAGCCCATTTATTTGAAGCACGGAGCAAAAATTGCTTTGACCGACATTTCCTTCCCCAACAGCATTAGCAACATACCCGAATTTGTGCCTGAGAAGAAAATTGTGGTTTCCTCCAAGCCTTTTAGTTTTGAAATTGATATCCTCCCTAGTGCGAATGAAGATCCGAGGATGCGCAGACTTTTAGGAGAATACATAGAATTTACATACCCAATCAAAGGAGGAAAACAACATTTCGGAATAAATTACATTGCCAAATTCTACCAAACAGACACATTTGAACCGCCAAAAGTTAAACTTGAATTCACAAACCAAACAAGAAATTTATATGGTATAGAAGGAGATGTCACAGTGAGCGAAGGTGAAAATTTTGTGACATCAGAACCCGTATTAGACACCGGCATCTTTACTCACAAAGTCCGAATTACAATAGAGCCTTTCAGAGGTTATTTCACCGTGAAAAAGGGAAATTGCTCGACCCCGGACTGCATAATTCAAAACCTTGTTTCGAATCTGGACCTGAATCTCGCAATGTTAGTGGAGATTCACAATCATCAAGGTCATCTTAGAATCAAACAGACTAGCGAGGCCAACAGACGCAATCTACTAGCCAGATTGGAAATACCAAGCGAAATGAAAAAATTGCTCGGACTCGAGCAAAATGACACTGCTGATTTAGATGAAGAAACCCGCCAATTCACAAGCAGGCATCCCCTTGACTTGAACGCTCTTTATCCTGGAGTGATGGTGTGCTACACAGATTTTGTCAGTCACTCAATTATAGGAGACCGGTTTTATCCTGTGTTTAAAATGATTCCTCTACCAAAAATTACAGAAAATGATAATTATGTATCCGTTCATTTCAAGAATTTTGAATTTTTAAAATGTAACACGACTCGTCTGGATAAATTACGATTTCAATTGAAAAGACTCGATGGAGGATTTATTGATTTTTATGACAACAAAAAAATTATAATGAATTTAGCCATACAAAATCCGAAATAAAAAAATCATTTATTTCCACAATGTGTTTTTAGTTCGCATTCCTAACAAGGCAACTATTCGAAACATTTAAGCCGGTGGAATTGAAAGGTCCGGAGTGTGCGAGTTTATTCATTGTATGGGTTACGGTGCTTTTTGTGCGCAACACAGCACTGGTTAGATCGGAAAAAAATTGAACAAATCCCATCAAAGAACACTCCATGAGAAGAAGCACCAAACAAAGGGCAAGTATCCACTTCGCTCTTGAGGACATTGATAAGGAAGAGAAAAGTGTTTGAAGTCTATTGACCTCTATGGCTTCCATATCTCGACAATAATGCACATGCTCATATTCATATGGATTCCCTCTTCTTATATTCGGGTAATATTTCTTTGAGAGTCATACTTGGTTAGAAGAAGAGAAATTTCATAATATGTAACGTAGAAAGAGAGTATCAAAACCAGCAGGAAGCCAGCGCACAAAGCCAAACAACCTTGTCTCATAGATTTTAAAAGTGTGTCCATGTCAAGTTTGTGGATTCGGCAAAAAGGAAGTTCATCACGTTCTGAGAATGATCCATAAACTGGTCTTTCATTGACTCTTTGTTGTTTCCTAAAGTTGTATGGTATATTTGACTGCTTGATAATTTCCTTCATTTCGTGCACGTCAAATTGATCCTCTCGAGACATATCCCGTATTTTTAAGCTTAGAAAATTTCCAAATTCAGAAGATTCTTTAGTTCCTTCCCCGTCTTCACGTATTGCTTATGCATTTGACGGATTTTTATGACACTATTTTTTAATTCAGCACTATTTAAGCTCTTTCCACCTGATTGAACAGATTCTTCGTAAGCCACATCAAGATGCCAGACAAGGGTACTTATTGCATGTGCAGCGTTATCAATCCGATCTTTTAGACAACTTAGCGGAGAAGGAATTATTGGAGGTAATTGAACAGGTAGACTAATTCTATTTTCATTCGTCTTACGAACGGGAGAATGGACGTGTTTATATTGTTCCATAGGATAAATTCCACATTCGTCTATGGCTTGTTTGAGAGGATCGTTGAAATCCAAGGCTTGAGATGGCGGGAAATAATCAGGAAGCGGGTGAAATGATTGAGATGCGGGGAAAGGCGAGTTGGCATCGGAAGCATCGATCGTTGATTTTTCCTGAACAGTGTTTTCAGATGATTTCCGATTACAAAACTTCCTTTCAGCAGATTTTACATCGCTTAATCTTTTAAACATGTTCACTCCTCCAAACCTATCTCACAAATGACAGAAAAATTGAAGTTTGAAGGTTTTTTATTCAGTCATTCTCAGTCA
Source organism: bacterium (assembly GCA_965233585.1). Lineage (GTDB taxonomy): Bacteria > SAR324 > SAR324 > SAR324 > NAC60-12 > CBDDTI01. The sequence continues at coordinate 23,245 of CBDDTI010000098.1, forward strand.
CACACACACAAACTACAAGTTGAAACTTGAATTACTTAAAATTGAGCAAGAAGGATAAATTTTTGATTGAACTAAAACTTTTTCTTCAGTCTGTGATACCGGACTGCATCGAGCTGAATGTAGACCGAATTCATCTCGATGCAAACCGAATTCATCTCAATGTAGACTGAAATCATCTCGATGTAGACCGAATTCATCTCGATGTAAACCGAATTCATCTCGATGTAAACCGAATTCATCTCAATGCAAGCCGAATTCATCTCAATGTAGACCGAATTCATCTCGATGTGAACCGAATTCATCTCAATGTAGACTGAAAGCACCTCAATGTAATTTACATTGAGGTGAAATGAGATGCTTTGAGGCTGAAAGCATCTCAATGTAATTTACATTGAGGTGAAATGAGATGCTTTGAGGCTGAAAGCATCTCAATGTAATTTACATTGAGGTGAAATGAGATGCTTTGAGCTGCATTCAGATGCCATTTCAATTGCAACAAGCTGCTTTCCATCTGCAATGAGATGAAAACAGATGCATTTGAGATGATTTGAGCTGCTTTCAGATGCTTTCAGCCTGAAAGCATCTCATTTGAGCTTCATGCTACCCGGTTTCTATACAACAGTTATTGCATATGAGGCCTCTGAACACACCTTACCTCTATTGTTTGTCCCACGCTTGTGAGGACCTTAGGAGGCAGAATGTTTAACCCTGCCTTTCCTTCAAGGACAGCGGGAAAGAGTAACTAGCTTTTTAACTGTGTGAGTTCTGTCAAGCACGCAATATGAGTGTGACTTTATCACCTGTGTCATGATTTTGTTAAAAAGCAGTAACTTACATTTCACATGAGGTGTTCTCTCTTTCAGAGGAATTTGGACAATCAAGGAGAACAGTCATGAAGATTCTTCTACTTTTTTGCACTTTATGGAGTTCCATATACATTGATCCTTCTGATGGGGGAACTTTTAGTAAGTATAATTACTAAGTTAGATTCTTCTTTCCTTGCTTCATTGGTTGAATAATATGTTTGGGCCATGAGCAGGATAAGCCTATAGCCATTTCCATGATGCAATGCCACGTTAGGTCCCCAAGGGTACCAAGAATGAAATGAACTGGATGTAATGAAAAAACTGCCATTGAAAGGCTGGGGATCGAACCCGGAACATGATTGCATTTCATGCAAAAAATGCAATAATTATTTCTTTAGCTACCAAACACTGTGAAGTCAACAGATGGCTCTGTAAGTCAGAAGGCTAAATCAGAAAGGTTTAATCCTTGATGATTTCAAGGTGTTAGACTGATTTTTTACACTCTCATTTAGTTTTAATACTTTTGGCATATACTTTTCAAGCAAAATTAAAATGTTTTTGACATCTCCCTATCAGAATAACTTCTGTAGGATTGATTATCTCTTCAAAATCATTTCTGAAGTCACATGGCTTCATATAAAATATTCCAAAATGTGCATGCATTCAATAAGGCTGTGCAGGGTGAAACTTTGCCAAAAAATTAATAAGCATGCATGCAGGTTTATTAGATAGGACATAGTAGTTGGATGGTTGTGAGAGTATTTTTTACGTTATGGATATTCAAATTCCCTGGGATTTGAAAGAAATTCTGACTCCCACCAGAAAGTAATTTTTCCCATCTTATAGAGCAATCTTCCATTTTCCAGTCCCCTAGGGGATGGTATATTACTACATTAATTGTTGTTACTGATAGCATTTTCCACAGGTATATATTTTTTTTGACTTAATACCTGCCAAAATTTTGCACCTGGAGTAATATATATTTCCCAAAATGGCCGGCATTTTCTTCCCGTGGTAAAAATTTCCACCAAAGGGGAATCGTATTTCCAATAGGCAATTTCCCTTCTGGAATGAAGCGAGGGGTGTAGGGAACTTGCATGAGGGAATTATGATTCCCCGAGGGTGGAGGCTTTCTCCAAGGGAACAAAA
>CBDDTI010000099.1:0-9991 GCA_965233585.1 bacterium
AGTTAATAGTTAACGACGTTACTCGAAACTTGAGACGTAATCGGAGCGTCATAATTACAAAGCGGCAGATGAGATATGTTTACCGACGAGATAAAATAGTTAACGACGTTACACGAAACCGCCTTCGCCTCCAAATCCCTTCTAAACGACTCAAAAAAGACACAAGAACACAAGTAAATAACAGTACATTTATTTTTATTACTGACAAAGTGTTCGGGTTCCCTGAGGTTATACCGTCATTTGATCAAGCTACGATGGCCTAAGAATTATGTGTAGCTATTAAATTCTTGTGCAACAATTGCAGCAAAGCTCAAACGAATTATATGTAAAGATGGGATAGATAATTGCAATACACTGGCAAAACATAGGGAAAGAGGCCTCGTGTATTAGGTGCTACTGATACGCATGCGCTGTATTGTTAATTTCATGAAGCCCCCAGGGCTGGGTTGTTCAAAGCCTGATTAAGCTAACCCAGGGTTAGCGAGAATTTTGATTTCAGTTTTGTAACTGTTTGGTTAGGGATTCTGCTTACATTGTTTGCTCTTCAGTTTTGAGCTGTAGTAAACTCAAACTACACAAAACGTTAGAGGTAAAAAACATTTTTAAAGAAGAAAAAATAATGCAGTAAACGTTTAACCCTGGGTTAACGTTAACCGGCTTTCGAACAACCCGGCCCAGATTTATCACTTACAACATTCAAGGAGTTCTTTGAAATAGACAAATGACTTGGCATGACTATGTTGCACTTCGCCCCAACCATATGCGCTGTCTTGTTCAAATCTAGAGAGACATATTGTTTTTAATATTTATTATTGTAAACATTTTCTTCTGTCATTAAGTATATTATCAATTGTAACACCTGTCTTTTTGCCCTACTTTTGTAATTTGTTTTAATATTGTATTATGTTTGTATTGAGGAAAATAAACTATAAGTAAAACAAATAAGTAAAAAATAAATAACTAAAAATAGCTCTAAAACATGAGGGATCTCTTTCTTTCCGCAGAACTGAGCAAGACGTTGTGTTTTGATGAGCCTCGCTATGCATCATTTTGCATAATGTTCAGTGAATCACACTGCAATCGTCGAGCATTCTTCACTTCCACTCAAAATTACAATGAGTTCCATACCTTGTGTAGGCGAACATGCAACCGGTGTTAAAATCCGACAGGTAGGTTATGTGAAAATATAAGATGATAAAACAATGTTCGTGGTTAACAGGCTAGTCTGACGCCACGCGGCTTTCGTTTTGTCCCGGCCAAGGGACTCAAAAGACACATTTTTGCTTGGCGAACGGTCAGGAGCCCATCACTAGGAGCCTGCAACTACGCCATATCCCTGTCGCGGCATTTTCACAGACCGATCTATTTCAAGTTTGAATTTATCGCGAATTCAGATCCCCACAGAAACCAATTGACAATCACAAGCACGGACTAAAGTTGACACGACATGATGTCCACATGTTCACATGAGACCGCATCGTTTTATCCTCACTGAAGCGTGCTCGTGTAGACTGGAACTGGCCTATTTCGCGGGAAAAATGCCGTTGCATCGGCTTATTATGGGACTTGCAGGATCCTAGTTATGGGCTCCTGGCAAAGTCGTTGGGCATCGCACCTAAAGTCCCGTCCGCTAACAAATGATGACAGAATTCCTGCTTTATAGCGCATAAAGATTCCACACCGCACAGATTCACGAGTGAAAAATGATAAAAAAAAATCGACGGTTGTAATGTATTATCACAACTAACAATAAACCTTTTTTGTCAATGTGAAACAAAGCGATTTTTTTTTGTTTAAAGTACATAAGTCACAGTTTGCGTGTCCCGAGAAGCCAAGCGTTAGTAAATCTTCTAAATAAATTCGTCGTTTGTAATCCGTGTCGATCTTTTCCATCCTTCGTCCTTCTTGGTTTATTTTTTTATCTCTTTTAGTGCTTTTCTATCTAAGTAAACTATTATTTTCAAGCTACTTTCAATTTAAAAATAATTGTGTACCTGACCAAAATACCTCAAATACCGTGGCTAAGCGAGCGCCTTCAATATCTGTACAAGTAACTGTATGTAGACTGTACACTGACGATTTGCTATTACTATTACTATTATTATTATTACTATTATTATTATTACTATTATTATTATTATTATTATTATTATTATTAGTGTTATTGTCATAATTACTATTTAATTTTTATTGCTTTGATGAACCATACGTTGTTTTTGAAGTTCACTTTTTAATCAAAACATGTTTCAGAGGAAACATAATCCATCGGCAGGTGTACAATGAGAAATAAATTCAAATTGTCCAATAAATAGAGTTGCAAAGTGAGATATTAACAAGAATAATTAGGACAAAGGCGCGAGCCAAAAAAAGCATTTAAGCTAAGAAAAGAGACTAGTCAGTATGTGCAGGCTGTAAAATCTATTTAATGTTGTTTTTATTCTTTACAGAAAGACGAGGAGAAGATCCTGATTTTATCCTGACATTAATTAACCGTAAATTGAATTTAGCTTTTAGTGTTCGTCAGTGTCTGCCCGTTCCTCCAATTTCTTAGAATTGCTTATGAACTGAAAAAGAAATTTTGTATGGTTTAAAATAAATTTGGGTTAAAGTAAATATAAATACTATAAACGATTGTAGTAAAAGTCTTATAGAGCAATTAAGTAGTTCCACTGCATTTTAGAATCTTTCGAGGAACTTGGTTTGCTGGTCTTTCGACCGTTAAGTTCTCTGTGTTTGTTAAATAAAATAGGAATAAAATAATTACTAATGTGATTTCACGATCTTTGTTTCGTTTTATTAAAATAAAAATTTCTAGGAATGGTTGAAATTTTCGTTTGCTATCATCCTGTTTCTTAATTCTTCTCTCCAATGGCTAGAACATGATTTGTTGGTTCAAAGTTCAGGTCTTTTAACGCTGTTGCTAATTACCCATACACTCAGAGTTAGACTACTCTAAGCAGGCTCTCATGTCTCACTCGCCGACTCCCGCCAACTCACTTCGCTCGTCGATGGCTTTGTTCGTGCCGCCAACGATGAGAGTCTGCCCGCAGGCTACGTCAGATTTTATAAGGGTACAGATGAATGTTGTGCCGCGTAGCACTGTGAACACAAATGGTGAAAGAGAGAATTAACTCTGAAATGTAAATTTAAGTGCCAACTGAACCCATGAATAACCCACTGGGCGTTGGCCCTAGTAAAGGGAATCAGGGAACCACACGAGGTAAAGAAAAAATCTTTTGACCTCGGTGGGAATCGAACCCACGACCTCTGGATTAGATCTACCGTTACTCTGCCGACTGAGCTACGAGGTCGGACAGAGAAAGTCTGAGAAAGTTTGAGTATTTATTTTCATTTCAGTGAAGCTTCTTACTAGCAGGGTAGATGTTTAAATGCAGATTGGGTTACTAGCACGACAAAATCAAGAACTCTGACACAACGGAAAAGTATCAACAACAAATTGCTCTGAGTATAACAGAGAAAAGGAAATGTGAAAGATCGCCAAGAACAGGAATCGATGAAAACAAAGTTGTTGGAGATTGCTTAACTGGAGAGTAAATCAAAGATATTGTTATCGGTACTGAAGGAGGCGAACAGCAGAAGGCCGAGGAGAGGAGGATGAAAATAGTATTTTCGTGCCAAAGGTTGCTTTCACGCAATCATGTGAGACAAATTGAAGAAATGTGACTGAAGTTGAAAATACGTACGATCAAATGAGATTTGGACAAGATATTTTTTACAGAGAAAATATCCGTCACAGTTATTTTATAATTCAGGGATTAAGAATTGCCACAAACCAATGGGGTTTTCCCATGCGTACAGTTTACTTTTTTGTCATTTCAACCATAATGATTTTATAATTCCTCATAAATGTTGGTTACAGCTTTAGCTAATTTTAGTTCACACAGTCAATCAGTTTTACTGAAATTAGTGTCAGTAGTTCATTATAAATCATTGCACTATAACAGGTTTTTTAAAAGTGTTGAATCTCACTGCTTAGTGATAGAGTGCTTGCAGTCTAACGATAACCAGGAGAAATGCCTTAAAGGAACAAGATTTTATTTTTCCATACAATCACCTTCCGACCCAAATAATTAAACCATTTAGCCCCTGACAGTAGGGAGTTTAAGATAACCACGACGGCAACGGCAACGGTTTAATGAGCAGAACAATGGCTGTGCACGTGCTTTATAACTTTTTGTACATTTCTTTGCCGTCCTCCGCAAGACAACAACGTGAAATGACCAATTCTGCGTTGTCTGAAGAACGTGAACTACGACGGCTAATTTTGTAAAATTTTATTTCAAACTTATTGCGGTGTCCCAAATTCAGTTTCGTGATGGCTTTGACAGTGATAAACAAAGTTAATGACTAAAGAGTATCCCGAGATTCCTGGGTGAAACATAAATTCGTTTTTTAATCGACGTTGTCTTCGGCGTCGCCGTAGTAGCTTCTTAAACTCCCTATTATTTTCTGTGTGACACGTCAGATAGCAGAAATATTTCCAGTGAAACTGCTTGTACCAGCCTGACAGTAATTTTTGATCACAAGGTTTCTACGGAAGAATAAAAGCTCCCTCTGAAACTTGGCAATGACCTCATGAAGATATCGAAAAGTTGTTTGTTATTTCACTTCTTTTCATGTTAAAGTGCTGTCAAACGTATGGCCAGAAATATTGCTCCCATACGTGGCTCACTCGCATTTTCTCCGCATCGACCATAGCACGTTATGCAACATCAAGCAGAGTACAGGAAACTAGAGTGCGGAGCAAAATGTTTACTGAACCGTTGACCAAATTGAAACGCAGTGGACTAACTGTTTAGACCGTAAGACTGCTCTTTGCTGTTCTCACTTGGCGTAAGTTAGTGATGTTGTCGTTTGAAATTTGGTGCATCTTATCGATCCTTTTATCTCACGAACTGATAATGTGCGAAGCCCAAACGTGAGGAAATGGAAATAACAGCGATTTTTGATTAGAGCCGGAAAGCCAAAATCAAAAGCAATTACTCTGGCTTGGCCAAAGATAAAGGTACTGACAATCCGGTGAACAAATCAAACCTCGAAGAGAGTACATGAAACTGGCCCAAAGCGCGGGGAAAAGTGTATCAGCGAGTCGCAATTGATTTAGGTTTCACTTCTCATTGGACAAGAAAGTGGCGCGAAATTTTTGAGCCAATCACAAAACGTCGTAATGCCAAAGTAAGTCAAACGCTACTCAAGTGGGAACCGCTCCACCCACATGTTTATTATGATGTTTGACGTCGACTGAGCTAAAACCATGTTGACTACCAGTTGTACGTTTATGAATCTCAAAACGTCTTCAGTAGTCTTTACTTTCGATTTCTTTTTTTGAACAACTTTATTGGGTACTCCAAATAAATAAATAACATAAATAACAATAATAAACAAAAAAAAAACAAAAAAACAAGACCCAAAAGGGACAGGTGCAACGCGACGAAGTCCCATGTGAAGCACCGCCCCTGGATTAAGACCTGAAATTAAAACACAAGCATTCATAAGAAGTAAGAAATATACGTCAAGAGTGGCATGAGCATGTTTGGACTAGCGTCCACGTGCAGGGGTAATTGAGATCATATGACCTTGAAAGGTGAGTGCTCATAAGTCTGCGGACAAAAAGGTGAAAAGCATTAGGCGAGCAAGACCAAGTCTTTGAGTTCGCGATCTAGAGAGAGTGAAAGTAAGTCTAGCATAATCAACCGCTCCTTGTATGACATCTCGCCTCTGCGCGTGCGTAGAATCCACCTGCTTGCACGGCTCTGCACCTGCTCCACTTAAGCATTCAGACTAACGTGAGCGGGCCATCAGACTAAAGTGGCGTAACACAGCTGTGACTTAATCAAAGACGGGTACAGGGAACGCCTAACAGAGACGTCCGTAACCATGGGACATCTCCGTTTGAGCAAGCCAAGAAGCCTATTCGCTTTCGCAGTGATAGTGCGGGTATGTGGGTGCCAAGATAGCGTACTAGTTATGATGACGCCAAGATCTTTTCCTTGACGTGTGTCAAGGTTGTGCCGTCGAGGGTGTTGTCAAAAACAATCGGGGTCTTTTTACATTTAGACGTCTTTTAAACTCTATTATTGCGCTGCGACCAGTCGTGCATATTTGAGAGAGTGACTTTCATAAAGTCACAGTTCTCTGTAGACGAGACATTTCGATATAGCTTGGTGTCGTCGGCGCAGAGAAAAGACTTCACGCCGTCAGTAGCTTCGTCCGGCAGGTCATTTATAAACAAAGTGAATAGCGGGGGGCCTAAATGCTCCTCTGCGGTACACAAGAGGTTACAGGAGACCAACTTGAGTCCGCACCCTCAAGAACGACCTTAAGTGTACGCTCAGTTAGGTAGTCCTTGAACCAGCAGAACAGTTGACCATTTTACCCCATTTCAACACCAGCGATTTTTTGCTGACCCGTTTGTGCTCGTTGGGGCCTTGGGCGCTTTCCATTCAAAAATTCCCAAAAGTTTCCTGAGAAAGTTTCCAGAAAATACGGATACTGTTGAATTCGTGAAAACCGAGTCATCCAACCGAAAACTCCGGAAATTCCGGGAGGAAAACCAAATAGATCGGAGATCCCTGGTAACAAATTTCAGAAAAATCTTTTTCCGAAAATTTTGTTAAAAGTTGTCCCATTCATCCCTGGAAACTTCCAATAATTCAAACCGGAACTTTTCGTCGAATGAAAAGCGCCTCAGGTATGGCCACACAATGACGAAGTCTTCTTTGTCCCAAGTTTTTCCCTTCTACCTGAATATTCGTTTTATTTCACGTAGTGATTAGTACAGGTCGTTCAGGGAACGTTAAACTTTTTTAGAAAGTTCCAAAAATAAAAGTCTTTCTTTGATAAAGAACCTGACTGATTTTATTTTATGGCTCGACAACAGTTTGACGCGTATGTTGTTGACTTGACAACACTGGTGCAATGAACTTGTAATGCCCTCGAAAACAGGAATAAGTTGGGGAATAAGCTGAACATTGATCCTTAGGCCTCGTTTTCGCTACCCCAGAGAAATTTCAAATCGCAGCTTCATTTTTACGGTTAGGCCTACAGTTCACACCAGCCCGTCACGAAAAACGGAGCTTTTCGAAAACGCTTTTCATACCTGAGAGGAATTTGAAAACGACACCAGCTTTTCGTTGCGAGTGGACGAAAATATAGCTCTGCGGAAACGATGACGTAATGAGAATCATGTGATTTCCATGCCCGCGTCTTCTTCAAACACAATTCCAAAATGACCAATGATCGTTGCGTTTTCAAATTTCTCCGGCGTAGTGTAGACGAAAAACATTTGAATGCTTTTTCAGACTGAAAAAGGCCGTTTTCAAATTTCTACTGCATAGTGTAAACAGGGCCTTACAAAATAAACGGGATGCTATAGTAGTCGATTTCAACTGCGAACTTAACTGCATTTGAAAACAACAACAACAATAACAACAACAACCACAACAGCAAAACTGTTACTTTTACGTAGATAACACAAAGTTAGAAACGGCTCTGCATTATGTTGTACTGGAAATGACCAAAAACATCCTTCTTATGCTACAAAAAGTAAATAACTAAAAGTGAAGCAAAACTGAATTAAAATTTTGAAAAAATATTGAAAAAAAATTATTGGACCCTCTCATTAAACTTTTACCGATTCATTTATTTACAATAAGAAATGCAGCTAAATTTGAAATAATAAATATTTCATGGCTTATACCTCAAGCAAACGCTAAATTTTATTTACTAGTTTTTTAGTTAACAATCCTATGTAGGTTTTCTTGATCAAAGGATGTTAATGAAAAAACAACAACAAAGTAGGAGTATGGAGGATCAATGAAAGAGTAACCATTTAATGGTTCGCTTGGTATTGAGGAGTTGTCCTCTCAAAACAAGTTGCTTTGTGTGCTAAGGAACATAAGTTGAATGAATTTAATTCAAGACAATACGAAACAATTGCGTTGTAACTTGAAATTAAGCTGTTTGAAGCACCCAGGCTCTTTGCTAAGAGAAGCACAAGCGTTCAATTTCTATTCCAAATTCCTCGCCGCTGTCTCCTATGTCATAAGCTGCTATGTCGAGGATGGGAAGGCGATAAGGCTTAGGAGTGTCCACTTCTAACACAGTGTGGTGCCATTTACCATCTTTTACCTACAATTAACAAAGCGGGGACGAATTTATTACATATAAAGCCCTTCATAATTAACAATTATTCCATGAGCGCGCGTTGGATATGAGATGGTAAATAGGCAACGAGGCCCGTTGGGCCGAGTTGGCTCTAACCAATCTCATATCCAACAAGCGCGAATGGAATAATTGTTTCATTAAAAACGCCCCCAAACTATAGAAAAATAGACTAAGCAAGGAATAAAAACGCCCCCAAAATCACGCGTTTGCTTATTTTGCTTATATTTGTAGAGCATGGTATAATGGCTCATATACCATGATGGCTAAGCCAATGAAAACTCTCGAATCGCATTATCCAACGATCCAGTTTTTAATAACCTTGATTATTATCCACCAAATATTTTCGCTCGCGCACAATTGGTCTAAACACGTCAGTTTTAGGGAAATATGCGCTTTGCGAAAAATATTTGAAGGATAATAAACTCGATAGCCTCAATTTGGGGCGAAAATATGCTCGGATATTTGTTCTTGGACTTTATCTGTTTCTCGAAGCTCACAGTTACGTTCTCGGAAAACTGTTCGCTTCTCGGAACAGTTAATGTCCTCGAACAAATATCCCAGCATGTTTTCGCGCCAAATGGAGGCTATTGTTTATTTATTCCAACGGTTCTTATCCTAGACATATCTGCCTTTACCTGGACTAAAGTATTATTTTGCACTGAGGTTTGCCCATTCATATTCAATGTCCATGATATCAAATAACATCATTTCAATATTGTATACTCACCGAACAGCCATCTAAGATGAGCTTGGGTTTAAATTTGTTTGAAGACTCGGCGTGCATTTCAACGCCATTGTCAGCCTTGATTTTAATGGACTTGGATAACCCTTTGTTCTTATCACCCCAAGCCACCGAGTCTTTGCAGTTGTACTTAATTCTCTGCCTGGCTCGGTCACTCAGCAAACGGAGGAATTCTAACTGGCTGGGCTCTGCCACATATTCAATCTGCAAGAAAATCACAACTCAATATCCGGGCTGAATTTAGGGGAAACGGAATGAAAACCCTGCAAATACTGCCACTTTAAGCACTTTTACTAATTAGTTCTCGGAGCGTATGAAGGGCACTGAGGAAATTTTGTTTTGCCAATTTGGGCTCGACGTGATTATTATTCACATTATTGCAGGAAATATTCATCTGCCGGGAAAAGTTCACCGTCAAAAGACAAGAATGTTAGGACAACATTTCACCAATTTTCATTCAACTCAATCCTAAGTGATACTAGACATGCGTTGTATACCCATGCATCGTAACAATATTAACCCTTTCCTGCCCGAGACCCACTTATAGATTTTACTCTGTCTAACGCCGGACGATTTTACTCGTCAAAGGGAGACCCCTTAGGCAGTAAGGGGTTAAAAAACTATCTCCCTTAACCCTTTCCTGCCTGAGACCCACTTTTATAGTTTACTCTGTCTAACGCCGGACGATTTTACTCGTCAAAGCTAGACCCTTTAGGCAGTAAGGGGCTAATAAATAAGAGGTTTTGATTTTAATATTTGAGGGGTTTTGGGAATGAACACTTTTGTTACAGTCAGATATAAAAATTGTAATATTCAGAGAGGAGGCCACATCAGCCTTAGCTTGTTTCCATGTGGGTTCTCTATCCTGGTCGAGTAGGAATTGGTAGTGTTGGGTTTTTTGAGGGAGGATAACCTGAGAACCCAGAGAAAAACATTCGGAGGAACTGAAGACGAAAACCAACAAACTCAACGACGCACGTATTCCACGAATAACCCGTACGTACATTCTTGAGCATGCGAAGGTCTTCTCTGAGCCACTTATATCCATCAAGTGAACCATTT
>CBDDTI010000100.1:0-8946 GCA_965233585.1 bacterium
CAGTCAAAATTTTGGTGTCCCAACGAAAGGATACGATAAAAGCCTTTTTCTTCGCGGCTAACAAAAATAAAAACAATGCACAGGTTCGTTTGGCCTCTACTAGTGGTTAACTTGTGTATTCCGGGTTTAATTTGACGAGGAACGGCATATTTTGTTCAAAATAGCACAACTATTTTCCTACCTGGCGACACTCGACAAACTACGAGCGAGTTTGCCATGCCGAGAGCCGGCGACTCATTTTTGAGGCCAAAATAGAAGCTTAGAAACACAAAACGGTTCATATTTTTCACTTTTTGCCAACTAGTTTGGTTTTTGAAATTGTAAATCCCTTTTCGTGGATATTTAATGCTATCTCCAGTTAGAAAAGTTGCCTGATTCCAATGACTTGCTAACTTAAGGACGTTCGCGCCCATTGCTACTGCGCATCTCTACTGCGCACGCTATTCATTAAGCACGCACGTGCCACGTCATTTTCAAGCGCACGCACTGAGTCGAAAACTCAACAAAAACATAGAGCTGGTGACCTTGGCGTTAACTTGATGTGCCAATATTTTTGTTGGATGTCCGGTGACCACCACTTTTTTTTCGGCAGATCACTTCCTTTTCTGATTCTCTCCATTATACTAAAAAAACAAAAAAATCTGTACGTGGGAAGTTTTAATTATTTGTCATAATACTAATCCAATAGGGTCGAATTGATACATGGATAAAGGTGTGCGTGACTTAGAAGTTGAATTTTTTAAGGCTAATTCTACCTGATTTGATGACAAATGTAGCAAAGATCTATCAAATAGGCCTATATATGCTGTGTTAAACACACATAACTTACTTATGATTCTTCAACTTAAATATATGCCGATAGTAATGTTACAGCCAGAATCGCTTCGAGTGACTGGAAATCCTAGAAATGCTATGGTCTATGATGCGCCTTATCTTCAAAACGAGTTCGGTGACCCCCGATTTTTTTTACTTTTTTAATCTAATCTTATCATTTTCTACCTGCAGTGAAAGTTTTGAAAAAATCCGTGCGTGGGAACTTTTGGGCGCGAACGTCCTTAACATCAGGACACTAGAATTTTTCCCGCCTACTGAATCCTGATTGGTCAATTCAAATTTCTCGCGCGCCAGCCGTATGCAAGGCTGGTTCTATGTGACAACATCCACGCGTGAGACCACGAGATGTGCGTGGATCCGCGTGGATATATGTTGTCAGGGGTGGCGCAATCCCATTGGCCCGAGGGCAATCAAGGATTTTTTCACGCGTATTTTCAAAGTTTTCACAAAGTTTCCCGAATGGCGTGAAACTACTTCGTTGATCGATGAAATGCGTAAACAAGTGTGCAAACAAGCTAATAACTCCTGTAATACAAAACTCTTCTTTCCATTGCAAAAAGTTAACGTACGAACAAAAAATTACCCTGTTTTTTTTTTACGCCGATAAGGTGACCTGTGATACTAATAAGGCGAAGCAAAACAGAAATTTACTTTCAGTTTGGCAGCCATGAAGTTGTGGGACTCTATGCTTCTGCAACACCAGCCGTCCCCTCTCGAACTTTTCCTGTCTGCGAATCAATAGGGCCCAACAGGGCCCCTATGGAGACCAGCCTTGGAGCTGAAGGAGCTACCCTGCGTAAATGAAGTTTTACTTTACTTGTCCGCCAAAACACTTCCCTCTGCTGCATGTCAATCTTCTTTCACGTTACGATAAAATGACCGCGTTAAGTTCAGAAACAATGCGATGCAAACTCAGAAGCGATGCGTTTCTGAAATGCCATTTCAAAATCCACTTAAAGCGGGAAACCAAGTGAACTTAACGCAGGCGTTCTCAGCCAATCAGCATCAAGTAATCATGCCCTCTTCATTACCAAAAATGTGCTCTCGTGATCAAGAAAAAATGTCCTCTGTCTCAGCCAATTAGTAGTATTCAGTAATCTTGCCCCGTATATGCTAAGTTCTAAAAATAGCAAAATAGTCCCATGTCATAGGTGCGCGCTGATCCCAAGACTTTTGGTCTCTGTTCCCCATTATGGCTGCTGGTACGAATCTCGTCATGGAGTGAGATGTTCACTTCTTACCAACGAATTAAAATTTTCATCTTTCACTACTCCCGATTAGATTTTCTATAGGATACTTGGAATGTCACAATTATTTAAGTGGTCAATGGCAAATTCAAGTAAAATAAGGAAAGGGTAAACTTCTCTGAATTAAGATTTCTCCAGCCAGTCATCGTGCACCAGCGTTCCAGAAATACACATTGCAATCCAAAATGGCTGCACTTTCTCTTCAATATCCGAGTTCACCTGGCAAAAAAGAAGAATAAGCATAAAACGAGTTATTTTCTTGAACGCAAATTCGAGTCGTGTTTAAAAAATTAATAGCAGACCATTTTACAGCGAATCAATGGCCTTTATATTCTGGTTTCAATTGTTTCAAGAAAACACTAAATTTTGGCTGGCTAGCAAATCTCAATGAAACTTCCTGTTCTGCCGAGGACATTAAAAAAATAACTAAGAATTTCTCTGTAAGATACTTAATCTATTCTGGGGTTTTCCTGTGACGTAGTCATATTCCAAAATTAAGAATTACCTTTCCTTCTGAGGTTTTAATTTCAACAGATAAAAGACCCTATAGGAGTTGGCGTGTCACAATGTTTTAGCTCGACAGGTTCTTCTTTTTGTAGTAGAAAACATTTGAATTTCCAAGCTTTTGGATTGCGTGACATGAAAATGGCGGCCCAAGAAGGCTGTTGCTTGGGTCAAAAGATCGCTTGAGTTTTTGCAAATTAAACAGTGCTTGCACTAGAAGAAGCATATATTTCAATGTGTCGGAGCTCTAGTATAGGTAGTTTTCGTTTCATTGGCAAAACTCGATGGCAGATGTTTCTGTTACTTTACAGCCGCCATGTTTGTGCCCCTCTAAAGGACACAAACATGGCGTCTGGATACAAAGCTCTATAAATTTGGGTGACACACTTCTGCGAATAACTCGCGAATAAAGAAAAACAGCAGAGATCTTGACTAGGCTGTTTATAAAGCAGTCATCTATCGTATCCCAGATTCTGGACTTTATTCATTGAATGGTTACGATTTTTAGTTTTTAGCACATGACTGATAAATAAGGAGAATTCCCATTGAAGGAGATTTTATTAGACTGAAAACGAAAGTTATGGAGAAAAACCGTTTGTATCCATTAGCTAAGAGTAAACTACTGATGAAAACCACTGAGTACCAGAGCTAAAGAAGTTGCTTTTCTTGCATTGACAAATTTCAGTCCTTTCGTTTCATAAATTTGCCACAAATCAAGAGAGACAATTGCAGATAAATTTTTAACAGCTACATTATATATATATTTTTTAAAACCTGCCAGAGAAAGGCTTGACTGACACAAGCAATATAAGCAACTGTATAACTTTCTAAAGTTTTTTTTATGACGAATTATAATCCAAATACTTTCGCTTGACCGTGATTGGTCTAAATATATCACGTGACCGAATATTCCCCCAGCTTAAACCGGGGAATAACGTGTGCTTTAGTCTAGGGCCGAAAAAGACATGACAACAGAATCGCGGTGAACGAACTCTAATTTACTCTTGCTTTCTCGCACTCGATTCGTGGCGTCACTGGCGTCACATGAGCGCTCATTTAAATAAAGGGCATGCGCAATTCCATTCTCGTCAAAGGTTGCAATTGTAAACGCCAAAGGGAGATATTTTCACAATCGATCTGTAGGGGTGAATCACGTTTAGAGCCAAAATTCATGGCGGCTGGATCTACAAAAGCGTGAATTTAACTCTCGAGGAACTCGAGAACTTTAAAGAACTCGAGAACATTAAAGTAATACTTTTGTTCTAAAACAAAAACTGTTCAGATAGCCAAATTCCCCGAAATAAGTCATTTTTTTCAACAACATGACAGTTCTCTCGGCGGTCATGTAAATGCCGCGTCACGCAAAAGCTTGGAAATTCAAGCGTAGTCTATGACAAAACCAAGGACCTGTTCTGATCGAAAATTTGAATGAATACTAGTTTTCGGCTGCTCTTATACACTGTGGAAGTAAAAATCTCAGATAAGTCACCTTACTCGTTTTCGAGAAAATGACGACTCGCCTCTTTTAGGCGAGGTCCAGCCTTTAATGTGGCCGAACATAGTTTTTGATACCCGTGTTTCATTCAAATTTTCCTCTAGAACTCTTGATCCTTTGGTCGCCAAAAATGGCAGAAAGCACAAACTTTGAGTTTTTGATAGTTAAGCTGAAGTATGTGCCGTTGCCGTGGCAATAGTTTTAAAGGGAGTTTAAGATACACTACGGCGGGCTGCTACTACGGCTACTTC
The DNA here is from genome assembly GCA_965233585.1 of bacterium. Taxonomy (GTDB): domain Bacteria; phylum SAR324; class SAR324; order SAR324; family NAC60-12; genus CBDDTI01. The sequence continues at coordinate 4,332 of CBDDTI010000100.1, forward strand.
GGCCGTGAGGGACTAGTCTGACAACTCCGTTTCCTCCGCAAACTTCAAACAGATTAAGATTTCGCTGTACGGCAACGGGGTGTTCAGTATCTACGTGTCTTTACAAAAATGGACATGTTCGACTTTATTCTACTTTTATACGACAAAGGCTTGATCAGTGACAATGATTTCCTTCTCTTGTGTTGAACATACATCTCCCAGAGCTTAGATTTGCCTATCAGCTGCTTTTGGAACCGCCTGTAATTCCAACCACAAAAACAAAATAACACCGATAAAAAGCTCGATTTCAGCACAGGTAGGGTGTTCGTACAATGTGATAAGTCCGAAAATACAAAGCTTTCAGTTCTAATAAAATACATTTTGAACAGCTCTGCTTAGTCGATACAAATTAGAGCTTTCTTATCTGCGGCTGTTCGGACCGGTAAATTTAAATTATGACCGTCGCTTACGGTAGGTGTTAAAATCGTTCAAATTTTCTGTACAAATGACAAGGAAACAATTATTTTCCAACGGATTTTCATGGTTGAGTTTATCTTCGAACTAGGCTGTTCAAACAGTGAAAAAAGCGTTAAAATGAGAAGTAAACAGCAGGCTTATACTCACGTAGTGAAGAGTACGTGAAATTAGCGACTTTCCTGTAGTAGAAAGGCTACGGCGGGAAAGCCGTAGTGGAACACGCGTCATGACGTCGCCGGAAGTGTTTTTCACTATTTGCCGCCGTACTACAGCCTCGCCGTACCTCCTCTTATAAGATAAGTCCCTAATAAATATAAACAGGCCTTTAAAAGTGGTCTTGTTTATTTGCAGAAAATCTTAGTCATTAGATTTCCTTTATAATTTACACACAACAAGCTTGTAACGGTGCTCACAAGTTAAGACTATTTTGATGACAATTTAACAAAGGGATCATAAATTATCCCTTGTTGAAGGTAAAACTACTGCATGTACCAAATTTCGTGAAATTCTAAGGAGTTGTTCTCGAGAAATAGGCGTTATTTCCGAGAAAACTATGTCGCATTCAATCTCAATTTTTTGTGCAATTAACTGGGCTCTTTCGATAACAAAGAAAAATCCGAGAATTGCTGGGTTCTATGTATCGTTATTATATCTCTTAGTTAGTACGCGCACTGTGATTGGTCAATTTAGCGGGCCGTACTCTCCTGTACGGCCCGCTAAAATTTAAAGTTGATTCTGTTGCAAAACTGTTTTGTGATTTATCGCCAACTGTTCTTAACTTTCATAGCAAGTAAGAATTTAAAACTTTTTTTTACTCTAAATTATGTATTAAAGCGTGCTAACGACTAAAAACACGATTTCAAATTGACTCGTTTTGCTTTCGAGGTGTGTAAGAAATTTGAAGCCGTTCCGCGTGAAGAAGAATCGTTCCTCAGCCCCTCTGACACACACTAGAGATATAATAAATATCTTACTAACCTCGTTTTCTCGGTCCGTACTGTAAGTTACGGATCCTCGTTTTTTCCCCTTCGATTTATGGCCCGCGCGCTTCGCGCTTGGGCCATAAATCGAGGAGGAAAAAACTCGGTCCGTAACTTACGGTACGGCCCTCGAACTCGGTTAGTAAGAGGTATTTAATGATGGAACAGAGAACTAACTCTGAAGTGTAAATTAAAGTGCTATGTGAAAACCATGAAAGACCCACTGGGCGTTAGCCCTAGTAAAGGGAATCAGGGAACCACACGAGGTAAAGAAAAAATTATTTTGACCTCGAGCCCAAGACCTCCGGATTAGATCTACCGTTACTCTGCCGACTGAGCTACGAGGTCGGACAGAGAAAGTCTCTATATCGTTACTTTTTCCGAAAACAGCTTTGTAATAAAAGAAACAAAAAAGCGTCCACACACTGCCTTCAGTTACGAAGACAAATAGCCAAGATGCCATGTTGCTTTGAAATAGCCTCGCAACAGTATTGCGAGAAAAGTTGAAAAAATGTTGCCCGTATTACCGGACTTTAAGGTGGCCGAACACAGTTTTTGCGCGCGCTCTTAACGATGTGATTCGGCGCGTACTGGAATTGAAAAACAAAAAACATGCCGTCGATTTAGCGATAATTTTATTTGCTAAATGCTGCACTGTGCTTTTTTCTTCATAATTGAGCGCAGTGTATTGATAGTTTTAGTCTTTTGTTACAAGGTCTGTTAGAAACTGTACCGATGCAAAGAACCCGGCAATTTTCAGATTTTTCTTTGTAACCTAACCCAGAACCCAGTAAAATGTAGAGCATTCCCGGAAAAACGCCTATTTCTCGATAACCACTCTTTAAGGCAGCCGCACACTAGCCGATTTTTTGTCGCAGAACTGCAGATTTTTAGTCGGGGCCAATCGGGCTAAAATTTGTCGAGACATCAGCTTGCCGCACACTAGCCGATTTTTTGCCGCGACTAACCGCGTTTAGTCTTGGGGCCGAGTCGATCTCCGCCATGTTTGAAAACAAGCTTGTTCACGTGACTCTCATGACAATTCCTCATTGGTTGAGGTACACGCGAGCGCCGACAAATTGTCTTGGTCCACCGCACACTAGCTGACAAGGCCCGACAAGACGTTTTGAGATCTAACACTGTCAGATATCGCCCGACAAGCCCCGATTTCGTCGCAGACTTGTCTGAATTCACCGCACACTAGCCGACAAGTGAACTTTTTGTCGGCCGACAAAAAAATCGGCTAGTGTACGGTAGCCTTAAGAGTATTTCACGAATTTCATGAATGCATTACGAACGCATGCATCCTTGCATGCTTGTTGCATGCAAATTGTAACGAAAGTCTAACGGCCAGATATTTTGAAAATAAGCAAAACTGAGTTTAGGCCTGTTATCTTTATTCACGATGCCCTTGCAACGGTACATACGTCAGCTAAACTATGAAAAACCGAAGTTTGTGTTGGTAAATTGCTTGCTTCCATTTTTGGCAAGCCAAGGATCAAAGGTTTTTGAGAAGAAGGTGACTGAAATAGCTGGTTGTCACTCATTCGTCTTCAGTGTAATACTACCTACCTCACCTTTAATTGTTTTTAATTGAATGGAAATTTTATTATTCTTATTAATTCATTTAAACGGTATCTATTTATTTTGTTTACCATACTATTTACTGATATTGAATCTAAATTTTATATCGAGTACAGTAAAATTTAAATCATTTTCCCAACAAATAAAAATGTATGTTTTTTAATTGTTATTATTATCATTATTGTTACAATTTATTATTATTGTTATGATTATGATTATTATTATAATTTTATTTTTTAGTTCTATTTTATTCGTTCACTTTTTATTATCACATTTATTTTACTTTTGATATATATTTTGTTGTTTAAATGAAAATGAGGTTGAGACCGCTGCGTTCCAGTCTAACTCCATGTTTTCTATTTTTTTTAAAGATATACGAGGCCGAGATCACTGCGTTGCAGCCTAACTTCCTCAGTTGACTTTTATTGTAAACTTACAACGCCCTCTATCATACAGCATTCAATCTCCTTATACTCACTGATTTCAGTGGTGACTGGGAAACCATTAGTTGCAGGATCCCATAAACTAACAACACCTTTATAGCCACATAGGTCGCTAGACAATCTACCTTTTTGTATATTTTTGTCTACACTAAGAAAACAGTAAAAAGAGAAAGGAACACATCGATTTTGGAAAATTTTCAAAAGAGTTAGAAGTCGGGCCGTTATAATCCATCAACTTTTGTAAGCCACCTTAAACTGCGTGAGGTTTAGGAATTTGGCCAAAAACAATGCAGAAGCAGCAGTTTGTAGAGACATTTAAAGCATAAATTAGTGCTATTCAGGAAGCGTTTGAACGCACAAAGCAGTATAAAATTATTATTTTTGCTACATAATGACAGTTTATTTGGTTATATCCCTAAGGATGAACTCACCATGGTTAAAGAAATTTAATTATTTCCTCTCGTGAGCTGAGACGGTAAACTGTATTATTATTAAAACAAAGACAAAAAAATTACTATGAACTTATCTTTCAGATGTCGTCCGCTTGCCTCGAAGGGTGAAACACCACCATCCAAAATGGCTGTTTTTGTTTTCAATGCACTCTCTGTTCAACCTTGGAAAAAAGAGAGAAATGTCAATAAGTGAAGTAATTCTCCTTTTATTAAATAGAACGGTTTCGTAGTTATACAATATTGCGATTTTCAGACACATCAGCCTGAAACCAAGAGAAAAAAGAAAAGCATTTATAGTGGTGGCTGGCTTTCTTTTTGCTTCGATCAATCCTGATCTTGCTCTGAATTAACCCGTTTACCAGGAAAACGACGAATAAATTACAAAAGCTACGATGTATTTAAGTGAAATCAGTCACTTCCCGTAATCAACTGGCATGTTGCGCTAGAGCCCAAGAACTACAGCCTAAAGCCTTGACCAAACGGACCGGCAAGTAGTCGCAAGTGGACGCAAATTGAACTTGCGTAGAGACTTGCGTTGGGTGGCCAAACGCCTCGCAAGTTTCTTCGCAAGTACACGCAAGTCGCAAAAAAATGACATTTCAAGGCAGACTATCCTCTATTTTATTGGTTAATAATAGGTTAATGGACGTTACTCAACTCGCGTTGACTTGGGTTGGGTGGCCAAACGGTGAAAAACTTG
>CBDDTI010000101.1:10000-16952 GCA_965233585.1 bacterium
TGCTCTTCCTCCTAAATTGCATTTGACACATACACTTTGCAATTCTACACAGTTATTTATTTTGTGCGAGTAGAAGTACTATGCAATAATTTAAACACGGAAGTGGCCTGAACACTCCAAACACCGAGACAGTGCGCCTCTAATACCAGTTTTCACTCTCCTCTATTCACAAGATGACACACATGATCCATCGTCTCAAAATATGGAATTGTCAATGGAAGATCCGGCCCCTGGCGAGGTCTATCCAGAAATTCAGTCAGTAATCTTCCAGCTAATCGAGAACGGCACGAAAAGGAGGAAAGCCAGCCTGATAAACCGACTTGGCTTCTGCTACAACAATTCCAAACATAGTTAATAGAGGGGAATGGTTATGAAGCCCGGCAAACATCAGAGGCGCAGACAAAGATGCAAAGATTTATGTTGGAAGGTCCACGACCCTGCACAATCTTTGTTTTGCACTTATACACTATGCATGAATTACGTAACGAACACGTTTCTATTGGTTGGCTCCTCAGTACGGAGTAAACAACTATTGTGTTTTGTACAGGGTCAAGGCCAAAACACTGAACAATAACATACAACAAAGAACTTCGAAGAGTTAACTACGTTCCAAGCGACCATATGCAACCTACTAGCAGAACAAACTTCGTCCCAAAAGCAACCCCTGCATGACGTCGGTGACAGAACGAGACCGGGTTTTCCAACCAGGCATGCACTATCACAACCATAGCGTAATTACAGTTAAATTGAAATACCCAACGGTTTTCAGGTGCAAGAGCTCGGACTGCAGAGATCCTATTCTGAGGACAATGTCGTTTCCTAATACAGTCGAAAGGTATTGGCCCTTCCGTTCCTGCCTCACCGGCAGATCAATCATAAATACCTTGGCCTTCAAGTTAAAGCCCAAACTGAGCCCCTGCAGAAGCTCGTCAACTACATGAAACGACAATGGAGAGAGATTTTGTTGTCAAAAAACTGGAGCGTGTCCACTAAGGCAAGAATGTACTCTCTTGTGACCATTCTATTCTATTTTTTTCTATTTATTTATTTCCACTTCTACTTAACAAATATGAATACAAAATATTTTTAAAAAAAGTACAGTGAGAGAAGAAGTGGAAAGGGCAAATTAATTATATTGTGACCATTAAAGACGACTCTTTGGTTCCTCCAGGATCTTCAGAGAAGGGAGAAGGCTCGTACATGCAAGAGTTGAAAATCTGACTGAATGAACAGGTTTTTTTTGTTTCTTTTTAAACACATTGTTTTGATAGCCCCGCTGTCAGTTACAGTTTATAAAAGAACTACGAAACCTTCTCCTTATGAGTTTCTGATTGATTCTTAGGAACACTCAAGTACTTCAAATTTCGAGAAGCAATCCACGCGCTTCGCACTTCTCTTAGAACTTCAGGAGTGTTGTGCTGAGAGAATTCCCCGATACATTTCTGCCAGTATATTACCAAAGTCTGTCATGGTAACTTCTTCACAATGAGACAAATGCTAATCATGAGAAATTAGGAGCGAAGGTACTTAGTCAAATTTTTTAGCATTGTTTTGACCAGAACTGTAGCCAAATCGCCGCAAGAAGGTCTTGCTGCATAAAGTTAACTACAATTTAAAAGGGTACATATGAATGTTGTGCCGCGTAGCACTATGAACACAAATGGTGAAACAGAGAATTAACTCTGAAGTGTAAATTTAAGTGCTAATTGAACCCATGAATAACCCACTGGGCGTTAGCCCTAGTAAAGGGAATCGGGAAACCACACGAGGTAAAGAAAAAATCTTTTGACCTCGGTGGGAATCGAACCCACGACCTCCGGATTAGATCTACCGTTACTCTGCCGACTGAGCTACGAGGTCGGACAGAGAAAGTCGGGGACGATTTAGGTGGTGAATCGCGGCGAAGAGAAAGTAAGGGTACATATGAATGTTGTGCCGCGTAGCACTATGAACACAAATGGTGAAACAGAGAATTAACTCTGAAGTGTAAATTTAAGCACTTAAATTTACACTTCAGAGTTAATTCTCTGTTTCACCATTTGTGTTCATAGTGCTACGCGGCACAACATTCATATGTACCCTTACTTTCTCTTCGCCGCGATTCACCACCTAAATCGTCCCCGACTTTCTCTGTCCGACCTCGTAGCTCAGTCGGCAGAGTAACGGTAGATCTAATCCGGAGGTCGTGGGTTCGATTCCCACCGAGGTCAAAAGATTTTTTCTTTACCTCGTGTGGTTCCCCGATTCCCTTTACTAGGGCTAACGCCCAGTGGGTTATTCATGGGTTCAATTAGCACTTAAATTTACACTTCAGAGTTAATTCTCTGTTTCACCATTACAATTTAAAAGCCCTCTTTGTTGTTATGTCATTAGTTATAACATAAAATTAACACTTTGAACGGAAAACAGAAATACAGAGATGAGCAGAAGTACGAGTTCCATAATCATGTTCCTACCAAAGAGTATAAACTACTACTTTAAATGTTAATTTTAAAGGGCAATGATATCGGTACTGACATTTCCTAATAAAAATCGCATTGAAAAAGAAGCTAATGGATTAGCCGCACTCAAGCAGCTAATGGCTTAAATAGTGAATATTCATGCGCATTACCAAACTTATTACAGGTGAAATTTAATGTATTCATTAACCCTATTTTTAAGCTTATAAACATCGGCAAATTGTCGATAATACTCAACTGGAATCTTTGTAGCTGCCACCTAATGTCTAAAGATAACCCAAGACGACAACATAAGGTTTGAAACTGTTTTGTAAAGATAACATTAGAAAACTCGAAGTCACTCGAAAGTAGACTTTTCTTCTTCCTCCTTCTCCCTGCTTCAATTTTCCGGCAGAAAGCGACTTTACGAGTTATTTCAATGCTATGTGGGTTGGCTGAAAGATGTTTTAACAAGACATGGTATGGCTGTAAGCAACCACCTCCAAGAATTCTGAAACAATTTAAGAACAACTTAAGCAAAGGAAAGAAACGGAAACTAGGGACCAAATCATTAGCCAGCTGTCTATAAATGAATAGCGTTCTCAAGACTTGATTCCATTAAGTAGAAACTTATACTTTTTAGGCGTAATCCACAAGAACTGGTAATCCTTAAATATCGATAACTTTCAGTTCGAATTTTTTAAACGAAAATTCTTCCAAACGGTAGTAAAACATGGCATTTAGCTAGGGTAGCAACTGCGTGCTCTAATTAATTGCCAAGATATTGGAAGGTCGCATCACTATAGCCAAAATTACAAACATGAAAACTCGTACGGCTTTTCTTTATTTCATCTTAGCTTAAAGCCTTTTGAAAAAATGCTCTACTCCACCATCTACCAATAAGGATTTTTTTTATTTGTGCAATATTAACTTAAGTGCTCAAAAGCGAATACTGGCTTTAATTACAAACAGGTTACAGGTGAATTTTGCGCATTAATTAACCCTATGTTCAAGTTGTTTATTATTGGTATATCATTGACAATATACAGGAATCTTCTCTGCTTGAGTACAACTGAGGACTTAAATAGAAGGTTTGAAACTATTCTGCATTGTAAAACTAAGAATAGAGAGCTAAAGCGAAAAAGTGCTGATTTCCCATGAACATACCTATTTTCCCCTTCTCACTGCTTCCTTTCTCAGAGCCATTAGCTAATTCAATGAGAAATGAAGTAAGGTAAAATTCAATGAAAAGCTGTAGGTATAGTTGACACCGGCAATCATTGCAAGAAAAGAAAAGGAAAATACTACAAAACTCGGTTTTTCCTTTGTTTAAAACCGAAAAATTTAATTTCCAAAGGTAGATCAAATACTGCCATTTCATTGCATATAGGATTTTTGTGAGTAATACCGATCAACTAGAAAGTATAATTTTCAACGGCTTAAGCAGTCGATATTGATCTGGATTGCAAATGGGGTACAGGTTAATTAATAAGTCTATAAACTCCGGAATATTATCTATAATAAACAACAATTTCACTTGCTGCCTTCTTCTGATTCAGAGAAACCCAGGACTGGGAGACAAGGTTTAAAAATATTTTGTCAAAGGTCACCAACTTACAAAATATCGGGCGAATAGACGCAAAAAAATAGCACAAAAACAAAATGCAATTCATCTAGCATGGCAATATTCGCCGATTTTATAACACCTTCTAACGCAGCAGGAACCTGTGCGTGTACCTTTCGAACATCATGCACTCTGAAGCATATAAAAACGTGGAATACTTAAAGACTGATAATAATTATCACCATTTAAGTTAAAAACTGACTTAAGCTACAATATCACACAGTGGTAGCTGAAACCTTGACACAAGAGAAGAGGACGAATTAAAGTAAGCGGGGAAGTGGGGACTGGAATAAGAACGTCGTTTTCGACAGAAAAATAAAACTTTAGCAGCGAAGATGCTTAGGAAGACTTCTTTATGAATTCAGATTCCTTCCATATCTAGCCTGGGCAATGCTTAGGGAAGTCAATTTTACTTTTCACGTCAATTTTTGAAACATGATATTCTTGTTTCCTGACAAAGATGTAGACTGTATGTAGACTGTCTTCTACTATAAATAGACACTTTGCAGACCTAACTGAATTGCGTGACTTTACAAGACATAAAAATAATGGTAAAAATCTCTAGGAAATCTAACGAGACAATTTACAACCACACAAACTTACAAGATAAAAACGCGTTTACAAAGATGTGTATATTATTTCACTCATTACTGGAGATAAATGCAAGTAAGTTAAATATCTGATGTAAAATCGAAGAGGAACGATTTTGTGTTATTCACAACGAGAACTAATCTAATTATCACATCGAGTCACGGAACAGCACGTTTCCATCTTCCTTTTGGTAACAATAAAACCACGTCAAACAAACACACGATGCTAAGGAGAAGCAAACATTTCCATTCTTTATTTGAACCTTTGCAAACGCACAATAGTTGTAAGACAGAATGACATTTCTTGAATCCAGCTAAGGGTGATTCCAGAAGAGACGCCATCACAATAGCGATTTTTGCGCTAAAAATAGGACAACTGACGCAACTTGAAATATAGCTATGACAGATCAAAACGAAAGTGTGGTAACAATCAAGAAATAAAACAAGTGTGGATCTGAACTCGAGAACGTAGTTGATCACGCTCGCGATTCTAGAACGCATGCGCCCGGCATGTTGCGTTTTACCAGAAGAAAAAGCACTCAAAGTTTGTGCGTAATCAGCATTGGATTGGAGTTAATCGCTTCTAGGTGATAGGCTTCTGACTCTCCTTATAGGCTTACATATCAGCCATCTTAACGAAGGTCTATGCTAAAATCAGAGTTCTGAGGCGATTAAGGAGACTGATAGCAACTGATGTTGCTCTAATTTTGTACAAGACTTACAGGTTTCCTAATCCGGAATACTGCAGACCACTTATATTAGGAATAAAAAAAACGTTAGCTAACAAACTTGAGGCTGCTAATCATTATGCATTGAAGACACTTAAATACTGGAAGTGATTTAGATTACAACTCCATATTGTCCATAGCTGGAAAGAATCCTTTCGAAGTTAAAAGATATGAACCATTACTTTCATTACTATATAAATGTATTAAGGGAAATGGCCCAGTTATATTTCTAATTTCTTCAAATTCCGCATCTCACATTATAACTTAAGGGGAGGAGGTTGTATCCTTGTTCATCCCTCCTATCACAACCAATACTTCATAATTCTTTCACTTGTAAAGTCAGTCAAGAGGTGCCTGAAGAAGACTATCACTGGAGCTAGACTTAAGTATGAGGAACAATTGATTGTGACAATCGAAGCTGAAATGATTCTCAACTGCAGACCTTTGTGATATGTATCAAGTGAAGATTCTGAAGAACCCATTACGCCCTCACATCTTCTGTGTGGTCATCGAATCATGAACCTACCGGATAATACGTCAAATGAAGCTGAAGACAGCGACATAGACGTTCTGTCGCCAGATTTGGACAGCAGAATGCGCCAACTGAGCAATATCATGAACCACATTAGTAAGAGATAGAGGAATGAGTATCTACTCGAATTGCAAAATTCACATCGCAATGCTACCCGGCACTCCTGTAACCGATTTGTATCCATTGGAGATGTGGTTATTGTTCATGACGAAGACTAGCCGTGAGGAAAATGGAACATTGGAAAGCTTGAAGCTCTTGTCACAAGATCTGAGCCATTGTTCAAGTTAAAACGAAGGCAAGGAGAGTCACTAAATCCAGACGTCCAGTACAACGCCTTTACCCCTTGGAAGTCCATTGCAGAAATGATGAGCCAGGATGGAATATACCTTCCAGGAGAGCAGAGCCAGGCCCAGCTGTCAGTGGTTTGAGACCAGGACAACAGCCTGAACTAAGACGTGATACCCCAAGAAGTGCCGCTGTTGTGGAAGCTGACTGGAGAACAAAAACTTGGCTTGAGAGTTTGAACTATGAAACCTAAGTGACTTTGAACTCAGAACTCTTGTTGTCTTGTGCATTACTGAAAACGATGTAAGGGAATGTGTTGACCAGCTTAGTCTAGGTAGTCGGCTTATACACGCATCTGGTCAACCGGGGATGTCACGAATGTCACCACACGTGTCGTAACATTGCGTCACGCAACATGATCGCAATATATCATAGATACGTTTGAAATGAACATGCCTTCAAGATGGTGTGGTAATGTTGTAATAAAAAAAATCTTTTGAAACTGAGCATTTATTCTGCCTTGAATAATTGAACGAACCGAAAACTATGAGAGAGCAGCAAAAGATTGTCAATTTGTGAATATTCTACACTCTGTAACTAAGCTGCATAATGCTTTGTTATAACCATCAAAGTTTCCAATTTTGCACATTTATGTAATTCTCTAGTACTGCTCAATTACCATTGTTTTTTTGCAAGTAGAATTAGATCAGTCTTTCAAACGAGTCTTGTCTTTCCATCTAAGACGTTTGAAAATA
>CBDDTI010000102.1:0-47711 GCA_965233585.1 bacterium
TCTTGTGCTCAGGCTTCAAATTACTCAATCTCCTCCTCAACAGTGACCTCCACCATCTCAGAAGACTGCTGAGGCTCTTCAAGTCTTGCCTTCTTGGTGGCTGGACCACAAGACTCAAACTCAGCACTGGCAGCCTCAGAAGGAACTGCAGCTTCAGGCTTGCTGGCACCAGGAGGCTCAGGAACTTGATCTTCAGGAATTGGCTTCTTACCATCTTTCTGCCTTTTCTGATGCAGCTCCAGCAAAGCCTCAGGGCTCAGACCAATAGCATCCATCTGACTGAGAATCTGCTGAGCCTGCTCTTCTTTTAGCTTCCTCAGTTCCTCCTGAGCCTGTGCCATCTCTTCCTCCTTCTTCTGAGCCACTCTAGCATCAACCCTTTCCTGAGCTTCAATGGTGCCAAGCCTGAGCTCAATCAAGGCAGCTTGCTCCTTAGACATCTTGTCAGCATCTTGCAGGAGCATAGTCATAGTCTCATCCTGAGCTGCATAGGCTTTGTCAATGAGCATAAGCCTCTTAGAGATGATGTCTCTCAGTCCCTCCAAATCTGAGAGATCAGAACCCTCCAAGTCCATTGCCAGATGCTGAGAGATGGCATCTGCCATGCTGTTCTGAGGGTCAATATGAGCAAGAATTGACTTGCAATACCCCCCAGCAAAGAAGGGCTGAGCCTTCTCAGCACCTGCAGCCTCAAGTAACTGCTCAGGTTCAACATCTTGAGGTGACTGAGAATGTTCAGCACCTTGAAGTTGCTGACAACAAGGAGGCTCAGCAGGCTCAGCTGGCCTCTGCTTGTGCTGAAACTGAGCTGCCCCAAAAGATTCTGAGACAAACTTCTGCCAAGGCAATGGGGTCATGTTGAGAATCACCTGATAATACTGAGCAATGACTCTCTGAGGCCACCCATTGACATCCTGCAAGGTTGCAAAAGATGTGAAGAAAACTTTCAATCAGATATTAAAACTTAGTAATTAATATTTTTTCAATTAATCAATTAATTGATGAAGGCCATGCACCCATGCTCAGAGACACAAAGAACAAATGCATGCACACATGTTCAAACCCATGTCCTTGCAGTCTTTGCACCCATTCTGAAATGGGATCCTGCTGAGTTTCACCTTAGCATTGCACCCAGGACAAGCAACATCAGGCTCTCCATCATAGCGAGGGTAGCTGATGATCCTCTCAGGGTTTGATCCCTGAGCAAAGAGGTCATCCACTGAGGGAAAGCTTTGTGGAATGAGCTTGAGCTGAGCATGGCCACCCTTGACAGTAAATTCCATGCCAGATGGAACTAATTCTGAGTGATCCTTAGTGTTCCTTGCCATGGCTCAGTTGCTGAGTTGCAGCTGGCTGAGTTGAAAGGCAAATAGGCTCACCATGTGCTTGAGTTCACTAATCAGCTGAGGAATCACATAAGCACAAGTCCAAGACCATGGGCACAAGTCCAAGACCATGGGCAAGCTGAGAGCCAACCCCACACCCCCAGAACCAACCCTGAGTCCTCTCTAAGCATTGCCATCATTCTGAGCATCTTCTAAGCCACATCTCTGATTGTTCTCTGTGAGCATCTTCTAAGCCACACCCTCAGGTCCTGCCAGGGGAAAAATATAAGGACAAGGTCAACTACATGGGCACTGAACCAAGATGAACCATCAATTAATTAATTACAATGTATTAATTACAAGTAGTTCTTGTGAAACTAGTTCAAAAAAAACAATGGCAACAACAACAGAACCACCTCAGCCCATCAAATGCATTTTTCCACTGCCAGCTGCTTGTCATGGCATGTGATGACACAACTCAGTCTGAGCTGAGATATTGCAAAGCATTCCTAAGTCTTGTGCTCAGGCTTCAAATTACTCAATCTCCTCCTCAACAGTGACCTCCACCATCTCAGAAGACTGCTGAGGCTCTTCAAGTCTTGCCTTCTTGGTGGCTGGACCACAAGACTCAAACTCAGCACTGGCAGCCTCAGAAGGAACTGCAGCTTCAGGCTTGCTGGTACCAGGAGACTCAGAAACTTGATCTTCAGGAATTGGCTTCTTACCATCTTTCTGCCTTTTCTGATGCAGCTCCAGCAAAGCCTCAGGGCTCAGACCAATAGCATCCATCTGACTGAGAATCTGCTGAGCCTGCTCTTCTTTTAGCTTCCTCAGTTCCTCCTGAGCCTGTGCCATCTCTTCCTCCTTCTTCTGAGCCACTCTAGCATCAACCCTTTCCTGAGCTTCAATGGTGTCAAGCCTGAGCTCAATCAAGGCAGCTTGCTCCTTAGACATCTTGTCAGCATCTTGCAGGAGCATAGTCATAGTCTCATCCTGAGCTGCATAGGCTTTGTCAATGAGCATAAGCCTCTTAGAGATGATGTCTCTCAGTCCTCCAAATCTGAGAGATCAGAACCCTCCAAGTCCATTGCCAGATGCTGAGAGATGGCATCTGCCATGCTGTTCTGTGGGTCAATATGAGCAAGAATTGACTTGCAATACCCCCCAGCAAAGAAGGGCTGAGCCTTCTCAGCACCTGCAGCCTCAAGTAACTGCTCAGGTTCAACATCTTGAGGTGACTGAGAATGTTCAGCACCTTGAAGTTGCTGACAACAAGGAGGCTCAGCAGGCTCAGCTGGCCTCTGCTTGTGCTGAAACTGAGCTGCCCCAAAAGATTCTGAGACAAACTTCTGCCAAGGCAATGGGGTCATGTTGAGAATCACCTGATAATACTGAGCAATGACTCTCTGAGGCCACCCATTGACATCCTGCAAGGTTGCAAAAGATGTGAAGAAAACTTTCAATCAGATATTAAAACTTAGTAATTAATATTTTTTCAATTAATCAATTAATTGATGAAGGCCATGCACCCATGCTCAGAGACACAAAGAACAAATGCATGCACACATGTTCAAACCCATGTCCTTGCAGTCTTTGCACCCATTCTGAAATGGGATCCTGCTGAGTTTCACCTTAGCATTGCACCCAGGACAAGCAACATCAGGCTCTCCATGATAGCGAGGGTAGCTGATGATCCTCTCAGGGTTTGATCCATCACCAAAGATGTCATCCACTGAGGGAAAGCTTGGCCAACTGAGTTTGAGCTGAGCATGGCCACCTCTGATAGTATAATCCATGCCATCTGGGACTGAGTCAGAGAGCTTTGCCATGGCTCAGTTGCTGAGTTGCAGATGGCTGAGCTGGAAGGCAAAAAGTTGACTATGTGCTTGAGTTCACTAAGCAGCTGAGGAATCACACAAGCATGCATTCCTGCACAAATTTGAGCACAAGTCCAAGACCATGGGCAAGCTGAGAACCAACCCCACACCCCCAAAACCAACCCTGAGTCCTCTGTCAGCATTGCCACCCTTCTGATGCTTCTCCTTCTCAGAGTCTTCCTTATCCTTCTTCTTCTTCTCAGTGTACTCCCTCAGGGCTTCAATGGCCCACCCTACATCGAAGCCATTCTCTTCAAGGAATCTGAGCACTCTTTCATGAAACTCCTCAGGTGTCTCATCTGCCATGGCTCAGAAAGCTTCTTAAACTAGGAATTGAGCCCACACAAGCTGAGAAATGCACCCTTGCTGATGTGAACAGCAATTTTTCAAGGTGATACCTCATGATTGGCTCAGTTACTCAATAATATGAATGTTTGGATGGTACTCTATTGTGCCCAACAGCTTCTTGGTGTTGAAAAAAATCAAAAACCATTTCTCCACCTTTCTCTGAGTAAAGCTGGTCCATTTACTTTATAATATTTGTGATAAAGCTTTAAAATGCAAGGTTTTCCAAATAATTAGATGCCTTATTAAACCCTTATTAAAAAACAGCACTCAGACAATTTTTCAAGGTGGTACCTCATGAGTGGCTCAGTTACTCAATAATATAATTGTTTGGATGGTACTCTATTGTGAGCACCAACTTGTGGGAGTGAAAAAAAAAACAAAACCCTTTCTCCACCTTTCTTTGGGTAAAGCTGGTCCTTTTACTTTAGAAAGCCATATTTATGTTAAAGCTTTAAAATGCAAGGTTTCCCAAATAATTAGATGCCTTATTAAACCCTTATTAAAAAACAGCACTCAGACAATTTTTCAAGGGGGTACCTCATGAGTGGCTCAGTTACTCAATAATATAATTGTTTGGATGGTACCCTATTGTGAGCACCAACTTTTTGGAGTGAAAAAAAACAAAACCCTTTCTCCACATTTCTTCGGGTAAAGCTGGTCCTTTTACTTTAGAAAACCATATTTGTGTTCAAGCTTTAAAATGCAAGGTTTCCCAAATAATTAGATGCCTTATTAAACCCTTATTAAAAAACAGCACCCAAACAATTTTTCAAGGGGATACCTCATGATTGGCTCAGTTACTCAATAATATAATTGTTTGGATGGTACTCTATTGTGAGCACCAACTTTTGGGAGTGAAAAAAAAGCAAAACCCTTTCTCCATCTTTCTTTGGGTAAAGCTGATCCTTTCACTTTAGAAAGCCATATTTGTGTTAAAACTTTAAAATGCAAGGCTTTCCAAATAATTAGATACCTGAAAAAACCATAATTGGCTCAGTTACTCAATAATATAATTGTTTGGATGGTACTCTATTGTGAGCACCAACTTGTGGGAGTGAAAAAAGAAAAACAAAACCCTTTCTCCACCTTTCTTTGAGTAAATCTGGTGCCTTTACTTCAGAAAGCTATATTTGTGTTAAAGCTTTAAAATGCAAGGTTTTCCAAATAATTAGATGCCTTATTAAACCCTTATTAAAAAACAACACCCAGACAATTTTTCAAGGGGATACCTCATGATTGACTCAGTTACTCAATAATATAATTGTTTGGATGGTACTCTATTGTGAGCACCAACTTGTGGGAGTTAAAAAAACAAAACCCTTTCTCCACCTTTCTTTGGGTAAAGCTGGTCCTTTTACTTTAGAAAGCCATATTCGTGTTAAAACTTTAAAATGCAAGGTTTTCCAAATAATTAGATACCTGAAAAAACCATAATTGGCTCAGTTACTCAATAATATAATTGTTTGGATGGTACTCTATTGTGAGCACCAACTTTTTGGAGTGAAAAAAAGCATTAAAACCCTTTCTCCACCTTTCTTTGGGTAAAGCTGGTGCCTTTACTTTAGAAAGCTATATTTGTGTTAAAACTTTAAAATGCAAGGATTTCCAAATAATTAGGTACCTGAAAAAACCATAATTGGCTCAGTTACTCAATAATATAATTGTTTGGATGGTACTCTATTGTGAGCACCAACTTGTGGGAGTGAAAAAAAACAAAACCCTTTCTCCAACTTTCTTTGAGTAAATCTGGTGCCTTTACTTCAGAAAGCCATATTTATGTTAAAGCTTTAAAATGCAAGGTTTTCCAAATAATTAGATGCCTTATTAAACCCTTATTAAAAAACAGCACCCAGACAATTTTTCAAGGGGATACCTCATGATTGACTCAGTTACTCAATAATATAATTGTTTGGATGGTACTCTATTGTGAGCACCAACTTGTGGGAGTGAAAAAAACAAAACCCTTTCTCCACCTTTCTTTGGGTAAAGCTGATGCCTTTACTTTAGAAAGCCATATTTGTGTTAAAACTTTAAAATGCAAGGTTTTCCAAATAATTAGATACCTGAAAAAACCATAATTGGTTCAGTTACTCAATAATATAATTGTTTGGATGGTACTCTATTGTGAGCACCAACTTTTGGGAGTGAAAAAAAACATTTTCTTCACCTTTCTTTGGGTAAAGCTGATGCCTTTACTTTAGAAAGCCATATTTGTGTTAAAACTAAAATGCAAGGTTTTCCAAATAATTAGATGCCTTATTAAATCCTTATTAAAAAACAGCACCCAGACAATTTTTCAAGGGGATACCTCATGATTGGCTCAGTTACTCAATAATATAATTGTTTGGATGGTACTCTATTGTGAGCACCAACTTTTGGGAGTTATAAAAAAAACAAAACCCTTTCTCCACCTTTCTTTGGGTAAATCTGGTGCCTTTACTTTAGAAAGCCATATTTGTGTTAAAGCTTTAAAATGTAAGGTTTTCCAAATAATTAGATGCCTTATTAAACCCTTATTTAAAAACAGCACCCAGACAATTTTTCAAGGGGATACCTCATGATTGGCTCAGTTACTCAATAATATAATTGTTTGGATGGTACTCTATTGTGAGCACCAACTTTTGGGAGTGAAAAAAAAATTTCTCCACCTTTCTTTGGGTAAAGCTGGTCCTTTCACTTTAGAAAGCCATATTTATGCTAAAGCTTTAAAATGCAAGGTTTTCCAAATAATTAGATGCCTTATTAAACCCTTATTAAAAAACAGCACTCAGACAATTTTTCAAGGGGGTACCTCATGAGTGGCTCAGTTACTCAATAATATAACTGTCTGGATGGTACTCTATTGTGAGCACCAAGTTTTTGGAGTAAAAAAAACATTTCTCCACCTTTCTTTGGGTAAAGCTGGTCCTTTTACTTTAGAAAGCTAATTTATGCTAAAGCTTTAAAATGCAAGGTTTTCCAAATAATTAGATGCCTTATTGAACCCTTATTAAAAAACAGCACTCAGACAATTTTTCAAGGGGGTACCTCATGAGTGGCTCAGTTACTCAATAATATAATTGTTTGGATGGTACTCTATTGTGAGCACCAACTTTTGGGAGTGAAAAAAATAAAAATAAATTAAAAGTAAATTGAAATCAATTGAAAGTAAATTGAAAGTAAATTAAAAGTAAATTGAAATCAATTGAAAGTAAATTGAAATCAATTGAAAGTAAATTAAAAGTAAATTAAAATCAATTGAAAGTAAATTGAAATCAATTGAAAGTAAATTAAAAGTAAATAGAAAGTAAATTGAAAGTAAATTGAAAGTAAATTAAAAGTAAATTGAAATCAATTGAAAGTAAATTGAAATCAATTGAAAGTAAATTAAAAGTAAATAGAAATCAATTGAAAGTAAATTGAAATCAATTGAAAGTAAATTGAAAGTAAATTGAAAGTAAATTGAAAGTAAATTAAAAGTAAATTGAAATCAATTGAAAGTAAATTGAAATCAATTGAAAGTAAATTAAAAGTAAATTGAAATCAATTGAAAGTAAATTGAAATCAATTGAAAGTAAATTAAAAGTAAATTGAAAGTAAATTGAAAGTAAATTGAAAGTAAATTGAAATCAATTGAAAGTAAATTAAAAGTAAATTGAAATCAATTGAAAGTAAATTGAAAGTAAATTAAAAGTAAATTAAAAGTAAATTGAAATCAATTGAAAGTAAATTGAAATCAATTAAAAGTAAATTAAAAGTAAATTGAAAGTAAATTGAAAGTAAATTGAAATCAATTGAAAGTAAATTAAAAGTAAATTGAAATCAATTGAAAGTAAATTAATTAATTAAAAGTAAATTGAAATCAATTGAAAGTAAATTGAAATCAATTGAAAGTAAATTGAAATCCTTTCTTAAGTTGATTGACCAAAAAATGTTGAGGGGGGGCAAAAAAAAGTGCGAGTTATAGAGTATCCTCAAATTGTTTGGGGGGGGCCCCCCTCACACTAATCAGATGCAAACATTAAGAGCTTTCATGGAATTTGTAACGGTTCGTTGTCATCCTGAGTTATCTAAAATCTGGTCTAAGGAGAAAACCTTTGAGCAACTGGTGACCGAGTTTTTGGGAAGAGAGGGCCAGCCCTTGCACTTGAAACCAGAATGTTTTGCCATCAGTGAGCCTGATGAACTGGAGCGTATCTGGGGTGTTCCAAAGCCTAGTGAAATGCACCTCCCAGAGCTACATTCTCAGAGATTTCAATTGTCTTGCGCAGCTATGTGTTTAGTCTTTTTCCCATCCCATTAAGATGTCGGTGAATGATTTCAACTAAGGTCCATGCAGAAATCCTTGCAAGGATACCGCCAACAGTTTCCCAATAAGAACATCTTTGACTTGTCACAGAACCCCCGGACCTATGGCCGGACAGACCTCAAAGACCACTCTATGCCGACTCTGGCTCGCAGTAGCCGACATCTATGGCTCCTAGTCCCCAACTAGTTCTTGATTTCCGATCCTTTCCCAACTTCCGGTCCTTGACTTCCGTCCTTGCCCAACGTGCTCAGGTCAGAACCTTTGGGCCGGTGCTACACTGGTCGAGAGAAGCTTTTGAGTTTGGGGATGCCAGTATGGGGGCCTTATGCCGAAGCTGCTGGGGTGGAGGGGCCCTCAGCATAGTATCAGCATAGAAACAAATTATATTTTTTTTACAATTGGTTGATACCCAGTCTTATATAATTCACTATGAGTTCAAAAGCTGAGGACCGGGTTGACCTAGCCGATGATGGCACTTTCAGTGAGTCATGCCTTACCTCCATGACGGGCAACGCAATGCATTTACCAAGCGTTGGACTTTCAATGCTTGTCTCCAAATTGTGTGTCAAGAAAAATTCGAAGTGATATATACGTGCGCAACATTTCTCATGGTTGCATTAAACAACCTGCGGTGGAAGCTGGAGATAAAAAATGATGGGGTCCAGGGTTTTTGTTGTTTAGCTTGAGATGTTGTCCCCACTTCCTCATCGGAACTGTGCAAAGGATTGAACCCAATTTTTTTACCCTTACACGCAATTCCTTACCCGCACAGTGGCATGTTGGAGGCAGTTTGCTGCGCGCCTCTGCTGTGCGGAGCAACTGCTGGGCCAGGGGGCCTGGCGCAGACGGGACAGGAAAGAGGGAACCTGAACTTTCAACATGTGGATTTATTTTCTTGTTTATTTCTGATTGCATCAGTCCGTCACGTTTGAATACCTATCCATCCGCAATCTGTTAATTTCAGGGTTCAAGAAATAAAAGTTAGCTGGCAGATTGAACTGTAGAAAACATAAGGAATAAACACTCACATGGCATTGCTGAACACAAATTGCACTTAGCCAAGGCTTCACGTCACTATGTTTCAGTCTCATATAAGACATAGAATTTCATTCCTAGTAGTGACCAAATGATATCAAATAACATGCTTACGTAAAACAACAACACGTTAATATAATAGTTCATTCTTGTCCAGCTGGTCCTTGGCAGTCTGGTAGGCAGCTGAGGTGATGTCAGTCAGCTTGCTCAGCTTTTTCTCAGCCTTGCTTTTTTGCTGGGCAATGCCAGCCATTTGAGACTCAAGCTTAGCATGTCTGATTTTGGCATCTTCACTGAGAGCATTTGCATGAGCCAGCAGCTTAGGCACAATAGTGACCAACCTGAGTTTCCAATCTTTCCAGCCATCCTCAGGCCAGACTGAAGGCCACTCACCCCTGAAAAGCCTCAGCTCTTCCTCCATGTAATGCAGCACATAGCAGCCACAAGCATTGCTGCCCACAGGCTGAGTGGCAATGTTGCTGGGGGGGGAGATTGAAATCAGGGTCAATCAACTGGCCCATGAAGATCTGCTGAGGATGAGATTCTTCATGCTCTTTGCTGAGGGAGTCATACCTCCTCCAAGTGATGGGTTGCCCAGGCCCTGCCCTCTGAGCTGCCAGTAAGGTCCAATGAAACTGAGAATACACTGGAACCAAAAGAAGCTTGCAGTGCTGAGACCAGCTTTTCTTGATGCCTTCCTTGAAGCCATCCAGCTGCTCAGGGTTGCCATCATTTTCAAGGATCAGCTTGCTGAGGATTGGGTCCACACAGTGAACTCCTAAGACTTCTGGGAGGGCAACATTAGCCTTGTCAAAGCACCATCTGAGAAGGGCCCAGCCAAGCCAAAGGTGCTGATCCTCCATCTCAGGGATTTCCTTAGGGCATGGGATCACTGAGTGGATACTCCACTCCTTTGGGCTCAAGCCAACCTCATCTTCAGGATTGCAGCTCAGCTGGCTCAGCATGAGGCTGAGATCTCTCTTGCTGAGCTGGGTCCACTTAGGCCACTTCACCTTCAGAACTTTAGCCTTAGAGCTCTTGATCTCCACCCATTCAGGCTCAACATGATATGCACCTGAGTCAGTCACACAGATGTATGTAGCTGGTGTGCTGCCATAAGTGAGCTTGCCATGCTTGCCAAAGCTGAGCCTGCCTGCTGCTTCTGAAACAATCACAACTTCTTGATTGAAAAGAGGATCATCAAATTCAATTTCAGCAGGTGGTGCTTGCTCAGGTGGAGGCAATGGTGGTTTCTCAGAAAGGTCCTGCTTGGAGCCAGCCTTGACTAAGGCTTTAGCTGAAGCTTGTTTTTCAGCTTTTTTCTTCAAGCTCTTGAGCTTAGCTGAGGGCTTGGTCTTGCAGGAAGCTTTGTTCTTGATGGAAGCTTTGAAGGCTAGGCTGAGTTTTTTCTTAGGCTAGGCTGAGTTTTTTCTTAGGCTTGCTTTTCTGCCTGGCCTCAGGCTGGAGCTCAGCCAAAGCTTCATCTCTGCTCATGCCTGATAGTTTCTCAGCCACTGTTTGCACAAGTTTGCTCTTGTGCTTCCTCAGCAGCTTTCTGAGCTTCCTCTGCCTGGCCCTCTTAACAACATCTTTATCTTTCTTGCTTTGATACTCAGCAGTCCCCATTCTTCTGATTTGGGCTCTTCTGAGGGAAGGATGAATCCTCAGGGACAATGAGTTTTGAAGTTCTAGCTCCAAGTCCTCAGCAATGGCATCAGTGATCTCTGGCTGGAGGTCTTCCTCAGTGCAGTCCTTCTCATCCTCAGGGTTGTAATAGTCCCAGATTTGGAGGTCTGAGATGTGCTTCGCTGTGCTGCTCAGACTCCAATCTGCCTTTGCAGGCACTCCCTCAGCATCTCTCCACTTGAGCCTGTCTCTGAGCCACTCAGGACTGTACCTCTTGGTGCCAACCTCTAAGCCAATCTCCTTAGCCCAGCTCTGAGACAGGAGTTCTACAAGCCTCCCTGATGCTGGATCAGGCCTGTAGACCAGGATCCCATTCCTCACTGCAGCTCTGAGGACCCATTCATCTTTGAGGTTCTTCTCAGCCATTGCTTCTTGAGCTGCCACAACTGCAGTGACAATTTCTAAGGGGCCAACTTTCCAAACTGAGTGCTCCACCTTTCTCTGGGTCTGCCACTGGGCTCTGAGATCAGTGAGCTTGTGTCTCACTAAGGCCTTGAACTGCTTAGCAAAATCAGTGTCAGTGATTTGCAACTTAGAGGTGCACTTCTCAGCCACAAGGCAGCTTAACTGATTTGCTAAGGCCATGGACTCAGTGGCTGAGTCACTGAACACTGAGGAGAAGCAATCCCTCATCCAAATGGATGCAGGGTACTGGGCAGCTTGAGCCTGGATGCTCCAGCTGAGGATAACTGAGTCCACATTGGCTGCAGGCTGCTGCATGATCTCAACCTTAGACATGAGCTCAGGGTGGCTCTGCCTCAGCCTCCTGTAGGGCAGCATGACTCTCCCAGCTGAGCTTCCCTGAGTCCTGGTGATGACCTTATCACCAATTTTGAAGGTTTCATCACTGAGCCAGGTGCCACTCTCTGAGATGTTGCTCAGTCTGGCCCATTCACCTGGCACAACTAACAGCCCTTTGCCAACTGAGCCAATGATCTCCTGAGACTCATCGCCATAAACTGAGTGCAGGAGCTGCCTGGCTTCATATGTGATCCTGTATCTATCCTCCCCTGAGATTCCAATGAGAGTGGTGGATCCTGGCTGAGGCAAAGCTGGCTTGGCTGCTGGTGCTGAGGGCTGGGTTGAGCTTGCTGCATCTTTCTGAATGCTGGCTTCTGCATCTTGCTGAGGGCTGGCTGGGACCATTTGCTCAGCATCTCCTGGAGCAGGGCTGGCTGAACCACAGAGACATTGCTCAGATTGGCTGGGTGGAGGTGAATCAAAGCTGCCCTGCTTCACCAGAGAATCTTGCTCAGGTTGGCTGGCTGGAGGGCTGCTGGCTGCTGATGCAAAGCTGAGCTGCCTCACTACTGACTCCTTGGGAGATGACTCAAAGCTGAACTTTCTTTGAGGCTGAGGTGTGGATGGTACAATGGGCCCTATCAACATGTCAGGCCCATGCTCTGAGTGCATGGCTTCACTGATGGCTAGCCTGACTGAAGAGTAGTCCTTGACATCAGCTGAGGCATGCAGTTCCTCCTCAGCAAAGACAGCTCTTCTACCTGTAGCCTTAGCCCACAAAGGCACCTGATCAGAGAATCCAATGACCAACTGAGACCTTGCTGAAATGAACTGGGCAGGGCTGCTGAGCCTGTTGCTGTCAGCTAATGTCTGCTGAGATGCACATGTTGCTAGCCACAATGTGTGGTCAAACTCTTGCCAGGTCAGCTTGGTCCTGGTTTGGGCTTCTACCTGGGAGATGTTTGTAACTAGCTCAGTGGACATGTACTTAGCATCAAGCCATTTGACCAGCTGAGCCTTAGTCTTTCTCCTGTAAGAGTCACTGTTGCAGAGCTTCTCTTTCCTGACTTCTCTTTCCTTAGCATCTGCCAGAAGCTCAGCCCTCTTTAGTGCAGGTATCTCAGGCACCTGAGCATTGTTTCTAAGCTCATTGGCTGTGAGCTGAAGCCTACCAAGATACTCAGCAAGCAAATCCTGCTTAGCAATGGTGTGGCCACATGCTCTTTCAATGCTGAGCCACTGCTTCATTTTTGAGATGATGTCTGAGAATGGAACCTTTCTGCCAGCTCCTGAGGCTCTTTTCCTCTTGCTCAACTGATGTTTATTCTTGCTTTTGAGATCCTTCTCAGCCACAAGTTTTTCCCAATGCCCTTCCTTAGACAAGATGTTCTTCAGAGCATCCTTTCTGATGCCATACTTCTCCACTTGAGCTGCCCAGAAATCTTGTAGACTGCTGAAAGTGTCTTTGACTGCCTTCATCTCCTGGCAATATTTCAACTTAGTAGCAGCTGAGACTTCAACCCTTTTATTGTATGAGCCTGGTTTTTTTCTGTTTGTTGACTGAGGGCTGGCTTTTGGAGATTTGGATGGCTCTCTAGTCACCAATCTCTTTCTTTTCTGTGCTGCCTCAATAAGCTCAGGTTCATTTGTGGCTTGTGAAGCTTCAAACTCAGCTTGCTGTCTGAGTGCTTCATTCTTTTCTCTGAGAGCATCGTCCTGAAATCTGCCAAGCCTCTGCCTTTTGAAAGGCTGAAGTTGCAGGTGCAATGGCACTGGCTGAGCTTCTTTCTTCTGGCTTGCTGAGCCAAAGAACTTGCCCAGGCCATACTGTACCTTTCCTGAGCTGGCTGGTGAAGACTCAGGGCTGCCAGTGGCACCCTTCTCAGGTGTAGCTTCAGCTCCTCCACCTCTAGCTCTGACTTGCTGGGTCACCTTAGTCAGCAAAAAGCCACCATGAAGGTAGCACATTAGTGGCTCAGTTACTCAATAATATAATTGTTTGGATGGTACTCTATTGTGAGCACCAACTTTTGGGATTGAAAAAAACAAAACCCTTTCTCCACCTTTCTTTGGGTAAAGCTGGCCCTTTCACTTTAGAAAGCCATAGTTGTGTTAAAATTTTAAAATGCAAGGTTTCCCAAATAATCAGATGCCTTATTAAACCCTTATTAAAAAACAGCATCCAGACAATTTTTCAAAGGGATACCTCATGATTGGCTCAGTTACTCAATAATATAATTGTTTGGATGGTACTCTATTGTGAGCACCAACTTTTGGGAGTAAAAAAAACAAAACCATTTCTCCACCTTTCTTTGGGTAAAGCTGGTCCTTTCACTTTAGAAAGCCATAGTTGTGTTAAAATTTTAAAATGCAAGGTTTCCCAAATAATCAGATGCCTTATTAAACCTTTATTAAAAACAGCATCCAGACAATTTTTCAAAGGGATACCTCATGATTGGCTCAGTTACTCAATAATATAATTGTTTGGATGGTACACTATTGTGAGCACCAACTTTTGGGAGTGAAAAAAAAGCAAGACCCTTTCTCCACCTTTCTTTGGGTAAAGCTGGTCCTTTCACTTTAGAAAGCCATAGTTGTGTTAAAACTTTAAAATGTAAGGTTTCCCAAATAATCAGATGCCTTATTAAACCCTTATTAAAAAACAGCATCCAGACAATTTTTCAAATGGATACCTCATGAGTGGCTCAGTTACTCAATAATATAATTGTCTGGATGGTACTCTATTGTGAGCACCAACTTTTGGGAGTAAAAAAAACAAAACCCTTTCTCCACCTTTCTTTGGGTAAAGCTGGTCCTTTCACTTTAGAAAGCCATAGTTGTGTTAAAATTTTAAAATGCAAGGTTTCCCAAATAATCAGATGCCTTATTAAACCCTTATTAAAAAACAGCATCCAGACAATTTTTCAAAGGGATACCTCATGATTGGCTCAGTTACTCAATAATATAACTGTCTGGATGGTACTCTATTTGAGCACCAATGGAGTACTCTACCTTTCTTTGGGTGAGCACTTTAGAAAGCCAACTTTTGGGAGTCCAAAAAAAAAGCAAGACCCAATTTTTCAAAGGGATACCTCATGATTGGCTCAGTTACTCAATAATATAATTGTTTGGATGGTACTCTATTGTGAGCACTGAAAAAAAAAGCAAGACCCTTTCTCCACCTTTCTTTGGGTAAAGCTGGTCCTTTCAGAAAGCCATAGTTGTGTTAAAACTTTAAAATGCAAGGTTTCCCAAATAATCAGATGCCTTATTAAACCCTTATTAAAAAACAGCATCCAGACAATTTTTCAAAGGGATACCTCATGAGTGGCTCAGTTACTCAATAATATAATTGTTTGGATGGTACTCTATTGTGAGCACCAACTTTTGGGATTGAAAAAAACAAAACCCTTTCTCCACCTTTCTTTGGGTAAAGCTGGTCCTTTCACTTTAGAAAGCCATAGTTGTGTTAAAATTTTAAAATGCAAGGTTTCCCAAATAATCAGATGCCTTATTAAACCCTTATTAAAAAACAGCATCCAGACAATTTTTCAAAGGGATACCTCATGATTGGCTCAGTTACTCAATAATATAATTGTTTGGATGGTACTCTATTGTGAGCACCAACTTTTGGGAGTGAAAAAAAAGCAAGACCCTTTCTCCACCTTTCTTTGAGTAAATCTGGTGCCTTTACTTCAGAAAGCTATATTTGTGTTAAAACTTTAAAATGCAAGGTTTCCCAAATAATTAGATGCCTTATTAAACCCTTATTAAAAAACAGCACCCAGACGGTACCTCATGAGTGGCTTTGTTACTCAATAATATAATTGTTTGGATGGTACTCTATTGTGAGCACCAACTTTGGGGGGTGAAAAAAAACAAAACCCTTTCTCCACCTTTCTTTGGGCAAAGGCTCCAGGATGTCTGAGATGTCCAAGCCCTGAAGGACATTGAGTTCCTCCTGCCTGCTGAGAGCTCCTTTGAAGTAATGAACTGCTGGGCTGTAGTAATTGAGCCACTGCTCAAAGGATTTGCTGAGCTTCTTCATCTCCTAGCTGGTTCAATGAAAGATCCCAAAAGATATAAACATAATTTAACTATACAATGAATTGTAATTATAATGAGTTTACCTCAAGCAGCTCAGATGCACAAAATTATACTCAAGTCCCAACAAGCTTCATCCCTGAGCAGCTGCATCTGAGTGACCAGGGCTCTCAAGTTACTGAGTGGCTTCAAAAGGATGCTCAGGGTGAAGAGGAGCAAAGAAGTGAATGCAAGCCATCCCTGAGTTTTGCAACATTGCATTCATGTTACAAGAGTCACCTTTACCTACATAATAAGAAACTTGTTGATAAAATAGAAAATTGAAAACATGAAAATAGGCAACACTAAGCTGTGCCCAAGGTCAAGCTCAGCTGAGGAAAAAATAGGATTGAGGTCCTTCAGCCTCACTGCCAGGTCAATAGCATTGCAACCTGATGTGCAGGCTTGGTGCAAAACAAGAATACACTAAGAAAATAGCTAGTTGCCTAATTAATTAAGTAATTAGTCAATTAATCATACCAAATGATTACTAACTAATTAATTAACTAATTACTTACTGATGTTGGATACTGAGGCAGACTCCTTTTTCCAAAAACGCTGCTCAGGTAAGCTGAGCCCTTGAATTGTCTCAGAATTCATTCTGAGCCTGTAGATCACTGAGGTGCCATTCCACCTCAGCTTCAATGTTCCACTGAGAAAGTAGGTCAGGCTCAGCCACATCTGAGAGGTCTATGCTGCTAAGCACATTGAGCCTCTCAGCCTTGGTTCTGAGTCCTACTTCCCTGCTATAAGCACTGAGCCAATGCTGCTTAGCACAGCTGAAAGGATGTGCTGAGCCCAGCAGGTCATGGATGGTTCTCTCAGGTTTGTGGGCCCAAAGTACTGAGAGCTCAGGTCGCTGAGTGTTCTCCACCACCAGGGTCTCCTGCCTGAGCTCTTCATCTGAGGCAGTCCTGCTGTAGAGTGCCTGAGCTGGCTGAAAAGGTTTCAAGAAACCAACAGACATCAACTAAAAACATCCAAGAACATGTTCCTCTTCACAAAAAAAGGAAACCAAATGCATTCAAGTACCCTGAGGAATCGATTGTACATGACACCCTCCCTGGTGGCTAAGATAGCAGTGCTCAGCAGCAAGTCCCACTCTGTGAACTGAGCTTCTGAGTCCCAGTGGGAGACAGGTCCACTGAGAAGTGCCCAGCGCTTCTTCACTAAGAATTCTGAGAACAAAGCTGCACCACCTGCCTGAGGGTCAAACTCTTCAAAATGCTGCTTGAGGTGCCTCAGGGTGTCCCAGGTACTTCCTCCAGTCATATCCATCCTGAGCTCCATGGCCCTGACCTTCTCTGAGATGAAGTCAAGCCTCTGCTGAGAATGATCAGAAGCATACCAAAGGTCATCTCTGAGGTTCTGCAGAACCTGCACCAAGGTGCTGAGCTCAGTCTTGAGGCCCAGGAGGAAGATGAAGCAAAGAGCCAAGACTGAGAGCCCAGCCTGGTGTTGTTTTGTGCTTCCATGCAAAAAAACAAGTAGTTTTTACCATTGGCCTAAGCAATTTTTTACAGCTGATCCAAGTATGGTACTGCTTGCTGTCAAGAAGCAAGCTGGGGTGCATGAATGACATCTGATAGCTGGCTGAGCCTAGCCTGTAGGTCCACTGAGGTACCACCTAGGGCTACCATCTGAGGAATGAACAAAAACATGTTGAACCATGCAATCCAAGGACCCAAAAACAAGTTGTTATGTAGCTGAGATGCTAGCCAAGCTGATGCCTGTGCTGCAAGCAAGAGCCATGATGCACACCATCTTCAGCTGAGGCCCCATGGCTCCAAGAGAAGAACTGATGCTGATGAAGGTGGCTGATACTGATGCTGATGAGAAAAAGCTGCTGAGGCACATGGTGCTCAAGAGGCTGAGATGCTGAAGACAGACTAGCTCAGGCTACTGTGTCTAAGACCAGGTTTATCTCCTGCAAAATAATTAATTAGTTAATTAATTATAAATAATTAATTAATTAGAAATTGTTGAGGGGTGGGTTCCTCACACTAGTCAGGACACAAAATTAAGGTGCAAGCTCAGGAACTTGAGAGGCTCAGCCCAGATGAAGCCACCAAGCTGAGGATCACAAAGGCCTTCAGCTGAAGATTCATGGCTGTAGCCTTGGCTGCCATGGAAGCACATAGAAGCACATGCCATTAATTGATTATGTTTTAGTTCATCCTAAAATTTAAAAGAATAACCAGAAACAAAAACAGGACTAAACTTGATTGAGAAGCAAGGAAGCAAATGCAGTTGCAACTGGGTGCTCAGAGTGCTGAAGCTTGGGTGCTGGATGCTGCTGTGGTAGCATGCAGGCTCAGAACAGCCCTAGATGAAAACTTAGAAAGAAATGTCACCAACTGAGGGTGGCCAACACTCAGTGCCAATGCTTAGCAGTGGCTGCAGCCAACCTAAGTATGCCTAGTATGTTAAGTTATATAAATGCTACTTTAGATAGCCTTTCCTTTAGATAGCCTTTCCTTCATTAGTAGTGACTGCAACCTTCCCTTGTCATGCTAAGTCAAATCTCAGTGGTTGCTGCCAGCCCCAAGCAACTTTTTTTGATATCTGATGCTGTTCAAGAGCTGATGCATGCTGAGAATGCATCAAGGAGACAAAAATCATGACCAAGTCATGGCTGAGGGTTGCTTAGGCTGTGCCCAGCTTCTAAAAAGTAGAAGTCACCTAAGCTCCATCAGAAGTGCATCTGCTGAGTCATACTGTGCTTGCTGAGATAGATGCAGATGATGTAGCCCTGATACTTTTCTTCACATCTTCAGGTCCTGCCAGGGGGAACAGTATAAGGACAAGGTAAGCTACATGAGCACTGCACTAAGAAGAACCATTACAATGTCCAACATTAGCCATTGCTTATGCTAAGTAACTAAAGTAATTAGTTAATACTTTAACTATTCTAAACTCCAACAACAACCTGCAGCAGTGCCAAAACCACCCACATCCCTGCAGAACTGCACTATTTTTTTCTGCCAGCTTTTCAACATGCTGCCAAGACTTATGAGCTGACTAAGCATTGCTCAGCATGAATGCACCTGAGTCATACCTCCTCAGGCTCCAAGAAACTGTACTAATTACTTGTTGTCTGAGTTGGCAGACATGGCTGAGCCCTGGGACCTCTGACTAGTCTCATCTGGCTGACATTTTTGCAACATCTTTCTGAGATCAGCTTCAGTCAGATTGTACTCCCTCATGACCTCATCAATGGCAGCCTCTTTGTCTCCTTCTATGTATTTCTCAGCTCTTTGCAGATTCACCTTCAGCTCAGCTTGCAAAGCACTCAGCTCCTTTTGCTCAGCTTCCATTCTATCAGCATCTTCCCTGAGCCTGGTGATTGTAAGGTCCTGAAGTATTTTTGCCTGATCAAGTAGAGCAATCTTAGACCTCATACTCTGGCTCAGACCATATGCATAGTCTAAGTCCCTGAGCTTCTCATCGTCTTCTGAGTTGTCCAGGAGTTCCTGAATCTCATGGCTAATGTCCAGTTGGTGGAGCTGAGACTTGACATAGCCCTGGGCATCATTGGCAGTCCTGATAGGCTGATGCTCCCAAACTGGGCTTCTCTGCATATCTGATAAAGCAGCATCAGGTCTGCCTGAGCACCTCCCATGATAGTTCCACATGGCTGAGATGATACAGAGCTAAGGTTTGCTGAATCTTTGCACCTAGATTTGATCCTCAATTAAAAAGCTGAGGAGTCACAGAGACATGCACATATGAACATGCTACAACTTCATTGGTTAATTAATTAATTAGTTACTCAATTCTTTGATGTCAACATGACTGAGCAAGATTGACACAAGGTCAACTACATGGGCACTGAACTAAGAAGAATCACTACAATGTATTAATTATAATGTGTATTTCTTGGTAATTAAACTAGTTCAAAAAAGCAATGGCAACAACAACAGAAACAGCAGCAGCATTGACACATTTTCCCTGCCAGCTGCTTGCCATGGCTTGTGATGTTTCAAAAAAAATAAGGTAATCTGTTAATTACCTAGATTCATCGTCAAGCTAGTGTTCATCCTCAGGTATTACCTGAGTCTCCCTCTGGCTTCTCAATCCTTTGCTTCTTGCTGAGACCAGGGGGCTCAGAAACTTGATCTTCAGGAATTGGCTTCTTACCATCTTTCTGCCTTTTCTGATGCAGCTCCAGCAAAGCCTCAGGGCTCAGACCAATAGCATCCATCTGACTGAGAATCTGCTGAGCCTGCTCTTCTTTTAGCTTCCCCAGTTCCTCCTGAGCCTGTGCCATCTCTTCCTCCTCCTTCTTCTGAGCCAGGAAACCTTTCAGCTTCTCCTGAGCATCTAAGATGTCAAGCCTGAGCTGACCTAAGACACCTTGCTCCTCAGCCATCTGCTGGGCATCTGTGGAGATCCTCTGCATAGTGGCATCCTGAGCAGCATAGGCTTGCTCAACAAGCAGAAGCTTCTGAGAGATGATAGCTTCCAGCTCCTGCACATCTGAGACATCAGGACTAAGGTCCATCCCCTTCAGCTGATTGATAGCATGCCTGATGCCATTCTCAGGGTCAATCTGAGCAAGCAATGACTTGCAGTACCCCTGAGCAAAGGTGCTGTCATCAGTCTGAGCAGCCATAGCAAAGGTAGCAGCTTTAGGTGGCTGAGAAGGTTCAGCATCAGGTTCAGCTTGAGGTTGCTGACAACCAGGAGGCTTAGCAGGCTTAGGTGGCTTCAGTTTGTGCTTGAACTGAGCTGTCCAGTAAGGTTTTGAGACAAACTTCTGCCAAGGCAATGGGGTCATGTTGAGAATCACCTGATAATACTGAGCAATGACTCTCTGAGGCCACCCATTGACATCCTGCAAGGTTGCAAAAGATGTGAAGAAAACTTTCAATCAGATA
The DNA here is from genome assembly GCA_965233585.1 of bacterium. GTDB lineage: Bacteria > SAR324 > SAR324 > SAR324 > NAC60-12 > CBDDTI01. The sequence continues at coordinate 20,264 of CBDDTI010000102.1, forward strand.
TTAAAACTTAGTAATTAATATTTTTTCAATTAATCAATTAATTGATGAAGGCCATGCACCCATGCTCAGAGACACAAAGAACAAATGCATGCACACATGTTCAAACCCATGTCCTTGCAGTCTTTGCACCCATTCTGAAATGGGATCCTGCTGAGTTTCACCTTAGCATTGCACCCAGGACAAGCAACATCAGGCTCTCCATCATAGCGAGGGTAGCTGATGATCCTCTCAGGGTTTGATCCCTGAGCAAAGAGGTCATCCACTGAGGGAAAGCTTTGTGGAATGAGCTTGAGCTGAGCATGGCCACCCTTGACAGTAAATTCCATGCCAGATGGAACTAATTCTGAGTGATCCTTAGTGTTCCTTGCCATGGCTCAGTTGCTGAGTTGCAGCTGGCTGAGTTGAAAGGCAAATAGGCTCACCATGTGCTTGAGTTCACTAATCAGCTGAGGAATCACATAAGCACAAGTCCAAGACCATGGGCACAAGTCCAAGACCATGGGCAAGCTGAGAGCCAACCCCACACCCCCAGAACCAACCCTGAGTCCTCTCTAAGCATTGCCATCATTCTGAGCATCTTCTAAGCCACATCTCTGATTGTTCTCTGTGAGCATCTTCTAAGCCACACCCTCGGGTCCTGCCAGGGGAAAAATATAAGGACAAGGTCAACTACATGGGCACTGAACCAAGATGAACCATCAATTAATTAATTACAATGTATTAATTACAAGTAGTTCTTGTGAAACTAGTTCAAAAAAAACAATGGCAACAACAACAGAACCACCTCAGCCCATCAAATGCATTTTTCCACTGCCAGCTGCTTGTCATGGCATGTGATGACACAACTCAGTCTGAGCTGAGATATTGCAAAGCATTCCTAAGTCTTTTGCTCAGGCTTCAAATTACTCAATCTCCTCCTCAACAGTGACCTCCACCATCTCAGAAGACTGCTGAGGCTCTTCAAGTCTTGCCTTCTTGGTGGCTGGACCACAAGACTCAAACTCAGCACTGGCAGCCTCAGAAGGAACTGCAGCTTCAGGCTTGCTGGTACCAGGAGGCTCAGGAACTTGATCTTCAGGAATTGGCTTCTTACCATCTTTCTGCCTTTTCTGATGCAGCTCCAGCAAAGCCTCAGGGCTCAGACCAATAGCATCCATCTGACTGAGAATCTGCTGAGCCTGCTCTTCTTTTAGCTTCCTCAGTTCCTCCTGAGCCTGTGCCATCTCTTCCTCCTCCTTCTTCTGAGCCACTCTAGCATCAACCCTTTCCTGAGCTTCAATGGTGCCAAGCCTGAGCTCAATCAAGGCAGCTTGCTCCTTAGACATCTTGTCAGCATCTTGCAGGAGCATAGTCATAGTCTCATCCTGAGCTGCATAGGCTTTGTCAATGAGCATAAGCCTCTTAGAGATGATGTCTCTCAGTCCCTCCAAATCTGAGAGATCAGAACCCTCCAAGTCCATTGCCAGATGCTGAGAGATGGCATCTGCCATGCTGTTCTGAGGGTCAATATGAGCAAGAATTGACTTGCAATACCCCCCAGCAAAGAAGGGCTGAGCCTTCTCAGCACCTGCAGCCTCAAGTAACTGCTCAGGTTCAACATCTTGAGGTGACTGAGAATGTTCAGCACCTTGAAGTTGCTGACAACAAGGAGGCTCAGCAGGCTCAGCTGGCCTCTGCTTGTGCTGAAACTGAGCTGCCCCAAAAGATTCTGAGACTAACTTCTGCCAAGGCAATGGGGTCATGTTGAGAATCACCTGATAATACTGAGCAATGACTCTCTGAGGCCACCCATTGACATCCTGCAAGGTTGCAAAAGATGTGAAGAAAACTTTCAATCAGATATTAAAACTTAGTAATTAATATTTTTTCAATTAATCAATTAATTGATGAAGGCCATGCACCCATGCTCAGAGACACAAAGAACAAATGCATGCACACATGTTCAAACCCATGTCCTTGCAGTCTTTGCACCCATTCTGAAATGGGATCCTGCTGAGTTTCACCTTAGCATTGCACCCAGGACAAGCAACATCAGGCTCTCCATGATAGCGAGGGTAGCTGATGATCCTCTCAGGGTTTGATCCATCACCAAAGATGTCATCCACTGAGGGAAAGCTTGGCCAACTGAGTTTGAGCTGAGCATGGCCACCTCTGATAGTATAATCCATGCCATCTGGGACTGAGTCAGAGAGCTTTGCCATGGCTCAGTTGCTGAGTTGCAGATGGCTGAGCTGGAAGGCAAAAAGTTGACTATGTGCTTGAGTTCACTAAGCAGCTGAGGAATCACACAAGCATGCATTCCTGCACAAATTTGAGCACAAGTCCAAGACCATGGGCAAGCCGAGAACCAACCCCACACCCCCAAAACCAACCCTGAGTCCTCTGTCAGCATTGCCACCCTTCTGATGCTTCTCCTTCTCAGAGTCTTCCTTATCCTTCTTCTTCTTCTTCTCAGTGTACTCCCTCAGGGCTTCAATGGCCCACCCTACATCGAAGCCATTCTCTTCAAGGAATCTGAGCACTCTTTCATGAAACTCCTCAGGTGTCTCATCTGCCATGGCTCAGAAAGCTTCTTAAACTAGGAATTGAGCCCACACAAGCTGAGAAATGCACCCTTGCTGATGTGAACAGCAATTTTTCAAGGTGATACCTCATGATTGGCTCAGTTACTCAATAATATGAATGTTTGGATGGTACTCTATTGTGCCCAACAGCTTCTTGGTGTTGAAAAAAATCAAAAACCATTTCTCCACCTTTCTCTGAGTAAAGCTGGTCCATTTACTTTATAATATTTGTGATAAAGCTTTAAAATGCAAGGTTTTCCAAATAATTAGATGCCTTATTAAACCCTTATTAAAAAACAGCACTCAGACAATTTTTCAAGGTGGTACCTCATGAGTGGCTCAGTTACTCAATAATATAATTGTTTGGATGGTACTCTATTGTGAGCACCAACTTTTGGGGGTGAAAAAAAAACAAAACCCTTTCTCCACCTTTCTTTGGGTAAAGCTGGTCCTTTTACTTTAGAAAGCCATATTTATGTTAAAGCTTTAAAATGCAAGGTTTCCCAAATAATTAGATGCCTTATTAAACCCTTATTAAAAAACAGCACCCAGACAATTTTTCAAGGGGATACCTCATGATTGGCTCAGTTACTCAATAATATAATTGTTTGGATGGTACTCTATTGTGAGCACCAACTTGTGGGAGTGAAAAAAACAAAACCCTTTCTCCACCTTTCTTTGGGTAAAGCTGGTCCTTTTACTTTAGAAAGCCATATTTATGTTAAAGCTTTAAAATGCAAGGTTTCCCAAATAATTAGATGCCTTATTAAACCCTTATTAAAAAACAGCACTCAGACAATTTTTCAAGGGGGTACCTCATGAGTGGCTCAGTTACTCAATAATATAATTGTTTGGATGGTACTCTATTGTGAGCACCAACTTTTTGGAGTGAACAAAAACAACAAAACCCTTTCTCCACATTTCTTTGGGTAAAGCTGGTCCTTTTACTTTAGAAAACCATATTTGTGTTAAAGCTTTAAAATGCAAGGTTTCCCAAATAATTAGATGCCTTATTAAACCCTTATTAAAAAACAGCATCCAGACAATTTTTCAAAGGGATACCTCATGATTGGCTCAGTTACTCAATAATATAATTGTTTGGATGGTACTCTATTGTGAGCACCAACTTTTGGGAGTGAAAAAAAAGCAAAACCCTTTCTCCATCTTTCTTTGGGTAAAGCTGATCCTTTCACTTTAGAAAGCCATATTTGTGTTAAAAATTTAAAATGCAAGGCTTTCCAAATAATTAGATACCTGAAAAAACCATAATTGGCTCAGTTACTCAATAATATAATTGTTTGGATGGTACTCTATTGTGAGCACCAACTTGTGGGAGTGAAAAAAGAAAAACAAAACCCTTTCTCCACCTTTCTTTGAGTAAATCTGGTGCCTTTACTTCAGAAAGCTATATTTGTGTTAAAGCTTTAAAATGCAAGGCTTTCCAAATAATTAGATGCCTTATTAAACCCTTATTAAAAAACAGCACCCAGACAATTTTTCAAGGGGATACCTCATGATTGACTCAGTTACTCAATAATATAATTGTTTGGATGGTACTCTATTGTGAGCACCAACTTGTGGGAGTTAAAAAAAAACAAAACCCTTTCTCCACCTTTCTTTGGGTAAAGCTGGTCCTTTTACTTTAGAAAGCCATATTCGTGTTAAAACTTTAAAATGCAAGGTTTTCCAAATAATTAGATACCTGAAAAAACCATAATTGGCTCAGTTACTCAATAATATAATTGTTTGGATGGTACTCTATTGTGAGCACCAACTTTTTGGAGTGAAAAAAAACAACAAAACCCTTTCTCCACATTTCTTTGGGTAAAGCTGGTCCTTTTACTTTAGAAAACCATATTTGTGTTAAAGCTTTAAAATGCAAGGTTTCCCAAATAATTAGATGCCTTATTAAACCCTTATTAAAAAACAGCATCCAGACAATTTTTCAAAGGGATACCTCATGATTGGCTCAGTTACTCAATAATATAATTGTTTGGATGGTACTCTATTGTGAGCACCAACTTTTGGGAGTGAAAAAAAAGCAAAACCCTTTCTCCATCTTTCTTTGGGTAAAGCTGATCCTTTCACTTTAGAAAGCCATATTTGTGTTAAAAATTTAAAATGCAAGGCTTTCCAAATAATTAGATACCTGAAAAAACCATAATTGGCTCAGTTACTCAATAATATAATTGTTTGGATGGTACTCTATTGTGAGCACCAACTTTTGGGAGTGATAAAAAAAACAAAACCCTTTCTCCACCTTTCTTTGGGTAAATCTGGTGCCTTTACTTTAGAAAGCCATATTTGTGTTAAAGCTTTAAAATGTAAGGTTTTCCAAATAATTAGATGCCTTATTAAACTCTTATTAAAAAACAGCACCCAGACAATTTTTCAAGGGGATACCTCATGATTGACTCAGTTACTCAATAATATAATTGTTTGGATGGTACTCTATTGTGAGCACCAACTTGTGGGAGTTAAAAAAACAAAACCCTTTCTCCACCTTTCTTTGGGTAAAGCTGGTCCTTTTACTTTAGAAAGCCATATTCGTGTTAAAACTTTAAAATGCAAGGTTTTCCAAATAATTAGATACCTGAAAAAACCATAATTGGCTCAGTTACTCAATAATATAATTGTTTGGATGGTACTCTATTGTGAGCACCAACTTTTTGGAGTGAAAAAAAACAACAAAACCCTTTCTCCACCTTTCTTTGGGTAAAGCTGGTGCCTTTACTTTAGAAAGCTATATTTGTGTTAAAACTTTAAAATGCAAGGATTTCCAAATAATTAGGTACCTGAAAAAACCATAATTGGCTCAGTTACTCAATAATATAATTGTTTGGATGGTACTCTATTGTGAGCACCAACTTGTGGGAGTGAAAAAAAACAAAACCCTTTCTCCAACTTTCTTTGAGTAAATCTGGTGCCTTTACTTCAGAAAGCTATATTTGTGTTAAAGCTTTAAAATGCAAGGTTTTCCAAATAATTAGATGCCTTATTAAACCCTTATTAAAAACCAGCACCCAGACAATTTTTCAAGGGGATACCTCATGATTGACTCAGTTACTCAATAATATAATTGTTTGGATGGTACTCTATTGTGAGCACCAACTTGTGGGAGTGAAAAAAAACAAAACCCTTTCTCCACCTTTCTTTGGGTAAAGCTGATGCCTTTACTTTAGAAAGCCATATTTGTGTTAAAACTTTAAAATGCAAGGTTTTCCAAATAATTAGATACCTGAAAAAACCATAATTGGTTCAGTTACTCAATAATATAATTGTTTGGATGGTACTCTATTGTGAGCACCAACTTTTGGGAGTGAAAAAAAAAACATTTTCTTCACCTTTCTTTGGGTAAAGCTGATGCCTTTACTTTAGAAAGCCATATTTGTGTTAAAACTAAAATGCAAGGTTTTCCAAATAATTAGATGCCTTATTAAATCCTTATTTAAAAACAGCACCCAGACAATTTTTCAAAGGGATACCTCATGAGTGGCTCAGTTACTCAATAATATAATTGTTTGGATGGTACTCTATTGTGAGCACCAACTTTTGGGAGTGATAAAAAAAACAAAACCCTTTCTCCACCTTTCTTTGGGTAAATCTGGTGCCTTTACTTTAGAAAGCCATATTTGTGTTAAAGCTTTAAAATGTAAGGTTTTCCAAATAATTAGATGCCTTATTAAACCCTTATTAAAAAACAGCACCCAGACAATTTTTCAAGGGGATACCTCATGATTGGCTCAGTTACTCAATAATATAATTGTTTGGATGGTACTCTATTGTGAGCACCAACTTTTGGGAGTGAAAAAAAACCTTTCTCCACCTTTCTTTGGGTAAAGCTGGTCCTTTTACTTTAGAAAGCCATATTTATGCTAAAGCTTTAAAATGCAAGGTTTTCCAAATAATTAGATGCCTTATTAAACCCTTATTAAAAAACAGCACTCAGACAATTTTTCAAGGGGGTACCTCATGAGTGGTTCAGTTACTCAATAATATAATTGTCTGGATGGTACTCTATTGTGAGCACCAACTTTTGGGAGTAAAAAAAACAAAACCCTTTCTCCACCTTTCTTTGGGTAAAGCTGGTCCTTTCACTTTAGAAAGCCATAGTTGTGTTAAAATTTTAAAATGCAAGGTTTTCCAAATAATTAGATGCCTTATTAAACCCTTATTAAAAAACAGCATCCAGACAATTTTTCAAGGTGGTACCTCATGAGTGGCTCAGTTACTCAATAATATAATTGTTTGGATGGTACTCTATTGTGAGCACCAACTTTTGGGGGTGAAAAAAAAACAAAACCCTTTCTCCACCTTTCTTTGGGTAAAGCTGGTCCTTTTACTTTAGAAAGCCATATTTATGTTAAAGCTTTAAAATGCAAGGTTTCCCAAATAATTAGATGCCTTATTAAACCCTTATTAAAAAACAGCACCCAGACAATTTTTCAAGGGGATACCTCATGATTGGCTCAGTTACTCAATAATATAATTGTTTGGATGGTACTCTATTGTGAGCACCAACTTGTGGGAGTGAAAAAAACAAAACCCTTTCTCCACCTTTCTTTGGGTAAAGCTGGTCCTTTTACTTTAGAAAGCCATATTTATGTTAAAGCTTTAAAATGCAAGGTTTCCCAAATAATTAGATGCCTTATTAAACCCTTATTAAAAACAGCACTCAGACAATTTTTCAAGGGGGTACCTCATGAGTGGCTCAGTTACTCAATAATATAATTGTTTGGATGGTACTCTATTGTGAGCACCAACTTTTTGGAGTGAAAAAAAACAACAAAACCCTTTCTCCACATTTCTTTGGGTAAAGCTGGTCCTTTTACTTTAGAAAACCATATTTGTGTTAAAGCTTTAAAATGCAAGGTTTCCCAAATAATTAGATGCCTTATTAAACCCTTATTAAAAAACAGCATCCAGACAATTTTTCAAAGGGATACCTCATGATTGGCTCAGTTACTCAATAATATAATTGTTTGGATGGTACTCTATTGTGAGCACCAACTTTTGGGAGTGAAAAAAAAGCAAAACCCTTTCTCCATCTTTCTTTGGGTAAAGCTGATCCTTTCACTTTAGAAAGCCATATTTGTGTTAAAAATTTAAAATGCAAGGCTTTCCAAATAATTAGATACCTGAAAAAACCATAATTGGCTCAGTTACTCAATAATATAATTGTTTGGATGGTACTCTATTGTGAGCACCAACTTTTGGGAGTGATAAAAAAAAACAAAACCCTTTCTCCACCTTTCTTTGGGTAAATCTGGTGCCTTTACTTTAGAAAGCCATATTTGTGTTAAAGCTTTAAAATGTAAGGTTTTCCAAATAATTAGATGCCTTATTAAACTCTTATTAAAAAACAGCACCCAGACAATTTTTCAAGGGGATACCTCATGATTGACTCAGTTACTCAATAATATAATTGTTTGGATGGTACTCTATTGTGAGCACCAACTTGTGGGAGTTAAAAAAAACAAAACCCTTTCTCCACCTTTCTTTGGGTAAAGCTGGTCCTTTTACTTTAGAAAGCCATATTCGTGTTAAAACTTTAAAATGCAAGGTTTTCCAAATAATTAGATACCTGAAAAAACCATAATTGGCTCAGTTACTCAATAATATAATTGTTTGGATGGTACTCTATTGTGAGCACCAACTTTTTGGAGTGAAAAAAAACAACAAAACCCTTTCTCCACCTTTCTTTGGGTAAAGCTGGTGCCTTTACTTTAGAAAGCTATATTTGTGTTAAAACTTTAAAATGCAAGGATTTCCAAATAATTAGGTACCTGAAAAAACCATAATTGGCTCAGTTACTCAATAATATAATTGTTTGGATGGTACTCTATTGTGAGCACCAACTTGTGGGAGTGAAAAAAAACAAAACCCTTTCTCCAACTTTCTTTGAGTAAATCTGGTGCCTTTACTTCAGAAAGCTATATTTGTGTTAAAGCTTTAAAATGCAAGGTTTTCCAAATAATTAGATGCCTTATTAAACCCTTATTAAAAAACAGCACCCAGACAATTTTTCAAGGGGATACCTCATGATTGACTCAGTTACTCAATAATATAATTGTTTGGATGGTACTCTATTGTGAGCACCAACTTGTGGGAGTGAAAAAAAACAAAACCCTTTCTCCACCTTTCTTTGGGTAAAGCTGATCCTTTCACTTTAGAAAGCCATATTTGTGTTAAAAATTTAAAATGCAAGGCTTTCCAAATAATTAGATACCTGAAAAAACCATAATTGGCTCAGTTACTCAATAATATAATTGTTTGGATGGTACTCTATTGTGAGCACCAACTTGTGGGAGTGAAAAAAGAAAAACAAAACCCTTTCTCCACCTTTCTTTGAGTAAATCTGGTGCCTTTACTTCAGAAAGCTATATTTGTGTTAAAGCTTTAAAATGCAAGGCTTTCCAAATAATTAGATGCCTTATTAAATCCTTATTAAAAAACAGCACCCAGACAATTTTTCAAAGGGATACCTCATGAGTGGCTCAGTTACTCAATAATATAATTGTTTGGATGGTACTCTATTGTGAGCACCAACTTTTGGGAGTGATAAAAAAAACAAAACCCTTTCTCCACCTTTCTTTGGGTAAATCTGGTGCCTTTACTTTAGAAAGCCATATTTGTGTTAAAGCTTTAAAATGTAAGGTTTTCCAAATAATTAGATGCCTTATTAAACCCTTATTAAAAAACAGCACCCAGACAATTTTTCAAGGGGATACCTCATGATTGGCTCAGTTACTCAATAATATAATTGTTTGGATGGTACTCTATTGTGAGCACCAACTTTTGGGAGTGAAAAAAAACCTTTCTCCACCTTTCTTTGGGTAAAGCTGGTCCTTTTACTTTAGAAAGCCATATTTATGCTAAAGCTTTAAAATGCAAGGTTTTCCAAATAATTAGATGCCTTATTAAACCCTTATTAAAAAACAGCACTCAGACAATTTTTCAAGGGGGTACCTCATGAGTGGTTCAGTTACTCAATAATATAATTGTCTGGATGGTACTCTATTGTGAGCACCAACTTTTGGGAGTAAAAAAAACAAAACCCTTTCTCCACCTTTCTTTGGGTAAAGCTGGTCCTTTCACTTTAGAAAGCCATAGTTGTGTTAAATTTTTAAAATGCAAGGTTTCCCAAATAATCAGATGCCTTATTAAACCCTTATTAAAAAACAGCATCCAGACAATTTTTCAAAGGGATACCTCATGATTGGCTCAGTTACTCAATAATATAATTGTTTGGATGGTACTCTATTGTGAGCACCAACTTTTGGGAGTGAAAAAAAAAGCAAGACCCTTTCTCCACCTTTCTTTGGGTAAAGCTGGTCCTTTCACTTTAGAAAGCCATAGTTGTGTTAAAACTTTAAAATGCAAGGTTTCCCAAATAATCAGATGCCTTATTAAAGCCAATTAATTGATGAAGGCCATGCACCCATGCTCAGAGACACAAAGAACAAATGCATGCACACATGTTCAAACCCATGTCCTTGCAGTCTTTGCACCCATTCTGAAATGGGATCCTGCTGAGTTTCACCTTAGCATTGCACCCAGGACAAGCAACATCAGGCTCTCCATCATAGCGAGGGTAGCTGATGATCCTCTCAGGGTTTGATCCCTGAGCAAAGAGGTCATCCACTGAGGGAAAGCTTTGTGGAATGAGCTTGAGCTGAGCATGGCCACCCTTGACAGTAAATTCCATGCCAGATGGAACTAATTCTGAGTGATCCTTAGTGTTCCTTGCCATGGCTCAGTTGCTGAGTTGCAGCTGGCTGAGTTGAAAGGCAAATAGGCTCACCATGTGCTTGAGTTCACTAATCAGCTGAGGAATCACATAAGCACAAGTCCAAGACCATGGGCACAAGTCCAAGACCATGGGCAAGCTGAGAGCCAACCCCACACCCCCAGAACCAACCCTGAGTCCTCTCTAAGCATTGCCATCATTCTGAGCATCTTCTAAGCCACATCTCTGATTGTTCTCTGTGAGCATCTTCTAAGCCACACCCTCGGGTCCTGCCAGGGGAAAAATATAAGGACAAGGTCAACTACATGGGCACTGAACCAAGATGAACCATCAATTAATTAATTACAATGTATTAATTACAAGTAGTTCTTGTGAAACTAGTTCAAAAAAAACAATGGCAACAACAACAGAACCACCTCAGCCCATCAAATGCATTTTTCCACTGCCAGCTGCTTGTCATGGCATGTGATGACACAACTCAGTCTGAGCTGAGATATTGCAAAGCATTCCTAAGTCTTTTGCTCAGGCTTCAAATTACTCAATCTCCTCCTCAACAGTGACCTCCACCATCTCAGAAGACTGCTGAGGCTCTTCAAGTCTTGCCTTCTTGGTGGCTGGACCACAAGACTCAAACTCAGCACTGGCAGCCTCAGAAGGAACTGCAGCTTCAGGCTTGCTGGTACCAGGAGGCTCAGGAACTTGATCTTCAGGAATTGGCTTCTTACCATCTTTCTGCCTTTTCTGATGCAGCTCCAGCAAAGCCTCAGGGCTCAGACCAATAGCATCCATCTGACTGAGAATCTGCTGAGCCTGCTCTTCTTTTAGCTTCCCCAGTTCCTCCTGAGCCTGTGCCATCTCTTCCTCCTCCTTCTTCTGAGCCAGGAAACCTTTCAGCTTCTCCTGAGCATCTAAGATGTCAAGCCTGAGCTGACCTAAGACACCTTGCTCCTCAGCCATCTGCTGGGCATCTGTGGAGATCCTCTGCATAGTGGCATCCTGAGCAGCATAGGCTTGCTCAACAAGCAGAAGCTTCTGAGAGATGATAGCTTCCAGCTCCTGCACATCTGAGACATCAGGACTAAGGTCCATCCCCTTCAGCTGATTGATAGCATGCCTGATGCCATTCTCAGGGTCAATCTGAGCAAGCAATGACTTGCAGTACCCCTGAGCAAAGGTGCTGTCATCAGTCTGAGCAGCCATAGCAAAGGTAGCAGCTTTAGGTGGCTGAGAAGGTTCAGCATCAGGTTCAGCTTGAGGTTGCTGACAACCAGGAGGCTTAGCAGGCTTAGGTGGCTTCAGTTTGTGCTTGAACTGAGCTGTCCAGTAAGGTTTTGAGACAAACTTCTGCCAAGGCAATGGGGTCATGTTGAGAATCACCTGATAATACTGAGCAATGACTCTCTGAGGCCACCCATTGACATCCTGCAAGGTTGCAAAAGATGTGAAGAAAACTTTCAATCAGATATTAAAACTTAGTAATTAATATTTTTTCAATTAATCAATTAATTGATGAAGGCCATGCACCCATGCTCAGAGACACAAAGAACAAATGCATGCACACATGTTCAAACCCATGTCCTTGCAGTCTTTGCACCCATTCTGAAATGGGATCCTGCTGAGTTTCACCTTAGCATTGCACCCAGGACAAGCAACATCAGGCTCTCCATCATAGCGAGGGTAGCTGATGATCCTCTCAGGGTTTGATCCCTGAGCAAAGAGGTCATCCACTGAGGGAAAGCTTTGTGGAATGAGCTTGAGCTGAGCATGGCCACCCTTGACAGTAAATTCCATGCCAGATGGAACTAATTCTGAGTGATCCTTAGTGTTCCTTGCCATGGCTCAGTTGCTGAGTTGCAGCTGGCTGAGTTGAAAGGCAAATAGGCTCACCATGTGCTTGAGTTCACTAATCAGCTGAGGAATCACATAAGCACAAGTCCAAGACCATGGGCACAAGTCCAAGACCATGGGCAAGCTGAGAGCCAACCCCACACCCCCAGAACCAACCCTGAGTCCTCTCTAAGCATTGCCATCATTCTGAGCATCTTCTAAGCCACATCTCTGATTGTTCTCTGTGAGCATCTTCTAAGCCACACCCTCGGGTCCTGCCAGGGGAAAAATATAAGGACAAGGTCAACTACATGGGCACTGAACCAAGATGAACCATCAATTAATTAATTACAATGTATTAATTACAAGTAGTTCTTGTGAAACTAGTTCAAAAAAAACAATGGCAACAACAACAGAACCACCTCAGCCCATCAAATGCATTTTTCCACTGCCAGCTGCTTGTCATGGCATGTGATGACACAACTCAGTCTGAGCTGAGATATTGCAAAGCATTCCTAAGTCTTTTGCTCAGGCTTCAAATTACTCAATCTCCTCCTCAACAGTGACCTCCACCATCTCAGAAGACTGCTGAGGCTCTTCAAGTCTTGCCTTCTTGGTGGCTGGACCACAAGACTCAAACTCAGCACTGGCAGCCTCAGAAGGAACTGCAGCTTCAGGCTTGCTGGTACCAGGAGGCTCAGGAACTTGATCTTCAGGAATTGGCTTCTTACCATCTTTCTGCCTTTTCTGATGCAGCTCCAGCAAAGCCTCAGGGCTCAGACCAATAGCATCCATCTGACTGAGAATCTGCTGAGCCTGCTCTTCTTTTAGCTTCCTCAGTTCCTCCTGAGCCTGTGCCATCTCTTCCTCCTCCTTCTTCTGAGCCACTCTAGCATCAACCCTTTCCTGAGCTTCAATGGTGCCAAGCCTGAGCTCAATCAAGGCAGCTTGCTCCTTAGACATCTTGTCAGCATCTTGCAGGAGCATAGTCATAGTCTCATCCTGAGCTGCATAGGCTTTGTCAATGAGCATAAGCCTCTTAGAGATGATGTCTCTCAGTCCCTCCAAATCTGAGAGATCAGAACCCTCCAAGTCCATTGCCAGATGCTGAGAGATGGCATCTGCCATGCTGTTCTGAGGGTCAATATGAGCAAGAATTGACTTGCAATACCCCCCAGCAAAGAAGGGCTGAGCCTTCTCAGCACCTGCAGCCTCAAGTAACTGCTCAGGTTCAACATCTTGAGGTGACTGAGAATGTTCAGCACCTTGAAGTTGCTGACAACAAGGAGGCTCAGCAGGCTCAGCTGGCCTCTGCTTGTGCTGAAACTGAGCTGCCCCAAAAGATTCTGAGACTAACTTCTGCCAAGGCAATGGGGTCATGTTGAGAATCACCTGATAATACTGAGCAATGACTCTCTGAGGCCACCCATTGACATCCTGCAAGGTTGCAAAAGATGTGAAGAAAACTTTCAATCAGATATTAAAACTTAGTAATTAATATTTTTTCAATTAATCAATTAATTGATGAAGGCCATGCACCCATGCTCAGAGACACAAAGAACAAATGCATGCACACATGTTCAAACCCATGTCCTTGCAGTCTTTGCACCCATTCTGAAATGGGATCCTGCTGAGTTTCACCTTAGCATTGCACCCAGGACAAGCAACATCAGGCTCTCCATGATAGCGAGGGTAGCTGATGATCCTCTCAGGGTTTGATCCATCACCAAAGATGTCATCCACTGAGGGAAAGCTTGGCCAACTGAGTTTGAGCTGAGCATGGCCACCTCTGATAGTATAATCCATGCCATCTGGGACTGAGTCAGAGAGCTTTGCCATGGCTCAGTTGCTGAGTTGCAGATGGCTGAGCTGGAAGGTAAAAAGTTGACTATGTGCTTGAGTTCACTAAGCAGCTGAGGAATCACACAAGCATGCATTCCTGCACAAATTTGAGCACAAGTCCAAGACCATGGGCAAGCCGAGAACCAACCCCACACCCCCAAAACCAACCCTGAGTCCTCTGTCAGCATTGCCACCCTTCTGATGCTTCTCCTTCTCAGAGTCTTCCTTATCCTTCTTCTTCTTCTTCTCAGTGTACTCCCTCAGGGCTTCAATGGCCCACCCTACATCGAAGCCATTCTCTTCAAGGAATCTGAGCACTCTTTCATGAAACTCCTCAGGTGTCTCATCTGCCATGGCTCAGAAAGCTTCTTAAACTAGGAATTGAGCCCACACAAGCTGAGAAATGCACCCTTGCTGATGTGAACAGCAATTTTTCAAGGTGATACCTCATGATTGGCTCAGTTACTCAATAATATGAATGTTTGGATGGTACTCTATTGTGCCCAACAGCTTCTTGGTGTTGAAAAAAATCAAAAACCATTTCTCCACCTTTCTCTGAGTAAAGCTGGTCCATTTACTTTATAATATTTGTGATAAAGCTTTAAAATGCAAGGTTTTCCAAATAATTAGATGCCTTATTAAACCCTTATTAAAAAACAGCACTCAGACAATTTTTCAAGGTGGTACCTCATGAGTGGCTCAGTTACTCAATAATATAATTGTTTGGATGGTACTCTATTGTGAGCACCAACTTTTGGGGGTGAAAAAAAAACAAAACCCTTTCTCCACCTTTCTTTGGGTAAAGCTGGTCCTTTTACTTTAGAAAGCCATATTTATGTTAAAGCTTTAAAATGCAAGGTTTCCCAAATAATTAGATGCCTTATTAAACCCTTATTAAAAAACAGCACCCAGACAATTTTTCAAGGGGATACCTCATGATTGGCTCAGTTACTCAATAATATAATTGTTTGGATGGTACTCTATTGTGAGCACCAACTTGTGGGAGTGAAAAAAACAAAACCCTTTCTCCACCTTTCTTTGGGTAAAGCTGGTCCTTTTACTTTAGAAAGCCATATTTATGTTAAAGCTTTAAAATGCAAGGTTTCCCAAATAATTAGATGCCTTATTAAACCCTTATTAAAAAACAGCACTCAGACAATTTTTCAAGGGGGTACCTCATGAGTGGCTCAGTTACTCAATAATATAATTGTTTGGATGGTACTCTATTGTGAGCACCAACTTTTTGGAGTGAACAAAAACAACAAAACCCTTTCTCCACATTTCTTTGGGTAAAGCTGGTCCTTTTACTTTAGAAAACCATATTTGTGTTAAAGCTTTAAAATGCAAGGTTTCCCAAATAATTAGATGCCTTATTAAACCCTTATTAAAAAACAGCATCCAGACAATTTTTCAAAGGGATACCTCATGATTGGCTCAGTTACTCAATAATATAATTGTTTGGATGGTACTCTATTGTGAGCACCAACTTTTGGGAGTGAAAAAAAAGCAAAACCCTTTCTCCATCTTTCTTTGGGTAAAGCTGATCCTTTCACTTTAGAAAGCCATATTTGTGTTAAAAATTTAAAATGCAAGGCTTTCCAAATAATTAGATACCTGAAAAAACCATAATTGGCTCAGTTACTCAATAATATAATTGTTTGGATGGTACTCTATTGTGAGCACCAACTTGTGGGAGTGAAAAAAGAAAAACAAAACCCTTTCTCCACCTTTCTTTGAGTAAATCTGGTGCCTTTACTTCAGAAAGCTATATTTGTGTTAAAGCTTTAAAATGCAAGGCTTTCCAAATAATTAGATGCCTTATTAAACCCTTATTAAAAAACAGCACCCAGACAATTTTTCAAGGGGATACCTCATGATTGACTCAGTTACTCAATAATATAATTGTTTGGATGGTACTCTATTGTGAGCACCAACTTGTGGGAGTTAAAAAAAAACAAAACCCTTTCTCCACCTTTCTTTGGGTAAAGCTGGTCCTTTTACTTTAGAAAGCCATATTCGTGTTAAAACTTTAAAATGCAAGGTTTTCCAAATAATTAGATACCTGAAAAAACCATAATTGGCTCAGTTACTCAATAATATAATTGTTTGGATGGTACTCTATTGTGAGCACCAACTTTTTGGAGTGAAAAAAAACAACAAAACCCTTTCTCCACCTTTCTTTGGGTAAAGCTGGTGCCTTTACTTTAGAAAGCTATATTTGTGTTAAAACTTTAAAATGCAAGGATTTCCAAATAATTAGGTACCTGAAAAAACCATAATTGGCTCAGTTACTCAATAATATAATTGTTTGGATGGTACTCTATTGTGAGCACCAACTTGTGGGAGTGAAAAAAAACAAAACCCTTTCTCCAACTTTCTTTGAGTAAATCTGGTGCCTTTACTTCAGAAAGCTATATTTGTGTTAAAGCTTTAAAATGCAAGGTTTTCCAAATAATTAGATGCCTTATTAAACCCTTATTAAAAACCAGCACCCAGACAATTTTTCAAGGGGATACCTCATGATTGACTCAGTTACTCAATAATATAATTGTTTGGATGGTACTCTATTGTGAGCACCAACTTGTGGGAGTGAAAAAAAACAAAACCCTTTCTCCACCTTTCTTTGGGTAAAGCTGATGCCTTTACTTTAGAAAGCCATATTTGTGTTAAAACTTTAAAATGCAAGGTTTTCCAAATAATTAGATACCTGAAAAAACCATAATTGGTTCAGTTACTCAATAATATAATTGTTTGGATGGTACTCTATTGTGAGCACCAACTTTTGGGAGTGAAAAAAAAAACATTTTCTTCACCTTTCTTTGGGTAAAGCTGATGCCTTTACTTTAGAAAGCCATATTTGTGTTAAAACTAAAATGCAAGGTTTTCCAAATAATTAGATGCCTTATTAAATCCTTATTTAAAAACAGCACCCAGACAATTTTTCAAAGGGATACCTCATGAGTGGCTCAGTTACTCAATAATATAATTGTTTGGATGGTACTCTATTGTGAGCACCAACTTTTGGGAGTGATAAAAAAAACAAAACCCTTTCTCCACCTTTCTTTGGGTAAATCTGGTGCCTTTACTTTAGAAAGCCATATTTGTGTTAAAGCTTTAAAATGTAAGGTTTTCCAAATAATTAGATGCCTTATTAAACCCTTATTAAAAAACAGCACCCAGACAATTTTTCAAGGGGATACCTCATGATTGGCTCAGTTACTCAATAATATAATTGTTTGGATGGTACTCTATTGTGAGCACCAACTTTTGGGAGTGAAAAAAAACCTTTCTCCACCTTTCTTTGGGTAAAGCTGGTCCTTTTACTTTAGAAAGCCATATTTATGCTAAAGCTTTAAAATGCAAGGTTTTCCAAATAATTAGATGCCTTATTAAACCCTTATTAAAAAACAGCACTCAGACAATTTTTCAAGGGGGTACCTCATGAGTGGTTCAGTTACTCAATAATATAATTGTCTGGATGGTACTCTATTGTGAGCACCAACTTTTGGGAGTAAAAAAAACAAAACCCTTTCTCCACCTTTCTTTGGGTAAAGCTGGTCCTTTCACTTTAGAAAGCCATAGTTGTGTTAAAATTTTAAAATGCAAGGTTTTCCAAATAATTAGATGCCTTATTAAACCCTTATTAAAAAACAGCATCCAGACAATTTTTCAAGGTGGTACCTCATGAGTGGCTCAGTTACTCAATAATATAATTGTTTGGATGGTACTCTATTGTGAGCACCAACTTTTGGGGGTGAAAAAAAAACAAAACCCTTTCTCCACCTTTCTTTGGGTAAAGCTGGTCCTTTTACTTTAGAAAGCCATATTTATGTTAAAGCTTTAAAATGCAAGGTTTCCCAAATAATTAGATGCCTTATTAAACCCTTATTAAAAAACAGCACCCAGACAATTTTTCAAGGGGATACCTCATGATTGGCTCAGTTACTCAATAATATAATTGTTTGGATGGTACTCTATTGTGAGCACCAACTTGTGGGAGTGAAAAAAACAAAACCCTTTCTCCACCTTTCTTTGGGTAAAGCTGGTCCTTTTACTTTAGAAAGCCATATTTATGTTAAAGCTTTAAAATGCAAGGTTTCCCAAATAATTAGATGCCTTATTAAACCCTTATTAAAAACAGCACTCAGACAATTTTTCAAGGGGGTACCTCATGAGTGGCTCAGTTACTCAATAATATAATTGTTTGGATGGTACTCTATTGTGAGCACCAACTTTTTGGAGTGAAAAAAAACAACAAAACCCTTTCTCCACATTTCTTTGGGTAAAGCTGGTCCTTTTACTTTAGAAAACCATATTTGTGTTAAAGCTTTAAAATGCAAGGTTTCCCAAATAATTAGATGCCTTATTAAACCCTTATTAAAAAACAGCATCCAGACAATTTTTCAAAGGGATACCTCATGATTGGCTCAGTTACTCAATAATATAATTGTTTGGATGGTACTCTATTGTGAGCACCAACTTTTGGGAGTGAAAAAAAAGCAAAACCCTTTCTCCATCTTTCTTTGGGTAAAGCTGATCCTTTCACTTTAGAAAGCCATATTTGTGTTAAAAATTTAAAATGCAAGGCTTTCCAAATAATTAGATACCTGAAAAAACCATAATTGGCTCAGTTACTCAATAATATAATTGTTTGGATGGTACTCTATTGTGAGCACCAACTTGTGGGAGTGAAAAAAGAAAAACAAAACCCTTTCTCCACCTTTCTTTGAGTAAATCTGGTGCCTTTACTTCAGAAAGCTATATTTGTGTTAAAGCTTTAAAATGCAAGGCTTTCCAAATAATTAGATGCCTTATTAAACCCTTATTAAAAAACAGCACCCAGACAATTTTTCAAGGGGATACCTCATGATTGACTCAGTTACTCAATAATATAATTGTTTGGATGGTACTCTATTGTGAGCACCAACTTGTGGGAGTTAAAAAAAACAAAACCCTTTCTCCACCTTTCTTTGGGTAAAGCTGGTCCTTTTACTTTAGAAAGCCATATTTGTGTTAAAACTTTAAAATGCAAGGTTTTCCAAATAATTAGATACCTGAAAAAACCATAATTGGCTCAGTTACTCAATAATATAATTGTTTGGATGGTACTCTATTGTGAGCACCAACTTTTTGGAGTGAAAAAAAACAACAAAACCCTTTCTCCACCTTTCTTTGGGTAAAGCTGGTGCCTTTACTTTAGAAAGCTATATTTGTGTTAAAACTTTAAAATGCAAGGATTTCCAAATAATTAGGTACCTGAAAAAACCATAATTGGCTCAGTTACTCAATAATATAATTGTTTGGATGGTACTCTATTGTGAGCACCAACTTGTGGGAGTGAAAAAAAACAAAACCCTTTCTCCAACTTTCTTTGAGTAAATCTGGTGCCTTTACTTCAGAAAGCTATATTTGTGTTAAAGCTTTAAAATGCAAGGTTTTCCAAATAATTAGATGCCTTATTAAACCCTTATTAAAAAACAGCACCCAGACAATTTTTCAAGGGGATACCTCATGATTGACTCAGTTACTCAATAATATAATTGTTTGGATGGTACTCTATTGTGAGCACCAACTTGTGGGAGTGAAAAAAAAACAAAACCCTTTCTCCACCTTTCTTTGGGTAAAGCTGATGCCTTTACTTTAGAAAGCCATATTTGTGTTAAAACTTTAAAATGCAAGGTTTTCCAAATAATTAGATACCTGAAAAAACCATAATTGGTTCAGTTACTCAATAATATAATTGTTTGGATGGTACTCTATTGTGAGCACCAACTTTTGGGAGTGAAAAAAAACATTTTCTTCACCTTTCTTTGGGTAAAGCTGATGCCTTTACTTTAGAAAGCCATATTTGTGTTAAAACTAAAATGCAAGGTTTTCCAAATAATTAGATGCCTTATTAAATCCTTATTAAAAAACAGCACCCAGACAATTTTTCAAAGGGATACCTCATGAGTGGCTCAGTTACTCAATAATATAATTGTTTGGATGGTACTCTATTGTGAGCACCAACTTTTGGGAGTGATAAAAAAAAACAAAACCCTTTCTCCACCTTTCTTTGGGTAAATCTGGTGCCTTTACTTTAGAAAGCCATATTTGTGTTAAAGCTTTAAAATGTAAGGTTTTCCAAATAATTAGATGCCTTATTAAACCCTTATTAAAAAACAGCACCCAGACAATTTTTCAAGGGGATACCTCATGATTGGCTCAGTTACTCAATAATATAATTGTTTGGATGGTACTCTATTGTGAGCACCAACTTTTGGGAGTGAAAAAAAACCTTTCTCCACCTTTCTTTGGGTAAAGCTGGTCCTTTTACTTTAGAAAGCCATATTTATGCTAAAGCTTTAAAATGCAAGGTTTTCCAAATAATTAGATGCCTTATTAAACCCTTATTAAAAAACAGCACTCAGACAATTTTTCAAGGGGGTACCTCATGAGTGGTTCAGTTACTCAATAATATAATTGTCTGGATGGTACTCTATTGTGAGCACCAACTTTTGGGAGTAAAAAAAACAAAACCCTTTCTCCACCTTTCTTTGGGTAAAGCTGGTCCTTTCACTTTAGAAAGCCATAGTTGTGTTAAATTTTTAAAATGCAAGGTTTCCCAAATAATCAGATGCCTTATTAAACCCTTATTAAAAAACAGCATCCAGACAATTTTTCAAAGGGATACCTCATGATTGGCTCAGTTACTCAATAATATAATTGTTTGGATGGTACTCTATTGTGAGCACCAACTTTTGGGAGTGAAAAAAAAAGCAAGACCCTTTCTCCACCTTTCTTTGGGTAAAGCTGGTCCTTTCACTTTAGAAAGCCATAGTTGTGTTAAAACTTTAAAATGCAAGGTTTCCCAAATAATCAGATGCCTTATTAAACCCTTATTAAAAAACAGCATCCAGACAATTTTTCAAAGGGATACCTCATGAGTGGCTCAGTTACTCAATAATATAATTGTTTGGATGGTACTCTATTGTGAGCACCAACTTTTGGGATTGAAAAAAAACAAAACCCTTTCTCCACCTTTCTTTGGGTAAAGCTGGTCCTTTCACTTTAGAAAGCCATAGTTGTGTTAAAATTTTAAAATGCAAGGTTTCCCAAATAATCAGATGCCTTATTAAACCCTTATTAAAAAACAGCATCCAGACAATTTTTCAAAGGGATACCTCATGATTGGCTCAGTTACTCAATAATATAATTGTTTGGATGGTACTCTATTGTGAGCACCAACTTTTGGGAGTGAAAAAAAAGCAAGACCCTTTCTCCACCTTTCTTTGAGTAAATCTGGTGCCTTTACTTCAGAAAGCTATATTTGTGTTAAAACTTTAAAATGCAAGGTTTCCCAAATAATTAGATGCCTTATTAAACCCTTATTAAAAAACAGCACCCAGACAATTTTTCAAGGGGGTACCTCATGAGTGGCTTTGTTACTCAATAATATAATTGTTTGGATGGTACTCTATTGTGAGCACCAACTTTGGGGGGTGAAAAAAAAACAAAACCCTTTCTCCACCTTTCTTTGGGCAAAGGCTCCAGGATGTCTGAGATGTCCAAGCCCTGAAGGACATTGAGTTCCTCCTGCCTGCTGAGAGCTCCTTTGAAGTAATGAACTGCTGAGCTGTAGTAATTGAGCCACTGCTCAAAGGATTTGCTGAGCTTCTTCATCTCCTAGCTGGTTCAATGAAAGATCCCAAAAGATATAAACATAATTTAACTATACAATGAATTGTAATTATAATGAGTTTACCTCAAGCAGCTCAGATGCACAAAATTATACTCAAGTGCCAACAAGCTTCATCCCTGAGCAGCTGCATCTGAGTGACCAGGGCTCTCAAGTTACTGAGTGGCTTCAAAAGGATGCTCAGGGTGAAGAGGAGCAAAGAAGTGAATGCAAGCCATCCCTGAGTTTTGCAACATTGCATTCATGTTACAAGAGTCACCTTTACCTACATAATAAGAAACTTGTTGATAAAATAGAAAATTGAAAACATGAAAATAGGCAACACTAAGCTGTGCCCAAGGTCAAGCTCAGCTGAGGAAAAAATAGGATTGAGGTCCTTCAGCCTCACTGCCAGGTCAATAGCATTGCAACCTGAAGTGCAGGCTTGGTGCAAAACAAGAATACACTAAGAAAATAGCTAGTTGCCTAATTAATTAAGTAATTAGTCAATTAATCATACCAAATGATTACTAACTAATTAATTAACTAATTACTTACTGATGTTGGATACTGAGGCAGACTCCTTTTTCCAAAAACGCTGCTCAGGTAAGCTGAGCCCTTGAATTGTCTCAGAATTCATTCTGAGCCTGTAGATCACTGAGGTGCCATTCCACCTCAGCTTCAATGTTCCACTGAGAAAGTAGGTCAGGCTCAGCCACATCTGAGAGGTCTATGCTGCTAAGCACATTGAGCCTCTCAGCCTTGGTTCTGAGTCCTACTTCCCTGCTATAAGCACTGAGCCAATGCTGCTTAGCACAGCTGAAAGGATGTGCTGAGCCCAGCAGGTCATGGATGGTTCTCTCAGGTTTGTGGGCCCAAAGTACTGAGAGCTCAGGTCGCTGAGTGTTCTCCACCACCAGGGTCTCCTGCCTGAGCTCTTCATCTGAGGCAGTCCTGCTGTAGAGTGCCTGAGCTGGCTGAAAAGGTTTCAAGAAACCAACAGACATCAACTAAAAACATCCAAGAACATGTTCCTCTTCACAAAAAAAGGAAACCAAATGCATTCAAGTACCCTGAGGAATCGATTGTACATGACACCCTCCCTGGTGGCTAAGATAGCAGTGCTCAGCAGCAAGTCCCACTCTGTGAACTGAGCTTCTGAGTCCCAGTGGGAGACAGGTCCACTGAGAAGTGCCCAGCGCTTCTTCACTAAGAATTCTGAGAACAAAGCTGCACCACCTGCCTGAGGGTCAAACTCTTCAAAATGCTGCTTGAGGTGCCTCAGGGTGTCCCAGGTACTTCCTCCAGTCATATCCATCCTGAGCTCCATGGCCCTGACCTTCTCTGAGATGAAGTCAAGCCTCTGCTGAGAATGATCAGAAGCATACCAAAGGTCATCTCTGAGGTTCTGCAGAACCTGCACCAAGGTGCTGAGCTCAGTCTTGAGGCCCAGGAGGAAGATGAAGCAAAGAGCCAAGACTGAGAGCCCAGCCTGGTGTTGTTTTGTGCTTCCATGCAAAAAAACAAGTAGTTTTTACCATTGGCCTAAGCATTTTTTTACAGCTGATCCAAGTATGGTACTGCTTGCTGTCAAGAAGCAAGCTGGGGTGCATGAATGACATCTGATAGCTGGCTGAGCCTAGCCTGTAGGTCCACTGAGGTACCACCTAGGGCTACCATCTGAGGAATGAACAAAAACATGTTGAACCATGCAATCCAAGGACCCAAAAACAAGTTGTTATGTAGCTGAGATGCTAGCCAAGCTGATGCCTGTGCTGCAAGCAAGAGCCATGATGCACACCATCTTCAGCTGAGGCCCCATGGCTCCAAGAGAAGAACTGATGCTGATGAAGGTGGCTGATACTGATGCTGATGAGAAAAAGCTGCTGAGGCACATGGTGCTCAAGAGGCTGAGATGCTGAAGACAGACTAGCTCAGGCTACTGTGTCTAAGACCAGGTTTATCTCCTGCAAAATAATTAATTAGTTAATTAATTATAAATAATTAATTAATTAGAAATTGTTGAGGGGTGGGTTCCTCACACTAGTCAGGACACAAAATTAAGGTGCAAGCTCAGGAACTTGAGAGGCTCAGCCCAGATGAAGCCACCAAGCTGAGGATCACAAAGGCCTTCAGCTGAAGATTCATGGCTGTAGCCTTGGCTGCCATGGAAGCACATAGAAGCACATGCCATTAATTGATTGTGTTTTAGTTCATCCTAAAATTTAAAAGAATAACCAGAAACAAAAACAGGACTAAACTTGATTGAGAAGCAAGGAAGCAAATGCAGTTGCAAATGGGTGCTCAGAGTGCTGAAGCTTGGGTGCTGGATGCTGCTGTGGTAGCATGCAGGCTCAGAACAGCCCTAGATGAAAACTTAGAAAGAAATGTCACCAACTGAGGGTGGCCAACACTCAGTGCCAATGCTTAGCAGTGGCTGCAGCCAACCTAAGTATGCCTAGTATGTTAAGTTATATAAATGCTACTTTAGATAGCCTTTCCTTTAGATAGCCTTTCCTTCATTAGTAGTGACTGCAACCTTCCCTTGTCATGCTAAGTCAAATCTCAGTGGTTGCTGCCAGCCCCAAGCAACTTTTTTTGATATCTGATGCTGTTCAAGAGCTGATGCATGCTGAGAATGCATCAAGGAGACAAAAATCATGACCAAGTCATGGCTGAGGGTTGCTTAGGCTGTGCCCAGCTTCTAAAAAGTAGAAGTCACCTAAGCTCCATCAGAAGTGCATCTGCTGAGTCATACTGTGCTTGCTGAGATAGATGCAGATGATGTAGCCCTGATACTTTTCTTCACATCTTCAGGTCCTGCCAGGGGGAACAGTATAAGGACAAGGTAAGCTACATGAGCACTGCACTAAGAAGAACCATTACAATGTCTAACATTAGCCATTGCTTATGCTAAGTAACTAAAGTAATTAGTTAATACTTTAACTATTCTAAACTCCAACAACAACCTGCAGCAGTGCCAAAACCACCCACATCCCTGCAGAACTGCACTATTTTTTTCTGCCAGCTTTTCAACATGCTGCCAAGACTTATGAGCTGACTAAGCATTGCTCAGCATGAATGCACCTGAGTCATACCTCCTCAGGCTCCAAGAAACTGTACTAATTACTTGTTGTCTGAGTTGGCAGACATGGCTGAGCCCTGGGACCTCTGACTAGTCTCATCTGGCTGACATTTTTGCAACATCTTTCTGAGATCAGCTTCAGTCAGATTGTACTCCCTCATGACCTCATCAATGGCAGCCTCTTTGTCTCCTTCTATGTATTTCTCAGCTCTTTGCAGATTCACCTTCAGCTCAGCTTGCAAAGCACTCAGCTCCTTTTGCTCAGCTTCCATTCTATCAGCATCTTCCCTGAGCCTGGTGATTGTAAGGTCCTGAAGTATTTTTGCCTGATCAAGTAGAGCAATCTTAGACCTCATACTCTGGCTCAGACCATATGCATAGTCTAAGTCCCTGAGCTTCTCATCGTCTTCTGAGTTGTCCAGGAGTTCCTGAATCTCATGGCTAATGTCCAGTTGGTGGAGCTGAGACTTGACATAGCCCTGGGCATCATTGGCAGTCCTGATAGGCTGATGCTCCCAAACTGGGCTTCTCTGCATATCTGATAAAGCAGCATCAGGTCTGCCTGAGCACCTCCCATGATAGTTCCACATGGCTGAGATGATACAGAGCTAAGGTTTGCTGAATCTTTGCACCTAGATTTGATCCTCAATTAAAAAGCTGAGGAGTCACAGAGACATGCACATATGAACATGCTACAACTTCATTGGTTAATTAATTAATTAGTTACTCAATTCTTTGATGTCAACATGACTGAGCAAGATTGACACAAGGTCAACTACATGGGCACTGAACTAAGAAGAATCACTACAATGTATTAATTATAATGTGTATTTCTTGGTAATTAAACTAGTTCAAAAAAGCAATGGCAACAACAACAGAAACAGCAGCAGCATTGACACATTTTCCCTGCCAGCTGCTTGCCATGGCTTGTGATGTTTCAAAAAAAATAAGGTAATCTGTTAATTACCTAGATTCATCGTCAAGCTAGTGTTCATCCTCAGGTATTACCTGAGTCTCCCTCTGGCTTCTCAATCCTTTGCTTCTTGCTGAGACCAGGGGGCTCAGAAACTTGATCTTCAGGAATTGGCTTCTTACCATCTTTCTGCCTTTTCTGATGCAGCTCCAGCAAAGCCTCAGGGCTCAGACCAATAGCATCCATCTGACTGAGAATCTGCTGAGCCTGCTCTTCTTTTAGCTTCCCCAGTTCCTCCTGAGCCTGTGCCATCTCTTCCTCCTCCTTCTTCTGAGCCAGGAAACCTTTCAGCTTCTCCTGAGCATCTAAGATGTCAAGCCTGAGCTGACCTAAGACACCTTGCTCCTCAGCCATCTGCTGGGCATCTGTGGAGATCCTCTGCATAGTGGCATCCTGAGCAGCATAGGCTTGCTCAACAAGCAGAAGCTTCTGAGAGATGATAGCTTCCAGCTCCTGCACATCTGAGACATCAGGACTAAGGTCCATCCCCTTCAGCTGATTGATAGCATGCCTGATGCCATTCTCAGGGTCAATCTGAGCAAGCAATGACTTGCAGTACCCCTGAGCAAAGGTGCTGTCATCAGTCTGAGCAGCCATAGCAAAGGTAGCAGCTTTAGGTGGCTGAGAAGGTTCAGCATCAGGTTCAGCTTGAGGTTGCTGACAACCAGGAGGCTTAGCAGGCTTAGGTGGCTTCAGTTTGTGCTTGAACTGAGCTGTCCAGTAAGGTTTTGAGACAAACTTCTGCCAAGGCAATGGGGTCATGTTGAGAATCACCTGATAATACTGAGCAATGACTCTCTGAGGCCACCCATTGACATCCTGCAAGGTTGCAAAAGATGTGAAGAAAACTTTCAATCAGATATTAAAACTTAGTAATTAATATTTTTTCAATTAAACAATTAATTGATGAAGGCCATGCACCCATGCTCAGAGACACAAAGAACAAATGCATGCACACATGTTCAAACCCATGTCCTTGCAGTCTTTGCACCCATTCTGAAATGGGATCCTGCTGAGTTTCACCTTAGCATTGCACCCAGGACAAGCAACATCAGGCTCTCCATCATAGCGAGGGTAGCTGATGATCCTCTCAGGGTTTGATCCCTGAGCAAAGAGGTCATCCACTGAGGGAAAGCTTTGTGGAATGAGCTTGAGCTGAGCATGGCCACCCTTGACAGTAAATTCCATGCCAGATGGAACTAATTCTGAGTGATCCTTAGTGTTCCTTGCCATGGCTCAGTTGCTGAGTTGCAGCTGGCTGAGTTGAAAGGCAAATAGGCTCACCATGTGCTTGAGTTCACTAATCAGCTGAGGAATCACATAAGCACAAGTCCAAGACCATGGGCACAAGTCCAAGACCATGGGCAAGCTGAGAGCCAACCCAACACCCCCAGAACCAACCCTGAGTCCTCTCTAAGCATTGCCATCATTCTGAGCATCTTCTAAGCCACATCTCTGATTGTTCTCTGTGAGCATCTTCTAAGCCACACCCTCAGGTCCTGCCAGGGGAAAAATATAAGGACAAGGTCAACTACATGGGCACTGAACCAAGATGAACCATCAATTAATTAATTACAATGTATTAATTACAAGTAGTTCTTGTGAAACTAGTTCAAAAAAAACAATGGCAACAACAACAGAACCACCTCAGCCCATCAAATGCATTTTTCCACTGCCAGCTGCTTGTCATGGCATGTGATGACACAACTCAGTCTGAGCTGAGATATTGCAAAGCATTCCTAAGTCTTGT
>CBDDTI010000103.1:0-2500 GCA_965233585.1 bacterium
CAAGGCCTCGGTCTAAGATTTCCCTAGCTTTCCCTGTAATGACCTCACTCTCGGTTAATACATGTAAGTAGTATATAAAGTTAGACCTTTAAAGATCTTTAAAGTAACAAAGGTTCTTTAAATTGACGACTTACTTTTAGTTTTACAAACAAATTTGTGGTATAAATGTAGTGTCCCTTGGGAATTTTCCATGTAATGTGTGGGGATTGTCATCAAAAACTTCACTGTAAACTTTGACGGAGACCAATCTGAGTTTGTCTTGAACTTTATTTGATCCTTGAAAGCTACCATTCTAGAACAGTCACACAAATAACATCTATTAATAATGTCTTTAAGCTTACACTGTAAGAATGATATTTAAGTGCACCTAACGCCAAAAACTGTTTTTCCCTAAAATAATAAGGCTTATTTTGTGAAGTAACTATAACAAAATATATCTATAACAAAATTCTTGATCATGATTGGTTCTCTGCACGTTTATTTGTCACGTAATCAGGGCGGGATCACGTTGGTGTCCGATTTGAACCTTTTGTAATCAGATACCTGTAATTGGATACCCATGTGATTTTCACGTCAATTACGCACGCTTTAATGGCTTCCTTTGCAATGTTTCCTACAGTTTCATAACTTAGGAAAAGCGCTGCAGACATTTTCGCTCAAAAGAAGTTCTCAGAAGACATTTCTAATTCCGAAATTTGTTATAGATTCGATTAATTAGTAATTGGACCTCGTGTCGTACAATTCAGATAAGTAACCAAATGATTTTGAGTGCAATTTGGAATAAATAAGCACGAGCAAATTTTTCAAAGGCTACAAAAAATTGCACGAGCCTGTAGGGCGAGTGCAGTTTGTAGTCTTTAAAAAATTTGCGAGTGCTTATTTATTCCAAATTGCACGAGAAAAATCATTTGATTACTTGTTAATAATTTACAAGTGACAATCTCTGTCACGCTTCAGTATTTTACGTCGCAAATGGAGGCAACAAGGTACTTCAACTTTATTGGATGAAAATTTGACATGTGAATTCAAACGTAAAAAATTATTTACTTTCTCCAAATCATGTATGAAAACTGAGCAGTTTCTTTAACTGTGAAAAGTAGTCTTGACTCACAGTTGAATTGAAGAACTTGACCACAAAGCAAAGGAAAAACCCCCTAGTCTGCGGTTTTGATGCGGCTTTCTTGCCAAATGTTTTTCGAACGTTTGAGAAACTGTGAGCCTTGTATAACGCCAAGAAGAAACTATTCAACCCAGCACAAGTTGCTTTAACCAAAATACCACGAAACGAAGCTAAAATGTACCGAAAAAAGGATTTTCTGAGCACTTAACCCATTGACGCCTGAATGAAATTGCCCACGACCCACCCCTCATTCCCTGGCGTTTTTTGGAATATTTCAGAACGAGCGAAAGCACAAAAATAAACCATATGCGCAGTAACCACAGACACAAGATCGGGTTTCAGGATGTCGTTTATTCAAAGTTGAATAAATGAAGGGCCAAAATATTAAAAAATATTGACAAAAAGACCTCAACTTGATGGGTAAAACTGATAAGAAAGCAAGAAATTATATTATTTCTTTACCGCGCGACAAAATGTCCAGCAGACGCCGAGAAAATTGAATATGCAAAAATGAGTTCACTATCTACTTCAGAGGACAAACCGAAACCAAATACAACAGAATTTCCTTTCTTGTACTATTTGGGTTGACATTTGAGAAAACAACAGAAAATAAAAGCGAAGAACTCATCAAAAAATCAATCTGAAAACAAGAAATCGAATAATTTCTTCGCCGAACGAAGAAATTCCATTACGGCCGAAGAGAGATGGAAGTTGCAAATCAAGAAGACGAAAAAAACAAGCCAATTATTTAGAGATCAATCGTATTTCAGCTGAGTTAAATTAGTGCCCATCTATTTTTTCTCTCATTTGTTTACATTAGCTAAATAAGACTCCAAAAACTATTTGAACAAAGCGACTAACGAAAATAAACAAACGGCCTTGTGGTCGCCGTAAATTAAATATGCAGAATCCAGCGTGGAAGTTGCTGTTCGCTTTTAAAACCTAAAATTCTCGGATATAGAGGACCGATTGACAGAAATGCAAAAGGAAGTTCAATAACAATAAATTTTCATTCAAGCTGAGGCAAAGAAACCTATTTAAAAGCGAAAAAATTTTCTAAATTTTGTGGACGTGCTTTACTGCACGAACACATGTTCAAATTAATTCTTCACGCTAAAGCGAGAGCTGGAGTTTTTAACGACGGCTTTTGCGGTCATTTCAATGGCTCTGGCTTTACCGAATCCTTCTGAAAGTTAAATTCAACTTCGAAGTAATAATGTACATTACCATTTTTTTTTTTGTGTCCGAAAACGTGCTTTAATTATGTGATCTCTCGTCAAAACTTACTTGAAAGTGCTCCGTTCGTCATGTTTTCGCGGCGATTGTGGGAACAAAAACGTCTTCACCAGAGAGGTTTGTGGACTTTGTACTCCTTGATTT
>CBDDTI010000104.1:0-11408 GCA_965233585.1 bacterium
AATACCTTTTGACGTATTTCCTTTTTCTCGCTTTTACCGGAATTCCCGGAAATTTCTGTACCATTTGTTCACACTTACGAGTGCCAGGCTTCTCGCGGTAATACTTCCAAGAAAGAATGCTAAAGATCTGAAAGATGGCGGCAGACTTCCAAAACGTTTATCGTTACAATGTGTGTCTTTGCTCGTCGGTAGTGTTAGCGGACGTTTTAGAACACAACTGCAGCCCTGTAGGTGAAAACGAATTCAGTTTTGTGGTCGGTACTTGTGTTTTTCTTTTACTTGTGTGATTCGAGCTTCCAGCGTGCTTCCGCCTCAGATACATTGAGGGAAAACAATGTGGATGCTGATTCCTGGTTTCCATTGAAGAAATGTGGATGCTGCAGCAGCCAAACAGACGAAATTGTCGCCTTCTTCTCCTAAAAAAGAATTTTTCGAGTCGTCCGATAAAACGTCTAGCACGACAGGAAGTTCAGCCACCATGTTTCTTGTTAGACCCGTAGCCCGAAAGGGCTACGGGTCAATAGCCCATGAGGCGAAGCCGGATGGGCTATTGACCCGTGGCACTTGAGGGCAAAGGGTCTAATTGTTTTAGTATCACCCAACTAGTCGGACAGAAAAGGCAATAATAGTTAGCAAATGCAATTTGAAGAATTATTTATTTGGGGAAATAAACGAAAGAAAAACAGGCGAATTTCGCTACTCGATGACTATTGCTATTAGACCACTAGTAGCGTAGCCAATCGAAATGCAGGATTTGCATTAGTCCACCAGTTGGGCGATACTAAGAGATGGTAGATAGCCAACTCATATCCAACAAGCGCGAGTGGAATAATTGTTTTATTAAAAACGCCCCCAAAATGTAGAAAACTAGACTTCAATTGACATAAAAAGGCCCAAAAAAATCACGCATACGCTCGCCATTTTTGTAGATCATGGTATAATGGTTCTAAATAAACAACAGTTGCCATTTGGCGCGAAAATATGCTCGGATATTTGTCCGCGGACATTATGTGTTCCGAAAAGCGAACAGTTTTCCGAGAGCGAAGCTCGAGGAAAACTGTGAGCTACGAGGAACAGATAATGTCCAAATGGCGACTATTGTCTTTATTATCCTTCAAATCTTTTTCGCAACGCGCGAAGTTTTGAAAATTGGGAATATTCTCGGATATTCCACAGTTTTTGCTGTGGAATATTCGGTCACGTGACGCGTTTAGGCCAATCGCGCGTAAGCAAAAAGATTTGATGGATTATAATCTTGGATATTCCCCAGTTTTAGCTGGGGAATATTCGGTCACGTGATGCGTTTAGGCCAATCGCGCGTAAGCAAAAAGATTTGACGGATTATATATATACCATGATGGTTAAGCCAGTGAAAACTCTCGAATTGCATTATCCAATGATCCAGTTTTTAATAATACTGATTATTTCAGGTCGCTTTCATGCAGCACTCAGGTTCTGAGAAGCGTCTTGTTCGAGAGTATCCTGTGGGAGAGACAACAGAAGTCAGAGCCAATGATGACTCATCTTGGTCCTCGGCAACTTCAACTGAATCCCCTCCCCCTCCCCCCTCTCCCACGCCAGTTGCTGCTCCACCACCCCCATTGGGTCAATAAATAGCAATTTGCTCTAAAACGCGCTGTCGCTGAAGGTGATTCCTCATAAATAAATGTTGCCGTGGTGGTTTGAAGCAAAGGTTGTTAAAAATCTGGATAGGTAGAGAGAGTGTGGAACATGGAACAAAGTAATTTATAACTTATTGAAAAATCAGTCAATTCTGAAAGACATCGACTCAAAATGTTCCTCAAATCGTTGTTTTCGAGGTCATAATTCGCATCCTCGAGTAGCGGCTTTGTGCACTATTTTAGTTATAACTTTTGTTTCCTTCTGAACGGTGTCTTCGATTAATTTGTACACCAAAATATACAATAAACAAATATAGTTCACGATGCCCGTTTAAGAGAAAACGAGCATTTATTTCGATATCAGGCTAAGGTTGACGTACACGCACGAGTTCATCCGCGCGCGCTAATTACGTGAAAATCGTGCGCACTAGGGATGCGCAATGCAATACTGAGGAGTCACCTTTATTTAATAAGCTAAATTAATTCTGAACGCATTGTTGTAAGTTATCTTTAGAAGTCAGAGACATGACTATTATTCTCGGACTTCTTCGTAAAACAAGAAATATTTTCGATTTATATCGTGCAGTTACGCATTAAGTAAGGGAAAGGTCTTGACAGCCCATGACTTCAGGAAGGAGTCGCATTGGAGTGTGAATAAGTAAATAAATAACTAAATAAATAAATAAATAAATAAATATCGTTGTTTAGTATGGGTGATAACAGCAACTGCAAGCTGACAAACCTGTGGTTCTCATTTCCGGAATTGCGAGTGTTGGTTTTTGTGGGGGGAGGAAAACCAACAAACTCAACCCACGGATGCCGGGTCCGGGAATCGAACCCAGGCCACAACGGTGGGAGGCGAGCGCTCTCAGGCCAAGTGAGATCCCTCGCCGGGTTCACTTCTAGACCGAGGAACAACTAAGAGATGCAGATTAACAAGAACGAATCAAAATATAGGTTTTAAAAAGGTGCAGGTTGACTCGATCTTCACCGAGGGATCAAAGGTGTAATGAATAGGATATGGAGTTTAAAAAGCCACGAAGCGACGCCGAGGACAACGTCGATTATAATTAATGTCACAATTTACCAACGAATCTTGGGATACTCTAAAGCCATTTTCCTTTGTTTCTGTGACAGGGCAAAACACTAAAAATAAAAAAAATAGCTGTCATGGTTCACCTTCTCTGGACAATGCATAATTTGGTCACTTCACGTTGTTGTTTTCCAGAGGACGGCAAAGAAATGTACAAAGATTTATGACGCACGTACGAAGTCATTGCCCTGCTCATTAAACATTTCGTCTACCGACGTTCCCGTTGCCGTTGCCGTCGTGGTTTTCTTAAACTCCCTAATGAACACAATACCCTCCGTTTCGCTTGAACAGTTAGTACAGATATTTGTCCTTGGACAATTCCTGAAATGTAAAAAACATGCGCCATGTTGTGACCCGGAGATTATCCATCCGCGTTGCTTACATGCTGCAGAAAATGTAAATCAAAATCTGTTTTATTTTGAGAACTTTTCTTGTTAGCTACTCGTTGTTTACATAATTCCAGGATGAGAAACTTCAAGTAAATTATTTTAATGCCTTAAGCTCGTTCCGGGACAAAAACGTCAGCCAGCTTTGAAAGTTCATCCTCGGAAAAACCTTTTTCCACGCTCATGTAAGGGACTCCGACTTAAAATATCAAAACTGCCAAATGAATTTCAAACATAGGAAGTGTAACGTGGTAAATCCCATGTTTTGAATGTCAGTAAGCATGCTAGGAATAAAACTCCTTTTAACAGCTTTTCGTGCCCTGTTTCTTGTGAATTTGTTACTTGCAAGCTACTATCAGCAGTTCTCGTTCCACTGTCGTTACTGTCAGCAGTTCTCGTTCCACTGTCGTTACTGTCAGCAGTTCTCGTTACACCCTCGTTACTGTCAGCAGTTCTCGTTACACTGTCGTTACTGTCAGCAGTTCTCGTTCCACTGTCGTTACTGTCAGCAGTTCTCGTTACACCCTCGTTACTGTCAGCAGTTCTCGTTACACCCTCGTTACTGTCAGCAGTTCTCGTTACACCCTCGTTACTGTCAGCAGTTCTCGTTACACTGTCGTTACTGTCAGCAGTTCTCGTTCCACTGTCGTTACTGTCAGCAGTTCTCGTTACACCCTCGTTACTGTCAGCAGTTCTCGTTACACCCTCGTTACTGTCAGCAGTTCTCGTACTCTCGTTACTGCCAGCGGTTAAGTACCACGAGCACTAATCTACACATCCCAAGTGCTAACAAAAGCTGAGCTTTTTTGGCGATCCAACAATTATTTACAACAACGCAATTCTGAGATTTTAAGAACCTGCTAATTTTTTTTCCGCGAGCACCAAAGAAATTTGCTCCAGCTACAATTAGTCTACATAACTGCGCATGGCAAACTTTGAAAACCTTAATATAGCGACATTTCTCACACCCACCCCGTAAATCTGATGATGCCTTATTACAGTATCTTACAGAGTTATGTAATTCTTAAACAAACCACGCTAACGAACACTAGGTTCAGAACAGATGGTCAAAATCTATATCGACCCAGTTTCAGACCGAAACAGCTGAAAACCATACCCTGTGTAACCTATATAACGGTGTGTCCTGGCTGGGAAGCTAGCCTTATTGTTTTATGTCTTAGGTCTAACTTTGGCGGCCTCAGTACCTTTGACAGCCAGACTACCTACTCGTTAATACTTAACGTTCAGCAGCAGAAAAGAGCTTCTGAATGTAATAACATACTACACTTTTTGTAAGTAATGGTAATAGGACTGAGTGGAGTCCAATTCGGTCAGTTATCGTAAGAGTGATAACAAAATCGGACGACCGCGCAGTTTATCACGAGTATGATTACAGACTGAATTGGACGACACGAAGTCTTGTTACCAATTAATCATAAAAATTACAATTTCCGAGAAGAGAAGAATAGCCAAGTTATGAAAGAAAGGGAAAAATTTACATTAAAAAACTGACAAAGGAGACGTAAAAAAGGCAACCGCGCCTACCTAATTAGGCGCCAAAAACACAAAAGCAAGCGCGCGCTCGTAACTACAACTTTGAATCTGATCAGTGATTTAAACTACAGCTTTGAATGTGATTGGCTTATTGAACTGTCCTATAACAAACTGTTCAATAACAACTTGGCAAGTGATTAGTGAATAATAAGAGTTTTTTTAAACCAATCACAATCGAGGAAATTGAAATTTTTTTGATTATTCTAAAAAGAGGCCATGTGCGGCACTTGAGTCACAGCCACTCATTGCACTTGCCCCGCCCTGTTTAAGACAGACTTATTCATTTCATGGTTGTTATATCTGATGGTCAGTCATTTGAGTAGGTTCTCCAAGTCTATGCTCCCCCATGGACGAGTCCATTCTCACATTCCCAACGGGAAAATGCTGCTGAAAAGCCGTCTACAAAACAAAACAAAAGAGATAACACCTGGAAAACATTACAATGTGTATCACATATCTACTTAGCTGAGAAGGAGCTAAGAAAAAACTTTGCGGTAACCAAGGAATTAAACATGAATTATTTCAGAGCTAGCAAAACAGACTTTTGAGTATTATTTTAGACGAAACAATATTGATAGTCCTAAATATGCCTCTAGTTTGATACAATGAAAGTTTAAAAATTATTGTTATTATTATTATTATTATTGTTATTATTATTATTATTATTATTATTATTATTACTATTATTATTATTATCATTATTATTGTTACTATCATTTTTATTGTTATTATTATTTAGGTTAAATACATAGTTTTATTTACCGTACCTTCATATCACCCCAGTTCAGTCTGCTCAGGGTTTCCTTGTTGATTCCAAATGCAATGGCATTAATCAAACCTACAAAAGACATGCTCATGACATTTCGTGAAAACAGAAGTGTACCCGGATGAACATTTGAAGAGTTGAGCGTACAAGCAACATAATTAAAGATGGAATCAACCTTGCTGACCGACGGCCGACGGTGTGTGGAAGTTCCATCAGTTCAAATCAACAGATTTCGGCAGTTATAGTCTCCTCATTTGACCTTTTCTGGACCAACAGTGCTATATCATGCGTGGGAAAATGACAGATTACTTTACCTGTCAGAGGAATAGAAATAACATGAAGAAGAATGAGCACGAAGCTTGGTTCTGAAGAAATGGCGTTGTAAACTCTGCAATCAAACATAATGAAAAAATCTTTGTTCATATTAATTTTTTTCTTTCATTAGAGTTGACATGCAGAAATAGAGGATGAGGAGTAACAAAGTTTATGTCCCATGTAGGCTTTCTCGGTTTTGTAAATCTCAGGAAATAGCCCTGAACTGAACTGAACTCACAGATTCCGAGAGCGTAACAAAACTCACCTTCCGACCTCACCCTTGGGAATCCAAGAGTTAATCGCGCATCAGGCATCGAGATGCATAAAACGCGGGAAAATGTTCCCGATGCCTGATGCGCGAATAACTCTTGGATTCCCAAGGGTGAGGTCGGAAGGTGAGTTTTGTCTTTGAGCAATCTGGGGCTCCCTTCCCTGCACGGGAACTTATTATACTCGTCACCAAGCGCCCCGAGCCCAGCGCCATTGTGTGCAACTTTTGACCCGTTTCGAGCCGCCATTCTAGTGGGTTAACTTACAAGTTCTACGGAGCCTTATGGCTTCGGGTTGCTAGCTGGAGATGCTTCAGTGGATTCATGGTTTAGAGAAATTCATGTTCTACGAGCCTGGCGTGTTTATTTGGCGACTGGATTCGATTTTCGCGAAAAAAATCGTGCTTTTTTTGGGTCGATCGGAGCCCGAGTTTGCTGTCAGTCTCCTACCTTGCCACTTTACTATGAAGGAAAGGTGATGAAGACTACTTTTCCCAAAAACTACGTGTACGTATTAAGGACAACAAAAACTCGCCACATGGTAAGTTTCAACGATTTTTATTTCCATTTTCCAGCAAATTTTCAGACCTAAACTTCGCCTCATATGTTCTCTATAATTTACCTGTGTTATGTCACGTGTCACACACAGTGAGCCTGGGTTACCTATGATAATGGCCGCGGACAAATATCCGTGCATATTTTCGCGCCAAGTATTGTTTATATATTTATCAGTTACCTGTGAATAAAAGGAGCCAATGACAGGACGAGATAGATAAATGGATATGCCATCAATGAACTAACGTGGTTCATGAATAACTGAAAAACAAGCCATACAACTTGTACATGTTAGAGACCTCTGGACGGGTTTCACAAGGATTACTGCAAAGTTTACAACAAAGCTTTTCTTTTCATCGTATGTGTCTTGGTTTGTTGACTTTCTCTTTACAGCTTTTCAGATGCACTTGCAGCAAGTTTTCGTTTACATTATGATTATGGTTTTCTGTCAAACAGTGTAACAAAACAATTATCACTGGATTGGATTTATGACGTATTTTATGCGATACTGACCTAGAATACTGTGGTATCAAGCGAAACCGAGCTTCATCATATCTTTTCCGACATTCTATTGGAGGATTGAGGTCCACATTGTTAACAAACATATTCCGAGAATTTGATGATACACCAAGGCACATCAAGTGTATTAATATGACCAATCAAACCTTTCTCTGTTCATCTTCTGCTGCATTGTTTCTGCTGTGAACTCCTCCCCATCGTTTGACCTGAAAAATGACATCACGAATTCACTTATTACGAAAGAATGACTGGCGCCAGTTTCATTAAGATGTTTCTACAAAGGCGACTATGTTCATCACTATACATGATACATGAACTGAACTCAGTTGGAACTATATTTATACTCGGAATTCCATCATTAGAATTTTTTCGTGAAAGTCGAGTGAAATCAAACCTAAAACATATTTACAGTAGTTTAAAACTTACCACTTGGTTTAAAAAAAAAAGAATATGCTCCGGCGCAATACAGTAAACCAGCGGAATACTGAAACGTCGCGAGATAAAGTTTAAGCCAGGAAAACACAGTGCAAAACGATTACAGTTGACAGATAGCTTGCAAGCAAAACAAACACCAACAATAAAAACAAAAAAATACATAAAAATGTCATATGTAACACTGACCTTTCGTCGGTGAGTGACAAAGATATATATGTAAGTAATGAAAAGTCCAATGATGCAAATAAAAAGAGGAATGTAGTACCTGTTTGATAGAAACAGTGAAATAGACGACTGAAGTAAGTCTTTGATTAGAGTGCAAAACAGTCGTATTGTTTGCGAACGGGAGCGACGCAGTCGGGCGTGTGAGGCTCGCGCGCTTCACACGCGAGGATCATGCTTACGGCGCTTCGCGCCTTCCGAATAGGGGAAAAAACGACTGTTTTGCAGTCTAGTCTTTGACCAGCACAGTAAGCTTAGCATAATACAAACAAACTACAAACTGGTTCTGCGATCTCTAGTACTCAAGGCTATTTAACATCACGCATGCTTGTGGTTGTTTGATTAGCTATAGTTTTTTGCCCATTGCTTACTGATTACAGATGGGTTAATATTCCCTTTCGCGCATTGGAGAATTTTTTAAAAGTTTGTAATTCGACCTCTGCAACAGTTCATCGGAATCTTTGACTCTCACACGAAGGAACGAATTTCCTTTCCATAAAAAACTTGAAGTCTAGCAGAGGGTTTAAAATTGTGCTGTCATTGTGCAGTTACTGCAAAGAAAACTATTTGTTTTCACAAACTTACGTCGAAAATCTCCATATAGCACTGTTTTCAGCATCGTCTGCAACCCAGCTGAAATGCACATCAGACTAATTCAGGCGATTAAACAAATAATCATCATCGTTATCATAAACTCACGCCAAATATTTCCCATTCTTAGTACAAGTAGAACCAACGCATTATCACGTGGGCATCAAAACACGTCATTTTGAAATTAGCGCGGAATCTACTGAGTAACTTAGAACTCACCACCAGGGACCCGCGGGTCCGTAGGCATTTTCACTGAACGGGAGACTGGCAACAACAAGGGGCACTCCCCAAGAAATCGCGTGGTAGTACCTATTTATACACCGAAACAAAAACAGTGTGAATTTATTTATTACGCTTCTCTATACGAAATGGAAATCCAAAATATATCTGCTTTTTCAACATGCTCAACATTAACAGCGAACAGCCGTCTCCTGTAACAAAACCTGCGTCCCTGTAATTTAGTAACAAGAGCATTGGCTCATTTGAGTCAAAGAAAATCTCGTTTCAAAAAATAAGAGCACGTGCACATACCTCTCCAGCCGTTTTGCTCTGTCGCCCCTCAGTGCTCTCCAAATATTAAACGTGATGCAACAAACCCAGGACAGAGGTGCAAGAACTTAAATATCAAACAAAATATTGACACAGTATGATGTATTCACCAAATCTGAAATGACTTACTTCTTTGTATGGACTTCATCTCACACTTCCGTTTGTTTTATTTTTTATTTTTTTGCATATAAGGTTTATCTATCCTGACACTGATCTGATAAGGATCACAGCCTTGCCATTTCTCTCCGAAATAGGACAGAGAGGGAACTCGACCCAAGGGTGCAGCCAACCTTTGGCCGGACCAAAATGACATACAAATATTTTTTTGTTGTTTCTTTACGAAACTGCTACGAGCCAAACGTACAAGAGTCGTACAAAGGAGTGACGCTATGCCAGTTTCTCAAAGGAGTGAAGAGTGTAACCATAAACTTAACATTTTCATATCAAATGACACTAAACGTTCCCCAATATAATGAAGTCACTATAATACGTTAGTTTTGTAGCTTATGTAAAAAAACCTAGGAGTTACCAAAATATGTGATGAGCCATGCTTGGAATTTACACAAGGTGCCTCTTTCTTGCGGGACACCAGTCTAGTGGTCAATAAAATTAAAGAACAAACTTGAAGTCAAACATTTTTAAATAAATTGCCCAGCACTCTGGTGAGGACTGCGTGGATCTGGTCAAAACACTAAATTATGTCTTAACGTTTTCTACTTGATCTGTACTTTACTTTATGACGCCTAAAAACAATTTCTATATTTCATCTTTCAATCATGAATCATATTCACCGCACGTTAGATAGTGAAGGCGGGATAAAAGACTGAATCAATTTGACGTGTTTGGGTTCTGGATTTGCATTTCTGTTTGCCCTGACACCTTCACTCAACTCATGGAATCGAGGTATTACATCACGTTATCCGGGTGAGAGGAAGTTGACGTATAGTACTACACGTACCAGCATAAAAGAAATACTTCCACACAGAGCTGCAACACTTAGCGCCAAGATTAATCTCTGAAATCCAGAACAAACATAGTTCATCATAGTTCATCATCATCATCATCGTCGTCGTCATCATCATCGTCAGTGTCGTCATCAATATCCTCGTCATCGTCCTTGTCATCTTTGTCGTCGTCGTCAACGTTCTCGTCGTCCCCGTTATCGTCTCTGTACGTCATAAACACTCATATCCATGACTAAATTTTTGGAAACCGAGCTAAAAGGTGGAACGGCCTACTGGCTTTTTTTAAATTTTTAACACGATTTGCTTTCTGGTGTATTTTACATCGGAATATCCATCGTCGAGTCAATCATATGACTTGAATTCCACCCACAAGAAGAAAATTCGAAGATTTTGATTTTGTTGATGAAGTCATTTGTCACTGTACAAATTCCAGGTCCACCAATCATGCTTTTCTATGGTTACTTTCTCGTACCTCTCTCCTCCGCACAGGCTCAAAGGGTTTATTTTCGGGTGGGGTGGATCCGCTGAGTAATGTAAGTGCAGGCACAGAGTTACAGGCGACGGCGGAAAGCGATCCATTTTGCGCCTGCGGTACACTTCGCGCAGCGGATTGATATAACGAACGCTTGAACCTCTGCGGAGGAGAGAGTTCTCGTACTTCTCTCTATTTGGAATCCAGTAGAATTCATTTTCTTATCATTGTTATTGTTGTAAGTTCAAAGATGTTTGACGTCCTGTCTGTGACATATACAATAGAAAGCATCATTTCTGAGCTCTCGTTCTTGGCAGGATGTGCCACAAGAACAATGTTTTATTAAGCGATATCTTACTACATTTTTGTTGGAATTCATGGCGTTCTCATCATGCGGGCTGTGATGACGTCCATAAAACATGCCAGCAAAGGAACTGAAACTGCCTTTGTTACGTCCATTCATTTTTGTTACGAATATCAACGTTGTCTCGTTTGGGGTAAAGGTATTGCTCAACACGTTAACCTATATTTGTCACAAAACAAGACTAAGTTACTGAAAAAAACACTGTAAATAAACCATTACCTGGTGAAAATATTTGTAGGTTTTAAACAACCAGATGACAAAAATGATGAACAAGCTGTAAATAATCATAAAAAGAAAATAAATAAACAAGCGAAGTTGGTGGGTAGCTGGGTAGGGTAGCCAGGGTGGTAAGTACGTCAGTCATTAGGACGGTATGTAGGTACGGCTGGCACGACTGAAATTTGAATCGACAATTAAGAAATGGTTCATGCTTAGCGTGCGTATATCGTGTTATGGAGGCACGCGGAAAGTTTGGAGAGCACGAAAGAAGCGTAAGAGTTGCTTGCTTCTTGAGTGCTCTCCAAACTTCCCAAGTGCATCCATAACTCGATATACGCACAGCTAAAAGCATGAACCAATACCTCTTACTAACCGAGTTTGAAGTCCGTACCGCGTAAGTTACGGACCGAGTTTTTCCCGTTCCCGTTTCCCGTTTATGGCCCAAGCGCGAGGCGCGCAGGCCATAAATCGTAGGAGAAAAAACGAGGATCCGTAACTTACGGCACCGGCCG
>CBDDTI010000105.1:0-7962 GCA_965233585.1 bacterium
CCAACCCTGAATCTCAACTGTGTTTTTGCAGCTATCTATAAATAACTGGCACAACTTCAAAAAGATGCTTATCTATAGTACGTTAGACGAGCTGTACTCGAAAACACCCCAGGTCATTTTTCGAGTAGATTGTTCGTAACTGATCTTCTACGAAGCTTTACTACCTTTCAAATATGACTCTAATAGGCAATTACTTTTGAAAATAAATCTACTTAAAAAGGGCCTGTTTACAAGGAAAGAAGGGTACCCTAGCAAGCGGGTTACCCTAGCATTCGCACATTTCTTCTTTTTTTCTTTGTCGTGCTTGCGAGGCAGCCAGAGCTATCTCCGTGCTTACCATGATAGGCAGGATAACCTTTTCCCTTGTAACTACTCCAGGCTGGGTTAATTCGCCTACCAGGGTTACCTTTCTACTTGTTTCCAGACCCTTTGAGTGTAAACACAATAGAGAACTTAAGCAAACCACGACGGCAACGGCAACGGGAACGTCGCTAAACAAAAGGTTTAACGAGCAGAGCAATAGCTGTGCACGTGCGTTTTAAATTTTTGTACATTTCGTTGCCGTGCTCTGCCAAACAACAACGTGAAATGACCAAGTTTTGCGTATTTTGGAGAACCTTGGCCACAGCGGCAAATATTTTGGATTTCCTTATGGAATATATCGCTGGCATTACATATTTAATTTGAGCAGGTTTTTAAAAAGATTTGCACTCTGAGCGGTTACTTACGAAATTCGAAAGTAAAATGTAAAAAATTTAATCCGGAGGTC
Source organism: bacterium (assembly GCA_965233585.1). Lineage (GTDB taxonomy): Bacteria > SAR324 > SAR324 > SAR324 > NAC60-12 > CBDDTI01. The sequence continues at coordinate 770 of CBDDTI010000105.1, forward strand.
GTGGGTTCGATTCCCACTGAGGTCAAAAGAACTTTTTCTTTACCTCGTGTGGTTCCCTGATTCCCTTTACTAGGGCTAACGCCCAGTGGGTCTTTCATGGGCTTCACATAGCACTGTAATTTACACTTCAGAGTTAATTCTCTGTTCCACTATTTGTGTTCATAGTGCTACGCGGCACAACATTCATATGTACCCTTACTTTCTCTTCGCCGCGATTTACCACCTAAATCGTCCCCGACTCTCTCTGTCCGACCTCGTAGCTCAGTCGGCAGAGTAACGGTAGATCTAATCCGGAGGTCGTGGGTTCGATTCCCATCGAGGTCAAAAGAACTTTTTCTTTACCTCGTGTGGTTCCCTGATTCCCTTTACTAGGGCTAACGCCCAGTGGGTCTTTCATGGGCTTCACATAGCACTGTAATTTACACTTCAGAGTTAATTCTCTGTTCCACTATTTGTGTTCATAGTGCTACGCGACACAATATTCATATGCACCCTCATTTTTAACATGGTTTACTTGGCTTGGCCAAGATTTTTCTGCGTGACAGTTGTTTCCTTATCGCGGCAATGACGTGTTATCCTGGATTTTTCCTGTTGTCCTTTTTAACACGTTTTGCATGTTACATTGGCCAATCGGCAAAGATTTGGATTTGAGTTTCATCTGAGGTCATTACCACTGCATTTAGTGGGTATGGATGATCAGTCGATCAGCTGATTACTTCATTACTTGCTACAACGTGCTGACGAGATCCAATAAGGTCGAAACAGATGTCCACGTACGGTTGCAATTTTTGGCTTTCAGTTTAGACTCTATCATGTCGTTGTCCCGTTAAGCTTGCTACGCAGTATCAGCCTTGCATCATTGTTTTCTAGCCTTTCAGGGCAACCGCGCATTTAGTTGCCTCGGCTTGTATGGCTACCCTACTCAGTTTTGAAATTTTGCTTATAAACCCCATCCTCGGAAACCCAGGGGCTACTAGCCGGAACGATGCGATATTTTCGGGCGAAAGTTACTTTAAGTGCTGAAGACCCCCTGGGAACTTATTTTTACCGAACCAGTTCCAGAAGTGGTCGAACTCTGTTCCGCTGATTGGGCAGAAAATTATTTTTCTGCCCAATCAGCGGAACAGAATTCGACCACTTCTAGAACTGGTTCGGTAAGAATAAGTTCCCAGGGGCTCTTCAGCACTTAAAGTAAACTTTCGCCCGAAAATATCTGTGCTCTCCACGACAACCTTCCCGTTACGTTGTACGGGCCAAGCAAATAGGTCGATGGATGAAGAAAATGGACAGAGTTACCCGGCTAGAGCTCGAGAATAACCTCCAAACGGCCCTTAAAGAAAGCTTGGCTTTATTTCCCGTAGATGAATTGAAAGCGGAGCAGAGGCTTATTATCAAGAAAATAGTAGCGAGGAGAGAGGTTCTCGGGCAATTGCCGACAGGTTACAGTTGCTTGAAGGCTTAAAGCTATGAGTTCCCTCCCAATCCGTTGATTGTCGTTATTTCGCCCGACGGCGCGACAGCAAGAACAAGAGAAGGTGCGTGCACCGATTAGCCGAAAGTTGCGTATCAAAGTTTCAGAAGTTACTCAACGATCGAGGACTGAGAAATAAGAAGTAACCTTGGGTACTCGACTAGCTTACCCCGCGTCCCCGGCGGCTAGTAGTCCCTGGGTTTCCGAGGATGTATAAACCCGGGATATCTTTTACCCTCCAGAACTTGCATCGCTCACTCGAAAATATCGCATCGTCCCCGGCGGCTAGTAGTCCTGGGTTTCCGAGGATGTATAAACCCGGGATATCTTTTACCCTCCAGAACTTGCAAGATACCTCTCCCTCCTTGTGAATAGGCCCCGCTTAAAACCCGAGTTATAAAGAGTTCCAACTTCCTAACCCGTCAGCAGATTATTGCCCAGCCTAGTATATATGATCAAGTTCAAATCTCTTTGCCAATCTCATGTAACCGACCTATTCTGGCTGTTCGCGCTATTTGCTAAATTAAGTCGCAATCATTTCTCGAACAACAATCCCGATGTGATGAGATTTTCAAAGAGATTACGAATTCTGCGAAATCAAGGAATGAGTTACAACTGGTTGATTCAAATATCCGCTAGATAAGACAACTATAAGATAGCGGGAAAAAGTCCTTTGAAAATTAAAAAAAATTGCCAGTTGATTTAGACCAGAGGTTTTGTATTGCGTTTAGGCAGATGCACGTACGAAGGAGAAATATTTGCCCTTAATTAAGATAATTTGAATGGATACTTGTTCTAGGCCATTGATTACAGATAAGGGAATTCAATATAACCATGTGCCGATAACCTGAAGAGCCTCGTTTCTTGGCTTGTTTTACCAGATGCCGAATAAATTATTTGTGTTTGATTGGAACGTGATCGCGCTTCACCGATGTAGCGATATGTGCTTGCGTAATTTTAGAGTACTGGAAACAGCAACCAAATCAACACGAGAAGATCAATTTAAGCTTTCCTTTTAAGTATTGGTATAAATCTACCAGTGTTATACAGCTGTTTCGACAAAGGTTGTCCAACAAAAGAGTAAAAGCGCTTCACCGATGTAGCGATATGTGCTTGCGTAATTTTAGAGTACTGGAAACAGCAACCAAATCAACACGAGAAGATCAATTTAAGCTTTCCTTTTAAGTATTGGTATAAGTCTACCAGCGTTATACAGCTGTTTCGACAAAGGTTGTCCAACAAAAGAGTAAAAGCGTACGCGACAATGCCGATTGGTATTATGGGTAGTAAGAGTTCGGCGCTGATTGATTGAGGTTCACGGTGTCGAGCAAGAAGGAAGGAGAAATTATGAATACTTGTTAGTGCTGTTTCCTTCTACACGCTCAGTCCGGGACGCTTAAACATCTTGAGCTGCAATCAAGGAACCGTAAAATCCTTATTACCCATGATAACTTTCGACATTGTCGCGTACGCTTCTCCTCGTTCGTGAGACAACCTTTCTCGAAACAGCTGTATACCGAACGCCGTTCTCTGATTGGCTAAGGAGCTCTAAGCTACTTACTGTCTATTCTGTGATAGCTAGTGAGTAGCGTAGTAGTGTGGGGTTGATAACAAAGTCTGGACCGCTTCTTGGCATTTACAAAGCTTCGGTGAAAAGGATTTAGATAAAGTTTTGATCTACTTGTAGATTTATACTAAAACAATTAGATTATTTACTCTCGATTTTTGTGCATGATAGTTTCCGGAACCCTAGGATTCGCTCGATTAAGCCTGAACAAAAGAAGATGACTCTTGCCCTGAAGGGCGTGAAACCTTCAAAGATTTTAAGACTCACCTGGATGCAAGGTGTTCTCTAAATTGGGCAAGCGAGTAATTTGTGCTCTTGATGCATCAGCTGTTTTACCATGTTCCTTGGGATGGTGCTAGCATAAAAAAAAATAGAAAAGATTATCAGGTTTTTTTTTTCCTTAAAAGCAGTCACCAGAGGCAATACATGCTAATCTCCCATTTACAAGCTACATGCACCATCATCATCATCATCATCAAGCAGGCTCAAGAATTTTCGGCAATCACTTCATGGCAATGATATGGTCAATTTTTTTAAGACCTAAGACTGTTATATACTAAGTATACTATAAACGATTGCTTTTGACTCTTGTATGGATGGGATGCCGGGTATCTTAAACCCTCAAGGGGCCCAGCCAAACTGCCAAAAATTATGTTTAGTAGAAATTAGTAGCAAACCCCACCAGGCCTGGTGGGGTTTGCTTATGTAATATATAGAGTCAGAGGAATCACAATTTTAAAGCCGCCAGAAAGACCTTCTTCGTAGATAAAACAGCCCGAAGCATAATTAAGCTATATTGAGCGAGTAATTAAGGCGGGGGTGAAATTTGAAGTAATAGTAAAGGGGAATTGTTAGGATTAAAATGGGTTGGAAACACTAACAGACAGTTGACCACCCCAAAAGAGAGCCCCAGGTTGGTAGCGGACTGTTTGGTATCCGCCTATCAATTCTTCACTTCAAATTTCAATTTTCCAAATCCATCAAATCGTCAACATTTCATATTTTCCTCAATTAACCTATCCTTTGAGAAAAAAAAAATTGATCTCTTTCCAAAAATGCCCAGACATCAGCCAAGCATTTTACAGAAAACCGCCTAACAGTGATTTAGCGTTGTTTGAAACGTGACCGCCGGAGATATTGGCAGAAAGGCCGTGTTAAGTGACGTCAAAACAGCCTTCACGCAGTTCACGTGTACCCCCGCCTTCAGTGACTAGAGGCACGAATTATTCAGCGTTCTTGGCATGGCCTGCATGAAACCGGAAAATTTGAAACTAGTTTATCTTTGTCAAGGGAAAATAAATTAAAAATGCGATTACAAGAGTAACTAAGAGTCTAGCGTCATTAATTTGCATAAGTTAAACAAAGACCTTGGCGCGAATTGAGTCTGATTGTACATTTAGGCATGGTCGTAATTGTTTAATGAGTAACATCTCATTAACGAGACAATCAAACTTGTTCTGGCATTTTTTCAACACCTTAAAACAACTGTGAAGGTCATCCGGAATCCTGCCTGGGTGTCTATTATCATAGTGCTTACGAACTGACGAGGTCTTGCTTCTATGTCCGTCGACACGTACGAACAGATGACCACGGGTGTATCCGACATAACCAGCATCGCACTGGTCACACTTGAAATTATAAACAACACATTGTTGATCAATGAGCTGAGTCCTTATTACAGTCTAAATCTACGACAGAAAACACTATTCGGGTCGTCATACCCTTTAAAGATCAAGTTTCTGCTAATATCGTGAAGACGCAGTTAAAAGATCTCAGTGTGAAGCTCCAGGTTAATGTCCAACCAGTGTTTACGAGCCGCAAGATTGCCCATGAGTTCCCGACAAACGAACCAAAGCCTCAGCTCATTGATCAACAATGTGTTGTTTATAATTTCAAGTGTGACCAGTGCGATGCTGGTTATGTCGGATACACCCGTGGTCATCTGTTCGTACGTGTCGACGGACATAGAAGCAAGACCTCGTCAGTTCGTAAGCACTATGATAATAGACACCCAGGCAGGATTCCGGATGACCTTCACAGTTGTTTTAAGGTGTTGAAAAAATGCCAGAACAAGTTTGATTGTCTCGTTAATGAGATGTTACTCATTAAACAATTACGACCGTGCCTAAATGTACAATCAGACTCAATTCGCGCCAAGGTCTTTGTTTAACTTATACAAATTAATGACGCTAGACTCTTAGTTACTCTTGTAGTCGCATTTTTAATTTATTTTCCCTTGACAATGGCGCCAAGATGTCGCCGAAACGTCGGACTTTTCTATCGTTAGTTTTCGCCTGTATATGTATATCTAAATCATTATTGATTAGTTTATCTTTGAAGGTCAAAAAGATTGTTCTCTATGCGAAGGCTGACCGCTTGAGATAAGCTAAACGTGATTAGATGATGACATCGTTAAATCAATGTGCACGTTTTCAGGGCGGAACTTTCCTATATAAAGCAAAGTTCGCTTCTAAGTGGACAAATCGCTTGTCGGTCGGAACAGTCTACCCCCATAGCTTTGGAAAAGACTGACGTTGACAGCGTTCAAGCGTCCTGATAATGTGCTTGGTTCTTTGCCTGAACTTGCTGTTGGTTCTTCAGCTGCAATTTATCTCCGGCTCTAAAGCAAAAGGTCCTCCTGGTCAGGTATGTGTCATGCTGTAAACCTTTGACTGACCTTGTCTGAGTGCCCCTGTGCATAATGGAGGGTTTTGAGGATGAGAGTGCTGGAATCTTAGTCATCGGCTAATTTTTCAACGATCTTCAGCTCGTTTACAATTCAGCTCATTTCTCAGCTGTGTAACTGGTATAAGTAATTAAATTCTGCAGGTTTTACGGTCTCGGCTATCATTTTAAACAATGCGTCATTTTCAGCTCAGATAAGGAGCTCCTGTTGACTTTTAGAATTTCGACCAATTCTCAACGTATGGATCAAAGCATAGCTAAACTGAATTTTCTTTTAGCCAAATCCAAACTGTAGGCAATCACAAATTGGCAAGGTCCCTTGTCCGCATTCACTGCTCGGTCGGGTTGCATGATTCTATTATGATAGACGTTATTGACGTTTAGATAAAGGCTGGTAAATAGATAATCCTAAATCAGGGGCGGGGCAGACCCTGACCTAAATGCATTCGACATCATCAGTACAACTGAAAACTGAAAACGCTTTTCATTCATTTTAGCCTTCTTGTGATACTTGTGGATGTGTATCCGGTACCCCAGGGATCCCAGGCACCCACGGAACACCGGGAAATCCAGGAAACCCTGGAAATAATGGTTTACCCGGCCCAATCGGCAAACCTGGTTTAACGGGAAAGAAGGGGGAACCGGGAAATTCGGGAGCACCTGGCGTACCCGGGCTGTCAAACTGGAAGCAGTGTGCCTGGAAAGATGTAAACAGCGACCTGGACAACGGAAAAATATCTGTAAGTGCTGTTAACATATTTTATAATAAGAATGGTGAGTTACACATGTGCTAGACAACGAGTAGTTCCTCTTTCGCTTAGTCCATCGTGCGTGACGCAAAAGATATAACCGTGGAAAAAAATGGCTGCGTGAAATCCTGGGGGCGAGAGGCACGCGCGTTCTTCTCGCCCCCAGGAATCCGCGCGGCCATTTTTCTCCCACGGTTTTCTTTCGGTTGTGACTAGAATGGATACTCCAAAATAAGGTGAGACACTTAAATTTGTGTATATCAAGTACCAACCGATCTTAGTAAAGTCTTACCATACGTCACCAAGTTTATGTGTCATAATTGTTTATGTGTCACGAAGTGTCTCACCATATTTTGGAGTATCCATTCTAGCAATAACCGGAAGAGGACCGACTCGTAGTCTAGACATATGCCGTCAAGCACTCGCCAATGTCGCCAATGTGAGGTTATTTGCTATCGGGTCTCACACTGAATTTATTTTCATCCCAATTTGGCTGTCCTGTTACAACCCTCTAAGGAGTGTAGTGTAGAAGACACAGTGCACATGACAAAAGAAAACCGCCCCACAAACCTATTGTTTTCATTGCTTTTACTCGTTCTTTTGTCCTTTTGTCCTCCTGTTGCTTTACGTCAGCTGTGTCTTTTAAACCAAGTAAGAGCCGTTTTGTATGACTACAGTAGAATAATACTAAAACTAGATGTAGCTCTCGCTAAGTGCCAAC
>CBDDTI010000106.1:0-29521 GCA_965233585.1 bacterium
TGGAACATTCCATTATTAAATGGAACAAAAACATAACAAACAGCTGCGTACAGATGAATATTCCATTGAATATTCTGCTCATCAGCAACAGCTGATTTATGAAGTAATTTTTGGAATATTCCAGGAATATTCCTGAAACATCCTGCACGTTAGACCCGGCCCTTAGGGCGCAGTCTAACCTCCAAAATATTCTTGGAACCTATTAAAAATGGAACAAAAACATAACAAACAGCTGCATAAAGATGAATATTCCATTGAATATTCTGCTCATCAGCACCAGCTGATTTATGAAGTAATTTTTGGAATATTCCAGGAATATTCCTGAAATATCCTGCACGTTGGACCTGGCCCTTAGAATCGATCCTCAGTCGGGAGCTCTTGCTAAAATTTGGGGCTACAATTACTTAATTTTAGCAATAGTTTCTCTCACTTAAGTTCAGTTCAAGGCAATTATTCTCTTTCCCAAGGTTACTTGGAAAAAATTGTGGCAGTGTGTTTGAGCAGTAACCTACTTTTGATGCCACATTTCAACCATGACCAATTTTTGTCACCCAAAATGTTAAAACACTGTAAAATATTTATTTCTCACATCCCTTGAAAGGTGTAAATTATATGGACTCCATCCACTCATGACTGTAAGCCTGATTTCACACCTTGTTGCTGTCAGCTTTGTCACTAATGATGATATGGAAGTCTGGAAAGAACTAACAAACAAGCCATAAGTATACTAAGTTAATATATTAATTTGAAACTCAATAAGTAAGAATGATGAGCCTCCTGTTGAATGTGAGGATGAGCTGATCCAGCAAGGACAAGGCCTCCTTAATGTACTTCTTGATAACCACAGCATTGTCAGCCTTATCTGGTCGGTGTTTCGTGCATGTTAGACATCCTCAAGTCCAGCAAGAACAAGGTCTCCTCTACGTGCCTCTTGATCGCCACAGGGTTGTAAGGCTGGTCGGGTCAGCGTTTCCAGCACATTGGACATCCTTGATGCTACACCAAACAACAAGCTCCTTCTGATGAACGTTGCACTTATCGCCGAGGCTGAGATGGACGCGGTTTGCAAGGCAAACCAACAAGCTCCTCTTGATGAACATTGCGCTGATCGCAATGGCCAAGATGGATGCTGTTTGACAGGCAAAACAACCAACTTGATGAATGCTATAAGGTTGAAGTGGCCAAGAACATTAAAATGGTCAACAAAGATGCCCTTGAGGATGTTGCCTTGACCAAGAACATTGAGATGGTCGACAAGGATGCCATGGAAGATGCTGGCGTGGCCAAGAACATTGAGATGGTCAATAAGGATGCCATTGAGGATGTGGGGGTGGCCAAGAATATCAAGATGGTTGAAGAAAATGCCATTGGGGATGGCAAGAACGTTTAGATGATCGACAAGGATGGGAAGGGCACTGTGGTCCGGGCCGACACATTGAAAACATGACCAATTAATGAAATTAATACTTGCACTTTAACCTAGCCCCGTTGGGAAGATCCTTACCCCTGATTTTGTGGTCTTTATGTTGGCCTTTTCCCATGATTCCCCCAGATTCTTCACCATGAAATGTTTGGCAATCTAGCAGTCTAAACTGTTGTGACAGCTCTTTGAAACAGCTAGCAGCAATGCCTCTACCCCCATAGAGTATCTTGGGATCAACAAAGAGCTGTCCTAACATTTGCTAGATCTCTGAAGATTCCATGTCCTGTTCTGGACTTCATATCTGTCAATTACCTACCATCTTTGAACAGTTAGGAATTGAGGAAAGGGAGGGAAGGGAGAGAATAATTCATGGATTATTCCTCGATCAAGGCCAGACCAGTAAATGAAATCTTTGGCCATATACCTTTTTAACCACACAGAAAGCTTTGTTGACTGTCCAAAGAATATAGAGAAATAGGTTGCTAAGGGTCATTGCAGAGGAGCATGGTGTGGCAGACACATTGACAGATTATGAGACTTTGTATTTATATTTTTCTTCCCTCCATTCATAACTGTGCCAAGATGGCAGGTAGTTGCCCAAGATGAAGGCCAGAAAAGGACATGGTATCCTTGTCGATCTAGCCATCTAAACTCTGATCATGGCTCTTTGGTTCCTCCCCGAGGTGTCAATGGGGGTAGAGCCACTACCGCTTGCTGTTTCATAGACCAACAGATCAAGGTCCCCTTGGAAACAGCATTAGAAATTTGTGGCATTGAATATTGTTGCATACGAAAGGACTTGAAACCAATTCACTACATTAGAGCATTGTATGACGTGGGGTCTACAAGCATCACCCTTGTCTCAGGCAGTAGGAAGGCTCATGAGCTTGGCCCATTAAGAACTGTCACAAGAGTAATGTGCTTCCAAGGCATACTATATTAGTATCAAGCAAAGGTACCCGGCGTTGCCCGGCTAAATGTACACTGCCACCACCATCACCATTGCAGACACCACTTCTACTCCTTCTTTAAAATTTCTGAAATCCAAATGTTGAAAATGTACGATGGCAATGAAGATGTTGGAATTTAATCACTCCTGTCAAACATACACCCATCTCGTAACTCATGGTGTAATGTTACATTACTTCTCCATTTTTGCCTTTATTGCTGTATTTAAATTCTTAAATATCCTATATTATTTCAAAGTCTGCTAATTTTCTGTGTGAATGTTAGCTACACTGAGGAACATTTTTACCTAAGCCAGGTGACTTAAGTATGCCTTTGCGTAGAAATTTCCTTGGCCCAGTAAAATTCCACTAATATTTAGGACACATTACCATATTCAAGTAATGTGTCCTAAATATTAGTTTAATTTTACATGATGGCAGGTTTTTATTGCACGGTGAGCCTATTCATAAAACTGAACAGTAAAGTAGTTTTTATTTCCTTCTTTTGGTTTTTTTCCCTCTTTTGGTTTTTATTTCCCTCTTTTCCTCCCTTCTTATTAAATTTTCTGGCAAAGAACACACCAACCTTACTTTAATTACATTACTGGCAAAGACCTTTGGGTGTCAGACTTTTTTGGGGTAGATGGTTATTGAGTGCTGGACCATTCCCTCGAGTGCCCCCACTCCATCATATTGGCTAGGTCATCCATCATCTTGCATGCCAACACAGCCTTGGAAACCCTCCCATCCCGGTTTATCAACACACTGATGCTTGGCAGACCCACAGGGTTGTATTTTGATTCGGTTTCGGCCATCATGATGGGGGAAGCAAAGTAGTTTTTGATGGTGAAGTCATCCAGCCTTTCTGCTTACAATTTGATCTTGGCCATGGTGGCTTGGTGGATGCCAGTTTTAGAATCCTCCATCAACCTGGGGCAGATGAGAAAAATGCCAAAAGAACCCCTGTAGTTGACTCTTTGGCATGCACTCATCCTCCATGACCCTGGAAATGTCCAAACTTGGGCTGAAACTTTGCTGGTCTGTCCAGTCAGTCCTTTTTTCTCCAGTGTGGTGCTGTTTCCCTAATTCTAAAGGTACATAATTATTTTGGGTGGCATTGATTTTAATTTTTTGTACTCTCTTTTTTTGTGTTTTTTAGGGCATAAAACCCTGCAATCATGCAAAATTACGTATTGGATGACTTTCATATCCTTTATTCTTAACTTCCCTTGGGACCTTAATAATGCCCTCGCTTCACTTGGGCATAAACACAAGGTCCCTCGTGAAGTGAAAAATAAAGGATATTATCGTCATCCAATAATAGTTATTTATTGGATGACGATAATTTCCTCTATTTTTCACTTCACGAGGGACCTTGTATTTATGCCCTCGCTTCGCTCGGGCATTATTAAGGTCCCAAGGGAAGTTAAAAATAAAGGATATGAAAGTCATCCAATACGTAATTTTGCATGATTGCAGGTTTTTATGCCCTAAAAAACATAAAAAAAGAGAGTACAAAAAATCAAAATCAATGCCACCCAAAATAATTCTGTATCTTTAGAATTAGGGAAACAGCACCACACTGGAGAAAAAAAGAATGACCCGACAGACCAGCAAAGTTTTAGCCCAAGTTTGGACATTTCCAGGATCATGGAGGATGAGTACATGCCAAGGAGTCAACTACGGGGGTTCTTTTGGCAGTTTTCTCATCTGTCCCAGGTTGGTGGAGGTTTCTAAAACTGGCATCCACCAAGACACCAAGATCAAGTAGTAGGCAGAAAGGTTGGACAACTTAACCATCAAAAACTGCTTTGTTTCCCCCATCATGATGGCAGAAACAGAATCAAAATACAACCTTGTGGGTCTGCCAAGCATCAGTGTGTTGATAAACCGGGATGGGAGGGTTTCCAAGGCTGTGTTGGCATGCAAGACGATGGATGACCTAGCCCAGATAATAGAATGGGGGCACTCAGATGAATGGTCCGGCACTCAATAACCATCAACCCCAAAAAAGTCTGACATCCAAAGGTCATTTCCAATAATATAATTAAAGTAAGGTTGGTGTGTTCTTTGCCAGAAAATTAAATATGAGGGGAGGAAAAGAGGGAAATAAAAACCAAAAGGTACATAATTATTTTGGGTGGCATTGATTTTAATTTTTTGTACTCTCTTTTTTTGTGTTTTTTAGGGCATAAAACCCTGCAATCATGCAAAATTACGTATTGGATGACTTTCATATCCTTTATTCTTAACTTCCCTTGGGACCTTAATAATGCCCTGGCTTCACTCGGGCATAAACACAAGGTCCCTGGTGAAGTGAAAAATAAAGGAAATTATCGTCATCCAATAAATAACTATTACTGTTTAGTTTTATGAAGGGGCTCACCGTGCAATAAAAACCTGCCATCATGTAAATAACTATTACTAGGCCAAGGAAAATTCTACGCAAAGGCATACTAAAGTCACCTAGTTTAGGTAAAAATGTTCCGCAGTGTAGTTATATAGTGGGCTATAATAAATATAATAATTAATGTCAATAATTTTTGGACAATTTTTATTGTACTGAATAATTAATTATGATTTTTATTTATTAATGGTGAATCCTTAAAATTGGCATGGATATATATTTATATACATATGCAACAAAGTTCAAGTGTCTCAGAGATCCACGAACATCACAATGATGAGAGTCTCCACTTGCAAGAAGTGGGTGAACATGCCAACAATGATGAAGAGCACCAACAGCTTCTGTAGATGATCAAGGATGGATCTCAAAGCAAGGATAGAGATATTCTGGACAAGATCGAAAAGTACTGGGAAGTACAGCAGAATCTGTCAGTCAATGGGGACCTGACCAAGCATGGATGCAGGTTGTTCATACAGACAAGTCTCCGCCATTCAATGTTCTCAAGGGTGCACGAAGCACGCCAAGGAGATTGGTCACAACAGAAAGCTCGGTTGACATATTGGCCTGGCATTGATCAAGACATCGAAAAATTCAAGAGAGGGTGCAAGCACCCTCAAGATAGCCTTGCCTCACTGACAAGTGAACTGATGATGCCCATGATGAGACCATCGAGTCCTGGAGGGACTGACATGACCAAAGGAGGGTTGACACAGTTTTGCCACCTGAAGGCACATGATCTGAAACATATGGATGTAGGTAGTCATGTGGCCATCATTCGAAACATGGAGATGAAGCTCCAGGACATCCAAGGGATTGTCTCAGTGATGAGACCGTGTCGTCGGTCACGAGTTGGCAGACTGAAGAGGCAAATGCTCAATGGAAATCAACGCTTCATCCCGAAGCAAGGAGGACAACAAGATAGAGTTCAGCAAGAACTGATGCCACCACCCGAACCACCTCCTCAACCAAGAAAGAACGAGTCTAACGAAGACCATGATGCTTGATTGAGCATCCAAATTGGAATTGAGAAGCTCGTTGCCTTCTCTCCGAGTACTCAAGAGCTTGGAGGGAAGGTGTAGCATGATCGCCAGATTTCGTGCCGCTCCGTTCATTATGTTGCATCATATTTTCCAGCGATAGGGCATGCTTCCTTTTCCATTCTCATGTCTGATTTCCACCCGTTCAAGGTTTAATCAATAAAGCCAGTCATTCCACGTATCAAGACCTCCACTTCATCATCCAAGAGCCGGAAGTTTCCCATTTATCAGTGAGGACAGCCATGCACCCATCTCCTCACACTTCTTGTATAACGCTGTTAGGCCCCATTTGGGAATTGGCAGACAGGTGAAAGACCACTAGGCTCCCAGGGATAATGGTGGTTGTATCCATCACGAGAGGATTCAGCGCGATCAGCTGGGTACTTCCATGGATTGAGGGCTCACAATCACTCCTCAACTCATGTCTTTCGGGAGGTATTTTTGGAATCGTGGAGAGGACAAGGGAAGGTGTAGCATACACAATGCAGGAGATGGCCTTAGTGGTGGTAATTGTAGATGTTGTTATGTTGAACACATTGGGACCTCCTTTCCCTTAACAACGAGGGCACTCTTGGAGAGTAGCTGGTCAATGCTGGTCAATAATCAAGGGGTGAACAAACCCCTGTAGCACCTAGGGGCAGATCCAGAACTTTGCCGGGTTTGCCATGATCTTAAGGTCAATGCGAGGGGCCTGTCCTAGGACCTTCATCTTTTGGCCAACAGGAGCTGTGCCCATGGAGAGTTGGGGACTGGTTTTAGCTGATCGGCCGAAATCATCTGAGGGGAAATGACGTTCGTGAAGGTATTCCCATGGTCGATGAACATGGCTGTTTTGATGTTACCAAGGCCGACTGGGACATAGGTGCTGTAGTCTCTGTCCCAGTTGGGTTGCACCTGAATACGTGCAATTGGAGGTGTATTGATGGTCATGTTTATTGCTGCAACAGATTGAGCAGATGGTAATTGTGCATAGTGATACAGTGACCAGTGTTGAGCATAATCAGTGTCTTAGGTAGGGATAGGGTTCTATGGAAGACAGGACAGGAATAGGAACATGTCTTTCTACTGTCTGTCGGAGATATCCTCACCTTTCTCCTCAGGCTATCTTCTCCTACAACATCGTCGAGGATATCAGAAGTGTCTACCTCTTTAGCCAAGGCACCTGGGTCCTTGATCGCCGCAACCTGGTAACTCCAGTAACCTTCTGTGACCAGAGGTGAAGTCTGGTAGTTTTCCGTGAATTTTACCTGTTTCCTCTTGGCAGCTGGGGAATAGGACCTTGTACCTTTCCTAATATTCAACAAGGTGTTTGGCATTACACAGGACAGGACCTTGGAACTAAAGACGCTACCAAAGACTGGCCACGAAAAAATAGAGTGAGATAGTGAAATGTTATGCTTGCTTAAGTAGTGTTATAATCCAAACAAAAACAATCACAGCTCTAAAAATCTCAAGGAGGTAAAGGATTGAGCACCTTTTTTTGTAAAGAAACACATCCCAAAACCTGTTGACTGAACTATGGGATTACAGTGCATTCAAAATAGATCATCTATAGAGGTCAATATCAACAAAGTTTGGACATTGCTTCAAAAATGACTGCTGTTGCAGTGATCTAAAGTTGTAGTTACTTTTATCATTCAATGGATTCACCTCATTTCATTTGAAATCACAGATTTCATCCATCTTCAAAACAATAACAGTTCACACTGTTCATCAGCTGCAAAAAGGTGCTCTGGGGTTTACCTCCATGGCATTAGTTGCTTAAAAGGGGGGGCGGACATGACTTATGAAATGCTGGCCAGTCTTGTTTCAGCGTCTTTACTTGGAACCACACTGGTGGAGGAAGTCTTTGAGCCGAAGGGGGCATCTCTCCTTATGGTGGCCAACTTCAACATAGTAATGAAAGTCAAATTTGCTTGCATATGTACATGTTTCATGTACTGTTTTCATATCTCTTAAGCTCAACAATGATATGGCTGCTATTTTAAAATGTTAAAAGCAGTAAAAATCTTTCACATAATTGTTTCTCTCATTTGAAGCAATTAAAATGTGGTTTTTCTGTGATTGGAAATTCAGCTTTTACATTTTTTGTGAAACTCTCTTTGCTCTCTATAGCTGTCATGTTAATTGTTTCGCTTTTGGAGCAATTAAATTTTTTTTTGTGATTTGAAATTCAGCTTTTACATTTTTTGTAAAACTCTCTTTGCTCTCTATAGCTGTCATGTTAATTGTTTCGCTTTTGGAGCAATTAAAAATTTTTTTGTGATTTGAAATTCAGCTTTTACATTTAATTTTTGTAGCCATTATAGAAGTTTTAAATATGATGTGAAAAACACTTGTTACTGTTTTGTTCTCTGTAGCCATCACAGTAACTTTGCATTCATTTCATTGTCAACTGTTTTACGTCAGAGGGGCACATGTGTTTCACTATTTTCATATCTCCTAGGCTCAACAATTATATAGCTATTTAAAATGTTAAAAGCGTTAAATTTTTTTTACATAATTATCTTTCCTTTGAAGTAAATATTTCAATGTAATGCAAAGTAATTTTTTGTGATATGAAATGGTGCTTTTTTCTTCCCTCCACCATTGACAATGTTTCAATACATGGTATATGAATTTGTATCGGGTCTAATTCAATTGTTCAAAACTATTCCATGGTATTTGTATGATTTTTTTATAAGTAAAAAATTGCAACAGATTTCTCAGAGTTTGAAAATTTTCGACCACTATCTGATGAAATGGTTCAAAAGAATTAGCCACTGATAATATGATATCTATATAACATTGCATATGTATATAAATATATATCCATGCCAATTTTAAGGATTCACCATTAATAAATAAAAATCATAATTAATTATTCAGTACAATAAAAATCGTCCAAAAATTATTGACATTAATTATTATATTTATTATAGCCCACTATATAACTACACTGCGGAACATTTTTACCTAAACTAGGTGACTTTAGTATGCCTTTGCGTAGAATTTTCCTTGGCCTAGTAATAGTTATTTACATGATGGCAGGTTTTTATTGCATGGTGAGCCCCTTCATAAAACTAAACAGTAATAGTTATTTATTGGATGATGATAATTTCCTTTATTTTTCACTTCACGAGGGACCTTGTGTTTATTGTACTTGGTATATGTACTTGGGCTAAAACTTTGCTGGTCTGTCGGGTCATTCTTTTTTTCTCCAGTGTGGTGCTGTTTCCCTAATTCTAAAGGTACAATAACTAGGGAATAAATAACTATTATTGGATGATGATAATATCCTTTATTTTTCACTTCACGAGGGACCTTGTGTTTATGCCCTCGCTTCGCTGGGGCATTATTAAGGTCCCAAGGGAAGTTAAAAATAAAGGATATGAAAGTCATCCAATACATAATTTTGCATGATTGCAGGGTTTTATGCCCTAAAAAACACAAAAAAAGAGAGTACAAAAAATTAAAATCAATGCCACCCAAAATAATTATGTACCTTTAGAATTAGGGAAACAGCACCACACTGGAGAAAAAAGGACTGACTGGACAGACCAGCAAAGTTTCAGCCCAAGTTTGGACATTTCCAGGGTCATGGAGGATGAGTGCATGCTAAAGAGTCAACTACAGGGGTTCTTTTGGCATTTTTCTCATCTGCCCCAGGTTGATGGAGGATTCTAAAACTGGCATCCACCAAGCCACCATGACCAAGATCAAGTTGTAAGCAGAAAGGCTGGATGACTTCACAATCAAAAACTACTTTGCTTCCCCCATCATGATGGCCGAAATCGAATCAAAATACAACCCTGTGGGTCTGTCAAGCATCAGTGTGTTGATAAACCGGGATGGGAGGGTTTCCAAGGCTGTGTTGGCATGCAAGACGATGGATGACCTAGCCAATATGATGGAGTGGGGGCACTCGAGGAAATGGTCCAGCACTCAATAACCATCTATCCCAAAAAAGTCTGACACCCAAAGGTCTTTGCCAGTAATGTAATTAAAGTAAGGTTGGTGTGTTCCTTGCCAGAAAATTTAATAAGAAGGGAGGAAAAGAGGGAAATAAAAACCAAAAGAGGGAAATAAAAACTACTTTACATGATGGCAGGATTTTATTGCACGGTGAGCCCCTTCATAAAACTGAACAGTAAAGTAGTTTTTATTTCCCTCTTTTGGTTTTTATTTCCCTCTTTTCCTCCCCTCATATTTAATTTTCTGGCAAAGAACACACCAACCTTACTTTAATTATATTATTGGAAATGACCTTTGGGTGTCAGACTTTTTTGGTTTTGATGGTTATTGAGTGCCGGACCATTCATCTGAGCGCCCCCATTCTATTATCTTGGCTAGGTCATCCATCGTCTTGCTTGCCAACACAGCCTTGGAAACCCTCCCATCCCGGTTTATCAACACACTGATGCTTGGCAGACCCACAAGGTTGTATTTTGATTCTGTTTCGGCCATCATGATGGGGGAAACAAAGCAGTTTTTGATGGTTAAGTTGTCCAGCCTTTCTGCCTACTACTTGGTCTTGGTGGATGCCGGTTTTAGAAACCTCCACCAACCTGGGACAGATGAGAAAAATGCCAAAAGAACCCCCGTAGTTGACTCCTTGGCATGCACTCATCCTCCATGATCCTGGAAATGTCCAAACTTGGGCTAAAACTTTGCTGGTCTGTCCGGTCATTCTTTTTTTCTCCAGTGTGGTGCTGTTTCCCTAATTCTAAAGGTACAGAATTATTTTGGGTGGCATTGATTTTGATTTTTTGTACTCTCTTTTTTTATGTTTTTAGGACATAAAAACCTGCAATCATGCAAAATTACGTATTGGATGACTTTCATATCCTTTATTTTTAACTTCCCTCGGGACCTTAATAATGCCCTCGCTTCGCTCGGGCATAAACACAAGGTCCCTCGTGAAGTGAAAAATAAAGGAAATTATCGTCATCCAATAAATAACTATTACTGTTCGGTTTTATGAATGGGCTCGGCATTCAATAAAAACCTGCCATCATGTAAAATTAAACTAATATTTAGGACACATTACTTGAATATGGTAATGTGTCCTAAATATTAGTGGAATTTTACTGGGCCATGGAAATTTCTACGCAAAGGCATACTGAAGTCACCTGGCTTAGGTAAAAATGTTCCTCAGTGTAGCTTACATTCACACAGAAAATTAGCAGACTTTGAAATAATATAGGATATTTAAGAATTTAAATACAGCAATAAAGGCAAAAATGGAGAAGTAATGTAACATTACACCATGAGTTACGAGATGGGTATATGTTTGACAGGAGTGATTAAATTCCAACATCTTCATTGCCATCGTACATTTTCAACATTTGGATTTCAGAAATTTTAAAGAAGGAGTAGAAGTGGTGTCTGCAATGGTGATGGTGGTGGCAGTGTACATTTAGCCGGTCAACGCCGGGTACCTTTGCTTGATACTAATATAGTATGCCTTGGAAGCACATTACTCTTGTGACAGTTCTTAATGGGCCAAGCTCATGAGCCTTCCTACTGCCTGAGACAAGGGTGATGCTTGTAGACCCCACGTCATACAATGCTCTAATGTAGTGAATTGGTTTCAAGTCCTTTCGTATGCAACAATATTCAATGCCACAAATTTCTAATGCTGTTTCCAAGGGGACCTTGATCTGTTGGTCTATGAAACAGCAAGCGGTAGTGGCTCTACCCCCATTGACACCTCGGGGAGGAACCAAAGAGCCATGATCAGAGTTTAGATGGCTAGATCGACAAGGATACCATGTCCTTTTCTGGCCTTCATCTTGGGCAACTACCTGCCATCTTGGCACAGTTATGAATGGAGGGAAGAAAAATATAAATACAAAGTCTCATAATCTGTCAATGTGTCTGCCACACCATGCTCCTCTGCAATGACCCTTAGCAACCTATTTCTCTATATTCTTTGGACAGTCAACAAAGCTTTCTGTGTGGTTAAAAAGGTATATGGCCAAAGATTTCATTTACTGTTCTGGCCTTGATCGAGGAATAATCCATGAATTATTCTCTCCCTTCCCTCCCTTTCCTCAATTCCTAACTGTTCAAAGATGGTAGGTAATTGACAGATATGAAGTCCAGAACAGGACATGGAATCTTCAGAGATCTAGCAAATGTTAGGACAGCTCTTTGTTGATCCCAAGATACTCTATGGGGGTAGAGGCATTGCTGCTAGTTGTTTCAAAGAGCTGTCACAACAGTTTAGACTGCTAGATTGCCAAACATTTCATGGTGAAGAATCTGGGGGAATCATGGGAAAAGGCCAACATAAAGACCACAAAATCAGGGGTAAGGATCTTCCCAACGGGGCTAGGTTAAAGTGCAAGTATTAATTTCACTAATTGGTCATGTTTTCAATGTGTCGGCCCGGACCACAGTGCCCTTCCCATCCTTGTCGATCATCTAAACGTTCTTGCCATCCCCAATGGCATTTTCTTCAACCATCTTGATATTCTTGGCCACCCCACATCCTCAATGGCATCCTTATTGACCATCTCAATGTTCTTGGCCATGCCAGCATCTTCCATGGCATCCTTGTCGACCATCTCAATGTTCTTGGTCAAGGCAACATCCTCAAGGGCATCTTTGTTGACCATTTTAATGTTCTTGGCCACTCCAACCTTATTGCATTCATCAAGTTGGTTGTTTTGCCTGTCAAACAGCATCCATCTTGGCCATTGCGATCTGTGGAGTAATGTCCCTACATCACTCTCATTCGAGCTTGTTACGCTCTAAAATCACCTTAAAACGTTCTCAAAACACCTTAAAACAGGCTGAAACCGTCTTTCAACCATCCGTTTACCGATAAAAACCATCTTGATGCGCTCTCAAAACACCTTGATGGCATCTACATTAAGGTTGTTTCAACCTGAAACCGGCTTGTAATCGTCTGCAACCGGCTTGTTTTCGTCTGCAATCGGCTTGCAACAGGCTCGATCGAGCCTGCAATCGGCTTGTTTTCGTCTGCAATCGGCTTGCAACAGGCTCAATCGAGCCTGCAATCGGCTTGTTTTCGTCTGCAATCGGCTTGCAACAGGCTCAATCGAGCCTGCAATCGGCTTGTTTTCGTCTGCAATCGGCTTGCAACAGGCTCAATCGAGCCTGCAATCGGCTTGTTTTCATCTGCAATCGGCTTGCAACAGGCTCAATCGAGCCTGCAATCGGCTTGTTTTCGTCTGCAATCGGCCTGTTGCAACCCGATTGCAAGCCGTTTGCAACATCAATTTTTCCACTTTCAACGTCTTGAATCAGTTCGGGGGCGCGAAGAAAGGTTCTGAGAACGGCAATGTTTGAATTTCCGTTCTTTAAAACAAACACAAATTAAAGCGCAACTCGTTTTGCATCAACAAATCTTAACTCGCGCCAAAATTATTGTCTTAAACAATAATTTCCGCTCGATTATTTTATCAAAAATACATACATGTTCAACTTTTCAACAGTTATTGTTTATCAGTGTTTACGAAAAGATTCTCAATCCAACTAAATGTCGCAATTATTTATTAACAGAAGAAATCACGTTTGTTTTTATTTTGGTTTTATGGATGATTTTTCTGCCGCTGTGTCTAATTTTTAAGTAGCAGACTATCATTCTTAATTCCAAAATAAAAGAGCGCGCTTAATTTTAAATTTATTATTTTTTATGTCATAAACTATTTCAGTACTACATCACACGTCTTTCTATAAACATTTGCTGCAAATTCATGGTCAACAACAACAATCTCACGTATCAACATATAAAGAATCCCCACGTTTTGTTGCGAAATATCTCAATTCTTCTCAACAGGATAAACAAAATCTTAAAGTTGTTGGATCAACGAGTATTTGTGTATCGTAAAAACGTTAAGGACCGCACGTGTTTCTTTTATATTCCAACATATGATTCCGAAACACGCGCGCAAATCATTTTTGCCATTCAAAAAGAATTACGAGTGTACCATTATTATAAAAAAGTAACCATTAAGTTTTTGTCTAAAACGTTTTGTTTGAAAAACAACAACATTTTTAATTATGTGGAGCAACGACTCGCCTCCCGCCAATCGCCGTAATTGTGTCCGAAGAAACAGAGATGGAGAAGATCCTTTTAAATATATTTATTTTGTAAAAGACACTATTTCCCCTTGGCTTTTAGTTTTTCTTTGGTCTTTTTTAATGCTGCTCGGTCTATACGCTTTATTTGAACATGAATACAAATTATGGAGGAATATAAATGTTAACAACAAAACTGTAGATTTTTCTATCCCTCAAAATACAAATGTCTTGTAAGCGCGGTGTGTTTTACTTTCTCAGCGTGAGTTTTCTCGTTTCTTTGCGTAAATTTCGCTCAACCCTCCCTCTGCGAAGTGTTCTTCATAAAGAATCTTTCAAAGCATTTTTTTTTATTGTATGAAAAAGTTCTTTTTATTTAATTTCGACAAAAAACTTCTAACTTTATTTATAATAAATGTACATATGTTCGCGTGTTTGACCGCCCGCTTTTATTATAAAAAATAAATAATTTCAAGTTCTTGATTTAAAAACTTCATTTCATTTTCAATTCTTAAACATTTCAAACTTTAAAAGTATATTTGCAATTCTGCCATAATGAACTTCAACATCATCATCGTCTTCGTCATTTGTGCCTTTTATTTGGCACAAAAAATTTCGTGCGAGGAAGACATCACTTTATTGAAAAATCTCCTCGCCAAAATTGTCGCATCCACTAATTCTTCTTCTGATACGACCATCGTCCCAACAACCGGCTTTGCTTCAACCACCACAACTGCTTCTTCCACTTCAAGTACCACGACCGTTCCTTCTACTAGCACTACCACCGTCCCGCCCACTACCGTTGCTACCACTTTGACGAGCTCTACTCTCTCAACTACGATTGTAACTTCACCCGCTACCACTTCGGCTGTGTTGGAAACAAGCACGGTTCTGGTACCTCCATTGCCACAACCACTTTTAATCCGCCAACGTTTTCCGCTTCGCCTAATGTATCAACAATACATAGTACTTTTTCCTTTGCGGGTTTTGACTCCACAACCTTTGACAGTAAGTATTGATTATTTTCTTTTAAGTTAACATTTTTTATACAAATGCCTTATTATTTTCAGATGTCTTCAAAATATTTGTTGGATCTGTGTTCGCCTTCATTTTTGTAACGTTTGCCATAATAATGTACAAATTAAGAAGACTGAGCCATCACCACCAAGAGCCGTCTAACGTCGAAGTATGATTATCGTATTTTATAAAATATTTTGTCTACTCTATTTTTTTTTTTTTAGCCTATTGAAATGATTCAAATAGAGGCTGCTGCGGATCCATCAGCAAATGAAGAGGTTGTGGAAGAATCGAGTGTTGAAATTCTGCCGCTTGAGTCAACCGCATCGGCGTTGCCGTCCGATGCAACTACTTTTTTGTCGGTTCCCGAAAAAGTAGATAAAGCAACCAACACGGAGTATACGGTAAGAAATTTATTATTATTTTTAAATCGCTTATTATATATAAATTATTTTTTAGGTTTATCATAGACGACCGTACTTTTCGAGCATGATTCCTCCGTTATTCAACACACCTCGCACGGAACCTGCGACGGATTCTTCTTCAGTAGCCGTTGACCCTTCTCTCCTTTCTGCCAGGCTAAATTTGTCTACTCCCGTCTAATACATTATAATCTAGTTTTTATTTTTATTTGAATAAAATAAATGCGCATTTCATTTTATTTCTCAAAAATACATTTATGCATATGTACATCTTTGGTCGTTTTGTTCTATTGTTGGATATGAGGCAGTTTTTTCTTGATGCCAAAACACAATTCCATAAAGGCTTTTGTTATTTCCTCCAGCCCTCTTAGCGGTACCTGAATCTTCATAATCTTGGTCGAATATTGTTGGTTGTTTTCGTTATACTGAAAAAATGTCTTTTTAGATAAGATTTTTCATGCTATCTGACGTACTCACGTGTTCCTTTTTCACATAAATCACCGGCCAGGCTGATAGCCCTCCGGCCTTTTGAATATGCCTCAAGCCGGTTATTCCGACGGTCACTTGCGGATTAAGGTATACTACCTTGTACATCGGCTTAATTGGGAGGCTGATGCTTTTCTCATCCACTTTTTTTGTCTTGATCAGCTCAATAAATTTTTTGAGCGTGGCCGGATTTATGTACATATACTAAAATAAAAATTAAAATTATTTTAATTCATCAAATTAAGTTAATATAGACTTACATTGTCTGGACCAAAAAAGTAGGCTTCTCTTGTTGAATGTTCTTTTTGCCATTCAGCAAAATCGATATCCCTTGTCTCGCATATTTTTTCGGTGGTCCAATTTCGAAAATATTGCTTTTGCTCATCTTCGTCCATTAAAATTTGATACGACATCAATGACGCGCCTTCATAGACCGCATGATTGTTAATTTCAGTATCCACCAATATTCCTTTTTTATTTGACCTTTTTCTTTTCTTTCCTAAAATGTCTTGAGTCTGCTCATTAAGGTCTTCGTCATCATCATCATCATCATCATCATCATCGTCATTGTCATCATTTTCTAAACTTTCATCGCTTAACTCCTCCGCATCGGTTGAAACATCATCATCATCAGATTGAACAGTCAAAATTTCTGACTCTGATTCTTCTTCCGTTTCTTCATTTACAGAGTCCGATTCTGATGACGAAATGTTGTGGTTCCTTTTTTGTTTTTTTCCTTTAATTATAAAATATTACCATTAATTGTAACGCGTGTAAAAAACGACTTAAAAATTAGAATTACCTGATTTCAATTTATGTTTTTTATTTGTATTCTTCTTGGATTTTCCATTACCAATCTTCTTTTTATCAGTCTTTTTATTTTTCTTTTCCGCCTCTGACGTATTTTCAGCCTTTTTTTTCTTCTCATCATCAACGGCTTTATAATTAATCTCTTCCGATTTACCATTTTTATTGGCTGTGTTAGGCTTTTTCTTTTTTGCGGGTGATTTCTTCATCTTATTGCTTTAAATGCGGGTGATTTATTCTGACAATAAATCTGTACTGACGTTTGTCATCAAATGTAGGTTCTTTTTAAACCTTCTTGAGTTTAAGGGAGTGTCAGTATGACAATGTTCTAAGGGGCTCTTGATTCCACATGCGCGGGCAAGTAGCTGATAAGTTTCATCAATTTTGATTGGTTACACAGCATAAATGAGCTATGGTGTTGAAGGTTGTAAATTTTAACGATGCTGAACGCGTTTGAGGTCAATTCTTGTTAATGTTTTTGGCTCATCCTAAATTATAACGCGTCAAGTCG
Source organism: bacterium (assembly GCA_965233585.1). Classification (GTDB taxonomy): domain Bacteria; phylum SAR324; class SAR324; order SAR324; family NAC60-12; genus CBDDTI01. The sequence goes on from CBDDTI010000106.1 coordinate 17,089, forward strand.
TTAACAGACAATGGTCTAAGGAAATTATGGATAATTTGTGTTTTTGAACGTGTTGAATTGTGAATTAAACAACGGTGCAAGAAAATTATGGATAATGGGTGCACTGTGTGCTGTGTGTGTGTGTGTGTGTGTGTGCGTGTATTTTCCATCAATTTTTTCTCATTCAACTAGTCCGTATTTGTAACAAATTATATTTGTCAAAACTCAATCAAAACGCCATTAATTTTTCCGAGTACTTAACGTTTCTCATGCTCAAGATTTGTAATTTGCTGTGGATATCTTTAATTTTTTTGTGCTTAATTTGTCATTAATTTTTTCTCATGCAATTGGCTCGTAAATGTGCCAAACTATTTCCCACCAAAAATTGTATAAAAACGCGGTCATATTTCCAAATTCATTCATTATAAGTTTGAACATTCGTTGAAAGAAGATCTTCTGCCATTCGCTGTCAAAGGTAATTCAAATGTCTAATTCACCAAATGACTCAAACAACCCTCGCCAAGTTTTTTTTGGCCCTGCAGGGTTAAGAATAAGATTTCACCTAAGAAACGTTGATGATTTAACATCACCGCCATCTCCACCGGTTGTGCCAATTGGACGAGGTCGAAGAGATTTGAGGTCAAATGATGGCCCAAGTTCTTCTCTCGCCGCTCGTGGTGTTGGTCGGGGCCAGAGAACATCTTCCTCGTTTAATCAACGGGGTCGAGTATCTGAACCGATAGTTGTAAACCCCGAAGGATTTGGAATTATGGTTCAGATCAATAACAATCCAGCCGATGATTTAACATCGACCAATAACTCCGCCGATGATTTAACATCGCCATCAAACAACGCTGTCGATGATTCAACATCGAACCCCATGTCTCAAAGAATTTTTGCTGAGCGCAACACCTCGAGTACTTCGGTCGCTGGTCGTGGCGTTGGTCGGGGACAAAATATTTCTCGCCCCTTCAATCAAACGACTTCAGCCTCGATTGGACGAGAGGTCAGACGCGGTGTTGGTAGGGCTGGAAGATATTCTTCTCCTTATCAACGTCCAACTCGATCAGCAGAAGAAGAAATAGAAGAGGAAAATTATTTCCCCGCACCCACAAATTTTGAAAGATCGAATGACGGTCGTTTAGCCTCTTTCATTCTCGATTTAATTGATGTAGAAGGAGGCTCACCTTATGATTTGTTTAATCGTTATGCTGAGTACGTATTGCGTCAACGCATTCAAACGCTTGAGCGTGAACGCGAACGCTTACGTGCTCAATATCAAAGATTGTTGCGTCATTTTAGACAAGAATGATTTGTATTAAGTAATTTGTTTATAAATGTCTGAGCTATATAGTTTTAATGTGTTTGTATATATTATTTCCAAATTTTATGCGTCAATAAATTTTGTTTCAGAATTTTAACAGAAATGCCAAAATCCTACGTCTGCCGCGAATGCCAAAAATCGTTTGCTAGAAAATCTTCCCGAGACAAACATGAATCGTTTCGTCATCGTGAAACATCGACAAAATTCCGAAATCGGACTCCATTAAATCAATCGCTTCAGTGTCCGTTTTGTAAGAATGAATTAAGTTCCTTCAAATCAAGAAATGATTTGGTCTCTCACATCGATTCCTCTCATTTAGAAGACTTAAATTATTCTCTTTTTAAATCTGCTTTGAATGGTAAAATTAAAATTTTTCGGAAACATATATTTTCTACAGAAACGCTTCACGCCTTTGTTGTTAATAGAGCAAATAGACAAGAAATTGTTGATGTCATTCGTCATGAATTGAGTAAAACCTTTACAGTAAAAGTTGCTTTAATTTTATCAGCGGCGTATCAGATTCCTGATTTGAATTCAGCTACAAAAGACAAAGACACTGAGACGGAAGCTGCTGTTGATAATACTTCAACACAGCCTCAAACGGTTGTTAGCAACATTGATGATTCAACTGAAAAAAGTCTTGATCAGTCGTCACATCAATTAATGCCTAGCGATCGAGATGTCTTTGCTTTAAGAACCGGCTATATTCAATTCACGTCTTTTGATTCTTCTCGCTCGTTAAAAGGTAAAGTTCAAAAATTATTAAACAATTTAATAACTCGAGAAGAGGATTTGTTGATGAGAGGTTCCGGATGGAGATTCGAATCTCTGTCTTTTAGCGACATCCAAATCACTAATATTTGATTTTAAGGACTTATTTTGTTGTATATGAAAAATTCAAGTAAGCTTTGGAAATGGATTTTATAGAAATTCCGCGAGATTTAAAAAGATCTAACTGCTTGGAATGGAATACTCGATATGATAAATTTAACTTTCTTTATCTGTACATTAGACATCTTTTTCCAGAAACTGCTTCCATCACAGATTTTCGTCAAATGCCAATAAAATATCTTAAAAAATTCAACATAAAAGGTTTTACGTTTCCTCTTCAATTTTGTGACATAAAAAAATTTTTGTGTAGAAATCGTCATTTACCAATTTCAATTTCCGTACTTTATGAGAGTGAAGGTCACGTTTCAAAGTTAGGGTTTATTACTAACAAAAACAATGATATAAGAGAAAATACTCTCCATTTGTTAATGATAAAACACGATCCTAAAATCTCTTCCGATAAAACTTTAAGTAATTCCCGTCCCAAAAAATCGAGTTTTCCTTCCAAGTTTAAAAAAATCAAAGATTTAAATCAACAGCATCATTTCTTTAAAATTACAAAACTCCAAGGTTTTTTGAATAATCGGGCCGGACTGTTGTCGATTAATAAAGCGGGTCAACAGAAGTACATCCACTGTGAAAAATGTCTGCTGCGTTTCCGATCAAAATCCAAGAAAGAAAAGCATGAGCGGATTTGCTACGATAAGCAACGCACCATCTATCCCGGCAAAAATGCCGCTATAAGTTTTTCTAACCACAAACATAAATTTAAAGCACCTGTTGTGGGATTTTGTGATTTTGAAAGTGTACTTCAAAGAAACAAGGAACGATCTAAATGTCGACTTTGTTCTAAATTGGAATGCTTGTGTGCTTTTCCTACAAGTGACGATATAAATGTGCATAGACCGGTAGGCTACAGCCTGATTTTTGTGGACTCCGAGAATGAAGTATTCTTTCAAGAAGAATATTTAGGAGAGGATGCGGCCAAACGTTTTTTGGATCGGATACCTCTCTATGAAAAAGTTGTTGAAGAAAGAAAACAAAAATTCAGAGATGTTCTCAAAACTCAAGCCACCCAGGAGGAATGGCAAATGTTTCGAAAAGCAACCGTTTGTCATATATGCGGTCTCCGATTTGCTACCCATCCTAAAAAGTATAGAAAAGTTTTGGATCACGATCATGTCACAGGAAAAATAATGGGTGCGGCTCATTCGCTGTGTAATTTGACAAGATCCGGACCCTATCACACGCCAATTTTTTTCCACAACGCTCAAGGGTAAAAAATTTTTTATTAACTTTATTTTATCAATCAATTTTTACAAATTAAACGTTTCAGATACGATTTGCATTTAATCATAGAAGAGTTAAACATTCGCCGATTCAAGAAAATGCCGGAAGTCTTGGCTAGAAACAGTGAAAAATTTCGCACTCTTACATTGGGCAAATTCAAAATTCAAGATTCATTAGAGCACATATCTGCCAGCTTAGACGCTCTTGTCCAAGATTTGAATCAAACTTCAAACTTTTCTTTCCCTATTTTACAACAGATGGAAAGATTTCAAAAAATTCCTATCCGTCAAAAATCAAAAGCTTTTAAACTTTTAAAAAGAAAAGGCATTTTTTGTTACGAGCATTTTCAATCATTACAAGAAATGAAAAAAAGTCGAAACCTCCCAACCAAAGACGCTTTTTATTCCGAATTGAATGAAGAACACATCTCGGAAACGGATTATTCTCATGCGCAAGAAGTCTTCAAACTGTTCAAGTGCAAGAATGTAGCGGATTACATGATGCTTTATTGTTCTTTGGATGTCATCCTGCTATGTGAGGCATTTCTTCAATACAGGAAAATGGTTATGGAACATTTTCAATTGGATCCAATCTATTACTTAGGTAAATTTCCTTTTCTGTTGCTTGACATATAAAGTTTGAATATAAAATTTATTTCGTATAATTTTAGGAATTCCTGGTTTAAGTTTTGATGTTATGCTTATGTTCTATCAAAACTCTGAACGAGCTACAACAACAAATGATAACCTCGCGGGTGAATCTTCCAAGCCTCTAGGATCTCTGGATATCTATTCCGATCCCGAAATGGAGCAGTTTTTTACAAAGGGTATCAGAGGCGGACAAAGCTTTATCTCTCAGCGTTATGCAAAAGGAAACAGCAATCCGAGAAAAAGCGGCGATCATTTACTTTACATTGACGGTAATTTTATACTGCATCGTTTGATTAATTTATTTATTTAAAATCGGTGACTTTTTAGCAAACAACTTGTACGGGAGCATGGAAACTTTAAAATTGCCAGTTTCTGATTTCGAGTGGGTTGCAAAAAAAGATCTTGAAAAATGGACTGCCAAAGATATTATCAAGATTCCTTCTCAAGACGAGACCGGGTACGCATTCGAAGTTGATTTGCATTATCCTTCTCATCTTCACCCGGTAAATCTGATCTTTTTAACACGTTTTTGCATTTTGATAAACGGTAAAATATTTTCAGACACATGATCAATTTCCGCTGGCTCCGTATACAGACACGGTTTCTTACAAACATCTGTCTCCTTATAATCGCCGTTTACTAAAACATCTTAACCCTCGAGATTATAAGAACAAAAGATACCGAAGCAAGAAACTGTTGAGCACTTTTTATGATCGAAAAAAGTACGTGGTGCATCTGGAAAACCTACAATACTACTTGAAAAAGGGCATGAAGCTGTTGAGGATAAGAAGAGCCGTGAAGTTCCGACAAAAAGCTTTTCTAAAAGAGTTTATCGAAAAGGTGACATTGCTACGATCGAACGCCCGTAATGATTTTGAACTTCGGCTTTTTAAGCTTTTTGCCAACTCTACTTTTGGAAAATTTATCGGTAAGTAAATACCCAGATTTAAGATCTTTTTTATATTTTTATATTTGCACAAGCGCGTGGTGGTACTGCCAATATTTCGTGCAAAATGTGTTGGCAGTACACACCACACGCTCATCCACATCTTCAATGTCGTCGTCGTCGGGAGGCGCGTGGACCTCGGCCTCCACGGTGATGACCTCCCCGTCGAAATCAGACATTCGGTTTGCCGCCGCTCGAATTTTGGCCAGACGAACGATCTCCGTTGCCCGAATTCTGGCGGCAATAGACCTGTCGTCGGCGGGGAGTCTGATGGGAATGGGGGCCTCGATGGGAACGTCGGTGGGGATCTCGATGGGGGGAACTCGATCGATGCGCCTCGGTGGGGAACTCGGTGGGGGCCTCGATGGGCACCTCGATGGGGACGGGGACCTCAATTGGCACCTCGGTGGGGACGTTGGTGGGAATCTCGGTGGTGGGGAACTCGATGAGAAACTCGGTGGGGGCCTCGATGAGCATCTCGATGGGGGACTCGGTGGGAGCTTCGATGAGCGCCTCGACGGGGACGGGGACCTCAGTGGACACTTCGGTGGGGAGGTCGACAAGAATGCCGGTGGGGACGTCGGGCTCAATAAAGTTTTCATTTTGAAAGCCTCGGACAGCGCGACCGCCGCCGCCACCGTTGGCGGCGAGCACAGCAACGCCAACGGAGAGTGCAACGGCAGCGGCGCTAGCGGTGGCGGCGGCGGCGGCAGCGGACGGCGGAGCATCAAAAATGTCGGCCACGGCCGACCGGATCCGCCGGATCAGGCCCGGTCTCCGGTTCTTCTTCTTCTCCTCCTCCTTCTTCTCCACCGCCAAAAGCGGCTCTCCATCCTCCTCCCTTAACCTCCTGTACCCTCTCCTCATCTCCATCATCATCATTTTTCCTTGCTCTTCTTCTTCCTCTTCTTCCTGGTCTAAAGTTTGTTTTGAAAATTGCCACATGGTTTTGGGAAGTTTTTAAAAAATGAATCTCCAAACTCCTACACACTTTATAATGAATTTTTATAAAAATGTTGTATTCTTTATAAAATATTAATTTTATTTTATATTTTTCAGAAAATGTTCGAAATTACATCGAAGTGGTCCTTTGTGGAGATGAAAAAAGTCTGAGGAAAGCCAGTCTTGGTCAACACATCAACAATTTTCAAATCATTAATGAGAATTTGGTGGCTGTCAACAAGAAGCCGGCAATGATAGAGCTTAAGAAGCCTTTAGCCGTCGGATTTTCCATTTTGGAGTTGTCCAAGTTGTTTATGTACAGATCATACTATGACACCATTCAAAAACATTTCGGCAAAGACAATGTATCTTTGTGTTTTTCGGACACGGATTCTTTTCTTTTAAAAGTTAAATGCAACAATTTGGAAAGGGAAATGAAGAGATTGAAACACATGTTTGATTTTTCAAAGTACCCTAAACAACATCCACTTTTTGACGACAGTAAAGCCAATCAACTTTTTTATTTTAAAGATGAATTAAAAGGTAGAGCGGCTATTACTGATTTTATAGGCTTACGTCCAAAATGTTATTCTATGAAAATAGCCGATTTTTTGGACAAAAACAAAACTGATGAGAAAAAAGTATGCAAAGGTTTAAAAAAATCTAGTATAAAAAAGCAATTAACTTATGCAGATTACAAAAAGTGCTTAAAGCAAACTGTTGTAATTTACAAATCTTTTAAAAATTTAAGATCAAAGAATCACAAAATCCGAACGTGTTTTCAAAGAAAAATTGCGTTGTCGGCAATGGATTCCAAAAGATATGTTTTAAATTGCGGATGTCACACTTTATCGCTAGGAAATTGTCTTATTGTTAACAACAAAATGTCTAAATGTCAAATTTGTAAATAAAAAATAATTAAATCATTACTTTTATTTAAAAGAAAATTTTGTAATTTCTTTTTTAAAATTAATAAAATGAACGGTTTTGATTTGAGGTTTAATATTCCGTCCAACATGTTGGTTGTCGGTCCAACATCAAGCGGAAAAACAACGTGGCTAAAACATTTAGTGCTTCGTCGGCACGAATATTTTGCAACTCCGCCTGAAACAATGTTGTTGTTTTACAAGGAACCGCAAAAAGCATATCAGTACATGGAAGACGACATGAATGAGGGCAGAGGTTCTGACACACAATTTCCGTCTTTTCGTAAATTCAAAAATATTCCAAATTCAATTGAAGAGTTGAAAGATATTTTAGAATTATATCCGAGAAAAATGCCCAAATTGATTGTTTTTGACGATTATTTAGACGATGTTGGGCAAATATTAAAACATTTTTTTACGGTTTTGACCCATCATTACAATTGTTTCACCGTTTTTCTTTGTCAAAATTTATTTGACAAAAAAGGCGATTTACGGACATTAAGCATAAATACGCAATACATGATCCTTTTTAACAATCCGCGGGACAGAAGCGCCGTTGCACATTTGGCAAAACAAATTTTTCCCGGTCGTGTTGGAATCTTAAATAAAGCATATAGAGAAGCAGTTAACGGTCGAAGTCACGGATATCTTCTTCTAGATTTCCATCAACAGCAAGACGATAAAGTCAGAATTCGAAGTAACATCTTTCCTTATGAAGGATTAATGAAAGCCTACGTTACTGTTTAAAAAATTTCATATCTATTTAAGAAAAATTAAAAATAATTACTGTTAAAATGTCAAAAAAATTAGAAAAAGCTAGTTCGCTTTTTAATGCAATAAAAAAATTAAAACATCAAGATTGTGCTAATTTTTTAAATTATTTGGACGATCGCGGCGTTGAATTGCTTTGTCGTATTTTACATTACGTTTTGAACGGCGAATTGCCCTTACATGGCGAAGTGCGAACACGACTTCAGAAAAAAATAAGAGCTCATTTAGGGGAGTTCAGACGTCTTGCCACGCCGCCTCGTCGCTCTTCCGACATTTTGAAAAAAAGAACAATACTACAAAGGGGCGGAATTTTAGGAACTTTATCGGCAATTGCCAGCATTATCGTCCCTATTTTAGCTCAAATTATTGCAAAAAAGAGCTTGCAACGTCGTCGTTAAAGGATGAGTTCAGGTGTGAAAAGAAAAACAAATGATGAAATATACTCCATGTTTTTAGTCCCCAAAAGGCTATATCATTCTTTAATAAAAAATATAGAAGATAATGAAACAAAAAAAGAACTTATTTCTATGAATGAAAAACCAAATACGTCCAATTACATCGAAAATGCCATTAATTTTAAAAATTTACAAGACAGGCAAAAAATGAATCAAAGCGGTGATAAATTGTACCGTTTTGGTTCTGATAATATATCAAATGTTATGCCGCCAGTACAAGTCGATAGCAGTACGGGTCGTACGTATCAATCTATTTCAAGATCAACAACCGCTCAAACTCCCCAACAAAAAGAAAATACCGCTCAGTTTTTGCCCACTACTCCCATTATGGAAAGGGAACCCGATCCAGACTTGTTTTATACCGCTTCAAGACCAAAAAGCAAAGACGATACTTCAACTCCTGACGTGCCAGAATGGTGAAATTTGCCTGTTATAAAGGCATTGACACAAAAAAATTCAGACGGCAAAATATTTTGTCCTTTCACCGCATGCGGGAAGCAGTATGTTGACGATGCGCAATTCGGCAAACACCTTGTAAGAGATCATATGAAAGAATTGTCTATATTTGACACAGAAAAAATTGGTAAAGATATAGCCTCGGTCTCTTCACAAGCATCAAAATCCCCTTCAGCTTCAATGTCATCCCTCAAAACAGGATCAGGAGGTGCGAAAAAGAAAACTTTTACTATTTCTCCCGTACAAACTAGATCTAAATCAAAAAAACTTTCAACAACTGATGCAGATGCTGTTAAAAAAAAATTACTTTTTCCGGGAAAATACCCAAAATTATAATGAAAGTAAAATATATATCATCGTTTATTTTCAAGTTTTTTTATAAAATGAGTTACAATTTCATCATTTTTTATTTTGGGTTTTTTTACAAATATTTTAACAAATTGTTGAGGAGACATTAAATTGTTGCCCACGGATTGTTACGGTCATCTATCTATCTATATATTATCATACATCTTTGTACATAGCTATCCACCGCGCTCGTCATCATACAGAAATATATTCACTCGCTTGTTAGCTCACATGGAGTCATGAACAGGATTTTCTCGAACTTGATTTCTGGACTTGATTTCGAGGAAGGATGCCTGGTCAAGTCCTGGCAAGTCCATCAGCTTCAAGCGCAGTCCCTGGGACCATTCTAAGTGAATCCAGGTACACCGGGAAGGCAACAGTCGCCTTCCAATTCGTCAAGGCCAGAAGAGGGGGAGTTTCCCGTGAGAAACGGCGCCCCGGCCTTTCCACCCTCGATGGAGCTCAGACAATTGCTGTCAGCTCTAGCTCAAGTGTGGAATAATTTTTCTCCGCTGGTGACAGAGAACGGGAGCCACACTGAATAACCTTTGTCTTTTCCCCTGAGTGTTGCATGAGGACGAATCCAAGGCCGTGCAACCGGGAGGCATCAGTGATCAGCCTTGTGTTCCATGTTGGGTCAAAGTGGTTGAGGGCCAGGGCTTCGAGAAGATTTGTTTTTAGTTGATCGAAAGCTGTCTGATGATCTTCTAACCAAAGGTAGGCAGTGTCCTTTCGAAGCAGAGTTTGGAGGATGCTGGTGTGTTTTGCCAGCCCAGGGTGGTATGCGGATAGCTGGTTGACCATGCCAAGAAAGCTACGGAGCTCAGATACTGATCTCGGGGCCGGGAAGTCCCTTATTCCTTGCAAATACTCAGGGTTAGGCTGCACACCGTTTTGACTGACAATTTGTCCTGCGAACTCAACTGATTCTCCAATCTCCAGTTTTTTCCTGGACAGGGTGAAGTTGTGCGATCGGCACCTTGCCAATAGTTGATCTATACGGTGTCGAAGAGTGTCTATGTCCGGGGCTTGTATGAGGATGTCATCGACCAACTTTCTGATTCCGGGAAGGCCTTCGATGACCTTGTCTGATCGGCGACAGAACTCATCACTAGAACAAGATAGGCCCATGGGGGCTCTCAGAAAGCGGAAGCGTCCTGAGGGGAGGAGGAAAGTTGTTAGCTTTGAGCTCTCTTCATCGAGAGGCACCTGATGATATCCCTGGGTTGCATCTAACTTGGCAAAAACTCTAGAATCCGGATCTATGCCTGACAAGATCTCTTGGGTTGATGGGAAGGTGTGGATGGGCCTCTGGACGTACTTGTTTAGTTTCGTGTAGTCGATCACGAGACGAATATCCCCATTCTTTTTAGCAACGAAGAAGCCTGGAGCACACCACTCTGTTGGTTCCTCCTGTGGTGTGATTACCTTGCCATCAATGAGCTTCTTAATGATCTTCTCTGCCTTTTCTCTCCAGTGGAGTGGAATCTGGTGAGCAGTACTGATGCGAAAGGGTTTCTTTTCACCTGGGGTGAGATGGACTTTCATAGCTACACACCCTGTGTTCAAGGATGTCTGTGGTAAGTCGTCCGTGAGAACGGTTGGGTTGTCCTTGATCAGAGACTCTTTCATGCTTTTATATTTATTTTCTGAGAGAAGATAGACAGGCAGAGGGAATTGCTTTGATATAACCCCGAGTTTGCTAAGATCATCTCGTCCCACGATGATTTCATTCTTGATGGCATCTGTGATAACGGCCTTCGTTTCTGATACATGGTTGGATGATTTGAGGCGAATGCGAACCGTTCCTGCGGTGGGCACAGGATCCCCGCTGACATTGTAGTATTTGACAAATGAAGGAGATGTCGGCTTTATATTCTGTCTGGTGGCAAGATCGGCCACGATCAGAGTGGCAGCGCTTCCTGTGTCTGGAAACGTGGAAAAGTTGAAAGATCCGTTTGCATGAGAGATGTTAAGCGTTAAACGATTTACCCATGAATTGTCCGGATCTTCAGGAGTTTCTGTCACTGACATGACAGGCTTGCTCGAGCTGGGTTTTCCCTTCAGCGCAGATGAGCAGACCTTTGCAAGGTGGCCTTTGATGCCACAATGGTTGCAAGGCGTTCTGTTTTGCCATATAGCACAGTCCTGACGGGCGTGGTTACCACCGCAACCTTTGCATCGTTTCGGTTTCGATGGTTGCTTCTCTTTGGCGTTGGTTTGTTGTTTTCCTTCGGTTGGTTGGCTTGGTTGGCGGCCTCCCCCCTTATTGAGTGCCGCGACTGGAGCGGCCTTGCGGAGAGCAGCTTCTGCTTTTTGTTGGCGATCGTATTGGTCGATTGCCTCTTTGACGGCCGTGGCGTCCTTGCGTTTGAGATCAAAGATCTTTTCACGCAAGTGGGTGTCCTCGCAAGCGTCGATGAAGCGAAAGACTGTGAGGTCTTCTTTGGAAACGGCCTCGAGGTCGGCCATGTCGCCCAGTCTGGCGAGGCGAAGATAGAAGTCGCTGGCTGTCTCTCCCTGATCTCGGCGTACCTGGAAGAAATCCACACGTCTGTTGAAGACTGGGTACAGAGACTTGAACTCGGCCTCCAGCATATCGATACAGCCGGCAGGTCCGAAGATAGATGTTCCTGGGCATAGCTGACGCTCCAAGATCTCCTGCAGTGACTGGTCCAACGCCTGTAGGAAATATCCCTGTTGGGTGGCTACCGGTTGCTGCTGTAAGTTACTGGCGTCGTAAAATCTCCTGAATGCTGCGACCCATAGCCTCATTTCACCAGGTGTGTTGGCCTTCATGAGCTGGGTCGGGAACAGAAGCTTACATGTGCTGATTTTTGGAGGATTGGGCTGGACGGATGATTGTCCGGATGTGGATGCGGCCCTTGCAGACTCTTGTGAGTGTTTTGACACATACTCGTTTAATTTTGTCAAGGCCTTGTCCTGTCTCTCCTCATGCAGTTTAAGAGATGTCTCGGCTGCCTCGTTTGCTGATTCGTTGCCGGCCTCGGTCTCCAGATCGCTCCAGCGGTCGTGAAGCTCGACACAGAAGTCGAATGCGTCGGTGAGACGTTTCCGAGCGTCGGAGCAGGATGCTGGTGTGTCGAAGACGAATTTCCTTTCAACCAGCTTATCGATGGCAGTGCACGCACGGGTGACGGCGCTCTTGGCCGATGGTATGCGTGCCCAGATGGCAGCCGAATCGTTCCAATTAACTTGATCCCTCCTGTCAGCCTTGGTTGTTGGAAGTCAGATGTTTGTTTGAATGGCCGGGCGCCGTTCGTAACGGGAAACTCCCCTCTTCAGGCCGGAAGTAAGTGTTAAGTGGATAAAGGCAGATGGCAATGGTTGCCGGCGTCAAATTGGGACTTCTAAAGGACAGGTTCGTAAAGCTGTAGTAGACGCCATGTCAAGTGCTATGCAACTGATATCTATATTTATCTATGAGTCATGAATATATACAATGATATATGATGGATGATGATAGATGGATAGATAGACCGTAACAATTTTTT
>CBDDTI010000107.1:0-13374 GCA_965233585.1 bacterium
GCCAGCGTTCCAATTGCAACAGTTCAATCGTTAAAATTGCCTGATGAGTGTGGTCCTTGTACCATACGAAACAGTTCTGTAGCAATAAAACGATGATTACTCGTGAAACCTGAACTTCTGTGAAGTTATAGTTGATGCTCCTCATTCAGTTGAGTCGAGCGCTCTACGAAATACGTTCTACTCAAAAGAGAATATATATATATATATATATATATATATATATATATATATTTATAATAAAGTTTCCATATAACGCGCCCTCTGATTGGTTGAAACAGCGTACTTTATCAGAGTATAAAGGACAGGTAAATGACATTAAGCTGGCTTTCAAATTTTTGCTTCGGAATTTCGACAAATTTGACCTAAATTAAACATCCCCTATGCGAATCAGATTGAAGTCCAGATTGTGATTTGACAGCTGTCGTGTCGTTAGGCAATCAAATTATTTGAAGAATTCTAAAAAGGATTGTGATTGGCTTATTTTAGCGTCCTTTATCAGAGAGTAGTGGACAGCTGACGCCACTTTTACTCCTTTGGAAAATAAAATGTGGTTTGAAAATTCAGCGAATGCTTGGGGAAATTATTGAATTCTTTATCATAAAACAAATAAAGAAGCCTCGACTGTGTTCTGTTCTGTTGTAAAGCACTTAGGAAACGGTAGAGCACTCAAGAAGAGGGGAAAAACACTCGACTGCGTCTCGTGTTTTCCCCTACACTTCTTTCGTGCTCTACCGCTTCCTGCGTGCTTTACAACAGAACAGAACACAGTCGAGGCTTCTCTATTTGTTAAATAGATCTATCCTAGCTCTACTAAATGCATAATCAGAATATCTGCTGACATTACCCTGCATGGCTGTTTATATTAGGGAGCTTGAGAAAACCACGACGGCAACGGCAACGTCCCTGAAGAAAAGATTGAAGAGGAGAAGAAAGACTTGGTGGAGAGGGGCTTTATAATTCTTGGTACATTTCTTTGCCGTCCACTGCAAAACAACAACATGGAAATATGTGCAACGTGCAAATTATGCGCTGTCAGGAGAACGTGAACTTCTACGGCTAATTTGATAAATTTGGGAGCAATTATAGAATGCAGGACCACTTTGGATAATCTATTATAGATGTGTCAAAATCTTTTGAAGAACGAAGTAAAACACAATTGGCAGTTTCAGTGTGATTCAATGACATGTAAATAAGTGGACCTGCGTTCTTTAGTTTAGCCACATAAACACCAATAAAAAACCAAGTAAGCTTTTGAACGAAAACATGTTATCTTCCGAATTAAAAATAACATGTTTATTTTTTTCTCATCTCGTGAGCGGGCGGGATTCAACATTAAAAATTCTGCAATCCGATTGGTCCCTGGAGCGGGTGGAATTTTCTCATTCGGACCGCCACAGCGGGCGCAATCCGTCGAGTTAATCTAGTTCGTGAACGAATTGGCGGTCCATGGGCGATTTATCAACGCAAGTTAATCTCTAATCACCTTTAAATGGCAAGGAAAGTCACTTTAAGGACGTTCGCGCGAAATTTTTCTAACTTGATTTTTTTCTGAAAATTTTACCATTGAAAGATGATGAGTTAGCAATGTCAGAAATGTAAAAAAAAATGGGGGGTCACCGACTTCGTTTTGGAGAGAACATGCCCGGAAGAACACCTAATCTGAGAAAATCGGGCTTCGTTGGCGAAGAAGACCACAGTGGCAGCAAGTCCCAAAATATTGCAATTAGAGCTTTGAAGGGAAATGTTCTCAGCTAAATATGGTTCAAATGGACCTATTAAGCGAATTTAGTCAACTGGTGAGGTTCCTCAAAGAAAAAGTTCGCATTTAGTGACCATAGTTTCACGCGCCTTGCAGCCGCAAGATGGCAGGATTCCATGTCCCGTGGACAGAAATCTTCAATTTTTTTAAACTTCCCACATTGATTTTTTGTTCATTTTTGAAGAATGTGGAGATAATTGTAAATGAAATCTGTTTCTGAAAAGAAAAGTAGGGGTCACCGAAAGTCCAAGATCGTTAAATCCAATCAAAGCTACAGCCGGCAAAGGCCATCTGCCCTATCATTGTTCCTTTTAGCACTTAGCGCGCGCGCTCGATGCATGACGTGGCATGACGTGGCATGTCGTGGCATGTGGATTTGCGTGCGCAGTAAGGATGCGCAGAAACAATTAGCGCGAACGTCCTTGAGGTGATTCCTCAGTATTGCATTGCGCATCCCTACTGCGCACGATTTTCGCGTCATTAGCGCGTGCAAAATTAGCACGTGCACGTGCACAACGAAAGAAATTTGCCTCAAGCTAAGCACGATAGCGAAATAAATGTTCGTTTTCTTTTAAACGAGCGTGGTGACCTATATTTTTTATTCCATAATCATAGTGTACATATTATCCTCCTTAATTTTAAAGAAAACTAAAAAACTTTTTCGGAAGGAAAAAAAGATGTAGGTGAAAGAGTGCACGAAACCGTTACTCTGTGATGCAAATTATGACCCGTGGAAATAACCACTCCACGAACACTTTACGTCCATGTCGTTTTAAATAGTGCGATGTTTCTAAAAACTTTATATCATAATGTTCTATATGCTCGACACTTTTTACCTGTCAAGTTTATTTCCGAGTAAAAAAAAAAAAAAAAATTACGACTTTTATGGACTTTGTTTCGAGCTACCGCAAAATGTAACGTTGACCGATGAATGACGCGCGTGATTAGCACGAGTACCGGCATAAAAGGAGTAAGATTGGGCCATCATATCTCTTAAACGAGAATGGTGACCTATCATTTTTATTGTATTTTTCGAAATAGTCCTTGATAGAGAACATTCAGGGAAAGTTTCAAAAAAATTCATCGGTAACTTTTATTTCTGAGGAATTACCTTGACACAATTTAATCGGGGTTATATGAAGTTGTAAGAGCTCAAGTTTGGTATGTTGTTTGTAGCTCGGCGCTGTAATGGCACGTGATCCTGTGTGCCTTTCTCTGTAAAATTTTAAAAATATTCGGATCTCAGAAATCAGAAATCTTCGGAAAGTGGCCGGTAATCTTCCGAGATACGTCATTATCAGCATGTTTATATAATAAACAAAATAATACACGATTGCTTGTAGATACGGAATATCTCTTCTCGTGTTGAACACTCGAAGAGATATTCTGTATCTACACACGCCCGAGTGTTATCCTCTATTTATTTCTGGGTATTTAAAAACCACATTTTCGAGAATCCAGTTTTGATTCCCGCCAGAGTGCGAGATGTTTAGTTTGGGCATTGGGCATTGGACAATGCGGATTAAGTAGACGTGTTGAGTTTTTAAACAACCTGCTTTATTGACTGTGATATGTCGTTGGTAAGAAAAAAGTCGGACCTCACAAATTCTCCGAAGAAGTACACGAAACTTTTGAATGACAAGAGAGAAGTAATACGAAAGAGGCATCCGCACAATAAAGGGACTTTCGTTTGAGAGTGTCCAAAGTTATTATGTTACATTACAACGCTACGCGATTGGCTAAAAAAACTGGCGCTGCTTTCTCATCCATTCAAAAGGAAACTAAGGCAGACCGTGACTCCCTTGCACTAGTTTTCCCGCTTTTCGCATCAGCTTTAAGTATTTACTTTGAATTTTCCGTTGACTTATTCATCAGATTGTCTTCTTCATTTGTGATTGGCCAGAGTTGGAGGGGGCGGTCTATACAGTACTTTAGAGAAGCGGGCTCGAGGTACGGTCTGCTGCGATCCCTTTTTAGGGGTTCAGAACAACCTTTCCCGGAAAATGTTCAAAATTGAAGTGCTTGGAAATGGGATTTCCGGCATCCCGAGTCCAAGTCAGCGAGTTGTGATGTTTCAATTGTTTTTTTTTTATCTAGAAGGTTCGATCGAACATCCCAAACCCCCCTCCTCCACTAGATTCGCCCCAGTAGGATGACTCGTCATTTAGTTGCATATTATTGCACCTCTCTCATAATAAATATTAAATATTACTTTTCACTTTTTTTTAGACGGGCGAAAACATGAATAGGGGTGACATTTGAAGTAATAGATAGATAGATAGATAGATAGATAGATAGATAGATAGATAGATAGATAGATAGATAGATAGATAGATAGATAGATAGATAGATAGAAGGGAATTGTTAGGATTAAAATGGGTTGGAACAGTTGACCCCACCCCTTTCCCCCCCACCCCCCAAAAAGAGAGCTCCAGGTTGGTAGGGGACTGTTTGGTGTCCATCTACTAATTCTTCATTTCAATTTTCAATTTTCCAAATCCATCGAATCTTCAACATTTAATTGATTTTCCTCAATTTAACCTATCCTTTCAGAAAAAAATATCTCTTTCCCAAAACACCCAAAAATCAACTCAATATTTAAACAAAACTGCGAAACAGTGGTTAATAAGAGCAGAGGGATTTTGCGTTGCTTTAAACGTGACCTGGTGACCGAGATACTTGCAGAAAGGCCGTGTTAAGTGACGTCAGAACAACCTTCACGTTTACCCCACGGCTTCACAAAAAATGTCAGACTAAATCAAAACCGAAAACTGTCCAAATATACTCATTGTACACTTTTATTACTATTGTTATCACATGCAGGGCAAAATTACTGAATGCCGATTGGCTGAAACAGAGGGCATTTTTCCTTAATCAAGAGGGCACTTTTGGTAATCAAGAGGGCATGATTACTTGATGCTGACTGGCTGAGCACGCCTGCGTTAAATTGGTTTCCCGCTTCAAACGGAGTTTGAAAAAAAAAAATCAGAAACGCATCGCTTCTTAGTTTGATCTTAACACGGTCATTTCATCTTAACGTGAAAGAAAATTAACACGCAACAAAGCGCAGTCATTTGGTGGAAAAGCAAAAGGATTTTTCCGACCAAAAACGTATTGATTCGGAGCGTGAAAACAGTTTGAGTGGGTACTGCTGGTGTCGCACGAAACACTAGACAGAACTTCGTGGCCTCCAAACTGAAAGTTAATTTCTTCGTTTTGCTACGAGTCGCCTTATTAGTATTAAAGACCTGGGTCACCTTAACAGCGTAAATTCTGCCGGTACGTTATGTGTTCGCGGTGGAAAGGAAAGTTTTGGATTCAAGAAGTTATTAGAGCTCGTTTGGACACTTGTTTACGTCTTTCAACGGTCGATGGAGTAGTTGCAAACTTCGCAATCGCAAAACAGGTGAATAAAATATAAAATTAATTTAGGTTTGTTTGTAAAGAAATTGCTTTGAATGAATTGAACTTGCTGTTTTTTGCTTACTATTTTAGCAGGCTTTCCCCGTGCTACTACTATAGCCCGTTCTTTAATGACAAACGGCAAACCTGTTTACGCGACGGCAAGACCTTGAAAGTTGTCCTTTGTATAAAATTTTGCCCTGCATGTGATAAACAAGTAATCGCAAGCACTCTCGTGCTATTAAGGATTAATTTCACTTGTATTCCAAATTGCCCTCGTTGCTTCGCAATTTTCGGGCAATTTTGTGAAAACTTTGAAAATACTCGTGAAATTAATCCTTAATTGCCCTCGGGCCCATGCGATTACATATACTAAGCAATCTCTGTAAAGCCATTTTCGAGTTCTTAATAAAGTATTATTGAAAGAAGTCAACATTTAAGTTTTCGTTTGCTAAAAAAGATTTTATTACAATAATAATAAAGCCAATCACAGAGAAACTGGTTTTTCAAAAATTACTAGCGGTATTGATCTGACGATACAGTATACCAAAACCCATTCTATCTTAAGTATCTATTCCGATTTAAAACGATTGGACAAAAAATTAATATGCTCACAATAAACTGATCGTCATTAGCAAGGCAATATTATTGTCAACAAATGAAGTCACTGTCAACTGTTCTCACTGCGCCATGGGAGGCATAAAACGATGTCTATAATAATATGATAGTTACAAACTCCTTAGTATCAGGACAACACCGTACATGTCCACAGGCAACGTTTAAAAGATACATATACACACTTACAGACATACTTTATTACCACTTCCCCAAAGAAGATTTTCAGAGGCAATACAGTTAAGGTAAAAATAATAATACAATTAAAAAAATGTGCACACATGCGTCATGCCTTTGACGAGCAAACTAATGAACTCTGCTGATAAACTAAGACACGCTGCGATCCTGCATGCCCAGCAGTTCTTTGAGATTACTATTATATTAAAAGACAATGTCTTTTCCTTAATCTTATCTGACTTAATTTTGAACTCCAAACAACGCTTTCTTGGTAAGAGATCATGTTTTGGAAGCCACCCAAGAAGAAAGTAACTGGATATAGACATTTAACTACAGGAACAACAGAAGCAAGGTAAACTTCATGTCAAGGTTACATGTCATGTAATCATGTCGGTGTTACAAGGCCTTGTAGTTAGAGTTAAGGGTCTCCTACATTTGGTTTGTGGGTGCTCTAGAACAAGGGTTCACAATTTAAGTCATCATAGCTGTCTAGCATTACGTGATTATTAGCTGGAAGTTCTCTTCATTCACGTTTTGTGGTAACGTTTCATTGACATCTGCGCCATAGTCAGTATCACGCCGTTGACAAGACCTCGATGCTTTCTTTAAGTATCCTCTCAAAATCTTAGGAATCCTCTGGTCATAAATCATATCTTCAATTTTTCTCTGCCTGCCTCCATCAATGTAAATGGCGACGATCTTAGGGACGATTCCAGTGAGAAAAGTGAACAAAGCTTTCATGATAGGAGTTGCTCCAACATTGATCAGCATTGCGGTTAAAAATACAAGAAAAACAAACGACACAATTGTAGTGACTTTCAAAAACAGTACGCAGACATTCTCTCTGATAGGCATAAATTCTTCACATGCCATACGAAAAAGCTGCTTGGGAATTTTCATTGAATTGTCTTCGTACTCAGCACCAATGTTTTCTAGTACTTGATCTGTGCTGTTTAATGCCCTGGCGTCGAATCTCTGGTCTTGGGACTTCTTGTAATGCTTAAAGAGGGCAAAAGCGAGATCCTGGTATTTGTTGGTAAAAGAGCTGTAGCTGCTCCAAGCATAATACAAGACAAGAACAAAACATACCACAAACGGAAGGCTTTCCTCTGAGAACAAAAGTTCGAAGCCTACGAGTAAGGCGACCATAGTGCCAATGCCTGCAAATGTTAACACATATAGTGCTCCGAGAGTCGCTGGTAAAGTACAGCAGAAGTTTACGACCTTACGAGATGGCTCATTGATCGCGGTATTTCGAATCGTGCATAGGATTACTATGGGCGAGGAAAGTATAATGCCAACGAAAGCTAATAGTGGTATCACCAGAAGCAAAACCATAGTTACAGCAGGGATGGTCGACACAAAAATCAGATAAATAGGAACACGGATCAAGTTCATAAAAGAAACTTTGCGTGTGGGCAACACAGTTAGAGACATCTTACAATAACGTAAGATATATTGAATAAAAAGCCTGCAAGACTGGACTAGAATAAACGGTTGGACGCGTAGATGACCTACAATTAGTTCGGGAAGTTCATCTTGGCAGCTAAAGGTCTTAGGCTTAACTAAACTGCAAACTATGCAGGGTTTTGCTTGGCACGATCTTGCCGTGAAAAAAGATATGTAAAAAGCCTGAATAAAATAACACCCGAAACATATTATTATAAAATACTGGAACGAATGCAATTTAAAAAATCCGAAATGTGTGATATCAACAAAAATGAGAGGACCTAGGAAAGGAAAAGGGATAATCACAACTCGTACACATAATCTTCTCACTTTGTGCCAAATTGTTCCATCATCTTCGGTGAAGAAACAGTTCCCAATCAGGCTTCGAACACTTACTGGGCTGGCTCCTTCTAAAATAATCTGACGAACTCCATGCTCTGTGACCTCCGTCGGCGAGAAAAGACAAAGAAAGGCTGGGGAATAATGTATGAAAACTGCCAAAAATACAGAACAGAAGCAAATCAAAACAACTGATCGCCATCCACCGCGTTCCAGTATGCTTTCATTCCCAGTTAATATGGTGATGTCGATACAAGGTTTTAAATTATCCTTCGTCTCTGTATTGCAGTCGATGCTATCAAATTTGACTCCAAGATCGGCAAGATTACTTCGAGAGAATATGGAAAACGAACCCCTGTAATAAGTCGGCTCTGTTGTTGTCACGTTCACAGGTCGCAAAGTACATATGGCTCGGATTTCTCCCCGTTCTGCATTTGAATCCGTAGAAAACATCAAATTTGCGACGCTTTCCAATGCCTTCGTGAAAACTGAAAGTTGTTTACTTGGCAACCATATTTGCCAATGTTCAGTGATGTTTTCACTCGAGTTGCGAACTGTTTGGTTTGAGCATTTTTCGGTCACTCTTTTCTCGTACTTGACAACAAGGCGAATCATTTTTTTCTTGGCAATGGCGGTCTTAATTTCCTTCGAAGAATCCAGAATTGTACATTTCCAACCACATCTACTTTCATGGTTGAGTCCATCGACAGGACTGTTATTAAGCGATGGCTCTAGAGCCGGTGCGTGACAAAGCGCTGCTAGGAACACAGCTGATGAGAGCCAGGAATTTGCCGACAGCATTCTCACAGATTGCAATGAAACACAAAGCAAGATGATCTTCGGCTTGTTCGAAGTAAACTTGAGACTTACATCTTCACTTCCAGCTAGGAAACGTATTATGCTTAGTAAGCAACTGTCGGACTAAATATCATTATGGAAATGTTCTCAGCAATAGGTGACGTCACCGGTATGTTTGGTGTATACCCGGAAGTGATGGGAGTGGGGGGTGGGGGAACTAGAGTTAAAGATTTAGGGGTAGGCTACCCCGACATTGTTGTTAATGTCTTTGTTTAATTATCTGAAAGATTTAAGCGACTTTCTCTGTCTAAAGTGAAACTCTGTGTTCAACTCTATCTACTTTGCCTTCAGGAAGTTATAGCTGATTTATGCTTGAAATTTCGCAGGAGAAAACTTGTTCCGCTTAATCTCATTTGCCTGGCTTATTAACCTTTAAAATGAATTGATACTGATAATGAGCAACCATGGCTATACTGCAAACCGGAAAAAGAACTCCCTAGAAGCTTTGGACCGACGTACACTTTGATTCTGCCCTAGGGACAGGCCGGGTGTTTTTAAAGAACTGTGTATACTTTGTCAGTAACAATGAATTAATGACATGGCGTACAATTTCTTACAGTCAGCGGCTCAATTTGAGGGTTCACGTAATTTTTCTTTTCCCCCGCTAAATGTGCTGAAAAACTGTAGAATTTACTTTTAAGCGGTAAAATTGTCTTATCTAGGACATAATTAACCAAAAACCAGGCTTTAAAGAAGAATAGCCCAAGTTGTTATGTTATTTTCTGATTGCGCAATGAATAGTCTTAATGTCACACTACTTTTGTCACGCAAAGTCACAGCGTTGAGAAAAGCAAACTTTGAACCCTTCTCAGACAAGGACTGCGGTATTCTCTGTGAAAGGTAATCTTTTTATGTAAGCTCATCACAAAACCGAAGGCTTTCGAAATGTCAGCCGATGTTTACAACCGTGCCGAAAGCATTTTAAACCCTTCAGTTCGTCGTTATTTCAATGTGTCCCGGGTTCTGGCACATTTTAACATATGTTTAACCGTGTTGGGAACCTCGAAAACAACGTACAAGGCATTATATTTTCTTTAATATTACGTATTGAAGTTTAAACTTTCGAAAGCTTTTGGACCCCGATCAGCCCGTCTGAGAGGAAGGCAATTTTGAAGAGGGTCTGGAAGGGGGGGTTCTGATCCCGCGTTCCCGCTCCTTTTTCACAAAAATCCCGCATCCCGCACTTATTTTTGTTACAATCCCGAGTTCCGTTTTTTTTGGAGAAAAACACATTAAAAAGCCTAATTTCTACAAAAGCTTATAAATTTAAGATGTAGATTGGCCCTTTCCACTGATCTGTTGGATTCACTCGCGCTTTTAAGGCTTCTGCGCAAAAAATAGCTTTTCGTACCTCAATACGATGAAAGAGCACGATGTGACAGCGTGATCTGTCGTCCTGTACGCGTGCGCACTGTCCTTGATAGGAAGTTTACTGGAACAGCCTCGAGCGCGTCTTCTTCGTGGGTAGCACGGTCTTCATCGTCGCTGGAGTCAGAGTCATACTCTGACAGCTGGTCACCAGTATCATCAGCTGGACTGGGCTCTACAGTGACTCGGTCGCCAACGGGTAGCTCTTTCCTATACATGTTTAGAGGAAGAGTTCCTGCTGCATACTTGGTGTTGTTCTGACGAACCGAGAGCTGTCTGAGGGCTTTGCCATGCTCACTTGCCCACTGGCGCATGTAATCTTGGTCCTCCTTTGACATGGCACGTACAGGAAGACACTTTATCTTTGGGATATCCCTTGGGGGTACCTTTGTCTGGGGAACCGGATAGTACGAGTTAGCATGAGTGAAGTAGTAGGCCGACCACTTTGTTGCTCGTTTTAGAGACTCTTTCATGTTGTTGCCAAAGTCCCTGGTATATTCCAGCAGGGTACAAGTCGGGTGCTTGAAGTGGCTGACGGCGTGTACATTTTCAACCTGAATTGTCAGGCAAACTTCTGGCTTAATGGAGAATCTTGGACTCAATATGTCAATGTTTTTATCTAGCCTCTCGAGACCATTCTCCAATAGACTGAGGGATGCAACTGTTTTCGCAGCAATGGTTCCCTGTGGACCATTGGTTGTGCCTGTAATACCGTTGCCCGATTTCACGTTTTCAACGGTTGCATTACAGTAAGAAGAAACTGTCTTGACCATCTGGTGTGCTTCCTTAAGTGTGCAATTCTTGTGTTGTTGGTGCTTATGATGCACTGAGAATGCACGGTACAGTGTTCCGAGGTTCTCCAAGAACCCAATAGTTCCTTCGAGGTTTGTTACTAGCTTTATCGTACCGATTTGGCCATCAGTTACAAATATGCTAACGCCTTCGGTGCATACACCCATTGGTTGGCCAAACGCAGAATGACTTCCAGAGCCATTTTTGTTGCTCTCCTCTCCGGTCCCAGCGATTACTTTCACTGCACCCCCACTTTGTAGTACTTTAAGCTGCCTGCTGTCTTGGTCTGTAAAGGCTACGCTTCCGCCTTGGAGTGCAGAGATGGAGTGTATTCGCACGATGGGAGGGGGATCACTCTCAAGAATAACAACTCTCTCCAAGGTTTTCTGTGCCATGCTGAACTGCCAAAACCCCTTGGTGTCTGCAAGGAAGAGATAATTTTGACTTCCGAGGTACATACTTTGAACCCGTTTGCATCTTTCTGGATACGAAAGCAATGGTGTTACTAATCCGCACAAGACATGACCATTCGAAGAAACTGTGATAGTGTACACCTCACTCGTCATATCGGAAGCACAGGCTATCATACCATCAGTAAGCTTGCAGATGCTGGATGGCTTAATATCTCTTTGCAATTGTAGTAGTTGATCTTCCGATTGCAGAGCCTGGCGTTCAATTTGTAGGTGTTGTGTTAGTCTCTCCTTAAGCACTTTCAACGTCCCTTGACAGGAGAGATTTCGCTTTGTTAGCTCATTAACTAAGGATGCACGATCCCGCAGTCGAGCAGGTCGAAGAACAATCTTATCTTCTAAATCTACAACTATCAGTCCTACATCTCGCTGACACAAAATCGCTGCTCCAACGTCCTTCAGATAGCACATACTTCGAACGTCCGGTAAACCTGATTTGACGACTTCCAAACGAACAGGATTGTGAAGGTCAGCTTCTACAATACGCGAGGTTTGCTTCAAAGGATTAACGTCAATAAACAGAAGCTTTCCTTGCTTTCCAAAGGTTGTAGCCACAGGATGTGGGTACATACCACTTTTGTTTGTTTCCGAAAACCGATACTTTTCAGGGACCATCTGGTGAACAACACAGTCTACTTCCCGTAATGTGTTTATGACACTTTCATTAGAGAGCCGTAAAATTGGGTGGACTGCCATTCGGTCTTTGTTTTGAACATCTTCTGCTCGCAATAGTTGCCGCAATGATTTTCGGACGTCAGGATTGTTGTCATCTCTAAGGGTCTGAATAACTGCTAGACAACTTCGCGCTTCCTTTAGCACAATAAACCAATTGCTGAAGCTGCATTTTAGGCTTTTTCCTACATGGACACCATCAGGAAGGAAAACTAAATATTGTAAGGCTGGGTCAATGTGCTGATCTTCTTGCAGTTTAGCAATCAATTCCATTGCCTTTTTATTACCTTCCTCGCAGTTGGTGGAAAGTATTAAGACTATACAACGAATGCATTGTTCCCCGGCGTCAAGACATCGCTTACAAGCCCTGAGGCTTGGTATGTGGCTAGGCTGCTTTTGCTCAGCACACTCTGGGAATGGTTTGCCGCTATTTAAACACACCCTACACGAGCTCATACAATCGTCAACCGCACAGGGCGGTACTGTGTTGTCGTCAGAACGAACCATCTCAAGGCAGGCTTTACAAATTTGAAGGACTTTTGTTTGTTCAAAAAAAAATCGTTCATTTCTTCTCCTGTCTTCCTCGATTTTGTAAAGTAGCTAGTTGCTATGGGCATACTCACACCATTACAAAGGGAAGTAACAAAGGAAACATTGGCTTCAGTCAGGATGTTTGCCTTCAAAAACTCCGGAGTCGGATTCGGGTTGTCTTTAACGAATTTTAGATCTACATCTTGCTTCAGTCCAACATTTTTCTTGACTCGATCATCAAATTGAATTCCCGGCTTAAGGGCTGTGCCATCATTTTCCAGGGCTACTCCAATTACCTTTACAGAGTCTGTTTCGAGAAAGGGCTGAACGTTTGACGTTTCGTCGGTCGCAAGTGTCATAAAAGCAAGTTGTAAATCTTTAAGAACACCGCTTTTGGTTGTGTAGCCTCCTCTCACTTTATCGCGTGTGCGTTTTGAAGGGCCCCCGAGATTAAATGCTGCATCTTTAGCATTTTTTTCTCCTCCTCTACCTTTGCCATGATACATGGACCTCGTAGGAAGTTCACAGTTCTCCCTCCTCCTAAATACTCGATTGTGTTGAAAAACTCAATTACTTCATGGTCATATTCGTGGTCATACTTAATAAGAACTTCAACCGTGTCCTTTAAGTATTTGTACATAATTTTGTCCTTAGGAATTATTCCTGTTTGAATTAGTTTATCTAGTTTGATACACACATCATCAGCTGCTGCTAATGAGAGAGGAAAAATTTTCCAGTCACTGTCTTCAGGTTCGCTGACCTCAGACATCTCATCATCCGTATTTTTTGCTGTTACTGATTCTCAGTCATAATCGTGATCTTGCTCATCGTTCATTATCGAATCTAATGAATGATCATCATCATTTAAGCAAGCAAATGCATCCTCGGTGTGGCTTTTAGGGCTCTAGTCGTCCCCTTCTGTGCTCAGTATCTTGAAGTCAT
>CBDDTI010000108.1:0-21564 GCA_965233585.1 bacterium
CATGGAATCTTTAAGGTGCAAAACACAGCAGGAAAAATGCTGGAACTCCCAACTCTAGTGATTCATGAATTAATGACATCATTTTCCCATATGTTTTTCCCAGTGTTATGGCTACATTTCGCCATTTTCAAACAACGAGCTCTGTATTTTTCCGCGTTCAAAAGAGCGCGGGTCGAGAAATGGGGATCACCCCCGTCATTCAAGTTATGGATGACCATTGTAAAACAACCGTGACATAAACAACCCGTCGCGCCGTTTTCCGTACGTGCGTTTTGCACAATATCATCATCAGGTCCACTTAAAGTTCATTTCGTGTGGGAGGCATTAAGCGTTTTTTGTTCAGCATGCACAAAATGATGTGGAAATTGGCTGGTGTTTTTGGAAAAAGTCATATTTCGCTTGTGTTTTCATGCAATTTTGACCGAGAATTATGTGAAATTTAACATCGTTTGGAATAGGCTCTGCCCGCATAATATGTGTCATCGCATCAAAATAGGAAAGAGAAAACGTGGCCTGCGTGGCATATTCATCATCATTTTTGTCCAAAATTTGTCGAAATCAGTACGCATTTAGAGTGGTTTTACTTTTGTTTCTCCCTTCTCGCTGTGGTGCCGTACATGTATTTCTTCAAAGTGCTGTTTTCCCAATGACATGCCATCACAACACAGTCTGCGCACTTTGTTTTCTTCTTCACTTTCGCAGCAAGTTGAGCTGGTTGATGGTCTTCGTGCGAATCAGAGTGAGGCGATTGACATACCTCCACTGGAACGCGCGCAAGAAAACCTCAATCAATTCTGATTGGCTTCCCAGCTGTTTTGGAATGAATGCTTTGCACCCAGCTGTTTTCCCCCCAAACCCATTTCACAAGAGTATGTGCAGAGACGTTCACAGACGTGTGCTAGCGTAGCATCCAATGCGTGCCAGCAAGTACGTGAGACGGTGCTAGCGTAGCATGCCGTCATAGAATAAAGACGATCATCTAGAGACAGACGCCAAGAACGTTATTACACCCCCCACCCCCCCAAACCCATTTCACAAGAGTATGCGCAGAGACGTTCACAGACGTGTGCTAGCGTAGCATCCAATGCGTGCCAGCAAGTACGTGAGATGGTGCTAGCGTAGCATGCCGTCATAGAAGAAAGACGATCATCCAGAGACAGACGCAAAGAACGTTATTACACCCCCCACCCCCCAAACCCATTTCACAAGAGTATGTGCAGAGACTTTCACAGACGTGTGCTAGCATAGCATCCAATGCGTGCCAGCAAGTACGTGAGACGGTGCTAGCGTAGCATGCCGTCATAGAAGAAAGACGATCATCTAGAGACAGACGCCAAGAACGTTATTACACCCCCCACCCCCCAAACCCATTTCACAAGAGTATGTGCAGAGACTTTCAGAGACGTGTGCTAGCATAGCATCCAATGCGTGCCAGCAAGTACGTGAGACGGTGCTGGCGTAGCATGCCGTCATAGAAGAAAGACGATCATCTAGAGACAGACGCCAAGAACGTTATTACACCCCCCACCCCCCCAAACCCCCCATATGAGAAACGTCAAAAACCTGCATTTTACTAGTACGGTTTTCGGCGCGTAGGCATAAACAACAATTAAATAATGTTTTCTTAATGATAACCATGGTCATTATATAAATAAAAACTTATGTGACTTATTTAAACGATTGTTATTTTTTCCATGGATGTAGCTTAGCGCCTTTTTCTAATACCAGTGATCAATTTGAAACAACCACGGTGGAGATCCGGAAGATGATGGAAGATGTTAGCCCCAAATCCATTGGCTTATCAATCCCCATCACAAATGGTACCTTTAGGGATAAACAAATGGTTAGAGAACTAGGTCAATCTTACATGGATACTTTAATCCTTTAGTCTTTTGGTATTAATGGGATTATCTACTAATTAGCAAAAAAAACTAGTTTTTTGCAGGGTATCTAAGATTGGCAATGAGTATGTATCCCCATTTCTGGGGCAAAAACGTGTTTTTTAGATACACAAAAAATATCCATGATTCATTAGTAAGATTATGTTTGTTTTGTTTGTTAAATGGTTTTCGAAAAAAACACATGATGTTAGTTATAGTGGCATAAACTAACTTAGCTAAAACACTGGGCACCACCACTATGGCTATGGTTAAATCTACATGTTTGATGGCTAAATTCTCATTTTTTCATGTTTTGTCCCGAGAAAGGGCTGTATGTCATGGCAGTTGCTTAATTCAATGTGCCTTTTATCTCGTTCTCGTTGATTAAATCCAAGTTGTCTGGGCGTGTCTGAAGATGGGATACCTGTGGAGGCACAGGCATTATAGGCACATTCAACCAGAACAATGCTGCAGTACACACAGCCTACACAGACTCTCTGGCGCACAGTGAGAACATCAGTCTGCGTGACGCCGCAGAATTGCTTCGCGGAGGATGGGGCGGTGATGACGCATTTCATGGGGCCTGGCGCCCAGTCAACCTGGAGCGATTCGTTGAAACAGTCAAGCAGCGTTGGAACCCGCCCGTGAAGATTGAGTGGCAGAAGATTTCATCAAAGCCGGACAAGAATTGGGCAGGAATCAAGATGTTTGGTTACGAGTGCCTTCCAAAGACTGCAATTGCGAAGGACTTGGAAGCTGCAGGTATTGCAATTGACGGGCCAGACGCACCGTTGCACGGATGGAAACGCTTGACTGATAAAGCCTTAATGCGTTCCACTGTCTCGACCTCACGAAGCTGGCAGGGTTACCACGAGGCAAAGCGAGCCGAACTGGAAGCCTTTGTGCACGAACCTGAATACTTCCAACTTGTGAGGAGCCAGCTCGAAGAACTTCGGCATCACTGGAGAGGCAAGGGGCCGGCAGCTCGAGAATTTCTGCGCCGCAGACCAGTGCCCGCAATAGTAAATCGAAAATCCAAACTCTTCCCCAAGGCTTCTGTAAGGTTTCGACAAATCCTCTCTTTTCTGATAGGCTCTGATGCGATCTTCATTGGATTCTGATTGAGAACCTCTGTTTTTTGATAGGCTTGGATGGGATTCTCATTGACTGAACAAGGTAAAATTTTGGATGTGGTAAAGGTTTGCTTTGTTTTTGCTTTTGAAAAGCATGCAAGCAAATTAAAAAACCATTCAACCACAATTGAAAACACAAAGGAAAAAGTGAAAAAAATCAGCTAGAGCCAGAAAGGTTGTTTATTATTGCAAGTGCTAATTCCAATTTTTCATTGCAAATGCAAGGACCTGCAAGGGGGTACCCTTTGTGGACCTGTTATTTGCAATTCTTTCGAAGGATTTTATAAAAGAAAACAGCTCTTTCGAACAAGGTAAAGTTTTGGATTTGGTAAAGCTTTGCTTTGTTTTTCGCTTTTGAAAAGCATGCAATCAAAAGTTAAAACCATTCAACCACAATTAAAATCACTAAGGAAGAAGGAAAAACATACAGCTAGAGCCAGAAAGGTTGTTTATTATTGCAAGTGCTAATTCCATTTTTTTAATTGCAAATGCAAGGACCTGCAAGGGGGTACCCTTTGTGGACCTTTCTTTTGCATGTTCTTAAACATATTTTAAAAAAGAAACTTTTTTTTGAGCAAGGTAAAGTTTTGGATTTGGTAAAGGTTTGTTTTGTTTTTGCTTTTGAAAAACATGCAAGCAATCACACTTAAAAACCATTCAACCACAATTAAAAACACAAAGGAAAAAGTGAAAAAAAATGCGCTAGAGCCAGAAAGGTTGTTTATTATTGCAAGTGCTACTTCCAATTTTTCATTGCAAATGCAAGGACCTGCAAGGGGGTATCCTTTGTGGACCTGTTTTTTGCAAGTATTTAAACAGATTTTAATAAAGAACCAAATTCTTTTGAACAAGGTAAACTTTTGGATTTGGTAAAGGTTTGCTTTGTTTTTGCTTTTGAAAAGCATGCAAGCAAATTAAAAAACCATTCAACCACAATTGAAAACACAAAGGAAAAAGTGAAAAAAATCAGCTAGAGCCAGAAAAGTTGTTTATTATTGCAAGTGCTAATTCCAATTTTTCATTGCAAATGCACGGACCTGCAAGGGGGTACCCTTTGTGGACCTGTTATTTGCAATTCTTTCAAAGGATTTTATAAAAGAAAACAGCTCTTTCGAACAAGGTAAAGTTTTGGATTTGGTAAAGGTTTGCTTTGTTTTTCGCTTTTGAAAAGCATGCAATCAAAAGTTAAAAACCATTCAGCCACAATTAAAATCACTAAGGAAAAAGGAAAAACATACAGCTAGAGCCAGAAAGGTTGTTTATTATAGCAAGTGCTAATTCCATTTTTTTAATTGCAAATGCAAGGACCTGCAAGGGGGTACCCTTTGTGGACCTTTCTTTTGCATGTTCTTAAACATATTTTAAAAAAGAAACATTTTTTTGAGCAAGGTAAAGTTTTGGATTTGGTAAAGGTTTGCTTTGTTTTTGCTTTTGAAAAACATGCAAGCAATCACACTTAAAAACCATTCAACCACAATTAAAAAAACACAAAGGAAAAAGTGAAAAAATGCCTGCTAGAGCCAGAAAGGTTGTTTCTTATTGCAAGTGCTAATTCCAATTTTTCATTGCAAATGCAAGGACCTGCAAGGGGGTACCCTTTGTGGACCTGTTTTTTGAAATTGTTCCCCACCTGCCAGGTGAGGGTTGTTAGATTTTATCAGAGCTGTTCTCCTCCTCCTCCGCCTCCTCCTCCATCTCCTCCTCGTCCTCCTCCTCGCAGTCCAGATCCCACTGGCACAGCCGGACCTCCACCGCGAGCTCCAGATCCCAGTGGGCACTGCCGGACCTCCACCGCGAGCTCCAGATCGCAGTGGGCACTGCCGGACCTCAACCGCGACTTCCAGGTTGCAGTGGGCACTGCCGGACCTCAACCGCGATTTCCAGATCGCAGTGGGCACTGCCGGACCTCAACCGCGACTTCCAGGTCGCAGTGGGCACTGCCGGACCTCAACCACGAGCTCCAGATCCCAGTGGGCACTGCCGGACCTCAACGGCCAGATAGAATGCCAGAAGATATGCCAGATGGAATGTCAGATAGAATGCCAGAAGATATGTCAGATAGAATGCCAGAAGATATGCCAGATAGAATGCCAGAAGATATGTCAGATAGAATGCCAGAAGATATGCCAGATAGAATGCCAGAAGATTTGCCAGATAGAATGCCAGAAGATATGCCAGATAGAATGCCAGAAAAAATGTCAGAAGATATGCCAGATAGAATGTCAGAAGATATGCCAGATAGAATGCCAGAAAGAATGTCAGAAAGAATGTCAGAAGATGTGCCAGATAGAATGCCAGAAGATTTGCCAGATAGAATGCCAGAATATATGCCAGAAGATATGCCAGAACATATGCCAGAAGATATGCCAGATAGAATGCCAGATAGAATGCCAGAAGATATGTCAGATAGAATGCCAGAAGATTTGCCAGTAAGAAAATGTATAAATATCATGGTGGGGATCACACGAAGTAAAGTAATTTAAACAGATTCTAATAAAGAAACCAGTTCTTTTGAACAAGGTAAAATTTTGGATGCGGTAAAGGTTTGCTTTGTTTTTGCTTTTGAAAAGCATGCAATCACACTTAAAAACCATTCAACCACAATTAAAAACACAAAGGAAAAAGTGAAAAACATCAGCTAGAGCCAGAAAGGTTGTTTATTATTGCAAGTGCTAATTCCAATTTTTCATTGCACATGCAAGGGCCTGCAAGGGGGTACCCTTTGTGGACCTGTTATTCGCAATTCTTTCAAAGGATTTTATAAAAGAAAACAGCTCTTTCGAACAAGGTAAAATTTTGGATTTGGTAAAGGTTTGCTTTGCTTTTCGCTTTTGAAAAGCATGCAATCAAAAGTTAAAACCATTCAACCACAATTAAAATCACTAAGGAAGAAGGAAAAACATACAGCTAGAGCCAGAAAGGTTGTTTATTATTGCAAGTGCTAATTCCCATTTTTTTAATTGCAAATGCAAGGACCTGCAAGGGGGTACCCTTTGTGGACCTTTTTTTTTCCCGAATGCGTAGCAAGGGTTCCCGTTTCACTCTGGGGGTCTGGGGGTTGAGGGTGTGTTCGCTCGACGTTGCGTTTGTGGTCGCAACCTTCCGCAACCGTCCGCAACCGTTCGCGCGATTGCTATATGGCCGTACCTATGGTAAGTTTTGCAGAGGTGGGCTTTTTGGTAGTTTCAGACGTCTCGTTGCTTCGTTTCGCGTGGCAGGCGTGGCACTTCGTGACATTCAGACGTGTTCTGTATAACGTGTCGAAAGTCGTTTTGTGCAGGCGCAATACTTTTGCGCCGTTTGCAGAAGATGTGTTGCAGTTTTCGTGGCAGGCGCAGCACTTTGGACGTGTCCATCGTCATTTTTCGTGGCAGGCGCAGCACTTTAGACGTGTCGTGTTGCGTGTTTTTTGCAAATCGCATTGGCAGGGCTGCGTCAAGTGGCGACAAGGTGCAAATTCCGTGGCAGGCGTGGCATTTTGTGGCATGTGCTGAAAATTGACGGAAGCCTCGCGCGAAACATCGATTTTGAGGTTGCAAAATTTAGAGGTTCCTAGGAAAACTCGTAGGAAAAGGTCGATTTTGAAACTACAAGGTGTGAAAATTGGAGGAAGTCTCGCACGAAATGCTCGTTTTGGTGCTCCCACGTGTCTCGTCTCGAGTCTCTGGTTTTCACGTGGCTTCGCCGTGTCTATGGGGGAAGCTGCAAAACCTGTCCTTTTGTCATGTTGCCAACTGCTAAATTGCGTAATTCCAGGTGGAAACTTTTAAAAAAGGGTTATATTCCTGGCCAAAGCTTGTTAGTGTGCAATGAAGGCTGAGATAGCAGCTATTGATTCAGCATGCAGTGGAAACATTTATCCGTTTGTATATGGGCAAACCACTGCAGCTATTGAATCAGCATGTAGTGGAAACATGTGACAACCGATAAGCTACTTAGCTAATTAGCTACTAAAGTGGAAACGAAAAAGTGTTTCACCAAAATATAATTCCAAAAAAAGTATATAGTTATAGTTCATTTTTCTTGGAACTATAATTTTGGAATCCTTTTTCAAAAAGTGTTTCACCAAAACATAATTCAAAAAAAATATAGTTCCTTTTTTCCGGAACTATAATTTTCGAATCCTTTTTCAAAAGTGCTTCACCACAATATAATTCCAAAAAAAAAATGTCATTTTTTTCGGAACTGTAATTTTGGAATCCTTTTTCAAAAGTGTTTCACCAAAATATAATTCCAAAAAAAGTATATAGTTATAGTTCATTTTTCTTGGAACTATAATTTTGGAATCCTTTTTCCAAAAGTGCTTCACCAAAATATAATTTCAAAAAAAAATATAGTTCCTTTTTTTTTCGGAACTATAATTTTGGAATCCTTTTTCAAAAGTGTTTCACCAAAATATAATTCCCAAAAAAAATATAGTTCCTTTTTTTCGGAACTATAATTTTGGAATCCTTCTCAAAAAGTGTTTCACCAAAATATAATTCCGAAAAAAAAATATTGTTCGTTTTTTTTGGAACTATAATTTTGGAATCCTTTTCAAAAGGTGTTTCACCAAAATATAATTCAAAAAATATAGTTCCTTTTTTTCCGGAACTATAATTTTGGAATCCTTTTTCAAAAGTGTTTCACCAAAAGATAATTCCAAAAAAATATAGTTCCTTTTTTTTCGGAACTATAATTTTGGAATCCTTTTTCAAAAGTGTTTCACCAAAAGATAATTCCAAAAAAATATTGTTCCTTTTTTTTCGGAACTATAATTTTCGAATCCTTTTTCAAAAGTGTTCCACCAAAATATAATTCAGAAAAACAATATAGTTCCTTTTTTTTCGGAACTATAATTTTCAATGCTTTTTTCCAGACATGTTGCTAATACATTGTCACCGTTTTGGGCCCAATTTTGCTGGAAAAAACATTGTTTTGTATTAGTGCGTAAGCACCTTGCTAATACTAAACAAGGTTTTTTTTCAGCAAAATTGGTTCCAAAACGGTGACAATGTATTAGCAACATTTCTGGAAAAAAGCTTTATAAATTATAGTTCCCAAAAAAATGGAACTATATTTTTTTTTGGAATTATACTTCGGTGAACACTTTTGAAAAAATAATTTCAAAATTAGTTCCGAAAAAAAAAGGAACTATATTTTTTGTTGGAATTATATTTGGGTGAAACACTTTCGAAGAAGGATTCCAAGATTATAGTTCCGAAAAAAAAGGAACTATATTTTTTTTGGAATTATATTTTGGTGAAACACTTTTTGAAAAAGGATTCGAAAATTATAGTTCCGAAAAAAAAGGAACTATATTTTTTTTTGGAATTATATTTTGGTGAAACACCTTTTGAAAAAGGATTCCAAAATGATTGTTCCGAAAAAAAAGGAACTATATTTTTTTTGGAATTATATTTTGGTGAAACATTTTTGAAAACGGATTCCAAAACTATAGTTCCGAAAAAAAAGGAACTATATTTTTTGAATTATATTTTGGTGAAACACCTTTTGAAAAAGGATTCGAAAATTATAGTTCCGAAAAAAAAGGAACAATATTTTTTTGGAATTATCTTTTGGTGAAACACTTTTGAAAAAGGATTCCAAAATTATAGTTCCGAAAAAAAAGGAACTTTTTTTTTTTGAATTATATTTTGGTGAAACACTTTTGAAAAAGGATTCCAAAATTATAGTTCCGAAAACAAGGAACTTTTTTTTTTTGGAATTATATTTTGGTGAAACACATTTGAAGATGGATTCCAAAATTATATTTCCAAAATAAAGGAACTATATTGTTTTTTGGAATTATATTTTGGTGAAACACTTTTGAAAAAGGATTCCACAATTATAGTTCCGAAAAAAAATGATTTTTTTTTTTGAATTATCTTTTGGCGAAAAACTCTTTCGTTTTCACTTTAGTAGCTAATTAGCTAAGTAGCTTATCGGTTGTCTTCCGTTTGTGTTTAAGTCGTTTTAAGTGTTTTAAAACTTATGACAGGTACCTGCAGATATATAACGCTTTTTTGTTTTTTCTTTCCTATAGAGGCTAGGGTTTATGAAATTTAGCATTGCCAACTGTGAAAATTGCCGGAAGTCTCGTACGAAATGCTGGTTTTTCTGCATCCACGTGTCTTATCTCGAGTCGCTGGTTTTCCTGTGGCGTCGCCGTATCTATGGGGGAAGCTGGACAACCTCTCCTATTCGAATGTGTCCACACAGGTTGTCATGTCGTTTTGCGTGGCAGGCGTGGCACTTTGTGACATTCCAACCTGTTTGATAATGTGTCGAAAATGTCAAAATTTGAGGAAGTCTCGTACGAAATGCTTGTTTTTCTGCATTCACGTGTCTTGGCTCGAGTCGCTGGTTTTCCTGTGGCGTCGCCGTGTCTATGGGGGAAGCTGCAAAACATATCTTTTTTGAAGGTTTCCAAGCAGGTTGTCATGTTGTCTTGCGTGGCACGTGTGGCACTTCGTGACATTCCAACCTGTTTGATAACGTGTCGAAAATATCAAAATTGGAGGAAGTCTCGCACGAAATGCTCGTTTTTTTGCACCCACGTGTCTCGTCTCGTGTGTCTGGTTTTCCTGTGGCGTCGCCAAGTCTATGGGGGAACACTCCACACTCCCCACTTTACACTCCACACTCCACACTTTACACTTTCCACTCCACACTCCGCACTCCACACTCCACACTTTACTGTACACTCCACACTCCACACTTTATACTTTACACTCCTCACTCCACACTCCGCACTTTACACTCCTCCCTTTTCACTCCACACTCCACACTCTACACACCACACTACACTTTCCACTCCAGACTCCACACTCTACACTTTACGCTCCACACTCCACACTTTACACTCCACACTTTACACTCCACACTCCACACTTTACACTCCTCAGTCCACACTTTACACTCCTCACTCCACACTCTACACTTTACACTCCACACTCCACCTTTTTACACTCCACACTTTACACTCTACACTTTACACTCTACACTTCACACTCTACAATTTACAAACTCCACGCTCCTCACTCCACACTTTACACTCCTCACTTTACACCCCACACTCCACACTTTGCACTTTACACTCCTCACCCCACACTCTAGACCCTACACTCCACACTCCACACTCTACACTCCACACTCTACACTTTACACTCCATACTCCACACTCTACACTTTACACTCCGCATTCTACACTTTACACACTCTACACTCCCCACTCCACACTTTACACTCCACACTCCTTACTTCACACTCCACACTCCACACTCTACACTTTCCACTCCACACTGCAGACTGGTAACAAGGGAAACATGTACAAGACTGTTCAACTAAACTATTGCAGAAAGGTATTGTGCGTGACTGCATATCCATGTGTTTTGACATCTGTACCAGTAACATACGTGTGAGCATTCGGGTTCGTGGGCTGCATCTTGTTGGATTTTTTAGACAGATTTTAATAAAGAAACCCTTTTTTTTGAGCAAGGTCAAGTTTTGGATTTGGTAAAGGTTTGCTTTGTTTTTGCTTTTGAAAAACATGCAAGCAATCACACTTAAAAACCATTCAACCACAATTAAAAAAACACAAAGGAAAAAGTGAAAAAATGCCTGCTAGAGCCAGAAAGGTTGTTTCTTATTGCAAGTGCTAATTCCAATTTTTCATTGCAAATGCAAGGACCTGCAAGGGGGTACCCTTTGTGGACCTGTTATTTGCAATTTGTTCAAAGGATTTTAATAAAAGAAAACAGCTCTTTCGAACAAGGTAAAGTTTTGGATTTGGTAAAACTTTGCTTTGTTTTTCGCTTTTGAAAAGCATGCAATCAAAAGCTAAAACCATTCAACCACAATTAAAATCACTAAGGAAGAAGGAAAAAATACAGCAGAACTGTAATTGGTTCTCATTTTTTTCTTGCATCCATCCTAAATATTAATTTGCCCCTTTACATTTTAGCATTGGAACAATATAACAATTTGAAAATTTTCTGAAAATTCTTTGTAGCTATTGCGAATGAACGAAATTTATTGCAGATGCTCTGGACCAAGATTGATGTCTGCAATTTAAAATCAATAAGGCCCAATTTAACATCAATGGGGGCTGAAAAATCAGATTCTGACAATTCTTTGTAGCTATTGCACGCGTGTTACTATTGTCCATCCAACATTATCATATAATATAGATATATCTACCAGGATCTACCAGGTATAATTTCTTTGATCAGTTGTAACACCAGTCCACCCCCAAGTGCGTTGGTGGAGGCCTAGGTGACGGCGGTCCTTCCGAGAGTGCGTTGATTCAAGAAGCTCCTTCCGAGGCGGTCGTGTGTCGGGATCAACATTTTTTTTAAATGGACGGATGGTTTAAAAATCCTGCGCCAGTTGGAAAAACTATTGGCAAGTATATGAAACACTGTAAATAACGGGATGATAGATAATAAGATAAATGATGATAAATGTAAGTAGTGGAAAGATAATAGGATAAATCTATATACCCTTTGGTAAACTAACATAACTATGGAAAATCACAATTTTTCATGGGATAATTAACTGTAAATTGTGATTTTCCATAGTTATGTTAAATTACCACAGGGTAAATACTCCAGCAGCTAGTTCGGGATTTCCGTCCACATGTGGATTCGATGAGGGCATATTGCCGGGAAGAATGGGAGATGGGATAACGTAAACTCAGTGGGTTATTGCAACTGGCTGGTGGTTTGGAACATGAATTTTATGACTTTCCATATGTTGGGAAGAATACTCCCAACTCACTTTCATATTTTTCAGAGGGGTAGGTATACCACCAACCAGACACTGTTTTACAGTTTGGATAATGTTTAACAATGGGAAAATGAGGGGATATTGCCATGTTGTACAATGACTGGATCAATGTGGTGTTTTGTGGGATATTCCTAGGGATTGAACGTGAATGGGAATATATAGTCGGATATAACACTTAGCAATCACAATCAAATGTTGGAATTTATACCCAATTATAGAATTGGTTAGTAACCCCTATGCCTATAGCTGGATATACAAATCACTAACTCCATGTCCTATCTGCCATATATGCCATGGTCAAGATTTGGGTATAATTGTTGCCTATGCTCCCGTTACAATGGTTACATTTACATATGTATATATATATATAATTGATAATAGTAGTACATCAATAAAATTGAATATCAATAAATATCAGTAAATATGTGGGGATGGTCATCAAACCACTAGGGAGTTATATCTCAATTGTAAGGACGCACAAGAATGCTGTGATGATTGTATCTCAGAAATACCATCCTTTGATCATGGCACCTATCATGGGATTAAAATCTGGTTGGTGGTTTGGAACATGAATTTTATGTTTCCATATATTGGGAATGTCATCATCCCAACTGACGAACGCCATCATTTTTCAGAGGGGTAGGTATACCACCAACCAGTAATGATTATATATACCCTCACGTAATCAGTGACACGACAATGGAAAATCAACCATTTAGTTCGAAGAGACTTCCCCTGAAAACCTGGATTTCAAAGTGTGCTCTCGGATGTTGGATGACACCGGAAATTAGATGAGTTCTGGGATATACCCTCTGGAAAAAAAAACTATGGAAAATCACCATGTTTAATGGGTAAATCCACTATTTCTATGGCCATGTTCAATAGCTATGTAAACGTTTAACAGAGGGTATTGAGATGATTTGTTCCAGCACAGATGAGTTCTGGGATTCTGATGAGAGGATTTATAGCATATACATTAACAATCGTGGCCATAGAGTTAGGGCTTAATATCGTTTTTGATGCAGAAAATCGATGCAGCTATGGCGATTTACCAGTTATAACTTGTTATTTCTATGGGATTATACATTCTATACATTCTATAAATGGGGTTATGTTAGTACTTATAGCTGATAAATGGCCATAACTGTGATGAATGGCTCTCGGAATTGATGCCTTTTCCAGGACCCGGCCCGGGAGTCCGGTGCGTGACGGAGCTCAGGATCACCGCAGCTCAAGGACTCCACAGATCCGAGAACGAGCTCTTTAAATCGTTCACAGACGAGATGCCCAGCTGGCCCCTACATCACAGCTTCCAAGCATGAAATCTTCATCAGGGCCAACCCGTTCTACTGGTAATCAGTGTGGTTATTATCGTATTTGATGGAAAGAATAGGGACAAAACATCTGTGAATGTGGGTATTCATGGGCATCAATGGGGCTTGTACCAACCATCTTTATGGGATATTTCATGGATACTAATTAGTCAGGACATAACCAACCATAACCAACCAACCGACCAACCATATGATATGATGTAAGTTTCCCATATATGAGCTGTTTGGTTTCTATCTACAGCCACTAGCTCACGTTTTAAAAATCACTTTATTTTTGGGGGTACTCGATTTTTCTTTAAAAAACACGTTATATTTTTTTTAAAAAAAATGTATGGGGATGAATGAAAACCTATGATACTCTGTTGTGGCAGACATTGATTTGCTGTCTTCAATTGTTACCAGGGCACGCGTCGCTGGAAAAGCAAATGATACCAGGCCGGCGAATCCGTTTGTTTTTCAGATGTTTTTTTTTAAAATATGTAAGCCATCTATAAATGGGCCATTTCCCATAGCTATATGATCAAACAATATCAAACAATATCAAACACATTTTTTTAATCCCATGTTCATTTCAATGGGATTTTCAGGATCCTAAAATGTAGGTACTGTACATTACTGTACAATATGTCTGGCTATATTTTGTGGGGATATTCCCTGAAATTTAGGCCTGAAAAATATGCCTTATATATATATATGGTAGGTATCTCCAACCAATTGGTTCCTGAACCGGCCATTGAATATGGGGGTTCAACAGTCAGTAGAGCCAGTAAAGGATAAG
This sequence comes from bacterium, assembly GCA_965233585.1. Classification (GTDB taxonomy): domain Bacteria; phylum SAR324; class SAR324; order SAR324; family NAC60-12; genus CBDDTI01. The sequence goes on from CBDDTI010000108.1 coordinate 13,895, forward strand.
AGTCCCATGAAAGGACAGGCTTTGGTAGCTCCATGTTTGATGGCGCAACAGTTTGGACCATTCCCTTGTTGTAGTTCCTCCAGATCTCAATCCATCAGCCCACACAAACTCTACATGTAGTTGGGGTGTCCACGAGGTGACTCTGTCATCAACTGATGTCAGGTCTTTTTGCAGAGATTGCATACCATCCCGGAAGAAGGAGCGGACGGGTCGAATTTTTCCGACGCATCCAAGGGAAGTGGTATGAAATTATAAGGCGCAGTGCTCCTGGCAGAAAATCATCTGTAGGAATGAACAATTCCTCTGCAGTTTGTAGGTTTGGTGATTGATTACTCCGCAGGCAAGGATTGCAAAACTCGATGGATTGGAAGTTTTTCAACCTCTTTCCACGTGTTTGACCTGGCTTCACTGAAATGCATGTAGTGAGGATTCCCTGTGGCCCCATATCGCTGCAATTCACAAATTTGTACCATTTGTTTTTTCACTGCCAAACATTACCGACATCCGCATTTTTTGATGCTGGTCTTCTCACTCTCTCAAGTAACTTGAACATAGACTTGATGCTATCCCCATGATCATTGTTGTGCTACGATCTGCTAAGAGTATGTATTTCATATGTATTGACAGCCCCACAAGTATTGTTGATTCATTTGCCCATTGCTGAAAACTGAATCTGGGGGAGATACACCCTCAAAAATACACTTGAACAGAGGAAATTAATTTAACATTCAGCAGATATTTGGTTCTTGTGTCAACATCTTGAGACAAACTGGAATCATGGTGTTCGTGATATATCCACCATGTCACCGAAAGATTTCCCATCAAATTCATTGTTAAATATTATGTCATATTACTATATATTACTAATATTTATCAACTAAAAGACAAAGACGTAAAATCAAAGTTGAACTAAACGGTGCAACATGTTTCCATTCTAAAACTGCTATCCCCATTAAATCTCTGTTGGTGAGCTGTATGATATTTCCATGAATTACTTTGTTCCCAGTATATGTTGGTGCAATATGCCATTCAACATTCCATATTGTTCAACAGTGACCGCACAATCCCTTCCCCCAATGGATTGGTTTAAAGTTTAAGGGAAAATCTTCACCGGAAATCATCTAGATTTTCCCCATGAAATATGGGGCTTTTCCGGTGAAAATTTTCCCCAGCAAACCAATCCCTGGTTGGTGGTTTGGAACATCAATTTTATGAATTTCCCATCATATTGGGAATGTCATGATCCCAACTGACGAACTCACTCCATCATTTTTCAGAGGGTGATTGGTGGCTCAACCACCAATCAGAATCCATTGATTCCACCTAAGACGATTTTTTCTGCAGAAATCTTCCTTGGAGGATCTGCAGAAAGGGGGGGTATTTGGTGTTGGAAAGATGACTTGGAGGATCCACCTTGGTGAGTGGTTAACAACCAGCATAGTTACAATCCATGTGCAAATTGGATACACAACACAAACGGGGACTTACTAGTCAAGGTGATGAACCACATTTTAACAACCAGATATATATATATATATATCAATATACATTCTTGTAAATAATTAGTCCTAATATATCCCCAGTGATAGATGATTTTCCTATTAAATATATATATATATATATCCACACAAATGAAATATTAACCACTTCCGATACATGGGATGATCCTTTGCAGGAGCCTCCTGCGAGTTCGATGACGCGAGTTTGCTGGCGCCGGCGGGAACAGCTCAGGGGCGCTCGGGCTTGGTCCGGCTTCAGGTTTTCCATTTTTTCCAGATGGGGTTCTTTCAGGTTCCAGGTTTCCTATGGCTAATATGTGATGATTTTCCTATTTTTTCCAATTGACGTGTTTTCCTGCGTGTGTTGAGGGTGTTTGTTTTTTTTGTTTGTTTCAGTGGAAAATCCACTCTGACTGGGGAATATGGTTGGTTGGTTGGTTCGAAGTCCAAAGGACAAATTGGGGGGGCTCCAACAGGCAGCAACAGCATCCAATCATGGAATAGCAGGGACCCCAACATGGAGTCTGCAGGACCCTTACCTCAGTAAAAGGCCCAAACAGCTCCATGCCACCTGCAGCTGTTTGATTTATTCCTTCCAGAATAACCGCGCTCGCCGAACTAGTTCCTGAGCAAACAAGGCCACCGGCATGTAGCCAGGATGGCTTGGATGAATGTCAAAATCAAGCCTCTGCGGGAAATAAACAAGACAGGGCATTCGGACATCTACCAAGCCAGCACAGGCGTTCACAATGTGAAATTTCACATTAGAATACCTCTTCTGACATAAGATGCATTCCTGGACCCTGGCTTTGGACTTCTTGCCGTTTACGTGCCCAAAAACAACATAATCCCGTCGGACTTGAATGACAGCTCTTTGGCTGAGCAGGACATTCCACGGCAAATTGAGCCCCAGACTGTCTTTCAAATAGGTACTTCCAGTTTTCATTAAAGTATGTTTCACTTACTGCTTGTAGGACCCAGTCTCAGCAGCTCTTCTGCTCACCCAAGTGGGCCAGTCAAGGATATCTTTGCTGGCAAGAAATTGACGAGAGATGGATGCCCATGAGGGAACATTAGAAACATGACTTGAACGGAAAAGACGACCAGCAATGGTACCTTCCAAAGTCCAAAGTCTCTGCCGTACTGAAGCAATATCAAAAGCAATACGGTCAGACGCATCAAAAGTCCAACCCAGATCTGCTTGACAACTAGCAGCGTTATTCCAAGGCTTTGCGCCAAGGAGCTGCCTTGCCCAGTTCTCGTATGTAGTAGTCAAAAAACATTGGACCTCTGAAGAAAGCCCCCACAACCAACGCCCAAATCTCAGTGTTGCTTCCACTTTCAACTCAAAGAGGACTGCGACAACAGCAAGTGGAACTCTAAAGGAATCCATAAAAGAACACAACAAATTCACCATAGAAGAGCAAGCAGCCACAGTAACCATAGCATGGTGCATCCATTCACCAGAAACAGACCACCGAAGCCCCAACCACTTGTGAGAGGAAACTTGCATCAAAGGAGCAGGGAGGGCTGGAGGACGGCACGGAAAAAACAAAGGTTGCGCCAAAAATGTCGGCCCTTCTGCGCTTCCAGAGAAAGCTTGCACAACTGTCTTATTAGACCCTAGATGCAAAGAAGCCTTGACATCATGTGCCCAGTCAGCCACAATAGATAAGACCCGCACAGCCTCACCTCGACTGGAAGCGAGAAACACTGGATCATCAGCGTGAAATAAAACAGGAATTCTATGAGGATCACACAGATCCAAAGCCCGCGCGCAAGTTGCTTCCAAAGATGGCGACTGCCGCAAAGCAGATGCAGGTGGAAGCGTCTCTTGGTTTGCTATCCTCCTTGCCAAAATAGCTGCTTCAGCTTGGTTGGGTACCCCTTGGCCGGTCCATTTGTGGGAAGCCCAAGCTGCAGGCACCCAGCCCGACGTGGCTACTCCACAGTTGGCCAGCCGAAGCCTGCTGATCAATGTGTTTGGGAGCAAGTTGAAACAAGGTGGGCCTAATTTGCTGCCTTCAGGAATGCCGTGGGACCTATGAACCACAGAATCGCCACTCAGTGTAATTCGCCAATAATCTTCTTTCAAGATTGAAGCGAGCAAAGCCAAAGCACCATCCCTAATACCAGCAGAAACACCAGCTTCAACTAAAATCAAGGCTCTCCAGGCTCTCGGAAAAGCATGAACAAAATCAGCAAAAAATTCAATAAAAGCACGTTTCCAGAATCGGTATTCATCTTGCAAAGTATGCAAGGTAAATTGGTGAAGCATGACATCGAACCTGTACCCCGTCTGAACAGAGTCAACACAGTTGAACAAAGAACTTCCTATACGATGCAAAAGCAATTCCTCTTGTAACAGACCATGCAGGTCAGCAACAGCGATGTACCGATAGGAAGAGGCGTGGGCAATTGCACCTTTCTTGAAAACAGTGGTTAAGAAACGAAATCTCCATAAAAACGGACGGTAGCATAAGGAAGAGGGCCCACATAGGTTTTGCAAATTCGAAGCCACAGACCACCAAGAAGAGTTAGCGCATTTCAACAGAAGCCTGTGGAGCAAAAAGGGTGTACAAGCTCTTGAAGTGTTGATTCTTTCTGCAGCCCTGTGCCACTCAGCGTCATCAATCCGGCCATCAAAAACACCTTGGCCAATGTGAGCCCTCGCACTTTGGACCTGTTTGGCAGCTGCACTTTCAATACTATCATGGAAAGATTGGTTGAAAGAAATTGGCCAACTTCCTTGTAACGTAAGATGATGGACCCAGGCTTGGTGACTGTCCGCCCTTGAAAGAAGGGTACCGTCACACTGTAACCTACCAGGAGGATCATGAGTAAGAGGTTTGAGCCACTTGAGACAAGTCTTGACGCAGGACTGGGGCCAGCCATGGTCTCTTTGGTTCCTGAGCAACATTGCCTCAAAGTCATCTTCGTCACTGAAAACTAGGTTCTGTTGGGACTGCCTCTTTCGTTTCCGGCCCTCAAGGTCGGCAAAGAGCACCCAGCCATCTCGCACACAGGATTCCACAACACAAAGTAATAACGTGAGCACTTCCACCGCCCACACTACCCAATCAGGCAGACAGGCTTTACGGAAAACGCTAGGTTGAACCATCTCCTGGAAAGTGCGGACTAACTCGTCAAGGCCCAGCAAAACAGAAGAGCATCTATTGAAACCATGCTCCCACAGACTTGACTCGTGCCAATGATGGGGCATTTTGATCGCACTTGGCTCATCCAATCTCACACTCACATCTTCAAACGTGACGTCCAAAAGAAAATGGTCACTACCTGTAAATCCAAAACAATCGTCCCAGTCACAACCTGCCTCTTTACAATGCAAAGAATTGTGAATAACCACAGAGCCGGAAAGATCAGGAGATCCATAAACAAGATCAAGAGTTCTACTTACACCAGGTCCGCCGTTACAGTGGTGAGTATCAGAAGGTACCAAAGATACCGTTTTCCGCCGACGTGGAAGAAAAAGGGAGCATGGCACACCACCAAAACCTGGTGGGTTCCACAAAAGCACAGACCACTTCTTAATCAAAGATTCCCACCGTCTGTCACGAGAAGGCTTGGGGTCCGCTCCCTTTCCCATTGCCGAAGGCTGCAAATTAGCATCACCCATCCAAAACAGAATTGGAATTTGTGGACTTGCCTGTGAGAAAATGGTTGCGGCATCCCTGTCAATACCATCCACTTCTTCATGCCAACGCGCTTCGTCATTGGCTGGCAAATAAAATACCAGCCAAAAGAAGCAGCGGCCTGAACAAGGCTGAACTTTCAGCCAGAGCCTCCTGTTACTACCAATCCCATCAACTTTCGAGAAGCAACTCGAAAAGTCAGTCTGGAATGCAACCGCAACACTGTTGTAATCAGCCTTACCCACAGAAATAAGTCTGAATCCGCAGTCACTAGGCAGACGAAAATCCATAGGTAACCTGACCCCTGCCAAACCAATAGCATGCAAGCCTGTGTTGGCAAACGCGGCTTGAATGGAAGTAGGATGGCGGAGCAAAACCCGCATCTTAACAGTGACCCCCTGAGCATCCAAGCATCCAGTGGTGGAAGGAGAACCAAAACCAAGTTTGAGGCAAAGAGGCACAGAAGCATCATCGGAGGCGGGAGAAGAAAGGAAGTCAGTTTGAGCAGTGATAAATCTCACAGAATCGCAGAGGGCACCTTTCAAGGTGTGAAACGCACGTTGCCCATTGTTGTCCAGATGTCTCACACGAGGGAAAGAGTCACGCATTTGCAAGGCATGTTTCAAAAGGATATCCCAGCTAGCTTTAACCAGACTAGCAAAGGCCACGTTCACAGGGCGGCGACCACATTGCTGACTGGTGCTGCGAAGAAAAGAAAGAAACTCGTCACAAAAAGATGACATGCAGCAAGGAGCTTGAGCCAGCACAAACACAAAACCAGCCAGCAGACAAAACCAGCAAGAGAAACCGACAGGGAAACGAGACGAAACACAAAGAGGAGGAGAAAGAAAGAGGCCAAAAAAAAAAAAACAGCAAGAAGAAGAAACAAAGAAGAGACGAGGAGGAGACAGGAAAAGGAAAGAAAGAGAAAAAAAAGAGAAAGGGCGAAAGAGAGAGGAGAGAGAGAGAAAGAGAGAGAGAGAGAAGGAAAACAAGGAACACAACACAGCAAGAACACCCACAAAAGGCAAGACCCACAAAGAAACCAGAAAAATAATATCATTTTTGACCCTGCGCGCCGGAAACAAGAAAGTGATACCTGAATTTGGCGTATGTACACGACACAGCCTACAACCATCCAAACGGAAAGTCATCCATTCAATTAGAAATTGCAAAAATCAGGGCAACTACTTGGACGTCCACGTCGCACGGACGGCATCCACGGAAGGAAGCTCAGCACCTACTTTAGCTAAAGCAGTGCAAGAAACAGAAATACTATCCAACAACTTGACCAATTTGGTCCTGGCCTGCGAATTTCCATCTACAATGATCTTTCCTGTCCTCAAGTACAAAGACACGCTGCCGCCAAAATTTGGCTTTACCAGAATACCGGTCACTTTACCCTCGGTCATATGATCCTTTGTGACATGAGGCGGGCCATACAGATTAGCAGAGAGCAACAATGCAGCTGCATCCGTGACCTGTGAAATTTTGGTGCCTGGCTTCACAACTCTATGACATTCATCCGCCGCAATTGATGCTTTGGATCGCAAATACTGGGCAGTCTTGGCTTGGTCTAACAACGTATCAACTGAAGGCAGAAGACTCTCTTTGTCAACAGGATCATTGCAGTGGATCTCTTTCAGTGAGGCACACCGGACCCTGCGCAAAGGAGAGCGGGACCTTGTGCGCTCCCACTCCTCTGTGAGTTCCTTTGCCCATTGCTCAGCTTCCTCCCATTTCACCTGCACACTTCGCAGGGTACTCTCCTGTTTCTCAATTTCATCTGCCCAGATGGAAGCCCAGAGCGGGGCCGAATCCCCTGCGTCATTCTCAATCTCCTGGGCCCACGTCAACGCCCAAGAAGGAGGTACATCTGTGGCTTTCATTTGAACTCTTCCGTCAGGCACAGTATTCAGGGATGCTTGTGTTTGAATGCCGGATATAGGCACTGTGACTTGGGTGCCTTTATGACTACTGCTGCCAAACATAGTAGTGCCTGTCCTTGGCCGACAAAAGCTTCTCATAGAATTCTGTAGCTGTACTTTTAGATCAGGGGGCAGATTATCACCCACCATACGGCCCATGTCCGCGACGGGCGAATTGAACACAGGACTTGATCCAAAATTGGAAACATTCAACAGGTAATAGGTGAGAAATCATATGCCAAAGGTGCCAGGGTGAAATCACAGGCTGCAGCACAAAAGAAAAGACCTTGCCACTTGGTCGAAGAGATAGCATGTAGATTCAAGATTCAAACCTAATAAGTATGCAAACGTGCTCCAATGAGCAAAGCAAAGCAAAAACAATGCAGGAGGAAAGGGGAAGAAGGGGCGAGGAAAAAAAAAATCAGATAAACGCTTACATCCCAAGAAACAGCTGCAGAAGTTCCATATAATACATGGATCACATGCACATCGTGTAGCTGATGCACAGCTTCCTCACTGTCATCACCTTTGCCAGCAACACTTGTGACAACCTACTCCCCAACAACAGCACCAACAAAAACAAAACAAAA